>CAWGFJ010000023.1:0-239341 GCA_963821855.1 uncultured Prolixibacteraceae bacterium | reverse complement strand
AGTCGCAGTTGGCAGTTAAGAATGTTTAAACGCGAAAATAAGTGAATAAAAAAATGTTTGAATTATGATTCATGAAAAACAAGACATATTAAAAAAAGCCCCAACGGGGCGACGTCTGATAGCACGGAGCACAGCTCCGTGGCCAAACGGGGTGAGGTCGCATAACACCGGGCGCACCTCCGTGGTTCAACGGGGCAATGTTGCATACAACGGAGCGCCGCTCCATGAGTATTGTGTCCCACCCAAACGATGCGGTTATATAGACATGAATCTAAAAATTGATTAGTCGAAATAAAAAATGAAAAAGTTGATGTACATATTGGTTCTGATGTTTTTTGTTGCCAGGCTGGCAGCACAGGCCCGCCTGAATGACTTAGTCGGGCAGGAAAACTATGTCATCGACTCATTATGCGTGGACAATATTCGAACATATACCATGATAGGCGAGCAGGAATCAACCTATAAATGGATTGTCATGAATGAATGATAGTGATACAACTTTCACCTCGGCAGGAATCCCGTTCCGGGATAATTCTTCGGGAACAACCGAATACGGAAGTCAAACCGATATAACCTGGACGGTTCCGGGAACATACCTGATTACAAATATCCAGACCAGCCCTCACGATTGCGATACCATTGAAGCCGGCTTTGTAAAAGTATTTGATCCACCCTTTGCCTTTGCCGGAAATGACCAGAATGTGTGTACCGCCGATACGATTTCATTATACGAAGCACAGGCAGAATTTTTCAAACGGCTGGAATGGTCGACGTTGGGTGATGGTACTTTTGATGACAACACACAGGTGAATCCGCTTTATATTCCGGGTGAAACAGATAAGAGATCGTTAGTTGTCAGCCTGGTGATAACAGCTTACGGACTTGCGGACAACGGAACATGTATTCCGGCAAGGGATACCGTGGAAATTGAATTCAGTAATCCGGAAGTAACACCTTTCCCCCATCATTTGCAATGTTACAACGATAATTCAGGTAATATCATTCTGTTTGTATCGGGAAATGCACCGTTCCGGTTTGAATGGACAGGGCCCGACGGATTTAGAGTAACACATACGAATGCTTCCAGCGATACCATTTCAGGGTTGTCTGCCGGTTGGTACAAATGGAAGGTAACAGACGAACAGAGATGTGAAGTGATTGATTCCGTTGAAATAACCCAACCCGATGAACTGCTGGCTGATATCGACCGGTTTGATAACGTTAGCTGTTTTGGCGGCGATAACGGAACAGCACATGTAAAGGTTTCGGGCGGAACAGGTAGTTATTTCTATTTATGGAATACCGAACCGGTACAAACATCGCCGACAGCCGTGAACTTAATGGCAGGCAAATATCTGGTAACAGTAACTGATGAACACAAGTGTGTCGCAAAGGATTCAGTAATAATCACCGAGCCTGAACCATTGGCACTTTCAGCCGACAGTATCGATGCCAAATGTTTGGGCACATTTCCCGGATCGGTTGATTTAACTGTGCGTGGGGGAACGCCTTATACCATAGGTGAACCTTACCGTTATGAATGGAGCGATGAAACCGGTGTTTTTGCTTCCACGGAAGACATTGGCAATCTTGCAGGAGATATGCTTTACACCGTTGTTGTTGCCGATTCACTCCTTTGTTTGGATACGCTAAGCATTTTTGTCCATCTGGAAAAGCCTTTCGAAGTGCTTCACGATATCGATTCAATTCTTTGTTTTGGAGATTTAGGTTCAATAAATCTAAATATAACACCCGCTGCATCGTATGATTTTATTTGGAGTAACGGAGAAACAACAGAAGATCTTATTGATATTCCGGCAGGTAACTATAACATAAAAGTTACTGATATCGACGGATGTACTTATGACACGATATTTAGTTTAACTGAGCCCGAACAACTCGTTTCGGATCTTACTGCAAGTGAAGGTGCAGTTTGCGAAGGCAACACCATTTCGCTAAACGGAAATCCGGCGGGAGGAACCGGAGATTATATACATAGCTGGACTGGTAACGGCGCAGCTTATTTAAATGCTACGGATATTGAAGATCCTGTTTTTGAAGGCACAGTGGCTGGAAAATTTGATTTAATCTACACCGTAACCGACGAAAACGGTTGTTCAACATCAGGTACAACAGCGCTCGAAATCTGGCCTGTAACCTACGAAACTGTAACCACAGATATTTGCCCCGAAGATTTACCGTTTGCATTTAATGATTCTGTTTATACTGCAGCCGGACCATACAAATATATTACCACCAATATGTACGGCTGCGATTCGGTAATTACCCTAAACCTTAATGTTTATGAAAAAATTATTTTAACTGCAACATCGACAAATGCAAGCTCAAATATTGTTCCTGACGGCAGCATCAGCTTGCAAATAACCGGTGGAACAGCTCCGTTTGAATTTAGCTGGAACAACGGCGCTACCGATAAAGATATTTCCGGCCTTCTTCCCGGATCGTATGATGTAATTGTCACCGATGCTAATGGCTGTCAGGCAAAAACCACAGCAGCCGTTTCGTCCGAATCCGGAAATATGAGATTAAGTTGTGCTACGGATATTACCTTAACTTCTTGTTCTGATATTGAAGCATCGAGATATTACTACTATAAACAATTTGTGGCTGCCGGCGGAAATGCAACCAGCACCTGCGGCATCGATACTAGCCACATTTGCTCAAATTGGCGAGGACGAATACTTCGAAGGAGATTTCTGTTTCAACATTCACCGCAGATATGTAGTGACAGATTCGTGTGGCACTCCGGCATATTGTGAACAGGATATCTATGTGAACGATCAAACGCCACCGGAACTTACCTGTCCTTCAGAAATAATAATAATCGGCACTACGGTAAATTCGCCTTACAGCAATTACAATGCATTTATAGCAGCCGGCGGATTTGCTTTCGATGAATGTGAAATCGATAAACTTTCATTCAGAAGAGTGGGAACCGATGTTTCGGATGGAAATTCAAATCCTGAAATAATAACCAGAACTTACCAGATTGCCGATATATGCGGAAACAGAAGTCAATGTGAGCAGCTGATTTATATATTCAGTAATTCAGCATTCAATGTTACTATTCCTCCTTCATCTGTTTTGCAATGCCCCGGTGATCTGCCTCCTGCCTATGTTTCGTACGCCGAATTTGTGGCAGATGGCGGAAGTGTTGAAAGCACTACAGGCGTTATTATAGATGAAGCTTCCTTCATGCAGGTTGGAGCCGATCTTATTGAAGGGAATCCGTGTTCTGAAACCATTACACGCACTTATTCAATTTCAGATGCAACAGGTATCTCCACCACATGGGAACAAACAATAACTGTGCGCGATACGGAAAAACCGCTTTTGTCTTTGGGAAGAAAAGCTTATCAGTGTCTGGATGATGCTCCGCCGTTATATTCAAGCCGGCAACAGTTTGAATCAGACCGGAGAAACACCGCCTCGGATAATTGTGAACTCGACTGGTCGACACTTCGATTATCGAGGCCTCCTTCTATTGACGGAATTTGTCCGCGAACCATAATTCGTTACTATTTAATAAATGATGTCTGCGGAAATGTATCTGATGAAGCACGGGAAATTATAATAATTAACGATACGCAAAAACCAGATACGATTCGCGGGCCAAGGCCATTGTTTGCCGATTGTGATCTGCCTCTGCCCTACCTTACACCCGCTGAATTTAATGCAAACAGCGGAGGTTTTGTAATCGACAACTGCGATATGTCTTACGTTAAATTAACGGTTGTTAAACAGGATACACTTGAGTTTGAATGTCCGAAACGAATTAGAAGATGGTATCGTTTTACCGATCTTTGCGGTAATTTCAGAGATGTTCCGCAAATTATTACTGTAAACGATACGCTTAAACCTGTAATTTCATGTCCGGCTGACACTGAATTTGATGCAAGCATAAACGAGTTGGAGGCATTAACAGGCCTGGCCTTTACCTTTGGTGAACAGCAAATTGATTTAGCTGACACGGCATCGTTGGGAATTTCGACAATTGATAACTGCGAATTGGCAGAAATTACTTACCGGGATAATGTAGTTGGTGGTTGCCCGGCAGTTGTTACGCGAATATATACAGCGTACGACTACTGCGGCAATATAGGAACTTGCAGCCAGGTAATCAGCTTAAGCCGTGGTATCCTTATCACGGAAACTCATGTTGATGTTGGTCCGGCTGTGCTGCCAATCGGAAGTATCGATATTACTGTATCCGGCGGAGACGGGCCATATACGTATCAATGGTCGGGTCCCGATGGTTACACCTCAACCGATGAAGATATATTCAATCTGTATGCCGGTGATTATACCGTAACCGTAACCGATACCAACAAATGCGAATCTGCCATCACTATTTTCGTTTCCGATGAAGAAATTCTTACAAGCCTGGATTGTCCGCCAACCATAGAAGTAGGATGTAATACCGAAATCGATATTCATCCGCCATACACTTCTTATGCTGAATTTGTTGCAGCAGGCGGATCAGCCGAAAGCAACTGTGGTATCGACACTACAACCTTTGCCTTTATATCGCAGGATACTATCGAAGGAGTTTTCTGCCTCAATCTGCAAAGAACCTATTCGATTATAGATTCCTGTGGCAACGAGCGAACATGTGAACAACTCATTATTGTTAACGATACTGAACCGCCGGTAATCAGTTGTCCGGGCAATGTGACAACCGAATGCCTTTCGGATTTGAATATGAATATTGTAACCATCGAAGACTTTATTGCTGCAGGCGGAACCCTGTCCGATAATTGCGGAATCGATTCGGCTTCATTCACCATAAATAAAGTGATAAACCGTTTACCCGGCCAATCGGAAATCAGGGCGACATTCATCATTAAAGACCTTTGCGGAAATACGGACAGTTGCACGCAAATCCTGATTTCAACCGATACCGAACCACCACTTGCAAGTTGTACCGATATCACGGTTTATCTCGATGAAATTGGAAAATACATCCTGAATGGTGATGATATCGGTCGAATCACAGCAAATTCTTCAGATAACTGTACCAATCCTGAAGACCTGATTATCGACATTGATATTACTGAATTCGATTGTGAAGATTTAGCGGATGACGGAGTTCAGGTTAAAATTCTGATTTCAGATGAAGCAGGAAACGAAACCGAATGTACAGCAAATATCACTGTTCTCGATACTATTCCACCCGAAGCAATTTGTAAGGATATCACGGTTTATCTCGATGAAAACGGAACAGCCGGAATTATTACTGCAGATGTAGACAACGGTTCAGGCGACAACTGCAGCCTGGATAACATGTCCCTGTCGAAATACCAGTTCGATTGTAACGACGTGGGAGAAAATGAAATAACACTCACAGTTACCGACAAATTTGGATTAACAAAAACCTGCACTTCAACGGTCACGGTTATCGATTTAATTCCACCTGTGGTAAATTGTGTACCGCCGTTTGAAGTTCAGCTGGATGAAAATGCGCAATATTCCCTGAACCTGGACGAAATTCATTTAAACAGTTACGATGAATGTGGAATAGATGAGCTGTATCTCGATATTTATGATTTGGATTGCAGCCATATCGGAACTACACCGGTAACACTTACAGCGGTTGATGTAAACGGAAACAGCTCATTCATGCCAGACGGAAATCACCGTTTGGGGAAATATAGCGCCGGTAGTTCAGCCCGATTCGGCCATTACAGCCAAAAATATCCCAATCGAAATAGATGTGGCAGCAAACGATTATGATACAAAAACCCGGATAAATCTTACTACACTGGCTGTGCAACTATACCCGCTTCACGGAACGGTAGCAAATTCTGTAAATGGAATTCTGACCTATTATCCTTCGCTGGATTATGTGGGTAACGATACGCTTAAATATGAAATCTGTGATGACGCAATTCCTTGTGAAAAAATGTGTGGCGTTGCATTCGTATATATTAAAGTTCTTGCTGAAAATATAAAACCAATAGCAGTGGATGATTTATACGTTGTTGGTTGCGATGAGTTATCCGGTAATCTGCTGACTAATGATTACGACCCGGATGGAAACGATATTCAAATTGAAGATATACCTGTAAAACTGCCGATTCACGGAACAGTACTTATTGAAAGCGACGGTTCATTTACTTATATCCCCGACGAAGGATTTAACGGAGTAGACAGCTTTGCTTACCGGATTTGCGATAACGGATTGCCATCGATGTGCGACACGGCACTGGTTTATATTGAGAAATTCCCGGATAACGACTGCGACGGAATATCGGATGCAGACGATATCGATGATGACGATGACGGTATCCTCGATGTGGTTGAAGGCGATCGCAAGGTTGACTCCGATCAGGATGGTATCTGGGATAGCCTCGATATCGATTCCGATAATGATGGTATTGTGGACAACATTGAAGGACAGGGCGAAGGCGAAGGTGAATATATTCTTCCGCTTGGAATTGATGCCAACGGCAATGGCTGGGATGATGCCTACGATCCGGAAATGGGTGGATACGAGTTTATCCCTGTGGATACGGATGATGACGGAATGCCCGATTATTTGGATATCGATGCAGAAAACGACCATGTATTTGATTTTATTGAAGGAAACGACATCAACAGCGACGGTATCCCGGATGTAACCCGCGTATTCCTCGACAGCGACAACGATGGCCTCGACGATATTTATGATACTGTTAACGGCTGGACAGGCTCAATGGATACACGCAATGCACTCGGAAGTAATGCACCGTTACAGGATTTCGACGGTGACGGCATTAGAGACTGGAGAGATACGAACGATGAAAATGATGAATTCCCGACGGTAAACGAGGATACCAACAACGATGGCGATTACAGCAACGATGACCTCGATTTGGACGGCTTCCCGGAATACCTCGATAAAACGCTCGATTGTGAGCTGTTTATCCCGGATGGCTTCTCGCCAAACGACGACGGGGTTCACGATTTCTTCCAGATTTTGTGTATCCAGAAATATCCGAATGCGCACCTGATGATATTTAACCGGAACGGCGATAAACTGTTCGACAAACGGAACTACGGAAACCTCGATGTTTGGGGCACCGACGAAAATGCCTGGTGGTGGGGAATCTCCGAAAACAGGCTGACACTCGGAAGATCAGCCGGTTTGCCGACAGGAACTTATATCTATATGATTGAATTAGGCAATGGCGATGTGAAAAACGGAACTGTTATGATTCAGTATTAACAGCTACTGCGGCTCTGAAGTATTCTGGAATTGCAGACAAGTACATTCCGGATTTTTTGGTTTGAATTCAATCAATATTGAAAAGAATCAGTCTAAATTACATAAATTTTTAGCCTTTATTTTTTAGCGAAAAACAGCGATATTAATCGTGGGTTAATACTATCATCAAGCAAAAAATAATGATTAAATACAGGTAAATCTCCCTTCATTTTTCTGAAGAAAAAGATAATACTCTAACTGCACAGATTCTTTTGGTTTAAGCCGAATCAGATGTTTTTATCATAAGGAAGTCGATATTTTTTGCATAAAAAAAACAGCTTTTTTAAAATCGGGTGAATGGCATGTTATTAACAATTTAACATAGACTCAAAGGGCTGCGTGTTTGATAAAAACATGCTAACGTATTAATAATGATTTAAGTCCCTATTGCTTAATAATACTTTATTACTATATTTGAACCGCCCTAGAGATAAAACTAATTGTTAATAAAGTGAATTTTGTTTACTATGGACGCTTAGCAAAATTTATAATCTTATTGTTGGTATCGTTGCACTGCAGAGCGCAACAGGATCCTATTTTTACACAGTACATGTTTAATGGTCAGATTCATAATCCGGCCTACGCAGGAATGTGGGAGAAAATTGGATTTACAGCCCTGGTAAGAGAACAGTGGGCCGGTATAAACCGGGCACCGCTCACGGAAGCTATATCATTTCACAGTCCGATGAAAAACTCGGCCGTAGGTATGGGATTTAATATTATAAACGATACTTACGGACGGGAACAACGGTTAAGCATACTGGCTGATTATGCTTACGAAGTTTATTTAACGCCGCAGCGAAGATTGCGTTTCGGGATTAAATTTGGCTTTGTAAACTATAAAAATCCGCTTACCGAATACGAACTTTACCCGGATGGTATATATGACAGGGCTTTTGCCGAAGATATCGATTTAAGCTTTCTGCCTAATTTCGGTATTGGCGCATTTTTGTATGAAGACAATTACTATGTTGGCTTATCGATTCCCAAACTGGTTGAAAACGACTTCAAAGATAATTTCCAGAATTACTCCACAAAAGCCGAAGTACGCACCGTTTATCTGAATGGTGGCTACGTATTTCAATTTCTCACAGGTAACAAATTAGTATTTAAACCCACAATGATGGTCCGGGCAAGCTGGGGCGCACCGGTACAGTATGATATTGCTGCAAACTTTCTGATAAAGGAAAGATTATGGCTTGGCCTCATGAACCGTTCGAACAATGCTGTATGCGCAACTGCCCAATGGATGTTTAACAACCACATGCGGGTTGGCTTTGCTATGGATGTTACCTACAACGAAATTTTTCCTTATCAGAATGGCACTTACGAATTTACCATTGGATATGATGTGGATTTCTTTGGAAGAAGTTATATGAGAGCAAAATATTTTTAGAAATATATAAAGAATTAAAAACAAGAAATTAAAAAATATTACAAACCGGAAGAATCAGTTTTAAACAAACCCTAAAGTTTTAACTTGACAAAACCATTAAATAAAGACGCTTACAGGATAATTGCAATAATTTTTGCTTTGATTTTATTCAATTTGGATTCGTATTCAAATTCGAATTCGCTTTGGAAAAATGTTGCATGTAATCTGATAATTGGCAGCCATAAATTAAAAGCGTCTTTTATCGAGCCTTCGGTTAAGGATAACACATACAATCTTCAGCCTTTCGGTATAAATTGCCCCGAAAATATTAACACAAACACCGATTTAAATGAATGTTTTGCAACGATAAATTCAGGATTGGATATTGAAACCGCGGAAGGACAGCTTTCATCCCTAACCTGGAAAATGACAGGCGTAACAGTTGCTGAATCAGCAAATTCGGGAATAAATCAAATTGGCAGTTATATATTTAATGTGGGTGTAACTTTCATCGATTATACTGCAAAAGATTTATTCGGAAATACAACAAACTGCACATTTACTGTTGTGGTTGCCGACAACCAGACTCCTGAATTTATAGCTCCGGAAAACATTAGCGTTGCATGCAATAGTCACATTCCAAGCGCATATACAACACTCCAGGCATTTTTAAATGCAGGCGGAAATGCATCGGATAACTGCATGATCAGGCCTACAGCGTTCAGTTTGATTTCCGAAGAGAAAGATCAATTGTATTGCCCATACACAATTACAAGAAATTACCAGGTTGCTGATTATTCAGGAAATATTGCATCGGTAACCCAGCTAATTTTTGTTGAAGCTGAAGAAGCTGAACAACCGGTTGAAGAATCATCCGACAATCAGGTTTCTCTAAAATCGGCTATGGCCGGAGATTATACAGCGGTTCAATCAGGAAACTGGGATGACCCGAATACCTGGGGTGGAATTGTTCCGAGTTTTGATGATAACGTTACTATTCCATCAGGTACAACAGTTACAGTAAATGCCGCATCGGTTTGCAACAATATAACTATCGAATCTGGTGGTGGAGTTAATTACTCAGGAACCCAAACGTTAAAAGTTTATGGAAACTGGTCCAACAGCGGAACATTCAATCCCGGAACAAATGGTGTAGTTGAATTTACCGGAACCACGAGTGCTGCAATTAGCGGAAATACAACGTTCGAAGAACTTGTAATCTCCAAAGGCAGTCTAAACACCTTATTAACGGTTACAGGTACAAATTCAGTTTCCAGTAGCGGAAGTATTACCATGACAAGTGGTTTGCTGACTATCCAGTCGGGTGGCAGTTTTACGATTAATCCGGCTTCCGATATTACCATAAACAATGCTGCAGGTTTCGATGTGACCGGAGGAACACTAAGCACAGGCAATTGTTCGATCACAAATAACGGGCTAATCCGTATTTCATCGGGTACAGCAAATTTCGGAAGCAGCTCGGCAAATACGATCCGGAATCAAAGTAATGGTGCATTTATTGTAACAGGAGGAAATGTTAATATTTCAGGAATTCTTTATGGTTCGGCTTCCGGTACTTTATCTCCGCTCGGATTAACCTCCGGGATAAGTATTTCAAATGGAACAGTTACACTCGCAACAAGTGGAAACACTCAAAATAATGTGGGATCATTAAATGTAACATCATCAGGAAATTTTGCTTTCTCCGGCGGTACTGTAGTTTTCCGGACTCCGAGTTCAGCATCTACAAAACTGGACCTTGCCTTAATTTCAGGTGCCGGAACAAAAAACACAGTGGGCGGTACTTTCCAGTTTGGAAATGGATCAACACCGGCCGGTTCAGTGTTTACAGTTTCCACCAATATTCTGATAAATCATATCACTTCAAATGCTGCAGCAGATCTTCGATTGTCATCCGATTTGCTCGTGAACCAACTGGCTTTAAACAGTTCAAGCCATATTGATTTAAATGGCAATTCGCTTCGGCTGACTGTTAGCGGTACAGGTACAAAAACTTTCCCGCTTGAAAACGGAAGCGGAAATCCAATTCCGGTTTCAGTTACATTTACTTCAGGTTCATTTACCGGCGGAGCGTATATCGAGATAGAAACAGTTGGTTCCAAACATCCGGACAATGCAAATACAAATGATTACCTAAAACGTTACTGGACCATTTCTTCCAGCGGAATTACAAATCCGGTTTACAACATTACAGCAACATATAGTAACTCCGACGTAACCGGTTCAGAGTCGAACATTGCAATGGGTACATGGTCGGGTAGTAAGCCCTGGGACAAATTTGGCAATGCCAATACTAGTGCGAACACAATAACAGCTACTGGAATCAGCACTTCAAACATTCAGCTTACAGGAATTACCAGCGCTCCGCCTTCAGTTGAAATAAACAATGGAGATGCAAATGCAGAAATCTGTTTCGGTTCCTCTACCACTTTAACAGCAGTTGCAACAGGGGATCCAACATTTTCATATTCATGGAGCCCTTCTGCCGGATTAAGTGCTGCAAATATTGCAAATCCTAATGCAAATCCAACTTCCACAACTATTTACACGGTTACAGTTACCGATGGAAATGGATTTACAGCAAATGACGATATTGAGGTAATTGTTCATCCAACGCCAACGGCAACTGCTCCCGTCGATCAACAGTACTGCAATAATGAAATAACTTCTGCGATTCCTTTAACCGGAACACCTTCCGGAGTTGTTTTCGATATTTCAAATGGATCATCAATAGGATTGGCAAACCAAACGGGAGTTACTGCGATTCCATCTTTTACTGCTTCAGCAAACACTGCAACAATTACGATAACGCCACGTGCAAACAGTTGTACAGGTTCGTCGGTTTCGTATAATGTAACTGTTTATCCAACTCCAACTGCAAACACTCCGGGTAATAAAACATATTGCAGCGGTGTCGCAACAAGCGCTATTCCGTTAACAGGATCTCCTTCAGGTGTTGTTTTCGATATCACAGGTGGATCGTCAATTGGCCTGGTTAACAGGACGGATGTAACACAAATTCCATCATTTACACCGGTTGAAGGTAATGCAACAGTTACCATAACACCTAAGGCAAACGGTTGTACAGGCAATGCTATTAGTTATAACATCACTGTTACTGCTCCGATTACTGCATCGGCAGCGATAGCAGATCCAATTGAATGTTACGGCGGGACGACAAATATTATTATCTCCGCTTCAGGCGGCACTTCTCCATATACTTTCAATTTTGATGGCAAACCATCCAACACAAACGGTGTGTTTTCGGCTATTGCAGGTTCTGTTGCAGGAACTAACTATAACTGGAGCGTAACAGATGTAAACGGCTGTGCAGCATTCACCGGAAATATTATAGTTACCCAGCCTGAAGAATTAACTGCCGGCGCCGCAGTCACCTCACCAATTACCTGTAATGGCGGAACAGGAACAGTTACGATTACGGCCACAGGAGGAACAACTCCCCGCACATATAAATTAAATGGAATCTCCAGTTCAACCGGGGTTTTCAATAATGTAGTTGCAGGAACCGGATTAAGCTGGAGTGTAACCGATGCCAATAACTGTGGCCCTGTCACAGGAACAATCGATGTAACTCAACCCGTAGCAATTTCAATAACTTCAGCAACGGTGACTACACCCATACCATGTAATGGTGGAACCGGTTCGGTGACAATAATAGCCACAGGTGGAACAGGAACACTTCATTATACATTTAACGGTCAAACCAATACCTCCGGAGTATTTAATAACGTTTATGCCGGAACCAGTTTATCATACAACGTTACCGACGACAACGGCTGCGGACCGTTATTCGGTTCAATTGATGTAAGCGAACCGGCGGCAATAACAGCAAGTGCGGCGGTAACATCGGCCATTCTTTGCAACGGTGGAACTGCAAACGTAACTATTACAGCATCTGGTGGGTCAGGTGCTTTAACATATACTTTTAACGGAAATTCCAATTCCAATGGAATTTTCTCAGGAGTTTCAGCCGGAACGAATATTCCATGGAGTGTAACTGATGCCAATGGTTGTGGCCCTGTAACCGGCAACTTAAGCATAACCCAGCCTGCTCTTCTCAATGCTTCAGTTTCTGAAACGACACCGATTAGCTGTTATGGCGGTGCAGCCGAAGTTAAAATTACGTCATCGGGTGGAACAGGAAGCAAAACCTATACTTTTAACGGAAATAGCAATTCAACCGGAGTATTTACAGGCGTTACAGCACAAAATGGAATTAACTGGAACGTAGAAGATGCAAATGGCTGCACAGTTTCAGGTACCTATGATGTAACTCAGCCAACACAAATTATAATTAATTCTATTGGCTCGAACAGTGCAATATGCAATGGTTCTGTTCTGAATCTTACATCTTCGGCAACGGGAGGAACAGGAACATTACGGTACAGTTGGACCGGGCCAAATGGTTATACGGCAAACAATGCGCAAAATCCGTCTGTAATCAATGCAACTCCTGCGGCGAGTGGAACTTATACTTTAACAGTTACCGATGCAAACAACTGTACAGCAGTGGCAACAACCGCTGTTACCGTTTTCACCACGCCGACTATGAATCCGGTTTCTGATATTGTGGATTGCGATGGTTCTGCAATAACGACAATAATTTTTAGCGGCGCCGATTCATACGATTGGACCAACGATGATACGTCCATTGGTCTTGGCGCGAGTGGTTCAGGTAATATTTCTTCGTTTACTGCAACCAATACAACGAATGCTCCTGTTACAGCAACCATAACGGTAACTCCAACCACTAATGGTTGTACAGGAACGCCACAAATATTTACCATAACTGTAAATCCTACTCCAAATGTTGTTCTTGCTCCCCAATATTCAGTGTATTGTAACGAATCAGAAATACAAATTGGAATAGGAGGCAACGTTTCCGGCACAACTTATTCATGGGTTCGGGATATAATAAGTGGTTCTATTAATGGAGGTACCAGCAGCAGTGGAACCGCAACAACTTCTATTTCGCAAGATATAGATGCAAGAAATGGCGGAGCACTTTTAAGATATATTGTAACACCAACTGCAAATGGTTGCGTTGGTGAACCGGATACAGCTTATGTTGAATTTACCTGGTTCGATGTAGACGAAAACTTTAATATAACAGGTACTTCTGAAAATGCGACCGTTTGTCCCGGAGATGCTATACAGTACAATTTAAATAGTCAAAACGGTAATTGGTACTACATACGTTTCTGGTGGGAAGTTGATAATCCTAATGTTGGACTCGCGCTAACTGGTGGGCCGTTAAATAATAATAAAAGTAATAATCGTAATATTAGTGAAACTGTGAGTTTCACCGCAACGAACAATACGGGTGTTCCTCAAACCGCAACAATTGTATTTAAAGCTTCAGCACACGATGATGGATGGGCAAGTACGTTCCTTTGCGATGTAGCGTCTGAAACACGCACCATTACAGTTGATCCGTTTGATATGGTATGTCCTTCGGACTATGTTCAGTCCAATGATCCACTGGATTGTGGTGCGACTATCAATACTGACAATCCTGTTTTTACCTGCCCGCCAGCATCTTCCATCGCATGGGACATTTATGGAGCAACATCCGCTTCAGGGTCTAATTATCTGGGCAACCAGTCGTTTAATGTTGGCACAACAACCGTTGATTACAGCGCTCAGGATGCTTATGGGAATATTACTTCCTGTACATACAAAGTAATGATTACGGACGACGAAGCGCCGGTAATCAGCAATTGTCCTCCGGATTTCAACAACATTCCGATGGATGCAGGTGAATGCGGCGCAGTTATTACATGGACAACACCAACAGCTAATGATAATTGTGACGGAGCAATTTCACTTACACGTACTGACGGAACCGGACTAAACAGCGGAGATATATTCCCGGAAGGAACAACCACTATTTCATATGTAGCCACAGATGCTGCCGGAAACAGCTCAATCTGCAGTTTCAATGTAACCGTGGCTCCCGACAACGAGCCACCCGCGATGACATGTATAGCTTCTCCACAGGAAGTATGTGCTGCACCCGGAGAACAATATGTGGTGCCTGATAATTCATGGAATGCAGTGGTAACCGATAACTGTTCCGGAACAATTTCAAAATCTTATACTTTGTCGGGTGTAACAAGCGGTAGTGGTACTTCACTTGCAAATGTTGGGTTTAATGTAGGAACCACAACAGTTACCTGGACAGCAACAGATATAAATTCAAATACAAATACCTGTTCATTCGATGTTATTGTTAGCGAAGAGCCGCTTGTTCTTATTGACCAAACAGCACCTTCAGCTTGTTTAAATGGCTCAATAACATTAACATCAACAGTAACAGGAACACCAACGTTAACCTATCAGTGGAGAAGAAAAAATACTTCAGGTGTTTGGGAAAATGTGGTAAACGGAGGCTCGTATTCAGGTGCAACATCAGCTGACTTAACCATTAATCCCGTAGTTGCTGCCGACGAAACAGAATACATTTTGGAAGTAACCAATAGTTGTACTACAGCTAGCTCCAATAATGTTTTCCTCGATGTATCAAGTCTTCCTCAAATAACCCAACAGCCGGCTTCTCAATCTAACTGCCGGGGAGAAAGTGTATTGTTCCGCACAACAGTAACCGGCGGTAGTGGTAATCTTACTTATTATTGGGAACGGAAGAGGCCAACTGACTCTTCATTCAACGATGCGGGCAACGATAACCGGGTGACTTATCCTAACCCCGGAGAAATGCTGGTTGACAGGATAGGGCGCGGAGCAAGTCCAAACGGAACCGAATATCGTGTTACGGTAACCGATGATTGCGGAAATGGCACAGCATCTCAAATTGCGGTTTTAACAGTAAATTTTGTGGATAGTGTTGCCACAATTCACGAAACCATCTGCCAGGGAGAAGGGACGTCGTTTACAATGACAACGACGGGCTCTACTCCTATTGATTACATCTGGCGGAAATATGATGAGTCTGCTGGAAACTGGCCCAAGATCAAAGATGGAGGAGCATACTCGGGAGCAACAACAGCCACACTAACCATCAGTAATGCAACTCCTAATGAAAGTGGAATGTACACGGCAAGGGCAGTATTTAATGTTACGGTTCCGAATATAGATAATGTAACTACTTGTACCGAAGCTGATAACAGCGTATTTGGTGAATTAGTGGTGGATGAAGGACCAGATATCGTAGCCTCTGTCGATGATCAAACCATCTGCCCGGGAAGTGCAATTACCGATATAGTTCTTACCAACGCGAACGGCACACCGGGTACGACTTATACATGGACACGTAATAATGCTTCTGTATTAACAGGTATACCGGCTTCCGGGTCAGGGAGCACAATTAGCGGAATCCTGAACAGCACCGATCCAACCAACCTTCAAACTACAGTATTTACAATTACAGCAACAGCCAATGGCTGTGTTTCAACCGGTCAGGTTACTGTTTCGGTTATCGATGATGAAGAACCCATAACAGCAACCTGTCCGTCTGATATTTCTGTTGATGCACAGACTGGTATTTGTGGTGCTGTTGTAAATTACACTACGCCCACATTTGATGATAACTGTGATGGAAACGGTTTGGCAGGCACCATGGTAAGCGGATTGGCTCCCGGTGCAACGTTCCCGGTAGGCACAACCACTGTTGTTTATGAATACACCGATATTGCCGGCAACGGAACCGCAACCTGTTCATTTAATGTTACAGTTACAGATAATATTGTTCCGGTCGCTGTTTGTAAAGATTTCACCGTTCAGTTGGATGCTTCGGGAATTGCTTCCATCATACCGGCAGATATTGATAATGGCTCGACGGATAATTGCGGAACACCCATTTTAAGCATTGACATCACAACTTTTGATTGCACTGATTTGGGTTCGAATACAGTGGTTTTAACAGCTACCGACAGTGTGGGAAATACTGCAAGTTGTTCTGCTACTGTAACGGTCAAGGACGACAATAATCCGGTAGATATTACAGCAACGGTTTCACAACAGGATACACTGTGTCTGGACGACCTAACAGTTGTGAACATTGCTGCAACCGGCGGCGTTGGAACGCTCGAATATACTTTTGACGGGACACCCAACTCATCAGGTCAGTTTACTGTTCAGGCCGGACACAGTTACGCATGGAGCGTAGCCAATTCGTTGGGTTGCGGCACTACATCTGGTTCTTTCTATGTTGAAAGCAGGCCTGATGCAGGTACACCAGTTTTTACCATGGGTTCTGCGACGTTATGCCAGGACGCTTCAAATGAAACCTATACGGCAACTGCAACCAACAGCAACTCCATAAGCTATTCGGTTTCGCCGGCAGGCGCAGGAACAATTAATGCATCTACTGGCGAGATGGACTGGAATGCTGCATTTAGCGGTACAGCAACAATTACAGCGACAGCCACAGGCTATTGTAACATTACATCCGAAGATTTTACAGTAGACATCACTCCGACTGTGGGAACTCCTACTGCAATTACTGTTGCTTCGGGTACTGAACCATCCTGCCAGTTAACCAATGGAACCACTACAACAACTTATGCAACAACAGCGTCCGACAATACAGGATTCAACTGGAGTCTCAGCGATCCTTCCGCCGGCTCAATCGATCCTTCAACGGGAATAATGACCTGGAGCAACGGATTCCACGGAACAGTTGACATTCAGGTAACGGCAAATGGTTGTAACGGGCCATCGGCTCAGGTTGTACGCACAGTGAATATTACACCGACCGTTGGAACTCCTTCGGTTCCTTCGCCAACAGATTCTACAATATGCCAGGGAAGCAGCCCAACAGGTTTTACCACTTTTGCAAGCGATGCAACCGACTATAACTGGACTGTTACCGGCTCAGGCAATTCCATTTCAGGTACAGGAACAACGGCTACAGTAACCTGGGATCCGGCATTTTCAGGAACAGCAACGGTAAGTGTAACAGCAAATGGTTGTAACGGGCCATCATCTGCTTCATCAACAACAGTAACCGTTTTACCAACACCAATTGTAACAATTAGCGGAGATGTTTCGGTTTGTCAAAACTCAGCTCCTGATCCGGAAATTATTTTTACGAATCCGCAATCACTGCCGGTGACATTAACTTATAACATCAACGGAGGTAGCAGCCAAACAATAAACATTGATGCCAATTCAAATAATACCATAACAAACTCAACCGTCTCAGTAGGAGACTTTGTTTATACATTGGAAAGTGTTTATTACCAATCGGGACGGGGTGTGCTAATCCATTGTCGGGAAGCGCCACAGTAACTATCAGGCCTGAAGCGCCAGTCGCACCTGCAGCTGTTTCGGGAAACACTTTTGTCCTTCCGGCAGTAAACGAAACTTATACCATTACGCCTGTAGCAAACGCTACGAATTATCAATGGACACTTCCTTCCGGCTGGACCATCGTATCCGGTCAGGGTACAACTTCAATTACCGTGACAACGGGTATTGCCGGTCAGGATGGTGATGTAACGGTAATCGCACAAAACGATTGTGGCGACAGTCCGGCAAGTTCTCTTGGAGTAAATATTAATCCGAATCTTGCAATCGTTGCACAGCCACAAAATCAGTCAGATTGTTATTCAAATTCAGTACTGTTTAGTGTTTCCATTTCAGGAGGCGCAGCGCCGATTACCTACACCTGGCAGCGGAAATTACCATCAGATGTTGTTTTCACTGATATAGTTGGAGATCCTGATATCACTTATCCTGTAGCAGGCACAATGCTGGTTTCAAACATTGGAAGTACTTCCAATCCTGATGGTACGCAATACCAGGTTCATATAACAGACAATGCGGGCTCTGATTTGACTTCAGATGCCGGAACTTTAACGGTGAACGAGATAATTTCAATGTCGCCTGTTGCTCTTACAACAACTATATGTGAGGGAGAAAACGCAGGTTTCAGCGCAACTACGAATGGTGAAACGCCAATTTCCATGATTTGGGAAAAGGATGGTATTCCTGTAGCTGATGACGCCGTTATTTCAGGTTCAGCAACAACGTCTATTTCTTTTGCCAATACCCGGCCCTCCGATGCAGGTGAATATCGGCTTACAGTTACTTTCCCAATGACTCAGCCTAATAATGATCCCGGAAATCCAAATAACTGCGTTCTCACAAGTACACTTTACCGGACACTTGTGGTGAATCCGTTGCCTGTATTGTCCGGTCCTGCAGAAGTTTGTGCCGGGCAAACGATAAGCTTCACTCCAAATACCGGCGGAACATGGACAAGCAACGATCCTTCGATTGCAACAATCGCCAACGATGGCACAGTAACCGGAGTTTCAGAAGGAACGGTTACATTTACTTTCGAAGAAACAGCAACCGGATGTAGCTCAACATCGGCAACTGTGACAGTTCATCCACTTCCAACCGGTGCTATAAGCGGAAATTCGGAGATATGCGAAGACGATTCAACTACATTTACAGTTGCGCTAACCGGCACAGCACCATGGAGCATTACATATACCGATGGAACCACCCCGGTAACGATTTCCGATATACTGAGTTCTCCGCATACAATAAAAGTAGCGCCTTCTTCAACCACAACCTATACATTGAGTGCAGTTTCAGATTCGTATTGCGATGCTACATCATTAACCGGAAGCGCAATAGTAACAGTTAATCCTTTGCCAAGTGCAATTCTTTCCGGCGATGCAACAGTATGTTTTGGCACTTCGGCAAATTTAACAGTAGATTTAACAGGAACACAACCCTGGAGTTTTACTTACACCGACGGAATTGCTCCGGTCACAATTACAGGAATAAATTCGAGCCCATATATGTTGGCTGTTACCCCTGACTCAACAACTACCTATTCGCTGACGGCAGTTTCGGATGATAATTGTACAGGAACTTCCTTTACAGGCAATGCAACAATAACAGTCGATCAACTACCCACTGCAAGCGCAGGTGGCAGCGAGACGATTTGTGCAAACGGATCAGCAATAGTTAGTGGTGCAACGGCTTCGGATGGAACCATTTTATGGACGCACGACGGGGCAGGTTCTCTGAACAATGCAACAACACTTACTCCAACTTACATAGCAGATTTAACCGATGCAGGGAATACAGTTACATTAACCATGACGGTGACCAGCAACAACTCTTGCTCGTCGGCTTCGCCGGCAACCGCCACTTATACCGTAATTGTTGATCCGCTTCCGGTTGCAACGGCAGGTGGAACTCAGATAATTTGCGCAGATGGATCAGCTGCCATAAGTGGTGCAACCTATGCAAATGGTACGATTCTGTGGACACACGATGGTTCCGGAACGATCGCAGGAGAAACCACTTTAACTCCAGTCTATACAGCCGGACCTACCGACGCAGGAAGCGATGTTACATTGACTCTCACAGTTACCAGTGATAATGGATGTACAACGGAGGAAGCTACCGATACATACATTGTAACGGTATTACCGGAGCCTCAGGTCAATCAGCCGGCAGATCAGGAAGTCTGCAAAGGCTCATCGACAGCAATGATAGCTTTCAGTACAACGAATATAACAGGAACAACCACTTATACCTGGACCAACAGTGAAACTTCCATTGGGTTAGCAGCAAGCGGAACCGGAAATATTATTGCTCCTTTCACGGCAGCGAATCCGGGAACCGATCCACTGGTGGCCAATATTGAAGTTACCCCGCATTTAACTATGGGTGGTATAACATGCGACGGGCCTGCACAGGTATTTTCTATTACAGTGAATCCTGAACCGGTCGCAATCGCTCCAATCGGGCTAAACTACTGCAATGATATTTTGTCGGATACTGTTGCTTTAAACGGAACTCCTGCGGGCGTATTATTTGACATCTCCGGAGGCGCTTCAATCGGGCTGTCTAATGTGAATGGAGTTACAGCAATCCCTTCATTCCTCCCTGTTGCAGGTACAGCATCAGTTACAATTGTGCCGAAATTTAAAGGTTGTTCCGGGCTTCCGGTTTCCTTTAATGTAACCGTACGGCCTACTCCGGTTGTGACGATATCAGGTGGTACTACAGTTTGTCAGAATTCAGCCCCGCCAAGTATCGTTATCACAAACCCGATGACGCTCGCAGTAGTTGTTACCTACGATATTAATGGTTCAGGAACACATAATGTCAATATTCCCGGAAGATCGAATGTGTCAATTGCTGTTCCAACCAACATTGCCGGAATTTTCGATTATGACCTTTTGAGTGTTCAGTATCTCGATTCCAATCCGCCTACCTGTGCGAACAATTCAATTACAGGAACCGAAACCGTAGAGGTAGTGGCTTTGCCAATTCCGCACATTACCGGCCCGACAAATATTTGTGCAGAAACTACCGGCAACGTATATCGCACCGAAAGTGGAATGACAGGTTATACCTGGGTCGTATCGGCCGCAGGAACCGTTACAGCAGGAGGAACTTCAACCGACAGTACAGTTACAATTACATGGAATTCAGGTGGCTCACATAATATAAGTGTTCGCTACAATAATTCTGCAGGCTGTGCTGCTCCAACGCCTACTGTTTTTCCTGTGAATGTTTTTGCATTGCCTGTCCCAACAATTACAGGTTCAACCAGTGCATGTCAGAATGCATCTAAAGTTTATTCAACTCAACCCGGAATGTCAAATTATCAATGGACGATTTCCGCCGGAGCAACAGTTACATCTGGTGGTGGACTCAACGATAATTCAGTTACGGTAACATGGGACGCTACAGGTCCACAAACCATCAGCGTAAATTATACAAGTGCAGACGGTTGTGACGCGCCAACTGAAACGGTGAAAAACATCACGATCTATCCGCGCCCGGAACCAACCATTGCAGGGCCGGACACTATTTGTGCCGGAACAAGCGGAAATGTATACACAACTGAATCGGGAATGTCGACTTATGTGTGGACTGTTTCGGCAGGAGGTACAATAACTTCGGGTGGATCCGCCAACAGCAATACAGCTACTGTACACTGGAATACAGACGGTCCGCAGGAAGTAACTGTTTCGTACATTAATCCGGCAACAGGCTGCAATCCGGAAAATCCAACCGTTTATGATGTCTATGTATATCCAAAACCGGTTCCCGCAATTACAGGACCTGCAAGTGTATGTGTGGGCTCAACCGGAAACGGTTACACCACAGAATCAGGAATGACTAACTACGTCTGGACAATTTCTGCCGGTGGAACCATTACGGCTGGTGGTGGAGCAGGTGACGATTTTGCAACCGTTACTTGGAATACTACCGGAGCCAATACGGTTAAGGTGAATTATGAAAATGCAAACGGATGTTCCGCGACTACCGCAACAACCAAAAACATAACGGTCAATGCATTGCCGACACCTGTTATTGCAGGTACTCAGGAAGTTTGTCTCGGTTCTTCGGTGACTTACTCAACCGTTTCGGGTATGTCAGCTTATCAATGGTCGGTATCATCAGGCGGTACGGTCGTTTCAGGTGGAACAACAACTGATCATCAGGTTACGATAAGCTGGAATAATACGGGAACTCAAACCGTTAGCCTGAACTATTCGAATACCAACGGCTGTAGTGCATTAATTCCAACCGATTATACAATTACAGTAAATGACCTACCATCGCCGACAATTACAGGTCCGTCAGATGCCTGTAAAGGTGGTTCACCAGTTGTTTATTCAACAGAACCGGGAATGACTGCTTATGTATGGTCTGTTACTGGTGGCACAATTACGGCCGGAGGATCAGCAAATGATAACACAGCAACTGTTGTTTGGAATACTACCGGCGTGCAAACAATAAGAGTAAATTATTACGATGGCAATAGTTGTTCTGCGCTTACGCCATTCGAATATGCGGTGAATGTAATAAATCCGGCGCCTCCAACCTGCCCTGCAGATATGGATGTTTGTGACGGAGATCCGGCATTCGTTCTTTCCGGGGAAAATCCAGCAGGCGGTGTTTACTCGGGAACAGGGGTATCGTTTGACGGAAGCGATTATTGGTTTGACCCGGCTGTTGCAGGACCCGGCATACACAATCTCGATTACACAATGCCAAATATTTGTGCCGACAACTGTACGTTTACCGTTACGGTTACTGAAACACCGGTGGCTTCGGCGGCAAATATCACAATTTGTAGCGGTTATCCTGCTGATTTAACTCTGAACTCTTCTGTTTCTGGAACTATATTTAGCTGGACATCTTCCGTGATTTCAGGTTCAGTAACGGGCAATACCAATTGTAGTGGAACCTGCGGTGCGATGATAACCGATACTTTGAATAACGCCCAGATTGTATCTCCGGGAGCAAGTGGCTCAAATGCCGTTGTGGAATATACAGTTACAGCAACAAAAGATGGCTGTAGCAGTACATTCACCGTTCGCGTTCAGGTACGACCTGAGATTAAAACCTATAATCTTACCTGGAACTCCAATTTTGTGGAAGACTTCATAGAGGTTTGTGCAGGCGCGGAAGCCTTAAGCGATAATGATATAGAGATTTTAGACCCGGATAATGGGAACCTGGTAGGTACATCTTCCATTCCTTCTTCCTGGAATCCTACTTTCTTGTATGGTCCGTCACCTGGTGGGCCATGGACAACTGCTCCTGGGTACGAGAATTACACTTCTTATTACCAATGGGTAGTTGATTTTTCGGTGAATAACCGTTTAGGTTATCATTATTTTATTTTAAAAATTACCGATCCCAACACAGGTTGTGTGAAATACAGTAATGTTGCTATACTTAATATAGTATCCTCATTAATTGTTGAAGCTGGTGACCCGATATTTTTATGTGAAGGTTCAACTGAGCTTCTTTCAGGAGCATATGTTGGAGGATTGTCTTCTTCAACTATCACAGGAGGTTGGTCAATCACAAGTTTAAATCCATCCAGTGGAAGTAATGGAACCTTGAGTAGCACTTCATACACAACAAATCCGGCAGGTGTTACCTATACTCCTCCTTCAGGATATATTGGAGAAATAACGCTTACTCTTACAACAAACGATCCATCTGGTACCTGCGTCGCAATTCAGGATACCAGAACTGTAACTGTAGCTCCACCAACTTCTTTTAACGGCTGTCTGGAATTATCTGGCTGGACTTTAGATGGTTCCAATTCCGATGGATATATTGATGATGGTGAAGAACCTTGCCTGGTTACATTAGTTGGCAGCGACAATCAAAGCAGTTCACCAGGTACCACCGACATGATTCATTGTACTGGTTCCGGCACAGTTTCATTCGACTGGACATTCCTTGCTCCACCAAACAAAATTGTCTGGCATCAGGAAGATCAGACTTCCGGGTCAAACAGCAGCAGCTCAAATATGAGAGTTAGTCGACCGAATAATGTTTCTGCCGGAGACCTCATTATTGTAACAGTTCATATTAACGATAATAATCTTAACATTAGTGGCTCTGGATTTACACGCATTCTTACAACAACGCACAGTTCGCGTACAGCTACTGTTGCAAGTTTCTGGAAAATTGCAACATCAGGCGAACCAAGCTCTTATAACTTTAGTGTTAGCGGAGGATCTGTAGGCTCGAACGACCGGATTTTTGCCAGCCGGGTTACAGGCCACAACTCTTCAAATCCAATTGGAAACTCATCAGGATTGACTCAGGAATTTTCTTCCGGAGGTTCTCAAGGTTATCGATCTATAACAATACCTGCTATTACAGTAGCAGCCAACTCGTTATTAGTTACAGCATTCTCGGCAGATATAAACGGAGGCAGCGTACTCGAATTTCTAAATGCCCCCATTGGTACCACTACAGTGTATTACGACGATGATGAAACAACTTCCCGGGTTGCCATCTCAAAAGTTTCTGGAAATACCGGGAACCGAAGTTTCCAATGGCCAAGTTACAATTCACGTAACAGGAATCAGATTTTTGCCGCTGCTCAAATGTTTGCGATAAATCCTGCTACCAACGAAGAAGATGCAGGATATTTCCTGCTGAATGGAACGCCTTCATTGCTCGGAAATTCCAATGGTGCCTCTGGTAGCCGAAGTTTTTCCGTGAATAGCAGTGATGAGATTCGGTTTCAGGGTAGGAACAAGCACCAATACAGGTGGTCCGGGCAGATTGGTAATTTATAACCTGACGGTGCCAAATGACATTCCTGTTTTAACTGGTTCTGATACAGTCTTCGTTTCCGATTGTCAGGCCGATACATTTACACCAACTTTTGAAGACCCAACTGTTACTGATGATTGTGGTACTCCGGTAATTGCAGTGGATTACCCTGTAACAGATACAGTGGTTGCGGACGGATGCTTACGTACTCAAAAAAGAACCTGGGTATACGTCGATGATTGTGGTGAGGAAAGTTTACCATTCGAACAAATTGCAGTGTGGTCTGTGCTTTCACCAATCACGCTTACATGTCCGGTTGACCCAAATCTTGAATCCTGTACGCTTCCTGATTCAGTTACCGCTGCTTACAACAGATGGGTTGCCGGTTTTCTTGCTGAAGGAGGTTGTGATATTACCACAAATCTTTATGCTGTACCGCCATTGGTGCTCTCAAATATCGCCTGTGGCGACACGCTTAGTTTTACATTTATTGCATCTGATGGTTGTGGACAAGTTGATTCCTGTACCTCAACTTTCACGGTTCAGCCTGTGGATACATTAACCATATTTTGCCCGGCTGATACAGTTTTGGCCGGATGCACCAGATCCCGATACAATACTTGCAGCTTATGATATGTGGAAAGCAGGATTTTATTACGACGGAGCATGTGCCACCGTAACCGATAACCTGGATGCTTTTCCGCCACTTACCGACTTAACCTGCGGGGGACAACTTGAATTTACCTATAGTGTATATAATGATTGCGGTCAGTTTGAATCATGTATTTCAACTTTCACTGTTGAACCGCCTGAACCGATTGTAATTAGTGTGCCTGCAGGAGTCAGCCTTCCGCTTTGTTCTGAAACGGCTGATATTTTAACAGCCTATAACGACTGGAAAGCAGCGTTTAGCTATACCGGTGGATGTGATGTTATCACTAATATCGACACCTTCCCAGATCTAACAGATATTTCGTGTGGAGGAACACTTTCGTTTACCTATTCGGTTCGAAATGCAAACGGCGCCTGCGAAGATTTACAGGAAGAAACATCGACATTTACTGTTGCGGAAGCTCCCGACCTGATTGTAAGTTGTCCTGCCGATACAACCATTGCCGGTTGTTTGGGAATTCAGGCTATTACCGATGCTTACGATACATGGGTAGACGGTTTCCGTGCTTCAGGAGGTTGTAACATCACAACGAACATCGATTCAATACCACCTCTTGGAGGTTTGGTTTGTAACGGTGAAATTAGCTTCACATTTATCGTTGGCAATGATTCAACGCTATGTACCGATCATGTGGAATGTACTTCCACTTTCACCATTGGTGCTGCGCCGATGCTTGAAGTTATCGTTCCTGCCGATACGCTTGTACAGGGTTGTAATACCAGCCAGGATGTTATCGATGCATTTAATGCATGGAAAGCCCGATTCGATTATATGGGCGGTTGTAATGTTTCAACATCCGACCTTTCGGTTTACGATTTACCGAGCTCCTGCGGAGGAACGGTTACTGTGGTTTATTCTGCCTGGGATAATTGCAGTCAGTTCATTACCGATTCTGCAAAATTTACGTTGAATCCGGATAATATCTCAGTTAATGCACCCTTGGATGAAACACAGCCGGCATGCCAGACACAGGTTGATGTTGATACAGCATTTGCGGATTGGAAAGCCAAATTCGGATTTTCAGGTGGTTGCGGCACTATTGGAACCGACCTCTCAACCTTTGATGCACCAAGCGCCTGCGGTGGAACAGTGGTAATAAACTATACTGCACAGGATGTTTGCGGCCAGGTTGTTAATAGCTCGGCTTATTTTACCATCGATGCACCCAGCAGTGTACTGCAGGAACCCTCATTTACAGTTCCGGCCGATATTACTGTATTCAGGGATGATGTCTGTGCTTATGATGCAGATCCGGCAATTACGGGAGTTCCAACCAATTTAGCTGATAACTGTACCGACGCCGGTAATCTCTCCACCGTTCAGTCCGATTCTATTGCTTCCGGATCATGCAGCAGTGAACTTTTGATATACAGAACCTGGACAGTGTTGGATGAATGTATGAATGCAAGTTCCAAAATTCAACTGATTACTGTTTCTGATACTACTTCGCCTGTTCTCGTATGTGCAGGTGATGTAAGCGATATAGCCGATTTGGGTGATTGCGAAGCCTCAGGAGTCGATATAGGAACCACAACTGCAACCGACAATTGTATACTTGCCTCACTGACTGGCACCCGCAGCGATGGCTTACAAATTACCGACCCATATCCGGCCGGAACAACGACCATAACCTGGGTTGCTACTGATGGTTGCGGAAATACAGCTTCGTGTACACAAAATATAATCGTAACCGATGAATCAGCTACCGACCATTACCTGTCCTGCCGATGTAGATCAAAATGCAGGGCCCAACAACTGTTATCTTGAAAATGTTGTAATACCTGATCCAACAGTTGACGACAACTGTGTGGTGGCTTCAGTTACCTGGGAAATGACGGGAGCAACAACTGGTACTTCACCGGCAACCGGCTTGAACTATGTAGGCGGCGAAACCTTTAACGTGGGGGTTACCACTGTTATTTATACTGTTGCCGACTCCACCGGAAACACCGAAACCTGTTCATTTACTGTTACTATTCACGATGTAACGCCACCGGTTGTCGATGCTAATTGTTCCGATGCAACAGATGTTGCAGCACCTGATATGTGTTCCAAAGTACCAGCCACTTTAAACGATCCTGATTATCACGACACCTGTTGGCCAAATGATTCATTGGACTGTTCGCTGGGAAATGACAGGCGCTACAACAGGCAGTGGTTTTGGATTTGTTACCGATTCAGCATTTTATGTTGGCGTAACACATGTAATTTATTATGTTACTGACCCGGATGGCAACGAAGCCAATTGCAGTTTCGACGTAACTATACTTGATGTAACTCCTCCTGTAATTATCGCTGGTTGTACCAGTGTTTCAGAAACTGCAGACCCTGATAATTGTTCTAAAATACCAACTACTTTGATTGATCCGGATTATAATGATACCTGCTGGCCAAAAGATTCTCTTGATTTATCCTACGAAATTACAGGCGCTACTTCGGCGTCGGGAACAGGAATTGTTTCAGGAATTGCTTTCAATGTTGGAGTATCGTCCGTCACTTATACAGTAACAGATCCTGATGGAAATTCGGTTCAATGTACATTCACCGTAACAATTGTAGATGTTACACCGCCTGTAATCGATATTGCAGGATGTGTAAATGCTTCCGATTTCGCCGACCCGAATAGTTGTTCAAAAATTCCGGCAACCCTAAGTGATCCGGATTACAATGATACCTGCTGGCCAAAAGATTCCCTTGAATTAAGTTATACAATAAACGGAGCCACAACCGGCTCAGGTACAGGATCAGTAACAGGATTGTCATTCAATGTTGGGGTTTCTACAATAACTTACACAGTAGCCGATCCGGATGGAAATACTGATGACTGTTCATTTACAGTTACCATAATTGATGTTACACCGCCGAATATCGATATTTCAGGTTGTCAGGATGTATCCGATACGACTGATGTAAACAACTGTAGCGTTATTCCTGCTGCTATTCAGGATCCCGTGTATAACGATGACTGCTGGCCGGTAGACTCATTAACACTGATTTGGAGAATGACAGGAGCAACGCTTGGCAACGGCTCCGGATCGGTAAAAGGCGAAAGCTTTAATACAGGTATAACAACGGTTACTTATATCGTTTCCGATCCTGATGGAAATAAAGACTCGTGTTCTTTCACTGTTACAGTTCTTCCGTACGATATGCCTGCATTCAATACGGGCTGTCCGCCTGACGTAATTGCAGTAAACGATCCAACGGTTTGTGGCGCAAACCTTACGATTCCGGTTCCAACCGTTGACGACCTCTGTTCACTTGGCTATGTGGTTACCAACGATCGCACAGGTACCGACGATGCCAGTGGCTATTACCCTGTAGATACGACTTACGTGGTATGGACCATTACTCCAACAATCGGTTCGCCAACAACATGCACTCAAATGGTAGTCGTATCCGACGTAGAGGATCCAATCATTCTGACCTGTCCTGTCGACCAGAACATAGTTGGTTGCGATAGCACTGCTGCTTCGCTTAGTCCTGCATTTTCGAATACAATTACCACTTCAGATTACGCCGAATTCTCAGACGGTATTAACCAGGGTGATGCTACCGATAATTGCGGAATTGTAACTGTTACGTATATTGACGTAGCTTCAGGTACCTGTCCGATGGTAATTACACGTACCTGGACCGTTTTCGATGCTGCGGGAAATTCAGCCAGTTGTGATCAGACCATTACCATTGGCGAAACAGAACCTCCGTTGGTAGATTGTCCCGGTGACTTTGAAACTCCATCGGAATTTGATTCAATTTTCGCCTATTTCGAAATTCCCGCATTTGATTTTTCAGATAATTGTACCGATTCAGTTGACATTCAGGTTGAATGGACAATAACCGGAGCAACATCCGGTTCAGGAACAGGCCTGATTCCTTCGCCATACCAGTTTAACAGAGGTATTTCTACTATAAGCTACACCTTTACCGATAATTGCGGTAATCAAACAACCTGTGAATTTAATGTTAATGTACTCTATCCACCGGATATAACTTGTCTGCCACCCGATACCTTACAGATGGATTTGGGATTATGCTATAACCATATTGAATCCGGCGATGTCGATAATCCGGGTGTTCCTTCCAATACAACGGGTGAAGTTCTTGACTGGATTTGGACGGTTTATGATCCTGACGGAGTTGAAATTGGCACCGGAAGCAGCTCAGGAGTAAGTCCTACACCAATTGGTCCGGTTGATTTACCTGAAGGAACTTCAACTATACACTGGTATGCCGAAAACCTTTCGGGGCACGATGAATGCGACCAACTGGTACTGTGATTGATGAGGAACCTCCTTCATTCACCGCAAATCCTTATGAAGATTGCGTGGAAAGTCTTTTCCATGCCCTTTACACCGGAGATGCAGATAACCTGGAATTGGAACCTGACTATCCGGATGCAGACTACGATATTTTGTATCCGGGAGATACAGCGCTTGATATTGATTTGGGTACCTACATTGACAACTGCTGTATACTCACCGACGGATACACACTGCGCTGGGAAATTGATTTTGATGGGAATAATCCTTCCGAACCTACAATTTACGGATATGCACAACCATCAACTTATGCAGACCCAATTTCGGGCCTGGCAAGTGCAATCTATCTCTGGGGCGACGGACAAACATTCAAGAGCAGGACTCATACAATCACCTACTGGATTACAGATTGTCACGGAAATGAAAGTGCACCGATCCAAACTACGATTACAGTAAAACCAAGACCAGAATTAATAAAACTGAATTAAAATGAAAAGAGAAAATAGATATATAAAAAGCAAAGTGCAAGGAGCAAAGAGCAAAGGAATAGTTGGTTTCAGGTGGCAATCCCTTGTGAAAGGAAAGCAATATCCACTGGAAGGAGAGCACCATCTGATTGAAGAAGAAATTTCTTCGAACAGGCAGATCTGCTCCTATCGTGCAAATGACAGAAAGCAGTGATATTCCTTGCTCCTTACTCCTGACTCGCAACTCGTGGCTCACAGCTCACAGCTTGCAGCTATTAGCTTGCGGCTTAATAAAAAGAAGCTCAACAGTTCAACATAGTAAACAATTAGTTTTAAAAAAGGCCTCCCGCAATGTCGCATTTACGCGGCAAGGGGAGGCCTGTACTTTTTTGTCCTTCTTTCCATCCTGCCTCAGGCGGGATATCGGGAGGATGAACGAATTAACAATTAGGGCTTGTTAATTCCAAAAACTTTAACAATTAGTTTAAAATGAGAGAATTAAAAAAATTATTAACAGAAAAAGTCCTCACCTGCTCTCGCCTAAGGCGGGAGGGGAGGCCATCTATTTGCTTATGAAAAAATGCCTGGTAACGGTAGGCGCAGATACGGACTGTTGAATTTGCACATCAGGTGTAAAAATTCTGTCGGTGTACCGGATACAGGTAAAAGAAATAAAACCGAACATCGGTTAGCCCCTTTAACATTTGAAATATTGAAAAATAAAAATGGAGATTTTCTTTTTATCTCCCCTTCTTTTCCCAAAGGGACTCCAATGGAGGGAGGGGGCGGGGGAGGTCTCAAAAAAAACCGGAGATTTACTCTTTTCCTTTACCCTTCCTTCAGGATTGAGCGGATGAGCCAGGGAGAGTTTCCAAAAACAAATTAATAAAAAGCACGCCTCTTTAAAAACCGGCACAGACGCCCAGAGAAGAGGTACAAACAATATTAACAGGATTTTCTTCTTACTCCCGTCACTGACGGAGGTGGGGAGGTTCCAAAAATTTAAACAAAATGAAAAAGCAAATTTTATTTTTAACCTTTTTAATTGCGGCTAATTTTTGCCGGTAGTGTAATGCGTTTGCACAACTGATGTATGGTGCTTCAAATCCAGGTGTGATCCACTATCGTGTGTTTCCGCAGGAACAGTCACAACCATTACATCCTTTTCCGTGTATCCTTATACTTATTCGATTGGATGGTACGCATCAGGTGGAAATGCTGCAATGCGTTATACCTGGTGGGCAACAAAAGATCCAGATTTTATTACCGTGTGGAATGATTTAATCTGGCAACGATATAATGCAGTCCTGACGTTTATGGTAACTAGTGCAAATTATGGAGACTGCTACTGATAGCTGTGATGGCAACTGGAGATCAGTATATTACCTGGACTGCAGATATTTTGGCAGTACTGAATATCAGGGTGATTTCAGCTGCTGGTAGCCAGCTGACCCATCGCCAACATTTGTTGGTTGGTTATGCAACAGGTGAAAATTGTGCGGATAATATTCAGGTTTTTGAAATCAATCCACTGTTCCTAACTTTACCATTGATATTGCAGCTATTGATCAGACTGGTACTGGAACGATATTATTGGGATGATGTTAAACAATACCGAAGTGTGTGGACGATGTTCAAAGTGCAACTATATAATAACAGGTACAAAAGAATTGGATATGGATTATGGCACAATACTCTATTACTTTGAAGTTGCAGCAGCAAACTTTGTAACTGACTGGACTCCAACATTCCAGATTATTAGTGGATTGGTTACTTCTCAAACTGCAGTAGTTTATTTCGATGTACAGTATCTTTGGCAGATGCTCAAGCTGATACAAGTACTGCAATATGCTTCTTCATGGACTTGCAGCTTCAGTGTATGGAAACTGGGACTGTTCAGTCGGTACTCAGTTGACGGCAACAGCAATGTCCTGCAGATGTTTCAAGTGGTGTTTCTGTATTTGTTAAAGTTGTAATATCGATAATAATCTGGAAGAATCATTAACAGAAATCCTTTTATTTTGGCAGTTGATGCCAGGATAATGATAGCAGGTATTTGGGATATGGAAGATGATGATTGTACTGATATTGACAGTAACTGATGTACCTGGATTAGATATGACTGCAGGCCACTATCACAATTACTCCAAGACCTCACATTATATGGATGGTACTACCAATGCAGCGAACGTTACGTGAAACTCCAGATGATGTAATTACTAAAACTCCTTAATGATTTGAGCTAGTATGAAACTTGCTTTTTCATCACCTAAGAGAGCGCTTCCTGTTTCCGTCAGTCGGCGGGGGCAGGAGGCGGCCTTCGGGCAGGGGAGGAAAGTCGCAGTTGACAGTCGCAGTTGGCAGTCGCAGTTGGCAGTCGCAGTGAGCAGTTTGGAAGAAAGTGATCAGTCGCAGTGATTCAGTCACAGTTGGCATGTGAATACTCGCAACTCGTGGCTAATGGCTCACAGCTGAGACCAAGGTGAATGAAAAAGTGAACAACCAAGGCAAAAAGACAAGTAAAAAGTGAAAAGATAAAAGTGAAGAGAAACCATGATTATAATGATTCAGGATTATGAGTCTTGTGTCTTGATACTTGATACTTAAAACTTTAAGCTTTGAACTTGAAGGCTCTGAGAATCCGAAGGCGGAAATGCTGCACGGAGTAAAAACAAGATTGGTTAAAAGACCCGTAGCTCTTAGCTCGGGGCTAAAAACTAAAAAATATGAAACAATACATGATGGACAGCAATGCCCTATCGCAAAGGCTTGTTAATCCAGTTCCGACTTATCATCTCGACGAGATACGGGGAGAGATCTTTCTCTGCAAAGATGAAAGAGATTCCTTATCCGATAAATCGGAATTCGGAATGACATGCTTTGCGAGGGGGACACCTGTCGTTGCTAACCGGCAACCTGGTATTTCTGTGATTGTCATTCCGAGGAAGAATGACGGGAAATCTGTCGATATGAAACAGATTTCTTCCGCCAGCCGGCGGATTCGAAATGACATGAAGGAAAGACCAGTCCGTGACAGGCCATTGTTTATTTATCGCGATGGTCCATCATGGATGCTCAGGAAAACTCCCGGGCGGTATTCGCATTAGAAACCACCGGTGTGGAGTGAACCAATTTTTGGATTTGTCAGCCGGGCAAAATAAGTTCCGATTATCAAGGAACTGCTATTGTTTTTTTCAGGCTACGGAACGACATATGCAAAAAATTCAGAATGCTGTTTTTATCAGGCAATTTATGCCTAAAGGGGGAAATATATCCCCGGACCAAAAACAGCGTGTGATAGAATATTGAGTTAATACATTAAGAAAAAAAGAAATGAATAAGGGACACAGAATAAGACCAGGTTAAAACCTGCAAAATGCTTTTAGCAAAAAGAAAACTGATACATAAGTGAAAAAAGCATTACAGAAGGAATGAAAGGTAGACATAAAATAAGAAACTAAAACCGGCTTAAAATGTCCGGAATGTGACTGTTATGTCCGAAACAAGGCAAAAGTAAAAAGGCAAAAGTAAAAAGGTAAAAGTAAAAAGTGAAAAGTAAGACAGCTTGAGGCTTGTGGCTTTTAGCTCATGGCTTTAGTATGAAGCAACAAATTCAACATATCATTTATCGTTTACTGGGAATACTCCCGGGAGTCCTTGTTATGACTGCGGTTATGGCACAAAAGGATGTTCCGTACATTGAAATTCCCCAATGTGAAACGATGGATTTTACAGTTGATGAATGGCCGGGAGACCGCTATACCTGGGACTTGTACAGGGACTCAACTGTCAATTTTGCAAAAGCTGACGGAGATGTAGATCCTGTCGCCTACTTTGATGAAGGAATGTACCAGGGTTCAACGGTAACAGTTCACTGGCTGGATACCGGAATTTATTTTCTTGCGGGTAATGGTTTGGGATGAAGAGATATGTACAAATAACCTGATGGTTTTCAGAGTTAATGTACTTCCCAATATACCTACACTTGTGCTTGAAGGTGATTCAGTGTGCGAAGATGAGATTGCTCACCTGAGGGTGATATTTACCGGTATGGCTCCGTGGGAAGCACATTATACCTATGGTGACGGAACCGCTGTCCTGAACTTAAGAGGAGAAACCGAAGATGAATTTATCATCAATGCACCGCCTTTGTCCGGTGGAACACATGAGTTCTGGGTTATGGAAGTTACAGACCAGTGTCAGGTTCATTCTTATCCTGAACCAAATCCCGAAAGAGGAAGAGTGATTATTTTCCCACGGCCTGTCAGTACAAAAATTTATTTGGGTGATTAATGAATAAATGAAGAAAGTGAACAGTTGGAAGAAAGTGATCAGTGATCAGTGATCAGTCGCAGTTGGCAGTTGGAAGAAAAGAGAAAATAGTTGGAAAAAAATGATTATGATCATGAACAGCCTGACCGGGGTCATCCGGGCGGGCAGTGGTCAGTAGAAAGAAAGAGAACAGTCGCAGTTGTCAGTGATCAGTCGCAGTTGGCAGTCGCAGTTGGCAGTTAAGAATGTGTAAACGAGAAAATAAGTTAATAAAAAAATGTTTGAATTATGATTTATGAAAAACAGGACATATTTAGAAAAGCCCCAAAGGGGCGACGTCTGATAGCACGGAGCGCAGCTCCGTGGCCCAGGGGCGACGTTGCATAGCACGGAGCGCCGCTCCGTGTCTTGTGTCCCGCCGGGACCATGCGGCCGGACAGACATGAATCTAATAATTGATTAATGGAAATAAAATAATGAAAAAGTTGATGTACATATTCTTCCTGATGTTGTTTGCAACCACTCTGGCTGCACAGGCCCGCCTGAATGACTTAGTCGGGCAGGAGACCTATGTCATCGACTCAGTTTGTATCGATGCGGTTCGCAACTACAGAATAAATGGATGGGAAAGCTCTACATATAAATGGAATATAACCAACGAAGCATACGATACAGTTTATAATTCACCGGGAACGCCATTCCTAAAAGATTCGATTCACGGAAGTGAAATCGAAATGATTTGGGATACTAGCGGAACTTTCCTGATAACTACGATTCAATATAGTATACATGGTTGCGACACCATTGAAGCTGGTAAAGTAAAAGTATTCGATCCGCCATTTGCATTTGCAGGAAATCAGCAACTGGTATGTACATCCGAAACAGTTTCGTTATACGAGGCAATTGCAGAGAATTTCCGAAAAATAGAGTGGACATCGACCGGCGACGGGGTATTCGATTTCGATTCAATAATGAATCCTGTGTATACTCCGGGAATAAAAGACAGTATCCTTGGAAATGTAAATCTGATTATTACAACGTATGGCCTTGCTGAAAACAGTACCTGCCTTCCGGCGGTAGACACTGTTGATATCTGGTTCAGCAGTCCGCTTATTACCTTAATTCCGGAGCATCTGAAATGTTATAATGACTTTTCAGGAGAAGTAAAATTAATAGTAACCAGTGGTAATGCACCGTATAACTATAAATGGACCGGGCCAAACGGATATACTTCGACTAACGATACAATTACCGGACTTGAGGCAGGCTGGTACAAAGTTTTGGTTACCGATAGCAAAGGTTGCCAAGTCACCGATTCTGTTTTGCTTACTCAACCCGATAAATTACTGGCTGATATCGACAAGTTTGAAAATGTTAGCTGTTTTGGCGGGAATAACGGTTCGGCCCACGTAACTATTTCAGGCGGTACGAGCAGCTATTTTCAGTTATGGAACAGCATACCTGCTCAAATGTCGCCAACCGCTTCTAATCTGACGGCCGGGAAATACGTAATTACTATTACCGACTTTAATGATTGTGTAGCAAAAGATTCAATAATAATTAATGAACCGGATCCACTGGTACTCACAGCCGATAGCGTAGATGCAAAATGCATGGGTGGAGCGCCCGGTTCGGTCGATTTAACAGTTTACGGCGGAACTCCTTATACAGTTGGCGATCCATATCGTTACGAATGGCGTGATGAGTTTAGTGTATTTGCTTCAACCGAAGACATTGACAATCTCGCCGGAGATATGCTTTACACGGTTGTTGTAACCGACTCTTTGGGATGTATGGACACATTGAGCATCAAAGTAAATATCGAACAGGATTTGCGGTTTGCTTTTAACGGAATCGATTCCATCCTTTGTTATGGTGAAACAGGATCAATTCATCTGAATATAGTTGATGGCGCTGAACCGTATGACATTAAATGGGATTCAGGTCAAACCAGTGAATCATTACTAAATGTACCTGCAGGAAATTATCATATTGTAGTAACCGATGCAAGTGGTTGTTCAATCGATACGTCATTTGTACTTACCGAACCTGATGAGCTGATTGCAGGAATTACCTCCGATAATGTGGCAGTTTGTGAAGGAAACAGCATTTCGCTCAACGGAAATCCAGTTGGTGGAACAGGCAGTTATACGCATTCCTGGACGGGTACAGGTGCAAATTATCTTTCAACGAATGATATTGAAAATCCTGTCTTCAACGGAACTGTTCCCGGCAACTTTGAATTAATATATACAGTTACCGATGAAAACGGTTGTATAACCTCTTCCTCAATAACGCTGGATATTTGGCCGGTTACTTACGAAACCGTTTTCGATACCATTTGTCCGACCGATTTCCCCTATGCATTTAACGATTCAATTTATAATTCTGAAGGTGATTATGAATACATTACAACCAACATGTATGGCTGCGACTCCATTATCACGCTTAAGCTTTCGGTGTATGACGAAATCCTGCTTGCCGCTACGCCAACCAATTCAGGTGTTAACAATGAACCGATAGGAGCTATTGATTTACAGGTAACAGGCGGTACCGCTCCATTCGCTTTCACCTGGAGTAGCGGGGAAACAACCGAAGATTTAACCGAACTGGTTTCAGGAATCTACGATGTTACAGTAACCGATGCGCATAACTGTTCCGCTCAATTGTCGGTAACAGTTATCTCTGAACCCGGAAATGCAGTTATCGATTGTCCTCCTGAAATTAAAGTTGAGTCATGTGCTGATGTTGCCAATACAGTTTATAATTCGTATGCAGAATATGTGGCCGTGGGCGGAAGTGCAGGCAGCACCTGCGGAATCAACGAATCGACATTTAGCTGGGGAGGCGACGAGGAATTCAATGGTCCTTTCTGTGTGAACATAAGACGTACATACTTAATTCAGGATTCCTGCGGCTCGTGGGTAATTTGTGTACAAAATATTTTTGTGGATGACAGGATACCGCCTGTAATGAGTTGTCCGCCCGACAGAACGCTTACAGGTGTTCCCGTGCCGGCGAAATATTCAAATTATACAGCTTATGTTAATGCAGGAGGTTATGCAGTTGACGAATGTGAAATCGATAAAACCACATTTAAATTTGTAAAAGAAACTTCTGACGGCAATACAAATCCTGAAACGATAACCCGAACTTATCAGATTGCTGATGTTTGCGGAAATATAAGCCAATGCGATCAGGTATTTACAATCTTTGAAAACTCATTGGTTAATATGAACTGTCCGGATGGATTTAATGTTCAGTGTCCTGAAGATTTGCCGGCAGCATATAATGCTTATGCTGAATTTGTTGCAGCAGGCGGAAGCGCTTCGAGCACAAACGGAGTCAATCTCGATGAGTCTTCATTTTTATTTGAAGGCGAAGTTTCCGATCTTGGTTCCTGTCCTGAAATTGTAACACGTACCTATTCAATAAAAAATGAAAACGGTGAATCTACCTATTGTGACCAGACAATAACCATCCGTGATACAGAAAAACCAATACTTACACTTTCACGCAAATCTGGTCAATGTATCGATGATGTGCCTGATATCTATCAGAATAAAGCTCAGTTTGAAGCGAAGAAAGGAAATTCTGCCGATGACAATTGTGAGCTTGATTGGTCAACTTTCCGATTTGTTTGGGAGAGCAGGGATGGAACATGTCCGTTAAACATACTACGCATGTACGAAATAAAAGATATCTGCGGAAATCCTGTACAGGCAACCGAAACGATTATTATCGACGACAAAACGAAACCTTCAATTATCAGGCCTCCAAAAGATATTGTGGCAAGTTGTGAAGTACCGGCAGCTTATCCCACACGCGATGAATACGAAAAATACAGTGGCGGTTATGTATCTGAAAACTGTAACAATGGTTTCTACACATTAAGCCATAGCGACAAAACTATTACAGAAGATTGTCCGACGATTATCGAACGGACCTACTTCTTTACCGATATATGTGGCAATCAGAGTTTCAGTGTACAAAAAATTACAGTTAACGATACAATTGCACCAACAATTAGCTGTCCGGAAGACGTATTCCTCGATGCAAATCTTGGCGATTTAGGAAAATTAACCGGATTGGCGTTTAATGCCACAGGCAACTTTATTCCGCTAAGCGATACTACGAAACTTGATATTCATTTGAGTGACAACTGCGGAATTTTTGAACTTGCTTATGCCGATTCTGTAAATCCGGGTTGCCCTGCACTGGTAACCAGAACATTTACGGTTTACGATAAATGTGGCAATTATAGCTCCTGCCAGCAGTTAATCGAAATTACGCAGGGTATAATTGTTTCCGAAATTCACCACGATGTTGGCCCAAGCACGCTGCCAGCTGGATGGATAGATATTACCGTTGTTGATGGCGTTGCGCCGTTTACTTTTGCCTGGACCGGGCCGGATGGCTTTACTTCGGAAGAAGAAGATATTTCAGACCTCTATGCCGGAGAATATACAGTAAAAGTTACCGATAACACCGATTGTGAAACAACGCTGATAATTACGCTTACGAATGAAGATGTTTTGGCTGAAATTACCTGTCCTCCAACCATAAAAGTAGGATGTAACACTGAAATCGATATTCATCCGCCCTACGCTTCTTATGCTGAATTTGAAGCTGCCGGAGGATCAGCCGAAAGCAACTGCGGTATCGATAGCACAACATTTGCCTTCGTATCGCAGGATACAATTGACGGCATATTCTGCCTCACCATTGAAAGAACTTATTCTATTGAAGATTCCTGTGGCAACGAACGTACATGCGAACAACTTATTATCGTCAACGATCCCGAACCGCCGGTAATCAGTTGTCCGGGTAATGTGTCAACCGAATGCCTGTCGGATTTGAATATGAATATTGTTACCATCGAAGACTTTATTGCAGCGGGTGGAACCCTGTCCGACAATTGCGGAATCGATTCGGCTTCATTCACCATAAACAAAGTGATAAATCGTTTGCCCGGCCAATCGGAAATCAGGGCAACATACATTATTAAAGACCTTTGCGGAAATACGGACAGTTGCACGCAAATCCTGATTTCAACCGATACCGAACCACCGCTTGCCAGTTGTACCGATATCACGGTTTATCTCGATGAAATTGGAAAATATATTCTGAATGGTGATGATATCGGAAGAATCACTGCAAATTCTTCAGACAACTGTACCAATCCTGAAGACCTGATTATCGACATTGATATTACGGAATTCGATTGTGAAGATTTAGCAGATGACGGAGTTCAGGTTAAAATTCTGATTTCGGATGAAGCCGGAAACGAAACCGAATGCACTGCAAATATCACGGTTCTCGATACGATTCCACCCGAAGCAATTTGTAAGGATATCACCGTTTATCTCGATGAAAACGGAACAGCAGGAATTATTACCGCAGATGTAGACAACGGTTCAGGCGACAACTGCAGCCTTGATAACATGTCCCTGTCAAAATACCAGTTCGATTGTAACGATGTTGGAGAAAATGAAGTTATACTGACGGTAAGCGATAACTTTGGATTGGTAAAAACCTGCACATCTACAGTTACAGTTATCGATTCAATTCCACCAGTTGTAAATTGTGTACCGCCGTTTGAAGTTCAGCTGGATGAAAATGCGCAATACTCCCTGAACCTGGACGAAATTCATTTAAACAGTTACGATGAATGTGGAATAGATGAGCTGTATCTCGATATTTATGATTTGGATTGCAGCCATATCGGAACTACACCGGTAACACTTACAGCAGTTGATGTAAACGGAAACAGTTCAACATGTCAGACGGAAATCACCGTATTCGGTAACCTTCCTCCGGAGGTATTGCCCGATTCAGCGATTACACTTATGAATGTTCCGATAGATGTTGATGTTGCAGCAAACGACTACGATACCAAAACATCTATTAATCTGGAAACATTGGAAGTGAGTTTACAACCAAGGCATGGTATAGTCAAGGTAAATACACATAACGGAGTTGTTACTTACACGCCGGAACCTGATTATGTTGGATTTGATACATTGACCTATGAAATTTGTGATGATGCAATTCCATGTGTTCCAATGTGCGGAACAGCCCTGGTTTATATTAAAGTATTGGATCTCAACAACCCACCGGTTGCCGAAGACGATTATTTCACGTCGTATTGCGGACCGCTAACCGGAACACTGCTTGATAATGATTACGATCCGGATGGAAACGAAATACAGATTGAAGATAAACCGGTAAAACTACCTATTCATGGTACTGTATTTATTGAAAATGGTGGTTCATTCACCTATATTCCTGATGAAGGATTTAACGGAATCGACAGCTTTGCTTACCGGATTTGCGATGACGGTTTGCCATCGATGTGCGACACGGCAATGGTTTATATCGAAAAATTCCCGGATAACGACTGCGACGGAATTTCCGACTGGGATGATATCGATGACGACGATGACGGAATTCTTGACGTGGTTGAAATGGATTATATAAATGAGGAATATGTTGACAGGGACAGCGATGGCGATGGTGTTCCCGATCGCCTCGATATCGACTCCGACAACGATGGTATTGTCGATAACATCGAAGGCCAGGGCGAAGGAGAGGGCGAATATATCCTGCCAATTGGAGTGGATGGCAACGGAAACGGCTGGGATGATGCCTACGATCCGGAAATGGGCGGCTACGAATTTATCCCTGTAGATACCGATGATGACGGAATGCCTGATTATCTGGATATCGATTCAGAAAACGACCACGTGTTCGATTTTATTGAAGGACATGATATTAATGCTGATGGTATCCCGGATGTAACCCGCGTATTCCTCGACAGCGATAACGATGGCCTGGATGATATTTATGATACCGTAAACGGCTGGACAGGCTCAATGGATACACGCAATGCACTCGGAAGTAATGCACCGTTGCAGGATTTCGATGGCGACGGCATAAGAGACTGGAGAGATACTAACGACGAAAATGATGAATTCATGACTGAAAATGAGGACATAAATAATGACGGCGATTATAGTAACGATGACCTCGATTTGGACGGATTCCCGGAATACCTTGACAAAACGCTCGATTGTGAACTGTTTATCCCGGAAGGATTCTCTCCAAACGACGATGGAGTCCACGATTTCTTCCAGATATTGTGTATTCAGAAATATCCAAACGCGCACCTGATGATATTTAACCGGAACGGAGATAAACTGTTCGACAAGGAACATTATGGTAATATGGATGTTTGGGGCACCGACGAAAATGCCTGGTGGTGGGGAATCTCCGAAAACAGGCTAACGCTTGGCAGGGCCGGAGGTTTGCCGGCAGGGAACTATGTATACGTTATTGAATTGGGCAATGGCGAAGTGAAGAACGGAACCGTTATGATTGCCTACTAATTTATATTGATCACGAGTGAGCAGGCAGGCGCAAAACCTCACGCTCAATTTTCGAACTTTCACCTTATAAGTTCGAGGTCAATCATTTTTCATGTAAGTCTGAAAAATAAAAAACAGATTAAGATGAAATCTCTACATTTGTGGCAATGATTGATCATGCTACCATTGAACGTATTTTGGATTCTGCCGAAATTTCGGATGTAGTTTCCGATTTTGTAACTCTCAGAAAAAGAGGGGTAAACCTGCTTGGCCTGTGTCCCTTTCATAACGAGAAAACTCCGTCGTTTACGGTTTCCCCATCCAAAGGAATTTTCAAATGTTTTGGCTGTGGAAAAGGAGGGAATTCGGTTAACTTTATCATGGAGCATGAAAATCTCAGCTATCCTGAAGCCTTAAAATGGCTGGCTAAAAAATATCAAATTGAAGTTGTTGAACAGGAAGAATCCGAAGAAGAAAAACAACTAAAGGATGAAAGGGAAAGCATGATGATTGTTTCGTCGTTTGCCCAAAAATTCTTTACCCGTTATTTATGGGAAGAAAACGAAGGACGAACAATCGGTTTAAGCTATTTCCGTGAAAGAAGTTTCCGCGACGATATTTTGAAAAAATTTGAAGTAGGATATGCGCCCGACGGAAAAACGCCATTTACCGAAGCAGCACAAAAAGAAGGATATAAAATTGATTTCCTTGAAAAAACAGGGCTTACCATAAAACGCGACGATTGGTTGCGCGACCGCTTTGCCGGAAGAGTGATGTTTCCGATTCATAATATTGCCGGTCGTGTTATTGCATTTGGCGGCCGCATTCTGAAAGAAGACAAAGCGACGGCAAAATACCTGAATTCACCTGAATCGGAAATATATCATAAAAGCAAAGTACTTTACGGAATTTTTCAGGCGAAACGCGAAATTTCGAAATCGGATAAATGTTATTTGGTGGAAGGTTATACCGACGTGCTTTCGATGCACCAGGCCGGAATTGAAAATGTGGTGGCCTCATCGGGAACTGCGTTAACTTCCGACCAAATCAGGCTGGTAAAACGATTTACGCCGAACATCACAATTATTTACGATGGCGATGAAGCCGGGATAAAAGCATCGTTACGCGGTATCGATTTGGTTTTGGAAGAAGGGATGAATGTTAAAGTTCTGCTTTTGCCCGAAGGCGAAGATCCTGATTCGTTTGCCAAAAAAATGGGCGCCAGCGGATACCTCAACTATATCAAGGAAAACGAAACCGACTTTATCCAGTTTAAAACCCGCTTACTTTTAAAAAGCACTGAAAACGATCCGGTTGCAAAAGCGAAACTAATTTCAGATGTTATCCGTTCGGTTGCCGTAATTCCCGATACAATTACCCGTTCGGTTTATATTAAAGAATGCAGCAAATTGCTGAATGTTAACGAAGAGGTTTTATATTCTGAAGTTCGCAAGCAGAAAAGAAAACAAAGCGATGACTTAAGGAAAACTGAGCTTCGTGAAAAAAACATAAAGCAAACCAGGCAACCTGAAATTCAGTCGCAGCAGAAATCTTCCGACCTGCTGGAAGAAGAATTGGTTTTTCTGCGCTTTTTATTAAAACATTGTAATGCGCCGCTATTTGAGGTTGAAGGCGAAAACCCGGGCGAATCTGAAATAATAAAAGTAGGCGAATTTATGGTCGATGAACTGGTAAAGGATGAACTGGTTTCGGAAAACCTGTTATTTCAGAAAATATTTAACGAGGTACGCGATAATCTTGATAATACGCAATTCGACCCCTGGAAATATTTTGTTTATCATCCCAATGGTTCTGTAAGTAAACTCGCCACCGATTTGCTTTCCGAGAAATTTATCGAAAGCAACATCTGGAAAAAAGGAGGTGGTTTTACCGAGTCGGAAGAGGAGATTCTGGATTTGCTTATTCCAAAAATAATTAATGAATATAAATTAAGAATTATACAGATTATTCTACCAAAGCTAGAGCTTGAAATTGATGAAGAAAATAAAAAAAGTGGCAAAAATCCGTTTACTGATGAATTTCTGTCGAAGATGCAGAAACGAATATATTTGGATAGTATCAAGAAAGATCTGTCGGACAAACTCGGTAACCGAACCATTATTTAAACCAACCTTATGCGAACACTTTTTATTGACGACCGCGAAGAAATAAATAAAATAATTAAGGCCTGCAAAACCTGCTATCTGGGCATGTCGGCAAATGATTTTCCGTATGTTTTGCCAATGAATTTTGCCATGGATGATGATTCTGTTATTCTTCATTCAGCTCAAAGCGGTCGCATGTGGGAAACCCTGAAACAAAACAATAATGTTTGCATTAACTGGACTTTAGGCGAAGAACTTGCATGGCAGGATGTTCGTGTGGGTTGCAGTTACCGCGTAATATCGAAATCGGTTATCGTGGAAGGCAAAGCAGAAATTATTGACGATTTTGATGAAAAAACCCGGATGTTAAAACTACTGATGAACCAGTATAGCGACAGGGAATTTAAATTCAGTAAACCTTCGGTGGAAAACGTTGGAATAATTAAGGTGAAGATTGCAAAGATTTCGGCAAAACATTTTGGGGCTAAAGCGACAACATCTATGAAGCGTTAAATCTTATTTCGCCTGTTTAAGCGAATACGTTGAATTCCTCAATATCCATTTTATCTTTAATCCTATCAGAGGTGATTTTACTTCTTATTAAATCATCAAATCCGATTACATGGTAAATAATATCGTCAACTTTAACTGCTTTGCTATCCTCAAAAGCCTCATTAAAGGATTTTCCGGGGTTAAATTTTGTGATTAGTTCCAATTCAAAAACAGGACTTAACTTTACAGAGATATTTTGTTCTCCCTGAAGCACAGGCTCTGGCAGTTCCTGAATTTCAAAGTTCATTTCCCGCAATGTTTTTATTAGATTTTGCAGATTTTGTGAAGCGGTATCTATCCAAAAATCAACATCCGCTGAGTGACGCTGATAACCGTAAAAATTTACAGCGCCCCCACCTACCATAATCATCTTAACTTTATTTCTATTTGCAATTCGTAGAAATTCTTCGACACGAGCGGGAAAATCCTGTATCATACTTATTCAATAACAAAGTTATTTTTTGCAGTTTCAGTATCAGAATTAACGGTTTTAAAAAATCTCATTTCCTCAATCATTTTCAAAAAGAATAAAAACCGTTCATGAGGTGTTCTGGCTAATGCTTCCTCCAGCCTTCTATTATTCGCCTCTTCCTTTGTTTCAAATTTTATCGGAAATTCAGATTCCATCTTTGCGCTTTAAAAGCTAAAAATAATGATTCTTTACCTATCCATAAAATGCCTTAAAGTTAAAGCATTTAAAATTTTATCTTTACACAAAATTTCATTCATGATTTTTGTTACCGGAGGAACAGGCCTGGTTGGTTCACACCTGCTTTTCGAGCTTACAAAAGCAGGCAAAAAAGTTAGGGCATTAAAACGCGAATCGAGCAATTTACAGCAAGTCGTAAAAACGTTTTCGTATTACACCAACGAACCGGAACGGCTTTTCGAATCGATTGAATGGGTAAACGGCGATATCCTGGATTATTTCTCCATGGAAAAAAATTTGAATGGAGTTTCAGAAATATATCATTGTGCGGCTATTATTTCGTTTCAGCCAAAAGAACGCAAAAAGATGATCTCTAACAATGTGGAAGGAACTTCAAATCTGGTAAATGCGGCGCTGTTTAACGGTGTTAAAAAAATCTGTCATTTAAGTTCGGTTTCGGCATTGGGAAAATTGGGAAACGGAACGCCAACAACCGAAGATACCAACTGGATTCCTTCAAAAAGAATTTCGGCGTATTCCGAAAGCAAATTTTTCTCAGAAACCGAAATATGGCGTGGCATCGAGGAAGGGCTTGATGCTGTAATCCTGAATCCATCCATAATTCTTGGCCCGGGAAACTGGGATGCTGGCAGCCCGAAATTCTTTAAAACCATTTGGGACGGATTAAAATTTTACACCCGTGGAGTTACCGGTTATGTCGATATAAAAGATGTAGTGCGTGCCATGCTTTTATTAATGGATGATTCAAATTTTGAAAAAGCTAAAAACCAGCGTTTTCTTATTAATGCCGAAAATCTGAGTTATCAGGATATATTTACTCAAATTGCCAATGCGCTGGATAAACCTGTACCAAAATTTAACACGCCTGGTTTTGCTATGGAAGCAGCCTGGCGGACAATGAAAATATTAAGCCGTATTACAGGTAAAGCGGCTTTAATTACTCACGAGACTGCACAGTCGTCGAAAAAAATAAACCGGTTTGATGGTTCGAAAATTACCCGGACAATTGAATTTAAATACCTGCCAGTTTCTGAATCGGTAAAGCAAACTTCCGCTTTTCTTAAAAACGATATGAAATGAATATTCACCAGGTGATTATGAGTTGTTACAAAAAATCACCCGGTGAATTGTTCTTCGATGCAGATGTTTATACTCCCGTTATGCCCATTCAAAAAACAGGTTTCCACCCGAAATGACAGGCTTTTGTTGGCTGGGTAACCGTCCTGTTTCAGGCATGAAATATAAGCAAGGGTGTTTGCGTGTGAAAAATCATTTTTCGTGCAAGGCTCGGATTAAATAATCGTGCAATCATATTCCTTTTATGCGTACTTTAAATAGAGTTACGATTAGTTAGCTGATTTTTTTGTAAAAAAAGGGCGACTCATCAGTTGATGAACCGCCCCGCGTGTATTACTAACACTCCCCGCGGAATCAGATTCCGAAGGCTCTTTGAATTTCCTCTACATAATCAAGGCTTTCCCAGGTAAACAGTTCAACTTCTTTTTCGACTTTACCCATATAAGGCGATTCGAAATTCTTAATAACTTTTACCGGAGTTCTTCCCATATGTCCGTATGCTGCCGATTCCAGATATATCGGGTTTCGCAATTTAAGCCTTTCTTCAATAGCAGCCGGGCGCAAATCAAAAATTTCTTTTATTTTTTCGGCAATCTCACCATCGGAGAAAGAAACTTTTTTTCGTCCGTAAGTATTTACATAAACTCCTACTGGCTTTGCAACACCAATAGCATAAGCAATCTGAACCAGAATTTCATCGGAAACTCCTGCAGCCACAAGGTTTTTTGCGATATGCCGCGAAGCATAAGCAGCAGAACGATCGACTTTCGACGGGTCTTTTCCCGAGAAAGCACCGCCACCATGCGCACCACGTCCGCCATAAGTATCTACAATAATTTTGCGGCCTGTTAAACCAGTATCTCCGTGTGGCCCGCCAATTACAAATTTACCGGTTGGATTCACATGATAAATAATATCATCGCCAAACAAAGCCTGAACACGTGCAGGAAGTAGCTCTTTCACTCTTGGAATTAAAATGTGAATCACATCATCCTTAATTTTTGCCAGCATCGGCTCATCGGCATCAAACTCATCATGTTGTGTTGAAACAACAATTGTATTTACCTTAACCGGAATATTGTCATCGGAATATTCGATGGTAACCTGCGATTTTGAGTCGGGCCGCAAATAAGTCATCACTTTTCCTTCGCGTCGAATAACTGCAAGTTCCTGAAGTATCAAATGCGAAAGTTCAAGCGAAAGCGGCATGTAATTGTCTGTATCCTTACAGGCATAACCAAACATCATTCCCTGATCGCCTGCACCCTGCTCTTTTTTGTCGGCCTTGTCAACTCCGCGATTAATGTCGTCGCTTTGTTCGTGAATGGCAGTTAAAACACCACACGAATCGCCATCGAAACGATACGCTGCTTTTGTATAACCAATTCGATTAATCACACTTCGCACAACTTCCTGAACATCGACGTAAGCCTGCGACTTTACTTCGCCGGCAACAACAACCTGACCAGTAGTTACCAGGGTTTCAATAGCCACTTTTGAATTTTCATCGAATGCCAGAAACTGATCCAGCAATGCATCTGAAATCTGGTCGGAAACTTTATCCGGATGTCCTTCGGAAACCGACTCACTTGTAAATAAATAATTCATAAAATCCCAAAATTTTTTAGCTAAAATATTAGCCGATTCAACATCATTTTATTTAAAACTGCGGGATATTTTGATTGAAATTTTGAAAAAAAAGCACGATTGCTTTAGCATTTTTTTCATGTGGTTGCAATCAATCTCAAATCTTTCCACGTAGCACCGGCAAAAATACAATACTTCTTTTAAATAAAAAAAGAGTTGTTGGAATTATTTTGAATTTAGCGGAAACGGAAGGCAGAATTAAGAATTGCTTTACCGGGTTAATTGCTGAAATACACTTTCCAGGTTTTGTTGTTTTTCCTGTAAAGTAAGAAGGACAAGATTATTTTCAACTGCAAAATTAAATATCGCAGGACGAAGATCGGTTTCGCCGTTTGATTCGATTTCCCATACCGATCCAATCTGGCTTACATTTAATACACCACTTATTTTCAATATTTTTTCAGGCTGAACAGCAGAATTAAATTCGACAACAACGATTTGGTTTCGAAGAAGTTTTCCGCTTTTAATTTCACCAATAGCTCCATCAGCCACAATTTTGCCTTTGTTGATAATAATTACCCGGTTGCAAACCGCTTCCACTTCCTGCATGATATGGGAAGAAAGCATCACCGTTTTTTCTTTGCTGATTTCGCGAATTAAATTCCTGATTTCTTCCAGTTGATTTGGATCTAAGCCAGTAGTTGGTTCATCGAGAATTAAAATTCCGGGATTATGAATTAAAGCCTGTGCCAGACCAACACGCTGCCTGTATCCTTTCGAAAGCGCCCCAATCTTTTTATGCTGTTCATCGCCAAGTCCGGTAAGTGCAATCATTTCGTCAATGCGTTGCTTTTTGTTCTGCAGGCGATAAAAACCGGCGGTAATTTCAAGAAATTCCTTTACAAATAAATCGGTGTATAACGGATTATTTTCAGGCAGGTAACCAATATTTTTACGTATTTCCAGATTTTCGGAGGAAACTTTCTCTCCATTGACCAATACTTCACCTGAATCGGGAGGTAAAAATCCGGTAATAATTTTCATCATGGTTGACTTACCTGCTCCGTTAGGCCCAAGAAAACCAACAAGCTCGCCTTTGTTTATATCAAAACTAACATTGTCGAGCGCCTTTTGCGATCCGAACAATTTTGTTATGCTTTTCGTTTGTACACTCATAACAGTATAATTGTAAACAAAAATAATTGAATCTTTTTATATTGAACGCATTAGTTTAAATTTGCAGTTCAGCTAAACAGAGAGAACAGATGAAAGACCGTAATTTTAATTATATAAAGGATTTAACCAAATACGAAAGACAAAAAACGTGGGAGGTTAACATCGGTGATGTGATGGTTGGAGGGAACAATCCGATTCGTATTCAAACCATGACTGATACGGATACAAAAGATGCAGAAGCAACTGTAGAACAAATAATTCAGTGCGTTAAGGCAGGAGCCGATTTAGTGCGTGTTACCGTAAAAAGTATGCCCGATGCCAATAGCCTGGTCGATATTCAAAAAGAATTGGCGGCAAGAGGATATAAAACACCTTTGATTGGCGATATCCATTTTAATCCGAAATTGGCTGAAATGGCTGCCAAAACCATTTCGAAAGTCAGAATAAATCCGGGAAATTTTTATGACACTCGTGCAATATTCGTTCATAAAATTTATTCCGATGAAGAATACAAACAGGAATTGGTTAAAATTGAAGAACAGTTTGTGCCTTTTCTGAAGTTATTAAAAAGCAATGATACAGCACTGCGAATTGGCGCCAATCATGGTTCGCTTTCCGACCGTATTATGAGCCGTTATGGCGATACTCCTTCCGGAATGGCAGAATCGGTTATGGAATTTCTGCGTATCTGTAAAAAGGAGGATTTTAACAATGTGGTAGTTTCCATAAAATCGAGCAACACACGAATGATGGTTTTTACGGTTCGCCTGTTGAATTATAAAATGCGGCTCGAAGATATGAAATATCCCATTCATCTCGGTGTTACCGAAGCCGGAGAAGGTGAAGACGGACGTATAAAATCAGCCGTGGGAATAGGTGCAATACTTGCCGATGGAATTGGCGATACGGTACGTGTTTCGCTTACAGAAAATCCGGCAAAGGAAATACCGGTTGCATTAAAGCTGGTAAATCACATAAAAACATACGAAAACCACGAACCAATTACAGCGCCGTTAATTGCTCAAACCAATCCGTTTGAATATGAAAGGCGTTCCACGCGTCCGGTTTTGAATATGGGCGACAGGCATTTACCGGTTGTAGTTGCCGACCTTGGCGACCGGAGCTTAAACGAAATGATTCCAATCCGCGGGAAACTCGTTCCCGATTATTTTCTTTCGGGTAACAAGATCCTCGACATGAAAGGTGAAGAAAACCCGGTTATTTCGCTGGAAGAATATTTATTTGAAAGTACCCGCTGGGGAAGGATGAAATTTATCCGAACGAATAAAATGGATTTCGACCGTTTTATGAATATGCACCCCGAAATTATTACAAAGCTGAAACAAACGCGGAAAACCGTTTTAATCCTGGAGAGCTTTAATAAAAATCCGATGGCTGAATTGCGGGCATTTTTTATGGCCCTGGAAACGCATATCTGGAAAGTACCGGTGATATTATACCGCAATTACAAGGAAGATGTTCTTGAAGATTTGCAGATTAAAGCATCTGCTGATTTGGGTGGCTTATTCATCGATGGTTATGGCGATGGAATCTGTCTTTCTAACGATAGTGAAAACATAACTTTTACCGAAATTAAAGATATATCGTTTGGTATTTTGCAAGCCAGCCGCATGAGAATGTCGAAAACTGAATTTGTATCCTGTCCGGGATGTGGCCGAACACTTTTTGATTTACAGGACACAACACGCAAAATAAAAGATCATTTTCGGCACCTCGATCATCTTAAAATAGGGATCATGGGTTGCGTTGTTAACGGCCCGGGGGAGATGGGAGATGTCGATTACGGTTTCGTTGGATCAGGGAATAACACAATAAGTTTATACAAAGGCTTAAAACCAATAAAAAGAAATATTCCATACGAAAATGCTGTGGAGGAACTTGAAGTGCTAATCCGCGAAAACGGTGATTGGAAAGATTCGGATGATTAATTTGGTTCACGCATTTCTTCGAGTAAACCTGTAAGTATCGCGCGTAAATTTTCCATTCCATCAATTTCTTCCGATGCAGTGTACCTGAGTTCGTGAGTATTATTATCCGTTGTTATCCTGATTATTTCGTCACAACCATCAACACATACATTGCATTCCGAGTAATCGAGTGTTTTAAACTGCGAATAATCGAACGAAGAATTTATTTGCTGCCATTCCGAATCCAAAATATGTCTTTCCCTGTTCACCACACCTTTATCGTCGCCACATGGAATGTTCCTCATGTACTTAATTTCGGCAGATGAAACGGTTATCATCTCCTGGCCGGCACACCAACCGCATTCAGAGCCAAACTCAATAATAAAATTATTCTGTTGATTCGCCTCTTCTTCAGCGCAAGCTGCACTTAAAATCAGCAACAATAATAAGCATCCATTTAACAAATTCCTCATAAGCATGTTTTATTAATTGACAAATTTACCAATGATATGGTTGCGTGATCCTTCGCAAATGATTATTCAACTCAACTGAAATGGTTAGATTTGTCGCAAAACCTGTAAATTAAATCGACAGCTTATGGCAAAAACATACTGGAAACCCGGAACAATTATTTACCCATTACCTGCTGTATTGGTTAGCTGCGGCGAAAATCCCGATGAATATAATATGATAACTGTGGCCTGGACTGGAACAATCAACAGCGATCCGCCAATGTGCTATATTTCTATTCGCCCCGGAAGACACTCCTATGAAATTATTAAGCGAACGGGCGAATTTGTAATTAACCTAACCACCGAAAAACTGGCTAAGGCAACCGATTGGGCTGGCTGCCGTTCGGGCAGAAAATACAATAAGTGGAAAGAACTGAATCTTACTGCAGCCCCGGCAAAACTTGTTAAAGCTCCAATTATTGAAGAGTCGCCGGTAAATATCGAATGTAAGGTAAAAAACATCATCGAACTCGGGTCGCATCACATGTTTATTTCGGAAGTGGTAAGCGTTTCGGTCGATGATGAATATTTAAACGATAAGCAGGCGTTTAGTTTTTCGAAGGCAAAACCACTTGTTTACAGCCATGGCCATTATTTTGGCATCGGAAAAAAGATTGGCAAATTTGGCTGGACAGTCGAAAAAAAGAAAAAAAAGAAAAAATAGACACAGCGATTTTATTTGACTTACTGAGAGTCTGTTTATTCTGATTTAATAACAGCTTTTCCAAATCATTCGAATCTACAACACCAAAATACTACTAAAATTTTAGTCACCACCCATTCTCATACAGCTAACAATTTCGATTAATACCCGCTTGAACATAATCCATAATTTTGGGTTAGTTATACAGCTAACCGGCCTTTACCTAATCGTTGAAAACAATAGTTATAAAACATTTGAAGTTTACATTGAAATATGACAGATACACAGAAAAATCCGTTACTTGTTCATTTTAATACACCACATCAAACGGCGCCATTTGGCACGTTTACTAACGAGCATTTTCTTCCGGCATTTAAGGAAGCCATAGAAAAAGGTGAAGCTGAAATTGAAACCATAAAAAAGAATACAGCAAAACCAACATTCGCGAATACAGTTGAAGCGCTTGAGAACGCTGGTCGTTTACTGGAACGCACTTCAGGTATTTTTTTCAACCTGTTAAGTGCCGAAACCAGCGACGAACTTCAGGAAATTGCACAGCAGGTTTCGCCCTTACTCACTAAATTTCATAACGACATATCGCTTGACCCAATACTGTTTGAAAAAATAAAAGCGGTTTTCGAACAAAAGGATAGTCTGAACTTAACCACAGAACAGCAAACAGTACTCGAAAATTCGTACCTCGGTTTTGTCCGGCAGGGAGCTAATCTTTCAGAAGATAATAAGAAAAGATTTAGGGAAATTAGTACCGAACTTTCAAAACTTACGTTGAAATTTGGCGAAAATGTGTTGAAGGAAACTAACAATTATGAGCTTCATATTACCAATAAAGAGCAATTGAGCGGTTTGCCCGAAAGCGCTTTGGAAGCCGCAGCCGGCCTGGCAAAATCAAAAAACAAAGATGGCTGGATATTTAATCTCCACATGCCAAGTTATCTGCCGTTTATGAAATTTGCCGACAACCGTGAACTCAGAAAGAAAATGTACCTGGAATATAGTTCAAAGTCGTTTAAAGGCAATGAATACGATAACCGGGAAAATGTAAAAAAGATTGTCGCATTGCGCCTGGAAAAGGCGAAATTATTAGGTTATAGCAATTATGCCGATTACATTCTGGAACGCCGGATGGCAATGAACCGCGATGGTGTTTACAAACTTCTGGATGATTTATTTGAATCTTCGCACAAAGTGGCAGTTCAGGAAAAAAACGAAGTTCAGGATTATGCCGGACGTCAAGGATTTTCAAAAGAAATGATGCCATGGGACTGGGCTTATTTCAGCGAAAAACTAAAAGTGGAGAAATTCGATTTAGACGATGAAATGCTAAAACCGTATTTCGAATTGAATAAAGTTACCGATGGCGTTTTTGGCCTCGCAACCGCACTTTATGGCATTACCTTTCAAGCAAATAAAGAAATTCCGATATACCACGAGGAGGTTGTACCGTATGAGGTTTTTGATGCCGATGGTAAATTCCTCGCAGTTTTGTATACCGATTTTCACCCGCGGCCAGGGAAACAGGGTGGTGCCTGGATGAACGATTTCAAAAGCCAATGGAAAGAAAACGGCGCTGACTCGCGGCCACATATTACCATTGTTATGAATTTTACCCGGCCAACTGAAACAAAACCATCTCTACTGACTTTCAACGAAGTGGAAACATTTATGCACGAATTTGGTCACGCACTTCACGGAATGCTGGCAAATTCAACATATTCCAGCATTTCGGGAACCAGCGTTTACCGCGATTTTGTAGAGCTTCCTTCACAAATAATGGAAAACTGGGCGGTAGAAAAAGAGTTTCTCGACCGCTTCGCCGTTCATTATAAAACCGGCGAAAAAATTCCTGCTGAACTGGTTCAGAAAATTGCAGATTCGCAAAATTACCTTGCCGGTTTTTTGTCGAACCGTCAGATAAGTTTTGGATACCTCGACATGGCCTGGCATACACTGGAAGCACCTTTTGAAGGCAACGTTAAGGATTTTGAGGAAAATGCATGGAAGACAACACAGATTTTCCCGCGTATTGAGGAAGTATGTATGAGCACCCAATTCGGCCATTTATTTGCAGGTGGGTATGCAGCCGGTTATTATGGCTACAAATGGGCCGAGGTTCTCGACGCCGATGCTTTTAGCCTTTTTAAGGAAAAAGGATTGTTTAACAAAGAAGTAGCCAGTTCGTTCCGCAAAAATATTCTGGAAAAAGGAGGAAGCGAACATCCTATGATACTTTATAAACGTTTTCGTGGTCAGGAACCAACGGTTGATGCTTTGTTGGAAAGAAGTGGGTTGAAATAATAAGTTTCCCCCGCCTTCAATAATTGGAGGAGCAAAAACAATGTATTTGTATTTGGATTTTATAAAATGCGAATCGACTATTTTCCTCATCATTACTGATGCGAGGTGTGGCTTTCCGCTTATACTATTTCCACCCAACCATATTTATCCGGTTCATCGCCGTACTGTATAGAACGAAGTTTATTGTAGAGTTTTTTACTCCATTCGCCCGGTTCTTCGCCATATTTAAACCATTTGTCGTTATCGGAATCGTATACACCTTTTATAGGTGAAATTACCGCTGCAGTTCCACATGCACCCACTTCCTCAAAAGATGCCAGTTCCTCATACGGAATTTTTCTGCGTTCTACTTTCAATCCCATTTCTTCGGCTAAAACCATCAGGCTTTTATTGGTTATCGAAGGTAAGATCGAATCGGAAAGAGGTGTAATATACGTATTGTCTTTTATTCCAAAGAAGTTTGCCGGGCCACATTCATCGATGTATTTTTTCTCGCGGCTATCGAGGTACAATACGGCTGAAAATCCTTCATGCTTCGACTTCTGGCCTTCGTACATGCTTGCTGCATAATTTCCGCCTACTTTGTATTTTCCAGTACCCTGTGGAGCGGCACGATCATATTCACGATATATTACCAGGTTTGTTGGCACGAACCCCTGCGGGAAATACGGACCAACCGGCATTACAAAAACCATAAACATAAATTCGTTGGCAGGTTTTACTCCAATTTGCGGCCCTGTGCCAATCAGTAACGGACGAATATATAATGAAGCTCCTGACTCATAAGGCGGAACAAAATCAATATTTTTTTCAACTGCCAGACGTACTGCTGCCATAAATTTTTCAACCGGAAGTTTTGCCATTAAAATACCATCGCAGGAATTTTGCATTCGTTTTGCATTTTCATCCATACGAAATATCCGGATTTTGCCATCTTTTCCTCTAAATGCCTTTAATCCTTCGAAAGCTTCCTGTCCGTAATGAAGTGCCGTGGCAGCCATATGGATGTTGATGGTGTTGGAAGTACTGATTTCAAGTTCTCCCCATTCACCATTTTTATAGTAGCAACGCACATTGTATTCTGTGTCGAGGTATCCGAAATTAAGTTTTTTCCAGTCGATATTTTTCATTTGTAATTCTTCTTATGTACTTTTTTAACCTGATGGTTAGTCAGTTTCTGTTTTCAAACGGCAAATTAAGAAAATTTTATTGTATCGAAGTAAGAGAAATATCACTTATATTCGACTTGGATCATGCCGTGAAGCACGATTTTTCAATTACATAAATTGCCGGGAGAAAAATTTTCCGCTTTGAATAAAATAGTTGTTACGGAATTAATCGAGCACAAAAATTATTTTACCTGTAATCAGTAACCCGGATTTTGAGGGAAGTTCGCGGATCGGATCCGGATTTGATGCCTCGTTTTCGGTAGCAAGAATTACAGGGCCACCTGAAAGCGAAAACGAAAATCTTGAATCTTTCGGTGCCAGGTTTAGTGACGGGCCAACCATTAATTTAGCGCCACCTTCAGCTTCCTCTTCATCCCAAAAGCCCTCCAAATCTTCGCCAATTGCTTCAATTCCACCAAAAAAACTGCGGGTAAAACGGTAATGTACCCCAATACTTGTAATGATGTCAATTGCATCTCTGCCTTCTTCGAACTCTTTTTCGAGCAATAAATTCCCACCAGCCTTCCATTTGGTTGAAACATGTTCCAGTGTAATCCTTCCAACCAATGAATATTCATTTTCAAAATCTCTGCGGCCACCAAGACCGGCACCTAAACGCCAGCCAATATATTTTTTACCTCCAAGGAAATTGCGGATAACTTCAATTTGTTGTGCACTCGAAACACCTTTTTCTTCAGGAAAACCGACAGCCAAATTGCCATAAAGTGTAAATCGCGATCCTAAATAACCTTTTACACCAAGTTGCTGACTTATTCCCTCAAATCCCATTGAACCTCCAACCTCATCGCCAAAACTACCCGAATAATCGAGGCTCCATTTTGAGTCTTCGGCAGTAAGTGTGGAAAAGGAAAACAGAAATGGTTCTGTGTTGCTATTGGAAACAGAAAGTGGATTTTCATCCTGGGCGTTTATACCTGAATTAAATGCAAGCATTCCAAATGTCAGAATTGTAAAAACTATTTTTTTCATTTTTTAATGGTTGAATATTAAGTATTTAATTTTAAATAGTACCCGTTATGCTTTCTAATATTTAGAGCTAATCCGTTTTCAAAAATAAGATACTGCCCTTTAATTCCGGTTAAAAGTCCATTAATTTCCGGTTGCTTGTCGAAACTCAGGCTGGTTATTTTTTCCGGAAACTGGGAAACCGGATAATTCATTTCCGTTATTTCATTGTCGGTGTCGGCATATTTTTGAAGTTCCCTTGGCAAAAGCTGAATCACTTTTTGTTTTTCTACCTAGCAAGATCGACATCGTTTAAAATTTCGTTTTTTAACATTGCCCGCCAGTTGGTTTTATCGGTGAAATGATTTTTAAGAAAAACCTCAATAACACCTGCTATGTGACGGTTTGGAGTTTTTGCCAGTTTTATAGCAGAAGTTGCGCCCTGATCGATCCAACGGGTCGGAACCTGGTGATTACGTGTTACGCCTACCTTTATTTCGCTCGAAACAGCAAGGTAAACATAATGGTCGATCATGTCTTGTTTTTCAGCCCATACCATATCGCGGGCAATACCCAAATGTGCTTTCGACAATTCAGGCCGAAGAATCGATTCGCTGGCTTCGGGAGCGGTTTGCAAACAATTGTAACAAAATCCTTGTCCGAATGAGGTTTTTGTTTGTTTTCCGCACGATATACAGTTGATTTGCCCCGAAAATTCGAAAGAAATATTCTTGCCAAGAAGTTCATTCATATTAGCTTCATTTTCTCCAAACGGTAAAAAATAATGAACCGGACTCGCCCATTCAGTGCGCATTTTAAGTATGTTTCCTTCGAATTGCATAGAAAATATTTTATTTTATGAAACAGGATAAGCCAACAAAAGTTGTCAGTCTATTAACAGGAAATATGATAAAAGTTATCAATGTACAGATAATTATTCAATCGGCATCTGAACATCACTTATCAAAACCAGGCCTTTTAAATTCCATGACATCAGGAAAAGTTTCGAACATTAATTTCCTGATTTTAGAAAGTTGCGAAAGATATCCAAGATAAACATCTTCATCCTCCGGCATATGCGAATACATAGCTGAAAGCGCTTCCATGGAACGGTTGATCCCAATAATTGCAATTTTTGCTGAACCCAGGTTATCGCTAAATACATTGTATTCATCTTCTTCATCTTCCAGCCGTTCATCCAAATCGAAATGTGCCCGGTGTACTTTTGCCGAAATAAATACGCTGTACCACTGAACGACTTCCCAGGCATCGGCAAATTTTAATGCAGTTTCATCATCCGGGTTAACGAGTAAAAGCTGTTCGGCTTTTTGTTTCAACTTATCGTTATTGGCAGTCAGCCATTTATATATTTTTTTACTGTAATCTTCAGCAATTATCTCAACGGGTTTTTTCTTCGGTTCCTTTACTTCAATATCGGGCAAATTATCAAGGTCTATTCCCAGTCGTTTGGCATCTTCTGCAATCAGTTCGTGAGTAACCTCAAACGACATGCGAAGACTTTCCCAGAATTTTTCATTACTTATATCATTTGTTTCCGGATCTGTAGCTTCTTCTTTCATCGCTTGTTCATGCGCGTAATTCAGGCATTTCGATGACATGGTGCAACGTTCGCACCAACGATCGCAATAGTTATAAATTCCGGGAATAAATTTTCCGCTTTGTGCTAAGTCAATCAGCGATTTTTTGTATTTGTCTTTTTTCGATTCCATAGTCTAAATTCCTTCATTGTTTGCAATACTCAAAATACCAAGATACAATAATTTGGATGCATCTTCCATAATTTCGGGCTTAAATACATCAGTTTTATCCAGTGGATGATGATAGGTTAAAATTACAAAATCATCTTTTTATATTTCCTGATATTTTAAAAGAGTTGAATATTAAGTTCGAAAATTAACAGGATTCGAGCGGCAAAATGAGTTATGTTAAAGATTTTGTATCTGGAGAAGTTCCCTATTCGTAAATTAATACTAACTTTTATCTACTTAATTTAAAAACTGAATTGAACATGAAAATTTTAAGAGGAACTATTTTTGGCGGGATTACTTTTTTCTTTTTAGGTTGGGTTGTTTACGGAATGCTTCTAATGGATTTTATGGCAGCCCATTCAGATGTCAGTTTGAACCGACCTGAAGACCAAATGATTTGGTGGGCAATGATTTTGTCGAACCTGGTTTTGGGATTACTGGTTACGCTGTTTCTGAAATGGTCGGGTGCAGCCACTGTTGCCGATGGAATTAAAACCGGGGCATTATTCGGATTTCTGCTGGCACTTACCATGGATTTAATGATGTATGCCATGACTACCATGTATGATTCTACCGCAATGTTTGTGGATATTATAGTAATGACGGTATTACTGGCAATTGTTGGTCTGGTTGTAGTTCTTACCTGGGGGAAGAAAGCCTGATATCGCTTCAGGAAAAGATAAAAATTCCCGGCAGAATATTTTCTGACCGGGTTTTTTATTTTTTAATTATAAACACCAAATAATCGATCCGGGAATATAAACGATTCTTTAAAAGACTAAAATTTTAATTTTATTCGACCCGTTTGCCAAATAAAAAAACAAAATTTCTATATTTAACATCATAAAAACAGACCTTAAATCGCCCTGTTATCATGACAAAAAAGACGATACCCTTAGTTTTTGGACATCACTTCTGCATTTCGTAGAATGCAGTAAAAGCTATAACATAAACCAATGGAATTTATTCACTCAAAAATACCAGCTAATGGATAATCCGCCACACTGATGTATAAACCGGGCAATGCTGCCCGAAGATACAAACCCTCTTTTCTCCGGGTAGAAAGGCGAAAATCATTGTATAATTTAAACTCTATACCATGGCACTAAATGATGCTAAAAAGCGCGATTTTGTCGCGCAGATTATTGAGCTTGTGACCAACAACCAGGTAAGGTTGACTGAAGTAGGTTATGCTTTAAAATAATTCTCCCTGGATTTGAAAGAAAGCAACATCTCTTTGTTAATCTGCTTCGAAGAATTTATTTCCGGCAACAGATTTTCAGATAAATTCTTCAAAGAATCATAGATATTCTCTAACGAATTTATCTGCGGCTATTGAGAATCTCGAAAATTCTCTGATTTTTTTTGTCTCTGCAAGCCCAATTTTCTCTAAATCGACGTATTATTTCTTTAAAAGCAGTCATTTTTATAGATATTCTCTAACGAATTCATCCAACGCATTGAAGAATATCTATGGAAATGCATCGAATTTGTGTCCGGCGACGGAGAATTAAGTCAAATTTTCAAGAAATCATAGAGATTCTCTAACGAATTTATTTTCGGCAATAGAGAATATCTATGCTTCCATGAGATTTTCAGCAGCACAATCCCTTTATTGACGGGGGGTTGGTCGGTTTTGAACTTTAAAACCAATTTTCGCGGATTATGCGTTTAGGTCTCAAGCCTACTAACGCGGGATTTTTATGGATTTTGTAAAAATCCAAAAGAATCTGTTAAAGAAACAAATTATCCGCCAATTTCGGTTTCTATCCCAAACAAATGAAAAATTTCAACAGCCTTCTGAATCTCATCTTCTGAAGGCTCACCCATTTCTCCTTCAACGTATTCCATTTCCAGCTTTTTGTATTTTCCGGTGGCAATGTTGTGATAAGGTAATATGTTAACTGTCGGTTTTTTGGGTGCTGCGATTTCCGAATCGCGGCTTTTAAAAGTTAAATTCGAAATAAATTCCGCCATTTTTGTTACTTCTTCAACGCCGGTATTTACATTTTTTATAAAAGGAATACGGATATTGATGTTAGCACCAGATTCTGCCAGTAGTTTCAGGTTTTCGAGAATCAGTTTATTATCTCTTCCAGTCCATTTTTTATGCTGAACCGGATCCATTAATTTCAGGTCGAAAAGAAAAAGGTCAGTATGTTCAGCTACTTTCAGCAGTGTTTCTTTTGGTGCGTAGCCACAGGTATCCACTGCCCGGTGAAGGCCGTGTTCCCCGCAAATTCTCAACATTTCAATTAAGAATTCGGGATACATCATCGGTTCTCCTCCGGAAAAAGTGACGCCGCCACCCGATTGTTCCATATGCACCCGTTCGCGTTCAATAAGCTCCATCAACTCATTCGGATTATACAATTTCCCCGACATTTCAATGGCTTTCGACGGACAGGCATCGGCACATAAACCACATAGAGTGCATTTTTCGTTGTCGGTTACAATCCCATTCGGAGTTAAAGTAAGTGCATCTTCGGGGCAAACTTCAATACAATCTTTTGCGCCAATACATTTTGAAGCCGTGTATAACTTCTGAACTTTTGGCGACTGGCTTTCCGGGTTATGGCACCATTTACAGCGCAACGGACATCCTTTAAAATAGATGGCAATGCGTATTCCCGGCCCATCGCTTATGGCGTATCGTTTTATGTCGAAAATAAGTGGAATCATATTTAGTAGTGAGAAGTTAGTATTTAGTAGTGAGACGATTGTGCGAAGTAGTAAGACTTTTGTCTGTCATTTCGACGAGTATGCGAGGAGAAATCTTTTACATTGAAAGAGATTTCTCAGTCGTTCCTCCATCGAAATGACATTTTCTTATTTTCTCATTACTCACTACTCTGTACTAATTGTCTAAATCAAAATCCTTCATTCTCCGTCCGCTCGATTATCTCATTCTGCAAGTCGGCATTCATATCATTAAAATAATCGCTGTAACCAGCCATACGAACCAATAAATCACGGTAATCTTCCGGGCAGGCTGTGCAGCGAGTAATGTAGCTGTATCAACAACATTAAACTGAATATGATGTCCGCCAAGGGTAAAATAACTGCGAATAAGGTGACCCAGTTTTTCAACATCTTTATCGCGTTTTAGCAGGCTGGGAACAAAACGAAGGTTCAGCAATGTTCCACCTGATTTAACCTGGTCAAGTTTACCCAGTGAACGGATGACATTTGTCGGTCCGTGTGTGTCGCAACCATGCGATAGGCGATGTTCCATCGGAAATCGATTTGCCGGAAAAACGTCCGTTAGGCATCGCTCCCAACACTTTTCCAAAATAAACATGGCAAGTGGTAGAAAGCATATTCAGATGAAAAGATTCGCCTTTGGTATTGGGTTTTCCATCGATGGCTGCAAGCAAGTCGTTATAAACCTGAACCGCAATCGAATCGGCATATTCATCGTCGTTTCCAAAAAATGGTGTACGATTAATAATTCGCTGACGAAGCGGTTCCTCGTTCCCGAAGTTCTTTGCAACGGCATCCAACAACGTTTTCATTGTAAATGTCTTATCCTCGAAAACATGTTTTTTCAACACCGAAAGACTGTCGGTTACAGTTCCCAAACCTGTACATTGAATGTAATTGGTATTGTAACGCGGGCCGCCATTGTAATAATCTTTTCCTTTCGAAATACAATCTTCGATAACTACCGAAAGAAAAGGCGCAGGTGCATATTTGGCAAACATCTGGTCGATGTAATTGCTTACACGGATTTTCTGGTCGACCACAAAATTGAGTTGTTTCAGAAATGCATCGTACAGATCTTCGTAGTTGTTAAATTCTAACGGATTGCCTGTTTCAATTCCGGCAACTTTTCCTGTAATCGGATCGATTCCGTTATTCAATGTAACTTCCAGAACTTTAGGAACATTTAAATATCCCGTTAATAAATAAGCTTCTTTTCCAAAAGCGCCTACTTCGATACATCCACTGCAACCTCCTTCATGGGCATCCTGCAATGATTTTCCCTGGCGAAGCAGTTCCTGCACATAAACATCGGGATTAAAAACCGAAGGATAACCATGTCCCTGCCGGATAAGTTTGCAGGCGGCATGTAAGAAATTTATCAGGTGTATTTTTGCTGATATGAACTGAATTTCCGGGTTGGAGAATGTGCAATTCTTCAATCACTTCAAGCATAATGTAGGAAACTTCGCTCACTCCATCTGGAACCATCGGGTTTTATGCCACCAATATTAATGTTGGTGAAATCGTTGTAAGTACCGCTTTCACGAGCAGTAATCCCCACTTTTGGCGGAGCGGGATGATTGTTCACTTTTATCCAAAAACAACTGATTAATTCTTTTGCTTCTTCGCGGGTGAGTGTTCCTTCAGCAATTTCTTTTTCATAAAAAGGCTGTAAATGCTGGTCGAAATGACCGGGATTCATAGCATCCCAGCCATTGAGTTCGGTAATGGTTCCGAGATGAACAAACCAGTACATTTGAATGGCCTCCCAAAGATTTTGTGGTGCATGTGCCGGAACCCTGCGACAAACTTCTGGCTATTTTTTTCAACTCTTCAATCCGTTTTGAATCGGTTTCTTTCTGAATCATTTCTTCAGCCAAATCCGCATGACGTTCAGCAAATACAATGACTGCATCACACGAAACAGCCATGGCTTTTAATTCTTCCAGTTTTTCGGTAGCTTCCGGATCGTTCAAAAAATCGAGTTGTTTGGATATGATCGGCAATTTCCTTTTTGAAATCCAGCATTCCTTTGCAGTATATTTTTCCATCCAAAGCCGTGTGGCCAGGAGCACGTTGTTCCATGAATTCTGTAAACAAGCCGGCTTCATAGGCGCGTTTCCATTCTTCAGGAACATGACTAAAAATCCGTTCGCGCATGGTTCGGCCACTCCAGTAAGGAATTACTTCCTGTTCATATGTGTCGATATCTTCCTGCGAAATAGTATATCGCTGCTGGTCGCGGGAATTCAGTACATGAAAATCTTCCACACTGTGGCAAGTCAGTTCCGGGAAAGTTGGGACCGATTTTGGTGCTGGTCCGCGTTCGCCGACAATTAGTTCATCATTGCCAATATAAATGGTTTTTTGTTTGCAGATTTCCATGAAATTCAACGCCCGCATCATCGGATCAGAATATTTCCCAAGATTTTCCCGATAGAATTTTGTAGTAATCAAAGCCCGTTCAATGGATAGTGTTTCCTGTGTCTCAACACTTTGTTTCCGTAAACGCCTGATTCGATCATTCATTCCTGGAAAGGCTTTTTCCGATTTTGTATGGTAAAAATTTCCTTCAGCACCTGCCGGGCGTTCAGGAGTTTTGCTGGTTTTTATTGTTGTGAATGTCATTTTCAAAAGAATTAAAAATGAGAAATTAAAAATTAAAAAGTTTTGAAAAATCATAGTTGAATTCTACTCTCTTTTGGAGAGACCGGGAGGAGGCGTTAAGCATAAAACATCCGGCAACTGAACAGGCAGCGATATGTGCCTGGTAAATTTGATTTATGTGGTTTTTGAATCATTTCATTCTGGCTGAATTCGCTGTAAAATTAGTGATTTTCTCTGATACTTCAACAGGGCATTGATTTTGATTTAAAATTTAATAGATTCAGATTCAGGCAAATGAATTGATGTCCGGTTTATTGTTTTCAGAAAATGATAGTATTTGAATTTTAAATTAAAGCCAAATTCGATTTTAGTAGATTTGTCCGGTTTCTCGTCCATAAGTTAAGTTGCATCATTTTTATTTTAAATCGGGGAATATGTCATTGGAAACAATTCAAATTATTTAGTAAAATTGACATTTGGTTCAATTCCGAAACCCGGATAAATTATCTTAAAATGAAACATATATCTAAATCAACTTTAGCTTTCGTTTTTCTCTGCATATTCTCAACAGTACAAGTTAAAGCACAGGAAAGCAAAAGTGAACCGGCAAAACCTGTATTTGAAAACGGAGAAGCCCAAATTGTTGAGGCTTTCAACAAACCGGATACATGGATAGAACATGATTTGTGGGTCGAAACTGAATTCGATTCCGATGGCGACGGTAAATTGGATAGAATGCATGTTGATGTTACCCGCCCGCCACAAACCGATCCGGATGGATTAAAATTGCCCGTGATTTATGAAAGCAGCCCTTATTTTGGGGGAACAGGATCGTCCGACCGGAAATATTTGTGGAATGTAAAACAGGAAGTTCATACCGAGCCTCAACCACGAATGCACGTTCCTAAAATCGAACCAAGGAATACCAGTCCTGTAATATCCAATTCGCACGTTAAAGAATGGGTTCCGCGAGGATTTATTGTTGTCCATTCCGAATCACCGGGAACAGGGCTATCGCAGGGTTGCCCTACTGTTGGAGGCGACAATGAATCGCTGGCGCCAAAATCAGTTATCGACTGGTTAAATGGTCGTGCAAAAGGCTACACAACTATTGACGGGAATGAAACGGTTACAGCATACTGGGCTACCGGCAAGGTTGGAATGATTGGAACTTCGTATAACGGAACCTTGCCATTAGCCGCGGCTACAACGGGTGTTGACGGACTTGAAGCGATTATTCCTGTCGCGCCAAATACATCCTACTATCATTATTATCGTACTAACGGATTAATAAGGCATCCCGGCGGCTGGCTGGGAGAAGATATCGATTATCTGTACGACTGGATTCACAGTGGAAATCCGGAACATTGCTCGTATTGCGACAGTGTTATCCGGGATAAGGAAATGTATGGAAATTTTGATCGGGTTTCGGGCGATTACAACGATTTCTGGGCTGGCCGCGATTACCTGAACGATTTGGGTCCGCTGAAAGCTGCTGTATTAATGGCGCATGCGTTTAATGATTGGAATGTGGTTCCCGAACACAGTTACCGGATTTCAATGGCATTAAAGAAAAAAGGTGTTCCGCTTCAGATGTACTATCACCAGGGAGGGCATGGAGGTGAACCACCAATGAAGATGATGAACCGTTGGTTTACTCATTATTTGTTTGGAGTTGATAATGGGGTAGAAAACGATCCAAAAGCGTGGATTGTTCGTGAAAAAGATGACCGACTGGAACCAACGCCATATAAGGACTATCCAAATCCCGATGCTAAACCAGTAACGTTGCATCTGCTGAAGGGCGCTCCCGAAATTGGAAAACTCAGTACAGAACCGGTTTCAAAACAAGGCAGGGAAACGTTGGTTGACAATGTTTCGTTCAGCGGATCAACGCTTGCACAGGCTGAATATACAGAACACAGGCTTTTATATATTACGCCGGAACTTACCGAAGATGTTCATATTTCGGGGTTACCGAGTATAACAATAAAACTTGCCAGTAGTAAACCTGCAGCCAATTTATCTGTTTGGTTGATTTCGTTGCCGTGGAATAACAGAAGAAATGCAAAAATCACCGATAATATTATTACCCGTGGCTGGGCCGATCTTCAGAATTATAAATCATTAACCGAAAGGCGAACCACTAAAACCCGGTAAATTCTACGAGATGACTTTCAATCTTGAACCCGACGATCAGGTTATACCTGCCGGACAGCAGATCGGATTGATGATAATGTCCAGCGATCGGGATTTCACACTGTGGCCAAAACCTGGAACAGAATTAACCGTCGATTTGGATGCAACTTCAATACAAATACCGGTAGTTGGGGGTGTGGAGGCGTTTAAGAAAGCGGTAGTTGAGAAGTAATTTTTTTACCCTTTTGGCTTCGCCATTTTCCCTTAAAAAGGGAAAAACTTTCTAATTAACCTTTGTATTAAAATTATGTTAGTAGTACCAATTTTTGAAAGTTCTCCCCTCTCGAGGGGAGATGCCGATAACTTGTCCCGCAATGGCGGGAGGCAGAGGGGTACAGAAGAATCCCAATTACTATGAAATACGAACAAATAAAACAACTAACTCAAAAACTACGGCATGAAACAACTCTTTCTGAAAATAAATTGTGGCGTCATTTGAGGAAAAGGCAATTGGAAGGAAGAAAGTTTCTGAGACAGCATGCAATAATTTATGATTCAATAGGAGATGAGCATTTCTTTTATGTTCCTGATTTTTACTGCTTTGAAGAAAATCTTGCTATTGAATTGGATGGTAAAATTCATTTTTATACAAAAGAAAGGGATAAAAGAAGGGACGAGATTTTAAATGATCTGGGAATAAAAGTTTTGAGATTTAAAAATGAAGAATTGGAAGATATTGAAGAAGTTTTAAGTCGAATCAAAAAGGAGTTTAAAGATTGATTTTATTTTCTTTACCCTTTCCGCTTCGCGACTTTCCCTTAAAAAGGGAAAGACTTTCAAACTAAATTTTGTATTAAAATTATGTCTGCAGAATTCACTTTAGAAGGTTCTCCCCTTATAAGGGGAGATGCCGACGGGCAGAGGGGTATAGGAAAATCTGAACAATTCTAAAAATCAAACTTTACCCTTTTGGCTTAGCTAATTTCTGCCAAAAGCATTCCTTCGTAGCCTTACAAAGGATAAGGCTTTCTAATTAGCTTTTGTCTTTAATTATGTGTGCAGATGCCATTTCAGAATGTTCTCCCCTCGCGAGAGGAGATGTCGACAGACGGAGAGGGAACAGAACATTTAGCTTTACTTTACCCTTTTGGCTTCGCCATTTTCCCTTACAAAGGGAAAAACCTTATAATTAACATTTGCGATAAAATAATGAAAGCAATATCAATTTTTAAAGGTTCTCCCCTCGCCTCAGGCAAGAGGAGATGCCGACAGACAGAGGGGTACAGAAATAACTTCTATTACCCTTTCCGCTTCGCGACTTTCCCTTACAAAGGGAAAGACTTTCAAAAAATATTTGATATTTCAAATTATGCAGAAAATATCTTAGAAAGTTCTCCCCTCACGAGGGGAGATGCCGACAGGCAGAGGGGTACAGAAACAACAAAAAATCATCTATCTTGTAAACTACAAAAAAACAAATTACTCATGATAAAATATTTTCTTCCAACAGTTATCATCTGTTCTTTATTCACTATAAATTCAATCGCCCAATACCAATACCCGCCTGTCTTTAACCATCAGGATACGTTACGCGGCACAATTACACCTGAACGCGAATGGTGGGATTTAACCTACTATCATTTAAGTGTGAATGTAAATCCTGCTGACAGCACAATTACAGGAACTAACCTGATTTCTTATCGGGTACTTGAACCCAATCAAAAAATGCAAATCGATTTGCAACCACCGATGGAAATCAGCAAAATAAGTCAAAACGGAGTTTCGCAGGAGTTTGTCAGGGATGGAAATGCCTGGTTTGTGACATTGAAAAATCCTCAGAAAAAAGGAGAGGTGAATGAGGTGTTGGTTGAATTTGGTGGAAAACCGAAAATCAGCAGACGCCCGCCATGGGATGGTGGAATTAGTTGGAAAAAGGATGAAAAAGACAGGCCGTTTATCGTGAATACCAATCAGGGAGACGGCGCCAGTTTATGGTGGCCCTGTAAAGATCATCCGTATGACGAGCCTGACAGCATGCTCATCAGTGTTACCTTTCCTGAAAGTTTGATGGATGTTTCCAACGGCAGATTGCGTTCACTGGTGGAAAATAACGATGGAACCAAAACGGCCAACTGGTTTGTTGACAATCCGATAAATAACTATGGAGTAAATTTTAACATCGGTAATTATGTACATTTCTCTGAAGTTTATCAAGGCGAAAAAGGAGATTTGGATTGTAATTACTGGGTATTGGATTACGATTTGGACAAAGCAAAAGAACAGTTTAAACAGGCGCCCATGATGCTCGAAGCTTTTGAGCATTGGTTTGGGCCATACCCGTTTTATGAAGACGGATATAAACTGGTTGAAGTTCCTTATCCGGGAATGGAACACCAGAGTTCGGTAACCTATGGCAACGGTTTTACCAACGGTTACGGTGGCCGCGATGAAAGTCACACCGGTCTTGGAATGAAGTTCGATTTTATTATTGTTCATGAGTCGGGGCACGAATGGTTTGCCAACAACATTACCAACCGCGATGAAGCCGATATGTGGATTCATGAAAGTTTTACTGCCTATTCCGAAAATTTGTTTGTTGAATATTTCTGGGGAAAAGAAGCCGGAGCTGACCTATTGCAGGGGAACACGTCTGAATATCAGAAACGACAGGCCGATTCAGGGAATCTATGGTGTGAATTATTCCGGTTCGGGCGACATGTATTCAAAGGGAGCAAACATGCTTCACACCTTGAGGCAAATTGTGGATGACGATGAAAAATGGCGGCAGATTTTACGCGGACTGAACAGTACATTCTATCATCAAACGGTTTCGGCTGAACAAATCGAAAATTTCATGAGCGAACAAACCGGTTTGAACCTGGAGCCGTTTTTTAACCAATATCTGCGTGACACGAGAATTCCAACGCTGGAATATGCAGTTGTAAAAGATCAGGTTCGTTATCGCTGGGATAACTGTGTGCGTGGGTTTAACATGAAGCTTAAGGTTTATATCAATGGTGAAATGAAGTGGCTCGAACCAACGCAACGCTGGCAAATTCTGGAATTGGAAAAACCTTTTGAATCATTTAAAATTGATCCGAATTTTTATGTAGCCGGATTTTTGTCGGCTGAAATTGAATAAATCAATTAGATAATATTTATCGTTTACCTGAACAAACCAACTCATTTTCAGTTATTAGAATGAATAAACCAATACGATGATGAAAACACTTGCTCTTCTTCTTGGATTTTTTGGAATTATGGCTTTCAGTACAAATACCGAAAAAGTGGAATCAAAAGTCTACAGTTTCTCCAAAATTAAAGCTGAAAAAACCGATTCGGGTGAAAAACGGCAAGTTCATGGATGGCGAAACAACGCACATGGAAAATTTCGAAATCCACACCACCATGCTCAAACCGGGAATGGCACCGCATGGAAGCCATGTTCATTCTGATTCGGAAGAAATCGTTTTTGTAAAAGAAGGGCAACTTAAAGTAACCATCAATGACGATAGCAAAGTGATTGGACCTGGAAGTGTTGCACTGATTATGGCTGGTGATGAACACGGACTTGAAAATGGTGGAAATACAAACGCAACGTATTACATTATCAAATACAAATCGAAACAGCCGTTAAATGCTGAACGTGGTAAACTGGCAGGCGGTTCGCAAATTATTGATTATGACGATATCAAATTCACGCCGCATGACAAAGGTGGAATACGCCGTTATTTCGACCGGAAATCTGCTGAATCTGAAAGAATTGAAATGCATGCTACCACTTTAAATCCTCACCTAAAAAGTCATGATCCGCATACGCATTTACCTGCCGAAATCATTGTGATGATGAAAGGGAATACCGAAATGGTTATTGGTGATGGTAATTATAAAGGTGAAGCCGGTGATATTTTTTTCCTTGGTTCAAACATTCCTCACGGAATTCAAAACATTGGCGACGAACAATGCCAGTATCTTGCTTTTCAGTTTGAGTAGGAATATAGCATAACCGTTATTCCTAAAGCATCCCTAAATCCGAATGGAATTAATAGGTAACAGAATCGCTAATTCTCCGGAACAATACGAAAAATGAGAGGAGATTATTCATTTTGTAATTCAGACTTATTGTCTCTTTGTCTTACTTATATAACTTACCAGTGAGGCTCCGCCTGCCATTCCGGAGAAAAATATTATCAGAACATTGGGCGTTTTTGCAATTTCTCCTATTACGTCAATCCCTGAAATCAGACCGGCAACAATAGAAATTATTATTCCGATAAGCGCGACTCTTTTTTTTAATTTCATAATTCTTTTTTTATTGATTCAGCTCAATACGAATTTCCAATTACTTCCACTTCAATATTAAAAGAGAAACTGCTTGGCCCGGCAATTCAATGATTCCGGAATAAGACCCCGCTTTCACTTTTACAGTTTTGGGTTTTTCAGCCATGTCAAGTTTTCCTGCCTGCTCAAGTTCGGCATATTGTTCTGCGTTTACATCCTGCGGAGAACCCATTTCCTTCCATTTTTCATAGGAATTACTATGGTTTTCATCTACCCTGTATTGTGTAATTTCAACTTTTCCGGATGGAATTCCCTGAATGGTTAACGCCACGGACTGTGCCGGAGTTACCACATTTAAATCGTGATAATTCCAAAGCATTACAGTTGCCATTGAATCATTTACGGCAGCCAATGCGTTGATATCTCTTTTTTCTCCACTTACGCTTGAATCGCGAACGGCTTCAAAATCATAAGCCAAATCACCGGAAACTTCAACACGATCACCACTCATTTTTCCAAACATCCGGAAAATATTCAGCACCGGTTTGTCAATTCCATTGGTTGCCAAATCGCGGTAACCGTTAAACCAGGGTTGATTTTCAAATTCGAAAGCCCATGTTACAGCGCCTTTTAGATTAATATCCAAAATAATCGGCCAAATCATAAATCCGGGCATACGAAGCTGCGGTATAGCTGCTGTACATAGTTCCGTTTCGGTAGGCATTTTCAGGATAATCCTGCATTGAACAAGCAGCACAACCTTCCGGATCGCATTCACCAATGATAATTGGAAATTGTTTTAGTTCAGGATAAGAAGCAACAATTTCAAAACCGCTGGAAATATCGCGAAATTGGGTTCCCATATTCATCAATATTGTACTGTCTTTCAACTTTGGGCCTCCTTTGGCATGAAAAGCTATAAAATCAAGCGGAGATGCCTGTTTCACCTGTACATAATTTTCTCCGCTCGATAATATGATCGAGAAATGCTCTTAAAAATTTTTCGGAAACATCCCACGATGGCCCGGTAGCATGCGGCCCACCCATTGTTGCAGTTGGTAATGCCCGTTTTACAGCATCGGCAGTGTAATCGTATAATTTGATATATTCATCGGTTGTTCCCTGCCAGTAACCAATGTTTGGTTCGTTCCATAACTCCCAAAGCCAGGTTTCAACTTCTTCCTTTCCGTATTTCTGAACACAGTGTGTTACCCACTGATAAACCAGTTCTGCCCATTTTTCATAATCTTTTGGAGGATATGCCCAGCCAGTAAATATTTCGGAATAAGATGCGCCCGGATGCCAGTTATGCTTGTAAGGTTCCGGTTTCGATGAAAGCGCTTCGGGCATAAAACCGATTTCCACCAACGGCTTCATTCCGCGATCAATATAAGTATCGAAAATCCGGTCAACAATTGTCCAGTCATAAACCGGATTTCCATTTTTATCTTCCGTGTAAACATTGGTGGAACCCCATTTTAAAGCAGGTGTTCCATCGCCTGAAGTAAGCAAGTTATGTGCCCGCACATAAACCGGAGCCGGGCTTAACTCTGAAAGCTCTGTAAGTAGTTTTTGCCCGTCTTTCATATACGTGTAGTTGGGCTCGTCGTAACCAAACATCGACCAGATGGGATTCATCGGGCCTTTGGTTTTCGTTAAATCAACCTGAATGGAAATGGCATCCTGCGGTTTTTGATTTTGAACATTGCAGGATGTAAAAGCGAATAAGATGACTATGAGAAATAAGTTTTTTTGTTTCATAGAAAATGAATTTAATATCAAATGAAATTTTAAATATAGAAAGTTAATAAACTCATATCCCTTTATTGACCATTATCCCATTAGGACGTATCAATTGCAAAAAGATTTAACTTTCGATTTGTAAGTTCCGACCCCCTTTAATTCCCCCAAAGGGGGAAAATTTCTCCCCTTTGGGGAGATTAAGAGGGGTCTTAAATCAAATTACTTTCAATTTATTATGTTTTAATTTTTTTAAGCTGCTTTTATGGTAACCTTAATCCAAAAGACAGAAGGTATACCAATTCTACTGTTCCACCAAATTACGGATTTCCGGTAATCTCCACTTTTTTCATTAACACTTCAGTAGTTTCGGGAACATATCCCGGTTGGCTTCCACCCACATAAACTTCCACAAAACCGGGTTCCATCATAAAGTTTCCATCATCGTAAAATACGGCCATTTGCTGCGGATCAAGCATAAATTCAACTGTCATTTCTTCTCCGGGATTCAGATTGACTTTTTTAATTCCTTCCAAACTTTTCAACGGAACAGGAACGGATGCATCAGGACATTTCAGATAAAGCTGAACGACTTCGCTCCCGGCCATTTTTCCGGTGTTTTTTACTTTTACCGAAACATTTAAATCCTCGCCTGTTTTCATTTTTTCAGGAACTTTGAAATCACTGTAATCGAATGTAGTGTAACTCATTCCATAGCCAAATGCCCATAACGGTTCGCCTTCAAAAAAGCGGTAGGTTTTGCCTTTCATATTATAATCGTTAAAAGGCGGCAACTGGTCAACCGACTGGTAAAATGTAACCGGCAAACGGCCGGAAGGATTGCAGTCGCCAAATAAAACATCAGCCAATGCTGTTCCGCCTTCTTCGCCCGGGTACCAAAGCTGAACAATGGCAGGTATATTTTCTTTTTCCCAAACTGCACCTAAAGCGCTTCCGCTGGTTAACACAAGAATTACCGGTTTTCCGGTTTCATGCAAAGCTTTAATCAGGTCTTCCTGAACTTTTGGCAAACTTATTTTTGTGCGGTCACCACCACTGAAACCGTCGTAACTTACCCGCATTTCCTCACCTTCAAGCCGTGCGGTAATTCCGCCAACAAAAATTACTGCATCCGAAGATTTGGCTAAATCAACTGCATTTTTGAAATGGTCGGTATTGTATATATCCCACTCGACAGTCAATCGCGGGAATCCGGTGTTCTGGAAGAATTCAACTTTAAAATCATAACTCTTTCCTTTTTCAAGCTGAATATGATTGCTTTTTGTTGTTGCCTGTTCATGGTTGGTCCAGTCTTCCACGATTGGGTTACCGTCGATAAACAAACGGTATCCGTCGTCGCCTGAAACGGTAAATTCAATATCACCCGAAACAGGCATAGTTAATTTTCCTGTCCAGCGAACCGAATATTTCATTCCTCTTTCCATTCCGGGAATCCTGCGAAACTGAATAAAACTGGCATTTCCCATTTCATTTACTTCTGAGAAAAATGGCTCTCCTTCCAGGTTTGTTTCCTTAAAATATTCCATTTTTAAACCGGGCTTTCCTTCAAAACTTACCATTTCGGTTTTAATGGGATTCAAGATTGGGCCATCTTCCACCAAATTGCAACCTTGTTCGAAAACTACTTCAGTTTTGCCGTTCACTTTTTCTGTAATGCCTGTTAAAGGAGTTGAATAACGTGAAGGAGTTCCGTTGTAATTTCCCAGCAGCATATCGTAGGAATCGGCTGTCGGGCCAATCACTGCAATCTTTTTCAAATTCTTCTTTAGCGGAAGAGTATTTTTGTCATTTTTCAGCAAAACAATGGATTCCTGAGCTGCTTTCAAAGCCAGTTTTCTGTGTTCCTCCGAATCATTTTCACTGTAAGGAATTTTTGAAAACGGCACCATTTCAGGCGGATCGAACATGCCAAGTTTAAACTTTGCACGGTACAATCGTTTTACTGAAACATCAATTTCAGCTTCAGTAATTAAACCCTGTTTTACTGCTTCAACGAGCGTTGGATCATAAACGCGGCCGCAGTTTAAATCGGTACCTGATTTTACGGCGAGAGCAGCGGCTTCCGGAGCTGTGTCAACTATTTTATGATTCCGGTAAATATCGGCAACAGCGCCACAATCGGAAACAATGTAACCATCAAAACCCCAGTCATTCCGCAGAATTTGCTTTAACAAATCATCGGAACCGCAACACGCTTTCCCCATATAGCGGTTATAGGCGCACATTACGGAATAAGCATTTCCTTCTTCGATACACGCCTTAAATGCCGGAAGGTAAGTGGTGTACAAATCGCGTTTATCGGTAATTGCATCAAAGGTATGCCGATCCGGTTCCGGGCCGCTGTGAACCGCATAATGTTTAGGCGTGGCAACCACTTTAAAATATTTAGGATCGTTTCCCTGAAGTCCGCGAACAAAGGAAACACCCATTTGGGCGGTCAGGTAAGGATCTTCGCCATAAGTTTCCTGCCCACGGCCCCAGCGCGGATCACGGAAAATATTGATGTTCGGTGTCCAGAAAGTCAGTCCTTTATATCTTCCAAAGTCATTGTTTCGCACAGCTTCATTATGCTTGGCGCGGGCTTCGGTGGAAATTACATCCGCTATTTCATACATCAAATCGGTGTTGAAAGTAGCTGCCAGCCCGATTGCCTGCGGGAAAACAGTTGCTGTTCCCGCACGCGCCACTCCGTGAAGGCATTCATTCCACCAGTTATATTCCGTTATCCCCAATCGCTCGATAGGCTTTGCAGCATCAATCATCTGTGATACCTTTTCTTCGAGCGTCATTCTTGAAACTATATCGTTTACACGAACTTCAAGAGGCAGTTCAGGATTCAGGTAATCTGCTTTTTTTTGATTTTGCTGAGCCTGAATTGCTGAAAAGAAAAAAAGTAAATTGAATAAGGAGAAGAATATTAGTTTCATTTTTTCTGATTTAGGTTATTCACGGGGAAATTACGATTTTTTTGGTATATTAACCTCTCTTTTTACGACAGATTTGAGCCGGAGTGTTTGATCGAATTGCCGGAAAAGAAAGATCCTGATATCAACTAAACAATAAGTAACATGAGGACAAAGACCATATTCTTCCTGATATTAATCTTCTTTATTTATCATGAAAACAGTTCAGCTAATGATGGATACAATTTATGGCTGAATTATTTTAAAGTTTCTGAACCTCAGTTAAGCGACTATCAAAAACAGATTAGCGAAGTTCTTGTTACCGGTGATTCACCAACTATAAAACTGGTTCGCGATGAATTAAATACCGGATTAAAAGGCTTGTTGGGAAAACCTGTTTCAGATGTTTCGGAATTAAAGAATAACGGAACTTTAATCGCCGGGAAAGTCGGAAGTTCAGCTTTGTTAAAGGGAAATGATATCGAAAGCCGTTTGAAAAATGCAGGTGATGAAGGTTTTGTCATTCTTTCAACAGAGATAAAGGGAAAACTTGCAACTATAATTACTGCCAACACTGATATCGGAGTTTTGTACGGAACGTTTCATTTTCTGCAAATGCTGCAGACCGGGCAAAAAATTAGCAACATCGATATGGTTAGCGCTCCTAAAATAAAAATCAGAATATTAAATCACTGGGACAATCTGAACGGCTCTATCGAACGCGGTTATGCCGGAAAATCGCTTTGGGACTGGGAAAGCCTTCCCGAAAAACTCGATCCGCGATACAGCGATTATGCAAGGGCAAATGCGTCGATTGGAATCAACGGTACAGTTCTGAACAATGTAAATGCAAATCCGGCGATGTTAACTCCGGAATATCTGGAAAAAGTAGCAGCACTTGCCAAAGTTTTCAGGCCATATGGATTAAAAGTGTATTTGTCGGTGAAATTCAGTTCGCCTGTAAATATCGGTGGAATGGAAACTGCTGATCCATTGGTTCCTGAAGTTCAGGAGTGGTGGAGAAATAAGGTGAAAGAAGTGTATTCCTACATTCCCGATTTTGGTGGATTTCTGGTAAAAGCCAATTCCGAAGGCCAGCCCGGGCCGCAAAATTACGGTCGCACTCATGCTGAAGGCGCCAATATGCTGGCTGATGCATTAAAACCATTTGGAGGAATTGTGATGTGGCGTGCTTTTGTTTACGATAACAATGTTCCTGATGACAGGGCCAAACAGGCGCTAAATGAATTTAAACCACTCGACGGTCAATTCCGTGAAAATGTATTAATCCAGGTAAAAAACGGACCAATCGATTTTCAGCCACGGGAACCATTTCACCCATTGTTTGGGGCAATGCCAAAAACTCCTCTGATGATGGAATTTCAGATTACACAGGAATATCTGGGTCAGTCAACCGATTTGTGTTATCTGGCGCCGCTTTATAAAGAATGTCTTGATTCGGATACTTATGCAAAAGGAAAAGGATCTACAGTTGCGAAAGTGGTTGACGGAACACTGGAAAACCACAAATTAACAGGAATGGCAGGAGTAGCAAATACCGGTTCGAATCGAAACTGGACGGGACATTTAATGAGGCAATCCAACTGGTTTGCCTTTGGAAAGCTCGCCTGGAACGAGGAAATAACCTCTGAAGAAATTGCAGAAGAATGGATAAAAATGACCTTTTCTTCCGATCCTCGAAGTAGTAAAAACCATCAAAAAAATAATGATGGATTCGCGTGAAAATTCAGTGAATTATATGACTCCACTTGGTTTGCATCATATTATGGGAGCCGGTCATCACTTTGGCCCGGGACCATGGGTAAACCGTGGCCGTGCCGACTGGACCTCGGTGTATTACCATCGTGCCGACAGTAACGGAATCGGTTTTGATCGCACGCCGAACGGAAGCAACGCAACCAGCCAGTATTTTACACCAGTGGCCGATAAGTTTGCCAACCTTGAAACCTGTCCTGATAAATACCTGCTTTGGTTTCATCATTTGCCCTGGGATTATAAAATGAAGTCGGGTAAAACGCTGTGGGATGAGCTCTGTCTTCATTATTATGACGGTGTTGAAGGAGTTAAGGAAATGCAAAAAGAATGGAATTCGCTAGAAGGAAAAATTGATAATGAAGAATTTGAATTTGTAAAAAATAAAATTGAAGAACAGTTAAAGCTGGCCGAATGGTGGCGGGATGCCTGTGTACTATATTTCCAGCAGTTTTCAAAAATGCCGATTCCCGATGGACTTGAAAAGCCTGAAGAATCACTTGAATATTACCGGAGATTAAACGCAAGAACTTTTTTATCAGAATAAATCTCAATCTGTTATAGAAAAATGAATTGATCATAATCCGCCATTTTCCGGAACTCAAATAATAATTGTTAATATTTTTGTCTTGTGTCTTGTGTCTTGGATTCTTGAGTCTTGATTCTTGTGTCTCAAATCTATTTTAAAACGATGAAGCAAATCCTTTTTTTAGCAATTATCCTGATTTTTTCAGAATTTTTGCATGCACAAACCATTCTGGAACGCTACCAAAAAGCAGAGCAATTTCTACCAAAAAACAGCGTAAAACTTACCAAAAATGTAAACATTCGATCTAATGAAATAGAAGGTACAAACGATTTCTGGTATAAACTTCAAACTGAAACCGGGGATAAATACATGTTTTTGATGGCGATAAAAAGAAATCGGATGAAGCATTTGATCATCGCCGGATTTCTGCATCGCTTTCCGGACTGGTGGGAAAAATTGTGATGCCTGATTCGCTAAATCTTGAACGGTTAAAATTCAATAAGGAAGAAAACAAAATTGAATTCAGGTACGATAGTTTGTCACTTGAAATCAACCTCGAAGACTATTCCATTCAAAAGAAGGAAAAGGAAAAACGCTTGCCGGATAATCAGTCGGAATCGCCGGATAAAAAATGGATGGTTGAAGTGAGGGATTACAATCTCTTTCTGAAAAATAAGGAAACAGGAGAAGAAACTCAGCTAACTGACGATGGTGTTGAAAAGTATGAATATGGAACTGAGCTTTCGTGGTATAAACTGGAGGATGTATCGGAAGGCGATAAATATGATCCGTCTATTTTTATCAACTGGTCGTCCGATTCAAAAAAGTTTATGACTTATCGCCTTGACAGAAGAAAAGTGGGGAAACTTTATTTGTACCAAAGTCTTCCCAAAAAAGGATTTCGCGCAAAAGTATGGTCATACGAACGGGCACTTCCGGGCGAAGATCCGATAACGAACGAATATTACATTTTCGATGTTGAAAATAAATCGAAGGTAAGAGTGGATGTTGAGCCGTTTGCCGATTTTACTTCACAGCGTTTTTCCCAACTGGTTCGAAAATAATGAGAAATTGTATTTTGCCCGATTTCGAAGAGGCTACAAAGCCATCGATTTGTATCGGGTTAATGCCGAAACCGGAAAAGCAAAACTGGTTTTAACCGATTCATCAAAAACCATGGTGGAATACCAAATGATTGATTGTGAATGGTTAAAAGATGACAGTGAGTTTTTCTGGACTTCGGAACGCGATGGCTGGAACCACATTTACAGGTACGACAAAAACGGAAAATTGCTAAACCAGGTGACCAAAGGAGAATATGTGGTTCAGGAAATTGTAAAAATTGATGAAGAAAATAAACTGATTTATTTTGTTGCAGGAGGAAAGGAGACAGGACACTAGATCCGTATTATCAAAATTTCTATTCAGTTAAATTTGACGGAACAGACATGAAGTTGTTAACAAAAGAAGACAAGCAACCATGAAATCTGGTTGCCTGAAAATGGTGATTATTTTGTCGATTCCTATTCAGATGTTAAACACGGCCGACAGACCATGTTGTTCGGGATATTGAAGACGGAGAGATAATAACCACGTTGGCTGCTGCAAGTTTCGATAAGCTTTTGGCAGCAGGTTGGAAATATCCCGAACCTTTTAAAGTGAAAGCACGCGACGGAGAAACTGATATTTATGGAGTAATTTTTTATCCTTCTGATTTCGATCACAAGCAAAAACATACCCAGTGCTCGATGCAACCTATTCCGGTCCGCAGGCTGTGACGAACACCAAAAACTTTTTCAGCGGGTTACCATAATTACGATGTTTCAATTGCTGAACTTGGATTTATTGTAATCACCATCGATGGATTGGGAACTGCCTGGCGTTCCAAAGCATTTCACGATTTTTCGTATCAAAAACCTGGGGATATTGGAGCGGAAGATCATATTGCCGGAATGAAACAACTGGCTGAAACCCGGCCTGGATGGATTTGAGCGCGTGGGAATCTATGGACACTCAGCAGGTGGTTACGATGCCACACATGCAATGCTTACTCATCCTGAATTTTACAAAGTGGCAGTTTCCTCGGCAGGAAACCATGACCATCGTATTGCCAAAGCCTGGTGGCCCGAGCAATATATGGGTATGCCCGGAAAACATTACGACGAACAATCGAATTTTAATCTTGCCGGCAATCTCGAGGGTAAACTGTTGCTGGTTCATGGCGATATGGACAACAATGTAAATACAGCTTCCAGCTTGCGAATGGCCGCTGAATTATCAAAGACAATAAAGATTTCGATATTGCTGATTATTCCCAACCGGGATCATGGCCTGGCCGATCATCCTTATTTTATTCGTAAACGATGGGATTGGTTTGTAAAAAATCTGGCAGGAGAGGAGCCACCAAAAGAATATGAAATAAAATCGTATGAATAGCATTGAAGTTTATAAACCAGTAGTGGAGTTTCATTTTGTTGCAAATACCTGGCGCAAGCTACATTCACAGAATTTCTATTTTTCAAAGCTATCTTCGTCAACCTTCGCTGAACCGGGATTTCCTTATTCGATGCAATTACCGAATGCCACCGCCCCAATCATCTTCAGCCGAAATTCCGCCATCCATCCATGTCTTGATTATTTTCTGGTAGGTAAACGAAACATGTTCAACAACTGTAAGTCTCATATTTTCAGGAAAGCGGTTATCCAACATTTCCTGTTTGATATCCGCAATACTTGCATTCACCAATTCAATGGTATAATACTGAAATTCCTTTCCGCTCCTGGATGGTTGCCAAAACTGTAACGAAAAATTTTTAATGTTTTCGTTATTCACTAAAACGTTCATTAAAATCGGAGTCGACTTATCAATTTCCTTGGTAATAACAACGGTTTATGTTGTCGTTTACCTGTTGGAAGGCCTGAAGCTGTATCCCTCGGAGAAACAATTTCGTGACTAAATGCCAACAACCATATATCGAATCTTCCCGTCCTGCCTGTGTAACCGATCCTTTAATTTCACCCTGTACTTCACCGGTTAATCTCAAATACGCATTTAAAGCCATAATAATAGTTTTTAAGTTTGAATATTATAAATAGAAAAAAGGTCCATCTATTATTTTTATATTTATGAATTGTAAGTTAGAACAAATTCACTTAAAAGTCAATAAACGACTGATTCATAAAATCTTGTAATTATGTTTCATGACAAAATACCTATATTGAAAGAAGAAATCTTTTAAAAGTAAACTGAAAACAGGTTTGGTTTTGCTTTTTTAGGAAACGATGAGTCGCCTATGAATTATGCCGATAACACTTATCATTTCAGGCAAAACAGTACATTTCTTTACTATTTTGGAATTCCACATCCGGGTTTGCTGGCCATGATTGATATTGATAACGACAGTGAAATAATTTTCGGAAATGATTACACCATTGACGATATTGTTTGGATGGGGCCGCAGCCATCGATAGCCGAACGCGCTGAAAAATGCGGAGTATAAAAATACTTTATCGTTATCAAAAGTTTCTTCCATGCTTGATTCAGCAAAAGAAAAAGGGCAAACCATTCATTTTCTGCCGCTGTTCCGTCCGGAGAACAAAATCAAAATCATGAATCTGCTTGACGTTTCTCCCAGGGAGATTTCAGATAAATATTCGGTTGATTTGGTAAAAGCGGTTGTTTGCTCAGCGTGAATTTAAAACAACGGAAGAGCTGGAAGAAATTGAAAAAGCTGTAGATATTTCGGTTGATATGCATGTGGCTGCAATGAAATTTGCACAACCCGGAATGTCGGAAGCCGAAGTTGCAGCCGAAATTCATAAAATTGCTCTGGCTGCAGGTGGAAATATTGCATTCCCCATTATTGCAACCATAAACGGGCAAACGTTGCACAATCATTACCACGGAAATAATATAAAAGAAGGAGATTTGTTTCTGGTGGATGCAGGTTATGAAACTCCAGTTGGGTTATGCAGGCGATTTATCGAGTACTTTTCCGGTAGGTGAAGATTTTTCAAGCGAACAAAAAGAGATATACGAAATTACACTGAAGGCACACGAAGCCGCAGTTAATGCATTGGAATACCAAAAGCCATTTAAAAATGCACACATGGCGGCTTGCACTGCTATATTCGATGGATTAAAGGATTTGGGGTTTACCAAAGGAAATACACACGATGCCATTGAAGCCGGAGCTCATGCATTGTTTTTCCCCTGCGGAACCGGCCACATGATGGGCCTCGATGTTCACGACATGGAAGATTTGGGCGAAATTTGGGTGGGGTACGACGGGAAAGCAAAAAGCACACAATTTGGTTTAAAATCGCTTCGCCTCGCAAAACCACTGCAGGATGGCCATGTTTTTACCATTGAACCGGGAATTTATTTTATTCCTGAACTGATTGATTTGTGGCGATCGCAAAAGAAATTCACCGATTTTATTAACTGGGAAAAAGTGGACAGCTACCGGAATTTTGGCGGAATCCGCAACGAAGAAGATTTTGTAATGACCAAATCGGGCGCAAAACTTATTGGAAAACCAAAGCCAAAAACTGTTGAAGAAGTGGAATCTGTAAGGAAAGGATTATTTCGGGCAAATATATAGCAAGGTTCTGTTATGATAAAAGTGTTTAAAAACAGCAAACCGGTCTGGCAAATAGCGCTCGCGGTTTTAATGTTGTTAATGAGCATTTATTTCATTAAGAACGAACATCTCGAAATCGCACAAATCAAACTTACTTTAGATCAGATTGATGATTTTTACCTGTTCATTGGACTTTTGGTTACAGTGCTTTACGTGGTTGTCCAGGCTTTTATGTACATCATGAGCTTTAGGTCGGTAGGTCAAAAAGTGGCATTTCGCGATGCGCTTCCCCTTTTTCTGAAACGAAACCTGATTAGCGTATTTCTGCCGGCTGGAGGATTTTCGTCGCTGGTATTTTTTACAAAGCCGCTTACCAAAAAAGGCATTAGCACTACCGATATTTATTACGGATCGTACATCTATGGTTTTGTTGGCTTGTTGTCCGTTGTAGTGGTTGCAATTCCTTTGTTTATTATACTTTTGCTGAAAAACCGGCTAACTTCAACCGAACTGATACCTTTCCTTATTCTGATTGTACTTATCGCATTATTGGTTTATGCTGCCTGGTCGTTTGTTAAAAAGAAATTTTTCTACCGCGTAATTGTTCGTTTCAATCCAGAAGTTTCGTTAATTATCGACAAGATTTTATCTGCAGGTTTAAGCCGAAAATATTTTTTATTCGCGCTCCTTACTTCGGTTTTTATTGAAATTATCGGTGTTGCCCACGTTTATATTTCGATGCTGGCGCTTGGTTTTCATCCCACTTTGCTAATCGCTTTGCTTGCCTACGTTACAATGGTTATTTTGCTGATTGTATCGCCGTTTTTGCGCGGAATGGGAGCCATTGAAGTTTCCATGACTTATATTTTTGTAAGAAACGGAATACCAACGGCAGAAGCCGCAGCCATTACTTTGCTGTTCCGGTTTTTTGAATTCTGGGCACCGTTAATTGCCGGGTTAGGTTCATTCTTCTTTTCAAGGAAAAACATTCTGCTGAGAGTGTTGCCGGTTTTTATCATTTTTATTTCAGGACTGATAAATATGATTTCGGCCATTTCGCCTGCCATTCCTGCGCGAATTGCCATTCTCGAAAAATTACTTCCAAAAACAGCAATACTGGTATCCAATTTCACTGTATTCTTTATTGGGGTTTTGTTGATAGTGCTGGCTTTCTACTTATTGAAAGGAGTAAAGAAAGCCTGGCGGATAACGTTATTTTTACTGATCTTATCGGCATTCGGGCATTTGGTAAAAGGTATCGATTATGAAGAAGCGCTTGTTTCAACAACTGCAATATTAAGTCTTTTATTTACTTACCGGCTTTATACGGTACGTTCATCGCCCCTTCACCAAACGAGCATCCTGAAAGTCTGGCTGATAGTTTTTGCTTCTCACATCGTATATGTAATTGCCGGAACGTATTTCCTCGAAAAAATACATATGGGTATAGAGTACAATTTTGCTGAATCGGTAAAAGCTGCGCTCAATCTTATTTTTCTTTTTAATACCTCGGGTTATATACCGCAAACCTATTTTGGGCATTTTTTTATTACCTCCATTTATGTGGTTAGCGGAGGCTTGCTTGGTATCGGCAATTTATTTTTCATTGCAACCATTTTTTGGCGAAGAAATTAAAAATGAAGAAAACGATATTGACTATGCCCGGCTTTTGACCCAAAATTTTGGGAAATCAGCCCTGGATTATTTCAAGTATTATCCTGATAAGCTCTTTTTCTTTAAGGACGATGGATTTATTGCTTATAAAGTTCATCGTAATTTTGCGCTGGTATTGGAGCTACCTGTTTGCGAAAACGACAGAAAAATTAAATCATATCATTACTGAATTTGAGAATTTTGCAAAAGAAAACGGATTGCGGACTTTTTATTATCGTGTACCAAAGCAATCGCTGGCCATGTTCAGGGAATCAGGTAAAAAAGCATTATTTATTGGTAAAGAAGCCATTCTCGACCTGGAATCATTTTCACTTGCCGGTTCAAAAATGCATCCGATTCGCAATGCCATCAGCAAATCAAAAAAACTGGGATTTACTTTTCATATTTACCAACCGGTTGTAAAAGATGGCGTAATTCAGAAATTAAAACAGGTTTCAGATGAATGGCTAAAGAAACCCGGAAAAACAGAGTCGGTTTTTTCGCAGGGAATGTTTGAGCCGCAATTAATTAAAAACACCACAATTTTAACTATTGAAAACAGTGAAGAAAAAGTAGTTGCATTTTTGAATATAGTACCCGATTATGCTGAAAAAGAAGGAACCTACGATCTGATCCGCATTTCGGATGACGCACCAACCGGAATCATTTATTTTCTTTTAACCGAAATGTTTGAGTATTTTAAACAGAATGGAATTACGAAAGTAAATCTTGGTATGGTGGCTTTTGCAGGAATTGAAGATCCAAAATCCATGGCAGAACGCTCGATGAAATTTGCCCTCGACAACCTGAAACCGTTGAACCATTTTAAAGGCCAGTACATATTTAAGGAGAAATTCAATCCCGAATGGGTGAACAAGTATTTGATTTACGATTCGGAATACGATTTAATTAATTTTCCGGCTGCATTAAGAGCGGTTTCAAAACCATAGTTGTTTTTTGGATTTACATGTCAATTTGATTAATACCACCTTTTAAAGGAATACTATTACCCTTCCACACAAATTCAGTTTCCATATTTTCAGGAACGGTAATTTTCCCGTTAACTTTTTCTTCTGAAAATTGTAAGTCGATTTGAATTCTTCCTTTTGGATGTTCAAACCCGGCTTTTACATATTTCAGATTTCCGGGATGAGGTTCGATTTTTACTTTTTCAAAACCCTCTTTTACAGGCTGAATACCGCAAATGGTTTTGTAAAAATGAATGTCGGGGCTGGTGCTCCACGGATGACAATCGGAACGTTGCCAGCTGTAGCCGGAAATTGCCACTTCGGTAAATGTAGTCAGATGGTTGTCCATCATCTCTTTCCAGTCGCTTAGATGATTTTGAAATTCATCTCCCATTCCCACTTTATCGAAAGCTTCAAATAAGTATTTATGAAAATATAAACCGATTCCCGAAATATCTTTTTCCTTAAAAATACGATTTAGAATTTCGCGTGCTTCTTCCCCGTTAACAGCTCCGGCGAGTAATGCAAAAATGTTGGTTTGCATCGAATAATATTTCATTTCCGGAGTATCGGAGTATAATCCTTTTTCAGTATTCCGACATAATCGGTTAACAGCAATAATCGCTTCTCGTGCCTGCTTTTCATATATTTCTGCAAGATGTTCGTTTCCGATAAAGCGATAGATTTTTGCAGCATGCTGTAACGTGTACGCATAATGCAACGAAAACAAAGCCGAATTCCCTTCAATTCCGCCCGGAGGAACACCGTTGTTCCAATCTTCGCACCAGTCGGCATAAGCCCACCAGTTTATTGGTCCCATTAATCCGTTGGGTTGAATTCTTTTTCTGAACCACTCCAGGACAGTATAAATTCCCATGTCGAATTGGGAAGTGAAAGCTTCGTCGCCAGCCCACATCATGTGGTCGTAAATAATATCGATCCAAACCAGCGAGTAAATCGGTATGGTTAAATTAAATCCGTCGGGGTAACAGGCATGCGTCAGTCCTTCGGGTATTTTCGACCAGTCGCCCTGCATCAGCATCTGGCGCACCAAATCGTCGTTTCCCGAAAGATATTCGATGGCTTCGCCGTGAATCCGTCCGTCGCCAATGTATTGCATTTGTTCGTAGTGCGCATCGCTCATTAAAAAGTCCTGTGCACAAAGCGATGCTGTTCTCCAACCAGGTTCGAGCAAAGCATTTAAATCCGGATTGTCACATTCAAAACTGGCTTTCAATTCGATTGGATATTCTGATTTCTGATTGTAATAATCGACAATTTCCAGTGGCTCATCGCTGGTTTCAATATCCAATTGAATATACCTGAACGAGCGAAACCAGTTGGGACGGTACAAGCGTTTTGTTCCACCTTCGGGCATAAAAACATCGGAAATACCAATCATTTGGTTTCCTTCAATTTTATTTCGATCGCCCTTGCTAATCCTGTCAGGATAAAACAAAGTCTCTGCATATGAAACTTTTACATGACAGTTTTTTCCGCCCGATAAAATCAATTCCGGAAATCCAAGTGTCATTACCCGATTGTCCATTAAAATGCTGATTTTTTGATGCGCCGGAATTTTGAAATGTTTTATCGAAGGGATTTTTTTCAGGCCTTCCCAATTATAAAAATCCGGGAATTCCTCTCTTTTTTCAATTTGATTTTTTGTGGGCCTTTCGACCAGTAACCAACCATCGGGATAAAAAATTCCCGATATGTTATGATAACGGTACGAAGAAATATCGAGGTATTTTGCGGGCCTCCATTTGCCGTCATCGAACTCAGGTTCCTGCCAACCCCAGATATATTTTGCCCCAACAATACTGTCGGTCGGATTAGCAGCATATAAACCCTGGGTGATATCAATTCTCGCCTGCCATCGTACTGTTCTTTCGAAATAAGCTTCATCGTTGATTGCTTTCCAACCGTCGTTTCCGGTATTTAAAATTCGTGCCTCTGGTGTTACAGCTTCCAAAAAAAATGCAGTAAGATGCGACAATTGTGAAAAACCCCGCCTTGGGCCAAAGTTGATAACTTCAACAGCAATCACATTTTTGCCGGTTTTTAAATAAGGCGCCAAATCAATGGTTTGATAATACCAGTGTTCCAAATCGCTTCTGCCGGGACCTTTACAAACATAGTCTGCCATTTATAAACAGCCGGTATTGGTTATCAGCAGAAATTCTTACAATAAATTGTTGAGGTACTTTTTCGAGTTGAAATGAATTTCGCAAATGAATTACATTGTGTTCTTTCAATTCGATATTGTCTGCTGAAATCCAACTTGCACTTTTTGCTGCTTCCTGTGAAAAAGAGTTTATAATTATCAGAATCAGGGTTATCAAAAAAAATATTTTCATTATCGTTTTAGATTTTAGTTTTTGCAGCTTCAAAAAAAGCAAGAATATTTTCAATGGAAGTGTCGTCCTGAATGTTATGTGCCGGTGCAACAATGTATCCACCGTTTTCACCAAGAATTTTCATTCGCCGGATAGTTTCATTTCGAATTTCGTCTGCCGGTTTATTTGGTAGCAAATCCTGTACACAAATTCCGCCAAAGAAAATAATGTCGTGTCCAAATTCTTTTTTCAAGGATTCCGGATCCATACCTGCTGCCAAGGGTTGCAATGGGTTTACTATATCGAGGCCAATTTCAATAAATTCGGATATAAACGGACGAAATGCGCCACAGGAATGCCATGCCAGTTTGATATCCGGATTTACTTCTCTGAATTCGTGAAACATTTTTTTGTAACGCGGCTTAAAATACTTCCGGAAAGTTTCCATGTCCATTATCTGGCTGGTTTGTGTTCCGAAATCATCGCCGCACCACAACACATCGGCGCCCATCGCAATCATCATTTTCCCGTAATACGTGTGTATCTCCTGGATTTTATCAAGCAACGGATTGATGTATTCAGCTTCGAGCATTAAATCTGTCAGAAATTTTTCAAGTCCGGTCAAATACCACGCAGTTTCAAAAATAGTGGTTTCCAAATCGGCAATTATCCCATGGGTTTTCCCATATTTTAAAACGGTTTTCTCGGCTTCATCCCATCTTCCTGGAGCGTGTGGATCAGGAAAACAATAATTTTCGATATCTGCTTTGGTTTCCGCATTTGCCAGAGGATAAATATGAAATTCGTTGTATAATCCCATTGGTTTGAAAACCATTCCCCATTCATTTTCAATCAAGCCGCTTTTCAAAGTTTTTGTGGGAAAATTTTCCGGTGCGCAAGTAATAATTCCTATTGCATCATTCCCGAGTTCAGCAAGCAAATCCATGTGCGATCCCCGTGTTGAAAGCATCGAATCCAAAGGTTCCTCATAAGGGACATGAAAATATTCCGACATTTTTTTGGCAACCTGAGGAGTAAAAGTGGCAAAAACAGGCGGGCGATCAGGTATTTGACGGTTAATAGTTCGAAGAAATCTTTCACGTGAATTCATGGTTTATGGCTGATTATATCAAATTCAACTTAAAGATATTCATTAAAAATGAAAGATAAAGACGTTATGTTAACATTGTAATTATTCGCTTGTGAGAGGTATATTTTGTTTTAATTTTACAGCAAATAATTTTGAATGAAACGATTCGTTTTATTGATGTTTTTATTCGTTATTTGCCCGGCTGTTTTTGCACAAAATGAAATTGGGCCCGAAGGTAAAAACCTGGTTTGGTTTCTGTTGGCTTTGCCGGTATTAGCGATAATTTATTTTGTTTTCAGCAGAAAAAATAAAAAAACCAACACGGGAGAAAAGGTCTTCTTCAAAATCAGAAAAGTGAAACTGGATTTGGTAAAAGACCGTTTGTATTATCCCGATAATTTGAGGCTATCCGTTAAAAACCGCGGCAATACGGACATAGATTTGGATCGCCCGTTAATGATTTTTGATAATTTTTGGATCAAACGAAAGTTCAGGCTGAATGGAATGGAAAACCGGTTGTTTTATCCGTTGTATCTTGAAAAGGGAAAAATTCATACACTGGATATTGATTTATTTCGCTTTTACCGGCATGATAAAAGGTTAAAGAAATATCCGAAAGTCAAAATAGTTGTGTTGGATGTGAAAGGAAGACGTCTGGGCAGCAAAGCTGTTTTTTTGCGTAAAACGTTATTTAAATTTTAATGAGAAACTGGAAGTTTAACCATATTGATTTTTCAATTTATCCCCATTACGATGGCGAAGATTTAGGTGTTTTATGGTCGCCGGAAAAAACAATTATAAAAATTTGGGCGCCAACCGCGAAACTGGTTGAGTTGCGCTTATTCAAAGATGGAAAAACGGGTGAGCCATTTCATAAAACCAATCTGCAAATGTCGGGCAACGGAGTGTGGATGACGGTTTTGAACGGAGATTACGATGGTAAATTTTACACCTTAAAGATAAACGATGGCGAATGGCTCGAGGAAATGCCGGATATCTACGCCAAATGTGTTGGAGTAAATGGTTTAAAGGGAATGATTTACAGTCCTCAAAAAACCAATCCTGAAGAATGGGAAAATGACAAGGGACCAAACATTTCAGAATTTACGGATGCCATCATTTATGAAACACATGTGCGTGATTTTTCAATTGCTCCAAATTCCGGAATGGTAAATAAAGGGAAATACCTTGCTTTTACCGAACAGGATACAAAAACCGGGAACGGAATTTCAACCGGTTTAGCGCACCTGAAAGAACTTGGAATTACGCATGTTCATCTTTTGCCTGTTTCCGATTTTTTTACTGTCGATGAAGAAAAGCCTTTTGAAAAATACAACTGGGGTTACGATCCTCAGAATTTTGATGCATTGGAAGGTTCCTATTCCAGCGATCCATTTGACGGCAGAACACGGATAAAAGAATTTAAAAAACTTGTGCAGGCATTACATTCAGCCGGAATCGGAGTAATTATTGATGTGGTTTATAATCACACTTACTTTGCAAAAGAATCGGTGTTTAACCAAGCTGTACCAGGATATTTTTACCGTCAAAAACCAGACGGAAGTTTTTCGAATGCGTCGGGTTGCGGAAACGAACTGGCAACAGAACGGTATATGGTTCGGAAGTTCATTATCGATTCACTGAAATTCTGGATAAAGGAATATCACATCGACGGTTTCCGTTTTGATTTGCTCGGAATTTATGATTTGGATACGGTAAATGCCATTCGGATTGAATTAAATAAGCTAAAGCCAGGAATACTACTCTATGGCGAAGGCTGGGCCGGTGATGTAAGCCCGATGCCGGAAAATTTAAGAGCAATTAAAAAAAATGTTTCGCAAATACCAGGTGTGGCAGTATTTAACGACGATCTCAGAGATGCACTTCGGGGAAATCACGGAATAAAAAAGAGCAAAGGCTTTGTCAGCGGACTTGATCTTAGGGAAGAAGCCGTAAAATTTGGAGTTATTGCAGCTACGAATCATCCGCAAGTTGTATACGAATATGTTGAATCTTCAAAGAAATCGTGGGCATCTGAGCCTGATCAATGTATCAATTACGTTTCCTGTCACGATAATTATACTTTGTGGGACAAGCTTCAGCTTAGTTTGCCAAAAGCTTCGGATACCGAAATGAGGAAAATGATGAAGCTCGCCGGAGCGATAATTTTAACTGCCCAGGGTGTGCCGTTTTTACATGCCGGCGTTGATTTCTGCCGTACCAAGGATGGAAACTCAAATTCGTACAAATCGCCCGATTCGGTTAACCAGATTGACTGGCAAAGAAAGGAAAAGTACTTCGATGTTTTTGAATACTACAAAAAGCTGATTCAGTTACGAAAAAATCATCCTGCATTCCGGATTCCAAAGGCTGATTTAATTCAGCGACATTTAAACTTTTGCGCGGAGTATCAGCCAGGAGTGGTTTCATACTGCATCGAAGCCAAAAAGGTTGGCGATTCCTGGAATAAAATATTTGTTGTTTTTAACGGGAAAAGGGAAGCTGCTGCAGTACCGTTACCGGAAGGCAAATTTCAAATTATTGCCAGAGGTGACCACATTGTTGAAACGGGAATGGATGAATATGTTTCGGGTTCAGTTACCGTTGAAGGAGTTTCTATGACAATAGTTTCTCTGGTTTAAAATACGGCAAGCAGTAAATCAATTTCTTTTGAAGGAATATTAAAAATATTGCCAATATCGCGGTTGGTAAGAATTCCGTGGTAGATATACACGCCTTTCCGGAAACCTCTTGAATTTTTAATATAGCTGTCGACACCACCAATATCGCCTATCGAAAGCAAAATCGGAATCAGAATATTGCTCAGTGAAATGGAAGCAGTTCTCGCAACAAGCGCAGGTGAATTCGGAACACAGTAATGAACGACTCCGTGTTTTACAAACGTCGGCTTATTAAAATCAGTGCATTCCGAGGTTTCGAAACATCCGCCCTGGTTTACATTCAAATCTATAATTACAGAGCCTTCTTTCATCTTTTTTACTAATTCTTCGGAAACCTTAAATTTTGGTGTAGTGTTAAACGACATGGCGCCAATAACAACATCGGCCGAAACTAAAGCTTTCCGGAGCACTTTTGGATAAAATACCGATGTAAATATCCTTCTGCCAAGTTTTTCCTCCAGCTTGCTAAGTTCGTAAACCGAAGTATCGAAAACTTTTACAAAAATTCCTAACCCTAAAGCTGCACGTGCTGCATATTCAGCAGCAGTACTTGTTCCTATAATTACAAGTTCGGCAGGTGTTATACCCGTAACTTCGCCAAATAAAACGCCTTTACCGTTGCGTGATTTGCTTAAATATTCGCTTGCAAGAGTTATGGAAGTTACACCGGCAATCTGGCTCATTTGGTGTACAAATGGCATGTATCCATCTTCGTTTTCGAGGTACTCAAAAGCAATTGCTGTAATCTTTTTATGGAGCATTTTTTGAATCAGGTCGTGACAATAAGCTTGTACCTGAATGCTCGAAATAATCACCTGGTTTCCGCGAAGCATGTCTATCTCTTCGTCGTTAAATGGTGATATACGCACGATAATATCGCACTGAAAAGTTTCTTCCTTATTCTCTACAATAACTGCACCTGCTTCCTGATAGTCTTTATCCGAATAACTAGCCGATTTTCCGGCATTTTTTTCAATCAATATTTCATGACCATAAGAAACAAGTAAATCAACAGCCTGAGGTGTTAAAGGTACACGGTATTCAACTTTGGTAAAGTCAGAAGGAATCCCGATTTTTATTTTTTGCCCCCGTTTTTTTACTTCCAGCATTTCTTCCCTGGGCATGAGCATAGTTTTCGAAATCAGGCTCTTTTCCTTCGATTTTTCCTTCGATGTCATTTTAATTTAAGGCGTATAGTTTGAATCAAATTCGCCAACAAGTTACATTCAAAACCCGAATTTTCAAAATGGCAAAATTACAGTCAGTCTTCCGTTGAAATAAAGCGTGAATCATTATTCTGAACTTCGATTTTTACCCTGACAATGTTTTCAGGCAATAAGGTCTCAATCATTTCGGGCCATTCAATTAAACAATAATTGCCGCTGTACAGATAGTCTTCATAACCAAGATCATAAGCTTCTTCCAAATCTTTTATGCGATAAAAATCGAAATGAAATATCGATTTTCGGTTAGCAATATTATATTCGTTTATCAAGGCAAACGTCGGACTCGTTATATTGTCATAAGAACCTAAATAACGGCAAATAGCCTGAATAAATGTAGTCTTACCTGCTCCCATTTTCCCGTAAAATGCAAAAACCCGTTTATCGGGATAAGCGCTGATTAATTTTCGGGCTACATTTTTTAATTCACCTTTATCTTTTATTTGTTCTGAAATCATGGAGCTTGAATTTTTGCAAGTATACAAAATGTGATACATTTTTATGGGGATGGGTATTTAAAATAAGATAAAAATCAGTGAAATGGATGTTTTTTATAGCTGTGTGTTTCAGTAAAAAATATTATTTTTGACAAAAACAGAATAGAAAATAAAAGATAGCCGGTCGTTCTAAATTTTGTTTTTAATTGAAATTTTTGCTTGCCGGATAAATTTAAACTTCAGTAAAATAAAAAAGAAATAATATGAAAATTCCAGCTGATTTGAAATATACCCAGGACCACGAATGGATTCGTGTTGAAGGCGACACAGCAATTGTAGGAATCACCGATTTTGCACAGGGTGAATTAGGCGATGTTGTTTTTGTTGAAATTGAAACCGAAGGCGAGGATTTGGATAAAGGCGAAACTTTCGGAACAGTTGAAGCAGTAAAAACCGTGTCGGATTTATTTATGCCGGTTGGCGGAAAAGTTGCCGGTATAAACGAAGCTTTGGCCGACGAACCGGAACTGGTAAACAAAGATCCTTATGGAAAGGGCTGGATGATTAAAATTCAGGTTGCCGATGCTTCTGAACTGGATGGTTTAATGTCGGCTGAAGAATATGAAAAAATGCTCGAAGCATAAAATATGTTTGGACTATAAACTATCTGGGCGCAATATTTATTGCGCCTTTTTGTTTTTGTGAGGCGCCTTAGCTTCAAAATCAAACATTTTAAAGGGCATTTCAGGCATGATGGGATTTTTGGTTTTGATTGGATTAAGTATTTCGTTTCATTTGAGTTTGAAATCAAAATGCAACTAATATGGTATCAACTTTTTTGGGCTTTATAAGTCCACAGGAAATCGTACTCCTAATCATCTTAATTATTTTGCCTGGAGCGCTTATTCTGTTTTTAGTGATTTTGTTAATCAGGTATCTTATCAAAAAAGACAAACCAAAGCTGGTTGCACAGGAACTGGACAAACATTTCAATAAATACGAGGAATCTGTTTTTGCACAGAAAGACATTCGGGATTATTATCCGGTAAAAGAAGGAAATAAAATTACCCTGATCCGATTTGATGAAATTGTTGACTATTCGGCAATCAACAACTACATTTTTCTTACCGACGTTAATGGAAGAGATTACCTTGTCGATTCTAATTTAACAGACCTTGAAGCCAAACTTCCGGAAGATTTTATCCGTGTTCATAAATCAACAATTATAAATAAGAAGCTGATTAGCGAAGTGAAAAAGCTTGCCAATGGCAGGTATGATCTGGTTATGAAATGTGAAAAAAGCAGGGTGATTTCCTGTAGCAAAAATTATAACGAAAAGATTAAGGAAATAATTGATTTTTAAACAAAAAACCGGAACTGATTCAATTCCGGTTTGCTTTTAATTATTTAACTTTAGACTATCCGCATTTGGAAGAGCCACACGACAAACAGGTGAGGCAACCTTCCTGGTATACTACATCGTCCGATCCGCATTCGCCACATTTGGCATCTTCGGCCAGCGTTCCGTCGGGAATATATTTTTTAAGCGCTCTTGCAACTCCCGATTTCCATGAATTTATGGTTTCGTTGTCGAGTTGCAGGCTTGTAACCAGTTCCACAACTTTATGTATTGGCATTCCATGTCTTAGAGTACCCGAAATCAGTTTTGCATAATTCCAGTACACCGGATTGAATTTGTGCGACAATCCTTCGATGGTTGTTTTATATCCACGTTTATTGATGTACTGAAAATCGTATCTTGAATTTTCTTCATCATCCCAGTTTTTTATAATGTAACCTTTGGTAATGGAACGCGGTAACAAAATTCCATCCTCATCGTCGGAAAATCCGGTGAATATTTCGTAAGGCTTGCTATCAATTATGCCGACAAATGCAATCCACTTATCTTTGTTATTTTGAAAGCGAACCACATCAGCATCCAGTTTTTCAGGGCGTTTTGTCGGAAATCCCGATTTTTTTCTTTCCCTGGTATCATCGTTCGAAATTAACACGCCTGAGCGCGAACCGTCGCGATAAACTGTTACACCTTTACAACCACTTTTCCAGGCTTCAAAATATAAATCACCAACCAGTTCTTCGTTAACATCGGCCGGCAGATTTATGGTTACACTTATGGAATGATCCACCCATTTCTGAATTCGTCCCTGCATTCTAACCTTTGCCAGCCAGTCCACATCGTTGGATGTAGCTTTAAAGTAAGGCGAAATTTTAACCAGCTTATTTAATTCTTCCTGTGTGTAGTTTTTATTGATTTCGTGCCCGTTAACTTCCATCCAGGTCTTAAATTTGTGATGAAACACGGTGTATTCTTCCCAGTGGTCGCCAACTTCATCCACAAAGTCAACCCGAACATCTTTATCGTTCGGATTTACTTTCCTGCGACGTTTGTATACAGGCATAAATACAGGCTCAATTCCCGAAGTTGTTTGTGTCATTAAACTGGTTGTTCCGGTTGGCGCAATGGTTAACAATGCAATGTTCCGTCGGCCGTATTTGGTCATTTTTTCGTACAACTCGGCATCTTCATTTTTTATCCTGTTAATTAATGGATTATTCTTTTCGCGATCGGCATTGTAAATTTTAAACGAGCCACGGTCTTTGGCAAGGAATACCGACGAACGGTAAGCTTCCAATGTTACGGTTTTATGTATTTCTTCCGAAAAGTCGATGGCATTTTCGCTTCCGTAACGCAAACCCAGTGCGGCAAGCATATCGCCTTCGGCTGTTATACCAATACCTGTCCGGCGGCCTTCATTGGCTTTTTTCTTAATATTTTCCCAAAGGTTTTTTTCCGTGAACTTTAATATGTCTTCTTCAGGATCTGAATTTACTTTTTCAATAATGGCATCAATTTTTTCAAGCTCAAGATCGATAATATCATCCATAATGCGCTGTGCATAATGAATGTGCTCTTTAAACAAATTGAAATTGAATTTAGCTTCTTTTGTAAACGGATTTTCAACATACGAATACAGGTTGATGGCCAGTAAACGGCAACTGTCGTAAGGACATAAGCGGAATTTCGCCGCACGGATTGGTTGAAATGGTTCTGTAGCCCATATCGGCATAACAATCCGGAATCGATTCCTTTATTATTGTATCCCAGAAAAGAATTCCCGGTTCAGCCGATTTCCACGCATTCTTTACAATTTTATCCCATAGCTTTTTTGCATCGATTTCCTTTTTGTAAATCGGTTTATCTGCATTAACCGGATATTGCTGAACGTAAGGTATTCCCGATTCAACGGATTTCATAAAGTCGTCCTGCAATTTTACGGATACATTTGCTCCGGTAACTTTTCCCTGTTCCAGTTTTGCATCGATAAAATTTTCTGAATCGGGATGTTTAATTGAAACCGACAACATTAAAGCTCCGCGCCTTCCATCCTGCGCTACCTCGCGGGTTGAATTGGAATAACGTTCCATAAAGGGAACAATACCGGTTGAAGTTAATGCTGAATTTTTTACCGGTGAACCTTTGGGCCTGATGTGTGATAAATCGTGACCAACTCCACCACGTCTTTTCATTAGCTGTACCTGTTCCTGGTCGATTTTCATAATTCCGCCATAGGAATCGGAATCGCCATCGTTACCAACAACAAAACAATTGGAAAGCGATGCAATCTGGTAGTTATTTCCAATTCCTGTCATCGGTCCACCCTGGGGGACGACGTATTTAAAATCCCTGAGTACTTTGTAGATTTCTTCTTCGGTTAGCGGATTGGGATATTTCGCCTCAATTCGGGCGATTTCCTTTGCCAACCTGTGATGCATATCGTCGGGAGTTAATTCGAATATGTTCCCAAATGAATCTTTGAGGGCATATTTATTAACCCAAACACGTGCAGCTAAATCATCTCCTTTGAAGTACTCCAGAGATGCCTTTACGGCTTCGTCCTGAGTGTAAATTTTTTTGCCCACAGTGGCTTTCACTGATACTTCGTTAAGTGCCATTTTGTCCAGTTAAAATAGTGTTAAAATTCTAAAAAATTATCGCAGGGAAGTTCGCTTTTTTCCTTCATCTGAATTTGTGTGTGCAAGATAAAACACAAACGTAGAAATGGGATATTTTTTTTCGGAAAAAAATTAAAAGTTATCAACTTAAAAATGTTAATGTACAGGCATTAAGTATTTTAAGCTTTTAATATCGAAGAAAAGTTGACCAAAACGGGAAATAACGATTAAAAACTCTGAATAATATGGATTCGAATTTTTGGTTGAAAAATCCGATTATTTTGAAAAAACCGACCATACAAAATTCAATCCAAAAGTGATTATTTGTTAAAAACTTTTTTTATGATAAGCTTGGTTGAACCACCATTTTTTTCGACATATGCCTTACAGATTCCGGCGCTCTTTTCAAGCTGCTTTTTATCGTTTAAAAGCTTATCGAAAGTATTGTTTAGCTGCGCGGAACTGCTAATCGAAAATGCTCCGCCACGACCAGTTAAATCAACCGCTTCCTTAAACTTTTGATAGTTGGGCCCAAATACAACCGGAAGGCCAAAAGTTGCTGCCTCAAGAATGTTGTGAATCCCGACTCCAAAACCACCTCCGATATAGGCAATATTTCCGTATCTGTACAATGATGATAAAATTCCAATGGAGTCGATTATTAACACATCGTACTTTTCGATATCGGTTTCTGTGATTTTACTGAATAAAACTGCCGGTTTTTTCAACAACTGGTAAATTCTGTTCATATTCGATGCTGAAACCTCGTGTGGCGCTATAATGTATTTAATATTTTCATTTTGGTTAATAAACGCTGCAAGTAACTCTTCATCGGGTTTCCAGGTACTTCCCGCTACAACAAGCATCGAAGATCCTTTAAACTTGTTAACAATCGGCAACTGCTTTGAATCTGTTTGCAATTGCAGCAACCCTGTCAAAACGCGTATCGCCCGAAACAGTGAAGTTTTTAATTCCGATTCCGGAAAGCAGTTTAGCCGAATTTTCATTCTGAATAAAAAAATGTTCAACCTGAAAAAGCATATTCCTATACCATTTTCCTTGTGCGCCGTTTTTAAAAAATGGTTGATTTTCACGGAATATGGCAGAGATAACAAACAAGGGTATTTCTCTTTTCTTTAATTCTGAAATATAATGAAACCAGTATTCGTACTTGATAAAAAATGCCTTTTCGGGTTTTACGATGTTTAAAAAGGTTTTTGCATTTCGCGCGGTATCCAATGGCAAATACATAATTGCATCAGCCTGTTCATAATTTTTTCTGATTTCGTAACCTGAAGGTGAAAAAAAGGTAAGCACGATTTTGTATTCGGGAAATTTGTTTTTGATTTCTTCAATAACCGGCCGGCCCTGTTCAAATTCACCCAGCGATGCACAATGAAACCAGAGATATTTTGAATTTGAATCAATTTTCTGCTGAAGATGTTCTTTCCAGTGCTTTCTTCCGCTAACAAATAAGCTGGCCTTCTTATTAAATAAAGCTGAGACTCTAACAATAAGGGAGTATAAAAAAATGCCGCTGTTATAAAGCCATGTCATACGTTCTGGAATTTGTTGAGATGCCGAATTGCATTAAAATAGCCTTCGCTCGTTTAAATATTCAAAAATGGAAATGTTCATTAAAATTAACAGAAAGAAATAACCAAATTCTTCTATCGGAATATTGAAAAGCCGGATTCCAAGTGTTGCTGAGTTTTCGTAAAATATTACCGGAAGCGAAATCAAAAGTCCTTTAATTATAAGTACCGGAACAATTATGATGAGATATGTAAGGTAAAATTTGGAATAATGTTTTTTAAACCGATTGCGGAAAATAGTGTAACCGAAATACACCGAAAGCAGGAAGAAAGTAAAAAACGGATATAGTTTTTGCCGAAAGAAAAAAGCTGTTAATATGAAAACAAACAGCAAAATTAAACTTAACGCCAGAAAAAAATTGGGTTTTTCGAATGATGAAAACCGGATTTTTGCCCATTCGTAAACAGCCAGCGAAACAAATGAGACAACCAGTAAAAAAATCCATTTCTCTATTGGAAGATTCCAGATATTGATGCCCGTAATGTATGCACGATTAAATGTCCAGATTCCGCTTTGATAGAAACGCGCTCCCCACATAATGTAAATTGCAACCGAAAACAATATAGCCGGAACCATATATTTTACAACGCCGCCAAGCCTGGTTTTTTTATTTGGCCCGGTAACCGGAATTATTGCCAGTAAAATAACTGATATAAAAAGATAAGTTAATTGTTGAAATTCCATTGTTGAAATTTGCCGCCAAAGTTAACTGAAATAATTTCAAATATTGGATGACAAGAATCATCGGCAAAAACAAAAAAGGCATAAAAGCACGGACTTTACTCCAAACTTTTATGCCTTGCTATTTGCTTATTCTACTGAAGTTTTTGCTTTGCAATTTTTACCGGCTCTTCACCAGACAGTATTCCTTTCATTCGGAAAGAATAACTGTATTCTCTTTCGGTAAGCCTGTATTCATCGTGTGTCCATGCTCCCCAGCTGTTATCGCCGCCAACACCCATTTGTTTGTAATCGATATTTACTGAAGTCAATTCGCGCGGTTTTACATCGGTGGTATGCCGGTTTACAACTTCATCGCCATCCTGCTGACGGCCATCGGTTCGTTCCATCGATTCGAAATCTTCCTGCAGGTTATGGTGCGCGCTTGCTTCCAAGAGCGGCATTCCCTGGAAAAATAAACCGTTTCCATTTGCATCTGTAATCGTCAGCCAGCGAACATCGGTTTTGTTGCCGTTTTCCTGTGGACGCAAATATGCCCAGTATTGTTCGGCCACACTGCCGCTGTATAAACCTACAAAAGCAGATGTTTTTCTATCTTCGTAACTTTCCTGCGGACCACGGCCCAACCAGGTCATTTGATCGAATTTCCGCGGCATAACCAGGTTCATTCCCATGCGAACGATTTCAGGCAGTTTTTCTTTTGTCATTTTAAAATGATTGGTAACCACCACATCGCCTGAGCCATAAACCGTATAATCCGTATTGTACTTGGCAATTGGTTGTCCCGATTCATCAACAATGTCGTAATCAAAAATAATATCAGCTTCATTTTTATCTGCTCCTGTACTGATTGCGCGGTTCTTTCCGGCTTCCTGAATTCCAACTTTTTTCTGATTTACTGACACTGAAGTAACTTTCATATTCTTACCGGCTTCGCGCCAAACCCGGCTGCGTTTATGCAGGTTGTTACCAAAATCGTTATCGATTGGCGCCCGCCAGAAATTAGGCACAGGCCCGTTTTGAATAAACTCAATATTATCTCTTTTAAAACTTGTAATTACTCCCTTTTGCTTGTCGAATGAAATGGAAAATCCTTCGCCGCTAACTGTTATTTCATTGTCCGTTTCATTGGTTGAAACTGCTGGCAATTCAGCAAGGTTCATTGGTTTAACCGGAACAAAAGCCGGGAGTTTAAATTGTTCAGCGGCAAGTTCTGTTCCTGCTTCAAGTAAACTCCAGTCCTTTTTCAGTTTGGCATGTAAATTCAGAAAATACTCCACTCCGGGTTGTGGTTGAACCTTAAAATCAAAATTCAGATTCTTTGATTCTCCGGGAGCCAGATTTAAATCATCCATTTTTCCACTGCCGAGAGTTTCCCCGTCGCCGGTTATATCCCAGCTAAACTCAAACTGATTCAGATTTAAAAATGCATATTTGTTTGTTATTGAATATACTCCGTTTGCCAGATTTACAGGAGAGAAACCAATATACTGATAAACTTTTTTCACTTCGAGCAATTGCGGTTTTGGTTCCCTGTCGGGATTCACCAATCCATTCAAACAGAAATTACCGTCGGAAGGAACTGTGTCGGGGCCAAAGTCGCCACCGTAAGCCCAGAATTCTTCTCCTTCATCATTGGTGGTCAGCAAACCCTGGTCAACCCAGTCCCAGATAAAACCTCCCTGAAGTGCCGGATATTTTTCAATTACATCCCAGTAATCCTGGAGATTGCCCACACTGTTTCCCATAGCATGAGCATATTCACACTGAATCAAAGGTTTCTCCGGATTGCTTTTTGCATATTGTTCCATTCGGTCGATGGTCATGTACATTGGGCAGTTGATGTCAGTATTTTGTCCGCCGTGCGCCTGTTCATACTGAACCGGACGGGTTGAATCAACCGACTTCAAATAGTCATAAGTGGCAAAAAAGTTAACACCATTTCCGGCTTCATTTCCCAACGACCAGATGATAATGCTGGGTTGGTTTTTGTCGCGTTCGAACATATTTCGTGTCCGGTATAAATGCGCTTCCTTCCAATCTTCATTTTTTGCCAGTGATTCTGCTCCATAGCCCATTCCGTGCGATTCGATGTTGGCTTCATCAATCAGGTATAGACCATATTTATTGCAGAGCTCGTACCACAATACCGGTTCAGGATAATGCGATGTACGAACTGCATTGATGTTATGTTCTTTCATGGTTTTAATATCCAGCAACATGGTTTCCCTGTCCTGTACATGGCCGGTTTTATCGTTGTGTTCATGCAGGTCGACGCCTTTCAGATACACGTATTTTCCGTTAACCAATAATTGGGCGTTCTTAATTTCAATCGTACGGAAACCCACATCCTGTTTAATGACTTCAACCACTTTATCCTGATTTTTCAGCGTAATAACAAGCTCGTATAAATTTGGAATTTCTGCCGACCATTGCCTTACTTTTGGAATTGTAGTTTCAAATAAAACACTGCTTTTTCCAGTATTCAATTTTTGCGAGAAATTTTTTAACGATTTCTCATTGTATATTAAACTGGCTTCAATAACAGTTGAACCGGCGTTTTCTCCCAGATTCACCACATCGATATTTAACGAAAAGACACCATTGGAATAATTTTCGTCCAAACCTGCTTTTACCCTGAAATCCTGAATTTGTTGTTGATTTCGTGCAAGTAAATATACGTCACGGGTCATTCCGCTCATTCTCCAGAAATCCTGATCTTCGAGATATGAACCATCGCACCAGCGGAAAATTTCTACAGCCAGTGAATTTTTCCCGGGTTGAAGATATTTGGTGATATTAAATTCGGCAGGTGTTTTACTGTCTTCGCTGTAACCTGCAAATTGTTCGTTCACCCAAACATTTAACATCGAACTTGCGGCGCCAAAATGAATAATAATATCCTTGCCATCCCAGTCAGAAGGTATTTCGAAAGTGCGTTTGTACGAACCTACCGGGTTGTAAAAATCCTGAATTAAAGGCGGCGTTTTTTCATGCGGATATTTCACGTTGGTATAAATCGGGTAATCATAACCTTCGAGTTCCCAGTTTGCAGGGACTTTAATCTCATCCCATTTGCGGGTATCGAAATCGTTTTTAAAAAACCAGTAAGGCCTTTCCGAAGGTTTTTGCGAAAGATGAAATTTCCAGGTTCCGTTTAACGACTGAACCAATGGCGATTCCCATTTATCGCCTTTCTCCGCCTGTTCAACTGTGGCGAATGGAATAAAATGAGCATGCGGTTCAAGCTTATTAATCTGATAAACAGCCGGATTTTCCCAGGCAGGAGGATTATCCTCCACAAAGGGCACATTGGAATAATCTTTATATCGCGTACACGACCAAATGCTAAGTATCAACGCTGCAAAAGCAATTTTCGATGAAATCTGTATTGTCTTCATATCAGTTAAATTTCAGTTTTATTTATGATGAATAAAGGTACAAACTATGAATTAAAATGCGAATCTTATAAGTCATTGCATTTTAAACCTTATTTAAAGAGCAAAGTAATTTCGTTTTGCACCCTTTCTACGTCGGGATCAATATCGAAAACGATTTCCGGCTGCAAGAAGTGTAGTTCGTTTTCCGACTTAAATTTCTCTTCGCCACCACCGGTAATGTTCAGCATTATTAACGCATCCCGTTCAACCATATTCGTTTTAACAGCGTTGATTAGGGTAGCAACCGCAACCGAAGGTGCGCAGTGAATATCGATTCCTTCTGTTTGCAAAAATAATTCTGCAGCGGCTTTTGCTTCAGCATTTGTTGCCAGCAACACATCGCCGTCCGTATCTTTCAAAGCATCGTACAATCCGCCAAAAATAGAATAGGGTGGTTTTCGGTTCGAGAGAACTTTGGCATCGATTTCTTCCACCTGCTTTCTGGCTACATGATCGTCGAGCGGGAGCATCGCGCGTGAACTGGCTTTCCATGAATCGTGAATCGGAATAAACGGAATGTTCTGCGATACCATTAATTTCATTTTGTTGGAACCAAATCGTCCATCGTCAATTAAACGAAGATTGGCTTCCCAGGCAGCAACCGCGCCGGTTCCGCTTCCAACAGCCTGGAAATAGTAATCCGGTATTTTGCCAATGGTTGTGGTTGCCGAAAGCATTGTTGTTGCCATACCATCGCGGCGGGCCACATTTTTTGCGCCGCCTTCAGCAATAAAATCCTCCAGGCCGGCAGCAATGTTCGATAAATGAATAGCATCGAAATAATCGCTTCCTTTTGTGCTGCAAACCAGTTTTACGCAATCGTTTAGCGGAGCATCAAACCAAAGCGCATTGATGTTGTCTTCGGGAACACAAATTAAAAGTGGTATTTTATTGTCGGAACAAACCTGGGCAAAAGCGCGTGCCGTATTTCCGGCTGAAGCTACAACCAAAATTTTATCCATTTCAGGAGTCATTCTGCCGCAAACCGAATAGGCTTCGGTTTCTTTGAATGAACATGTTCTCATGTGTGCGCCCATTTCAGGCCAGTAGCCGCTGAATGTAATCCAGAGATTTTTCAGTCCAAGTTCTTTGGCAAGATGTTCGCTTTTATAGGTAACCGGAGCCGATGAACCTTTTAGCATTCTTCCAACAGGCAACCAATCGGCAAAACGATACAAACCATACGAGCTGTCTTTTACGTCGATTTGCTTTTTTCCATAAATCGCCCTGATTAATGTGGGCAGATTTTCGCCCGGAGCATCCAGAGTCCATCCTTCATCATCAAATAATTTGCCTGTTTTTACCGATTGTAGTTGGTAGTTGGTTTTTGAGAACACTTTAGTCATTTTGCTTTTTTTCGATGAAAGCACAAAAGTAAAAAATGACGCGGTATTTTAAACGATTTTGTTTATGAAACAGGAAATCTTGAGGATGGAATGATTTTATTCGTTAAATTTTTAATTAAAAAGACGTACGGATTACTACTTCAACAACATGCTAAAAAGTTGTTCATTTTCTTATTGTTGATTTTACAATATTTTTACCATTTTTGTATGGATTTGAAATTTTAAAAAAGAACTAAACCTATGAAACCTACATTTTTGAACAGTAAAATCAGTTTCGGCCTCACACTGTTTCTTTCAATAATAACCATAAAGATATTTGCACAGTCACCTTCCGAAGGCTGGAACTTTCAGTATTCCAACGATAATTTCTCTGGTAATGCATTGCTCGATTTAAGTTATTTAAATGAAGATGTAGCCGGAGAAACAGGATTCATTCATTTGTCGGATGACGGAAATTCGTTTGTTAACGGCGCAGGTGAACCAATCCGGTTCTGGAGCATAAATGGCGGTGACATGGCGCGTGATTTTTCAAATGCCGACCTGACCTATTTTTCAAAATTTCTGGCAAAAATGGGTGTGAATATGATTCGTTTTCACGGAAGCATTAATCCTCCGGGAAAAGGAACGATGATAAACGATGTGGATACCGATGAAGTGAACGCCATCTGGAAAATGGTTGCGACAATGAAAAAGGAAGGTATCTATTCCACTATTTCGCCGTTTTGGCCGCACAACGGACATATGGGTGGCTGGGTTCCTGAAGAATGGGGAATCGATGGCTATTCCGGAACCGACGATTTATGGGAAGTAATGTTCTTTAGCGATACCTTAAAAAATGCCTACAAACACTGGGTGAAATATTTATATACCGAAACAAATCCTTATACAGGCATTGCTTTGAAAGATGATCCTGCTGTCGGATTAATTCAGATTATGAATGAAGACGGCGTGTTCTTTTGGACGATTCAGGGCATAAAACCTGAACTGGAGAAAATTGTTATGCAGAAGTTTTATCAGTGGCTTATTAATAAATACGGAACCATTGACAAGGCAAAAGCTGCGTGGTACAATGCGTCAACACCGAAAGACGATCCGGAAAATGGCGAAATGGGCATTTATATTATCTGGGAAGCAACTCAATCGCAAAGTGGCGGAAAAGCAGTTCGGTTAAAAGATCAGATTCAGTTTATGGCAGAAACGCAACGCGATTTTTATAAAGAAATACATGATTATTACCGAGAAATTGGTTGCCAGCAGTTGATTAATGCCAACAACTGGAAAACAGCAGACGCCAATTTGCTTTTCGATGTAGAACGTTATACCAATGCAGTTTGCGAGGTTTTGGCAGTAAATCGTTACGTCGATCCGGGCCATATCGGGCCAAATGCAGGTTGGCGGATCGATCCGGGAGATCAATATGTGGGGAATTCGGTACTTCTGGAACCGCACAAACTTCCTGTAAACATTAAACAGGCAGCCGGACACCCAATGCTGGTTACCGAAAGCGGCTGGAATTTACCCAACATTCACCAGGCGGAAGGGCCGTTTCTGATTTCGGCATACATGTCGTTAACCGGTGTCGATTCGTATTACTGGTTTTCGCCGACAACAAAATCATATGATTCAAATCCGTATTTTACCTGGGCGTGGGTGAACGGAACTCAGCATCCGATGTATCGCTGGACCATTTCTGCTCCCGGTCAGATAGCCATGTTTCCGGCAAATGCATTGTTATTCCGAAAAGGATATATTCAACCCGGCGAAACGGTCGTTCACGAGGAACGAACGCTTTCATCGATTTACAGCCGGAAAATGCCACTAATCAGCGAGGAAAACAGTTTTGATCCCAACCGCGACAGTTACGACAATATCAATCCTTCAAAAGAAACTGTAATTTCTCCGCTGGCACATTTAACCGGAAAAGTTGAAGTGGTTTTTGACGGAAATCCTGACAGTACAAAAATTTCAGATCAACTTGAATCGCTGATTGACTATCAGAATAAGGAAATAAAAAGCAGCAACAACGAACTTGACTGGGATTATGCGAACGGAATTTGCACCATGAATGCTCCTTCAGCACAGGGAGTTTGCGGCTTTGTAGGTAAGAAAGGAAATTTTGAACTCAGTGATATTACCATTGAAACTACCAACGATTACGCAGCAATTAACGTGGTTTCGATGGATGATAAAAGTATTGCAGAATCTTCAAAAATACTGGTTCAGGTTGGAACAAAATACCGGCCAACCAATTGGCAGGAAACAGCAACCGAATTTGATTTAAACGGAAGCACCGTTTCAGGTTTTCAAATCGACAATACAGGAAAAATGCCATGGAAATGTGCCAACACGCTGGTTAAGCTCACGATAAAAAACAGTGGAATTACAAAGGCAATTGTGCTCAGTTCATCGGGTTATGCAAAATCGGAAATCGATGTCGAGAAAGTTGGAAACGCAGTTCAGATTGAATTGCCTGAAGACGCCATGTATGTAGTACTGGAAAATACCACGGATGCAAAAAGCGAATTACCCAAAAAAAACAGAATGAATATTTTTCCGAACCCGAACAGAGGTACGTTTGCCATTGAAATTCCGGATGCTGGAATAAAAAAGTATGGCCTTGAAATTCGCAATATTTTAGGCCAGAAAATTTTTGAAAAGGAAGAAGTTGCTCAAAATAAGTTAAATATAAACCTTGGAAATCCTGCCTCGGGTTTCATTTTTATCGCTTTAAAAGAAAATAATGCGGTTATAGAAACAGCAAAAGTTCAGATAAACTAAGCTTCTTACTCTGAAAAATACAGACCTTTATTCTGGTTATTTGGAATGAATATTTTTTAGGGCTTACTCTTTTAAAAATGAATAAGATACACTTACTTTAAGGTGATAAATAATCAGCTTTTTTTAAGAGTCGAATAAACTAAACCATTTTACCATGAACTGGAAAAAAACAATAATCACCGTTTTCCGAATGGCTATCGGATGGCATTTTTTGTACGAAGGAATTTCAAAAATTGCAGTTGGAAACTGGAGCGCCACCAGTTATCTCGCTAATTCCACAGGTCCGGTTTCAGGGTTTTACCATTGGATGGCCGGGTCAGAAGGATTGATGAATGTAATTGATCCTGTAAACATTGCAGCTTTAATTTTAATCGGGTTAGGGCTCTTTCTTGGATTGGCAATTCGCATTTCTGCTGTTTCGGGAGTGGTTCTTTTACTATTATATTATTTTGCTTATCCGCCATTTGGTGGTTCCATTATGGGGCCGGTTGAAGGCAATCTGTATATCGTAAATAAAAACTTTATTGAAGCGGTCGCTCTTATCGTCCTTGTTTTCTTAAATGAAAAAGGATATGGATTGCAGGCGTTAAAACTGTTTAAAAAGCGAAATGAAGTTGTAGCCAAGGCCGTTGGCAGCGATGTTGCAAAAAATTCAAGACGCGAAGCCATTAAAAACATGGCAGCCATTCCTGCTTTGGGAGTGTTGGGTTTAGGTGCCTTTAGCGAAAGTAAAAAATATGGTGTCGATACGCTTTCCGGGGCAACAATACAAATTGGCGCTTCGGATATTAGTGAGTTGAAAGGAGAATTACCAAAGGGAAAAATTGGTGAACATGAACTTAGCCGGCTTATTTTAGGCGGCAACCTTATTGGTGGCTGGGCACATTCGCGCGACCTCATCTATGTTCCTTCACTTTTCAGGGCCTACAATACCGAAAAGAAAATTTTTGAAACGCTAATGCTGGCGGAAAAAGCCGGGATAAACTGTATAAACATCGGTTTCCCAACTAACGAAACCATGCTGAAATACAAAAAAATGACTGGAAGTAAAATCAAGGTGATTTCGCAGGTAGCGCCGGAAATGGATAAAAACGATTATTATGTGAATATCGACAAAGCCATCGATATGGGAGTTGATATTGTTCAGATTCAGGGAAACTGGTGCGACTGGCTGGTTCGCGATAATAAAATTGATGTTATCGGCAAAATGATGGATCGGATTCGCAGCCAGGGATATACCGCAGGACTTAGGCGCACACACAGTCGATTCGCTGATTATGTGCGAAGAACAGGGAATTATTCCGGATTACTATATGAAAACCATGCATCACGATAAATACTGGTCGGCGCATCCGATGGAAAACCGTGTACCCTTTGAAGTCGATGGCAAAAACTATCTCGACCACAATAAATTTCACAACAATATTTTCTGCCTGTTCCCTGATCGTGCGGTTGAATTTGTTCAGCGTGCCAAAGTTCCGGTTATGGGATTTAAAGTGCTGGCAGCAGGTGCTATTGAGCCGGAAGACGGATTTAACTGGGCATTTCAGAATGGCGCAGATTTTATTTGCGTTGGGATGTTCGATTTCCAGATTGTAAACGATGTAAATATCACCATTGACGTATTGAATAAACTGGAAGGCAGAGGGCGTGATTGGTATGCATAGAAGTTCAACTTCTTTCAAATAAGATTGCCCTTCATTTTATTTTTGTATTTTTAAGCGAAAAATGAAAGCTTTAAGATTTATTACGCGAATTTCAAAATCAGGCAATATTCATATTCCGCTGGATAAATCATTTTACAATAAAGAGGTGGAAATAATCATTAAAGAAAGAAGCGGTAAAAATGCAAAACAATTAAAGGCGGTTGATTTTGTTAATAAATGGGCTGGATTTTTAAATACCGAAAATACAGATAAATCTAAGTACAACTATCTTTCCGAAAAATATAAATGACAGAGGTACTCTTCGACACCAATATTATTCTTGATATTGCTTTAAAAAGAAATCCATATTTTGAGGACGCGTTACGCCTTTTCGAATTAATTGATAAGAAAATAATTGTCGGAAATATCACGGCATCAACAATATCTGACATTTATTACATTTCGAAAAAAGAAAAAGGACACCATGAGACACTTAATTTCATAATTAATCTTATTGAAGTGGTTGAAATTATTGGAATTGATAAAGAAGTAATTTTAGATGCCATTGAATCGGAGATGAAAGACTTTGAGGACGCAATTCAAGTTTCAGCAGCTAAGTTTCATAAAATTAAAACAATAATCACTCGCAATAAATCCGATTTCCATGACCATTCACTTGAGATTTTAACCCCTTCAGAATTTTTGGAAAACTACTGATTTTTTTAATCATGAACTTTTTATGAATAAATTGTTTATTTTCACTTTTCTTCTTTTAGCACCATGTGTAATTTTTGCCCAACCTAACCATCAAATTAAACTCCTTATCCGTGCCGACGATATTGGCTCATTTCATGCGGCAAATCTTGGATGTATCGATTCCTACAAAAACGGCATAGCCCGTTCAGTTGAAATTATGCCACCGACAGCATGGTTTCCGGAAGCAGTAAAAATGCTAAATGATAATCCGGGTTATGATGTAGGAATTCATTTAGTTCTTACCAGCGAATGGAGCAACATAAAATGGCGACCGCTCACCCATTGTCCGAGCCTGGTCGACAAGGACGGTTATTTTTACCCAATGGTCTGGAAAAACCCAAATTTCCCGAAAGGCAGCTCTATACAGGAAAGCAATTGGAAATTGGAAGAGATTGAACAGGAATTGAGAGCGCAAATTGAACTTTCATTAAAATATATTCCGCGGATTTCTCATTTAAGCGCACACATGGGATTTTCAGGCCTAAATCCGAAAATTGGTGAATTGGTGGACAAGCTGGCTAAAGAATACAAACTTGATGTTGATATGAGCGACGTGAAAAGATTTTCCGGCTGGGGACAAAATGTGGAATACGAAGACCGGGTTGACCGATTTTGTGAAAATCTTGAAAGCCTGACACCTGGAACATATCTTTTTGTGGAACACCCCGCAGCAGAGTCGACCGAAATGGCTACGGTTGGGCATAAAGGCTACGAAAATGTGGGCGATGATCGGAAATGGGTGCTGCAGGTTTTCACGAGTGAAAAGGTAAAAGAAACTATTCGAAAAAAGAATATAAAACTAATTAGTTATAGTGATTTGAAATGAATAGCCGCTGCGCTAAACAATATGAAGCTTGCAGAATTCCGTTCAAAAACTTTAACGGTAGGATGAAGTTAGCGATTACAGATGCATGTATATTTATTGATCTTATTGAGTTACGGTTAACCTCTGAATTCTTTAAGCTCCCGATCGAAATTCATACTTCTTTGGATGTTTACAATGAACTTTATCCTGAACAGAAAGAAATATTGATCCCAAGAATTCGGGATGAACTTATAACGTTTTACACCGCGGCTTTAGCCCGGTATAATTTATTATCCAGCCTCCAACCGGCTTTAGCCATTAAAATTGTATTAGTTGTTACAAGGGAAATAAAAATGACAATAAAACATTAACGGCTAAAGCCTTTTTTTCTTGATTATTGCATTATCGCCAAGCTAAAGCATGGCGCAAAATGAAGATGCATTTGCCCTGATTACTAAACTTAAAAGTTATTCATTTTGATGTTCGGTTCAAATACCGTGGGGACTTAATAATGCCGCCTTAATTAAAGAAAAATAAGGAAGAATACGCCTGTGGCAAATGAAAAGGAAATAGATTTTCTTTTAAACTTTCCTCCATTTTTCCGAAATCTTTGATTTCGGATTTTTATCTTTGGAACAATTCAATAATTTTTAATCTAACTGACTATGCCACAAAAAATCAATTTTAAATTTTTGTTTTTGGGATTCCTTTTATTTGCTTGTTTTGTCTCAAATGCGCAGGATCCGAATCGTTTTAAAGAACAGGTAGATCGCCTGTATAACGAGGAATACAATTTTAGTAATGATAAAAAACTGGTTGTATTTACCGGAAGTTCCAGTATTGTAATGTGGAAAGATGTAGCCGATTATTACCCTCAGTATAATGTTATTAACAACGGTTTTGGTGGGTCACATTTTAGTGATATGCTCTATTTCTACGATAAAGTGATTACAAAACAAACACCCGATATTTTATTTATTTACGAAGGCGATAACGATGTTGCGGGAGACAAAAAAACAAAGGAAATTTACGTTGATTTTAAAATGCTCGTTGGAAAACTTAAAACAGATTTACCCAATACCAGAGTAATTTTTATTTCACCAAAACCCAGTATTGCCCGCTGGAACATGAAAAAGGACTACGATAAAATCAATAAGAAAATGAGCAAATACTGCAGCAAGAAGAAGATTAATTATGAGTTTGCTGATATGTGGAAAGTGATGCTTGACGAAACCGGAAATGTGTATCAGGATATTTTTATTGAAGACGGCTTACACATGAATAAAAAAGGTTATGATATTTGGGGTGAAGCCATTTCGAAATATCTGAATTAATTGAGAGCTTACTGGTTTACAGTTCGATTACGTTCCATGTTGCTTCAGGTCAGAATCGTTGTCGAAGTTTGATTATTAAGAAGAAATTATAATACCGCAGTAAATAACTTAAATCTTAAACCATGAACCAAAAACTTATTATCAGCCTGATAGTTTTACTGTATCTTTTTGGTTGTCAAAAACCGGGATCGGATAGTGGACAACGGGATTTTAATTCAAGTTACACCGGCGATAACCTGAACCGGCTGGCTTTTCCCATTGGTGGAATCGGCGCCGGAATGTTTTGTCTTGAGGGGAACGGAGCTATTTCCCATGTTTCGGTACGCAATCATCCCGATGTGTTCAATGAACCGTTTATGATGGCTGCCATTTCTGTAAAAGGTATGGAAAACGGATGCCAAAGTTTTGGAAGGGCTGGTTCCGGGTTGGAAAGTTTTTGGTAATCCGAATACCGGTAACGGAGCTGGTGAAAAAAGCTACGGATTTCCACGATTTGAAAAGGCTACTTTCGAAACGCATTTCCCGTTTGGAAAAATAGAACTGGAAGATAGTGACATTCCTATGGAAGTTTCATTAACAGGATGGAGCCCTTTTATTCCAACCGATGAAGATAATTCGAGTCTGCCTGTTGGCGCATTGGAATACACCTTTAAAAATACAAGCGGAAAAACCGTAGAAGCCTGTTTTTCCTATCATGCCGAAAACATTATGCGGGTGTCGGTTCCAAGTGAATGGGGTGGCCAGTATAAAGGGAAAAATCATATATCAGGAATTAACGGAGGTTTTTTGCTTCAGCAGGATTGCATTCCTGAACAAATTTATACGAAAGGCGATTTTGCAGTAGCGTGCGATGATCCAAACACGGTCGTCGATTTATGCTGGTTTCGCGGTGGTTGGTTCGATTCGCGAACGGTACTTTGGAAAGACCTTTCAGAATTTACTTTTCAGGCTGATACAACCACGATGAATTCGCCCGGCGCATCATTGTATGTACCTTTTGAATTAAAACCCGGCGAAGAGAAAACTGTTAAGCTGATGATGAGTTGGTATGTACCCAATTCTAATTTGAGGCAAGGTTTGGGGCCGGTTTCCGATGAACAATTAAAAGCAGATTTGGCTCAATGTGATCCAGCAACCGGTTGTTGTTCCGACTTAAGCAATATTTATTATGATGCCCTGGTATGCCGGACGTTTTAAAAGTATTGATGAAGTAGCGAAATACTGGCAACTGAATTATGATGCTTTAAAAGGAAGATCAGAATTGTTCGCCAATACCTTTTACAATTCAAGTTTGCCACCGGAAGTTCTTGAAGCTGTTGCTGCCAATCTTACCATTCTGAAATCACCAACAGTCCTTCGCCAAAAGGATGGAAAACTCTGGGCATGGGAGGGATGTCATGATAATTCGGGTTGCTGTTTTGGTTCGTGCACGCACGTCTGGAATTATGCCCAGGCAATTTGTCATTTGTTTCCGGCTTTGGAACGTACATTGCGTGAAACGGAATTTACCATGAGCCAGAATGATGATGGCCATCAGGCATTTCGTTCCAGTTTACCGATTAAAGATGAAATCGGACATGGATTTCATGCCGCCTCCGATGGACAGTTAGGTGGAATAATGAAAATCTATCGCGACTGGCGGATTTCAGGAAATACCAAATGGATGAAATCATTATATCCAAGTGTAAAACAAAGTATCGATTTTGCATTAAAACCTGGGATCCAAAACATAAAGGCGTTTTGGAAGAACCGCATCACAATACTTACGATATCGAATTCTGGGGACCCGACGGCATGTGTACCAGTTTTTATCTGGGAGCATTAACTGCCATTATTGAAATGGGAAAAGCTGTAGGCGATGATGTTGCTGAATATCAGATTTTGCTGCAAAAAGGCAAAGAATTTCTCGAAAATGATTTGTACAATGGCGAATATTTTATTCAGAAAATTACAGGTTGAAGGACTGGAAGCAACTGATCCTGTCGCAGCATCAAAAGTGGGAATCAACATGAATTATTCTTCTGAGGCCGTTGCATTGCTTCAAAAGGAGGGACCAAAATATCAGTATGGAAACGGATGTTTATCGGATGGAATTTTAGGAGCATGGATGGGAAAAATGGCCGGATTACCCGATTTCCTGGATGAAACCAAAGTCACAAGTCATCTTAATTCAGTCTATAAGTATAATCTGAAAACTGATTTATCAGATCATGTCAATCCACAACGGCCGTCTTATGGCTTGGGAAAAGAAGGTGGTTTGTTGCTTTGTTCATGGCCTCATGGCGATGCTCTTACACTTCCATTTGTTTATAGCAACGAAGTTTGGACCGGAATTGAATACCAGGTGGCTTCGCATTTAATGTGCGAGGGCGAAGTTGACAAGAAGGACTTGATATTGTTCGGGAAGTGCGAAAAAGATACGATGGAAAAGTCCGGAATCCGTTTAATGAATATGAGTGCGGACACTGGTATGCACGTGCAATGGCAAGTTATGGTTTGCTGCAGGGATTAACCGGTGTTCGTTACGATGCTGTGGACCAACTGTTATATGTCGATTCAAAAGTGGGCAACTTCAAATCATTTCTTTCCACAGAAACCGGTTTTGGAACAGTGAATTACAATAACGGGAAAGCAACTCTGGACGTAGTTTATGGGAATATTCCTGTAAAAGAGATTATATACCCGGCGAATAATTAGTAATTTATATTATCTGTTACCGAAAAAAAATGCTGATTATTAATTCATCCGGTGAAAAATAGCCGGCAAATAAACTTTTTAACGAACAAAATTATTATATAAGAATAATCTAAATCATCTGAAATGAAAATACTGTTTTATCGCTCAAAAGAGCTTGTATTCCTTTTTATTTTTTCGATATCCATTATTAATGCAGGGTGTCAACCCGACGGGGCATCTCTTTATCAGAAGAATTGTGCTTCCTGCCATGGCGCTGATTTAAACGGTGGAAATGCCAAAAGCCTGGTTGATGCGGTTTGGGAATTTGGTTCGGGCGATAGTTACATTTTCAGAAATATCAAATTTGGAATTACACACCTGGGAATGCCTTCCTATGGCGAAACTTTGAAGGATAACGAAATCAGGTCGATAATGGATTTTGTGCGCGATTCTGAAAAAAATTCAGGTGCCGTTCGACCTGCAATTGTCGATGAACTTGAAACGCTGGATTATGATTTAAATGTCGAAATTTTTGCTGAAGGCCTCGAAATTCCGTGGGCCATTGATTTTATGGATGAAAATACAGCGCTGATAACCGAACGCCCGGGTAGATTAAGAATAGTTAAAAATGGAAAACTTCAACCCGAAGCTGTAAAAAATACGCCTAAAGTTTTACACGAAGGACAAGGTGGATTAATGGATGTAGCCGTTGATCCCGATTTCAAAAACAACGGTTGGATTTATCTTGCATTTAGCCATGTTCTTGAAAATTCTTCAGGGCAGGATCGTCCCGGAGCAATGACCAAACTGGTTCGGGGTAAAATAGAAAACAACACCTGGACAAACGAACAGGTAATTTTTGAAGCGCCGCATGAAACATATCGAACAACGCGACATCATTACGGTTGCCGTATTGTTTTTGATCCGGAAGGGTATTTATATTTCGCAATTGGTGAACGCGGAACAGGAGAACATGCACAGGATATTACACGCCCAAACGGGAAAACACATCGAATCAATAAAGATGGTTCTGTGCCAACTGATAATCCGTTTTACAATGTAAAAGATGCTGATAAAACCATATTTAGTTACGGAAACCGGAATATCCAGGGAATGGCAATTCACCCGGTGACCGGTGAGCTTTGGGCGACGGAACACGGCCCGATGGGCGGTGACGAACTCAACCTGATAAAATCGGGAAAAAACTATGGCTGGCCGGAAATCACATACGGAATTAATTATAACGGGGCAATAATTACTGAATTTACACATAAGGAAGGCATGGAACAACCTGCACTTTATTGGCGACCTTCAACTGCGGTGTGCGGACTCGATTTTTACCGGGGAGATTTATTCCCGAAGTGGAAAAATAAATTACTGGTTGGCGCATTGAAATACGAGGAAGTACGTTTGCTCGATATTGAAGGCGACCGTGTAATGCACGATGAAGTAATTTTAAAAGGAGCTGGCCGTGTCCGCGATGTTTCGACCGGGCCTGATGGTGCAATTTATGTGGTTTTAAATGATCCGGGGAGTGTAATTAAACTCACACCTAAAAACGATTAAAACAGTTGTTAATCAATTAAACTTAACATTCGGCGAAGAGTCAAAAAGATTTAATTGAAATTATTATTGAGGTGGATAAAACAATCGCAATAATTGGATTTGTGCAGGCACTCTTTGGCATTTTATTGTTTTTAACGAAACATCCCCGTCATTTAAGTTTTTATTTTTTAATTATTTGGTTCGGATTAATCGCCATTTTTCTTGGTGCAAGTTTATTGCCATTTCAGGTAGTGGAATATTATAAGCCTGGAATTTTTCCCATCCTCTTTTTATTTGGGCCGTTATTATATCTGTATCTTAGTTCATTAACGATCGAAAATTTCAAATTAAAACCTGTTACACTATTACACCTCGTTCCATTTTTAGGTGTTAGTATTCATCGTTCGATGGTCAGTGTAGTTTCCATTACAAGTTCTTCCAATTTATCGGAGAATCCGTATTATATCTATAACAAAATATATTATTCACTTTTTATCATTTCATTATTAATTTACTGGTTTCTTAAGTTTAAAGCTTGTTTTGAAGCACAAGAAAAATATCCCTTACAATTTTTCGAATTATACCACAAGAAATACATTAAACTGGTCGATATTTGTTTTGTCACTTTTCCTGATTTTTTTTGTTGCTGATTTTTCGATGTATTACATTAAAAAAGTACTCGGAATAGAAATTCCCACCTTTTCACTTCTTCCGTTAAACCTAACTGTTTTTACGTTTATAATGATTTTATTTGGAATAAATCAGACAGTTATTTATCCGCACCGAAAGGAATCAGTCAAGCCGGATTCAGTAAATAAAAAAATAATCGCTGTAAACAAATACAAAAGATTGTTTGACAACGTACAAAAAGAAACGCTGTCTGAAACCATCATTCAGTACCTTCAAAATGAAAAACCATATCTTAATCCTGATTACAGCCTTCAAATGATGGCTGATGATTTAAAGATAACGAGGGAAAAATTATCCTATTTAATCAACAGTGGTCAGCAAAAAAACTTTTACAAGTTTATCAATGAGTTTCGGGTTGAAGAAGTAAAGGAAAAACTACTTAATCCGCAATTTAGTCATTACACGGTTTTAGGTATCGGTCTCGAATGTGGCTTTAACTCAAAGACCTCATTAAACCGGATTTTTAAAGAAGAAACCGGCTTAACTCCTTCCGAATTTAAAAAAGCAAATACAAGAAAACCATAGAAACAGAAAAAGGTTTCAATACATTGCTTGGGACGATTGGTAAATTTGTTTCCGATAAATTACGCCATAAAATTTAATCTAATTCAATCAGCTATGAAATCAAAATTTATGATGGTTAAAAAACCCGGGCTTTTAATCCTAATTACCCTTGTATTAAGTTTTTCATGTTGTAATAAAAAATCTGAAATCGTTCAACCCGAATTGGGCACGAAATCCGCAAAGATTTTAAACATCGATGGCTTTCAATTTAAAGATTTAAACAAAAACGGCAAACTCGATAGTTATGAAGATTGGAGACTTTCGCCCGATGAACGAAGCAAAGATCTTCTTTCAAAAATGTCAGTCGAAGAAAAAGCCGGATTTATGTTGATCAATTCTTTGAATATGGTTGGTACAAGAGCGGCAGAAGAATCGGATGGTAAATTGGAAGCCAGCGACCTTTCAGAAGGCGGAGGCGGCGGCTTTGGAGGCGGCAGAGGTTTTGGACAAAACAGACCTGCAAATTCGGAAAGAGGAAGACAAGGTGCACGTGGTGGAGACAGAGATACCGCTCAAAACCAGGAAGGTGGTTTTATTGCCAGCATGGGTCGATCGGGCGGCACTTCACAAATGGTCAGGGAATTTCATAACCGGCATTTTATACTCAGGGCAAACGAAAGTGCAAAGGTTACCGCAGAGTGGGCGAATAAACTTCAGGAACTTTGCGAAAGCGAGCCACTTGGAATTCCGGCAATTATTGCATCAAATCCGAGAAACCATATTACAACCAATGCTTCGCTGGGAACAAGTGTAGGAACTACTGTTTTCACCGCATGGCCCGGCGAACTTGGGATTATCTGCCATGCGCGATTTGAATTTGGTTCGCAAATTTGCAGACGACTCGCGCCAGGAATGGACAGCCGTGGGTTTACGAAAAGGATACATGTATATGGCCGACTTGTCAACTGAACCTCGTTGGTCGAGAGTTAACGGAACATTTGGAGAAAATTCCGAATGGGTGGCTAAAATGATTACTGAAGTTGTGCTTGGTTTTCAGGGCGAAAAGCTAAGCTCAACATCGGTTGCACTTACTACAAAACACTTCCCTGGTGGAGGATCGGGAAAAGATGGTCAGGATTCACACTTCGAATGGGGGAAAGCAGAAGTTTATCCCGGAGGAATGTTTAAGAACAACCTGATTCCATTCCAGGCGGCCATTGACGCAGGTACTTCAGCGATAATGCCATATTATTCATTGCCTGAAGGTACCGAATATGAAGAGGTCGGTTTTGCATTTAATAAGGGAGTTATAAATGGAGTATTAAGAGAAAAGATGGGATTTAAAGGTATCATTAACTCTGATACAGGTCCACTTACGCGCATGGTTTGGGGTGTAGAGAACTTAACAAAACCGGAACGTTACAAAAAGGCCATTGAAGCAGGCGTAAATATTTTTTCAGGAGAATCTGATCCGGAAATGCTCGTTGATATAATCAATAAAGGAATGGTTGAAATGGCTTTGATAGATAGTTCAGTTGTTCGCTTGTTAAAAGAAAAATTTGAACTCGGACTTTTTGAAAATCCTTATGTTGATGTGGAAGAAGCAGAGAAAATCGTTAACAACGAAGAATTCAGGAAAAGTGCTGATTTAGCCATGCACAAGTCCATTGTTTTGCTTCGGAATGAAAATAAAACACTTCCACTTCACCCCAAAACAAAAGTGTATTTTGAGTCTTATCCCAAAGCTTCAGGTGGAAGGTTCAACACCGAACCGCAAACCGATGAACCTAATATTTATACATTAAACAACAATCAATACGATGTTGAATTTGTAAAAACTCCTGATGAAGCTGATTTGGTGCTGCTTTGGCTACAGCCGGGAGGAAATTCACTGTTTCGCTCCACCGGTGAGCCGGTTTCCATTTCGCTCTCGAAATGTGGTGTCGATGTGGATTATGTAAACGGTATTGTTGCGAAAAAGCCAACTGTTTTGGTCGTAAACTACACCAATCCATGGGTTATCAACGAAATATATAACGAAGGAACAAAGAATGTAGTTGGAGTTCTTGCTACCTTTGGCACAACTCCCGATGCACTTCTGGATGTAATTACCGGCAAATTTAATCCAACAGGTAAAATGCCATTTTCGACACCGGTTTCTGATGAGGCAGTTGAAAATCAGAAAGAAGATGTACCCGGTTATCTGGAAGGTGAAGGATATGCACTTTTCAATTATGATGAAGGGATTAGTTACGGGAATTAAATATGCGAAAACCAAAAATAAATCTAAATAGTATGAAACGACCATGAATAAAATTTATTCACACAAATGCACTATCATAATTTTCATGGGAGTTACATCGAATACCTATAAAAATTAAAAATTATAATGAGATGAAAAAATTAGGTCTGAAAACAATCTTGATTATTTGTTTTGTAGTATTAATTTTTGTACCCAATTCGAATGCTCGTGAAGTAATTTCAATTAACAAAAGCTGGAGTTTCAGGGTTGGCGTTCAACTTCCAAGGGGACTTGGCTGGGGATTCGGCCGAACTCCATCTGATACAGTGAATTTGCCTCATACCTGGAACAGTTCCGATTTTATGTCGGAAGATGGTTATTACAGAGGATATGGATCGTACAGCAAGACTTTGGAAATTCCAAAGGAATACGAAGGAAAACGTCTATTTCTGAAATTTGAAGGAGCCGGCAGTGTGGCTAATGTGTTTGTCAATTCGAATCACATGGGAGAGCATAAAGGAGCTTATAATTCATTTGTGTATGAAATTACTGACGTTGTAAAATACGGAGAAAAAAACAGCATAGATGTAATTTGCGATAATTCTCAACGATTCGATGTAGCTCCGCAAGGGGGCGATTTTAATATGTACGGCGGCTTATACCGCGACGCGTGGCTAATCGTTTCCGATGAAGATGCGTGTATTTCACCGTTGTATTATGGTTCTTCGGGCGTATTAATTCATCAACTTCTGGCTTCAGAAAAAAGAGCCGAATTGCGGGCAGAAATTTATCTTTCAACAAAATCGGACTATAAAAATTGTGAAATTGAATTCACAATTCTGGATGCTGACAATAAAGTAGTTTCAACACCAACTAATTCTCCTGTCAATAACGATAAAGCGGTTTGCAACATTGGAATCGATAATCCGCATTTATGGAACGGAGTTGAAGATCCGTATTTATATAAAACAGTAACTGTGCTAAAGCGAAACGGGAAGGAAATAGACCGCGTTGAAGAAAGTACAGGCATTCGCTCATTCTATATTGATGCTGATAACGGATTCTTCCTCAATGGAAAGCATCTGAAACTGAGAGGTGTTTGCCGACATCAGGACTGGGACGGTATAGCATCGGCATTAACAAGGGAAAATCATTTGGAGGACTATTCTTTTTTTGAAGAAATGGGCGTAAATTCTTTGCGGCTTGCTCATTACCCACAGGCTCATTTCATGTTTGAAGAAGCCGACAGACAGGGATACATTGTTTGGGAAGAAATACCATTCGTAGGAAGTTATATCAATTCGAAAGCGTTTGATGATAACCTGAAAACTCAATTAACAGAAATGATCGTTCAGAATTACAATCATCCTTCTATCTGTTTCTGGGGATTATTTAATGAAATTCATGGTGGCCAGGATATGGTAACATCAGAAATGAACGACCTGGCGCACCAATTGGATCCATTGAGGTTGACAGTTTGTGCCAACGATCAGGAAGGAAGTTTCAATTTCATTACAGATGCCTTTGCCATGAACAAATATTTTGGCTGGTATTACAACAAAGTTGAAGATTTCGGTCCTTTCTTCGACGATTTGCATGCCAAAAATCCCAATGCTAAAATCGGCGTTAGCGAGTATGGCGCCGGTGCAAGTATTACTCAACATGAATCACAATTTGTTCCGGAAGAAAATCCCCGTCCATCTTCGCGCGGTCCGTGGCACCCGGAAGAAAAACAAACAGCATATCACATTAGTCATATTAAAATGATAGCTGAACGAGACTTTATCTGGGGAACTTATGTATGGAATATGTTCGATTTTGGTTCAAATTTCAGACATGAAGGAAATACGCCTCATATAAACGACAAAGGCCTGGTTAGCTATGACCGCCAAATCCGAAAAGATGCATTTTATCTTTATAAAGCAAACTGGAATAAAAATGAAAAAACAACCCATTTGTGCTCTAAAAATTTCACCGAAAGGAAAGAAGATGTTACAAATATTGTAGCATTCACAACTGCGCCATCAGCAAAACTTTTTATAAACGGTAAGCAAATTGGGAAAATGAATACTGATGATTATGCCACTGTTATCTGGAAAGATGTGAAACTCAATCAGGGCAAAAATCTTGTGGAAATCAAAACTGCTGATGGAAATGATTCGGCAGAATGGACTGTAAACTGATAATTAACTCAGTATACTTAAGCTATAAGCCTGTAGGTTTTATTTTATAAATACCTGCAGGTTTTTTTTAAAGTATCACTAATTCCAAATTTGATTACAAAGTATAACTCAACGAGTTATATAAAATTGATATTACATCCCCGTTATCGTACTTACCAAACTTTCATCGTGTTCCAGATTCATCTTTTTTCGTAACCGGTAGCGGTGGTTTTCCACACCACGCACCGAAATTCCAAGCAGCGGTGCAATTTCTTTGGAAGAAAGGTTCATTCGTAAATAAGCACATAAACGGAGGTCGCTTGGCGTTAGTTCCGGAAACGATTCCCTGACTTTGGCAAAAAACTGTTCGTGTGCGTGTTCAAAATTATTTTCAAAAATCTGCCAGTCATCCTGGTTCGAAATATTATTGTCGATCTTTTTAACCAGGTAATTATAGTATTTATCGGGGAAACGCGTGCCCAAATCCGTTTTTTGTTTATCGACAATTTCTTTCAATTCCATCAGAAATTCGTTCTTACGGATAATCGACATGGTAGAACTTGCGAGTTCTTTACTTTTATGCTCAACTTCGTTCCTAAGTTTTGAATTTCGTAAGCGAATAAGTTCCTGTTCGCGTTTTTCGTGTTGCTGCTGCTCTTTTCGCCGGGTTTGACGGATACCCCATGTTCTGAAAATCAGTAAAATTAAAACCAGTAAAACAACATAAACCGACAAAGCAAACGATGATGTGTACCATGGAGGCAAAACTTCAAAAGAATAAGTAAAAACCTGGCTTTCGTTTCCCCATAAATCAACAGCTTTTACATTCAGATTATAACTTCCCTGCGGCAAACGTTCGAATTGTAATGCAGGATTGATGGTAGATTCCGACCATTCAAGATGCAATCCATCGAGATAATATTTGTAAGAGACCGGCATATCGGAAATTTGAGGAAATGAAAAGCGAAAATAAATATTATTGAAATTGTGCTTTATTTTTACAGAAGCACCGTTTACCGGAAGCTGACTGATTTTTCCACGATTTGAAAATAATTCAATTTGGCGAAGGATTGGTTCAAACTGGTTCATCGAATAACCGGAATCTTTTTCCGAGGCATATAAAGTTGCCAGTCCGTTTTGAAGACACAAATATGCTGTTGTATCTGTTATTGGAATAATATTTTCGAACCTGTCGACCAGTGCCGGGCCCTGGAACAGTGATGTCGGATATTCCCTGACCAAATTCGCTTTATCCTTATTAACGGTAAAAAGCCCGATACTTGATTTGGTAATAAACCAGTAATGATGATCGGGCGCTTCAATAATTCGATGCGACGACGAAAATTTTCCAAGTTGCTGGTTTAATGATGTGTAAGGAACAATTGTATCGTTTAAATCATCGTAGGTAAAAATGGTGTTTTCTGTGGTAAAAACGATTCTGTTCTCTACTTTGAATACATTAATCGAATGATCTTTCCCAAATACCTTTTCACCGAAATAGGCTGTATCTTTCACACTCATTCGCTCATCGTCGGTTGTAATTTTATATATTCCACGGTACATGTGGCTCGCCCAGATATTTCCCAGATGATCGATCTCGATATAGCGTATTAAATCGTAAAATCCGCTTATAAGGTTGTTGCGAACATAGGTATTGCCTGTTTTTTTGTATACTACCAAATCGTTATAGGTGCACTGAATTAACAGATCTTCGTTTAATGGATCCTGTCTAATGGACGATCCGCCTGAAGTTTGTGAAATTCGGATTGCATCTGTTCCGTCAACCAGAAATGTACCCTGGTTGTGACCGACAAACAAAATATCGTCGATAATCTTGCAATCCCAGGTTTGGCCCTGAGTTTCGGGAACAAGTGCATAATTTTTATTGACGGCTGTTTTTGGTTTAACAAAGAGGCCGCGGTTGGTGCCCAGGTACAAATTATCGTGATAATCCGCCAGTGTATAAATCGCTCCGATACCGGGAATTTTCTCCAAAGAAAAACCCTTGGTTTGTTTATGTGGTATAAAACCTATTCCGTCGTCGAGCGCCAGCCAGATGTTTTGCCATTCATCTGTTTCAATGCCCAAAACCGTATTGTTTGAGAGTCCGTTCTGCGTATTGATTTTCATTAGCAAATTACCATCTTCGTCAAAAACCACTATTCCGTCGATTATGGTGCCTACAATAATTTCACCATTGCCCGAATTGAGTCCGCGGTTAAGTTCATTCCTTACTAAATAATCGGTCCATTGGGTATTCCATGGCAGTATACTTTTGCCATCCCATACAAAAATACCGTCGGAGGCGGTTCCAAAAAGCAGTTGATTTTCTTTATAAGGAATAATAAATTGTACGAGTTTATCGCGGAATAACTCATCGGTAAAAAATGGAATCAGGGTTTTACCTCGTACCTGGTATATTCCCTCATTTCTGACCGCAGCAAGGATTTTACCATTTATCTTGTTTATTACCGATATTGATTTTGGCCCGTCAACAACTGAAATTACATCATCCTGAAACGCCAGTACCGGATTTGAAAATGAATGAAAATATATAGCGCTGTCGCTGGTCACTATATTCCAGAATTCGATATTATTGGTCAAATACTTTTTTGCCTGTTCCGAGAGCGAATAATAATGAAGCTTTCCGTATTTGTCGGGTTTCCAGTAACCCAAATCGCGATAACCACCTGTATAAATTACAGAATCGTTCTGAACTTTTACCGAACGCATTATGCTTTCATTCGGAAGCCGGTTCAGGTGCCATGTAGTCCCATCGAATTCGAGCAATCCTTGTGTGTTGGCAAAATATATCATTCCATTTTGTGAAGAACTTACGCTCCAGTTTTGCCGATCGGCACGATACATGAGTTTATCAAACGACTGAACTACCGGATTATTCAGCGCCGGAATACCTTGAATATTCAAAACCCATGCAATAAGAAACAGGAATACTATTTTTATAAATCGTTTCACTATAATTTCGGAATACAAAAATCTATTCTTTTAAATCGAATTTTCATGATTAAAATTATGCCTTTTTATAATTTATGTCATCATCTGCAAGACAGAATCTTTATTACCTTCTAAATTTTCTCAAAAATTCAAATTATTAGTTTGCTGATATCCAGGTTTATAAATTTCTGGTTTTAGATATGGTGAGTTGTTGATGAGGTGATATTTAAACTTCACTTTGCATAGAGAAACAGAAGTGTAGAGTTTAAGTTTAATTTATCTTCTATCTGTAATAACTTGCATGCTTAAAACTAATACAAATTTAAGGCTATGAGAAAACTAATTCTGTTCTTTTTTCTCGGTTTATTGATTACAACTGTGAATGCACAGGAAAAAATTACCGTTTCGGGTAAGGTGGTCGATAATACGGGAGTAGGTTTACCAGGTGTTTCCATTGTAGAGAAGGGAACATCAAATGGTACGGTTACCAACATCGATGGTGACTACAGTTTGCAATCTTCAAGTCAATCCACATTAATATTCAGTTTTATTGGTTTCGTTACTCAGGAAATTGAAGTGAACGGACAAAGCACAATTAATGTACAGTTGGTTGAAGATGTAGTTGGTTTGGAGGAAGTTGTAGTAGTTGGCTACGGCCAGTTAAAAGTAAAGGATCTTACATCTTCGATTACTACAGTTAAAGCAGATGAGTTGGTAAAAACTCCTGCAGGCCAGGCAATGCAGGCTTTGCAGGGTAAGGTTGCCGGTGTGCAGGTTGTAAGTGCAGGCGCTCCGGGTGGCGAGCCAACCGTGAGGATCAGGGGTATCGGATCATTTCCCGGCAGCAGCAACTCTTCGCCGCTATATGTCGTGGACGGAATGTATTTCGATAACATCGATTTCCTGAATCCATCAGATATTGAAACATTGTCTGTTTTAAAAGATGCTTCTGCATCAGCAATTTATGGTGTAAGAGCTGCAAACGGTGTAATTCTGATTACAACCAAGAAAGGTTCTTTAAATACCAAATCAAAAATCACATATGAAGGCTATTACGGGATTCAGGTTCCTCAGAATGTATTGCAAATGGCCAATGCCGAACAGTTTGTCAATTACATAAATCAAACCGGTTCAGCGGCAGATATCAGTTTCATCGATAATGCAATGCAACGTTACGGAAGAAGCAGAATTAATCCGAATGTGCCAAATGTGAATACCGATTGGTATGCCGAAATAATGAAACCATATTCAAGACAACAAAACCATTCCTTGTCGATACTTGGTGGAAATGATAAAACATCGTATTCCATGGGTGTCAGTTATTTTGATCAGGAAGGTTTGCTCGAAACCGATAATTCATATAAACGGATGAATGTTAGAACCTCTCTCGACCATCAGGCCAATAACTGGCTAAAAGCCGGTGTTAATTTCAATGTAAGTAACGGAATCCGCTATATTGGCAGTGATGCAGCCTGGTTCGATGCATACCATGCAGTTCCGATTTTGCCGGTTTACGATGATGAAAACTATGACGCACTTATGGCATCAGGGACAGTTTTCCCAAGCCGGTATTCAAGCGCTCAACTTTTGGGATATCGTGGAGGACAAAACCCGTTTATTGGCCTCGATTTCAATAATAACAGGCAGGATATCCGAAAAATCCTTTCTGGTGTTTATGCCGAAATAGAATTTATACCCGAAAAACTAACATTGAAAACCAGCTACAACGTGGCGATGATGTTTTTGAAAGCGAGAAATGTCGGATTGCCGTATTTTATAACAAACTCAACCAATAGCGATGTTTCAACCATATCGTCGTCGAGAACCACTGAGGTAAATCAATTTTGGGATAACACTTTAACATACGCCGATAGTTTTGGTGGCCATAACATCACTGCCATGGTCGGCACATCATACCGCGATGAATGGTGGGATTACTTAAGCGGTTCTGCCAGCGATATTCCGTTAAATGAAAACTCGTGGTACATAGGCCAGTCAAGAGAAGCTGATTCAAAAACGGCAGATGACAATGCTGAACGCTTATATGGTATATCCTATTTTGGCCGTCTTTCATATAATTATATGAACCGGTATATTGCCTATTTTACCATCAGGCAGGAAGGTACTTCAAAATACCAGGAAAAATGGGGAACATTTCCTGCATTCGGTTTGGGTTGGGTATTAACCGAAGAAGAATTTTTAAAAGATTCACATTTTTTTAACTACCTGAAACTCCGTGGTGGCTGGGGTAAATTGGGTAACGATAAAATACCGCGACAGGATGGCGCAAATACAACAAATCCTGTATTTCTCGCAATCGATGATACAAAAGTTAACGGTACACAAACTACAAGTACATTTGGTTACCTGGGTTGGGAAACCGTTACAGGCACAAACATCGGAATAACGTCTAATTTTGTGAATAATCGTTTAAGCATTGAAGCGGATTACTATATCCGTGACACAGAAAATGCAGCTATTCCGGTAAGCCTGAAATTGCAGTCGGGAAGTATTCTTCGAAACGTTGGCGATATCAGAAACTCAGGTCTTGAAATGGTAATTTCGTGGAATAACGAAGTAAGCAAAAATTTTAAATACAATATTAGTGTCAACTTCGCTACATTAAAGAATGAAGTAATGGATTTGTATGGCCAGACTTACATAAACGGTGGTCAGGCTGAATTCAGACAAAGGTCGCAAATTGGCGAACCGTTGCTATCGTTCTATGGCTACGAAGTGGCCGGCGTTTATCAGAACCAGTCGGCTATCGACGGAGATCCGGTTGCAGTTGCCAACGGACTTGTACCAGGCGACTTAATGTTTGTCGATCAGGATGGAAACGATGTTATCAACGACGACGATAAAGTATTTCTCGGCTCATATTTTCCAAATTTCACCTATGGCGGATCGCTGGGTTTTACCTTTAAAAATCTCGATTTTTCGATGAACATTATGGGCCAGCGGGGAAATAAAATCCTTAACCGTAAAAGAGGTGAAATTATTTGGACCAACGATACCAACGTTGATGCCGATTTGGCAACAGGAGTGTGGAATGGCGAAGGAACTTCAAATAAATATCCGTCAGCTTCAGGGTTAAGACGGGGTTGGAATCAGAATTTCAGTGATTATTTTCTTGAAGACGGCGCGTTCTTCAGAATTCAAAATATTCAGCTTGGTTATAACATCGACGGAGCTAAACTTTTTGGACAAGGCATGCCAAATGCAAGAGTTTTTATCACCGCTGAAAAGCCTTTGACTTTGTTTAAATACAACGGATTCAACCCGGAAGTGCCTGATGGAATCGATCGTCAGTTTTACCCGGTTCCCGCAGTATATACAGTTGGTCTCAATCTTAAATTCTAAATTCCAGTAAAATGAAAATTATAAAGATATTTAAAACAAATTCGCTGATCCTTTTTACCGGATTGTTAGCGATTATATTATTTGGTTGTGTCGACAATTTGGATGCGCCATTTGAAGACGAAACATTTACCAGCGATGTGGATTATTCTATTGGTGAAGATATGATTCTGCCACTTCTCGGAGCTTATCAGGCATTGTATACCCGAGGTTGGGAAGAACCTATATCCATCGGTATTCGCGGGGATGACGTAAATGCTGCAGGCGACCAGGTTCCAATGCAGGAACAGGATGAGTATAAATACCTTGCCAGCCAGTGGAATATTAACTCAGTTTGGCAGTTACATTACAACGACATTGTGAACACGTTTACCGCAATGGATGAAATTGAAAAATACAGGCCTTCTGCCAATAACGATGCTTTGGCTGATCAATATATTGCTGAATGCAGAGTAATAAGAGCTTTCCTGTACCTGGATTTAGGTCGATATTTTGGCGGATGTATTATCATCGACAATCTCGACAATATTCAGAATACGCCGGTTAGCAATAAAGCAGAGGTAATGCAGTACATTGTGGATGAAATGAATGCAGCAATTCCATACCTGCCGGCAGTTCACCCGAATAAACGCACCGACATCAAGGGCGGTGTTACAAAATTTACCGCTTATGCCGTTCAGGCCCTGGCATACCAGGAATTGGAAAATTACCAGGGAGCCGCTGATGCTGCATCAGCAATTATCAGTTCAGGCGAATTTCATCTGTCACCCGATTTTTACCACCTCTTTAAAAAAGCCGGAAAACTGAACGATGAAAATATTCTTGAATTCCAGTTTTCCGATTTTAATATAGGCGAAGGTGAAAATTTCGCCCACTTATTTGCTCCGTTTGGAACAGCAGCCTGGACACCGGTTGTTGCAGGTGCCGGGGCAGGATGGGGATTTTATGCACCAACACTGAAATATATTGAATTTATGCTCGACAGAGGTGAAACCGTTCGTTTGGAAACCAGCGTGGTTTTCACACCCGATGGAATTACGCAACTTCGTAACGATTACGGAAACATACCTGAATGGATAAACAATAAAAACAGGGAAGGCGATGTATTTAACAACACGCCGCGACTCAATTTCGGTAGCGGAAAATGGATTCAGCCATCGACTGAACTTATACCGGGAAGAACCGCGCCCGGAAGCAATAAAAACATGATTGTCATCCGATATGCTGAAATATTGTTGGTGTACGCCGAAGCATTAACAAGAGGTGCAAACGGCAGTGCAGGTTTGAGTGCAGCCGATGCAGTGCACCTTGTTCGCGAACGTGCCGGTTTGAACGATCTTGCAAGTGTTACAACCGACGATGTACTAAACGAAAAATTTGCAGAACTTGCAACCGAGTGGGGAATTCGTTTTTATGATATGGTCAGAACGCAAAATACCGCCGAACTTAGCTATGGCGGAAGAACTTTTACCATGGATAAAGCATACATGCCATTTCCTGCTGACCAGGTTGCCGAATTACCACAATTAGCTGAAGGAATCCAATAAAATCTATTTCAAATGAAAACACTAAATAAAATCATACTTCTTGCATTGGGATTTTTAATGTTCAATGCATGTACACAAAACTACATCGACGATATTTCGAAAGTTGAACCGGGTCCCGATCAGTCTGCGCCAACGGTAAACATCATTTATCCGTCTGAAGGAACACAGATCCAAAAACCTGAAGCGGTTTCTTCTGTAAATATTGAGTTCGAAGCTACCGATGACATTGAACTCGGGTCGGTAAAAGTAATGTACGATGGTACTGAAATTGCCAGTTACACCAGTTTCAAAGATTACCGGAAACTTATGATTGATACTTTATTGTATACAAACGTGCTGAACGGCACACATAAATTAACTGTAGTTGCTACCGATCTCGATAATAAATCGACAAGCAAAGAGGTTAATTTTGAAAAGATTCCGCCATATATTCCAAAATATTCCGGCGAAGTCCTCTATATGCCATTCGATGGCGACTATATGGATATGATTAGTTTTCAAACGGCTACTGTTGTTGGTAATCCAGGCTTTTCAGATGATAAAGTTGCCGGTTTAAAATCGTATAAAGGTGCTGCCGATTCATACCTGACATTTCCGACTGCAGCGATCCAAAATTCGGAACTCACAGCAGTTTTCTGGATGAAAATTAATGCAGTTCCCGATAGAGCCGGTATTCTTGTAGCAAGTCCTGAAAATGATATTTTTGATGATAGCCGGAAATTCGGTTTCCGGTTCTTCAGGGAAGCCGGTGGCGGATTGCAGCAATTTAAGCTTAATGCCGGAAATGGTACTGCTGAATCGTGGTTTGATGGTGGAGCTAATGCCCGTGTTGATCCATCAACCGCTACATGGCATCATTTCGCGTTTACAATTTCTTCAACAGAGGCCGTAGTCTATGTCGACGGTCAGGTGGTAAGCCAGGGTGCTTTCGATGGAATCGACTGGACTGGTTGCGACCTGCTTTCAATTATGTCGGGCGATCCAAGGTTTAGTACCTGGAACCATCATTCCGATGAAGGCTTATTGGATGAATTACGCATTTTTAACCGTTCACTTACACAGGAGGAAATCCAGGGAATCATAACAGATGAATCAGGTAAGGATTTCACTTACTCGCCAAAATACGATGGCGAAATATTCTATATGCCTTTTGAAGATGATTACCTGGAATACGTGTCGCAAAATGAAGCTACAAAAGTGGGAACTCCGGGATTTGCTGATGGAAAAGTAGGTAAAGCCTATGCAGGTGCAACCGATTCTTATTTGACTTTCCCAACCGATGAACTGCAGGGAAATCAGTTTAGTGCTGTTATGTGGTTTAAAATTAATAATGTTCCTGACAGGGCCGGAATACTAGTCATGGGTCCTGAAGATACCGGAAATGCAAATTATCCGGACATTCAGAATAACCGAAAATCCGGATTCCGTTTCTTCCGTGAAGTTGGTGCTGGCACCAATCAGCGTTTTAAACTCAATGCCGGTAACGGTACTGCCGATACATGGGTGGATGGTGGTACAGATGCTGACGTTGATCCGACTGTTGATACCTGGCATCACTTAGCCTTTACCATTTCAGATACAGAATGTAATGTATTCATCGATGGTAACCTGGTTAAAAACAGTGCATTCACTGGAATCGACTGGACAGGATGCGATCTTTTAACCATAATGTCAGGTGTTCCACGATTTACAGAATGGAGCCATTTCTCCGATTTAAGTTTATTGGATGAACTCCGATTGTTCAATAAAGCCCTTACCCAGGAAGAAATTCAGGGTATAATGGCCGATGAAAATTAGCTAATCGTCGGTTTTTAGTTTGGTTAGAATAGAGAAGTAACAAGATTACCCGGAACATTCCGGGTAATCCTTGTTCAGATGAAATTTATTTCCATACTGAATTTTTACCGGGTAATGCAATTGCATGAATTATATCCCAAAAATCCGGGATTATATTCTTTTCAAAATGAACAATTTCGAGACATGAAAAACATAATTGCAGCTGTTATTATTCTTATAATCATTATCAGCTGTTCAAATCAAAATAAGAACAAGCCCGGAACAAAATCAGCACATGCTGTGTCCGGACAGCTCACCGATGATCAACTGCTTGATACAGTTCAATATCAGACTTTTCAGTATTTTTGGGAAGGGGCAGAACCTACATCAGGAATGGCCAGAGAGCGTATCCACATGGACAATATTTATCCTCAAAACGATCGGGATGTGGTTACCTTGGGAGGTTCAGGTTTTGGTGTCATGGCTATCCTTGTTGGTATTGAAAGAGGTTTTATAACCCGGGAACAAGCATTGGAGCGTTATCAAAAAATTGTGAGTTATCTGGCTAAAGCTGATCGGTTTCATGGCGCCTGGCCGCACTGGCTGGATGGGCCAACCGGAAAAGTTCACCCGTTTAGCAAAAAAGATGATGGCGGCGATTTGGTAGAAACCGCTTTTATGATCCAGGGACTGTTGACAGTAGCCGAATATTTTAAGGAAGGAAATGCAGCTGAGCAAAAACTGACTGCTGATATTCAGGCGCTTTGGGAAAGCGTGGAATGGAGCTGGTACACGCAGGGCAAAGATGTATTGTATTGGCACTGGTCGCCCAACTATGGTTGGGATATGAATTTTCCGGTGGGAGGTTACAACGAGTGTCTCATTATGTATGTCCTTGGCTGCTTCGTCGCCAACGCATGCAATTTCGGCAGATGTTTACGATAAGGGTTGGGCACGAAACGGAGCTATAAAAAACGATACAGTCTACTACGGACTAAGAACCATTTTAGATTTTTATGAACACAACGATGATCCAACCGGGCCGCTTTTCTGGGCTCATTATTCATACCTGGGACTAAATCCTAAAGGCTTAAAAGATAAGTATGCCGATTATTGGCAATTAAATCAAAATCAGGCTTTAATACATTACAAATATTGTGTGGATAATCCGAAGGGATTTAAAGGCTACGGAGAAAATCAGTGGGGGCTTACTTCGAGTTATTCGGTAAAAGGCTATGCCGGACATCACCCGGGGAACAGCGATTTGGGAGTAATTTCACCAACTGCGGCACTTTCGTCGTTTCCATACACACCAAAAGAATCGATGCAATTTCTGAAATATTTATACTTTCAAGCCGATTCACTTATTGGGAAATATGGACCTTACGATGCATACAGCCAAACAGAAAACTGGTATTTACCACGTTATCTGGCCATTGATCAGGGGCCAATTGTTGTTATGATTGAAAACTACCGTTCAGGTTTGCTTTGGGATTTGTTTATGAAAAATGAAGATGTTCAGAATGGACTAAAAAAATTGGATTTTAAATATTAAAAGAATGTCTATTCTTATAATTGCTGATTTCTCTACCCCTTTGTCTGTCGACATCTCCCCTTAAAAGGGGAGAAAATCCGAAGCAAAATTCAGTGCTTATTTGAATTTTGCTCTAATGTTTGTTTGGGGTGGCTTCCCCTCATTGAGGGGAAGTGCCGAAGGCGAAGGGGTAAAACGTAGGTATAAAAATTTCGATTTTTTGATTTGATATTCGTAAATTAAATTTGTCATGAAAATATATTTCCTACTTCTTATTTTAATGGTTTTATTTTTCAACCGGGGAAAAGCGCAGGAAGTATATTTTTTCTCCGAAGGCACCGGGCCAACTTTCTACGACCAGGGAATTGTGGACAAAAATAATCTTGGCAGCAGTACATTCGAATATACCTATCCGCCAAGCGCTCCGCAATATAACGATAAAGTGCCTTGCTCATCAACAGCTTTTAAAGGTTCAACATCACTTAAATTCAATTATTATTCTTCTGAAAACGGGAACTGGAAAGTTTCCATTTACAGAAACGACTGGTCATCAGCCGATATTTCCGGGCTGGATTCGCTTTCATTTTACATTTATTCTGAAACCGCTTTACCCTCCGAAGCTTTGCCGTTAATCGGCATAAGAGCTTTAAATGTAAGTGGCTCGGGAGATGTAAATTCAAAATTAGTTAAGCTCGAAGATTACAATCCAAATGTTGCAGCCGGCAAATGGACTAAAATTCATATCCCGCTTTCCCTGTTTTTTAACGAGTCAGAAAACAGCTCTTTAAATTTCTCAGCAGCAAAAGGAATTATATTCAATCAGTCGGAAAAAAACAATACATCGCGATTAATTCTAATCGATGAAATTACTGCATTCAAAAGTATTGGTGAAATTCCGCCGGTTACGGTTTTTTCTGCACAAGGGTATGACAGTCATGCCGAACTGAATTGGGAACATCCATCGAATAATTTAACTTACAGAATTTACGCATCTTTCGATGGTGGCCAGAATTTTGAAATTCGTAAAGAAACAACCGATAATTATTATCTCGATTTTGTTCCTGCAGAAGGAAAAAATAAAACGGTTATTTACAGAATAGTGACGCTTTACCAGGGAAATGAATCGGCGCCAAATGAGAAATCAGCAGAAATCAGAGACTTCTCCGACGATGAATTGCTGGATATGGTTGAGCGCTATACGTTTCGATATTTTTGGGAAGGTGCACATCAGGCAACAGGAATGGCTTTGGAACGTACCAATGGAAGTGGGAAAACTGCTGCTTCAGGTGCAACAGGAATGGGATTGATGGCAATGATTGCTGCTTACGAGCGCGAATACAAGCCACGTGAGGATATAAAAGACAGAATTTTGATGATTCTGAATTTTCTGGAAAACTGCGATCGCCATCACGGCGCATGGTCGCATTGGTATAATGCAGATACGTATGAAACACAGCCATTCTCAACCGATGATGATGGTGGAGATATTGTGGAAACTTCATATGTCGTTCAGGGACTAATAGCTTTAAAAAACTACTTTACCGGTAACGATACAAAATCAGCTCAAATAAGGCAAAAGGCTGACGAGCTGTGGAAAGGTGTTGATTGGGACTGGTATCGCAACGGCGGACAAAATGTGCTTTACTGGCACTGGTCACCCAATGTAGGCTTTAAAATGAATATGAAAGTGAGCGGCTGGAACGAGTGTTTGGTCACGTATCTTATGGCTGGATCTTCACCAACCTATGGAATTCCAAAAGCGGTTTACGATGAAGGCTGGGCGCACAATGGCGGCATCGTTCGCAAACGAACCTATTATAACTATGAAATCAGCCTCGCACCCAACTGGGGTGGTCCGCTGTTTTGGATTCATTATTCGTTTCTTGGAATAAATCCAAATGGCCTCGTAGATCAGTACGCCGACTACTGGAAAGAAAATGTAAATACGGCGAAGATTCACTATGAATATGCAAAGGCAAATCCGAAAGGCCACACCAATTACAGCGAAAACTGCTGGGGTTTAACTGCGAGTGACGACCCGGAAGGATATACAGCGCATCGTCCGATGGATAACGACAATGGGACTATCAGTCCGACCGCAGCTTTGGCAAGCATGCCTTACACTCCGGAAGAATCGATGAAAGCCTTGAAATATTTTTACAGGGAACGCGGCGCAGAACTTTTCGGAATTTACGGGCCATACGATGCATTTAATGACGAGCTGGGTTGGGTAAAAGAAGCTTACCTTGGAATCGATCAGGGACCAATTGTTGTGATGATCGAAAACTACAGAACCGGGCTTTTATGGAACAACGTGATGAAAGATGACGACGTTCAGGCTGGACTGGAAAAACTCGGATTTGATTTTGTTACCGCTGCCAAACCCGAATTAGAAATCGGGAATTTGGATGTTTTTCCAAATCCTGCAAGCAACAAAATAAACATTGAAATTTCGCCATCTTTTCTGAACAGGAAGGTTGCACTGAGCATTTTTACGCTGGATGGTAAACTAAAACTTCAACAGGAAATCTTACCGGTAACTTCTTCTTTTGAAGTGGATTGTTCTGAACTGGAAGCCGGAATGTATATTATTCAATTAACCGATAACGAATTAGTTTCGAAAGTAAAACTGGTAATTCAACACAAATAAAATGGGTAAGAAATCGATGGTTGCATTGCTGATTCTATTGAGTTTGGTTGTTCGCGCACAGGAAATAGTGCCGCAGACTTACTGCAATCCGCTGGATATCGATTATACCTACATGGTCTACAATTCAAGCCGGAATATTTCTTACCGTTCAGGAGCCGATCCTGCTGTAATTGAATTCCGCGGTGAATACTACATGTTTGTCACCCGCTCTTTTGGTTACTGGCATTCCACCGATTTGGTAAACTGGGATTTTATTAAGCCGGTGCAATGGTTTTTTGAAGGGTGCAATGCTCCAACCGCTTTCAATTATAAAGATTCGCTGGTTTACTTTGCGGGCGATCCTGCGGGCTACGGAAGCATTCTTTATACCGATGATCCGAAAAGCGGAAAATGGACACCAACCGCATCAATTTCCAACAATATTCAGGATTCGGAATTATTTATTGACAATGATGGTAAAACATATTTGTACTGGGGATCATCAAATGTTTATCCGATTCGCGTAAAAGAACTGAATAAAGATGATCGTTTTCTGGAAACAGGAGTTAACATGGATCTGATAAATCTTGTGGAAGAAGAACATGGCTGGGAACGTTTTGGTGAAAATAACTTCCATCCTACATTAAAGGAAGGGTATATGGAAGGCGCATCCATGACCAAACACAACGGCAAATATTATTTGCAATATGCGGCGCCCGGGAACACAGTTTAACGTTTATGCCGATGGTGTTTATATCGGAGAATCACCGCTTGGGCCTTTCACCTACATGAAAAATAATCCGATGAGTTTTAAACCCGGAGGTTTTACCAATGGCGCGGGTCACGGAATTACTGTAAAACAAACCAACGGGCAATACTGGCATTTTGCAACCATGGCACTGGCTTCCAATTCACAATGGGAACGCCGGTTGTGCATGTTTCCAACTTATTTCGATGAAGATGGATTGATGCATTCCGAATACAGATTATGGTGATTACCCGCGTTTTGGTCCTAATCATCCAACCAAAGCCGGTCAGCATTGTGGCTGGATGCTGCTTTCTTACAAAGGAAAGGCAATGGTTTCATCTTCGTTTAATGCAGATCGTTAAAAGCACCACAAACGATGATGAAGTTGAACATGAAAGAGATTCCGCTGGAAAAAAATGACGATAGGTGAAATTATTTCGGAAGTATTAACCGATGAAAATCCAAAATCGTTTTGGGTGGCAGAAGCCAACAACGATCAGCAATGGGTGAAAATTGAAATGCTGAATCCGGGAAAGATTTATGCATTGCAGTTAAATTTTCACGATTATGAATCGGGGATCTACACAAGGGTTGAAGGTTTACGACATCGTTTTACTATTGAAGTTTCTGATGATGGTGAAAAATGGCAAACCGTAGTTGATCGGAGTAATAGTTTTAAAGATACTCCCAATGCATATATTGTCCTCAATCAGCCTGTTAACGGGAAATTCATTCGGTATAAAAACATTAAAGTACCGGGTAATAATTTTGCCATGTCCGAAATAAGGGTGTTTGGTTTAGGTGATGGTAAAATCCCTGAAAAAGTAAAAGGATTTACTGTTAAACGCGAGACTGATCGACGAGATGTGTCTTTTACATGGAATCCGGTAAAAGGCGCTCAAGGTTATAATATCCGCTGGGGAATTGCGCCGGATAAATTATACCAGTCATGGTTGGTTTATGATGTGAACAAACATTTTATGCGCTGTTTAGATCGTGACACACGATATTATTTTTCAATTGAAGCATTTAATGAAAACGGAATTTCGGAAAAAAGTGGTTTGATTGAAGTAGAATAGAAATTTAAAAACAGTTGATTATGAATCGCTACTTGCTATTTGTTTTGATATTACTCTTAACTGCCGGATTTCAAAATTCAATAACAAAAAGTGAAAATACCGGTATGGACGAGTTTGTTTCCAATCTGATGTCCAAAATGACTATTCAGGAAAAAATCGGCCAGTTGAATCTGGTTACTCCGGGTGGAGGAATTTTAACGGGTTCGGTGGTAAGTACCGATGTGGAATCAAAGATTAAAGAAGGGAAAGTCGGTGGAATTTTTGGCGTTTACGGCCCTGAAAAAACGCGACAGGCGCAAAAACTTGCTGTTGAAGAAAGCCGGTTGGGAATTCCCATGCTGTTCGGATCTGATGTTATTCATGGATATAAAACTACATTTCCTCTACCCATTGGTTTATCGTGCTCATGGGATTTGGATTTGATTAAAAGAACAGCCCGGATTGCTGCAACAGAAGCCACCGCCGACGGTATTTTCTGGAACTTTTCACCCATGGTCGATATCTCGCGTGATCCGCGTTGGGGAAGAATTTCGGAAAGTTCAGGAGAAGATCCGTATTTGGGAGTCACAAATTGCACAAGCAATGGTTAAAGGCTATCAGGGCGACGATTTAACTGAAACAAATACAATGATGGCAACGGTAAAACATTTTGCATTATACGGTGCAGCAGAAGCCGGACGCGATTACAATTCAGTAGATATGAGCCATCTGAAAATGTTTAATGAATACTTTCCGCCCTATAAAGCTGCCGTTGATGCCGGTGTTGGTTCGGTAATGTCTTCTTTTAACGATGTCGACGGTGTTCCGGCTTCGGGAAATAAATGGTTGCTTACCGATGTTTTAAGAAACAGTTGGGGATTCGATGGATTTGTGGTTTCCGATTACACTTCGGTAAACGAAATGATTGCTCATGGTTTGGGCAATTTGCAGGAAGTTTCAGCTTTGGCATTAAATGCAGGGCTTGATATGGATATGGTCGGTGAGGGATTTTTAACAACGCTTGAAAAATCATTGGAAGAAGGGAAAGTGACCGAAGATGAAATCAATGCAGCTTGTCGCAGGGTTTTAGAAGCAAAATACAAACTTGGGTTATTCGATGATCCGTATCGTTATTTTGACACTACACGGCCGGCGAATGATATTCTGACTGACGAAAACAGGGAAATTGCCCGTGAGGCTGCAGCGCGTTCTATGGTTCTACTTAAGAATAAAAATCAAATTTTACCGCTGAAAAAATCGGGTACCGTAGCATTAGTCGGCCCTTTGGCGGAAAGCAAAAATAATATGCTTGGAACATGGGCCCCTACCGGAGATGTAAGTCTCGCAGTTACTGTTTTGGAAGGTTTTAAGAATGTGCTTGGAAACGATGTTGATATTTTGTACGCAAAAGGCTCCAATATTTCCGATGATCCGGATATGGCAAAAAAAATAAATGTATTTGGCCCGCGAATTGAAATCGACAAGCGTTCACCTGAATCGATGCTCGATGAAGCAGTGGCGGCAGCAAAAAAAGCAGATGTAATTGTGGCCGTAGTTGGTGAAGCGACTGAAATGACAGGAGAATCTTCCAGCAGGAGTGATATCTCGCTGCCTGAAAGCCAGAAGAAATTACTTCGCGAATTGGCAAAAACAGGCAAGCCTCTTGTGGTTGTAAATATGAGTGGCCGGCCAATGACGTTAAACGAAGAAAATGACCTTGCTGACGCTTTGCTACAAATGTGGCATGCAGGAGTGGAAGGTGGAAATGCATTGGCTGATATCCTGTTTGGAGATTACAATCCTTCCGGAAAACTCACAGCTACCTTTCCGCGAAATGTTGGGCAGATCCCAATTTATTATGCCATGCGCAATACTGGCAGACCACAGGAAGGCGAGGTGTTCACCAAGTTTAAATCGAATTACCTTGATGTTCCCAATTCCCCGCTTTTCCCTTTTGGGTATGGTCTGAGTTATACTACTTTTGAATACGGAAATCTGAATTTGGATAAAAATTCCGTTACTACTAATGAAGAAGTTCAGGTTTCAGTGGAAGTGAAAAATACAGGCGATTTTGATGGTGAAGAAGTGATTCAACTTTATATAAAAGATGAAGTTGCTTCCATCACTCGTCCATTGCGGGAACTAAAAGGATTTAAAAAAGTATTCATCAAAAAAGGAAAAACAAAGAATGTTAGTTTTAACATTATTATCGATGACCTTGCATTTTATCATCCCGATTTGACAAAATCTGCCGAACCGGGTGAATTTACAGTTTTTGTTGGAGGTGATTCAAATGCTTCGCTTTCGGCAAAATTCAATTTGAAATAAAAGAATAACATTATGATTTCAACAAAAACAACAAAAACCCTGGTGTTGAGTCAAACCTTACCAATCTCCCACGTCATGCTGAACTTGTTTCAGCATCCCTTTAAAACAATGAGATTCCAAAATAAATTCGGAATGACGATCCGAAGAAACAAGTTTGACATAATTCTAATCGCAATTTTAACGGGATTTCTTATTTTCTTCAATTCCTGTACGACCACAACTCCGGAGCAGAAGCGGCCAAACATCATTTTCATTATGAGCGATGATCATGCCTACCAGGCGATTAGCGCTTATGACGACAAACTGATTCAAACGCCTAATATCGATCGGATTGCTGACGAGGGAATGCTGTTTAATCAGTGTTTCGTTACCAATTCGATATGCAGCCCCAGCAGAGCAGTAATACTTACCGGGCAATACAGTCACCGGACGGGGGCGCGCGACAATTCTTTTTCAATGCGAATTAATGATGATATAACTACTTTTCCGATGCTGCTGCAAAAAGCAGGTTACCAGACAGCCATTGTTGGCAAGTGGCATTTGCTAAATAAACCGGTTGGATTTGACTACTCTTCCATTCTTATCGGGCAGGGAGATTATTATAATCCTGACTTAATTACCAACGGCGATACAGCGCGAGTACACGGATATGCAACGAATGTTACCATGGATAGAGCAATTAACTGGCTCTCCGATTTAAGGGATAAAGACAGCCCGTTTTGCCTGATGATTCACAACAAGGCACCTCACAGGGACTGGTTACCCGATACCACCGACCTGCATGAATTCTCTGAAGATTTACCTCTGCCGGAAACGTTATATGACGATTATTCCGGGCGGGGAAATGCCGCAAAAGAGCAAATGATGGAAATCGGGGAAAATATGCATTTGTTCAACGACCTGAAATACGATGCAAAAAATCCGGCAGTGGAACCTACCAACGATCTACGCAATGTATTGGCCCGAATGGATACGGCGCAACGAAATACCATTTTACGATTCTACGCCAGCGAAGATGCAAAAGTTGATACCTCAAAAATGAACCATAAAGAGTACGTTGCCTGGAAATATCAGCGCTATGTAAAAGACTATCTGCGTTGTATTCGCTCCGTTGACCGAAACGTTGGGCGATTGCTGGATTATTTGAAAGATAACGGCTTGTTGGAAAATACGATGATTATATACACTTCGGACCAGGGAATGTATTTGGGCGAACATGGCTGGTTCGACAAGCGGTTTATGTATAAGGAATCCTTCCGTACGCCGCTCCTTATTCGTTATCCTGAGAAAATAGAACCGGGAACTGTCAGCAACGATATGGTTCTGAACCTCGATTTTGCCCCTACATTTTTAGATTTGGCGGGAGTGCCAAAACCCGATTATATGCAGGGGACTTCATTGGTTCCGTTGTTTGATGGTAAAACACCCGACGACTGGAGAAAATCAGTTTACTATCATTATTACGAATATCCGGGTTGGCATGCTGTAAAACGGCATTATGGCATTCAAACACAGCGATACAAACTAATCCACTTTTATTACGATATCGATGAATGGGAATTATATGATTTAGAAAAAGATCCAAACGAAATGCAAAATGTGTATAATGATCCGGCATATCAGGATATCAAAGATTCTCTGACTGTTCAGCTTCGCCAACTACAGGAAAAATACGAAGATTCGGACGCACTGGCGGAAAAATTTCTGGAACACGATAAACCAATGATGAACAGGTTTAAAAATGTGTATTAGTATTCTGAATTTTTTTATTATCCCGGTAAAAATTTAATTCCGGTAATTTTTTCTGAAAGTTTCCATAATTTTTTGGCATCGGCTACACTGTGTGAAGCTTCGTTAGATTCAACCTTTACAGGATAACCTTTCATTTCCCGGAATCCATCTGGCCCGTAAAACTCACCAGCTTTTACATTTTCATCCACCGAAGCGCGTATTTCCGGGAGTGCACCCATTTCGGCGCTTTGAAATAATGAGTATAATAGAGGTTTTAGAATCCTAACCAAAAATTTCTTTTCAAGATAACGTGCCAGGTTCGTATTAGAGACTCCGGGGTGCGCCGCAACGGGAATTGTATTTATCCCGGCTTTTGCAATTCTTCGCTGCAATTCATAGGTAAACAACAAATTGGAAAGCTTTGACCGCCCGTATGATTTCATTGAGCTGTAACCTTTCCCGTTTTCATAGAGAGGATTTTCAAAATCCATTTCACCCTGCTTGTGAGCATTACTGCTCACATTTACAATTCGCGAATTTGGTGTGTTTCTTATTACATCAAAAAGCTGACCGGTTAAGGCAAAATGTCCGAAATGATTGATTCCGTTTTGGGCTTCAAGCCCATCTTTTGTAGTAAAATACGGAGTCATCATTATTCCGGCATTATTTAAAAGAACATCCAGGCGCTTGTATTTTTTCTTAAAGGTGTCGGCAAATTTCCGGATAGATTCAAAATCAGACAAATCGAGTTGCATAACAACAATTTTTCCTTTCACTTTGCCCATTTGTTTTTTTGCGTACTCGCCGTTTTCAACCGACCGGCTGGTAAGTATAACCTCCGCTCCTTTTGTTGCAAAAGCTTTTACTGCTTCGTAACCCAGGCCGCTGTTTCCGCCGGTTACTACAATTACTTTTCCCGTTAAATCAGGAATATTTTCCTTTGTCCATTTTCTGTTTTCCATGTTTTGTTTATTTAGATAATTGGATAATATCTTTTGGCCGTAATATTTTTTTCGAATATCCTTTCAACATGGAATTTATCATTGCCAATCCAATTTGTGTAGTTGTTACCACTGAGTTAGGTGAGAGAAATTTAATCAGTTTCACCAGCCACATAAAATAGTCGTACATAAACTGGTAACCTTTGGTTCTCGACTTTATTCCACGAAGCGGAATAATTGCACCCGGACGAAACATAAATGCCTGTTTAAATCCCATTTTCAGCAAGTCATTTTCGGTTTTACCTTTTACTCTTGCCCACATTGTTTTTCCTTTTTCTGTGGAGTCGGTACTTTCACCGGAAACATAGTTAAAGGTCAACTTCGGATTTATTATATACAATGTTTTTGCAAGCGCCAAAGTATAATCGTATGTTATTTTTTTATATTGCTCTTCCTTCAATCCAACCGAACTAATGCCAAGGCAAAAAAAGCATGCATCGTATCCTGAGAGTTGACTGTGAACATTTGAGAAATCGGTGAAATCTTTGTGAACAAGTTCTTTTAACTTAGGGTGTTTTATCCCCACTGGATTTCTTCCCAAAGCCATTACTTCAGCTATTGAATCATGATCCAGACATTCCAATAAAACGCCCTTTCCAATCATGCCTGTCGCACCGGTTATTATTACTTTTTTATTCATTTTGATTATAATTTTACTGACATGAAAATTGAAATCTTCATATGCGCAGTAGCGTAAAATTCAGTGTAAAAGAGCTATTATTTATATTGTGACAGAATCAGTTTATCAAAGAAACGGTCGCCAAAATTTTTACGCATAAAAATCATTAGTTTTGCAAATTTGCCCCCGGTATAGCGGGTTTTGGGATTGTTGCTGTTAATTGCTTTAATGATTAAACCGGTAATCACCGAAGCAGGAGATCCCTGTCCTTTATCATAAAACGTTTTGGTACTTTTTGCTATCGAAGTTGCCGTAGCTTCATATACCGTATTTTTTGATCTTTCAATCATCGGTTGGTAAAGTACATCACCAAATTCGGTTAAAATAACACCCGGTTCAATAATAACCACATGAATATTAAATGGTTTCAGTTCAAGGCGCAAACAATCAGACCAACCTTCCAGCGCATGTTTTGAGGCGTGATACCAGGCGCCAAAAGGAGTGTATATCTTTCCTCCCATCGAGGTTATGTTAATTATTTTACCACTATTCTGTTTTCGCATATGTGGTAAAACTTCTTTTGTAATGTCGGCAAGGCCAAAAATATTTACATCAAACTGTTTTCTGGCATCATCATTCGAAATTGTTTCAACCGCACCGTAAACACCATATCCGGCATTGTTAATTAACACATCAATTTTTTCCTGTTCTTTGATAATTTTTTTTACAGCATTTACAACCTGATTGTGATTGGTTACATCCATTTCCAGTGCTGTGCCACCGGCAGCATCAATATCATTCATTTTATCTGTTCTTCTCGCTGCTCCATAAACGATATGTCCTTCTTTAATAAGTTGAAGGGCAAAATCTTTTCCCATTCCGGAAGATGCACCTGTAACCAAAATAACTTGCTTTTTTTTCATTTTTTTTCATATTAATGTGAGTACTTACTTATTTTTAACAATAAAAAAATTTAAATGTTATATTTTTTTATGAAAAGCTGAATCATTTCTTTTGCATTAATATCCGAGCCTTTCAATACGAACGAAGCAAGTCCATCGATAAACAGAATGATAATATTAGCTTCGGTTTCCGGCGATTCATAGTTTAGTTTTCTGAATGCATTGGTTAATGCTAAAAGAAGAGGTTCCATTATATTATCGTGACTAATCTCCAGTTCCCATTTTAATTTATGCTGAAGTCTCCAGAAATCAAAATCGCTTTTATCCACATTTCCAGGCATTTCTATTGCTTTCCGAATGATTTGTTTAGCTTCGGTTTCCATAATCACATCAAATAATAATGCTCTAAGCCTGTTTTCACCTTCCTCCAGAATTGCCTGAAGTAGACCATCTTTATTATTGAAATGCCTGAATATAAGCCCTTCGGAAACACCAGCTTGTTTTGCAATTTTACTGGTTGAAGTCGCATAATAACCTTCGTTTGCAAATAGTTGCAATGCTGCGTTTAATATTTTCGCTTTTTTATCTGTCATCATATAGTGAGTAATCGCTCACAAATTTAACAATTTCAAAAGATAATAAAATCAAATTTTTATTTTAATGAAATAGTCGTATTTGAGAGGATTATTTATATTATTTGTAATTTGGAAACCAATAACAAAAATCGTTTATAATGAAAATTTCACTATCATTTATCCTGGCTTTTTTCACAATTTCAGTGCTTTCTCGCGCCTCAAATACGGATGAAAAAATTAATCCATCGTTAAACCTGTGGTACGATAAACCTGCTTCCGGATGGACCGAAGCTTTGCCTGTTGGAAACGGCCGGCTTGGGGCAATGATTTACGGCGGAACGGAAAAAGAAACCATCCAGTTTAATGAAGAAACGCTTTGGAGCGGGCAGCCACACGATTATGCACATGCCGATGCATATAAATACCTGGACAAAATTCGCCGGTTATTGTGGGACGGAAAACAGAAGGAGGCGGAAGATTTAGCGAACGAACATTTTATGTCGCAGCCCTTTGGCCAGCTTTGTTACGAACCATTTGGCAATATTTTACTCGATTTTCCCGGGCATGAAAATCCGGTTAATTATACAAGAAAACTCAATTTGGAAGATGCAATTTCATCTGTTATTTACGAGGTTGGAGGTGTAAATTATAAACGTGAAATTTTTTCTTCATCGCCCGATCAGGCAATTGTAATTCGTCTGGAATCTTCAAAAAACGGAGCGTTGAATTTTACAGCAGGAATGGATTCACCACATTCCAATTACACGGTTTCAGTCGATGGTGATGAAATCATTTTAAAAGGGAAAGCCAATAATTATCCTGCCGAATTTGGCCGCGACGGCAAACCTTATCCAAAAAGCGAAGTGACTTTTGAGGCTCGTTTAAAAGTTGTAAATGAAGGTGGAGAAATTATTCAAAATGAAAATTCGATAAAAATATCCAATGCAAAAAGCGCCACATTGTTTTTGGTTGCAGCAACCAGCTTTGTGAATTATCATGATATCAGTGCAAATCCTTCAGAGCGATGTGAAAACTTCCTGAAAAAACTGGATGGAAAATCGTATGAAAGCCTAAAATCAGAGCATATTGATGATTTTCAGAAATTATTTAAACGGGTAAACCTCGATTTGGGCAGTTCTGAAATTTCTTTGAGGCCAACCAACGAAAGACTGATTTCTTTTCAGGAAGATAAAGATCCGTCGCTGGTTTCTTTATTGTATCAATACGGCAGATATTTGCTGATTTCCTCGTCAAGGCCTGGAACGCAACCTGCCAATCTGCAGGGAATCTGGAACGATAAACTCGCGCCGCCATGGGACAGCAAATACACCATAAATATTAACACCGAAATGAATTACTGGCCCGCAGAAATTACCAATCTTTCGGAATGTACGCAGCCTTTGATTCAAATGGTGCAGGACCTTTCGGTAACCGGGCAGAACGTTGCCAAAGAACATTATGCGATGGATGGCTGGGTGGCACATCACAACACCGACATCTGGCGTGGTGCCGCACCAATAAACGGGTCAAATCATGGAATCTGGCCAAGCGGAGGTTCATGGCTGTGTGAACATCTTTGGTGGCATTATCAGTTTTCAGGTGATAAAGAGTATTTAAAAAATACAGCCTATCCTGTTTTAAAGGAAGCAGCAACATTTTTTTCGGAATATCTTGTACCCGATCCAAATCATCCTTCATGGTTGGTTAGCGGACCAAGTAATAGTCCGGAACAGGGAGGGCTTGTGATGGGGCCAACCATGGATCATCAAATTATCCGAAACCTGTTTGCAAATACCATCGAAGCAGCGGAAATCCTTGGCGTTGACGAAGATTTTGTTAATACATTGAAGGATAAGCGGTCAAGGATTGCTCCAAACCAGATTGGTCAGTATGGCCAGTTGCAGGAGTGGCTCGACGATGTGGACGACCCGAAAAATGAACATCGTCACGTTTCTCATTTATGGGGATTGCACCCCGGTAACGAAATTCATCCGCTGACAACTCCTGAACTTGCTGATGCCTGTAAAGTTACACTTTCACAGCGTGGCGATGGCGGAACAGGATGGTCACGTGCATGGAAAATAAATTTCTGGGCACGCTTGCTGGATGGAGATCATGCATTTTTATTACTGAAAAATTTAATGGTTCCTTCGCTCGAACCGGGAGTAGACATGAGAGATAAAGGAGGATTATACATGAATTTGTTTGATGCGCATCCACCATTCCAGATTGACGGTAACTTTGGAGCAACCTCGGGAATAACCGAAATGTTGCTGCAATCGCATCTGCGTGACGATAACGGGGATTATTTTCAGGATATTCTGCCGGCACTTCCTTCAGCCTTTGCTTCCGGAAAAATTTCAGGAATAAAAGGAAGAGGAGGATTTGAATTTACAATTCACTGGATAATGGCGAACTTGTTTCAGTAGAAGTAAAATCCTTTTGGGGGATAAACTGAATTTGCGTTATAGCGGAAAACTGATTTCACGGAAACGGTAAAAGGAGAAAATTATTCATTTAAACCGGAAAATTTTAAATAAGATAAACAATCGACACCTAAATAAAATGTCCGTTTTCCTGGAATGTTAATAAGCAAATTTTATGTAACTAAGATTAATCTTTTTTAAAATAATTGTTTTCAATTGTTAAATGGTTTAATTTCGAAAATAAATACCGGTCAAAATGAGTAAATTACCAAAGGCTCCACTTGTTGAAGTTGTCATAGAATTAAGATGGCAAATAACCAATAAAGATGAATTAGCCGGAATTCAGTATTTATATGGCGATATTTATAATGAACTCAAAGGTAAATACCCTTATCGAGAAAGCATCCTTCCGGTTGAATTTCCAATGGAAATGACCATCAATCAGCCAGTTCATCGCTTCAGAACTGAAAAAGGAGGTTATCCTTTGGTCCAGGCTGGACCGGGTATACTAACTCTCAATACTATCAATTCTATATATTTCTGGGATACCTTATACAATGATGCTGGTGAATTAATCGAAAAATTCTTCAATGTTTATACGTTAAATTCGCATTTCACCCAGGAATGTTATATATCGATTTTTTCCCATTCAATTTTGAAGAGCAAGATGTACATTCATTTATTAATGAAAGATTTAACATCTCCTTTGGGCAATCTTTTTTTGAAACTGAGAAATTCCCAACTGATTTTAATATGGGATTTGCTTACAGTATCAAATTAGGCAATTTGCGTATTAATTTCCAAAAAGGGAAAAATAACAATATTGACGGTATTTTATTACAAACCAGGATAAACGGACAACCTTTAACACCTAATCAGGAAAATATAAAAAACTGGTTTAGCGAAGCCCACACTCTCTCAAGTAATTTGTTTAAACAATTAACAGAGGGTGAATTATACGAATCATTTAATTAGTAAGAATGGAAGCACATTTTATCGAAGAAAAGAATACTGCAAGTCTGGTACAACCGAAAAGATTTGATATAGAATTTCAGGTCTCTGCCGTTTTTAATACTACACCCGTAAGTTATTTTTTATGGAGTTTTGACGCAATAAAAGGTTCTCCTTTTTTTAAAAAAGAAATAATCGGAACCACAGTTTTCACAATTAAGCCTGAAATAAATACAGAGTTCGAAGGGGAAGATTTCGAAATTGGATACTACAATGACGACTATGATATTGTTGCAAAAGCACCTGTAAAAAAAACCTTTAATGTAAAAGTAAAAATTAAAAGTGTAACAAAACATCAACCAAAAACTTTTATCGATTTTGACTAAATGAACCAATTCAACTAAAATGGAATATCCCTGGTATCAAACAGTAACAACCATTGAAGATTTACAGCAAGGTGATTTTATTCCTGATTGCCCAGTGTTTATTTCGCAAGCAGGACTAAAAGAGAACGACGAAACAAAGATGGAAATTCAATTAATGGATTTGATTATTTTATCGGAATATGCGATTTGGCTAATAAAAATATTGTAAATATATTGGTTTGCCCGTATTCTATGCTTCAGAATATTTTAAAAACCTGCCCGAGGAGGTGACCAAAACATCCAAAGCACGTATAAAAATATTAGACAACTTAAGAAAAGGACACCTTGCAGCTTACCATTTATTAAATAAACACGAAGGAATATTTAATGATTTCCTGGTTGTAGACTTTAAGAATGTATATGGTGTTCATCGTTCAATATTAACAGAAATAGTCGGTCGGATTCAGATTCGAATTCGTCTTCTGCCTCCTTACCGTGAGCACCTTTCACAGGCGTTTGCCCGATACTTTATGCGCGTTGGACTCCCACAAGACATTATTATTGAGGGATATTGACTGCACCTTTTCTTCAATTCCAATGTCTGCGTTCTTTTAACTACAAACTTTTAAAAATATGAAAGCACTTGTTCTTGAAAATTATATGAAACTCAATTACCGCGATTTTGCAAAACCTGAAACTAATGATATGAAGTTTTAATCCGTGTAAAAGCCTGCGGAATTTGCGGTAGCGATGTTCATGGAATGGATGGCAGCACCGGCCGCCGGAAACCACCTTTGATTATGGGACATGAAGCTTCAGGCGAAATTGCCGAGGTCGGTAAAAATGTTTCCGGATGGAAGGTTGGCGATCGTGTCACTTTCGATTCCACTATCTATCCTCTTGACGATTGGTACACACGCAAAGGACATTATAACTTAAGTGATAACAGAAAGGTTTTGGGAGTTTCGCCAGGTGAATATAAAAAACACGGCGCTTTTGCTGAATTCGTTTCAGTTCCTTCACATATTCTTTACAAAATTCCTGATAATGTTTCATTTGAACAGGCTGCAATGGTTGAACCGGTGGCTGTTGCTGCACATGCTGTAAACATTTCCAAAATTCAACCGGGTGAAAGTGCGGTAGTTGTCGGCGCAGGAATGGTAGGAATGTTTGTTATAAATATGCTCAAAATTGCAGGAGCTAATCCGGTTATTGCAATCGATGTGGATGAAAAAAAACTGGAAATGTCTAAAGAGTTCGGGGCAACACATGTGATTAAGAGTATCGATACGGATTTAGCTGAAAAAGTGAGGAACTTAACTAAAGGACGTGGCGCTGACTATGGCTTTGAAGTGGTTGGTATCTCTGAAACGGTTAATCTATGCATTAACAGTTTGCGAAAAGGTGGAACAGCAGTTTTGGTGGGAAACCTGAAACCTGAAGTAACTATTCCATTGCAAAAAGTGGTAACCACCGAATTATCGCTATTGGGAAGTTGCGCTATTAACGGAGAATATGAGCTTGTCCTCGATTTGATGTCTTCGGGAAAAATTAGTGTGGATAAAATGATATCGGCAGTAGCGCCACTCTCTGAAGGCGCAAATTGGTTTAATCGCTTGTACAATAAGGAACCGGGATTGAATAAGGTGATTTTAGTTCCTGCCTCCCCCAACCCCTCCGGAGGGTAGAGTTAGGAAATTAAAGATTTAAAAATGACACAATTTTGATTTAAAAGCCTGAAAGGCTTAAACAACAATAACCCCGGGATTTATCCCGGGGTAGGCTGCACAAAAGATAATAAGGTGCATTCAATCCCGGTATTTGAAAATCCGGCTAACCATGCACCGCAAACCAGTACCTACGATGAAAAAAAAACCTAATACTCTAAACTTTCAACCTGAATCCCGGAACACTTCTTTCAACATTGCAATCCTCGGTTGCGGAAAAGTTGCACATCTCCATGCAAAAGCAATCCGGAATTTGCCAAATGCCAAACTGGCCGGAGTCTGGAGCCGCTCGCAAAACACAGCTGAAAAATTTGCTTTGGAATATACTGTTCCGTTTTATACCGAAATTGAAACGTTGGTGAAACAGGAGAAAATCGATTTGGCTATTGTATGCACTCCGCATCCTTTTCATCTGGAACCGGCTGAAAAAGCAGCAAAAGCCGGAGCACATATTCTGGTTGAAAAACCATTGGCTTCCACTTTGGAAGATTCAGATAAAATTATTAAAGCTTGTAAAAATGCAGGGGTAAGACTTGGGGTAATCAGTCAGCGGCGTTGGTACGAACCGGTTCAACGCGTAAAAAAAGCCATCAATGATGGAAAAATCGGGAAGCCGGTTTTTGGAACCATTAACATGTTGGGATGGCGCGATAAAGATTATTACGATTCCGACGAATGGCGCGGAACCTGGAAGATGGAAGGCGGTGGAGTTCTTGTAAATCAGGCGCCTCACCAGCTCGACCTATTCCTATGGTTTATGGGAGAAATCGATGAGGTTTATGGCTTGTGGCGGAATTTAAATCATTCGTATATCGAAGTGGAAGATACGGCAATTGCCATCGTAAAATTTAAAAGTGGTGCTATTGGAAATATCATTGTCAGCAATTCGCAAAAACCCGGAATTTACGGGAAAGTACATGTTCATGGTGAAAACGGCGCTTCGGTAGGCGTTCAAACCGATGGCGGCGCTATGTTTATAGCCGGAATGTCCAACATTCTGGAACCACCTGTAAACGATATTTGGTCGGTGCCGGGCGAAGAAAATATGCTGGAAAAATGGAAAAAGGAGGATTCAGAACATTTCAATAGCATCGATCCGATGGTATATTATATGGAATGCCAGATTGAAGATTTTTTACAAGCATTGGATGAAAACCGCGAGCCGCTTGTAACCGGTGATGACGGAAGAAGGACAGTGGAACTGTTTACTGCTATTTATCGGTCGACCCGTGATAATAAGCCAGTAAAATTCCCACTTCAAGCTGAAAATAAAAAAGATATGGATGGAAGATTAATCTAATAAATTCAAAATGAAAGTTTTAATTTACTTTATTGCAATAGTATTTATTTTGTCACTTCCTAAATACAGTCTAAGTCAACAAAATAAAAATTCAGACAAAATCTCCAAACTAAAAAAAACACCCGGCCTTGTTGCTTTCTGGGATTTCAAAGAAAAAGAAGGAAAATCAAGAAAAGCATATGGAATAAGCAGTTTTCCTTTAAAAGAAAAAAACGGCAAAGTTCCACGTGAAAACGATGGCCCAATTTCAGGTTATTCTGCAAAATTTGGAAATAAAGCTTTTTTATCGCTGGAAAACAGTAAAACCGGGGATTTAAATATGTATGGTAAAAATCAGGGTGTAACGGTTTTAGCCTGGGTGAAGTGGGAAGCAAATACCGGTTTTGTGGGCGGAATGTGGAATGAATATCAGGATGGCGGTAAACGGCAATACGGACTTTTTGTGTCGCTGCCACATTACAATGGCGCCGATCAGGTTTGCGGACATATATCAAAAACGGGGAAGCCAACACCGCCCTTTCCATATTCCATCGATTATTCAGCAAGTAAACAGGAGGTCGTTAAAAACAAATGGCAATGCATTGCACTTACTTACGACGGAGAATATATTAAGTCGTTTTTAAATGGTGAATTTCAGGAACGCGAACCGGAGTTGATTAATCACACCCAAGGTTTTGAAGGATATCCCGATGGTTTAGTTCAATCGAAAAATCCTTATTATTTTCCTGATGGCATGGGAAACAACGGATCCGATTTTACCGTTGGAGCCGTTTTACTAAAAAGCGGAATGGGTAATTTTTATCATGGTTTAATTGGCGGACTGGCGGTTTTTAATCGCGCATTAAGCGAAGACGAAATAAAGGAATTAAGTTTTTGGTAATCCGTTTTCAACTAAAATTATGACTTCTTTTTAAAATAGAAAGCCTGTTAAATATTACATGCCTAAAAAAAACCAGCTTTGTCCGCTGGTTCCATTTATAATTCGTGGTGAAATCCATTTCAAATTGAATTAATTTTACTTAACCTGTCCTCTGATTTCCCCGGTTGGGTGAGCAATAGTATGTACATTAACATAGGCATTGCCTGTACTTAATGCATCCACAAGCGCTGAGAGTTCCTGTCCATCAAGTGATCCGCGAAGACTTGCTGCAGTAATAACACCTTGAGCCAGAATTCCATTTGAAGTTCCGGGAATAAGTATTGCTGGCGGTTCCGATGGATAAAGAAATGCCACAACTCCACCGTTTGTTCCCGCTTGACCAATATGAATATGCGACTGCAATACATCATCGATATGGGCAACAATTACTTTGTAGCTCAATTCCGAACCATCTTTACTTAACTGAAAAATGGCCTGACCGGTAGCATTGGTTTCTACAGCAGGAACCTCCTCGTCACCTGAAAGATGCGCCCGGAAATTCATCACTACATTACCGCTTTTAAGACTTGCGCCTCTGTTTTCAGTAACTTCGGTGTTCAATTTTTCACAAGAGAAGAATACAAGCAGACCCGCTGCAACGAGAAATAAAAATAATTTTTTCATAATTTGATTTATTTGAATGTAAACTCGTTTACCTTCAGGAACTTAAAAAGGTTTCAAAAAAAGAGATAAAAGTATTTAAAATAAATAATAATATTTAAAATAGAATCTAAGCAAGGAAATTTGCCTAACTTTCAAGGTTTATGTTTATCCAGTTTTATTATCCTGTATCCTGTATAAATCAAAATCAATCCAATCAATTCAGTCACAAACAGCACATTTACATGTCCCATTCGTGTCATCGAACCGCCAATTCCGGGTAATAATCCGCCAATGGCAATAAAAACATTTCCTTTAAACCGTGCCTGTTTATCCACCATCCGGTAATACTTTATTGCTGAATAAATCGCTCCGCCAACCAGAAAAATAAACGCATACAGATTAATAAACGGAGAGAAATACCTCACCCAGTTCCACTCGAAAACTGCACCTGTAAGTTTATAGTCGAATCCATCAGGAATGCTGATTGGCGTTAAAATTACACAGACCGATGCAACAATAATCAGCGTTACAAAAATCCACGAAGTTATTTGTGCAAATTTGCGGTTCATCAATAAATAAACCGAGCCTTGAGCCAAAGGAAACCCGCCTAAAAGTGCGCCGACAATATACCAGTATCGCAGGTTAATTTCGCTCCAGCCAAATAAAACATTAATGCTTTCCGAAAGCGTTCCCAAACCGAATGTGAGTACTCCGATAGTCCACCAAAGCAGGTATTTTGTTTTTCGTTCCAGGTAGTGGCTATAAATTCGTGCCACAAAAAATACCGAGAAAAGTGTGGTAAGGATTGGAATATATTCAATTAAGTTTTCCATTTTTAAGTGGTTTGAAACAGTAATCCCAACAAATGGCTTTACGAATTGTTGAGCAGTTACTGACGTCTTGATAATTCGTATTTTTCTTTATTTTAAATCGAATGGTACATGAAGCAGAAATTGAATAATTATGAAAAATAGCCGGGTTTATTCCTTCGTCATTTTAATTGCCACATTGAGTTTTTCAAGTCTGTTTTCTTCAGGCCCGAATAAGCACTTAGAATTAGAGCTGCTTTCCGTTAATAAAATCTGGGACAAAGCACCACACAATGCGTTTACTGATCTCATTCAGTTTCATAATCGTTGGTTTTGTGTTTTCAGGGAAGGAACAAATCATGTTTCTCCCGACGGCGCTTTGCGTGTGATTACTTCCGAAGATGGCGAAAACTGGGAATCAGCTGCACTTATCACATCTGCTGACTCTGATTTGCGCGATGCAAAAATTACAATTACTCCTGAAGGTCAGCTCATGTTAAGCGGAGCCGGAGCTTTGCATGATAAATCGGAACATACGCATCAATCGTTGTCGTGGTTTTCGGATGATGGCTTTACCTGGAGCAAAAGTTACAAAACAGGCGATCCCGATTTTTGGCTGTGGCGAACCACCTGGCACAAAAATGAAGCATTTAGTTTCGGTTATGCTTGTGGCGAAGAAAAATCATTGCGATTATACAAAAGCGATGATGGCAAGCGCTTCGAAATTCTGATTGAAAACCTGGACATCGAAGGATATCCAAATGAAACATCCCTGGTATTTAAAGGAGATTCAGCATTTTGCCTGCTTCGCCGGGATGGCGAAAAGAATACCGGGCTAATCGGAATTTCAACACCGCCATACAAAAACTGGCTTTGGAAAGATATGAATGTCAGAATTGGAGGGCCAATGATGTTGTTAATGCCTGACGGAAGATTTCTGGCTACAGTTCGGCTATATGATACAGCAGATGGAAATTCTGTCCGGACATCGGTGTGCCAGGTAAATCCTTACGTAGGAAACATTACTGAACTGATCTCTTTACCTTCGGGTGGTGATACAAGTTACGCTGGAATGGCAATTTTTAATGATAATCTTTGGATTAGTTATTATTCGTCGCATGAAGATAAAACATCCATTTATCTGGCACAGATTGAATATTAAAAATACTGGCGTTTTACTATGTTCAAATTCGTATTTTTGAAATTATGAAGACAAGCATATTATTCATTTTGATATTTATTTTATTCGGATTTAGCGTTTTGGCGCAGGATTTTGATCCTAAGTTTACCGATAAAATTGCTAAAGCAGAACAAAGAAATTTCAAGCTAAAAACCGGATTTAGTGAAAGCGATAATTATGCTTTGTACGATTTGGTTTACCAGCGAATGGAATGGAACGTCGATCCAGCAATAAAGTATATTTCAGGTTCTGTAACTTCTTATTTTACAAGCAATACAGAAGGATTGAATTCGATTGAATTTGATCTGAGCTCAGAAATGATTGTCGATTCGGTTAAACAATCAGATACCAATTTAAATTTCACACTAAAAGAAAACAAGCTTACTATTCAGTTATCTAAACCGCTAAAAATTAATGTGCTCGATTCGGCTCAGGTTTATTATCAGGGCGAGCCTGAAAAGGAAATGATTAGTGGATTCGGATCATTTACAGTTTCGCAGCATGACAGTGTCGCGGCTTTATGGACTTTGTCGGAACCTTATGGTGCGATGGAATGGTGGCCCTGTAAACAATCGCTTACAGATAAAATCGATTCGATTGATGTTATCGTTTCTTGTCCTCAAGCCTTTCGGACCGCCAGTAACGGGCTGTTGGTTTCGGAGGAAGTGATAAACAATTTCAGGGTAATGCATTGGAAACACCGCTACCCGATTGCCACATACCTGGTTGCCATTGCAGTTACAAACTATGTCGGTTATTCCGATACGGTGAAGTTTGATGACGGGACAGCAATGAAAATTTTGAATTATGTTTATCCTGAAAATGTTGAAACAGCAAAATCACAAACTGCGGTAACAGCGGATTTGATAAACTTGTACAGCGAATTAATCGGGAAATATCCTTTTTCAAAGGAAAAGTACGGCCATGCACAATTTGGATGGGGTGGCGGAATGGAACATCAGACCATGAGTTTTATGGGTGGCTTTGGCTTCGATTTGCAGGCACATGAACTGGCGCATCAATGGTTTGGCGATTTTGTTACTTTGGCAAGCTGGCACGACATCTGGCTGAATGAAGGATTCGCCACTTTTATGACAGGGCTAGCCTACGAGCATTTTTATCATGAGGATTACTGGCCGCTCTGGAAATCCAAAACTTTGGAGCAAATTGTAAATGTACCCGATGGTTCGGTTTTCGTACCTGACACCACGGATATAAACCGGATTTTCAGTTCACGACTTTCGTATTCAAAAGGCGCTTACCTCCTGCACATGTTGCGCTGGATTCTGGGTGATGAGAAATTTTTTAACGGGTTGAAGGCATACTTTAATGATCCTGAAATTGCAGGGGGATTTGTACAAAATGCACAGTTTGTAAAACACATGGAAACCGCTGGCGATACATCTTTAACCGAATTTTTTAACGACTGGTATTTTGGTGAAGGTTATCCGCTTTATTCTGCTGATTACGCTTCGCAGGGTGAAGGCATTTTAAGAATTACCCTTACACAGGTTTCATCGCACAATTCGGTCGACTTTTTTGAAATGCCTGTGCCGGTAAGGGTTTATAACGCCGGTAAAACCGATTCTATGGATTACCGCCTAAACAATACCGAAAATAATCAGGAATTTTTGGTAAATACAACTTTTGAAGTAGCTGGTTTGGCCATCGATCCGGATAAATGGATTATTTCAAAAACTTTGGAAATTGTAAAAGCCAATCCGGAACCCGGGATAAATGAAATTGTTATATACCCAAATCCAGTTCATGAAACCATTAATTTATTTAAAACTTCAACCAGCAAAATAATTTCATCAAAACTAATTTCGCCTGGAGGTGAGGTTATCAGAGAATTTGCAGGCAACCATACTGTTTTAAATTGCAAAGGAATAGCGCCGGGAACTTATATCCTGCATATACAAACTTCGAAGGGTACATTCAATCAAAAAATTATAAAGCTGTAAAATTTATAAATTGCTTCGATTTTAGTATATTTCACTTCCTTAATATAAAACTACTAAACCTGTAATAATGAATAATCGCCGCGAATTTATCTCAAAAACTTCTGCAGCAGTTGCCGGAGTTTCAGTCGGATTAAACGCTTTCAGTTCTGAAAAAACATCCCGGATTTTTGGTGCAAATGATAAAATCAGAATGGGTTTTATCGGTATCGGAAACCGGGGTTCGCAATTGCTGAATATTTTTATGAAGTACGACGACTGCGAAATTGCAGCATTTTGCGATGTTTACGAACCTTACACCTTACGCGACAGAAGCAAAGTTTCTCCCCGTTTTATCGAACTTTTGGGTGAACGAATTCCGAAATTGGGAGAAAAATTTCCATCACCTCCCAAAATCTATAAGGATTATCGCGATTTGCTGGCCGATAAAGATATCGATGCTGTTTGCATTGCCACACCCGATCACTGGCATGCACTTATCACCATCGATGCCATTCATGCGGGAAAAGATGTGTATGTTGAAAAACCATTAACACAAACCATTGATGAAGGCCGGAAAATGGTTAATGTTCAAAAGAGCAGGTAAACAGGTTGTTGCAGTTGGTTTAAACCGGCGCGGAAATGTAGTTTATCAAAAACTTGCAAAAGAAATTCCTGCCGGGAAAATCGGGAAAGTTACGGTTGCACGCGCAGCACGGATAAGCAATATGTATCCAAACGGAATTGGTAAATTGAAACCCGAACAACCACCAAATGATTTTAACTGGGATATGTGGCTGGGGCCACGAAAAGTAAGGCCTTTTCAATACAACATAGCGCCGTATTTTTTCCGCTGGTGGAGCGATTATTCGTCGCAAATGGGAAACTGGGGTGTGCATTACATGGATGCAATCCGCTGGATGCTGGGAGAAAAAGCGCCTGTTGCCATTAGCGCCACTGGTGGAAAATATGTGCTTGATCATGATGCCGATATTCCCGACACCATGCAGGTTTGCTTTGAATTTGCATCGGGAAAAATTATCAACTTCAGCATATTTGAAGCTAATAACGCAAGTTTATTTCCTTATGGCGAACTGGAACTGAGTGGGACAAAGGGTAATTTGTATTCGAATGAAAAGGGATACAGAATTGTTCCTGCAAAACGAGGTCAGTTTCAGGAATGGGACAGACAGATTGAACCGGAAGAGTTTGACAATCCGAATCGCGACCTGGACGACGGCAGCTCTGCTGACAGTACTTCGGGATTGATACGGAATTTTCTGGATTGTATAAAAAGCAGAAACGAACCTCTTTGTCCGCTGGAAGAAGGCCACCGTTCGACTTCTTTTGCTCATCTTGCCAATATTGCATTGGCGACAAAACAGCGATTGGAGTGGGATGCCGAAAGCGAAAGATTTACAAATAGCGACGAAGCAAACAAATATTTGCATTATGAATATCGTAAACCCTGGAAACTATAAGAGAAGCCCCAACCAAACCTTCACCGAGGGGAAGCAAAAAAAATAAATGATGGAAAGAAGAAGTTTTATAAAGACAACTACTGCAGGAGTTGCTGGGATGAGTCTGGCCGGAAAGTCGGTTGCAGCCGACCTGTTAAAACCAAATGCCAAACGCCCGATTCATGTATTTACCAAATGTCTGCAATTTCTAAGCTATGATGAAATTGCCACTGTTCTGACTGAACTTGGTTTTGACGGAGCCGATTTAACAGTTCGGAAAGGTGGGCAGGTAAATCCTGAAAATGTGGAAGCCGAGTTGCCAAAAGCAATAAAGGCGCTACGAAACAAAGGAATCGATTCGAATATGATTGCAACGGATATAAATAACGCAGATGATCCATTGTTCAAGCGGGTTTTAAAAACCATGGCCGACCAGGAAATTCGCTATTACCGCATGGGATACATTAATTTTGATGAGAAAAAATCTATACCGCAAAACCTGGATGATATTCGGACTGACTTTTGAAAAACTTGAAAAGCTCAATCGCGAATTCGGCGTAACGGGAAATTATCAGAATCATTCAGGAACAAGGGTTGGCGGACCGGTTTGGGATTTGTATTATTTATTAAAAGATCGTGATCCTGAATATATCGGAGTACAGTACGATGTGCGCCATGCAACGGTTGAAGGAGGTGGCTCCTGGCCGGTTGGTATGAAATTGCTTTCGCCCTGGATTCGCACAACCGACATTAAAGACTTTGTATGGGAAAAGGACGAAAAAGGAACCTGGAAAATAATAAATGTACCACTTGGTGAAGGAATGGTGGATTTCAAAAAATACTTTGAATTGTACAAATCGTTTGGGATTGAAGCGCCCGTTTCCATACATTACGAATACGATTTGGGAGGCGCCGAACATGGCGGACTTAATCCGACTATGAGCCGCGAAACAATTTTCTCCCTGATGAAAAAGGATCTTGCTTTTTTGAAAAAACAGTTCAAAGAATACGGTTTATAATGACAACTGAAAATTGGTCAAGGCGGAATTTTGTAAAAACTTCGGCAGTTGCTGCAGGAGGCATCGCTGCATCACCAGCTTTTTCAGCAAATAATTTTGTAATGAATGAGTTCAAAAAAATAACGATTGCAGAAACCAGTTCAAATTTTGAACGTGAACCATTAATTCGTCCGTTTGGATTTAAAGGCGGTTATATGTCTGAAATATGGCAAACCGCTGCATGGATAAAATCGGATACAGGTATTGGCAAAGTTGGTTTATGCTCTCAAAGCGTGCTTTGGTCGGATGCTTCGGTATTTTCAGCTTTTTCTGAAAGTGGTGGAAATGCCATGATGTTTGCCATGACCAACTATGCGTTGAACTTACTCAAAAGAGTTAAATTCAATTCACCGGTTGAGCTGCTTGACGAGTTACTTGAAGAAGTATATAACTATGGCCGGAAAATTACAGGCAATCCAAACCTTCGGAAAACTTTTGCCCTAAATGCCCTGGTTGGCGTCGACAATGCGCTGTGGATGCTTTTTGCTGCTGAAAACGGACTTACAACTTTTGATGAAATAATTCCCGAAAAGTATAAACCGGCGCTTTCACATCATCATAAAACGGTTGCAAGTATTCCGTTAATGGCCTACAATATTCCTGTGAATGAAATAAAGAATGCTGCCGACGAAGGCTACTTCTTTATGAAAATAAAAATCGGTCAGCCCGGAACACAGGAAGAAATGCTTGAAAAGGATAAGCAGCGTTTGTCCGAAATTCACAAAACAATTGGACACTATCGAACCGAACATTCTGATAACGGTAAATTACCTTATTATTTTGATGCCAACGGTCGTTATGAGAAAAAAGAGACCTTGCTGAAACTGATCGATCATGCTAAGAAAATCGGGGCGTTTGAGCAATTAGCCATCATTGAAGAGCCATTTCCTGAAGAGGCTGAAATCGATGTTTCGGATATTCCGGTGAGACTGGCTGCCGATGAAAGCGCTCATACCGATAAAGATGCAGTTGAAAGAATTCAAATGGGATACAAAGCCATTGCATTAAAAGCAATTGCGAAAACCCTAAGCATGACGATGAAAATTGCAAACGTGGCCAAAGAAGAAAATGTACCATGCTTTTGTGCCGATTTAACTGTAAATCCGATTTTAATCGACTGGAACAAAAATGTGGCCGCGCGCTTGGATCCTTTTCCCGGCTTAGGCACAGGACTCCTTGAAACCAATGGCCATCAGAATTATAAAAACTGGGCGACGATGGAATCGTACCATCCGTTTGCAAATGCAGAATGGCGAAAAACCAATCGGGGAGTGTTCAATCTGGACGATGATTTTTATGAAAAAAGTGGCGGTGTGCTTACGGATTCATTGCATTATCAGAGCATGTTTGAAAAGCATTGATATTTCCAATTTTACAATCAAAACTAAAAGATCCGATGTTAAATCCTCTGGAACTTCTAATTGATGGGGCTACAAATATCACTGGTCCAGGGTTGAATGAAGTGAAAGGCTCTCGCAACTGTCATTAACTCACCGTGCTTCTCCGATAAACAAAAGAGCTTTAATAATCTGCAATCAACGATTCATACGGAATATTAAGTTTGTCGTGCAGTTTACGAATCATGCTGATATTTAATTTTCTTTTTTTGCTTAATATTTCGGAGACTCTGCTTTTGTACCCAATAATTTCTGCCAGATCTTTTTGGCTCATATCCATTTGCTCCATTCGATAAAGGATAGCATCAATGGGATTTGGTGCATCAATCGGATAGTTTTCATCTTCATATTTTTCAATCAAAATCGAAAGCACTTCTGCTTCATCGCCTTCCGGAGAATCAATGGGAGCATGAAAAATTTCCTCAAGTCTCTTTAATGCTTGATTATAATCGTCTTCTGTTTTTAATGCTTTTATATTCATTGTTCTAAATTTTGTCCGCGTTTACTTCATCATATTCTTCGTGTGTTCCAATAAATCGAATAAAAATCCATTGTCTTTGGTAATTTATATCCACAATCAGTCGATACTTATTTCCACATATATTGAAAACAACACGGCCACCTTTTAAGATACTGGCTTTTGCATAATCGTTTTTAATGTCACTCGGGCTTTCCCAATTTGCTTTTGATGCTTCTTTATACCAGGTTTTTAATTGTTGTTCTGAATCACTATAATTTTGCCAGAATTCACGTAATATTTTTTTTGCTATTACTCTCATTTTGGATTTTTATGATTCAAAGATAAGCAAAAGTTACCAATATGGTAACAGTGGTTGAAGCTATTTTTAAATGCGTTCCACGGTCTGGGAACCAAGCTACTTGAGACCAATGGCCATTAAAACTACAGAAACTGGCAAACTATGGAATCCTATCATCCGTTCGCCAACGCAGAATGGCGAAAAACCCAAAAGGGAGTTTTTAACCTCGATGATGATTTTTATGATAAAAGCGGCGAAATCCTTACTGATTCAGAACATTATCAGAAAATGTTTGAAACGCATCGATTTAATAGCTTAGCAAATCGTTACGGTATAAACTCAGATATGCCTGCAGGATGTGGCAATACTGGTTTGTCGAAACCGAGAAGCCACCCGCCTGCCATATGACAATTGTACCAACCAAAGTTTAAATTTTTAATCATCGGACCATATGTAAATCAAAGTCTCGTTTTGTTAATCTTATCTTGCTATTTGATAATGATTCTAAAGTCTTTTTGATATGTGATGCTCTGTCTTGTTTTATAAACGTTGGAATTAAATCCTCTAATTTTATCTTAAAAAGTCTGTTTACAACGATTAAATCCTCTTTTGAAAAGGGCCTTAATCCATTAATCAACTCCGACATATAGCCTTTTCGATGACCTAAAATCTTTGCTAAATCATTTTGAGTTAAGCCTGATTCTTTTAGTTTTCTTTTAATCAGTTCTTTTCTCTTTTGGTAGAAGTCATTTTCCGCTTGCACCAATGCTTCTGCGAAATCGCTATCTTTTATTTGATTTTCGGAAACAGAATTTTCATCTGACCAATTCTTTTCTTCATAGTCTTTTATCAGGTTGCGAAGATGTTTTCGAATTGGCTTATACGATTCATCCGCTTTTTCAAGCACACGCAATTTTAGAAAAAGAGAGGATGCTTTTTCAAAATCCAACTCACTTTCCAATGATTTTAATCTCTGTATGTTTTGTATTGAAAATCTATCCATTTTAAATCAATTTTTGATTACGTAACCATTTTTCAATCGTGCGTTTATTTTGTTTAAAAGTCTTGTCGTATTCATCGTGAGAACCAGTCCACACAACAGTTGCCTCATCATCTTCGAAAACTATCAAAATCATTGTACGATGTATGTTTATGTCGAAAAAGTAAAACCCATCGCTATGCACACAATCTGCATCAGGACGTGTCACTTTAATATCTGTCTTTTTAGTCCATTGAGCACTTTCAATATCTGAAATCAGCTTGTCAATCGCCGAAATCAATTTTTTATTTCCTCGATTCTTTTGTTTAAGTTTAATCAGTTTATGTTTTCTTAGTAATTCCAAATCTTATATTTTAGAACGACAAAGATAAATAATAGTTTCATAATATGTGGAACTAATTTCTTCTTTTTTGTCTTTGGAAATAGCCGGATTTCGGAGCGCGATAATGTCCGGCAGCCGACTGAACTGCGATGCGAGCTCCGAAGCTTCGGAGCGTAGTTGATTGCCACACTAACCCCGTTCTGAAATATGTACTTTGTTGGCGTGTCGTTGTTTTATTTTTTTTCGTTTTTTTCAATATTCCATTCAATCAGCCAATAATATAACTCTACAAAAATCATCCTTTTAATAAATGGATTTTCAAAGTCTCTAATATGACTTAAAAAGGCTGAGGCTACAATACTCGGAGAAAAATCTCCTGCGACTAATTTTACCTCAACATATTCGTGAACGATTGAGTCATTATTTGCAAACTTTGCCAGACCATAAAGAAATTCTCCTTTTTCGTTAGTCATAAGTAGGTTGTTGTATTGTTCATCCAATTCTTTTTCTATTCCAGCAAGCTCAGTGGAATCAGTTGTTGGTCTTGGTATTGGAATAATTTCATCTTCTATAATTTCTAATTCTCCCAAACCTTGTGAAGAATCGTTCTTAAACGGATTAATTAGGTCATAAATGTTATATTTTTCGGCATAGTTTTCCTTTCCATAAATCCATATTTCCTTTCTCAACCCTGAAGATTCCAATTGCACAAGTAGTTTTATATTTCTCTTAGTCGTAAAAATCCATGATGAGTCTGGACTGTTAGAATTTATAAACCGTTTGAGAAATTCTTTTGTTTTGTCAGACTGATTGTCCTGATTTGGAAAATTAGTTTCTAAAAATTTGTCAAAAGATTTAATAGCTTCATTCAAGGCTGTTGCTTTTTCTTTTCCGAGAAACTCATTAAAATTCGCGATGTCACTTCTGGGAGATTTCTGGCAATTCGTTAAGAAACCTAAATGAAGAAATATCAATATGAATATTGTACTTTTCATGTTTTTTTCAGTGTACGCCAACCTAATAGTATTTTATCCATCGTTCTGCCAAATTACAATAATGAGCATAAATTTGCTATTATTTGAAGAGTAGATTATTTCTAAATAGAATGATGGATAAAATATAGTTGGACGGTGCCGGCACCTGCATGGCAATCCCATGCCTGCTGGTTTGCTGTGTGCTTCTTATACCGTTTTACAGACAAATTTACCCACAAAAACTGATGGTATAATGCCCGTCTGGCCGTGCAGCCGGACAGACCGAGATGTTTAATAATCAGGAATGAACCAAGTGAAATTGAAGAGCAAAATTAAACACAAATCGGTGTTATGTCACATTATTGGGTTTTGGTACCCCCTCCGTCACGCCTGCGGCATTTCCTCGTCCCCCTTGTATCGGCGGACAAATCGATCCGCTGTATGGTCATTGGAAGTTAGGAGATATTCTGAATTCAAGTATCGGAGAAAACCTGGATAGATGCTGGTGTCCTTTACCCTGGTTGCTTTACCTGTTTCGCAAATCGTTCCGGAAAGAAGTACGTACACAACGAAAGCCGATGTATGATTTGGTGGTATCCTGGTATTCAAAACTGCGTGTGGAAGTTCGTATAAAATAGTCCATATCTTTCCAGGAACCGCCGCGAATAACTTTTCTTTTCATCACTACCGGATCATCTTCTTTGGCGTTATACTGAATTTCAGGATTTAAATCGTTCATTACATCGTAACCACCTTCGAAGAATGCAGTGCTTGTCCATTCAGCAACATTACCGGCCATATCGTACAAACCGTAAGCATTTGGGTCGAATTCACCGGTTTGCATTGTGGTAGTAGTTGTTGGGCTGTCGGCCACATAATTTCCCCTTAACGGTTTAAAATTGGCTACAAAGCAACCCATGTCGTTCCTGGTGTAATAGCTACCCCACGGATATATTGTGTTTTGCAATCCTCCTCTTGCAGCCCTTTCCCATTCTGTTTCGGTAGGTAACCGGTAATCGTGCGCAGGTGTTTCGTTAATTCGTTTATTTTCGATGGTTTTCAATCCTGTTCTCCAGTTGCAAAAGGCATTTGCCTGTTTCCACGAAACTCCTACAACCGGGTAATCGTCGAATGCGGCATGCGAAAAATATTTCAGCGTAAAAGGTTCGTTATATGCATAGGTAAAATCCCTGATCCAAACCAGGGTATCGGGATAAACCGGCACCGATTCGTGCATTAAGAATGAACTTCGGTTAACTATTGGAACAACATCGCCATCGGCATTAACAACCGATCCTTCGTATTTTTGAGTTTCAAAATTATAGCTGTTTCGTCTGCTTGCGGCCTGTTCCAAATCAATCCGGTAGTAATCGTAAATCAGTTTTCTGGAATCAATTTCGCGATGAAATGCCAGCCTTTCCTCCTCAGGAATATACAATTCTTCCAGTACAGTTTTAAAATCAGGGTCGTTCCAGTCGATTTTTTCCTGCCAGTTAATTAAGGGTTCATCTAACGGAACTCCGTATTTGTTTTCAATAATTGCATAATCAGTATAAGTTTCGCCAAGTAATTTACGTGCAATGGAATCGCGCACCCAATATACGAACTGACGATATTCATTATTGGTTATTTCAGTGTCGTCCATCCAGAAAGCTTCAGTTGTAACGGTTTTTGTGCTGGTATAACGATTGAGATCTTCATCGGACGGGCCCATATGAAATGAACCACGCGGAACATAAACCATACCGTACGGACTGGGTTCAAACCATTCGGCGCTTTTTGGTTCTTTGCCGGGAATGTATAATTCGGCTTTTTGGCATGATGTGAAAAGCATCGAAAGGATAATTCCAATATATATGACTGCTTTTCTCATTCGTTTTATATTCGCTCGTAATTACGTCGGTTTTCAAAAAAAAACCTTATGATATCATAAGGTTAAATTCTTATTTCATAACGTTTTAATATTCCCAAAGATCCTGCTCAAAATCGAAAATTTCATTTTCAATCCTTTTCGATTCCTCCATAGCTTCCTTGCCGGTAAGGTATGAACTTATTTCGCGGTTGTCGTATACATTTTCTTCCTTGACAATATAACTGTTAAAAAGCCTTTTAATAAACAAATCGTCGAAAGACATTTGCAATGCAGGGTTATACTGGTTCAGAACAAGGTTACTCGCCAGCAACGGCCGTGCTTCAGGATAATAAATCCAGAATAATTTTGTGCGCCTGACTTCGCCCGATGCATCACCTTCGTTTACAAATTCACGTATTGGACAAATTCCGATAATACGTACATTAAGTGTAGAGTTTTGTTTATCGAAATACCACTCTTCCTTAATCATGTATTGTTTAATTTCGTTTAGCCTGATATCTCCGGTAACTTCAACCATTTTTCGTTCACCGGTATCGAAATCGATTTTTTCTTCCTGTGTGGTTTTTGCTCCAAAATTTTCTTTTACCTGTGCATACGACATCGGCACTTTAAAATCGTCATCTGCGCTGGCATCGTAAGGTGTAATCTGGCCGTTTTCAATTCCTTGCATCAGCAGATTAATCAGGTTAACCCTGCCTTCCATTTCTGAAGTAGGATAATACAACAGCTGATTCATTTTTTCTCTTAAATCAATAACCCTCCACAGTTTTTGCGACCAGAAAACATCTGCCTCGCGAACCGTTGGTAAAGGCATTGGCTTTTTCTGAACAATATCGGCGCGTTTAAAAGCACCGTTAATAATTTGTGCGTTAGCTTGATTTTTGCTTATTAATAGCGAAAAAACTATTATTCCTAAATATAAAATTAACTTTTTCATAGCTACTGTATTTTTAATGAAATCGGGTCCAGATCACGAATATCTCCGTTTTCCCCACGAGCTTTAATATTTCCTATATAAACCCATGTCTGGGGTTTCACTCTGCTTAATAAATCTTTTTGTTCCTGTGTAAAACGGTTTGAGTTTGATTTTTTAATATTCGTGAAGCCTCCTTCAGTGGTTTGCAACTCAAACTCGGTAACAGTATATTTATAGTCAAAATCGAAATCTATCATAACCGCCAAAACACCATCCTGAATCTCAAGAACCTCTTTACGAATGTCTCCGCCCGACTTCTGAGCTACCTGTGCAACTGGATCGGGAACTTTTTTAACACGCCAGTCTGAAGTGCCAATTAAGCGACGTTCTCCGCCGATGTTGGCATAAACAGAAACTTTTGTTCTTCTACCCTGTTCGTCTAAATCAGTAGGTTCAACAGTCCATCCATCAGAAACTTTAGTTACCTTTCCGTTTGTCATGGTCACATCGAGATCTTCAACCGGTATTCCACCTCCGCTTACATCGAACGGATTTTTAAGGCCCCTGTAAAACACATTCATTTTTGTTGCCGACATGGTAACACTTGGGGCAGTAACCTGGTATTCCTGTTCAAACGGGTAATTTTTAATTATGCCAGCAGGTGTTTTGTATTTAATTAATCCGCTCCATTTAAATACGCCCGGCTGGTTTGTACTCACTGTATAGTTGGCTTTTCCATCTTTTACTTCAGCCGATCTTCCGTTTATAATTATTTCAGGCTGTTGAGTGGTATCTTCTGCGGCAAGAAACACTTCTGCTTCGTAAGGTTCACCCTGAAATACAATATTTGATTTGGCAATAACGCGTGCACCCAAACTATTGAATTTGAATGAACCTGCATCAATTTGTGAATACAGATAGTTAATTACATTTGATTCTGAGTTCTTAACATCAATCTGCATTTTCGATAATACGGTAAGAACAGCAACCAAAGGTTTATTTTCAAAATACTGCGATTCCCAGGTCTTTTGTTCATCAGCTTCCTTTAGTCCGGACGAAGGGTCAGGTGTTTCAAGCATCCTCAAAATCGTTTCTTTTAGCTCAGTATCCTGATCGCTAATATTATTTACCAGGTTATTTCGGTAAGCAGCCAGTTGATCTTTTAATACAGTTGCATTTTCTTGTGTTATCATGTATTCCGATGGACCATTCAGGTCGTCTTCCTTCTTTATTTCAAGGGTATCGCCATTTTGAGTGAAAAAGTTAAAACCTGTCGGGATCATAAGGAGTGCCTGCATCAATTTGCTCATAACCGGAATATTTTACCAGTTCTTCCTTCAGGTTTGAAATATATGAAATCATATCAGCCGAAAGCTTACGTACATTGTCCGATTTGTCTTTCCATTCCTGAACTTTAACCGGGTTTTCGATATATGCCTGCTCAAACGCGGTATATATTTGCCGGTTTTTGGCTTCAACGCCTTCCATCGTATGCAAAAGGCTTGAATCAACCAGTCGGAAAGCTTCCAGAACTTCGGCTGCTACGTTTAGCGCCAACATTGCTGTTAGCACTATATACATCATATTTATCATTTTTTGCCTCGGGGTCTCCGGGCAATTTTTTGCACCCATAGGTATGTACTGAAATTATTACTTTTTATAACTCATGGCACCCAACATATTACCGTAAATGGTATTTAACGATTCAAGGTGCTTATTCAATTGCTCAGCGTTTTCTTTATATTTTTTTAATTCGTCTACCGAATCAGTTAACAGTTTATTCATTTCCAGAATATCTTTGCTGAAACTCTGGCTTATCTTAAACTGTTCTTCAGTTCCTTTTAACTGTTCCTCGAAATTGGCGTTCAGTGCCGACAAATTTCCGTTTAATTTTTGGAGATTGGTGGAATATTGTTTTGAACTGCTCGTAATATTCTCGATTTCAGCCGTAACCGATGTACCTGCGTTGTTATAGGTTTCGGCAAGCCGTTTGCTGGTTTCTGCCAGTTGATTGGTAAAACTTTCTCCGCTTTTTTGGATTTTATTGATCGTATTCAAGCCGGTTTCCGAAATTTTTTGTGCAGTAGAACTGTATGAATCCACAAGGTTTCCAACCGACTGATGAATCGATTCATTTGCCTTGTTGTTAATTTCGGCAAAATTACTCATCGATTCAGATGCTGTTCCAAGATTTTTAACATACATGTCGGTAGCCAGTGTTGCCGATGAAATATCGCTAATTCCTTTGGCTGTATTGCTCAAATTGTTTAATCCTTTGCCAACCTTGTCCAAAAGTTCAGGAGTTAGTTCCGTACCTGTAAATAACTGATCCAGTCCTTTTTTACTTTTTGGTGCGAGCTCTTCATACCCTTCTATTTCGTAATCTTCCTTTAATTCGGGATACACTTTGCTCCATTCCGGCATTTCCAATGGCGGTTCAAAAGCCGACAAAAAGAAGATAAAGGCTTCAGTAATCAACCCGATTGCAAGTAAAATACCCGAATACTGAAGGTGTTCGAGTTTGAAAAGAGCGCCAACCATAACAACTGCTGCACCCCATCCATACACATAACCCATGAATGTTTTCCACCGTTTCGTTTTAAAAAGTTCTCCAATATTCATAGTTGAATTAAATAAGATTTATAATCCGGTAATTAAAATTCTTGTCCGAAAGTAGATCGTACACAACGGAATCCGATATATGATTTAGTAGTATCCTGATATTCAAAGTTTCTTGTTGACACCTGAATATAAGATGCAATATCTTTCCATGATCCTCCTCTTATAACTTTCCGCTTCATAACAGCCGGATCGTCGGGGCGTGCGTTGTAGGTAAATGTAGGATTCAAATCGCTGAAATAATTGTAACCGGCTTCATCGTAAGCTGTTTCAGTCCATTCAGCAACATTTCCCGACATATCATAAATACCAAATTCGTTTGGGTCATAACTTCCGACTTTCATGGAAGCTATTCCACCGTCTTCTACATAATTTCCGCGCAAAGGTTTAAAATTGGCCATAAATACACCATCCTCATCGCGGGAATAATATCCACCCCACGGATACATCGAAAAATCTTTTCCGCCGCGTGCAGCATATTCCCATTCAGCTTCGGTGGGAAGACGATAATTTTGTAACTCCGGTTCGCCTTTCGATGACAGAAAATCATTCTGAATTTTTGTTCTCCAGTTACAAAATGCCAGAGCCTGTTTCCATGTTACGCCAACTACAGGATAATCATCGAAACCGGGATGCCAGAAATAGCGCGTGGCAAGTGGCTCATTGTATGAATAGGTAAAATCCCTTATCCAGGTTAAGGTATCGGGATATACATGAACCTGATCCTGCATAATAAATGATGAACGATTGGTAATTGGTGCTAATTCACCATCGATAGAATATACATTTCCATCGTAGCGCTGTTCTTTGTAATTATAACTGTTGCTTCTTTTTGCAGCCTGCTGCAAATCAATCCACCAGTATTCATACACCAACTTGCGCGTATCGATTTCCTTTTTTCCGAAAAATCGTTCGTTTTCAGGAATAAACATATCCTGCATGGCCATCTGATAATCGATATCGCCCCAGTCGATTTTTTCCCGCCAGTTAATTATGGGAGGATCAATCGGATTATTATCCCTGTCTTCGGTAATAAGAAATTCAGGATACTGGTCGCCAAGCATTTTTCGGGCAATTGAATCTCTCACCCAAAAAACAAATTGTCGGTACTCGTTATTGGTAATTTCGGTATCGTCCATCCAAAATGCTTCCTGCGAAACTGTTCTGGTTGGAATACCTGACATACGCGGATCCTGATCGCTGGGGCCAATATTAAAACTTCCCTTGCGAACGTAAACCATTCCGTATGGTTGTGTTTCTCTCCATTTTGGCCGGTTTTGTACTCCAACCAATTCTCCGTTACCCGAATTACTACATCCGTTAAACAAGAATGCGCTGACAAGTACAAATCCAATAAAAAAAAGCTTTCTCATTTGTTCAGTCTTTTTTATTAACAGGTCAACAAATAAAACATACCTTCGGGAAAAATCCTGATTTAATGGCTTTAAGGTTTGTCTCATTTCGCTGTAAATATCATAAAAATTTTACAAAAATCTAATGCTCTTATATTTTTGGTTACGATTTTTTTCCAAATCGAGCGAATAACTCACGAAAATTTCGTGCGAACCGTAACCATAGCGTCCCAGTGCCGATGTTGTTAAATCGAAGGAATAACCAAATCTTAATCCGTTTTCCATCTCCAGGCCCAGTAAAAGGGCTACAGCGTCCTGCACACGGTAGGATAATCCTCCCCAAAAACGTTCGTCAAAAACCATATTCACGTTCAAATCCAACTGCCAGCTTGCCAAATCGGATTTAAGCAAGAACGAAGGTCGCAACTCAAATAACGGATCAGATAATTTTATATTGTATCCACCCATAAAATAATAGTGGCGAACCAGATAGTAATTTTCTACATCTTCATATTTTATCGAAGCCTGGTTCAAATGAGTGGACGAAATTCCCAAAAAATATTTATTTGATGTGATGTACACGCCAACTCCTGCATCTAAAGCCATTTGACTGACATCTGATACCGGGATATACGGGTCGCCTTCACCACCGGAAGTTTCATTAATCACATCATCCGAAGAAAGCCAGCCGTCTTCAGGATTTATTTCGGTATTTACCAGCCCCACAGACACACCTACACCTAAAGTTCCGATACCTAATTCTTTTCGGTAGGCGTAATTCGCATTGATATACGAGAATGTACCAAAACCCAGTTGATCGCTTACCACATTTAAACCAATTCCTCCCGGAGAACCAAAAGCATGTATCGCAGCATCGGCGCTAAAAACAAGTGTTCTCGGTCCTCCTGTAAAACCATCCCATTGGTAACGATTTAATATTAGTCCGTTTATTTTACCATTTGCGCCCGCAAAACCCGGGTTCACGCCCAACTTATATTGCATGTAGTTGGTAAACTGCGGATCCTGTTGGCCAAACGCCGCTAATTTAACGAATAGTACAAAATATATAAACGAAATAAATTTTTTCATATTCCCTTTGGATGCGGCTTTTACCGTCGTTTCAATCCCCGTTAAAGAAATAAAAAATTGCGGATTGTAACAAGCATCTTTATTTTCTGTATGCAAAGAACGTTATGTTATTCCTATTATTTTAAAATTTCATCTGATTTTTGAATATATTTCAACCAAAGTTCAGGAATCTCATTGTTCGATGCCTGCTTGTATTCATTTTCGGAACAGGCAAGGTACATTGGTTCGTTATCCTGAACCGGTACTTCGAACCACCATCGATCCGATATTTTGCTTTTAAGAAAAACCACAGGAAAATCGACATTTTTAACTTCAACCTGGTAGATGGTAAAATTTGAACCTATTGCTGTATCATCAGGGATTCGGTTGGAATATCCGTCAATAAAGTACCAGATAATCTGGGCCGAAAGATTTGCAGTTTGATGTTGCCGGTCGTTTTTGGTATTCATTTCAAACAAACCGAAAACCTTCAAACGATTGCTAAAGCCGGCATATTTTGCAAGCTGGCAAGCTTCTTCGCTTCGCAGGCCATTTGGTAAAGCAATATCGCAACCTGGTGAATCTGATAATTTCACTGCTCCGATATCAAAGGAAAGAACATCACTGTTTCTAAGCATCGGTTCGGTCCGCGATATATTTTCACGCAACAACCCAAGTGGTATATGATGATTTATGCCTTTTGTTTTTGAAAATAATTCTGTGGAAAACAAATGACTTTGAAATGCAATAAGGCTAAACTGAAAAAGCCTGGGTTGCCTGGTAAAGATACGGGATAAATAATTGTTTGATTTTAATGCTTCCTTACCCTTTTTAATATCCAGCAAGGCATCGACGGTGGAATACGAAAAACTGGAGCTATTAGCAAATGCTTCGCAAACTCCAACGTTTAAATCCTGGCTGCCGCCAATAATTAAAGTTACAATTTTCAACTCGCAAAAATAATCGACAATATCGCGAACTGCCTGGTAATTCCCTTTTAAGCTACTGGCAGGTTTTAAGTTTCCGAAGTCGGCAATTTTAATGCTGTTTGAAAACCCCGAAAGCCGGTAAAACTCTTCCCTTATTTTATCCGGAGCTTTGGTAGTGTAATCTTCATTCCTGCTGTCGAAGGGAACTCCAATAATGGCAATATCAAGTTTTTCAATTTTTTCGGGAGAAATTGCCAGTGTTGTTTTTTCAATATGATAACCAACAGAATACTTCCATTGATACAAACCTGAATGATAAAATTTGCTAAAATCAACCGATTCAAAATAATGCCGGATATCCATTGTGTTTTAGTTTTGGTTTCAAAAATAAAGGCAAATGATGTTTCACCTGCCTTTTACACTTATTTTTTTCTTGATCTTTTCGATTTCGAATCCGGTGTATTTTTTATTATGGTCATGCAATCTTCCAAAGTTAACTTTTGCGCATCCGTTTTTTTCGGAATTTTGTAATTCTTCTTTTTGTACGAAATGTAAGGTCCATACCTGCCATTTAATACTCTCAGATCGGGTTCTTCACTAAACGTCTGAATTATTGCATTTTTATCTTTTTCGCGTTTTGCTTCAATCAGTTCAATGGCACGTTCGAGCGAAACCTCAAACGGATCATCGCTTTTTCCAAGCGAAACAAATTTGTTGTCGTGCCTTACATACGGGCCAAATCTACCAATAGCGACAGTCACTTTTTTGTTTTCAAAATCGCCCAGTTCACGTGGAAGTTTAAATAGTTCGAGCGCTTCTTCCAGCGTAATGGTTTCGAGAATCTGCCCGGCACGTAAGCTTGAAAATTGAGGTTTTTCGCCACTTTCTTCGGTGGTTTCACCCAATTGCGCGATCGGCCCGAAACGTCCGATTTTTACCGAAACCTGTTTTCCTGTTTTCGGATCTATACCAAGAATTCGTTCGCCTTTCGAGCGTTCGGTATTTTGCAAGGCATTTTCCACTTTATCGTGAAATGGACTGTAAAATTTACCGATCATCTTATTCCAAATCTTTTTTCCTTCGGCAATATCATCGAAATCTGCTTCAACCCTGGCCGTGAAATTGTAGTCCATTATCTGGTCAAAATTGTCCATCAGGAAATCATTTACCACCATGCCAATATCGGTAGGGAAAAGTTTTGATTTTTCAGCACCAGTGGTTTCAACATTGGTTTTTTCAGAAACTGTTCCATTTTCCAAAGTTAATACATGGTAGTTTCTTTCCACACCCGGACTATCTTCTTTAACCACATAATTCCGGTTCTGAATTGTTGAAATTGTTGGCGCATATGTCGATGGCCGTCCAATGCCCAATTCTTCAAGACTTTTTACAAGTGAAGCCTCTGTGAATCGCGGAGGTCGCTGTGTAAAACGTTCGGATGCCGTTATTGATAACATCGGCAATTTGTCTTTTACTTTTACCGGCGGAATTAAACTGTCGCCATTTCCGTTTCCGCTATTATCTTCATCGGTCGATTCGATATAAACTCTTAAAAAACCATCGAAAATCAATACTTCGCCTGTTGCAACAAATTTTTCCTGATTATTTGAAATACCAATCGTTACTGTTGTTTTTTCAAGAATGGCATCCGCCATTTGCGATGCAATGGTCCTTTTCCAGATTAACTCGTATAAACGTTGTTCCTGCGAAGTCCCACCCACTGTTTCGTTGGACATATAAGTTGGCCGGATGGCTTCATGTGCTTCCTGCGCACCTTTCGAACTGGTTTTGAATTTTCTGATTTTTACATATTTTTCGCCATGCAATTCCTCAATTTTTTGTTTTGAAGTATTTATCGCAAGCGACGATAAATTCACCGAATCGGTACGCATATAAGTAATTTTACCATTTTCGTATAATCGTTGAGCAACTGCCATGGTTTGCGATACCGAAAAACCAAATTTACGGCTGGCTTCCTGTTGCAGGGTTGAAGTAGTAAATGGTTTTGCGGGAGACCTTTTTGCCGGTTTTTTGGCTACATCTTCAACAGTAAAATCGGCAGTGTTGCATTTTTCCAGGAAAGCGTATGCTTCGTCTCTTGTTTTAAACCGTTTTGAAAGTTCAGCTTTTAATTCCGATTCGTTTCCATTTTTATCTTTTACCCGAAAAAATCCGATAACCCGGAATGCCGATTCGCTTTTAAAATTGATAATCTCACGTTCGCGTTCCACAATTAAACGCACGGCAACCGATTGCACGCGGCCGGCGGAAAGCGAAGGTTTTACTTTTTTCCACAATACCGGCGAAACTTCAAAACCCACAATTCGGTCCAGCACACGGCGGGCCTGTTGCGCATTTACCAGATTTTCATCGATATTTCGGGGATTTTCAACTGCATGAATAATGGCATCTTTGGTAATTTCATGGAAAACAATGCGTTTTGTGTTTTCAGGTTTCAGCTTTAAAACTTCTTTCAAATGCCATGCAATTGCTTCTCCTTCGCGGTCTTCATCGGAAGCGAGCCAAACCATTTTGGCATCTTTTGCCAGTTTCTTCAGTTCCGTAACAATTTTCCTTTTATCGGGAGTTACAACATATTTAGGCTGAAAATTCTTTTCAATATCAATTCCAAAATCTTTCTTTTCCAAATCCCGGATATGCCCCATACTTGAGGTTACCGTAAATCCTTTACCAAGAAATTTTTCAATGGTTTTTGCCTTTGCAGGCGACTCAACAATAACCAGATTTTCGTGCATACGTTTTTCAAAAATTTCTGCAAATTAAAGAAAATGAATTGCTAAGTTCAAAATTAATAACACTATTTTTTCAATTCTATTTAATTGAAAATGATGATTTTATTTTTTTATAAATAAAATATTAATAACATCGGATCGTTTGATTTGTTGTTGGCTAGGCAGAATCATATATATTTGCCAATGTTTTTAATAAGGTTTTTTTCATGATAAATAATACAAACGGATTTAAAAAATATATCATTTGGTTTTGGTCGCTGGTAGTTATTGCTTTAGTAGGAGGATTTTTGTTTTTCTATGCTATTGCCAAAGGCTATCTGGGATTTATGCCCAGTTTTGAAGAACTTGAAAATCCTAAAAATGTACTTGCTTCGGAAATATTTTCCGCCGATGGAAAAATCCTCGATAAATATTTTATCAGGGAAAACCGTAGCTACGTTAATTACAAAGATTTGCCGCCCAATTTGATTAATGCCCTGATTGCCACGGAAGATGTTCGTTTTTACAAACATTCGGGAATTGACTTACGCGGATTGATTCGTGTTGTTAAAGGAATTCTTACGAACAATACAAATTCAGGCGGTGGAAGTACGCTTAGCCAGCAATTGGCAAAAATGCTTTTCCCACGCGACGAAAATCTTGGAACAATTCAACTTGCATTGCGGAAATTTAAAGAATGGGTAATTGCAGTTAGACTTGAAAGAAGTTATACCAAAGAAGAAATTATATTAATGTATCTGAATAAATACGATTTTCTGAACAATGCAGTTGGTATAAAATCGGCAGCCCAGGTTTATTTCAGTGTTCCACCCGATTCGCTGCAACTGCATCAGTCGGCAATGCTGGTTGGAATGGCAAAAAATTCTTCGCTTTATAATCCGGTTCGCCGGCCCGAACTGGTTTTACAGCGCCGAAATGTGGTGTTAAACCAGATGGAAAAATACGGTTATATTTCAGAAGAAGTAAGGGATTCTGTAAAACAACTTCCACTTGATTTGGAATACAATAGAGTAGATTATAAAATGGGACTGGCGCCCTATTTCAGGGAATATCTGCGGTTAACCATGAATAAAACACAACCCAAATTAAGCGATTATCCATCGTGGATGAATGAGCATTACCGCGATGCATTGTTTCAGGAAGAATCGGATGAATGGAATAATAACCCGCTTGTATGGCTGGTGCAATAAAAATGTAAAACTCAATGGCGAGAACTATAACATTTACATCGATGGATTAAAAATTTACGCTACCATTGATTCAAGAATGCAAAAGTATGCAGTTGAAGCAGTTGAACAGCATCTGAGGGAGAATCTTCAACCTTTGTTTGATGGAAGCATGAGTGATTTAAAAAACCCGCCTTTTGGCGATAATATGACAGCCGAAGAGGCGAACGATTTACTTGACCGGGCTATCCGGCAAAGTGAGCGTTACAGGGTTTTGCGCAAAGGCGGTATGAATTTCAACGAAATAAAGGAGAATTTCAAAAAACCCATTGATATGACTGTTTTTTCGTGGAAAGGTGAAATCGATACTTTAATGTCGCCACTTGATTCGATAAAATGGTATCTGCGATTTTTCCGTTCATCGTTTATGGCTATGGAAACTGAAACCGGAAAAGTGAAAGCATATGTTGGCGGCCCAAATTACAAATATTTTATGTACGATATGGTAAAAGACGGTAAGCGCCAGGTGGGATCCACCGTAAAACCTTTTCTGTATACTCTGGCCATGCAAAACGGATTCACTCCATGTACCAAAGTTCCTTATGTCAGCCAGCAGTTTCAAATGCCCGATGGTTCTATTTGGGAGCCAAAGGATTCCGATGAAGATGAAGAACATGAAGGGCAAATGGTTACCTTAAAATGGGGTTTGGCCAATTCAAAAAACAAAATTTCGGCATGGGTGATGAAACAGTTTAACCCGCAAGCCGTTGCCGAAGTAATGAAACGCCTTGGCGTTTACAGCTATATTGATCCTGTTCCATCGATGTTTTTGGGAACTTCGGATGTTACCTTATATGAAATGGTTGGCGCTTTTAACACTTATGCCAATCTTGGCGTATATGTTAAACCCTATTTTGTAACCCGTATCGAAGACCGGCATGGAAATGTAATTGCATCGTTTTTACCGGAACGCCACGAAGCTATCGATGCAAAAACCGCTTACCTGATGCTGAATTTACTTCAGGGGGTAATTAATGAAGGAACAGGGATTCGCCTCAGAAACCGGCCTGAATATGGACAGTTTAGAATGCCCATTGCAGGAAAAACAGGAACTACCCAAAATCATTCCGATGGCTGGTTTATTGGCACAACTCCCAAAATTACTGCGGGTGTATGGACCGGCGCCGATTTAAGAAGTATACACTTCAGAACGCTTACCACGGGACAGGGTGCAAACATGGCGCTACCAATTTGGGGTTATTTCTATAAAAAAGTTTTAGCTGATAAATCGTTGGGAATTTCCGAAGATAACATGGAATTTAAAAAACCACTGGATTTCAATATTAACCTCGATTGCGACGAAACCGATAAACAAAAAAGGCCAACTGATTTTGATGATTTCTTTTAATACTAGCTGGTAGACAAATAGTAATTTGTACGGAGATTAGTATTCGTTTTTGGTTGATTTTCCGAAACTATAGTAAGCTTAAAGGATATAACTTTCAAGATTCAGATTTGACATTGCACAGCATTACAATGCTTAAGTGATAGTGAAAGTAGATTTGTTACATTTTTTCTCTTTCCAAAAAAGTTTTTGCATTCATTCTGAAATCATCCAATGATGTAAATTGTTTATCACAGGCATTAGTTAAGCGTGACCTGTCTTTTTTAGGAAGCTTTTCAAAATCCTCATGCACAATAAAACTTCTAAATTTCAAATTCGCTCTTTGGTATTCTAAACAACTAATAGTTGATAATCTGGCCTTTAATGCATCTTTTACACCAAATAAATATATCGAATGCCCATTGGGTGTAAACTCATAATCAACTTCTAAGTCATCTCTGTCTGGTAAGGGTAAAACATTAGATTTAGGTTTATATTCACCAAGATCTTTTGTAATTACCTCATTTAGTAAATCGTAAAATAAACTTTCTACAACTTCTCTTTTAAAATATCTCATACTACCAATTTTCATATAGGCTTGAGCTACATGCATAATATCAGTGTAAAGTGTGTCTTTTTTAGTCAGGAAACTTATATTGCCATTTGATTCTTCCAATTTATTTTCAGAGAGCATCTTTTGAAAGATTGACTCTTTATTTGGTGTATCTATCTCATAAGAATAAGATAATCTCATTATTGTCATTCCATAATCACATAAAAAGTATTGATTATTTCTATTTTCAATAAAAATATCAATCATATCACCATCCTCATGGAATAGTGGGATAATGAGTTGATAAATATTTGGCCTTTTCTCCCGAATATTCACTCTGTTATTAAAACTTTCTTTTATATATTTTAATATTTCATTCATTATCAAATTTCAATTCAGTTTGACTATCATTTTCAGGAAAATATTTCCGTTTATCTTGTGAGTTTAAATTTATATAAGTTAAAAAATATTGTATCGCTTCTTCAAGTGATGCATATGCTTCAGTCTTTTCAATGTTGCTTTCAGGTTTTAAACCACTATTTATAGTTTCAGCACTCGCTTTATGGATATGGAAAACTGAATGATGTGGAAATATTCTATTTTCTCCATGTGCTCCATTACATCTCAATAAACAAATGGTTCCCTTTTCTTCCTTTGGGTTATAGTCTAGCCCAATAGAAAAATTTTCCTTAAAATATACATTTCCACGAACAAATCCATAAAAGGAAAAGTTGCCATCTGAGGATTGAAGTGTAAAATTTTTTTTAAGTTGTCCCCGTTCTTCCTTATATTCTCTTGTAGGCGGGTCAACTATTTGCTTTTCACAATTTAACAGATCAGTTATAAATTTATCCGTGTACATTATAAAACTTAATCATAATATCCTATCAAAGATAAAAATAATTCTAATCTGAAAATTAAAATGTTTTGAACATGCAGAACGATGCCTGTCTTGCTTCCCATTTCACCGCGCATTTTTTGAATGTGTATACATTTCGATATAAATTAATTCATGGTGAAATACAATGCAATCCTGTACTTCAATTCGTTAATCTGTATCACCTGGTTTTCGATTTTTATAGCAATGAATAACTCATTCTTGTATTTCCCGGCATTTAGAACAAATAAATGGTGAATCATGGAATAGTTTCATGTGACTTTATCGATGATGGAGTTAATCGGTGATATAAATCAGGAACTTGCCGCTAAAACCTGTTCAACCTAATATTTTCAAACTGAAGTTCCTCAAATGGTTTACCTTCTCTTGATTTCGCAGGATAACCAATTGCGACAATGCTTAATACGCTGAATCTTTCAGGAATTAATTCACGGATAACAAAGATTTTTCCTAACTTCAGAATTTAATTTTAAACCAACTTTAATGTCATGAAAAAACTGGCCTTTTTTATTTCAATCCTTGCTCTCATCTCTTGTCAGAATAAGTTTTACACCATGGATGATTTTGCGTCGGTGGAAAAAATCGATGCACATTATCATATTTACACTCCACAAAATAATTCTATGGAAAAGGCAATTGAAGATAATTTCAAACTTTTTGCCATTAATACCAATTCCGCAGGATGCGAACGAGTGGTGGAAGCTCAGCATATATTAAAAACAATTCATGAACAAAACCCTGACAGGCTGGCATTTTCCACGACCTTTTGCCTGGACGACTGGGATAATCCTGCATGGGTAGATAATACCATTTCGTGGATAGGCCAATGTGTTGACGAAGGTGCAAATTCAGTAAAAGTATGGAAAAATGTGGGCATGGAATTCCGGGACAAAGACAGTAACCTGGTGATGATTGACGATCCGCAATTTGATCCCGTGTTTAGTTTTTTAGCTGAACAAGGCATTCCGCTTGTTGGCCATTTGGGCGAGCCAAAAAACTGCTGGCTTCCTTTGGATAAAATGACGACGCATAACGACAGCAACTATTTTTCACAACACCCGCAATACCACATGTATAAGCATCCCGAGTATCCTTCGTACCAGGAACAAATGGCGGCGCGTGACCGAATGCTGGAGAAAAATCCAAACCTGGTATTTGTCGGTTGTCACCTTGGAAGCCTGGAATGGAGTGTGGATACTTTAGCCGAATTTCTTGACCGCTTTCCAAACGCTGCTGTGGATATGGCGGCGCGAATAGGACAGTTGTTTTATCAAACTGCGGAAGACAGGGAAAAGGTGCGCGACTTTTTTATAAAATACCAGGATCGTTTGCTCTATGGCACAGATATAACCGATACGGGAGGTGACAAGGAAGCTTTTCAAAAACGCATGCACGAAAACTGGCTCCGCGACTGGCAGTATTTAGTTACCAACGACAAAATGACCAGCGATTTAATTGATGGAGAATTTAAAGGATTGCAACTTCCAAAAGAGGTAGTAAATAAAATTTATGCTGAAAACTATAAAGAGTGGTTTAAGAGCCTCAGATAACCTCCCGATAAACCGGGATAAATGCCCCGTAGTAAGGTAAAAAAAGCAAGAAAAATTATAAGCTTCGGAAAAATCCGGAGCTTCATTGGATGGTATCGCTCAAAGCTATGCTATCGATTAGCCAATTCCAATACTGAATCAACTAAAGCTTAGAATTAGTGGGGGATTAATTTGGTTTAATGTATTTCTCAAATCTTTGATATTCGGCCAACATAGCCGTTGAAATTATTGTCGTTATTTCCATTCAAGCCATACAAAAAAGAAAATAATGAAAAATGAAAAATACGTGTCTCATGGGAAAAATGATTTTTGGTTTTCAGCTTAAATCTAGAATTTATTTATTAAAAAAATTTATTTCCTGTAACATACCAGCCACTTATCCGTCATATTAACCGAACAGTGTGCAAAAAACAGCATGACGATAAACGAATACAATCGCGCAGTGAATGATTTTTCAGATCGGCTCTACCGGTTTGTATTAAAGAGTATTCGCGACGTTCACAAAGCTGAAGACATTGTTCAGGACAGCTTTGAGAAGCTTTGGAAAAACGTGGAAAATGTGAATGCTGAAAAAGTAAAATCGTATCTTTTTACCACTGCATACCACACGATGATCGACATTATCCGGAAAGAAAAACGTTCTGCATTTTCCGAAGATTTGAATTTGAAGGAAGAAAGTCATGAAAACAATTATTCCGATTTAAGCGAAATTTTAAAAGAAGCAGTTGACCGTTTGCCTGAAATTCAGCGAATGGTAATTCTGCTTCGCGATTACGAAGGTTACGCTTACCAGGAAATTGGAGAATTGACAAATTTAACCGAATCGCAGGTAAAAGTTTACATTTATCGTGCGAGGGTGTTTTTAAAAAAATATATTGGAAGAATTGAGGCGGTGGTATAGAAACCTCCTCCTTACCTCTCCAAAGGATGGGGAGAAGAAAAAAGAAATAGAAATGAAGATTAACAGAAATAACTACGAACCTTTTTTTATCGATTACCTTGAAGGTACGCTCGATGAAAAACTGGTGGATGATTTCCTGGAATTTCTTCAGCAAAACCCCGATTTAAAAGAAGAGCTTTCGCTTTTCAACCCTGTAAATATTGAGCCTGAAGAAATTACATTCAATAAAAAGGAATCGCTTTATAAAGATAAATATGATTTGGAAGAGGAGTTTAACAAAGCTGCTATTTCAAATCTTGAAGGTGACATTTCGGCAAAAGAGAAAGAAAAATTTGAAAAGTATATTCACGAACATCCTGAAAAAGAAAAAGATATTGCGCTTTTTAATGCTACCAAACTTCAGCCCGATTTATCGGTAAAATTCAAAAATAAAGATAAACTTTACCATCATTCAGCCGGAAAAACAGTTTTGCTGTGGTCGGTTAGAATAGCCGCGGTTTTAATTCTTGCACTCACTTTTTATCTGGTTATCGACCGATCGTCGAATACAATCATTCAGGATAATCAAATGGCGGCTGTTGAAAATAAATCGCCTGAAAAGGAAAATAAAAAAGAAACAGAACAAACAAAACAAACAGAGGTACAACAGGAAACCAAAAAGCAACAGGAAAATGAAGTTGAAAAGGAAGTGGTTCATCCTGCTGATTAAGGAAGTTAAAAAAACAGTTCCTAAAAAGAAGCAAAATAAAACCTTGCGCGAAAATAATCCGGGACGACTGGAACAGGATGATATTGTTTCGATTCGAATACCTGCGGAAACGTTATCCGGCATAAAAACAATTACGGCTTCGTTGAATGTGCCGTCGGTGCCTGCATCGCTGGAAACAATGTACATTATTCTACCTGGAGATCCTCAGCCCGAAGAAGAGCGTTTTCTGGCCGATATCGTTGCTGAAAAAACAGGGATTGATAAGCTCAGTTTCAAAAAAATAACCAAGGCTGGGCTGAATCTGGTTTCAAATATTTCAAAAGAGAAATTTCAATATGAAACCAACGACGAAGGCCAGGTTACAGAATACACTTACGACTCACGTTTACTGGCATTTACCATTCCTACAAAAAATGCTGCCGACGAGAAATAAATGAATTCATGTTTTCGTTTTTTCGATTAATCCCATATCAGATAAAATCTATACTTAATTGCGGTCTGCCGCTTTGTGAACTTCGTACAATAATAGAATATACCTAAAATCAATTTAAGAACGCCTGTAACTTTTAAACGAGTCTGTCCGTCACAGCTTCAGAACAATGAAAACAGGAGATTTAAAAACAGTTCATGATAAAGATTCCGTAACTGTTCATTGCCTTAAAGTTCACATGAAAACAATTAAATAACTTAAATGAAAAACACAATGAAAACATTATTAATCTTGCTTTTAAGCGTCACTTTTACAGCCGGTTTGTGGGCACAGGATACAACAAAAGTCGGTGTTAGGAAAAAGAATGTAGTTACCGTTATCGATGATGACGATAAGGTACAGGTGAAAGTTGGAAACGACAAAGGTGTTGAAGTAATTACCGATGAATGGGGAGATACAACCCGTATACGAATCGGACGCCGTACCTTTAATGTAGTCGACGGCAGACACGGGACACATGTTGATGTTTCAAAAGAACCTAAAAAGAAAAAATGGACAGGAAGTTTTAATCCGCACTGGGCAGGTATTGAAGTGGGAATGAACATGTTTTACCAGACCGATTATTCGTTGTACAACACCGATTATGATCAATTTGGCGAATTCTTTGATTTGATTCCCGGTAAATCGTTAACCTGGAATTTCAACTTTTTTGAATGGGCATTTAAAAACAACAGAAACAATTTCGGCCTTGTAACGGGTATGGGTATAAGTTTTTCCGATTATCGTTTCGACCAACGCATTACGATTGAAAAAAATGTTGCTACCGGAATGATCGTTCCTGTATCGTTGGAAGAACTCAACAGGTTTGACAAATCGAAACTCACAACCAGTTACCTGACAGCACCTCTGATAATTGAAATAAAAACACCTTTGCACGCCGGTGGCTCAAGGCTCTACCTGGCAGGAGGAGTTATCGGTGGATTACATATAGGCTCACATACCAAATACAAATACGACGGAAACAAGGAAAAATCGAGAGGAAATTTCAATCTTACCCAATTCAGATACGATATTACAGGCAGAATTGGTTTTGGCGATTTCTGCGTATTTGCCAACTATAGCATGACGCCATTATTCGAAAAAGGAAAAGGACCGGAACTTTATCCACTGATGATTGGTATTTCATTTCCGAACATCTAACGTTATCTTTTCCCTGGAAGCGAAGTTAAAATATGTTACACTGATTTCCCCGGTGATGAGCCGGGGATTTTTATTTTTAAGTTTCACATTTTCAAATCAATCAACCTTTATTTTTACGGATTTTTGTCTTTCGTTCATAAGAGCCTTATAGTTAAATAACGCTAAAATTTCCTGAAATTAACAGTTTTTAGCTCCGTTTGGAAAAACAAATATTCCTATCATCCGTTTTGTTGCTGATTCAGCTGAAAACAGTCGACATCTGTTAGAAAAAACTATATAATCATTATAAAATGAAAAAACTATTTTTAATCGGCGTTGCATTGGCAATTTTTGCAACTGTAAATGCCCAACAATGGGAAACGAGTTTTGAAACTGCAAAACACAGAGCCAATGATGAACATAAAAACATCGTTCTCGTTTTTTCGGGTTCTGATTGGTGTATTCCTTGCATGAAACTCGAAAAAAACATTTGGGAATCACGGGAATTTATTAATGATTCGAAAAATCACTTTGTACTTCTGAGGGCAGACTTTCCAAAAAAGAAAGCCAACAAACTTTCAAAAGAACAACAGGAACAAAACGACAAATTAGCCGGGAAATATAATTCTCAGGGTCTGTTTCCACTTGTTGAGGTATTAAACAAGGATGGCAAAGTATTAGGTTCAACAGGTTATAAAGATGTTAGCCCGTCGCAATATATTGCAATGCTACATTCATTTGAAAAATAAACCCGGTGAAATTATCACTCCTACTCCTGCTGTTTTTATTCCCCGCAGTAATTTTTTCACAGGAGAAATATACCCGAACATTAAAACTGATGGGTAGCAGGTTCGATATTACCGTAGTTGCCGAAAATGAAAAGGATGGAAATCGTTATATCGATGAAGCCATTGAGAAAGTACACGAATCGAAAAAATGATATCTTCCTGGGACACCACTTCAGAAACATCAGAAATAATCAAATATGCAGGCGTAAAACCTGTAAAAGTCGATAAGGAATTATTTGATTTAATCGAACGTTGTATAAAAATATCAGAGCTTACAAATGGAGCGTTTGACATTTCTTATGCATCGATGGATAAAATCTGGAAGTTTGATGGCTCAATGAAAACCTTGCCTACACAAGATGAAATTTTAAAATCGGTTGAAAAAGTGGGATATCAGAATATTATTCTCGATTCCGGCTAACCAAACCGTATTTCTGAAAAAACCCGGAATGCGAATTGGTTTTGGGGCCATTGGAAAAGGTTACGCTGCCGACAAGGCAAAACAACTTTTAATTTCGGAAGGAGTTAAAGCCGGAATTATGAATGCTTCAGGCGATTTATGTACCTGGGGAAAACAGCCCGATGGAACTTCGTGGATGGTCGGAATTACCAATCCGCTAAATAAAAACAAGGTCTTTTCCTGGTTTCCCTTAGATGATAATGCAGTGGTTACTTCAGGCAATTACGAAAAATATGTGGTTTTAAACGGAGTAAAATATACACATATTATTGATCCGCGAACCGGCTGGCCTGCCCATGGATTGACAAGTGTGAGCATATTTGCACCAAAAGCTGAATTGGCAGACGCTCTGGCTACTTCGGTATTTGTAATGGGAGCAGATACAGGAATCGATTTTGTAAACCAACTGCCGGGAATCGAATGTGTGATAGTAGATGACCAAGGGAAAATACTTGCTTCGAAAAACATCGAATTAGATAAAACAGAAAAATGAAGTAACTGATTTTGACAATGGCTGTGCTGCTTTTCTTATCATCATTTGCAGTGGTGCCGGGGCATCAAAAAGTTTAAATAAACGATTAATATGAAACCATCTGCCAATAAATAAACATTTCGGAACTAATTCTCAGGAGTATCCGGAATGAGCAGCAGAAGCCAAAAACGGCAAATCGGGTGGAAGATGCGGTTGTAACTAATTATACAATGAAAAAAATTATCATTTTAACACTTGTCTTTTTTCTAATTATCTGTGCCGTTTATTCCCAAAATGATGACTCGACAAAAATTTACAAAAAACGCGTACTTGAAAATACGGAAGTGGATTTATTAATGAGCTTATATAAACAGGAAGGTGAAAATTCGGCTGTTGGCGGCGGAATCGGAAATGAGCACCTGGTAAACGGCACACCAACAATTATTGTCAGCCTGCCGGTTAACGACGATAATGTGTTAACAATTGATGCCGGAATTTCAGCCTATTCTTCTGCCTCATCGAGCAATATAAATCCTTTTAACAGCACAGGTGCATCACGAGGTGGTGGAGAAGATGACGATGATGAAGGACGTTACCGGCCGGGAGCAACCAACTCCCAGCCTACCGGTACGCCATGGGTTGCCTCATCAGGAGCTTCAAAAAGTGATGTTTTATATGCTTTACATGTTGATTACAGTCACAGTTCAGATGACAGGAATCTTGTATGGGGCCCGAATATTTCTGTTTCCAATGAATTCGATTATACCTCGTTTGGTTTTGGCGGAAATATAGCGAGGCAGTTCAACGAAAAAAATACAGAAATCGGACTAAAGGGAAATGTTTATCTTGATAAATGGAGACCTATTTATCCGACTGAATTGCACGAATATAATTTGTACGGAAGCGGTTTTCTGTCGCGTGGATATTTTCAAGGCGTTAATGTGATTGATAAAAACGGGAATTTAACAACCGATTATCATCCAAGCGATTTTACCGCAATTACCAATCGTGCACGAAATTCATATTCGCTTTCTATTTTCTTTTCACAAATATTAAGTAAGCGGTTGCAGGCTTCCGTATTTTTTGATTTACTGTTTCAGCAAGGCTTGCTTTCTACTCCCTATCACCGGATTTATTTTGCCGATAAACCCAACTATTATATTGGCGATTCAAAGTTTCTGCCTGTTTATACAACACCTCAGAATACCGGAGTTTTTCAACTTGCCGATGATATTGAACGATTGCCTTCAACCAGAAAAAAAATTCCAATAGGAGCAAGGCTGAATTATTACATTAATGAAACATTTGTGCTACGAACATATTACAGGTATTATCTCGATGATTGGGGAGTAAAAGCGCATACCGTAAACATAGATTTGCCGGTAAGATTTAATCAGAAATTCTCCATTACCCCATCATACCGGTATTACACCCAAAACCAGGCAACATATTATGCACCGTACGAAACACATTTATCTACTGAGAAGTTTTACACTTCCGATCCCGATTTGGCGAAATTTCATGCCAACCAATATAGTGTTGCGCTCAATTACAACGATATTTTCAATGATTTCAAAATTTCACGGTTTGGCCTTAAAAATGCCAATATTAAATATAGCCATTACATGCGCAGTGACGGTTTACATGCTGATATAATAACCCTGGGATTTAAATTCATATTTCAATAATGAAAAAAATGCTTTTAAGAACAAATAATTATGAAAATGAAAAAACTGATTCTGGCTTTTATTATCCTGGTTTCACTCTCCTCTTGTGTTGCAGTAAAGGAATATCAAAAAGTTTATATCAACGATCCTGATATGAAACTTTCAGCCAACACAAACGAGCGGTTTGAAACAAATTTTCAGGTATACCGCGAGGCAGCGGCAGGAGCAAATGGTGGTAAATCGGGAGGTGGGTGCGGTTGCAATTAAGTTATTCAATGAAAAAAATTGTTGCTTTAACTTTCCTGGTTCCTGGTGCATATCTTTCAGTTTGCGCACAAAGTATTGATTCGGCAAAAGTATACAAGAAACGGGTTCTTGAAAATACAGAGGTTGATTTACTGATGAGCCTCTACAAACAGGAAGGTGAGAATTCCGCAGTTGGAGGAGGAATCGGGAACGAACATTTGGTGAACGGAACACCAACAATTATTGTAAGCATACCTGTTAACGATGATGATGTACTTACTATTGATGCCGGGATTTCTGCGTACTCGTCGGCTTCCTCGAGCAATATCAATCCTTTTTATCTAAAAAAAACCTCGACAGTTGTTGGTTATTCAAATACAACAGGCGCATCCCGGACAATCCGGACTCCTATCACATCAACAACATCGCAAATTATAGGAACGCCTTGGCTTGCTTCATCAGGAGCCTCAAAAAGCGATGTATTAGCGGCACTCCATGTCGATTACAGCCATAGTTCCGATGATTGAAACCTGGTTTGGGGACCGAATTTTTCCATTTCCAACGAATTCGATTACACTTCGTTCGGGCTTGGAGGAAATATTGCCCGGCAGTTCAACAAAAAGAATACAGAAATCGGACTAAAAGGAAATGTTTATCTTGATAAATGGAGGCCAATTTATCCGACAGAATTGCATGAATTTAGTACCTATGGCAATAGTTTTTTATCCAGCGGATATTTTCAGGGAGTGGATGTTGCTGACCAAAACGGAAATGTTACCAGTGACTATTATCCGGGTAAGTTCACGCCTGTTACCAACCGGGCGCGAAATTCGTATTCAGCATCATTCTTTCTTTCCCAAATTTTGAGTAAGCGTTTGCAGGCTTCTTTATTTTTTGATTTACTAATGCAGCAGGGATTGCTTTCCACGCCTTACCAGCGGGTTTATTTTGCCGACAAGCCAAATTATTACATTGGCGACGCGAAATATATTCCGATTTATACTTCACCTGAAAATGTCGGAGTTTTCCAACTTGCGGATGATATCGAGCGATTACCTTCCACACGGAAGAAAATTCCGATTGGAGCAAGGCTGAATTACTATATCAACGAATCGTATGTATTACGAACGTATTACCGTTATTACATCGATGACTGGGGGGTAAAGGCGCATACATTTAATCTGGATTTTCCAATTCGGTTTAGCCAGAAAATTTCGCTCACGCCTTCGTACCGGTTTTATATACAAAATGCTGCAAAGTATTTTGCTCCATACGAAACGCACCTTTCTGCAGAAACTTACTATACTTCCGATCCTGATTTGGCTGCTTTTCATTCTAACCAGTTTAGTCTTGCATTAAATTACAACGATATTTTTAACGACTTCAACATTTCGAGGTTCGGATTGAAAAACGCAAATATTAAATACAGTCACTATATGCGCAGTGATAATTTGCATGCCGGCATTATTACTTTGGGATTTAAGTTCATCTTTAAATAAAGCTTTTTAAATTCGCAGAAACGAACTGAATCCCAACATGAACTTTTACGGTATTTTTGTTTTTGTCAGCTTGTGCATTCTCATTTTAATTGTAGTACAAAGCATAAATATATTAATACGAAAGGGAATTTCACCCGGAGCGAAAACGAACAAAAAAGCAGTTTCACTCCTCCTTTATCCGGTTTTTTTACTCATCGTATTTGCATGGATTTTTGAAATAGCGCGAAATACATTTCAACTACCAATATCCATACTGCCAAAGGAACTTTCGATACAGCTTTTCAATTCTATGATTTTAAGGATTGCAGGAATTATTATTGTAATCTTGTCACTGTTTTTTATGAAGGTTACACTTGCTCATTTTGGAAATTCACTCCGATTTGGCCACGATGAAAACAATGCCGGAAAATTGATCACTACAGGTATTTTCTCTGTTTCGCGTAATCCGTTTTTTCTTTCGCTCGATATTTATTTTTATGGAATTGCATTGATTTTGCCCAGTTTATTTTTTATTGGTTTCACGATTCTCGCCATAACAAGTATTCATTTTTTTATCCTGAAAGAAGAGAAATTTATGCTGAAGGTTTATGGCTCAGAATATGAAGAATACAGGAAAAGAGTGAAGAGATATATCAAGTTAAAAAGCAACTAAGGTCTTCGTTCGTTGCAATACAGGAATCAGCTATCAATTATCATTAAAAACTGATATTGCCGGAACAGCGTGATTTTCAAAATCAAATAATGCCTGGTTTTCCCAGGTTGAACCGGATGTGGATTCCGACCCTTTCCACGCAATTAATTCAGCTCCCCAGTAACAAAAACCTTTTCCTTTTTCAAGTACGGAAGTAATAGTTTTGATTTCACTCAAATAATCCATCTGTCCCTCTTTGCTTGCAGGATAACCAGGAATCAGTTGACTTTCCAACCCGACTATGTTATTTGTCCAGTCGTTCCAGTCAAGTGTAAACGGATAAGCTGTTTCAGCAACAATAATATCCTTATCATATTTTGAAGACAAATAATCCATCGTACTTTTTAACGCCGAAAGGTTTTTTCCATGCCAAACCGGATAAAACGACAAACCGATTATATCGTAATCCGTGTTGTTTAGTTGGCTGTAAAACCAATCGGCATTATTGATTCCCGCAAAATGAATGATGATTTTTGCCGATTCCGAATTATCTCTTACCGCCTGAATTCCTGATTGAAGTAATTCTCTAAACTGTGACGGATTTGAACCCAAATCTCCCGACGGAAACAAAAAGCCGGCATTTATTTCGTTACCGATTTGGATATAATCCGGGTTAATCTGTTTGATCACTTTTGAAGTGTAGGCGTAAACCGAATCCTTTAAAGTTGCAAATGAAAGATTTTTCCATCTTTCAGGGGTTTCCTGGTTGCCCGGATCAGCCCAGGTATCGGAATAGTGGGGAGCCAGCCATATTTTAAATCCATTTGATTTTAAAGTCGAAGAGAAACTTTTTACTTCACTAAATCCCGAATGGCCATCGGCAGGATTTACCCACAATTTTAACCGGATTGTATTTATGCCTGCATTTTTTAAAATGTTGATGAAGTCTTCTTCAGAACCGTTTGCATTGTAAAAAACCGGGTTGGTTTGTTTTATCTCGGGATAAGCGGAAATATCAACGGCTTTAATGAAAAAGGTATCTTCCTGTTTTTCTTCAGGTTCCGGGTTTTCTTTTTTACAAGACCAGAATATTGGAATTATAAAAAATATTGATAAAAGTATTTGTTTCATTTAAGTACCATTTAATTCTCAAACACCTTCTCTTTATTTACTTTTTTTCTTTTTTGATTTCCCTTAAAATTTTCTTTTCAGTGCTGTCAATCCTTCGCTGGACTTTTTTCACATCTTCGGAAGGTGGTAAAGATTCAGGCCTTACTCCACGTTTTAGCAGCATTTTTCTGACCTCCGCATTATTATCGATATGTTCTTTTGAGATGGCTATATCTCCTGCCAAATCTTTTTCAACTACATTATGACTTGTTAGTTCAGTCGCAAAATCTTTTGCTTTAATCAATAGTGTTGGTAAAAAATCAGCAAGTGGCCTGCTACTCGGAATTCCAAGTTTTTGTTTCATAAACTGGGTTGTTTTACCGCCAAAAAATGCCTGGTCGCCTTTGGATCGAATAATCGCAAAGCTTTTGTTATCTACTCCTCGCTCATAAATTATTCCCGAAAGTTTTTTTTCTGTTTTTGAAAGTTTTTCTCTTGCATTTACGCGGGCAATATCTAAAAGGCGTTTTTCAATTAATTCCTGTTTCCTGGTTTGAACCGCGAAATATGTTTGCGCGAAAGCCACTTCCGGCTTATTCGGATCGGCATTTTGAGCTACTAAATAACACGCATACCTTGTAAGTGCAACATCATCAACTTCTCTTTCAGTATTACTACCGATTTTGACCATTTTGGTGATACCAACAAAATGGTCTTCAACCCTCTCTCCTGCATTTTCACAAGATTTAGAAGCTTTCAATATTGAATTTGAAAAATTTCTCCAATCCTGATAGCCCAAAATCTTTTGTAATTCTCTTGCACTCCAGCATTCAAGACCATTTAAATCATAACAGGCATTTTGAAATTTTTTAAATAGTTCAGAGATTAATTCTTTTTTCATGGGAACATGTTTTATTTTAATCGTTTAAAATTAATAACTCTTTATTCAAATTTGAATTAAAAAAGATTGTTTTATAAACAATTTTTGAATTCATCTTAATACAATTATTGCCCAGTCTGTGGTCATGTGTCTAAAAAGCCACATCAAGCAGGTTCAAAAAATAGACTTTTTTGATAGCTAATGAAAATTATTTACACTTTTCTAAAAATAGGTGGGCCTATTTCTTTAATAAAAGAAAGTGATTACAAATTTTATCCTTTAAATAATTTAGTCGAATGTGCTCATAAAGTACTCCCTTATTACCATCATAAGCAAAATAAATCAACTTATCTTCGTGCTTGGTCCATCCCGTAATCAAATCAATTAATACTCCAATTGCGATTGAAACTAAAACTCCATTTGACTAAACAACCTGAGGTTTTCCACCAGCTTTTCCATATTTTGCTGCTTCTTTTGACAAGCTTTATAATGGATTTGTGTTACTCTTTCCTAAAGGAGAGAAAAATAAGTCTAAAATAAAATTTGTAATAAGCTAACTACAATTATTTGAACACAAGTTCCCCATTCACCCAAGTCCCTTCAACTTTTGCATTCAGAACTTCCTGAGGAGTTGCTGTCATTAAATCCGTATCGAGAATCACAAAGTCAGCATATTTTCCGGGTTCGAGGCTGCCCTTTTCATTTTCTTCAAACGAAGCTTTTGCGCCCCAAATGGTCATGGAGCGAAGTGTTTGTTCCCGGGTTAAACCTTCATCTTTATGCCAGCCACCTTCGGGCCAGCCTTTGTGGTCGGTGCGAAAAACCGATGCATAAAAAGTAAACAGCGGCTCGATGTTTTCCACCGGGAAATCGGTTCCATTAGGCAACCAGCCATTTTGCTGAAGTAAGGTCTGATAAGCATAAGCGCCTTCTAAGCGTTCTTCTCCCAATCCTGTTCATCCTGCCCAATACATATCCGATGTGCAGTGCGTTGCCTGAACAGAAGGAACAATCGAATAATCCGCAAACTTATGAAAATCATCGGGATTGATAATTTGGGCATGCTCGATTCGCCAGCGACGATCGTTTTTACCTTTCAAATATTTTGCATAGGTATCCAAAACCAATCGGTTGCCACCGTCGCCAATGGCATGAGTGGCAACAATAAAATTGTTATCCAATGCCAGTTGACAGATTTTGTCATAAAATTCCTGCGGCTCAATTTGAAGTCCGTGGTTGCCCGGATCATCGGAATAATCTTCCAGCAAAAGAGCGCCGCGCGAACCCAAAGCGCCATCGGCATAAATCTTAATGGTATTTACTACCAGCCGCTCCGATTTCATTGGACCCTTTTTTACAAACGTTTCAAAATTCTCATCCGATGGACTAAGCATGGCATTGATACGCATTTTCAGGCTACCTTCTTTTTGCATTTCCTGCATTAGCAAAACTGCAGATTTGCTTAAACCTGCATCGGTAACAGAAGTAAGCCCGACAGCAAAACAATTTTTTTGCGCTTCCAGTAATCCTTTTCTTTGTTGTTCAACAGATATTTCAGGAATAAAAGGAGTAACCAATCCTTCGGCATTGTCAATTAAAATTCCGGTTGGTTTTCCATTTTTTAGAAGTACTTCTCCACCCGAAACTTTTGATTTTGCCGTAACTCCGGCAATTTCCAGTGCTTTTGAATTACACCAGATCGCATGTCCATCCACCCGTACAAGAAATACCGGAATATCGGGAAAGATCTCATCCAGTTTCGATTTATCAGGGAACTGTTTGTTTTCCCAGTCGTTTTGATCCCAGCTTCTGCCCAAAATCCATTCACCACCAAATTTCTTGTGATGCTTTTTCAGAATTTCATAAATTTCTTCCGGGCTTTCGGTTCCCCGTAAATCGGCATATTGCATCAGGTTGGTGGCATAACCATTGAAATGGCAATGCGCATCGTTAAAACCGGGGTAAACAAACTTTCCTTCGGCATCAATTTTATTATTCGAAATATATTTCCCATTGATTTCTTCATTCGAACCAATTGCTACAATTTTTCCATTGACAACTGCAAAACTTTCCGCTTTCGAAAAATTTTCATCGACAGTGTAAATATTTGCATTGAAAACAATTAAGTCTGCATTTTCCTGATTTGTACAAGCGTTCATCAAACAAAAATTAAAAAGTAAAAATATTACAAGTTGCCATCGTTTCATATAATCAATCATGAATGTTACTGTGTGGTAAAAATACTTTTAATTTCCCGGAAAAAAATTTTATGCACATTTCGAAACTATGTTTTCAATCCATAATTTTTTAAATCTTCTAAACGATTATTGTTCTATTTCAGATTCATTATAAATTAGGCTAAATGGTTAAATTTCAACTTATAGAATTCAATTTTTAACTACTTTAGCGCCTCGATTTTTTAAACGAACCGGAGAACTATGTTTACATTCGGCATATTTACAACACACATCCCCTACCTGGCATTTGTGGTGTTCTATGCCTATTTTTTCCTGTTTGGAGTTAATAAAGCTTCCAACAGCGAAATTCAGCTTGTTGAAAATCAACATAAAATTGAAATCTATGCAGGCAACCATTTTTCCGGTTCTGTAAATCATGCATTTCAGTTTGGAAAAACCACTACAGTTGAATTTCAGAATTCAATTGTAAAAATTTCACTTTTCAAACAAAAAACAGCTTATCCGGTATTTCGAAAACCGGAATACAAGCTAAAATTCTTATCCCCTTCTCTTTTCTCGCGTCCGCCTCCGGCAGCTTAATTTCTTTTCTTTATAACCATTAGAAATGTCTGTATTTAACCGCATTATCCGGTTAATCCATACTGTTATTCTATTCTATTTATTTAATAAAATCAAAATGAAGAAATTAATTGCTTTTGGGGCAACATTCATATTATTTTTAAATCTTACAAACGCCCGGGAAACCGCCAAACAAGATTCGATAAAAAACTATAAACTTGACGAAATAACGATTAAATCGCCAAAATATAACCGGAATATTTTTGAAATTCCGGCAGCTGCATCCATGCTTCCTGAAAGACTCATTGAAAACAGCAAAGTCGAAAACCTAACTGATATTTCAGGAATTGTTCCCAACTTTTTTATGCCCGATTACGGTTCAAAACTTACATCGCCTGTTTATATCCGGGGAGTTGGAAACCGCATCAACACGCCATCTGTCGGACTTTATGTGGATGACATTCCTTATTTCGAAAAATCGGCGTTCAATTTCGATTTTTTTGATGTGGAGCGGATTGAAGTGTTGCGTGGCCCGCAGGGAACGCTGTACGGCCGAAATACCATGGGAGGTTTAATCAATATTATTACCAACAATCCTGGAAATAGAAAGCGCCGGAAGTATTTCTGTCGACTATGGAAATTACAATCAAATTCGATCAGGCATTTCGTACAATCAACCCATCGGGAAAAAGTTTGCGTTCCTGGCCAACGTGCATCAAACCCACAACGATGGTTTTTATAACAATGTGTTTAATAACAGTCCGGTTGACAAGCTTAACAGTTACTCCGGCCGATTAAAAATGCAGTACAATCCATCTGATAATTTCACTGCCAAAATCAATGTTCAATACGAAGACAGCAAACAGGGCGGTTATCCGTATGCCATTTTTAACGATGAAACCATGGAAGCCGGAGACATTAATTACAATGCTGAAAGTATTTATAACCGGAAAATGTTATCGACCGGATTAAATCTTCAATATTCAGCTGAAAATTTTACGATTTCAGGGCAGTAAGCAGTTTTCAGTAGGTTGAACGATTTACAGGGAATTGACCAGGATTTTACACCGACAGTCGCTTATTCTATGTCAATCAGGATCAGAAACTGAATATAGTTGCGCAGGAAATCAATATCCAATCGAAAGAAAATGAAACATACGACTGGCTGTTTGGTTTCTTTCGGATTTCAACAATTGCTGGATAAATCGGTAACAGTAGAATATGGCGACGATGGAATTCAACAATTTCATCTTCCTTATTCACGAATATTACTACACGAAATGGTACGGCAATACCAACTCGGGTTTGGCCCTTTTTCACCAGTCAACATTAAAATTTGGAGGATTCTCTGTTATTGCAGGAATCAGGGCTGATTACGAAAAAGCCACATCTTGGATACATTTACGACAAATTTACCAACGGGGATCAAAATAATGCGGAGGCGTTTAATTAGTGATATGGATTTTTTTGAGATTCTGCCAAAAATTGCTTTTAAATACAGCATTTCAAGATATCTGACGCCTTATGCAACCATTGCGAAAGGGTACAATTCAGGTGGTTTTAATTCCACTTTTGAACGCGAACAGAACACCGTTCGTTTAAACCCTGAAGACTCATGGAATTACGAGGCAGGAATTAAAGCCAAATGGTTGGAGCAACGCATTTATGCCAATCTCGCTTTTTTTATATCGACTGGAATAACCAGCAAATTTACCAGACTGTGCCCAGCGGAACAGGTTCGATGTTAACCAATGCAGGTAAATCGGAAAGTAAAGGTGTTGAATTCGAAATTAAAGTTCTTCCTGCAAAAATCTGGAAATGTGGCTGGCGATCAGGTTACAATGATGCCAAATTTGTTGATTACGTAAAAAATGAAAACGAAGACTATAGCGGAAATTATCTTCCGTATGTTCCAAAATTTTCTTTAAATGTTGGAGCAAATTATATGGTGGAAGTAAACAATAGCTGGTTGACAGAATTCGTTTCAATCTTAACCTATAACGGTTTTGGAAAACATTACTGGAATGAAGACAACGATGCATACCAGGATTATTACGGTCTGCTGAATCATCGGATCTCTTTTGAAAAAGGAAATGTTACTTTTGCGTTCTGGGGAAAAAATATTCTGAATGCTGAATACAATTCATTTTATTTCCAGGCGCTGGGAAATTCTTATGCACAACTTGGTAAACCTGCAAGTTTGGGTGTAAATCTGAAAGTGACTTTTTAATTTCTGATTAAATGGGAAAAAAAGGAATTCAACAAATATTACACGCTGCTGAGCCTTTACCTGGCACAGTCGATTCCGATGAGTTTTTTCTCGACGGTAATCCCGGTAATCATGCGAATGGAGCATTACTCGCTGGAATCCATCGGTTATCTGCAACTAATAAAATTGCCGTGGATTGTAAAATTCCTGTGGGCGCCGCTGGTCGATCGAACAAGCCATTCGTCAAAACGTTACCGGCGGTGGATTTTATCATCGGAATTGTTTTATGCAGCTGTAATTGTGAGCATCGGATTTTTTGATTTGCAAACCGATTTCACAACCATTATTATTCTGATGGTGATTGCATTTACAGCCTCGGCAACACAGGATATTGCCACCGATGCTTTTGCCATTCTCATTTTGAAAGAAAAGGAACGAAGCATTGGAAACAGCATGCAATCGGCTGGTAGTTTTATCGGTACACTGGTTGGCAGCGGCGTATTACTGATTATTTACCACTACTGGGGTTGGATGCCTTTGCTGCATTGCCTGGGAGTATTTGTATTAATTTCTTTGATTCCGGTTGTATTTTTTAAAAACCACAGCAAAAAAGAAATCGATAAGTCGAGGAAAAATATATCGCCACTCGAATTTGTTTATTTTTTCAAACAAAAGAAATATTGGAGGCCACATTTTATTGCTTTTCCTTTTTTATTCCGGAATCATTGGCATTTTAACCATGATTAAACCTTACCTTGTTGACTTGGGTTACGAAGTCAAAAGAATCGGGTTTATTTCCGGTATTTTTGGAACCGCATGCGGAGCGCTGATGACTATTCCGGCGGGTATATTTATCCGCAAAAAAGGGGTTTTGCATTCAGTCTGGTTTTTCCCTGTTTTGAATGTAATTGTGGCCATTTATTTCATTTTCCTTACTTACACCAATCATCAGTTGTATCTTATCTACATCGGTGTTGCATTGCTTTGGAGTGCTTACGCCATGTCGTCGGTATTTGTGTATACGTTGGGTATGCAGGTGGTTCGCAAAGGTCGTGAAGGAACCGATTTTACTATACAAATTGTTGTAACACATTTAAGTAGTTTGGTAATTGCAATATTAAGCGGTAAAGTTGCCGATGCGCTGAATTATCGCGGCCTTTTTGTCATTGAATTAGGGATTGGAATACTAATTTTAATCCTGTTGCCATTTTTATTTAAGAAAGAATTTTACCATTCGGAGGAACGTTGTCCGATTATTGAAGCGGGTGCTGAATTCCCTGATAAAACTTTAAATTAATTATGCGAATGAAGATTCCAGAAAATCTGATAGAAAAATACAATGTGCCGGTGCCAAGATACACCAGTTATCCGCCGGCCAACTTTTTTAGTTCTGAGTTTAACAACGAAGATTACATTCGGGCCATCGAAGTTTCAAATCATGAATGGCCGGATAATATTTCGATTTATATTCATATTCCTTTTTGCCCGAAAATCTGCCATTACTGTGGTTGCAACACACATTTAACGCGTGACACCAACAAAATGAAGGTATATGTTGACGCGGTTAAAAAGGAAATTCTGATGGTGAAAAAGCACCTCGATGCAAAGCGCAAAGTTTGCCAGGTGCATTGGGGCGGAGGAACACCAAATTCGCTTCCTTTGGAGTTGATGCAGGAAATTATGGAGGTTATACATTTCAACTTTTCGTTTACCGAAAAACCTGAAATTGCGATGGAATGTCATCCTGCAATGTTGGATACGAATTATATTGATGCATTGGTAAAAAGTGGTTTTAACCGTCTAAGCCTGGGTATTCAGGATTTCAATTTAAAAGTGCTGAAAAATGTAAACCGCGATCCTTCGGAAATTCCGGTTGATGAACTGGTTCAAATGATTCGCAGCCACGGCAACATTGGTGTGAACCTTGATTTTATTTACGGGCTTCCCTTTCAGGATGTAAAATCTTTTTCAGAAACCATTGAACAGGCAGTAAAAATTTCGCCTGACCGGTTGGTAACATTTTCGTATGCACATGTTCCGTGGATTAAAAAGGCACAGAAAATACTTGAAGTTCGTGGCCTGCCAAAAGCCAATGAAAAACTGGCAATGTTTGAAGCTGCATATCAGATTCTGACTCAAAATGGTTACAAAGCAATTGGGCTTGATCATTACGCCAAAGCGGGTGATGAATTAAATACTGCTTTGAAAAACCGTACTTTGCATCGGAACTTCCAGGGGTATTGCACGCGGGAAACGACTGGACAGGTGTATGCATTTGGCGCCACCGGAATCAGCCAAATGGAAAGCGCTTATGCACAAAATGCGAAAGACAGTAACAAGTATGTAGCACAAATTGAACGTGGAAATTTCTTTATCGAAAAAGGATATAATCTGAACAAAACAGAGAAGATAATTAAACATGTGATCAATGAAATTATGTGTAACTATTATCTTTCGTGGAGAGAAGCTGCTAAAAAATTTGATGTTTCAGAAAATGAAATTAAATCTATTGTTGAATTGGAAGAAACCCATTTACGGGAGTTTGCGGCTGACGGACTTATTGATTATAATTCGAATGAGATTACAGTAAGCAATACAGGCAAATTTTTTGTTCGAAATATTGCTGCCAATTTTGACCCCAGTTTAAAGAACGCTGTTCAGAAATTTTCAAAATCGTTGTAAGATGAGTAAAAGTGATAAATTAAAAGTAGCCGTTGTTGGCGCCGGATTGACCGGACTAACCACTGCGTTTTATCTGAAAAAAGCCGGAATTGATGTGCATGTTTTTGAAAAGGCTGACAAAACTGGTGGAGTTATTCAAACGCACACTGAAAACGGTTTTACTTTTGAATCGGGGCCAAACACCGGCGTTCTCGGGCAACCGGAAGCAGTTGAATTACTGGAAAATTTAAAAGGCGATTGTGAGCTTGAAGTGGCCGATAATGCTGCAAAAGCACGCTGGATATGGAAAGCAGGAAAATGGGAACCGCTACCTTCGGGATTGGTTGGCGGAATAAAAACACCGCTTTTTACTTTCGCCGATAAATTGCGTTTGCTGGGCGAACCTTTTCGAAAAAAGGGAACAAATCCAAATGAAACACTTAAAGAACTGGTGCTTCGACGTATGGGACAAAGCTTTTTGGATTATGCGGTTGACCCATTTATTCTGGGCATTTATTCCGGCGATCCGGCGAAAATTATTCCCAAATATGCTTTGCCAAAACTACACAACCTGGAGCAGGATTACGGAAGTTTTATTGGTGGCTCAATTAAAAAGGCACGTCAACCTAAAAGCGACTGGGAGAAAAAAGCAACCCGCGAAATCTTTTCGGTAAAAGGAGGTTTGAAAAACCTGATTAATGCATTGGTGAAAAATATTGGTGATGAAAATATTTCTTTAAATTGTGATTCACTTTCATTTGAAAAAACAGAAAGCGGATACAAGGCAAATAATCGAAACGAAACATTTTCGCATGTGATTTCAACAGCCGGCGCTTACGAGCACACGCATCTTTTTCCGTTTGCCGATATTGAAAAAATTATTCAAATCAATAAACTGGAATATGCAAAAGTAGTTCAGGTTGCAATAGGTTTTAACGAATGGAATGGCATTGAATTAAAAGCTTTTGGCGGTTTAGTTCCGTTTAAGGAAAACCGTGATATTTTGGGCGTACTCTTCCTTTCTTCATTTCTAAAAAACAAAGCGCCAAAGAACGGTGCGCTGCTTTCGGTATTTTTAGGTGGAGTAAGAAGACCTGAAATGGTTGAACTCAATGATGGAGAGATTAAAAAGATAGTGGAAAAAGAGCTGACAGAAATGATGGGATTGAAAGCATTTAAACCTGATTTATTAAAGATTTTCCGTTACCGACATGCGATTCCGCAATATGGAATTGAATCGGAACAAAAGTTAAAAGCGATAGCAGAACTTGAAAAGCTAAATCCCGGATTGATTTTAGCCGGAAATATTCGCGATGGAATTGGAATGGCTGACCGGATAAAACAGGGAAAAACGCTGGCAATTCAAATTATTGAAGGGAAATGAGCAAAGGAAAAACAGCTGTTTTATTGATGAATGTCGGGAAGCCCGGATGAACCACAAATTCCGGCAGTGCGAAAATATCTTACGCAATTTCTTAAACGATAAACGGGTAATTGATTTGCCCTGGCTGTTACGAAAATTTCTTGTCAATGCCATTATTATTCCTTTCCGCGTTAAAAAATCGACCGGATTGTACCGGCAACTCTGGACCGAAGAAGGCTCACCGCTGATTTATTATTCCGAAGAATTGAAAGAAAAACTACAAGATCAACTTGGCGAAAATTTTGAAGTTTTTCTTGGAATGCGTTATGGAAATCCGGATTACAAAACAGCGATTTCGGAAATAAAAATAAAAGGATTTCAGAAGTTAGTGCTGTTTCCGCTTTTCCCGCAACATGCGATGTCAACCACCGAAACTCGCACTTGTTGCTGCCGAAAATGAAATTAAAAAGCAAGGAATTCAGGCAATATTATTTAAGGTTGAACAATTTTACAATCATCCGAAATTTATAGATGCATTTGTTGCGCAGGCAAAAAAATACGATTTAACAACGTTTGATCATATCGTTTTTTCCTATCACGGCCTTCCCAAACCGGCAAGTTGAAAAATGCCACCCGGGAATAAAAGTAGACAACTGCAATTGCAACGAATCAGTTTTCCGGAACATGGTAAATTTTGTTACCGGGCAACCTGTTATGAAACTTCGCGGTTAATTGCCAAAAAGTTGAATTTGAAATCTTCTGATTATTCTGTCGGTTTTCAGTCGCGACTTTCAAAAAACTGGTTAACACCTTTTACCGATGAAATATTACAGCAAAAACTAAAATCAGGTAAAAAACGTATTTTAATACTTGCTCCATCATTTGTAACCGATTGCCTTGAAACCATTCACGAAATCGGCGTTGAATACAGGGATGAATTTCTGAAAAACGGTGGAGAGAAATTTCAATTGGCAGAGAGTCTGAATGCTTCTGATAGTTGGGTAAAGGCACTTTCAGAATTAATTACCGGAAAGGAAAAAAATAAGAGTTAATTTTAAAAATGCATTTTTTAAACTTCAATATTTTTGGAAACCTGCAAAGCCTGGAATGGCGCGTAGCTTTTACTTGTATTGCCACTTTTTTCGTAAACCTTCCGTTTGGCTATATGCGGGGCAGTTTCAGGAAATTGTCGTTCTGGTGGTTCTTTTTCATTCATCTGCCTGTGCCATTGATTATTCTTATCCGCAAGTTTTTTGGCTTGCACCTCACCTGGGGTTTAGCGCCGTTTCTGATTGGCAGCTTTTTTCTGGGGCAGTTTGTGGGGCGGAAAATATATTCCGTGAAACCATATAAAAAGCAATCTGACTCAATTCGGTCTTAAGCCTTTTCGAAAATATTTAAATATGGTTCGAAAATATATATGCGGTTTCTACTCTGTCCCGTCAATTCTGACAGGTACTTTTTTTGTTGCATAAGCCCTACTAAATCATTTGCTGCCTTGTAACTTAAATTACATATTTTTGATGCCTTATCTACCGATGTAACCGGATCCCGAAACAAAGACTGCAATAAAATCAAAGCCGAATTACTTCTGCGACCAAAAGTCTGATTAATTTCAAATTCCGTTTTTTCTTTTAATTTCAAAATATTCGACAACCTCTGAACTGCCAAAGATGCTGTCTGCTCTACCCCTGCTAAAAAATATTTCACCCATTGAAGCATATCACTTTTTGTTCTTACGATACTTAAATTATCATAATACAGTCTCTTATTTTTTTCAAACCAGAAGGAAAGATAAAGTAACGGTTTATTAAGTATTCCCTCACTGACAAGAAAGAGTGTTATTAATAATCGTCCAATTCGTCCGTTTCCATCCAGAAAAGGATGGATAGTTTCAAATTGGTAATGTGCGATGGCAATGCGTATCAACGCCGGAACATAAATTTCACTGTTATTTAGAAACTTTTCTAGGTCGCTCATTAAATCATTAACCAGGATATGTTGGGGTGGAATGAAAACTGCATCTGCCAATGAACCACCACCAATCCAGTTTTGGCTTGTTCGATATTCACCGGGAAGCTTATTTTTTCCTCTTACGCTCTGTAACAGGATACGATGGGTATTTTTAATTAAGCGAGTAGAAACTGGAAGTGATTTTAATTCTTCAATAGCTTCGTTCAATGCTTTAATGTAATTATTTACCTCATACCAGTCACTACGGCGTTCAGGAGATACCTCATCCACAGGCATTAGAGCTTCATCCATATTTGTTTGTGTTCCTTCGATGCGACTTGAAACAACCGCTTCCTTAGTTACATGTAGTTGGATAAATAAATCTATACTGGGAACCAGTCGGGCAAACGAATTTAATTCGCCAAGTTTAACTGCAGCTTTTTCCAGTAAACTGTTAACTGCTGAAGTCTTCCAAATCCATTCATCATTTATCGTTGAAGGGACAAAGTATTTATACCCGAATCCTTTTTCAAAATGACCTGAATGATATTTTTCCAGTTCAATCATTATTTAATAAAGATACAATAAAAATATTCTTATTTTACTTTCACCTATAAAAGTAAAATAAGTTTTTTTCTATTTTACTTTCGAAACAAACTTATCATTCATTTATTGCACATTCTCCTGCTTTCAATCCCTCCGATTTTGCCAAAACAGAAACTTCACCGCCTTCCTTATCCAGCCGAACAATTAACTGGCATTTTCCTCTGAAAGTAGTTACATGTGCTTGCTGAAAACTCTTCATATCTTTTGGATTTCCGTTGGCAACAGCTTGTAAATTTCCGCTTCCCTGAATTTCAAATTCTACCGGAATTTCAGCGTTGGGTACAAGATTGCCATTTTCATCCAGAACTTCGATGTTGAAATAAGCCAAATCATTTTCACCATCTGTTACATGTTCTTTTTCGATTTTCAATTCCGCTGGTTTTCCGGCTGTTTTTAAAGTTTGCCGAACGGTTTCTTTACCATCTTTAAAACCTATGGCAACCAATTCTCCGGGTTGATATTGAATTTCAAACCTTGCAACTAGTGAATCTTTAGCTGTAACTTCTTTTTTGCCAACTACCTCACCATTTAATTCCAGTTGAACCTGGTCGCACCGGGTATAAACCGAAACCTGGATTGGTTGTCCTTCACTTCCCTCCCAATTCCAGTTCTTCCATTCATCTGGCCAGCCCCAGAAACTCACAATTTCCTTTCTACCTTTTGGTATTGGCGAATGAACCAGCATTTCCAAATCGCTGTTTCGCCAAACCACATCGCGGAAATACATTTGAGGCTTTTTGTAACCCAAAACACTTACATCGCCGCAATACGCATTAAACCATGGCCATGGTGGTAAAAAACTTACTTTTTCGTTGTCGAGTCTTGTACTTCCGATACCTGATTCACCGAAATAATCCATTCCTGTCCATACAAAATCGCCAATTACATATGGATGCTTTTCCACCATCTCCCAGTTTTCAAAGGCATCCTGTGCAATCGATTCAGTTCCAATCATTATTCTTTTAGGATATTTTTCGTGATCCGATTCATATCGTTGCCACTGATAGTTGTAACCATGAACATCCATTTGAGCGAAAGCAGGCGCAGTGTCATCCCAGGTGAGTTTGGGATTATCCCAGAAACTACAGATTGCCTGTGTAACAGGACGGGTAGAATCCACTTCCTTAATTTTACCTTTTAGCATTTTTGCAATGGCCAAACCGGCAGAATCTGCCCGTTCATTTATTTCATTTCCTATGCTCCAGATAATAACCGATGGATGATTTCTGTCGCGTAGCACCATTGACTCCAAATCGCGTTCCCACCAATCGTCGAAATATAAATTGTAATCCTCTGGATTTTTCGGTTTCTGCCATTGATCAAAAGCTTCATCGAGAACCAGCATTCCCAGTTCGTCGCAGGCTTCAAGGAAGTATTTAGAAGGCGGATTATGTGATGTACGAATCGCGTTAAAACCGTTTTGTTTCATTGTTTTTACACGCCTGTATTCCGCCGTTTTAAATGCAGCCGATCCCAACGGTCCATTGTCGTGGTGCAAACATCCACCTTTTAACAGCACACTTTTCCCATTGAGCAAAAATCCTTTCTCTGCTGAAAAATCAATCGTTCGAATTCCAAATTTCTGCGTTGTTTCATCTATTAGCTTATTACCATCCAGAAGCCGAACAACCAAAGTATATAGTTGTGGATTTTCCGGCGACCACATTTGATAATTTGATAATCCAAAGATTTGATCAAATGTAATCTTTGAACCTGCAGCCAATTCTTTGTCATCTGAAAAATCGGTAACCTTTGTACCGTTTAAATCCAAAAAATCCATTTGCAATGTAAAATCCTGTTTTACATCCGATTCGTTTTGCAAGGTTACACTAACTGCTACCGTTGCCTTTTCGGTGGTTACGGTTGGAGTATTTACAAAAATTCCCCACAAATCAACATGAAGCGGATTGGTTTTAATAAGTGTGACATCACGGTAAATTCCGGAACCACTGTACCAGCGCGAGTTTTTACCTTCGTTTTTTACCTGAACAGCCAAAACATTGTCTTCTCCGGCAGGGTTCAAATGATCAGTTAAATCGTATGAAAAAGCAGTGTAACCATAAGGATGATTTCCAAGGTGTTTACCATTTATCCAAACATCGGCATTCATATAAATGCCATCGAATAAAACCTTGATTTTTTTCCCTTCATCCGCTTTATCCGTAATGAAATGTTTCCTGTACCAGGCTGTTCCACCAACTACATGCCCGGTTGAAGCGCCGCCGGCACTTTCCTCTGAAAAAGGCCCGATTTGTTTGACGCCTTCATTAACCTGCAAATCTTCAATACTGTAATCATGAGGCAGATCAAGCATTCGCCAATCTGAATCATCCAGTTCAGGTGATTGTCCGTTTGTGACATCGGAACGAATAAATTTCCAGTTGTCGTTAAATTTTACCTCGCGATTCAAAGTCTGCTTTTTATCCGAACAAGCGGTAAAAGCCAATGCAAAAATCAAAAAGAAACAGAAAGTGAAAATTGATTTCATTTTTTCAGGTTTAATCAGGTTATGTTTAAAAAGTAATTACAAAAACACTAAAACGTTGATTGCATTATAATTTTCAGAAACTAAATTCTAAGATAAAATTTTATTTGACAATAACAGTTTTTACATATTATTCATTCATAAAATAATTTCTCCAACGCGTTTTTATTCAACAAAAAAGCAGCCCGGAGTTTCCAGGCTGCCAATCGTATGTACTGAGTTCTATTCTACTACTCTTATTTCCGTTTCCAATTCCATGGCTTTGCGGTAAACAGCTGTTACACCGCAATATTTCGTTTCGGAAAGATGAACCGCTTTTTCCAGCTTATCCATGGGTAAATCTTTTCCTTTAAACTGGTAAATCACTTTCATTTTGGAATAGTGCTTCGGATGTTCTTCGGTAAGGTCGGCTTCAACTATTACATTAAAAGCATCCGGAACAACTTTCATTTTTTTAAGAATCATTATCACATCGATACCTGTGCATCCGGCAAGTGCAGTAAGCATTAGCCTTTTGGGAGGCAGGCCTAAATCGCTTCCTCCTGTTTCAACATTGGCGTCAACAATTAACTTGTGTCCGTTAATTTCGGTTTCGAATGCGACTTTGTCGGTCCACGACATATCAACAACGTGCTTCATTGTGCTTTAATTTTCAATTTATTATAAAATATTTCCTTTCAACCTTCAGATGCTTTTATTTCATCTGCTATTCTTTATCAACGGGTTATTAATCACATTTTATTAAAATCCAGGTTTTCACGGTTAGAAAAGGTTTGCATCGATTTCGGTTTATGTTCTATGATATAATGGTAGAACAACTATAGTTTTGTATATAATAGCTTAATTTTAAATCATTTTCATTTAATTTGCACCACAAATATAGTATATACAACTATCTATATAAATTGTTGTACAAATAATGTTCGAATTGTATCTTTAACAGTTTTTTAGTTGCAATTCGATTGATGATTAACATTTTAGGAAAAGGAAATGAGAAGTACGTTAAAAAGACCTACCGAACAGGAAACGAATCTGAATGGATTTCAATTGTTCAATAAACTAACCGAAGATGAATTTAGCCGTTTAAACTACGATAAAACATGTTCGCTATATAAAAAAGGAACTGTTATTTACAGGGAAGGGAGCCGGCTGACAGGATTTTTTTGTGTTACCAAAGGAATTGTAAAAATTTATAAAACCGGAATTGACGGAAAGGAACAAATAATACGTTTTGCCAAGTGTGGTGAAATAATTGCATACCGCTCGCTGTTAAGCCAGGAATCGGCCTGTACGACTGCAAAAGTTATCGAAGAGGCAGTTTTGTGTCATATTTCGTATCAAACGTTGTTATTCCTGATTCAGAGCAACTGGCAGTTTTCGCATCATATGTTGCAGATTGTGTGCAGAGAGTTGCGTGAAGCAAACGATTACATTACCGATATAGCACAAAAAACAGTTCGCGAAAGGCTGGCTGAAGTTCTGTTATTGCTGAAGGAAAATTTTGACCTGGATAACCAGAATACGCTTCAAATTTCATTAACGCGTGAAGAACTGGCCAATATGGTTGGCACAGCCACAGAATCGGTTATACGGCTTCTTTCTGAGTTTAAGCAAGACAAAATGATTGAATTGCAGGGGAGAAAAATAAAATTCCTCGATGTTCCGGGCCTGAGAAGAGTAGCTAATATTTAATATCGAAATAGTGAAACCGGTAAAATGCCGGTTTTTTTTGTGCCATAATTTTACGATTAGCGGTTCGTTTACTATTTGTCTTTCACAATTATTAAAACAACACCTATGAAAGTTGCAGGCATTCAATTCAATAAAAGAACAATGGTACGATGGAAAATATACATCGACCGCGCAAGAATGTACATTGGCTATATCAGTTTTGTGATGATTGCATTTATGTTTTTAAACGATTTAAACGATGAAACAATTCGACATTTTTTAGACGATAACAAATTAATTACATATCCGGTAGTAATGGTTTTGTTTATTGTTTTTTCGCTTATCCTTGGACGTTTCGACACCAAATTTGGCGTTCGCAAAGAGGAAATGAGAAATGCTTCGAGCGAAAATCCGGTGCTGATGGAAATTCTTGAAAAAGTAAAAAACATCGAATCAATCAATAAAACAAAATAATTTTGAAGGCGTATTTTTTTAAATTGCGCCAAAAATTTTTTCATGCAGATACGTCATAACAACAAGCAGCAATATTTTGAAGAGCAGGGCTTAACCACCCAAAAATTTGTGGTCCCGTTTATTTCCGATTTAATGGAAATTGATGAGAACACCACAGTTCTTGAGATTGGCTGTGCAGAAGCCGGAAACCTGAAACCCTTTGTTGATATGGGCTGCAAGGTTACAGGTATTGATATTTCGTGTGGCAGAATTGAAAAGGCCAAAGAGTTTTACAAAGGCCATAAAAACCGCAAAAATGTTGAATTTATTTGTGAAGATATTTACAAAGTAGAGCCTTCCAGGCAGTTCGATATTATTATTATGCGCGATGTGATTGAGCATATTCCCAACCAGGAAAAATTTATGGGATTTGTAAAGCAGTTTCTAAAACCCGGTGGGAAATTTTTCCTTGCTTTTCCGCCATGGCAGAATCCATTTGGCGGTCATCAACAGATTTGCAAAAGCAAAATGTTATCTGTGCTACCATATTTTCACCTGTTCCCGAAAAGCATTTACACCCTTATTTTGAAAACTTTTGGCGAAAAACAGGGAACTATTAAGGAACTTCTGGAAATTAAGGAAACAGGCATTTCCATCGAGCGATTTCAGCGGATATTAAAAGCTGAACATTATAACATAAATAAACAGGTCTACTATTTCATCAATCCAAACTACGAAACAAAATTCGGGCTTAAGCCACGCAAACAAAGCAAGCTGATTTCTTCCGTTCCATGGGTGAGAAATTTTTTCACTACGGCTATGTATTATGTGGTTTCGAAGTAAAATTCCTGATCTATCGCCCGATCCAATCCTCCGGATCCAGCTTTTGATTTTCCTTCCAGATTTGAAATTTCAGAATTGATTTATTATCGTCTTCCGGATCGGTATACACCGTTCCTATAATTTGCCTGGTATCGACATTATCGCCTTTTTTTACAAAAACTTCGCTTAAATTCGAGTAAACGGTAAGGTAACTTCCATGACGAATGATAACTGCTGTATTTCCACCTGTAATTCCAAATACGCGGCTAACCTCGCCACTAAATATGGCCCGAACCTTTGAACCAGTTTCAGTGGCTATATTTATTCCGTTATTATTTATTTTTACATTCGACAAAACCGGATGCTGATGTATTCCAAAATGTTCCGTAATCACGCCACGCTCAACAGGCCATGGCAGCCTGCTTTTATTTTGGGCAAAATTATCGCTTATTAATTTTTGCTCCGGAGTAAGTGCAAATCCTGAACCGCCTGCCGCCCGGTTCTTACGAGCTTCTTCTGCAATTATCCGTTGAATTTCGTTCTCAAGTTGCCGTTCTACTTTTCGCTGTTCATTTAATTTCTGTCGAAGATTTTTCTGTTCTTTCCGCAGATTCTGAAGTTCTGCATTTTGCTGCGATTTTTCCTGCGAAAGTTTTTTGGTCTCGGAGTTTGTATCCTCAATTAATTGTCTTTTTAATTTATTTTGTTGTTCGAGCCGTGAAATTTTATCATTTAATTCAGCCTGAACTGCATTGATTAATTCTGCCTGATTTTTTCGGTAAACGGCATATTTTTTTGTATACAAGTATCGCCTGTATGCCTGGTTAAAATCCTCAGCCGACAATAAAAACAACAACACATCGTAACTGTTTTTATTCCGGTATGCCGTTCGTATCATTTGAGCGTATTCTGTTTTTATCTGCTCCATATCCGACTTCAGCATTTTAATTACCATAGCGTTGTTGTCGATACATTCCTGGTAAATTTTTATCTCATCAGAAATGGTCGCAATAAGACTGTTTCGTTGTTCAATTCTGTTGTTAATTAACCGAAGCCGGTTTAATGAAGTTTTTTCGCTTTTCTGAATTTCATTTAACAATTGTGAGGTGAGTTCGATCTCCTTTTCGGTTGCAGCTTTTTTTTTGCGCAAATCGGCAACCGACTGCGAAAAACCGATTGCAGATAGAAAGAGAAAACTGAAAGTTAAGCAAAAAGCTTTCATCCGAAAAATTCAATTTATAACTGCGAAAGTAAACGATTCAGGCTTTAATTTACCCTGATTTGTTCATATTTTTCAGGAATATTCAGACTTAATGAATCGATTTTTTCGGTAGAAAAACCGTTCATTCTTATTTTTAGCGTCACATTATCATCTTCCGAAATAAAATTCATGTTAATTGATCCGGGATAATCTTTTCCACTCACTTTTTCAAAATCGCCAAAGTTCATTTCCATGTGCCTGTCGTTGGTTTTATCGATAATAAGAAGCCTGGTTAATGCATAATTTGCAGGATTAAAATACATTTTCTGCAAGATAAGTGCGTCGTCATCGAGCCGTTTTAAACGACGTTCAATTTTGCCGGTTTTTCCTTTTTCATCTAACCTAAAAATTTTGCGTTCCTTTTCCGACTGAAGTACATACATTCCCGATTCGATAAACGAGTCGAAGGTTTTAAAATCCTTGTCTTTGGGATCGTTTCGGTATGAAAATGCATTGTTCGACAAAATAGACTGAATTGTGGCAAAATCGAGATCGATATTCAGAAAATTGCTTAGATAGGAATAATCATCCACAAAATAATTCCGGTCGATGTAATTGACATATTTCACGCTGTCGGGCGTTAGCAAAACTCTTCCAACCGGAATATTCAATTTACTTATGGAAACCAGAATACTCTTGTCTTTTAGCGCTTTTAAACTGATTTTGAACGTTGCTTTTGAATCGCTGCCCGAATACTGGCAATTTATTCGTTTTATGGCAAGGTTTTCATAATCGAACGAATTCTCTTCTACTTTTTTTAACAATTTCCCTGTGCTAATAGGCCTTGCTGTAACTGTGGGTAAATTTCTTGAAGATCTACAGGACGTAAATCCAATTGCCAGAATAATCAAGGCAAACACTGGCCATTTTAATGCAATCCGGGATTTTGCCATTCGTTATTTTTCGAAATATTTCTGTTCCTTGATTTTTCGTTCCAGTACTTCGGAATCGCCACCGTTAACTTTTGCTTTTTCCCAGAATTTATTTGCCTCATCGAGCTTTTTCAGCATAAAAAGAATATCGCCGTAATGTTCGAGCAACGTCGCATTATCTTCGCCTCCATTCTTAATTGCCGATTCCATATAAAATTTGGCGAGTTTGTAATCTCCTTTTTTAAACAATACCCACGCATGCGTATCGAGATATGTTGAATTATCGGGAAAACGTTCAATCACTTTACCGCTCATTCGCTCGGCTTTATCCAAATCGCTGCCACTTAACGAAAGATAGTAGGCGTAATTATTCATTGCAATATAATTATCCGGATCGAGTTTTATCGATTCATCGAATAGCTTATAGGCTTCGTCGGTTTTGTTCAGCTTGTATTCGCCTTCGCCCTTTAACATTAAGAACTGGCCTTTTAACTGTGGATTTTCAACAACATAATCCAGACCTTCATCCGACACTTCTACAGCTTCGTCGTATTTTTCCATTTGAATACAAGCGATGGCATGCATAAAATAAACCTGTGGCTGATTGGGAAATAATTCAGTAGCATTTTGACTGTGTTCGTATAATCCGTTCCAGTCCTGCAAATCGTTATCTATAAGTAAAATATGCTCCCAAATTGCATAGTCGTTATTCTGAATTTCCAGCGCTTGCAAAAGTTGATCGCGTCCTTCTGCAAGCTTATTTTTTCGAAGCAGATAGTCGGCGTAAACGGTGTAAACCAAATATTCATCGGGATGTACTTCCAAAAGTATTTTAATCAGCTTTTCTTCGTTTTCGTCGGAAAGTTTTGATTTTTCCCGGTTCGAAATCATTATCATGTATAACTGAAGTTTTGTATGTAAATCAACCGATTCACTTGAAAATCCCTTCACCGTTTCCTGAAACGATTTTTCGGTTTCATTTTTTGAAAGATAATAGTTGGCCAGTGAAAAATGCACGAATCCACTTTCCGGCTCCATTTCAAGGATTTTTTTGTAATTCTTCAGTGCATTAATGCTGTCGCCTTCGCTAAGATATAAATCGGCAAGCAGGCCATAGTATTTCGTTTCTGCTGGATTGTATTCGATAAGTTTGTTGATTTCCTCAAAAGCTTTATCGGTTTGGCCGTTCATTACATAAAGCTGTTGTTTGGCCACCGAAATCTGTTCATTGATACCTGTCTTATTTTCCAACTGATCATAAATTCTTATGGCTTCATCGTATTCTTTCGCACTCGATAATAAAATTGCTTTTGAGTATAAATATTCCAGATTATCGGGATCTATTTCAAGTAATCTCGAATACAGATCGGCAGCTTTATCGTATTTCCGTTGTTGCTGATATATCTGGGCAAGCAGTTGCTTGTACCACACATTGTTATCATCGAGAGTGATAGCTTTCTCGAGTAAAAGAGAAGCGCTTGTTAAATCGTTATTTGCAGCATGAATTTGTGCCAGTTCGTACATTGATGCCGACGAATATGGATCGATTTCAAGGCAATTGGATAAAATCTGGATGGCATTTTGCGCATTACCAAACATCTTCTGTTTAAGCGCTTCCACAAACAGATATTCAAATTCCATTTTTTTCTTTTCGCTTAACTCTTCCCGTACCAGGTTCCTTTTCAACAGGTTTAATTTCTTCCTGTTTGGTAATTTGTTTGTTTGCCGAACAAGAAACTATGGCAATTGCAAGCGCAACCACACTAAGTTTATATATTAATTTTTTCATTTTTCTATTTTTTCCCGGTATGACCGAATCCTCCGGCTCCGCGTACAGTTTCCTCCAGCTCTTCCACCAATTCCCACTGAACAGTTTCGTGGGCAGCTATAATCATCTGACAAATACGTTCACCGTTTTCAATAACAAACTCATCCTGCGATAAGTTGATTAGTATAATCCCAATTTCTCCCCTGTAGTCCGCATCAATTGTACCAGGCGTATTCAGCACCGTAATTCCTTTTTTCAAAGCTAATCCGCTACGGGGACGAATTTGCGCTTCATATCCCTTGGGAAGTTCAATAAATAAACCTGTAGGTATTAGTTTCCTTTCGAGCGGTTTTAAAACAACAGGTTCAGCCAAACTTGCCCTCAAATCCATTCCGGCCGACAGTTCTGTGCTGTATGCCGGCAAATTGTTATACGATTTATTTACAATTTTAATCTTCATTATCACCGCTTTTTTTTGGGAACCGCAAATATATAGATTTACACAGGATTTTCCCGACTCATTTAACATTATTTGTGAATTTAATAATCAATTCAACTTATTGTATAACAATTAAATGTACATGAGATTTGCCATTATTTCATCGGAAACAAACAGGCCTTTAGTGGTAAGTCGGTAAATTCCATTTAATTGAACTGCAAGCCCGGAATTAATGTATCTTTCAATTATTTTCTGAAAATAGTTTTTTTTCTCCGTGCCAAATGCCAATTCAAGTTCCTGTGCGGAAATACCCCAAATGGTTCGGATTCTGGTTAAAATATATTCGTTATATTTTTCGTTTTCGCTTAGCTTTTCTTCCTGAAAATAGCTTGCTTTCTTATCAATAGCTGAAATATAACTTTCGATGTGCGAAACGTTCCATCTTCTTGAATTTCCGTCAAAAGAATGTGCTGAAGGCCCTAAACCAAGATATGGAACTCCAAGCCAGTAAGCTGAATTGTGTTTTGAATACAGTTTATCTTTTGCAAAATTCGATATTTCGTATTGTTCAAAATGATGATATTTTGCAGTTTCCACAAGCAATTCGAACTGCCTTATGCTTTCCGGTTCGCCAAGTTCTTTTAAAGTTCCTTTTTTTAACCAGGTATAAAACGGCGTTCCTTCGTGATAGGTTAAATGATAAGCTGACAAATGTTGCACGGGTAAATTAAATGTTTGTTTCAGGCTTTGTTTCCAATCTTCTTCACTCAAGCCCGGTAATCCATAAATTAAATCGACAGTAATATTACTGAATCCGGTTTTGGCGGCATTTTCAACGGCTTGAATCGCCTGATGTGTATCGTGCCGGCGATTCATTTTTTGTAAAAGCTTATTTTGAAATGACTGGATTCCTATGCTTAAACGGTTGATTCCTATGTCAAAAATTCCCTTCAAATAATCGGCTGTCAGATCATCGGGATTTGCTTCCAGCGTTATTTCAGCCAGCGAAGAAACCTGAAATTCTGTATCTATTTTTTTTAATATTTCACTTAATTCTTCAGGCTGAAGGACTGATGGCGTTCCTCCTCCAAAATATATTGTTTCAACTTCGGCATTTTTCAGGTAATCATTTCGTTGTATTATTTCATTTTTTAATGCTGAAATAAATTTCGGTGTGAGTGTAGTATTTACTGTTTTGTAAAAGTCGCAATAATAGCACTTTTGCCTGCAAAACGGAATATGAATATATATGCCTGCCATAAAAACTGCTTTAACTAAAAATGCTATTTTTGCAGAAACAAACAAAAAACCGGATTGTTAACAACAAAATTGCTTACCGGCCGTTCGTATAAATTCAAATTTAATCAATGAAAATTACTCTTTTTCTGGAAGCCTGTTATCTGGTTGGGTATTATTGCTTACGGGCTATTTACGCCAGCTAAGGATTTACCTATGAAATCGTTCCTTAGAATTCCGCATTTCGATAAAATCGTTCATTTTTCCTTATTCTTTGCTTTATGTCTGTTAATGATTCGTCCGCTTAAGAGGATAAATGTACGTCAATATCTTTGGGCTCCGGCTATTTCCATACTTATCGGCGCATCGCTCGAAGTTGTTCAGCATACTATTTCCGCATCACGAAATACCGATTTCTATGATTTTCTGGCCAATACATCCGGTGTTCTGGCAGCCGTTGTGTTTTACCGGTTCTTTGTTTCCGGCAAAAAGTGGGAAAGCATTTTTTAAAGCCTTACCAAATCTTCGTATTTATCGATATCCTTACTAATGATTTTCAGTGTCGTATCTTTATAGAACGAAGTTATTTCCTTTCTAAGCCTATCGTACTGGGTATGAACCGGACACAAAGGTTTTGAAGGATCGTGCGTACGGCAAGGTTCCAGACTTATTAAACAATTGGTGAAAAACTCTTCACCGTCGACCCTGGTTACAATGTCCCAAAGTGTTATTTCTTCCGGCTTTTTAGCCAGGGCGAACCCACCGTTCGGGCCTTTTGTTGAAACCAGCAATTTCTGTTTAACCAGATTTTGAAGAATCTTTCCAAGGAAAGGAGATGATAGATTTAAATCTTCGGAAATCTTTTTTATTCCAATCCGGTTGCTTTCTTCGGAAAATTTTCCGAGATAAATTAATGCCCTTACGGCATATTTACAGGTGTTCGATAACATAATTATTATTTTAAGTTTAACTTCCAGGTTTTACTAAAGGAACGGTCGGCAAACTTTGGGAATTCCTTGTCTTTTCCCAAAACATTTTTATTCAGTTTTACCAACCTGTTTTTATTTTTTCCATTTATTACATCCAGGTTTCGCCTTTTGCCAAAAGCCCATTCAAATGCTTTCATTCCCGCGTTCCAGCTAAGGTTAGAATGGTTTTCTTCTACTGTTCTTTTCCGGTTTAACAACAAAAGCTTATGCAATGGTATTTTTACCGGACAAACTTCGGAACATGCGCCACATATAGTGGACGCATAACTTAAATGATTGTATTCGCTAAAGCTTTTGAAAAAAGGTGTAATAATCGATCCAATCGGGCCACTGTAAGTGGTATTGTATGTATAACCGCCCACATTTCTGTAAATGGGGCATGCATTTAAACATGCGCCGCAACGGATACATTTCAACGCTTCGAAATGTTCTTCTTCGTTGGCAATTTTTGTACGGTTATTATCGAGTAATACCACAACCATTTTTTCCGGACCATTTGATTCATCATCCTTTTTAGGGCCCGTTAACAGCGAGTTATAAACCGTAACCTGTTGCCCGGTTCCCAGGGCTGAAAGCAATGGCAGAAATAGCGGCAAATCATTTACCGAAGGAAGAATTTTTTCGATTCCTGTAATTACAATATGAATTTTTGGAAACGCAACCGACATAAAGCCGTTTCCTTCGTTTTCTGTTAATTCGACTCCCCCGATATCGGCAATTAAAAAATTGGCTCCTGTAATTCCAACTTCGGCTGAAGTAAATTTCTTACGTAATTTATTACGTACAAATAGTGTTAGCTCTTCAGGCGTTGAATTTAAAGGTGTTTCAAATTTTTCGTTAAACAGCGCCGCTACATCTTCTTTCGATTTATGCATGGCCGGCGTTAAAATATGGTATGGTTTTTCGCCGGCAACCTGAACGATAAATTCTCCGAGGTCGGTTTCCACTGGCTCGAAACCCGCTTTTTCCACATTTTCGTTTAATTCAATTTCTTCCGAAATCATCGACTTGCTTTTTACTAAAAGCTTTGCCTGATTTTCATTTAATACTTTTATGATTTCAGTAACAGCTTCTTCACTGTTTCTTGTCCAAATAATTTCGATGTTGTTTTTCAGGGCATTTTTTTCAAATTCCTGAAGATAATGAGAAAGGTTGGCAACTACTTTTCCTTTTATGTATGAAGCACGCTGTTTTGCCAATTCCATATCTGCATACCGAAGTTTTCCTTTTTCAACAGCCTGGTTGTATTTCGAAATGTTGAAATTAATTGTCTTCCGGTGTTTCTTATCGAAAGCAATTTTAGAATCTTCGAGAAATATGTTTTGCAGTTCTGACATTTACTTACTTAACGGAATTTTATCTATTCTTCTTTGGTGCCTTCCGCCTTCGAATTCGGCGCTAAAATAAGCTTCAATAATGGCAATGGCTTCTTTATCGCTAACAAACCTTGCAGGTATTGCACATACATTTGCATTGTTGTGTTGCATGGCCAAAGCAGCTATTTCGGGTTTCCAGCACAAAGCCGATCGTACATTTCGGTGCTTGTTTGCAGTCATGTTAATTCCCTGTCCGCTGCCGCAAAAAGTAACCGCTAATTCGAATTCGCCTTTGTCAAGTGCATCTCCAATCAAATGTCCAAAATCAGGGTAATCGGAACTCTCATCGGTATATGTTCCAAAATCTTTGAAAGCAATGCCATTATCTTTAAAATGCTTGATAATACCTTGTTTCCGTTCGAAACCGGCATGATCGCTGGCAATTGCAATTATTTTATTTTTTAAAACATTCATTTTGACAAATTTAATACTTTTTGGTGTTTATCTCTTTTTATTGATTTTAAATAAGCGATTTAATTCATTTTTTTCCAATAAAAAAACTGAACCTAAGAAAATGAAAAGTAGAACAGTATTACTTAAATATTTTAAAACCAAGCTAAAAGAGTGCGTATATGTAGAGATTATATAAATACCAACAGCAATCAAAAAGTAGGTTAAAATGCGTTTTACAGGGTATGGAACAGGATAATATTTCTGTCCAAAATAGTAAGAAATCAGCATTAAAATAAGAAAACCAAAAAATCCACTGATAGCTGAACCCATATAGCCATATACCGGAATTAGAATAATATTTAAAATTACAGTGATTATTGCTCCTGTTATTGCAATAATAGCACCCAGCCGGGTTTTGTCTGTAAGCTTATACCATAGGGAAAGTGTAAAATACATTCCGAAAAACAGGTTAGCCATTAAAACCAACGGAATAGCCTTCATTCCTTCCTGGTAATCTTTCTGAATGATAATTTTAAGTAAATCGACATATAACATCATCCCGAGAAATATGATTAATCCAAAAATCACAAAATACTTCATTATTGTTGCATAAATTTTTGGATCATCTTTTTTACCTGTTCTCGAAAAGAAAAATGGTTCGAATGCATACCTGAATGCCTGGATAAATACGTTCATTAAAATTGCCACTTTATAGTTACCGCCATAAATACCTAACTGTTGTAAAGGATTTTGATTTTCCGGAACTAAAAACGGAATTAAAATTTTATCAATTCCCTGGCTCACCATTCCCGCCAAACCAACAATTAAAATTCCAATACCATAATTTAACATTAGTTTCATCAGCTTTTTATCGTACTGGAAAGTAATTTTCAACATTTCGGGCAACAATAAAATAAGTGTTGAAATTGATGCAAGCAAATTTGAAATGAATACATATCCCACTCCTATTTCCGGCGAATAAAAAAGCTTTACAAACGAATCGGGATTATTTTTCAGTAAATACGGACAAAGCGACAGAAAGAAAAGGTTAAAAGAAATATTCAATGCGATATTTATAATTTTTATCGTCGCAAATTTTACCGGCCTGTTATTCAGTCTCAACCGGGCAAACGGAATAGCTGTAGTGGCATCGATTCCAAGAATTATAACCAGCCACACAATATATTCAGAATGACCTGGATATTGTAACAAATTAGCCACATAACCGCTGATAAATATGAAAGGGAGAATAAAAAGCACCGAAGTGGAAAACAATGATATTAAAGCTGTTGAATAAACTTTTTCAGGTTCTTCACTTTTTGAAGCATACCTAAAAAACGAAGTTTCCATTCCATAGGTGAGAATAATCATCAGAAAAGCAACATACTGGTATAAATTGGTCATTACACCAAAATCTTCAGGTGCAAAAATTACCATGTAATAAGGTGTGAGTAACCAGTTTAAAATTCGGCCAATAATGCTGCTTGCACCATAAATTACGGTATCTCCGGCTAATTTTTTAAATGAATTCAAGAAAGTATAATTTTAAACAAAGATATAATTCATATCTATTGAACGTACGGAAACTAAAAACAACATTTGGTGAATTAATTTTATCTTTGATTCCTTAAAAAATTGTTTCGATGAAAAGAACCACTTTCCCGTTGTTATTGGTGTTTTGCCTGTTTGTTACTTTTTTTTCCTGCTCAAGCACTTCCAATAAATCGCGTAAACCGGTAAGTGCAATAACAATTCAACCTAATAAAAAAAGTTATGTTCTTGGCGAAAAAGTTTCGGTAACTGTTAGCACAAAAGTTAAAAATGGCGAAATAAAAATCATCAGCTTTTTTATAACAATAAATTACTGAAAGAGTCTAAAGAACTGAATTTCACTGTTAAGTAACATCGATTTAGATGTGCTGGGAAATAATTATTTCAGGGTTGAAGCGGAAAAAACTGATGGTTTAAAAAACACAAGAAGCCAGGCAATAAAAACACTGTCTGGTATTGATGCCACAATATTCGATTACCAGGTAGTTAATACTTATCCGCATTTAAAAACGTCGTATACACAAGGGTTGGAATGGCATAACGGATATCTTTACGAAAGTACAGGACTGGAAAAAAAATCTCATATTTATAAAATTGACCTTCAAACCGGAAAACCGCTGAATACGTTTAAAATGGCAAATAAATATTTTGGTGAAGGAATTACTGTTTTGAATGATAAAATTTACCAGCTAACTTATCATGCAAAAAAAGGTTTTGTTTATAATCTCAGCGATTTTGCTCTGGTTGATAGTTTTCAATTCGCTTCCAATGAAGGATGGGGCCTGACCAACGACGGAACAAATCTTATTATGAGCGACGGAACACATCTTTTAACCTGGATTAATCCTAATGATTTTTCAGTAGTAAAAAAAGTACAGGTGGCAAATAACCAGCGATGTTATTGGATATTTAAACGAACTGGAATATATCGATGGAATAATTTATGCCAATATTTATACCACCGAAATTATTGTTGAGATTGATCCTGAAACCGGCAAATTACTATCGGAAATTAACCTGAAAGGCATTATTAACATGTATAAAACCGCAAGCGACACTTTGGATTATATGAACGGAATTGCTTACGATAAAAGTAAAAACAGATTGTTTGTTACGGGAAAATACTGGCCACGATTATTTGAAATTAAACTGGTTCCTTCAGAATAAAGTTGGATTATCACCGTATTTTATTCTACCCAAATGTTTATAAGCTCTTTCGGTTACTTCTCTTCCGCGTGGCGTTCGTTTTATAAATCCTTCCTTTATCAGAAACGGCTCATAAACTTCTTCAATTGTTCCGCTGTCTTCGCCAACTGCAGTGGCAATGGTTGAAATTCCTACCGGTCCGCCTTTAAATTTATCGATAATACAAAGTAAAATGCGGTTGTCCATTTCATCCAAACCATATTCATCAATATTCAACGCTTTTAAGGCATGTTTGGTAATTTCCATTTCAATTTTGCCATTGCCTTTTACCTGGGCAAAATCGCGTACACGCCGAAGCAAAGAGTTCACAATTCGTGGTGTTCCACGGCTTCTGAATGCAATTTCACTTGCTGCATCATCTGTAATTTCAACATCCAGAATTCCTGCTGAACGTTTAACTATACCGGTTAAAATATCGGCATCGTAATATTCGAGATGAGCTTTAATTCCGAAACGGGCTCTTAACGGCGATGTCAGTAATCCTGAACGTGTAGTTGCTCCAATTAATGTAAACGGATTTAGTTGAAGCTGAACAGAACGGGCTGAAGGACCTTTATCAATCATAATGTCGATTCTGAAATCTTCCATAGCCGAATACAAATATTCTTCAACTATAGGCGATAAACGGTGAATTTCGTCGATAAATAAAACATCCCTGTTTTCAAGATTTGTAAGTAATCCAGCCAAATCGCCAGGTTTATCCAAAACCGGGCCTGAAGTAACTTTCAAACCCACTCCCATTTCGTTGGAAATAATATTCGACAAAGTAGTTTTTCCCAATCCCGGCGGACCGTGCAACAGAACATGATCCAAAGCTTCACCACGCATTTTTGCTGCCTGAACAAAAATTTCGAGGTTTTCAACAATTTGTTTCTGACCATTAAAATCGTTAAAAGAAAGAGGCCGCAGCTTTTTATCGAGCTCTAAATCTTTTTCTGATAAATCGGGATTTCGTATGTCTAAATTGTCTTCCATTCGGTATTATTCATTCGGAATAAACTTTTGAATCATTTCAATCAGTTGTTCCGATGTAAATGGTTTTGCCAGATATTCATTCATGCCGGCAAGAAAACATTTTTCCCGATCGTTATCGTAGGTATTTGCTGTTAAGCGCGATAATCGGTACAGGGTTTTCAACGTTTTTTTCTTTTTCGAATTTTCTGATTTCTTCTGTAATTTCAAACCCATTCATTTCGGGCAGCATAATATCCATCAATATTAAGTCGTAGCTCGTTTTCTTTACTTCTTCGAGCGCTTCCTTACCATTGGTTATGCCTTTTATGTCGTAATTGAATTTTTTTAAATTAAACATTACGACTTTCTGGTTAAGTAAATTGTCTTCTATTAAAAGTATCTTCAAAAAGTATATTATTATATATTTATTTTATAACAAATATAAGATCAAATATTACTTATAATAATCGGTTTATTTGTGTTAATTTCTATTTTTTATTTTTTTTAAATACTCAGTAAACACGTTTTCTTCTGGTTGTCAACATCTTTTTAAGCAATTAATCTGTTATATGATAATGAAATAAGTTTGGATTTCAACAACTGTTAATTGCATTTTAACGTTATTGATTATACAAATAAACAGGTTTATATTTTGTGAATAGTTTAAGCTAAATTTTTAATTACTGTTTCAGGTTTTTAAAACATTAAGGATATATGCAACAAAATTTGAATAAAACAAATATTATTATAAAAGATTACTTTTGTTTTTTCATCAAAAAAGCTGGAATTATTAACAATCTATATTTTTGTAATAATTTGAATTTTAACTTCTTATTTTAAATGGCAAATAATTTTAACATACTTGTTGATAAGCTGAATTCTTTCCGGTTTAAATACTATTCTTTTAAAATTCTGAAAGGATTATTGACTACATTGTTTTTTCTGTTGCTTGTGTATACAGCTTTTTCGGTAGTGGAATATTTTGTTTATCTGTCGTCAGAAGTCAGAAAAATTGTATTTTTTGGTTTTCTGGTTTATGGAATTCTTCTAATTGCACAATTTATTCTGTTTCCATTGCTGAAATTATTTCATGTTTTAAAACCAATCGACGATAAAACGATTACTGGAATTATTCAGAACCATTTTTCCGATTTGGAAGACAGGCTTTTAAATGTTATCGAATTATCGGGTTTAAAAGAAAATGCATATTCGCACGATATTGTACTGGCAAGTATCAATCAGAAAATTGAACAAATAAAAGTATTCGATTTTAACGATGCTGTTCAGCTAAAAAATATAAAATACGTATTTATATATTTGATAATTAGTATTTTAATTTCACTTGGAATATTTATTTCGAACCGAAATATTTTTACTGATTCAGCAAACCGCTTACTTCATTACAATACAACATTTGTAAAACCTGCGCCTTTTACGTTCAATCTTGAAAATAATTCGCTACAAGTTAAAAAAGGCGATTCGTATAAATTAAAAGTAAAAGTGGATGGAGAAGAAATTCCGCAAATTGTGTATGTTAATATTGAGGGAAATAATTACCTGATGAAGAATTCCTCAGATGGATTATTTGAATTCGATATGGTTTCAGTAATAAATCCTGTTCAGTTTTACTTTACCGATTTAAAATACAATTCTGAAAATTATCATTTAAAATTACTTCCAAAACCGGGAATTACACAATTTAAAACAAGCATTTTCCCACCGGCATATACGGGAATTCAAAACCAGGTTTTTGATAATATTGGTGATTTACAAATTCCAAACGGAACTAAAGTTGAATGGAATTTTACGGGAATCGATATCGATTCGATGTATTTAGTTTTAAACGATTCGGTTAAAATTTCGGCAAAAGAAGAAAATAATTCATTTATTGTCGATTCAAAGTTTTACAAATCAACAGGTTATAATGTATTTATGCAAAATTCGGTTACCCAACCCGAGTTGGCATTGTCGTATAACCTTGATGTTATTCCCGATTTGTTTCCTGAAATTGATATTGTGCAAATGCCCGATTCGTTGCAATTAACGCGGTATTTTTTTAAAGGCGTAATTGGCGATGATTACGGATTTACAAAACTGGATTTTCATTTCAATATAAGTAATAAAGATTCGGCAATTTCAATACCGGTAGTAAAATCATTAAACGATCAGGATTTCTATTTCAGTTTCGATTTTAAAGATTTGGAACAAACAAAAGGTGTGGTTTCCTATTATTTTTCTGTAACCGATAACGATGTTATAAATAATTATAAAACAACTACTTCGAATAGTTATACATTCGAATTTCCTGATCGGGAAGAAATAATGGCTGCCAGCAACGAAAAGTTTGATCTGCTTCAAAAGAACTTTGAGGAAAGCCGTGAACTCGCAAAGGAAATACAAAGCGATTTGCAAAATCTGCAAATAAAAAATATGGATACAAGTATTTCGGATTGGGAAAAATCGCAAATGGTGAGCGACATTGTTTCCAAACAAAATAAGCTCGAAAAATTGTATGAGCAGATTAAACAGGATAATGAAAATTTAAATAATTATTTAAACTCGTTTAATGAGCAAAACGATGAAATCGTTGAAAAACAAAAGCAAATTGAAGATTTGTTGAATGAAGTTTTCACAGATGAATTAAAGAAATTAATGGAAGAATTTAATAAACTGGCTGAAGATTTTAACAGTAAGGATTTGAACCAGTTATCGCAAAAAATGAATCTTACATACGACGATTTGCAAAAGCAGCTGGATAGAAATCTGGAAATGCTGCGTAAAATGAAAGTGGAGCAAAAACTTCAGGATGTTATAGATCAGGTAAACGAAATGGCAGCAGAAGAAGAAAAATTATCGGATGAAGTAACTGAAAATAAGAATTTTGAAGAAACAAATGATAAGGTTTCAGAGCATCAAAAAGAACTGGATCAATTGGAAAATGATATTGATGATGCATTGAATTTAAATAACGATTTGCAAAAACCGATGAACTTTGATGATTTCAGTGAAGATTTTGAAGAAGCAGATAAAAGTTTTGAAGAAAGTAAGAAAGAACTGGGTAAAAAAAACAAAAAGAAATCGGGCGAAAGTATTAAAAATACTTCGGATAAATTAAAAAATATGGCATTTGGAATGCAACAAATGCTTGATATGAATACGCGTGAGGAAAACATGGAAAGTATTGAAAACCTGCAACAAATACTTAGTAATTTAATTTCCTTATCGTTTTCGCAGGAATCGATTTTGACTGAATTGCATGCAATATCGGATAAAGATCCGGAACTAATACGGTTAAATCAGGAACAAAAAAAGATATACGACCAGAGTATTATTGTTAAAGATTCTCTTTACGCTTTGGCTATGCGTACACCTCAAATTACCAGCATGGTAAATAACGAGCTTTTAACAATGGAAATTAACCTCGATAAAGCTAAAAGTGAAATGGAAGAGGCATTATTTCCGAATGCAAGAGTAAGTCAGCAGTTTGTTGTTACATCTTTAAATAATCTGGCTTTAATGCTGAATGAAGCTTTGGAAAACCTGGAAAATCAAATGGCTAATTCTCAACCTGGTGAACAGCAAAGCGAAAAACCTGGTGGAAAGGGAAAAGGCAACATGAATATGTTGAAACAAGCATCGGAAAGTATAAAGCAGCAACTGCAGGAAATGATTAACCAGATGAAGAACGGAAATATGCAGAATATGAGCCAGGAAATGGGTCAGAGCCTAATGCAGCATGAAATGATGCAGCAAATGCTTCGCGATTTAATGAATAACGGAAGTGTTGGCAGTGGTGCAAAAAAGCAATTGCAGGAAATTGATAATATGCTGGAACAGAATAGAAAAGAGCTGATGAGTAAGTCGATTAATGCGCAAACACTTACACGGCAAAATTTAATTACAACCCGATTACTGGAAGCTGAAAAAGCTGAATTGGAAAGAGAATTTGAAGATAAAAGAGAATCGAGAACTGCGGAAGAATTTTACAGTAATCCGGTTAAATTTTTCGATTACAAAGAAAATGAAAACTCTACCATTGAATATTTAAACAGAAATTCGCATAAACTAAACAATTTTTATAATAGTAAGTATAAACAATATATCAATAATATGGATAAAACAAAGTGACACGCCCTCGAAAAATATTTGTAATAAAATCTGAAACTTCAGAGTTAAAAAGAGTCGAAAAATTTCTTCTCGATACATTTGAAGATTGTAAAATTTCAAAAGAAAATTTTAATAGGGTATTTTTGTGCATTTCTGAAGCGGTAATAAATTCAATTGAACATGGAAATAAAAAAGACAAAAGCAAAAATGTGTCGATTGGAATTAATTGTAAAGGAAATGAAATTGATATATTTATTAAGGATGAAGGAGATGGTTTTGATTTAAATAATATTGAGGATCCGACGATTAAAGCGAATATTAGAAAAGAATCAGGAAGAGGAATTCATATTATAAGGTCGTTAACAAATAAACTGGAATATAACAATAACGAAAAATTTATTCAGTTTAAAATTGTTTGCTTGTGAACAAAGTAGAAATTTATTACGAAGATATCCAGTCATTATCCATAAAAAAGACATCCTTAAATAAATTAGTTAAAAGGCTCATTAACAGTGAGATGAAACAATTAGGAGAAATATCAGTTATTCTATGCTCCGATAAATATTTGCTCGAAATGAATAAACAATATTTAAATCACGACTATTTTACCGATATAATTACATTTGATTATGTGGAGCAGGATGTTATTTCAGGCGATCTGTTTATCAGCCTTGAAAGAGTTGAGGAAAATGCAAAAAGGTATAATGCAAATATAATTAACGAACTGTGCAGAGTTATTTTTCATGGTGTTCTTCATCTTATCGGTTACGGCGATAAAACAAGCGAAGAAAAGAAAACGATGACGGAAAAGGAAAATTTATATTTAAGTGAAGTTGATTTTAGGGAGATTGAGTTATGATGCCATTATATGATGTTATTGTAGTAGGAGGCGGGCATGCTGGATGCGAAGCTGCAGCCGCTGCGGCAAATTTAGGTTCAAAAACTTTGCTTATCACGATGGATATGACCAAATATGGCCAAATGTCGTGCAATCCTGCAATTGGTGGAATTGCCAAAGGCCAGATTGTTCGTGAAATCGACGCATTAGGTGGTTATTCGGGAATAATAGCCGATAATACTACCATTCAGTTTCGAATGCTAAATATGTCGAAAGGGCCTGCTATGTGGAGCCCGAGGTCACAAAACGACCGTTTCCGGTTTGCTGAAGCATGGCGCAGTACATTGGAAAGTATAAAGAATTTAGATTTATGGCAGGATACTGTTAGTCAGTTAATTATTGAAAATAAGGAAGTTAAGGGTGTAGTTACAAAAATTGGTATCGAATTTAAGGCAAAAACGGTTGTTTTAACCAATGGCACATTTTTGAATGGCTTAATGCATATTGGGCAGGCTAAGCAAAAAGGTGGACGAATTGGTGAAGCAGCTTCCTACAATATTTCGGAACAACTCTTCGATTTGGGTTTCAAAACAGGAAGGTTAAAAACCGGAACGCCTGTTCGAATCGATGGAAGAACAATTGATTTTACAAAGTTAACGGAACAAAAAGGAGATGAAAATCATTATAAGTTTTCATATTTACCCGGAACGGAAAGTAAATTAAAACAACGATCATGCTGGATTACTCATACCAATAAAGCGGTGCATCAGGAACTTGAATTAGGTTTTGAGGCTTCGCCAATGTTTGATGGTACGATACAAAGCACAGGGCCAAGATATTGCCCGAGTATTGAATCAAAACTGGTAACCTTCGCCGAGAAAGAAAGGCATCAATTGTTTTTGGAACCTGAAGGTGAAAATACCATAGAATATTACTTAAATGGTTTCTCCTCTTCCCTACCCTGGGAGATTCAGTACCGCGGTTTGCATAAAATCCCCGGTTTGGAAAATGCAAAAATATTCCGCCCCGGTTATGCCATTGAGTACGATTATTTTGAGCCAACACAGTTAAAGCATTCGTTGGAAACAAAAATTATCGGTAATTTATTTTTTGCCGGTCAGATAAATGGAACTACCGGATATGAAGAAGCCGGAGCACAGGGAATAATGGCAGGAATAAATGCACATCTGAAATGCCATTCGACAGATGAAGAATTTATCTTAAAAAGAAATGAAGCATATATTGGTGTTTTAATTGATGATTTGGTTACAAAAGGAGTGGATGAGCCTTATCGTATGTTTACAAGCCGGGCAGAATTCCGTATTCTGTTACGACAAGATAATGCCGATGCAAGATTAACTGAAAAATCGCATAAAATAGGACTTGCTTCGCTGGAACGCGTTAATATATTACATTCTAAAGCGAACTTAATTTCAGAAATTATTGATTTCACAAAACGTTTTAGTGTTAAGGAAAGGTTTGTAAATCAATTGCTTATAAAAAAGGGAACAACAGAATTAAAGCAAGGCGTTAAACTTTACGATATCATTTTACGTCCTCAGATTTCAATATTTGATTTGGTTGAATATATTACACCGCTAAAACAGGTTCTGGAAAAGGTTCCTGAAGAAAGAAAATTAGAAATTATAGAAGGTGCGGAAATTTCAATTAAATACGACGGATATATTAATCGTGAAAAACTGCTGGCAGAAAAGCTCGACAAATTTGAAGAAATATTAATTGAAGATAAGTTTAATTATAGTGAATTAAAATCAATATCAACCGAAGCAAGGCAAAAACTGTCAAAAGTAAATCCAAAAACGATTGGTCAGGCAAAAAGAATTTCAGGGGTATCACCCTCCGATATAAATGTTTTGCTTGTTTTGCTTGGCAGATAGGTTTCACGTGGAACAAACATTTAAATGGATTTAATAAAGGAAATCAGAGAAGTTCAGGATTACCCAAGGATCGGCATAAATTTTAAAGACATTACAACCTTGACTAAAAACGCCAAGGCTTTTAATTATGTAGTCGATCAGGTTTATAATTGTTTTAAAGATGAAGGCATCACAAAGGTTGTTGCGCTTGAAGCAAGAGGTTTTATTTTTGGCGGAGCAATCGCAAGTAAGTTAAACAGTGGTTTTGTGCCGGTTAGAAAAAGTGGTAAACTACCCTATAAGAAGATAAGCGAAAGTTATGCCCTGGAATATGGAGAAGATCGGATTGAAATGCATTTGGATGCTTTGGAAAAAAGCGATGTCGTTTTAATACACGACGACTTACTAGCCACAGGCGGCACGGCATTAGCTGCACTTCGAATGGTTGAAAAGTTAGGAGTAAAAAAGGTGTGTCTTAGTTTTGTTTGTGATCTCGAATTTATTGATACGCCCGAAAAGAAAACTTTGGATAGATATAAAAAACAAGTATTGGTAAAATATCAATAATTGAAATATTCAGCATCAAATACAAATATCGACTATCTAAAATCGTTGGTGTCTGTTCTGCCCGACAAGCCCGGTATATATCAGTTTTATGATAATACAAATAAAATTATATATATAGGCAAAGCCAAAAATCTTAAAAAAAGAGTAAGTTCTTATTTCTCCAAAAAACACGATTACAGAAAAACTGCTTTGCTTGTACGAAATATTGTAGATATAAAACACATGATCGTGCAAAGTGAGCAAGACGCTCTGCTACTGGAAAATAATCTAATCAAAAAATATCAGCCAAGATATAACATACAATTAAAAGACGATAAGAGTTTTCCATGGATTTGTATAAAAAACGAAGCATTCCCAAGGGTTTTTAAAACCAGAAACTTAATACGAGATGGATCCAAATATTTCGGTCCATATACATCGATATATACCGTACGAACGTTACTGGAGTTATTTAAATCGGAATACAAATTAAGAACCTGTAATTATAATCTGAGCCAGGAAAATATTAAGGAGAAAAAGTATAAAGTTTGTCTGGAATACCACATTGGCAACTGTTATGGACCATGTGAAGGCTTGTATCCCGAAAATAAATATAATGAAGGAATAGACGATATTTCAAATATCCTGAAAGGTAATGTTTCCGGAGTAATAAAGCATTTGAAGAGCATAATGGACGATATGGCTGATAATTTGAATTTTGAAGAAGCAGCCAGGATAAAAGAAAAGTACGATTCATTAAAACGTTACCAGAGCAGATCAACCATAGTTTCGCCAAATATTACCGATGTTGATGTTTTTAGTATAGAAGAGGATAATAAGTTCGCATATATTAATTATTTAAAAGTTATACAAGGTGCGGTAATTCAAACGTTTACGCTTGAAATAAAGAAAGTATTAAACGAATCCACAGAAGATCTGTTTATTGCCGGTATTGTTGATATTCGCCAAAAAATATTCAGTAATGCAAAAGAAATTCTTGTGCCTTTTCAAGTAAAAAATCTGTTTGATACTATTACTTTTAAAGTTCCAAAAAAAGGAGAAAAGAAGGCGTTACTGGATTTATCTCAACGTAATGCAAAATATTACCGACTCGAAAAAGAAAAACAAACGGTTCTTAAAAATCCAAAAATCAGGGAAGATCGTATTCTGAACACATTAAAAAAAGATTTACAATTAGCTGAAACACCAGTACACATCGAATGTTTCGATAACAGCAATTTACAAGGAAATCAACCGGTTTCAGCCTGTGTGGTTTTTGTAAATGCAAAGCCAAAGAAAAGTGAGTACCGTCATTTTAATGTTAAGAGTGTTGAAGGCCCGAATGATTTTGCTTCGATGGAAGAAGTTGTATATCGCCGATATAAAAGACTTATTGATGAGGAGAAATCGTTGCCGCAATTAATTATTATCGATGGCGGAAAAGGACAGTTATCAGCAGCAGTTCAGGCTTTGGAAAAACTAGATTTAAGGGGAAAAATAACAATAATTGGTATCGCAAAAAAGCTTGAGGAAATTTATTTTCCCGGTGATTCTGTTCCAATTTATCTGAATAAGAATTCAGAGTCGCTAAAATTAATACAGCAATTAAGAGATGAAGCACACCGGTTTGGAATAAATTTTCACCGCAATAAAAGATCAAAAGCGCAAATCACATCGGAGCTATATAATATTCAGGGAATAGGCGAGAAGACAGCTCAAAAATTGCTTACTGATTTCAAATCTGTGAAGAATATTAAAGAGCAAAATCTAAATTCACTGATTGAAAAAATCGGAAAATCAAAAGCAGAAATAGTTTTCAAATATTTTCATAATTAATTAGCCTAAAATATATTATGTTTAGCTGCTTTTTAAAAAAGCAGCTTTATGCGAAAAAATATATTGGTATTTGGGATTTTTCAAAAAAGAGATAATTCTCTTTAACGAATACGAAAAAACGAAATTTTAAACCAAAATTTGCGGGATTTGGTGAGAATTTCATCTAAATGAATAAAAGCTAACAAACGAAAAATGCTAATAAATATTTTTGGTACAGGCTCATAAAAATGCAGGTAACGAATTGATATGAAGAATTATATGGGAATATAATAAGTATACCTTTTATGAAAAAAGTACTAAATTTAACGCGCTGTGAATTCAATATTTTCACTCCATGTTGGAAAGAGGGCGATTTATTAAAATCTGAGGCGATAATTTCCATTGGACTGACGGCACTTTTCCTCAATATTGACTTTTAATTGGAGGATGATGAATTGAAGACTCTTTTTAGATTTAATAAGCCGGACGGTATTTATCATCTGCCTCCAATAACCCGAGATAGCTTATAAAACGTGAATTTGCAATTTCTCCATTTTCCACGGCAGATTTTACCGCACAACCAGGTTCATGCGTATGTGAACAATTATTATACTGACAATTTTCTGATATCTTAAAAATCTCTTTAAAATAATGGGAAATTTCCCATGGTTCCATTTCAAGCATACCAAAAGCTTTAATGCCTGGGGTATCGATTACATAACCACCAAAATTTAGTTTATATAATGCCGAAAATGTTGTTGTGTGTTTTCCGGTTTTATGGAGATCAGAAATATCAGCTGTTTTTAATTGTAAACCGGGTTCGAGAATATTTATTATTGTAGACTTTCCAACACCACTGTGACCACTAATTACATTGATTTTATTTTTCAGCGCAGCTTTAAGTTCATCAATTCCAGCCAATGTAGCAGCAGACGTTGAAATGCATTGGTAACCAATATCCTGATAAATGCTGGTAAGCGTTTCAAGATGTTTTAATTGATCAGTGGTGTACCTGTCTAATTTATTGAAAACCAAAAGAACAGGTATTCTATACGCTTCAGCCGAAGCCAGGTAGCGATCAATGAATGTTGTTGTCGTAACCGGATACTTGAGCGTAGCCATTAACACAGCCTGATCGATATTGGCTGCGATAATATGCGATTCTTTTGAAAGGTTTTGAGACCTTCGGATGATATAGTTTTTGCGTTCAGAAATAGAAGCAATTAATCCAATTGCTGAATTTTTTTCTTTGTTGTTTTCAGTTTGAACCTCAATTTCCACATGGTCACCAACAGCAACCGGATTCGTACTTTTTATACCTTTAATACGTAATTTTCCCTTTATTTTACATTCTATTTGTTCACCGTTATTCGTTTCAACAGTGTACCAACTTCCAGTAGACTTTATTACAATTCCTTTTTCCAAGCGACATTTTTTTCAAATGTAGGGAAATTTCAAAACAACTGTCAGATTGATTGAATTTCACGTGGAACAAAAGCGTTTAAGCGGTTTGAAAATAAAGGGTTTATGATTGAAAATAAAAATTCGAATTAATCCCAGTTTAATATTATTTTGCCGCAATTTCCATCTTCCATAATATCAAAAGCCTTTTGGAATTCTTCTGCCGGAAAACGATGGGTGATAATTGGCGTTATATCCAATCCTGTGGTTAACATCATTTCCATGTGATACCAGGTCTCAAACATTTCGCGTCCGTAAATGCCTTTGAGTGTAATTCCTTTAAAAATAAGTTTGCTCCAGTTGATTTGCGTGTTTTGCGGTAATAGTCCCAAAAGGCTTATTTTTCCGCCATTATACATGTGGTTGACCATATCATTAAAAGCTGCAGGTGAACCGGAACATTCAAGGCCAATGTCAAATCCGGCAACCATTTCATGTTTGGCCATGGCTTCTTTTAAACTTTCTTTTGTTGGATCGATAACCCTTGTTGCACCCATATGCCGGGCTAAATTTCTGCGATATTTGCTTAAATCGGTTCCAATAATATTTCTTGCCCCTGCAAATTTACATATAGCTGCAGCCATAGCGCCAATTGGACCGCCAATTCCAGTAATAAGAACGTCTTCGCCTAATAATGGAAAGGATAGGGCAGTATGTGTTGCATTTCCAAGCGGATCCATAATTGCCATCATTTCATCAGAAATGCGATTATCAATATGCATTACATTTTTAGCCGGAATCGAAATATATTCAGCAAATCCTCCGTTTCGTTGTACGCCTATTCCAACTGTATTATCGCAAATATGCTGACGACCCCTTCTGCAATTTCTGCAAAATCCGCATGAAATATGACCTTCAACCGTTACTCTTTCACCGACTTTAACTCTGTCAACTTCTGAACCTACTTCCACAACGGTACCCATAAATTCGTGGCCGATAACCAGCGGTGGTTTTATGGTTTGCCTTGCCCATTCATCCCACTTATAAATATGCAAATCGGTACCACAAATAGCAGATTTGCTGACTTTTAACAGTACATCATTTGGTCCGGTTACAGGAACAGGTACTTCTTCGAGCCATAAGCCTTTTTCGGGTTTACTCTTTACAATTGCTTTCATTTGCATTAAAATCTCGGTTCCACATTTATCTGCAAGGTAAAACAAAAAAATAGTTTCATTTCATAACGAAAATCAGGGTTGCATAAATTTATTATTTGATATAGATAATTGAAATAGAGCAAATTACATTTTTTGCTGAAGCAAATATTTGTGAGAAATGAATTTAACAGGATAATAGGAAGCTAAAAACCCGATAAATAAAACAACGATTAACACCACCAAAACATCAGAAAATATTACACTGAACCGGATACGCCGAAACTACAAATGTGCCTGTTCCCGGTAAAGTAATTATTCCGAATTTAATTTGGATCCAGCACACAAAAATACCTAACAGAGAGCCAATTACGGCTCCGACGATCGAAATTAGCCAACCTTCATAAAGAAAAATCCGACGTATGGTTTTTGAAGTTGCTCCCATACTTTTAAAAATATAAATGTCTTCTTTTTTATCGATTATTAGCATCGATAAACTTCCTAAAATGTTGAATGATGCTATGATTAATATAAAAACCAGGATTAAATATGCAGCCCATTTTTCCGATTCCATTGTTTTATAAATTAAATCGTGTTGCTGATATTTATTTTTCACACTAAACCCGTCGCCCAGAATTGCTTGAATTTCTTTTTGAATTTTTTTCGCATTTGATGAATGATTTAATCCCAGTTCAACAGAAGAAATATTGTTTTCACTTTCAAATAAATCGGCTGCATATTTGAAGGATACAATAATATATTTTGAATCAATTTCCTCTAAAAGGGAAAATACGCCGGCAGGAAACACATAGTTATGATTTATGGCACGGGCCGGATTTAACGACGTAACTTTTCCTTTTTTTGGTACATATATCATTATATGGTCGAGCAATTCAGGCTTAATACCAAGATTATAGGCGACTCCCTGGCCAACAACTGCATAGTCAATTCCTTGATATTCAAGCATAAAACTGCCATCTGTAATTAGTGTATCGATGTTGGTATAACTGGCATAATTAGCCGGAACACCTTTTACAATAGCCGGATAAACCTGGTCTCCGTATTTCAAAAGGGCAACTTCCTCCAAAACTTCGGCATAATTCGCAACATCAGGAAGTGATTTTATTTTTTCAAAATCGTAATCGGCAGGATTAAACATTTTTCCTTTTACGGCAGTGATTTTCATATCGGGATCGAAATTGCTGTAGAAATTGCTAATGAGGCCTTTAAAACCATTGAAAACCGAAAGCACAATTACCAAAGCCATAGTGCCAACAATAATTCCTCCAACAGAAATTGCTGAAATAATATTGATAATATTTTGTTTCTTTTTCGAAACGAGATATCGTTGCGCTATAAACAGTGGTAACTTCAAATCGCTTTTTTTAACCCGAAATTGCTGATGATTTACGATTTTATTAAACGGTTGATGTTATCGATATAGTCTAAGCTATCGTCGATATAAAATTGCAATTCCGGAATTACGCGTAATGTTTTTCCAAGTTTTCTTCCCAATTCACCACGTAATTGCTTATTACTTAGTTCTATATCATTTAAAATTTCCCGGGCAAATTCCGAAGGAAAAATACTCAGGTATATTCGTGCAATGCCTAAATCTTTGGTAACACGAACAATGGTAACACTGATTAATTTTCCTGAAAATTTTGTTTTATTTAACTGGAGTAACATTTCCGCCATTTCGCGCTGAATGAGTTTCGATATTTTATTCTGCCGTGTACTGTATTCTTCCATCGGATAAAAATTTATGTTTTAAATGGCTCAAAATTACAGAAAAAACACCGAATGCGTCACGGTTTCTGACTTCTGAAAATATTATAATAAAGGTGTCAACCTCCAAAATTCATTTATCAATCTTCGATTCGGGTTTTAAATGCATTCTGTAGTTCTTCGTCGGGTTGGATAATATTATAGTTTTCCCAGAATTTCTGGTCGTATTCACCAATCATTTCAACAAAAATATCGCGTTGGTTAAATTGCTCATCACGGGGTAATTTTTTTAATTCGGTAGAATGAATATCTGTGATAAGTAAATCGGAAATACTGTGATATTCTGAATTGATTTTATCCCTTCGGCTTCGCACTTTAAATTTTACAGAAGCCTGGGCAGTAGCCAATTGCCATACGCCCTTATACGGCTGATAAGTCACATTGTAATGTACATAAGTGGGTTTAGCTTTTACTCCTCTGGGTTTCTTTTTAATCAAAATGCTCTCTGCATCTTTCAATCCCGATTTATTTAAGTGAAAGTTAACATGAACAATAGCAAATGTTTCACGATGAACATACATTTCGCCCACAAAACCTTGCTCTACAAATCCCTCAATTGGTTTGAATGTTAGCACATAAACCGGAATATCGTTATACCAGATAACTTTGCTGATATTATAATTATAGGAATTTTCAGATTTTTCATCGATAAATGTTTCCATGGTTTTAATCGCATCGAGTTTAACGATTGTAAATGGTCCACCCTGCAATTTAAAATTTAACCATTGAAATGGCTTAACATCCGGGCTTCGGCGTCCTTTTATTAACCTTACCAAATCGGAATGCAAAGAATTTTGGGCATAAGGCGCTTTAAGAATTTCAATAACGGCTTCTGATACACTGATATAACTCCCATCCTGCTGAACAGTTTCGCGATAAAAACCGGTCATTTGTTTTGGAAACTGACTGTAATTTTTATCGAGGTTATTCCTGATATTTTTCAAAAGCTGTGTTGGCGAAATTGCAGTTACTTTTACCTCCTTTATCCGGATGGATATCTGTTTCATTCTTATTAAATCTTCATCCAGCAATTGGTACGCGGGCAAGATTATCTGGGAATATCCCATACTCGAAATTACAACTGTATCGTAAATATTATCGGGATGGATTTTTAAAAGAAAATCACCATCGGTATTGGTAATTGTCCCAATTGGTTTGTTCAAAACAGAAACAGATGCATAGGAAATTGGTTCTTCCTTTTTTTCGTCGATAATTTTTCCCGTAAGGAAGAAATACTTTACCGGAATTGTGTCGTTAATTTCCGTTTTTGGTGTCTTTAAATCGGTTCTTTTTGAAATAATTACCTGGTTCTGAAGTTCGGTAAATTTGAATTCGGAAGGATTAAAAAGCTGATTCAGAACTGTAAACAATGATTTATCGTTTGCTTCTACATTGTATTTTTTGCTGGAATTTAAAAGTGAAGCATCATACGAAAAATAAACGCCTGCCTGCCAACTCAACTGATCCAGGATATTTCCAAGACTTTGATTTTTTTGATTGATTGTTACCCGTTTCTCAAAAACAGAACCATCCTGTTGCTGTCCGCGTAACGAATTGGAAAGTAACAGGATGGCTAGTATTATGACAAATGAGCTTTTATCCATTAAAACAGTTTTTTCAACTCGAATGAAGTTTTAAATTCTTCACCTTCGCGCAACACTGTCAATCTTATTTTTTTGTTTTCCTTGCTTTGAAGCAATAAATTTATATCGTTTAAATCGATAGTTTTATGATTGTTACTGTTAATCGATAATATCTGGTCGTTTTCCTTTAAACCGGCAAAATATGCAGGCGAATTTTCACGAATATTTGAAATGGTGAAAACCGGCAAGCCGGGCAATGGATTTGTAATTTCCATTCCACTCATGTTATAATTAAAGTCTTCTTTTACCTTATGCGTCGGACGTAATGTTAAGCGACTGTTCCGGTAATCGAAGGTAACATCGAATCGACGTAAGATTTCTGCTCCAATCGTTCCATTTCTGTCGTTGAAGGAAATTAAATCATCAATAATCGCGGAATTTGGAAAAGCAACAATTGGTTTTGATAAAATCAGCGGGCCAACCCAAATACCATCAATTCTGCCTTTAATACCATATAAATCGCCGCTTAAGCCTTTTCCTAAAAATGTTTCTATGTGATTTTCAGGATAATGTAAACGGTCATCCGATTTTTCGGAAAGCCAAAGCGCATCGCTCGCTCCCGTATCTACGAGCAATTTAACCGGTACTTCATTCACACTGTCAGTTACAATACTGGTATATACAAATGGCTTGTTATCATCCATTTGCAACGGAAGAATAATGTCCTTTCTGCGATCGCGGTATTTGTAATATTCAGGCTTATACAACGTAATTTTTTCATTAATATAGTCGATGTTGACAATATAATCCTTAAACAGATTAAACCCAATTAAGCCGTGTACGGGTATTCCGAGCATGTGCGAAATCTGGAAATTTTCATCGATAATCATTTGAACTTCCTGGTTTCTTGCCGTCAAACCTTCAATATTCATTGTATTGTTTCCTGAACGGTAAGCGGTTAAATCAACTCCTTCACCCAAACCTTTAATCTGAACAGGCATCATGTAATTCAGGTTCAGTTTGTTAATAAACGGAAGTTCGGTAATAATTGGAAATCTGACTCCGGTATCCAAAATAAAATTCAATGTATCCGATTCATTAATGGTAACCGGAATAATAATTAAGTTACTTGCAGACTTAAACTTGATTGTAACCGATTTCTTTCGTGGATTATCGAATAAAAAACCACGGTTACTGGCAAAGTACTGATTTGTATTATTATCATAATCAATGCTTTTCTCCAGTGGAACATAATCGCGAACAACCAGGATATTATCCTCAATTTCAAAAAGAAGGTAAAAATCCTTCATAAGTTTATCGAGGACATATTTAATCGGTTTATTCGAAATATTCAGGCTTATTTTTTTGTCGGCTACAATGGTTGAATTGTATGTATAATCGATATTCAGGTATTTACAAATTTTCTCGATTATATCAGAAAGTGGTTCGTCTTCGGCATAAATACTGATGTTTTGGTCGAGCGCCTGCGATTTTTCGTCTTGCGCAAATTGAATTTTAGGCGTAAAAATCAATGCAAATAATCCTAAAATCAATAGCAATCTAACTTTATTTCTTGTTTTCATTTGTCTTAATTTTAATTTTCAGTTTTTCGAAGTTGGTACAAAATTCCTTTAACTTCATAGTTTCATAGCTTAAAGGCATCAATTGTTCTTTTTACGGTTTGAAAGGGTAAACTGTTCGTTGTTTTCGCTTAATTCAAGATTAAATGTCAGCTGAACGACATTCAAAACGAAATCAATCGGTTTTTTGTCGAAATGCGCGGTTAAAAGCAAATCGTTCAGTTTCGGATCCAAAACATTTATCTTCACACGATAAACCTTCTCCAGATTCTGAATTACTTCACTCAAAGGCGCTTTTACGAAAACGAGGTCGTGGGTTTTCCATGCCAGGTAATTTGGATTTCTGTTTTCTGTTTTTTCCAGCAAATTAGTATTCAAATAAAGTGTTCCCTTTTCTCCGGGAATCAGGAAAACTTCATTAATTGCTGTTAAATCTGCATCCTTTTGTTTGTTGGTTACCTGAACTTTACCGGTTTTAACCACTACTTCCACGGTTTCAGATTCGGGATATGCACAAACGTTAAAAGAGGTACCTAAAACTTTTACCTGTGCATCTCCGGCATGAATAATGAAAGGCTTTTCGGGATTAGGAGTTACATCAAAAAAAGCTTCGCCCGAAATGGTAACTTCCCTGATATCATTTTTAAAATGTTTTGGGAAAGTAAGCGAAGAATTATTGTTTAAAGTTACAATTGTTCCATCAGGAAGTGTATACTCGCTGACAACCTGGTTTTCCGCTGAAATCACTTCGCCATATATCACCTGCATCTGATTTCTGAATCCAAAATAATAACCCGCAACACCCAACAAAAGCGCTATTACAATTACAGCTGCATATTTATAAAACTGTAAAATGGCCTCCTTTCTTCTTTTTTTGAGCTGTATAACCCTTTTTTGTGGTTGGGTAATTTTCGAGTGTACTTTGTTCCATGCGCTTTCAGCGTCAAAACTTTTTGCTTCGAAAAAAGTATCGACCTTAAGCAGCATTTTGCGAATTTTCTGTAGTTCCTGTTGGTTAGCTTCCGATTCATTTAACCAATTTTCCACCAGCGATTTTTCATGATCATTTGCTTCGTTGCTGATATACTTTACCAGTAAATCCCGATCAAAATCCCCAATGTTCTCCATTTTTTCCATGTTACAATAATGACAAAGTACAAATCATTTACCCCTAAAGGATTTTTTATTTTATTATCAAAAAAAGAATAAAATAGGTTGAATATTTTTTGAGCTTATCGCGTAATGTTTTAATTGCCAGGCTCATTTGTGTTTCTACTGTTTTTACGGATACATTTAGTTTTTCTGCAATTTCGCGGTATTTTAATCCTTCCTCGCGACTCAAACGAAAAATTTCCCTGCGTTTTTCAGGAAGTGACTGTATGCTTTCTTCTATTTTTTCTGCTAAATCAAATTCGATAAAGCTCTCATCTTCCGTCGTATTAATTTCTGTTTCTGAAATGACTTTTTGTGCATGTTTAGCTTTAATTTTTTCATGTTGCAATACATTCATGCACATATTTTTTACAGAGCGAAAGAAATAATTTTTAACTGAGGTATCAATGTTTAACTTTTCTCTTTTTTCCCAAAGCCGAACAAAAAAATCCTGTACAATTTCTTCTGCATTTATCGGGTCATTTAAAAATTTATTTGCAAATAAGCATAAATAGCCATAATACCGGTGAAACAGGATTTCAAACGCCTCAATATCGTCTTCTTTCAATTTGTCGAACAAAATTTTTTCCTCGGTTAGCTTCATTGTACAAATGGTAAACAACTAATGCTAAGGTAGAAAAAAACAAATGCGTTCTGAAAATATTCTATTATTATGTTTATTCATTATGGCCAATTTTGCCAATTCAATTAAGCTGTTTATTTTGCGGGAAATATAAAGAATGGAAAGAAAAGAAACCTGGAAATTTCCAAAGGCATTTTGGGTTGCAAACACCGTTGAATTATTCGAACGCGCAGCATATTACGGAGTTTTTATTGTAATTACACTTTATTTATCGCGAATATTAGGATTCGGTGATATTGAAGCTGCAACAATCGCCGGAATTTTTCAGGCGCTGCTTTATTTCTTACCGACTTTTGCAGGTGCCTATGCCGATAGAATAGGATTCCGAAAATCGCTGATGCTGGCTTTCGGATTACTTACACTTGGTTATGCCGGAATGGGCGTTCTGCCTACCATGTTTGAATCGGCCGGATTGGTAAAATACGGAGACTCAACACTGTTTTCAGGTTTGGACACGTCAACTCAACGATATGCAATTCTGCCGGTAATGGCGCTAATCATTTTAGGTGGCTCATTTATAAAATCTGTAATTACCGGAACTGTTGCCAAAGAAACAACAAAAGAAAACCGCGCAAGAGGTTACAGTATTTTCTATGCCATGGTCAATATCGGAGCTTTTTCCGGAAAAACCATCGTTAAACCTTTGCGCGAAATGATGGGAAATACAGGATTAATTTGGATTAGCTACTTTTCAGCAATTATGACTTTACTGGGTTTAGTGGTAGTTATTCTGTGGTACCGAAGCGCTAAAACCCAAGGCGAAGGAAAATCGATAAGCGAAATATTTGATGGACTATTAAAGGTTCTCGGAAATACAAGGTTAATTGTTTTAATCCTGATAATTACCGGGTTTTGGATGGTTCAACATCAAATGTATGCAACGATGCCAAAATATGTTTTACGGTTGGCAGGCGAAGGCGCATCACCATCGTGGTACGCCAATGTAAATCCGTTGGTCGTGTTTACTACGGTAGGTATAGTAACACATTTAATGCGAAAACGAACCGCTCTTTTCAGTATGACTACCGGTATGTTTATTATGCCTGTTTCGGCTTTATTAATGGCTTCGGGAAATTTATTAAGCGGAAATATTTTAGGTATGCATCCGGTTGCTTTTATGATGGTAGTTGGAATTGCATTCCAGGGATTTGCGGAAACATTTATTTCACCCCGCTATCTGGAATATTTTTCACTTCAGGCGCCAAAAGGAGAGGAGGGGCTTTATCTCGGATTTAGTCATCTGCATTCATTTCTTTCGTCGATTTTCGGATTTATAATGTCAGGTGTTTTGTTGGATAAATATTGTCCTGATCCAAGATTGTTTTCATCGCACGAAGCATGGGCAGAATCGGCTAAACATGCACATTATATTTGGTTTATTTTGTTGGTATTGCACTTATATCCGCCTTAGCTTTAATAATTTACGGACGTGTTGTAAAGAGTATTGACAGAAGTAAACAAATTTCGAATTAATATTTTGGGATTTCAGGTGAATTAGTTAGTTTTGCGAACCAATTTAAAACAAAGGTATTTGCCCGGGTGGCGGAATTGGTAGACGCGCTGGATTCAAAATCCAGTTCTGGCAACAGAGTGCGGGTTCGATTCCCGCCCCGGGTACTCGGAAGAAATTCCATCTGCCTGTAACAGTTAATGTTACAGGCCTTTTTTATGCTGTTGAGTAACGGAATAATAACACAAAAGCCTGGTACTATCACATCATCTTCAGCAAAATATTAATTCTTTCTTATTTTGTTGGTTTTTAATATCTGGTG
>CAWGFJ010000022.1:0-130978 GCA_963821855.1 uncultured Prolixibacteraceae bacterium | reverse complement strand
TTTATCCAGTACCGGGTTATCGCTGTTATCAATCACACTAATTTTTAAAAACCGCTGATTGAGCTGAATGCTGTTTTTTTCCTTATGTGGCGGCGCCATGAAAATAAAAAAATCGTCGATATTGAAATTATTGGTGATAATAAGATGCAGCGCCGCGCTCATTCGTTCAAAGACCCATTCCTTTGAAACGCTCCCGTATAAAAAGATGAGTTTTCTTACCTGGCTAATCCTGTCGGCCAGAATATTTATATTTTTATGAGGGTCGTCTTCCTGCGGATTAATAAAGGGCTGAATTTTGTTTTCAATTAAAGTTCTGCTTAAATCAAGTGCATATAATTGATCCTTAAAATGCGTATCCAGCAGAACCGATATTTTTTCATTCTCAGCATTTTGCAATGTCCTCTGTGCTTTCAGATGTTCAGCTATATCTATTATTTCCATTGCCAGATTACTTTTTGAACCACGCACAAATTCAAAATTCTTTGAAATGGATTCGCCGGTTTCAAGCTTTTGCAGAAACAGCTTATAATTATCGTCTTCAATATCCTGAAAATCTGTTTCGGCAGGCACCCAGATTAATTGCGACTTACCGGTTTGCATAGCAAGTTCAGCTTGTTTTTGAGGATACCATAATTCAAGCGCCCCAACTATTTCACGTCCCGGATATTCATCGAGTAAGTGAACAGCCATATCTGCGGAATTCAATGCATCTTTAATTGCCTGTTCATGGGCGTTAACCTCATTTGGCGGCGGAATTCCGAAAATAATATTGAATCCCTGTTTTTCGAGTTCATTTATTGCACGTTTCCGGGGGATGCGCAGTGTATCGGCTACTTCGCCAAAAAAAATTGAAAACTTTTGGCTTTCTCCATCAGATGTTGGTATTGGCGCAATCGGCGATGGCGTTAGTGTTTTTGAAAAATCATTCAGTATATTCCACAACGCATCTCTGACATTTTTCAATTGTTCGCTGAATTCGTGAGAATTAGTTTCCAGCGCGTCGCCAAAATCATCAGCTTCTGTGGCATCATGAAACGGAAATCCCGATGTACCGCTTAACTCGGGCAACCATTCGCCAAAGGGAATATTATTAAGCAGCACATTTATTATTCGCGAACGATCTCCAATTACTAATCCTGTTTTTTCTGCTTTTGCTTTTTTGTAAAACGTATCTAATTCCTTTTTGCAATAATCTGAAGCTATATAACCAGGCGAATTAAGGCACATCATAATTGCCGAGCTTTTAATGCCTTCTTCAATCGACTTGTCGAATACTACACTGCCATCGAGTCTTTTATCGTCCCACCATATTTTTATAATACCTGGCCGCCCAAAACGCTTGGCAAGCATCAGATCCAGATTTTTGTAGAATTGTTCGATCCAACCGGCGGTTTGCCCTGGAAAAGGCGTATTGTCAACATGCGCGTAGCTAATAAAGATATCGTATTCGTAATCCTTTAGAAATGCCATTTTTGAATGATTTAGATCTGTTTGTTTATCACCTGTTGTACAATTTAAGCCAAATTTTTCAAAATGTGTTTATATACAATTTCTCTTCTACAATTTCAATCATGGCCGAATTCTTTCATTTTAATAATTCAGAGTTGCTTGTTCGCATTAAATAGTTTTATTGAATTAGGCGTTTAACTAATACAAACCAAAATGCGGCTAAAGCCATTTTTAACAGCAAATTATAAAATCCGTCAGCTAAAGCAGACGGCAATAAATAGCTACATAATTGGAATTAATGTATATATTGCCATGTTCACTTCAGTGAACGGATTTGTGAAATGTTGATTGTTAAGGGGTTTTAACCCCATTCTCATATTATCAATCATATTTAACAATAGTGCCTAATTAAATAGTTTTATAATGCTGTCCAGTTCTGTTGTATCTTCATTTCGTTCATTCCTGTAAGCAAAAATCTTTTCCAAATTTGCTTTCGTAGTTCCAAACATCCAGCTTTCATTTGCCAGTGGTTTGGCTTCGAAATAAAATTCTTCAGCGTCATCAAATCTGTTTTCAATTACTGCCAATTCGAGGAGAGTCGCATAATCCCAGTAATCCGGATCTTTGCGTTTCATTTTTGCTTTTACTGCATATTCCACAGCCGGCACCAAACGCAGCGCTTTTTCTTTTTCTCCCATTAGCTCCATGCATGTCACGTAATTAACTCCGGGGTAAGCATCACGCGGATCGGATTCGAAACCATTTTTATAATATTTGAGCGCATTTTTCAAAGGTATTTTTGCAGCTCTTATTTCACCGGTTTTATACGTTCTTTCAAATTTATCTTTATAAATTCTACCCCAAATGCCATACGACTCACTGCTGGCTTTGCCGTCAGTTTCAAGCTTCTGCAAAACGCTAATTGCTTCATTTATCATAACTTCATCCACCGGAACTTTTTTGCCGCCTACCCTATTAAGTACAAATGCATATTGTTCCTGTACCATAACAGTTTCAAACACATATCGCGGTAATTGTTTTATAAAATTCAGCATTTCAGGGAAAGCTTCAATATTCCGGTACGAAATCATAATATCCACCAGAACTGCCGTTTCGATGTTTTCGGGCGGGCCATATTTTTTAACCACAGCATCTATAGCCTCAATGCTTTTGGTTCGTGATTCCGATGTTTTACCATCGTATAAACTTCTGGCATATGCCAATTCAGTTTTCAATATTTCATCGTACTGAACCTTCTCCCTGAAAATATCGGTTTTCTCGTGCGCGACTGAGTTCTGAAAGGAAATTCCGTTAATCATATCATACAACGGACTGTCGGTATTTCTTGTTTTTTTGGCTTTAATCAGAATTCCGGACAGCGCTTCAATATCGTTTTTAGTATTCACCAAATTGAAATCATTGTCTACCTGGTACGCGAAAGTTCTGTTAATTCCCACATCAAACGGCAAGGGAAAATGCGATGAAGCAATTATAGGTATAGTTGAATATGGTTTTACGGCGTACCGCATACCCAGTTCGTAATAGGCATTTGGATTGACATTGGTTAAATCGGCAATGCAAAATTCGCAGAGCACAATTTTTTCGTACATGGTTTTTTGTATGGCGCCAAAAGTACTTTCTTCGCGCTCGATCAACGGCTCCATACCGGCTTTTAAAATTGCCGGTTTTACCAAATCTTCATAAATTTTATCAAAGTCGATTCGCTGGACCGGCGCTTTGTTCCCTTGAACGTATTTGGCTTTTAAATCGTTCATATTTTCCTTCTGTCCAAACGATGTGATAACAAAACAGTATGGTTTCATGTAGTTATATTTCAAATTAAACTGATTGAAAACTGGTTATCCACTATATTACCAATATCACTAATTTGCTCGCCAACGTACTGAAAATAAGTGGCTTTTTCAGAGCGATAAACTTTTAAATGAAGTTTATTTCTTAGTCTTTACGCGAATCTTTATGATTATCGGAAGCATGTTCTTCTCGTAACTTTTTTGACGGTGGCCATCCCTGGTGTTCCTTGTCCAGAATCGCTTCAATTCGTGAAATAAATAACGCTTCCTTGTTAATACCCGAATCGCCGTACGGACCGACATCATAATTATAATAGTAAATTTCAGGCTTAAGCTGTTCGGCAGTGGCGCGATAGGTAGCCCACAATTCCTGATAACTAAAGGTTTTCATTCCGGTGGTTAATATTGCCACGATGGCTGAAACAACAACAACTACGTACTGAAGATTATCGCCATCGATCGCAGCCAGCACAGGTGTTAAAGCCGAAAGGACAATCAATATCCATTGGAAATTCCGGTATTTTTTCTGGTTTTTTCCGGCAGTTGTCTCATAGTAATTGAGTTGATCGTAATACCTTTTTTGCAGATATTCTTTAAAAGCTTCTGAATCCATACGTTAAATATTAAAATATTAGTTAAGTTAATTATTTCCCCACGATTTAAATCACACTTTCATTAATCAATTGGCTAAACCCTTTACATTCATTCAGATAATTAATCCGGAATTTGTTTTTTGCTATAAAACAGAAAAATATCATGTAAAGTTTTAAGTCAGGTTCTCGGTTTCAATATCATGTAATTCATTGAACTTTGTCAACCATGCAGTCATATCACGAATATTAAGCCCATCGTCGAAATGTACCGGATCTGGTTTGCCAAAATCGCCTCCCCAGCGAATGCCGCTAGCTTTTAGATCGTTAATAAACTGGCGGATAATTCCTGTGTCGGTTTGCATGAGTTTAGAATTGTAAAATTTGCCATTGTGCATTAGGTTACAATCTATGGCATGGCCAATCATGTGATTACTATGCGTGGCAGGCTTTACAATGGCGCCTTTTACATTTGTATCCACTCTGTACGACGAATTAATATGAACGGTAATATTGTACTTTTTCGCCATCTCGTTAATTATTGTTACTATCGGTTCAAAATCATCGTCAATCATGCATTCCCCTTTAAAATTTGATGCTGTAAATTGTTTCATAATTGTAAATTTAAGATGTCACAAAATATTCTGATTTCATGTTTTTCGATAAGTATGTCCCTAAAAACCTTACAGGCTGAACGATTCTGAATGTAAATATCAACTGTATCGTTGAAACGAAATATACGAAATATTTGATTCTATTTAGATAATTTCTAAATAAAAAACAGCCGCTGCTTCTTTGCTCAAATATCCTAAGTTTCTTATTTCTAAATAAGTATTGCTTTTTACTGAGGATATTGTAAATTTGATTACAGTGGTTCGTAAATCAAATAATTATGGCAGAGCACAAAAAAATCAATGTTGTTTTTGTTCACGGATACAGCGTTACCAACCTGAACACTTATGGCGAACTTCCGCTTCGGCTAAAAACGGAAGGCGCCGGTCAGGATTATGAAATCAATTTAAGCGAAATTCATCTTGGTCAGTATATCAGTTTTAGAGACGAAGTTTTTCTGGACGATATTTCGCGGGCATTTAACCATGCTGTAAACGAGCAGTTAGCACATATTTTGGATTTGGAAGAACGCTTTGTTTGTATAACCCATTCCACAGGTGGTCCGGTTATCCGTAATTGGTGGTCGAAATACTACTATAAGAAATCGGACAGGATTTGCCCGATGAGCCACCTGGTTATGCTGGCTCCTGCCAACTTTGGTTCTGCGTTGGCGCAATTGGGAAAAGGAAGACTGAGCAGGATAAAAACATGGCTCGAAGATGTGGAACCCGGACAAGGCGTTTTAAATTGGCTTGAACTTGGAAGCTCGCCATCATGGAATCTTAATTATGAATGGATAAGTGCCAATGAAGATGATATCGGTTCCGAAAGCATATTTCCGTTTGTGCTCATTGGCCAGTCGATAGATCGTAAAATTTACGACAATTTAAATTCGTACACCGGCGAGTTGGGTTCTGATGGTGTAGTCAGATCTTCTGCGGCAAACCTGAATGCCCAATACATTAGGCTGGTTCAGGGCTCATCGAAAACCGATTTGCATAAATTAATTATTGAAGAATATCAGAAATCTCCAAACACTGTATTTCGTATTGTATCGGGGAAATCGCATTCCGGAGACGATATGGGAATTATGGCAAGTGTAAAAAAGCGGCTTAGCGATGGAAAAAACACTGAAATTGTAAAGGCTATATTCGCTTGTATTAAAGTGAAATCCAAAGAAGAATATGACCAGTTATTTAACCGGTTTGCAGAAGAAACTGCTGAGGTTCAAAAAAATGAATTCACTGAAATTCATCGAAACATTTTTACGGAGAGAACATTTATTCATAACCGGTATTCACAAGTAATCTTCAGAGTGCGCGACAGCGAAGGAAATCCGCTTTCAGACTACGATTTGCTTTTTACCGGTCCCGAAAATAATCCCGATCATTTGCCGGAAGGATTTTTGTCCGACCGTCAGCAAAACCGCATTAACAGGGAAACGGTTACCTATTTCTTTAATTACGACAATATGGTTGGACACGATATTTTTGGGAAACCAACAAATCCGGGTAGTGAAATGCCAAACCAAATGGGAATAATTGTTCGTCCGAGACCGACCGATGGATTTGTGCGGTTTAAGGAATGCCGGCTCGAAGCCACGCAGGAAAACCTGGAAAAAGCGCTGCAGCCAAATGCTACAACCCTGCTGGATATAGTTTTACAGCGCAATGTCGATAAATATATTTTCAGGTTAAATAAGCTGGAGAAAGATTTAATGCCATCAAAAAGAGCAGGTAAGTTCAAGGATATTGAACCGGGAGATGATACTGTGGATTAATTATCTGATTTAAATTGAATTGATTCATTCTGTTATTTCGTCAATTTCCACTTTCAGCCCATCGTAAGCCACAAACACATTTTCAGGAAGCAATTGCTGAATTTCCTCATGTTTACCAAATCCATGGCTTAAATGCGTTAAATAAGCCTTTTCAGGTTTCACCCGGTCTATGGTTTCCAAAGCTTCTTCGAGATTGTAATGCGAAATGTGTTTTTCTTTCCGAAGCGCATTCACAACCAAAACCTTTGTTCCTGCTAGTTTTTCCATTTCGTTTTCCGGGATGAAATTGGTATCGGTAATATAGGTAAAGTTGCCAACCCTAAAGCCGTAAACCGGTAATTTATGATGAAAACAGCGAATTGGCGTGAATTTAATTCCTTCAACTTTAAACGGTTTATTTTCGATATTATGCAGCTTCATTTTTGGCACTCCCGGATATTTAAAATTGGCAAATACATAATAAAATATTCTGCGTATAGCTTCCTGAACGCGTTCTTCAGCATAAATATCGGTAGCATGTTTTTGCACCCAGTTAAAGGAGCGAATATCATCCAAGCCAAACACATGATCCACGTGCTCGTGCGTTAAAAGTATTGCACGCAGTGAATCTACTTTTTCACGTAACATTTGCTGCCTGAAATCCGGTCCCGCATCAATTACAAAATTGTGCTGGTTTATTTTCATCATTAACGACGAACGCAATCGTTTGTCGTGCTCATCCGTTGATCTGCAAACCTCGCAATTGCAGGCAATCACAGGAACTCCCTGCGATGTACCGGTTCCTAAAAATGTGGCTTCGATATGGATTTTATTATTTTGCGGCATGGCACAAAGTTAACAAAAGAGGCCGTGAAAATTGGAATATCATTATTTTTACCAAAAAATCAGATATGGCAAAAATCTATCTTGTTCCGAATGTTCTTAGCGAAAATAGCTGGCAATCGGTTTTACCGGCTCAAATCGTTCCGATACTTACCGATACAAAGTATTTTATTGTTGAAAATGTGAGAACTGCCCGAAGGTTTATGAAACAGGTAAACCCGGAAATCGATATCGATGAATGTACATTTTACGAACTGAACAAGCATACAAACGCCGGGGATATTCCTTCATTCTTAAAACCTGTTGAAAATGGTTTCGACGTTGCTGTTATCTCAGAAGCCGGTTGCCCCGGTGTAGCCGATCCCGGCGCCGAGGTGGTAAAAATTGCACACCGGAAAGGGATTAAAGTCGTTCCGTTGGTTGGCCCTTCCTCTATATTGCTCGCCTTAATGGCATCGGGATTAAACGGCCAGAATTTTGCTTTTAACGGATACTTGCCCGTTAAATCAATTGAGCGTATCCGTGCTATATTAAACCTTGAGAAACGGCTTAAGAATCGAACATCAAACACAAATTTTTATCGAAACCCCCTACCGCAATAATCAGTTAATCGAAGATATTCTGAAAGCCTGCTCGCCCACTACCTTTTTATGTATTGCTGCCAACCTTACTGCCGAAAACGAATTTATAGTTACAAAATCCGTTCATGACTGGAAAAACAAAACTCCTGATTTGCATAAAATACCGGCAATATTTCTAATAGGAATGTAAACAGTCGCAGGGAACAGTGATCAGTCGCAGTGACAGTAATCAGTCGCAGTGAACAGTCGCAGTGAACAGTCGCAGTGAACAGTACAGTGATCAGTCGCAGTGAGCAGTCGCAGTGAGCAGTAATCAGTGAACAGTCGCAGTGAGCAGTCTCAGTGATCAGTCGCAGTGAGCAGTAATCGAGTGAACAGTCGCAGTGATTAGTCGCAGTGAACAGTCGCAGTGAGCAGTAATCAGTGATCAGTAATCAGTGATCAGTGATCAGTGAGCAGTCGCAGTGAGCAGTGATCAGTCGCAGTGAACAGTCGCTTTGATCAGTCTCAGTGATCAGTCCTGGCTTTGAACTTTTCACTTTGATCTTTACACTTTACACTTTGAACTTTGAACTTTCTTCCTCTGAACCCATGATGCTTATGGTCAGGGCAGGCTCTGAACCGTGAACTCCAATGACTAATGACTAATAATATTAAGTTCTTTCAGAAGCTTAAATTCATACTCGAAGTTGGGCGTAAACACTCCCTGCCCTATTTGATTTTCGATTTGTTTTTGTGTCCAGAATTTTGCTTCATCTACTTCGTCAGAGCGAATTTCGAAGTGTTTGGAATCGAAGGTGGTAAAAACGTAGACAAGTTCTGTTTCTATTTCCGATTCCCATTTATAAATACGTTGAAGTTTTGCCGAAAAATTCTGCATGCTCAGTTCTTCAAAAGCTTCTTTTTTGAGCGCCTGTTCCAATGTTTCTCCGGCAGAAATATGCCCGCCGACTGCGGTATCCCATTTGCCGGGTTGTATCTGTTTTGTTTCCGGACGCTTTTGCAACAGGATAGCTTTATTACTGCTGATTACGTGCAGATGTACAACCGGATGCAGCAGTTTACTGCCATTGTGCACCTGGCTTCTTGGCGCTTTTCCGGTTATTTCCCCTTTATCGTTTACCAATGGAACCCACTCTTCGGAATCGGTTATCACTTTTTGCTTCCTTTTCTGACGAACAAATTCAATAAGAAAATATACGCCGAAAATAATGTAAAACAATCCACCGCTGATAAATGCCCATGCTTCCTTACTCATAAAAAAAGTGGAATAGAAAACCAGGGCTGTATGTGCCGTGAAAATAAAAAAGAGCACTTTCAGGTTTTTACGCATTTGTGCGATTTGCGCTTCATTAAAAGTTGTGCCTTTTAAATACCTCTGACCCATCATACCAATTATATTCAGCGAAGAAAATGCTGAAACACCAAGGATGGCAACTAAAATGATTTCGATTAATCCGGGTTTGAGTTTGAAAAATATATCGTTATTCAACCAGATTGAAACAGCGCCTAAAACAACGAGCAGCAGCGTATCGAAAAGAATAAATTTATCGAAACGTTTTTCTTTAAAACCTACCCACATCATTTCAAGAATACCAACGCCAATGGCAACAAATAACCCGGTTTTGGTTCCCCAAATCTCGTCGGCAGCAATAAATACAAAAAGCGGAATAAAACCAGGCAGTAACTTTTTTATAAGTTCAGTCCTGTTCATTTTTAGGGTTTCTGAATAATATATGCTTTACTGCGCAGAAGTACCGCCTCTGAAAATTTTATAAACTTCCACATGTACTAAAAGTGTCTCGAATCCTGAAATTCCGTAATATATATTTCCGTTCTGCCCGTATGCAATTTCCGATGGCATAATAAGATCGGCAACAGTTCCATTTTTCATATAAGTAATTGCCTCGTGCAAGCCGGGAGTCTCGTCTAATGTTGTAGCGCTCGATGAACTCAGTTGCCCGGCTGGCTTAACGGTAAATTCCAGCGGTTCATATCTGTACCCGTCGGTATAACCATTTGTCTCGTCTTTTAAAAGACTGTCAATGGTCCACACCGCATAAAAAATCTGCACCCTATCGCCCGGAACAATAGTTGAATCGCCTGTTCCCTCAGCTACTTCAAAATAATACAACCCTGAAGGCCTTGGAACGGAATCTTTATAGTTTTCCTGGATATAAGTATCGAGCAAAGCCAGCTCGTTTTTTCTTAGTTTTTCGTAACTGTTATCTTTTTTACAGGAAAATACGGCAACTATTGCCACAGCCAGTATCAGAATTACAAAAATTCGTTTCATGTATGTTTTTTTCAAAATATTATCAAATCATTTTTAACCGGCAGGTTTTAAATCCACCAGTTTTACTACAAAAACCAAAGTCGTATATGGAGGTATATTTCCGGCGCCAAAGCTTCCATACGCTAAATCAGACGGGATTATAAACTGTTTTTTCGCATCTTTATTTAACACTTTCATTGCATCTTCCCAGCCATCAATCATATCTTCTTTTCCAAGAACAAATTCAATCGTTCCGTCTTCGGAACTGTACCATTGCGATGATTCAAACAAATAACCATTGGTAAAATATCCCGAATAGCCAATTGTTAGCGTATCACCTGTTTTTGCAAGCGGGCCTTCGCCTTCTTCCAGGGTTATGTAATATACGCCTAATGCTGTGGTATCAACATCGTGGCCGGAAGTTATTAAGGTATCGATATATGCTTTCAGAATTGCCTGTTCTTCCTGGGAAGTCGGATCTGCTTCATCATAATTTCCATTTAAGCACGAGGAGAAAAATGCCGCAACAGCAACCAACAGGATAATATATTTTAAACGATTTTTCATGATTTTAAATTATTGTTTCCAATAATTGATGTTTATATTCAGGAAGAAGTTGCGTGAACTTTTCAACAGTTTCATCCAGATTCTCGTATGACTCGCCACCGGCAGCATTCAGATGGCCTCCACCATTAAAATGATTTTTCGAAAACAGGTTCGTAGGAAAGTTTCCTTTTGAACGGAAAGATGCCTTTACCAACTCTTCCTTTTCAATAAATAACGCACTGAAAACAATATTATTTATCGATAAGGGATAATTTACAAATCCCTCTGTATCGCCGGGTTTAAAATTGTACTCTTCCAGTTCTTTTTTTGAAATGCTGATGAAAGCAGTTCGCAGTTCCGGAAAAACCTTCATCTTTTTATTCAGGCAATAGCCAAGCAATTTCATTCTGTCGGCTGAAAAATTGTGATATACATTCGATTGTATTTTTTCGGTATCGATATCGAATTTCATCAGTTCCGAAACCACCTTAAATGTATTTGGATTAGATGTATTGTGACTGAAGGAACCAGTATCTGTTAGTATTCCCGTATACAAAGCTTCAGCAGCTTCCGAGGTTATAAAGCTGTTTAAACCAATTAATTTTAATACATCGAAAACGAGTTCTGCCGTTGAGCTGTACTGAATTTCAGAAATTGTAAAATCGCAAAAACCGGTTGGATGCGGATGATGGTCGATTAATATTTTGGTACCGGTAAATTCCAGAATTTTTTTCTCCAGCTTTTCGGCGCGTTTTGCTTCATTAAAATCTACGCAAACCATTAAACCGGCATTGGCAATAATTCGTTTTGCCTTTTTCTTTTCATTCCTGTAAACCGCTATATCGGCTCGCGACGAGAACCATTTCAAAAAATCAGGATAGTCGTTCGGCGAAATAATATGAACTTTATGGCCATAATTTAATAAAACTTCGGCTAGCCCGATTGCTGAACCAATGGCATCGCCATCGGGATTTTCATGCGGAATGATGACAATATTTTTAAACTCTCCGGTAAGAATTTCCTTTACCGATGTAATAATCTGTTTGTCAGTGCTTTTCAAAACGGCAAAAATTTGAATTCGCAAATATACTAAATCTGTTCACGGTGCAAGGGTTAAATAATTCAATTTTTTATATTATTGCGGAATAATAACATTTTTTAAAATTTTTAAAATGGCAGGGAAAATAACCTTTACAATGATAAAGCCAACGGCTTTTAAAAACAACAATACCGGTGCAATCCTGAAAATGATAAACGATGCCGGGTTTGTAATTAAAGCAATGAAACTAACCCGTTTGAGCGCGGACCAGGCAGGAAAATTTTATGCCGTTCACAAAGGCAAACCATTTTACGAATCGCTGGTAGCTTATATGAGTTCCGGACCTATTATTGCTGCAATTCTGAAAAAAGACAATGCAGTGGAAGATTACCGTACATTAATCGGAGCAACGAATCCGGAAAACGCTGCTGAAGGTACAATCCGCAAATTGTATGCAACCAATTTACAGCAAAATGCAGTTCATGGTTCCGACAGCGATGAAAACGCCAATATTGAAGCAGATTTCTTCTTTTCGAAAACAGATCGTTATTAATATGAATTTGGATATTTTTTGAAAAAGCAGTCTTTTAAACGGGCTGCTTTTATTTGAATACAATTCTGGAAACCAATTCTTCACCAGCATTTTCGTTAAGTTTGCGACGAATTTCTTCGCGCATCATAAAAAGCTCGTTTTTAACCACCGGTGATTTGATTTCGACATACAACACCGAATTTTTCAATACCACGTTTCGCGTATAATGTGCGATAGTTTTTCCGAGCAGGTCTTCCCACGAGTTTACAATATCTACTTCTTTTAGCTTTTTTTCGATGTTGCTTTCTTTAACAAATGCTTTTAATATTTCGCCTAACGGCTGAATGTTGCTTCTTCTCATTGTACCAGTTCTACTTTTCCGGAATCAACTTTAAATATACAAAAATCGGTGTCCATTTTTTTAATTATCGAATCGAGGTGCTCGCGATTGGTGTCGGTGATGAAAATCTGGCCAAACTGTTCGCCCGCAACCACCTTAACAATCTGCTCTACACGAAACTGATCGAGTTTATCAAAAATATCGTCTAATAAAAGTATGGGTTTCAGCCCTGAAATCTCTTTTACAAAATCGAATTGTGCCAGTTTAAGTGAAACCAAATAGGTTTTCATTTGTCCCTGCGAACCCAGTTTTTTTATCGGATAATCGCCCAGATAAAAAATCAAATCGTCTTTATGAATTCCCTGCGTGGTAAACTGAAGCGCGCGGTCTTTTTGCAGCGAATCCTTAAAAAGCGCCTGCATATCGTTTTCATATAAAGCCGATTGATGCACCAAACTCACCTTTTCGTTATCCTGTGATATAAATGAATAATACCGTTGAAAAACAGGAATCAGCTTTTCCACAAATTCCTTTCGTTGTTCATGAATTTTTTCGCCGTGTTCTATTAAGCGCAGATCCCATATTTCAAGCAAATCCTTATCGAAAGAACGGTCGGCAGCAAATTGTTTTAAAAGATTATTTCGCTGAGTCAAAGCACGGTTATATTTTAGCAAATCGTTTAAATACTGCTGGTTATACTGCGATATAACTCCATCCATTAATTTGCGCCTTTCATCGCTTCCACCCAAAATCAGGTCGACATCCGAAGGCGTAATCATAACCAATGGCAGCAAACCAATATGTTCCTGAAGCTTTTTATAAACTTTTGTGTTCCGCTTAAACTGCTTTTTCATGCCTTTTTTCAATCCACAATTAATGGTTTCGCTCGATTCCATACGTTTGTAATTTCCATTCAGCATAAAAAATTCTTCGTTGTGATTGATATTTAGGCTATCGGTAGAATTGGAAAAACTTTTACAAAACGAAAGGTAATAAACCGCATCGAGCATATTGGTTTTTCCCGATCCGTTTTTGCCGATAAAGCAATTTAGCTTGGGTGAAAATCCGGCTTTAACTTCCTTTAAATTTTTAAAATTAACTATTGAAATTCCTTCAATATGCATAACAATATTCTTTGCTTGAATACCACAAAACTAATTAAAAACTATATACATCGCCGGTGAGCGTTAAAATTCCATTAATAACAGTTCTGTGTTGATTAAAATTCAAAATAATAGCGCTATTGCTTATCCTGTTATGAAAAAAAAACTATTTTTGCGGCACAATTTTGAAAAAGAATAAAATGGCGAAAAAGAAATCTCAGCAAGACGATAATTTGCAGGAACTGGAAAGTGCGTTAACTAAAACGGAACAGTTTATCGAGGATAATCAAAAAATTATTAGCTATGTTGTAGGTGCTATAATTCTGGTGGTTGCAGCTTATCTTGGTTTTAGTAAATTTTACTTGCAGCCAAAACAAAAAGAAGCTACTTCGCAAATGTTTATGGCTGAAAATTATTTCGAAAAAGATTCGTTTAACCTTGCCATTAACGGCGACGGAAACTATTTGGGTTTTCTCGATATAATCGAAGATTACGGAATTACCAAGTCGGCAAATCTTGCAAAATACTATACGGGTATCTCCTATCTTCACCTCGGTCAGTACGAAGATGCAATTGACTATTTAAAAGATTTTGATACCGATGATATTCTGCTTGAACCTATAAAAGAAGGCGCAATTGGCGATGCTTACATGGAATTGGGCGAAACCGACAATGCATTAAAGCAGTACAAAAAAGCATATTCGCTCACCGAAAATGAACTTACAACTCCGGTTTATAAAATGAAAGCTGCCGAAATTCTGGAATCGCAGCAGGAATTTGATAAGGCGCTTGCCTTATACCAGGAAATTAAACAAGCATATCCAAAATCGAACGAAGGAACAAGCATTGATAAATACATTGCACGTGTAAAACTAAAAATGAGCTAAACAAAGCTGTTTAATACGCCCCTCCGCAAGAGGGGTTTTTTATTTTAATACTATGGCAACAACAGATCTTTCAGCATACGATATTAATTCTGTACCATCAGCGGAAAACATGAGATTCGGAATTGTGGCTTCGGAATGGAATTTTAAAATTACCGGCGAACTTGCCAGGGGCGCTGTAAAAACCTTGAAAAAACACGGAGCGCTGGATGAAAATGTTTTGGTGAAATATGTACCGGGTAGTTTCGAACTCCCTTTGGGTGGCCAGTATTTTGCCGAAATGGAAAATGTAGATGCGGTAATTTTACTGGGTTGCGTTATTCAGGGAGAAACCCGTCATTTCGATTTTATCTGCGATGGTGTAACCAAAGGAACGGTTGACTTAAATCTGAAGTATAACAAACCGTTTATTTTTGGAGTTCTTACCACTGAAAACGAACAACAGGCCTTGGATCGCGCCGGAGGAATTCATGGCAACAAAGGCGATGAAGCTGCAGTTACTGCAATTAAAATGGTTCATCTGAAGAATTCATTTCTATAAGCTTCCTTTGATACGAGAAGATATAAACTAAAAGGCCCGCATTACACGAGCCTTTTACTAACCAAACTATACTAAATTAGCGATTACCACCGCCACCTTGACCTCTTCTGGAACGTCTTTCTTCCTGATATTTTTCGTATTTTTTATACTGATCTGCGGATAAAATCTTTTTCATTTCCTTATCTGTTTCTTCACGCATAGTTCTCATTTTATCCCGCATTTCATCACTAAATCCATTACCTCCCATTTCTTCGCGCATTTTTTGCATTTTCTTTCCACTTTCCACGTTCAGGTCATATACCTTTTTTTCCTGATTTTTGTCCAGGCTCAGCGCTTCTTTTAATTCTGCAGTTTGCTGCTTTGCTCTTTCCTCCGGGGTCATTCTTTGTCCGCCGCCGCCATATTGTGCCATACTAAGCGTGGTTCCGAAAAGTATAGCAATCAGTAGAAATCCTAATTTTTTCATTTTTGAAGAATTTAAATTAAACAATTCCGAAATTTAAATAACATCCATTCGACGAAATGAAAATTAAAAGGTTTAACCAGGGAAAAAAATAATAATCGGTAATTATAAAACGAAACTCATATTTACTGCAATAACATCGGATGCCATCCAGCTTTCAATAAGTTTATGCTTTTCAAGACCGTAATATATTTTTAACTGAAAATGCTCTTTTTGTATTCCGTTAACTCCTGCCGAAAGCCTTGCAAGATGAAATCCAATACCGTTTAGTTTATGAAACGATTCTTCGGCAGCAAAAAATTGCATCCCCCAATTGGTTAATGCCGGAAAAGTTGCCGAAAGCTGCTGCCGGTAACGAAAATGATCCAAATCGATTTTATAGTTTCTGTATTCAAACCGGTTTGAAAATTTATACATGATATTATGGCACTCCTGTTTTAATTCAATGACCAGCATTGTACGGTTTTCCTGCAACCAGCCGGGATAAAGATTGGAATAGGCAACCCTGAATCCGGCGCCGTAATCGAGCCAGTTTAGCGCATTGTGGTAAACAAACAGCTCTCCGTATTTTGAATCGATTGTATGCTGTTTTGGTGTATATTGAATTTTTTCCGCCACATCGATAACAATATTCTTCCAGGGCTGAATTTCAACCTCATTTTTATTCCATAACTGAAATTTTCTTTCGGATTGTGCAATCGAAATTATATGAAATAATATGGTAAATACTATCAGAAATAAAATTCTTTTCACCTCACAAAAAAGGGATTACTCATTCGTAACCCCAAATATATTGCTGTTCGTTTATGCCCTCATTATTTTTTTCGGGAAGTTTTACCTCCTCTCTGTTTGGCCATATCTTCCAGCCGTTTCTGAAAATTCGATTTTTTTGTCGGCTTTTTCTTATTTGCCTGTAGTTGCGACCTTATTTTATCTTCATCAACAAACGAGCGAATAAGATATGTTTGCCCAATGGTAATCAAGTTTGCAAGCAAATAGTAATAACTCAATCCAGCCGAATAATTATTCAGAATAAACAAAAACATAACAGGCATAATATACATCATGGTTTTCATTCCGGGCATTGCCTGGCTTGATGCTGCCTGCTGGTTTAAGCTGGTGGAAATAATTGTTGTAATGGTCATTAACAAACAAAACAAACTCACATGATTACCATAAAAACTACTCACAATGGGAATATTTGCCGACCATTCAAATATAGCATCGTAGGTTGATAAATCGTGCGCCCAGAGAAAACTTTGCTGCCGTAATTCAATGGATGTAGGGAAGAAAAAGAACATGGCAATTAATATTGGAAACTGCAACAGCATCGGTAAGCAACCGCCCATCGGATTTACTCCTGCTTTTTTGTATAAAGCCATGGTAGCCTGCTGTTTCTCAAGCGCTTTTTCTTTTCCGTATTTCTCGTTCAACTCATCGATTTCGGGCTTTAAAGAGCGCATTTTTGCCTGCGACATGTACGATTTATACGTAAACGGAAATAGTATGGATTTTATGAAAACGGTCAGCAACAGAATTATGATTCCAAAGTTGCTGATGTATTTTCGCAAGAAATTAAATACAGGAATAATCAGGTATTTATTTACAGGGCGAACAATTGCATAACCCAGGTAAATCTGGCGTTCCAAATCCAAATCGTATTGTTTTAATGTTTGATAATGGTTTGGCCCGAAATAAAAATTCATGCCTACCTTTTCATTTCCGCTGCCTTCAAAAGGAATGGCAATATCGGCGTAAAAGTTTGCCAGATATTCCGGATCATCCTTAAACTTGTCCTGCTTAATCTGGGCATTTGGAAACGACTCATCGGCAATAAGAGTTGAGCTAAAAAACAGTTGCTTAAAACCAATCCATTTTATTTTGGTTGTCAGATTTTCTTCGTCCGATTTGTTTTGCGACAGGTTATCAACCTCGTCTTCAAAGAATTTATAGGTGATGTTGGTATAACGGTCTTCTCCAAATTTCGAGATTCTTTCCTGGCGTGGCACATCGTACGACCATGTAAGGTTCAGATATGACTGGTTGGATGCAATATACTGTTCCAATCCCTTCATATCCACATCAAAATCAACCAGAAAAGAGTTGTATTTTAGCGTGTAAACAAAATCCATATAGCGATTGGGAGCCAGCTCAAGCCGGAAAGTAACCGACTCTTCCCCACCCGGGTTTTCTTTATTGAATTTTATTTTGCCTTCGCTGCCTTTTTTTACCGGTGGGCCGGTTATGGTTATGTTTTTCTTTTCCGATAACTTCTTAAAATACAACTGGTTGGTTTGAATGCTGCGGTTTTGCGCAAAAAAGTTTAATCCGAAAATTGTTTCAGGCCCGTCGAATAACATGAGTGGCAGCGAATCGTGAGTTACATAGTTTTTTAATTCTACGGAATAAACTCTACCACCCTTATTCGAAAAGGTAATTTTCATCAGGTTATTCTCCAGGGTATAAAATTCTTCCTCGCCAATGGCAGCATTTCCAAAAACACCTAACTGATCGGTTTTTTGTTTCAGTTCATCTGCCTTGCTTATTGTATCAACCGGAGCGGCTATTTCATTATTTTGTTGTTCTTCAGCCTGTTGCTTTAAAAGTTCATTTTGCAGTTCTACCTGGGCAATTGAATCTTTTCTGTGTTTTGCCGCTTCAACTTCTTCTTTCGATGGTTTATTAATAATGGAGAATACCACCAAAATGGCGAAAATAAGGACAATTCCAATTATCGATTTTTTATCCATTCTTTATTTTTCTTCAACTAACGAATTCTTAATAAAATCTACAAATAAGGGGTGAGGATTTAGAACAGTACTCCGGTATTCAGGATGAAACTGAACGCCCACAAACCATTTATGTTTTGGAATTTCCACAATTTCGACCAAATCGGTTTCGGGATTCATACCTGCCGGAATCATTCCTGCTTTAATGAAATCATCTTTAAATGCATCGTTAAATTCGTAGCGATGACGATGTCTTTCGAAAATGGTAAGTTTATTATATGCTTTGCAAACATTTGAATCTTTTTCTATAATCCGGCATTCGAAAGCTCCTAATCGCATGGTTCCTCCATAATTGGTAACTCCTTTTTGCTGTTCCATTAAATCGATTACAGGGTATGGTGTTTTGTTGGTCATTTCGGTTGAATCTGCATTTTCCCATTTTAGCACATTTCGGGCAAATTCAATTACGGCAACCTGCATTCCAAGGCAAATACCGAGGTAAGGAATATTATTTTCGCGGGCATATCGGGCAGTAAGTATTTTGCCTTTCATTCCGCGATGGCCAAACCCGGGAGCAACAATAATTCCGTTTAATTTTGATAGTTTCTGAATATAATTTTCTGAATGTATATTTTCAGAATGTATCCAGTTAATATTCACTTTGCATTTATTTATTGCACCGGCATGAACCAGTGATTCAGCTATTGATTTGTATGCATCGTGAAGTTCAACATATTTTCCAATCAACCCAATTTCAATGGTTTGTGTCGGATTTTTCAGTTTGGTTAAGAAATTATTCCAGGCCGAAAGATCTATTTTTTCATTTATTGGAAGTGTGAGCTTTTTTAAAACGGTAAGATCCAGCTTTTCTTCCAGCATTTTTAAGGGAACTTCGTAAATGGTTGGAACATTTATGGATTGTACAACTGCCTCGAGTTCCACATTACAAAACAATGCCACTTTTTTACGAACAGAAATATCGATATCGTGTTCGGTACGTAAAACAAGTATATCGGGCTGAACTCCTTCTTCGAGCAATTGTTTTACCGAATGCTGCGTCGGTTTTGTTTTTAATTCGCCTGTGGCTGCAAGATATGGTACAAGCGTAAGATGTATTACCAAAGCTTTCGAACCTAATTCCCATTTTAACTGACGAACAGATTCAATATAAGGCAACGATTCGATGTCACCAACCGTTCCGCCAATCTCCGTAATTACTATATCGTATTTTCCTTTGGAGCCGAGAATTTTTATTCTTCTTTTTATTTCATCGGTAATGTGTGGAATTATCTGAACCGTTTTTCCAAGATAATCGCCACGTCGTTCCTTGCTAATTACCGATTGATAAATACGGCCTGTGGTAACATTATTTGCCTGCGAAGTTGGTTCGTTAAGAAATCGCTCATAATGACCGAAATCCAAATCTGTTTCAGCGCCATCTTCAGTAACAAAACACTCTCCGTGTTCATACGGATTCAGCGTTCCCGGATCAACATTTATGTACGGATCCAGTTTCTGAATAGTAACTTTATATCCTCTCGATTGCAGTAACTTAGCGAGCGAAGAAGCCAAAATGCCTTTGCCCAATGATGAGGTAACCCCTCCGGTAACGAATATGTATCTTGTTTCCGGCAATTTATTCAATTTTTATTTTTGATTTTTAAAAAGCACAAAATTAATGATTAAAAGTTATCTGAAAACTAAACTATAGGTAAATTGAAGATTTAATGGGATAAAATAACAACAATGGTATGTTAATTTGTTATTTGAGCTGAAACCGGATTAAAGATTTTATCTTAAACAATGCATAGATATATTATAATAATTTAGTTTATAAAAAAATAACAGCCACAATATTACAGTAAACAAATGTAAACATCTAAATAATTGCTTGTTTTACAAATGTATATTTTACTTACATTCAATGCCTTACACGAATAATTATTTGTTTAAAAGTGTACATGTATTTATAACAACAGTTTTTATTATAGGTTTTTAGTTACTTTTTGCCGCAAGTGAGTAACGTGAGTTTTGGGTTGATTTTTATATTTCACGTTATTATGTAAGAGTTGAACCCATTTGTGGGTTCTGGTTTCATGTTGCTGATTATCAATCCCGATTGCAGTCGGGATGGCTATTATTGTTAATCCGCCATTTGCTGATTAAGAAATGTCCGAAGGACATAAACAAAAATAGCCCCGTGCGAAGCTCGGGGTTAGCAACAGGACAAAGGGACACAACCCCGGAGTGGGTTGAATTATTGATTATCCGCTAATTGAGATTGCTATTTCTGGAAGGCCAGGTGTAGATAAGTTTTGAATATAAGCGTTTATTCACAAATGAAATATTGCAGATTTTCATCATTACGTTTTTTATTTCGCAGAATAGAATATATTGTTTGACATCGATATTCATGACCTTTAATCCAAAACTCACGTTAAGAATTAATATCAGGTATTTTACTGAATAAATACTTCAGCGAGTATACTTCTAATTTTTGTAAAAGAAAAAAGGTCGCTTAAACAGCAACCTTTTTATCGTAAATAAAATAGTTTAATTATTTATTGCATCTCCTTTTTTAATTGCTCAACCCATTTTTCAACTCTGCCCTGGGTTAATCGTGCCTGATTTTCCTGGTCGAGCGGTAAACCGACAAATCTATCACCACGTTGTGCCCGCGACGATTCATAGTTATAGCCATCCAAAGGTACGTGACCAATAATTTTAGCGCCGCAATTTTCCAGAATTTCGACTAAAATACCAATGGCATCGCAGTAATTTTCAGGATATCCTTTTTGATCGCCTAAACCAAAAACCGCAAACGTTTTGTTTTTTAAGTCCATGTCTTCCAGGTCGGGAACAAACTCATCCCAGTAATTGGGCAATTCACCATCGAACCAGGTTGGAGTGCTTAAGATAAAATTTTTGTTCTTTTCAAAAACCTCTGTTGTAAGATCCTCGGCATTTATGGCCGTTATATTGTCTTTGCCAAAAATATCAATAATTTTTTCGGCTACTTTTTTTGATTTCTGTGTATGAAAGCTGTATATAATAACTGTTTTACTCATTTCCAAAACATTTTAATATTCCAATAATTCTTTGGCAGCAGAATAAATTCGGGTCATATCGGGTAAAATCGCCGATTCAAGAATACGGTTAAAACCCACAGGTGTGAAAGTTGATCCAACTCTTTTTACAGGTGCATCCAGATATTCAAAAACATTTTCAGTAATTATCGCAGACAATTCACCTCCGAAACCTCCAAAAACTTTATCTTCGTGGGCAACCAGTACTTTATTTGTTTTTTTCACCGAGCGAAGGATTGCTTCTTCATCCAACGGAATCAAACTCCTTAAATCTATAACTTCAACATTAAATCCTTCTTCTTCCAGTTTCTTTGCAGCATCAAGACATAAATGCGTTGCATTACCATAAGTTAAAATGGTTAAATCCTCTCCTTCTCTTCTTACCCGTGCTTTTCCGAACGGAACTTCGAAATCGTCGGGGATAACAGTTGATGCTTTAGGATCCTGGTACAATGCTTTTGGTTCCATAAACATGGTTAAGCCTTTCGAGCGAATTGCAGTACGCAATAATCCTGCGGCATCGTCGGCAAACGAAGGATAAACAATCCGAACCCCGGGAATTGCAACCAAAGAACCTTCAATAGTTTGCGAATGGTACATTCCGCCGCCGATATAGCCTCCCGACGCCAGCCTGATTACTACATTCGGAGCAAATTTACCGTTAGAGCGCCAGTACTCATGACTCGTCTCCACATATTGTTCCATTGCAGGCCAGAAATAGTCGGCAAATTCAGCGCCTTCAACAACAATCCTTATTTTTTCGTTGTATCGCGACATACCGTTTGCAGTTCCCATAATAAAGTCTTCTGCGATCGGTGCATTAAAAACACGTTTAACACCAAATTCATGCTGCATGCCTTTTGTCACATTGAAAATTCCTCCTTTATCTTTGTTTGCCATGTCCTGGCCCCAGATAAAAGTATCAGGATTACTTCTGAATTCAGCTTTCAGTGTTTCATTTAAACCGCTTATCAGCTTTTTCTTTTTGCCTTCTTCATGGTGAATTCCTTCCGGATATTTTTCAGAAACATATGGTTCAGGCGAAACGAAATCGAGAATTGTATCAGGAGAAGGATCCGGCGCTTTCAATGCTGCTTTATGGGCAGCTTTTACTTCGGCTTTTACTTCGGATTCGATTTCAAGAATTTCTTCTTCCGAAAAGCGGTTGTACCGAATCAGCATTCTTCTGAATTTTGACAAAGGATCATAGTCCTGCACATAATTTCTTTCCAATTGATTTCTGTATAACAGATGATCGTCGGAATTTGAATGTGAATGCATTCGCACACAATTAGCCTGTAATAACACCGGTTTCGATTCTTTTATTGCAAATCGTTTTGCCTCGGCCATTGCATTCATCGAATCGAAAACATCTTTTCCGTTACAATGTATTATCCGGGTATTTTTAAAACCGGTAAAATTATTGGCAACTTTTCTGTTGGCAGTCTGGTCTTTTTTCGGAACAGAAATGCCATAACCATTATCCTGAATGACGAAAATAACCGGAAGTTTTTCCTTATCGGCTCCGTTAAATGCTTCATAAACATATCCTTCGCTTACTGAAGATTCGCCCTGGCCGCTAATGGCAACAGCTTTTTCGCCATAATATTTTATAGCCCTGGCAACTCCCACTGCATGTAATGCGTGATTACCGGTTGATGATGAAACACTGTGAATATTCCATTCCGGCTTTGCAAAATGGTTCGACATATGACGTCCGCCACTTGATGGATCGGTTGCTTTTGAAATTCCATTCAGAATGATTTCCTCTGCGCTAACACCACACGACATTGCGGTAAGCATTTCGCGATAGTAAAGAAAAATGTGGTCTTTGTTCTTTTCAAAAAACTGTCCGACAGCGAGTTGTATTCCATCGTGTCCGGCATACGGCGCATGATATGACCAACCAATTGCCTGTTTCAAATAATTGGGCGCTTTATCGTCGATCGCCCTCCCAATAGTCATCAAATAAAACCACTTTCTAAGTGTTTCTTTGTCTGTTTTCTTTATGGAATAAATTTTAGGTATGTCCAAATCTTTCATTATATCCAACTTAATTGATTTTTATACTGCACGGTTTATATCGAATTGTTCCAGATTATCAGCTATTTTCCGCAAAAATGCACCTCCAAGCGCACCATCAATAATTCGATGATCGTAAGAAAGTGAAAGAAACATTTTATGGCGAATAACAATTGCATCACCTGTTGGCGTTTCGAGTACTGCTGGTTTTTTCTCAATGCTTCCGGTAGCTAAAATCGCTACCTGTGGCTGATTAATAATTGGTGTTCCTATTAAATTTCGGAAAGTTCCAAAATTAGTAATAGTAAAAGTCCCGCCCTGTATTTCTTCTATTCCAAGTTTATTTGACCTTGCGGCATTTGCCAATCGGTTTAATTCTTTTGTCAATGCCAACCAGGTTTTTCTGTTCCGCATTTTTAATTACCGGAACAATAAGATTTCCGTCGGGCTTTGCTACGGCAATACCAATATTAATATCTTTTTTCAGTACTATTTTATCGCCGTCAACCGATGAATTTACCAATGGAAATTCTGCAAGTGCTGCAGCTACTGCTTCGGTAAATATCGGCATATAAGTAATTTTTTCGCCATATTTTTCCTGGAACGCATCCTTGTTTTTATTTCTCCAGAAAACAATATCCGTAACATCGGCTTCAACCACCGAAGTTACATGTGGCGAAACCTGTTTCGACATTACCATGTGGTCGGCAATTATTTTCCGTACACGATCCATTTCAATTATCTGGTCACCAGCACCAACTGATACCGGCATCGGCGCTTTTTTCCCGGCAAATTCTGCTGCAGGTTTTTCTGCTGAAAGTGTTTTTGCACCCGATGTTTTACTGTTTTCAATATAATCCAGAATATCTTTTTTCTGTACCCTGCCACCGGCACCCGAACCTTTTATGGTTTCGAGTTCTTCAAACGAAATGTTTTCTTCTTTGGCAATGGTTTTTACCAGCGGGGAATAAAAGCGGTTTGAAAGCTCTCGAAGATTTTCGGCTGAAACTTCCGTGGTTTTTTGTTCCACTGGTTTTTCCTCCGGTTCAGACTCTTTTACCGTTGGTTTTTCCGGTTTTTCCGATTCTTTTGTTGTTTCGGGTTCTGTTGCAGCAGCTTCGCCCCCCATATTTACAATGGCGAGAACTTCACCAACCGGAACCAAACTATCTACCGGAAAAAGTATTTTGCTTATAACACCATCCACCGGCGAAGGAATTTCAGAGTCGACTTTATCCGTTGCAACTTCGAAAAGTATATCGTCTTCTTCAACTGTATCTCCTTCTTTTACAAACCATTTGGTAATTGTGCCTTCCTGGATGCTTTCACCCAACTTAGGCATTACAATCTCAAAGTCTGACATAATAGCTATAATGTTTTAATAGTATTTTGCAATTTACGCATTCAATAACAAGACAAAAATTGAAATGTTCACATTACAATTTCATTTTTGAAACTTCCATTTTATAAAATTCATCGAACATATTCGTTCCTGTTTATCGCTTAAAAATACAACATGCAGCCGAGTAATATTTAAAACTTCATTATTTACTTTCAAGTGCATTTTGTATTTTCCTAAATTAGTACAAATCTGTTTCCCCGACAGGCTTGCAGCATTAATAATTGATTACATTTTCAAGGCTCCAACCAAATCCTGAACGGATTGCAATTTATGCCTGACGCAGATAATCATCTATTCCATCTATTATATTGTAATGGTATAAAAGGATCTTTAAAAATTGCCGTTCCAACCTGGACAGCTGAAGAACCAGCCAGCATAAATTCGATTGCATCGGTTGCATTCATAATTCCTCCCATTCCGATAACCGGAATTTTTACCGCATTATAAACCTGCCACACCATTCGCAATGCGATGGGTTTTATGGCCGGGCCTGATAATCCTCCGGTAACCGTTGAAAGCAATGGAATTCTTTTTTCAGCATCAATTGCCATTCCCAAAAAGGTGTTTACCAGCGAAACACTATCCGCGCCTTGTCCTTCAACAGCTTTGGCAATTTCTGTAATATCGGTTACATTTGGTGAAAGCTTTACAATTAAAGTTTTATCGCAAACATTTCTAACTTCCCTGGTAACTGCTTCGGCGCTGGGACAACTAATTCCAAACGACATACCGCCTTCCTTTACATTCGGACACGAAATATTTAATTCGATGGCTGCAATTTTCTCCAGTTCATTAATCTTTTCAGTAACCTGAATATATTCTTCAACTGTGGAGCCGTTTACATTGGCAATTAACGGTGTACCATAATCTTTAATTCGCGGATATATATGATTTATAAAATAATCTACGCCTTTGTTTTGAAGGCCTACAGCGTTGAGCATGCCTGAAGCAGTTTCCGCCATTCGCGGATAGGCATTTCCGTCGCGATTCTTTAATGTTGTACCTTTTAATAATATAGCGCCTAATTTCGAAACATCATAAAACCCTGTAAGTTCTTCTGCAAATCCCGAAGTTCCGGATGCTGTCATTACCGGATTTTTTAGTTCTAAATCGTGTATTTTAACTTTTAAATCTGCCATTTTAAATCGTTAATATTAAAAACAGGTCCTTCGGTGCAAACACATAAATTACCTTTTACCGTGGGTTCTATGCAACATAAACACACGCCAAATCCACAAGCCATGAGGTTTTCGAGTGAAACTTCACAAAATATTTTTTTTTCTTTTGCGACCTTTGCTACTGCTTTCATCATACCTAAAGGTCCGCAGGCGTATATTTTTTTATAATCTGAAAGCTTCGACCGAACTATGGAATGCTGCGTAACAAAACCACTTTCGCCAAGTGAACCGTCCTCCGAAGAAAAATGCAAACCTGCATAATTGCTGTAAGATTCAACATCAATGTGGTCGTTTTTACTTTTTGCTCCTAGGATTATGTCGACGTTTGACTTATGCAAACCTGATTCTTTGGCAAGAAAAAGCATTGGCGCTACACCGCTCCCGCCGCCAATCAACAGTATTTTATCAGATTTGTCAGGCTGCGTAAACCGTTTACCAAGCGGAAAAACCATATTTAGATTTTCGCCTGGTTTTATTTCAGTCAACTTCTTTGAACCTCTTCCGAGGATTTTAACAATTATTGAAATCGTATTTTCATTATAATCTACCTCAAAAACTGAAAATGGCCTGCGAAGGAATATTTCATCTGTTTTTTTAATATCTATATTAACAAATTGTCCGGGATATATTTCGGGAAACGGTTTTTCTGATTTTAATTTTATTAAAAAATTTGTTGAATTCAGAGCAGAATTTTCTATCACAAGGAAATCCTGGACAAACTTTGCACTCATATTTTGCATATTTGCGTGCAAAGATAAAGAATAATAAATTTTGCTTTTAATGGCGGGAGATTTTTTAGGAATAAAATAACAAAAAGACCATCATTTCTAACGGCCTTTTTGATTCTGTACTTCTTTAACTAACTAAACCAGGGTTTGTAAATCACAATATGCATCTTTATGCTATATCATATCTAATCGCGTTTTAATAACGATACAATTGTAACAATATTATTTTTATTCACCAAATTATTGTATTAAAAAATTTACATTTATTTGGTTACTTATGTAATTTTTAAACTATGTAGATTTACTAATTTATACTACACTCATATTAAGCATATTACAGCAGCATTGATTTGCCAATAGAAAATACATTTGTTTTTTTACGATTAAAAGAGCAGGAAGATTAACAATACTTAGCAGTATTGTTGTCATATTTCCATACAGAATAATTCATCCGTATTATTAACTGTATATCAAACAAAAAGGCCATCTAAACGATGGCCTACTTTACTCTGTATCTACCTTGAACTAACTTAAATTGGGTTTGCAAATCTTTCCAGGTATCACTTACATATCTTTTATTGTTACATTCAAATTCATGCAACAAATGTAAATCTCAGAATTCACATATGCAAACTTTAGATATGAAATATGTATACTTTTGTATTATTTCAATTCAGTCTAAATAAATTTTATTCTTGCATCTAAATTAAATAGCTGATTTATAATCCGTTGATAGATTAATGTCAGTAATAATAGATAAGATAAATGATTTATAAATGGGATGTCAATGCCTTATTATTATGAAATAGAAGACAGAATCTGAATAGCGAACTCCCTTCTGCTACACTTAGGGTGACTGTCTGCCTACGCGTAGAATCACATAGGGATTTCTTTGCTGAAAGCCTGCTATCACTCATTAAACGCTATTAAATGATATATATTAAGAATTATCAGGACGACAAAAACAAAAAAAACCTTTACAAAGCGTAATGGTTTTTCTTTTAAAGCAACTCCATGGTTCCGGAGGGAGTTTATAAGTCATCAATCACCATTTTTCTTGCTGTAGTCTATAAATGTTCCATCCGCCAGGAGTAAAACAATCTTGTTGATTAAGTGGTTATCCGGTTTGCTTTCTTCCTGGTTTCCGGGAATAGTATTTCTGGTATTTACATCCGCAGACTTTGCAACAGGTTCGGCTATGCTGTTTGAATGTTTTTCATTCATATCTCCTTCTCCAGTTAAAAGCCATCGCGCATTTAAATCGTGATATGTTAACAAAAGTTTTTCAATAAAAGCAGCTCCGGGCTTATTCCTGCCGTTTAAAATGTGGGATATATTGGAGCGCTGCACTTCCAGAACAGCGGCCAATTCCCCGGCGGAAATACCTTTATAGTCCATAAACTGTTTTATTCTTTCTTTCATTAACAACTACTTACGTTGGTAAAACGGTTTGTTTAAAATCATTCTACATTTATAGACAAAAATGTTCACGAATGTAATAATTATTTTTGCATAAATCAAATCAATAATTTCATATTTTACCCTAATTTATTCAAATAAACGTAAAATGTTATTAAATATAACTTTAGTTAATGTATTTTATATTGCTGAAATATAAGATATTATTGCTTATTCATATTGTATATTCCTGGATTTTAAAACTATTTATAGAATAAATTAAAATAAACATTTAAGTAATACATTATATAATATTGAAATAGTGATAGTTAATATTATAATATTATTTCAATGTAATCAACATGTAATTTTGTCAGTTAGCAGTAATGGTTAATATATATTTGTAAATTTTTATTGTATCCATATCAACTATCCATTTTTCATTTCGAATTGATTTGATTGTACAAGTTGTATATAATTGATGTTATTTGTATACACACAGCACGAAGATTATGTAATTATGAGTTACATATATATACTGATTCCGATCAATATCTAATGTAATTTCTTTTGTGTTATAGTAATATATATTCATTTGTAAACTGCTTTTGTAAAATTTATGATTTATGAAAATTATGTCAATCAATGAATCGAACCTGATTTTAAATGTACTATAGCCATTAAATTTGTGCCCTGCAGATGTTAGAATAAGAAATATTAAAATCTCAGCGGCTTAAGGATTACAGCTTTTGAAATTAACTTGTTGATTTACAAATACAATAAACATCGGTATTGATTATTTGTTATCAGTTCAAGTTGTAAGAAAAAATGAAATTTCTATGCGGGCATACCAGATATTGTATCTTTTAATATTCATTCTGTTTTATATTTTAATTTCTTTGGGAACTGCCGGAAGTTTGTCAAAGATCACTTCGCATGCAAAACGAAAAAAAGTCAGAATATTTATTTTGTGCTACTCTGTCCTAATTATTGCTTGTTTTATATTTCTGTTTATCTGGCCAAAAAATGCAAGGAATACCGGCGACTATACCTGGTACATAATTTATAACGCATTATTATCTATAGATTTTGTATTTAAAATTCCGCTTGCATTTTCGTATGTCATCGGTTTTGCCTTTCACCGTTTAAAAAGGCCGGTTATTAATTATGTTGGTTTTATAATTTCAATTTGTTTATCAGGCAGTATTTTATTTGGAACATTGTTTGGCGAGAAGGAATTAATCGTAAATAAAGTGGAACTTGGCTTTGATCGATTACCAAAATCTTTCGACGGCTACAAACTCTTACATTTTTCCGATATACACCTTGGAAGCTTTATTATTTCGAAAAAAGTAATGATTAAAGCAGAACAGAAAATTAAAGATATAAATCCTTCGGTTTTAATGTTTACCGGCGATCTCGTAAATAATTTTGGCTTTGAAGCTAATGGATGGGATAAAATTTTTCAAGATATTAATGGCACCGGGAAAAGTTTTGCTATACTTGGCAATCACGATTACGGGAATTATGTCAATTGGGACAGCGATTCGGCGAAAGAAGAAAATTTTGAAGAAATAATTGAAGCACACCAGCGGTTTAATTTTATTGTGTTACGAAATGAAAATTATAAACTGAAAGCAGGCGTTGATTCCATTTATGTAATTGGCGTTGAAAACTGGGGCCACCCACCTTTTCCTCAATATGCAGACCTCGGGAAAGCGATGCAGGGCGTTCCTGAAAATTCTTTCAAAATATTGCTGACACACGATCCTGCATATTGGGATTCTGTTATAAAAAAAAGACAGGATATAGATTTGAGTTTGGCCGGACATACGCATGGCATGCAATGGGGCATAAAAAAAGCCGGAATTACCTTTAGCCTCATCTATTTTATGCGTGAAAACTGGAGTGGATTATATCAATCAGGAAAAGCAAAGCTCTATGTTAATACGGGACTTGGCATGGTTGGAATGCCCTGGAGAATAAACATGCCGGCAGAACTAACCCTGATTACTTTAAAGAGAGTTGAAGTCGACTGAAAAAAGCAGATTAAAAAAGACATCGTTTAAATCGGGTAAATACGATGCCCTGAAACCTATTTCAACGGGTGCATAAAAACGCAGAATGTTGGTATCGCCCGTTAACTCAATTCCAAAAGAAGAAATATTTGACTGAAACTTTCCTACGACCATTCCGCCATTATATGTATTTCCATTTAGAATAGCGTAATCTGCAAAAAATGAAGACTTTACCCGCTGTAAATATGCGAATCGGCCAAAATTCCATTCAGGGTAAAACAAAGGCAATTTATAATCGAAGGCAAAACTATAGGCTTTCGTAGTATTTGTTTTTCCCCAACCGCGCGGATATCGAATCGACTCTGCAAATGTACGGCTGTTTTTTTGCTGAATGCCTGAATACAATCGAATGCCATGATTGGGAAGAATTCCAGGCAGAAACAAATATACCTGCCCTAATTTCAAAGTTCCCAAATCGGCATCGCCAAATGGTGAATGGCGAAACAGCAACTCGGTTGCAAAGCCAAAATCAGGATAAACATCCTGGTAGCTTTGTTTTAACAATTGCTGGTAATACAGGCGATAAGACAATGACTGATAATTTCCATTAAAAATATAATCAGGCGTTGAAGCATTGTGATTATATAAGGTGAAATTATATCTTATTTCGGGTTGGAAATAGCGGTTAAATTTTCCGCGTGAAAAATTAAACGGAATCCTCGTGTTTGCAGTAAAACTTGTTTCATTCCATGAAAATCGTTTTATCACAGTGTCCTGTGCAATGATGTCGCCACGCGGCCCTTTTGTTTGTTCAATCACCGAATATTTCGAAGTACTTTTTCCTGTATTTAATTCAGCATCGAAAATCGGATACCATCCTTTATAAGAATATTTGGCATACAAAACACCGGCTTTTTCATCGATTTTATACCTGTACCCCACATTTAAATCGGCTGTTCCGAGTTTATTTTGCGAGAGTAAACTAACACCCGGACTTATCTCGTAATAATTGGCATCGATAGCAGCAGGCGCCCAACTATGAAAGCTGAACATATGTGATGCCTTGTTGTATTTTTTTGACGGATAATTCCTGTTTTTTGCCGACGAAAAATCGAACACGCCAGGTTCCTGTTCGGCAAGTTCCTGAGCCAATATATAATCATGATTTTTTATGTTCCTGATTTGCTCCGTGTTAACTTCCTTTTCTGAAAAAGCAATAACTCTGTAGCCATCGGCAGTATAATCGCTAACGAGTATTTTATCGGAACCATTTAAAACTGCTGGCGATTTTAGGCCAAATCGAGGCTCATAGACATGAATGAGCGCTTGTGTATCGAAATCAAATTTATATAATTCGTCTTTCCCGGTAATTGAAGTAACAAAATACACATATTTTCCGGCGACTTTCAGATTTTGAATTTCACCAATATCTTCATTAATCAGCACTTTCCAATCACCGGTTTCGGTATTTAATTTCGAAAGTCTTTTCCCTGAACCTGTCAGTTCCACAAACACAATTTCATTATTGTTTATCCAATCCGGAGAAAAGAAATAATTGTTGTTTTCTGCCTGAAAACGATTTAGCAATGCCCCATCGGATCGTTGATATACTGAAAGATAATAATTGCTGGAAAAGTCTGATTCTACAGTAACTACGCGGCTTTTATCCGGCGAAATTGAAGGTGCAAATGCAGTAAATTGCGGAACTATTTTTTCCTTTCTTCCGGATTCTACATTGTATAACCGAATCAGTGATTTTCCACTGTGTTGCCATCGTGCATCAGGAAGTTGCTCGGACCAAACCATTAAATTATCGCGATAATTGACCGATTCATTAAAAATAATACCAGGCTGTAAAATTTTTATTTCATCTTGTCCGGGTTTTAATACCACAAACGAAGGAATTTCATTTAAAGCGGTTTTGTACGAAATAACGGTTGAATCGTTTAACCAGTGATTGTACTGGTAGCTGGTATATGTTTCTTTTTCAGGCGAAAGTACTGTAATATTCTTAGGCTCATATTTTTTATCTTCTTCAATCCAAACTGCTCTTAAACTATCGAATACCGAATTGTAAAGCTGTACTTTTGTAAAGCCGGTTCTTTTTTTTAGTGCGCTGTTAAACGGTGTTAACGAAAAAGGTTTTGAACCGACATTATCCATAACCGAACTCCAAAGATCGGCGCCATATCTTTCGCGCGATGCCCCTACCAGGTAATAGCCCAGTTCATAATGACCCGGAACATAATCTTTATAAGAAGAGTTATACGCTTTGTCGTATTTGTAATTTCCCTTTTCAACAGCCAAAGCTTTCGGTTCAATTAAAAAAGAAGGAAATCTGCCGCGACCGGAATTGCTCAATGCAGTTTCAATTACCACTGCATCGCCTTCAATGAGCCACCATGGCATATAAGCGCCAAATACCAGCGCCGTGCCTTGCTGCCCCATAACTACTTTAATGATTTTGGGTAATTCGCTGTTTACTTTATCAATTTGAACCACATGCCTGAATTCGTGAATTGCCAGTTGTTCAATCCAGTCCTGCGAATAATTTCCCTGGTGAGGAATGGTATAAAACTCTACTCTCTTTGGCGCCCAGGCAACTAAACCATTCGATTTTACGGTTTGTGTATGAAGAATAATGGAAATCTTTTCAGGCTTGAAATGCAGCGTAGCTCCACCTTTTTGGTAAACAGCTTCCATAATTCCGGCCAGCTTTTGTGCATTTTCTTCGTAATAATCGGGATATATTAGCTGGAAGTTTTCCGTATTGATTTGCCTCCATTTCAATGATGCAGGATCCTGGCCTGTCGTGAAATATTGAGCTTTCGAAATTGAAAATAAAATCAATAAAAAGAGTAATACAAGGTATTTCTTCATCCCAAAATATTTGAGGCTCCAAAATACAGAAAGTAGCTTATATAAATCAAAAAAGCCCGAAAAATTTCCGGGCTTCCGTGCGTATTATTTTGCTATACTTCGTTCACTCCTAAAATCGGGATTGGATTGTTGTCATCGTCGCGATTATTTACCGCCTGGTACAATGTGGCGAATGCAGAATGTACCCACATCAGCGAAACAAGAATTCCAACACCAAAAACAATTAAACCTGCTATGCAAACAAAAATTGACAGGATTGCCATTCCGAAAATAGTCCAGCCATATCCTTTTGTCATTTGCCAGCTTTTTTCAACTGCTTTCATCGCATCCAAATCTCTATCCATAACCAGGTAAGGCACAAATGCCAAACGGCAAGCGATAATTATTCCGGGAATAATAAGCATTACAAATCCAATTATTGTTAACGCGGTAACAATCAGGTTTGCCAGAACAATATTCAGATACTGGTTTTTAAATCCTTCGAATAAAGTTTTTAAATCGGCCTCTTCGTCTCTCATGGCTTTTAGAAAAAGAAACCTTTCGCCATATTTTATTACAGGTACAAACAAAAATCCGTATGCTAAACCGAATAGCACCACCGGAAACATCAAAACAAATGGAAATCCGAAATGATTGTTGTCGAATTTCCAGTTAAAACCATAATTAGGCCCTTGTAAAAGACCAGTAATTATAACCGCTATAAATAATGGGAGAAAGGCTTTTTCGAACATTTTCCTCCAGCCAAAACTAAAACTCCCGCCCGCTGTTGGAATTAAATTGAAATACTTATTGTTTTCCATTTCATTAAAATTTAAATTGTTTTTTTGAACATTGCTACATCGAAGGTATATGAATACTAAAAAATAACCTTCCAACTTTGGTAGGATTTTTAATATTTACTACTTTGGTAGTTTCCAGTAAATCAGTACTCTTTGTATTTTTGCAAGCACTACTAAAGTTGGAAGTCAATGCCAGTTGAAATTATTTCTTACATAGCAACATTTATTATTTCGGCAGGATTAGCGGTAATTGGAATAATAATTTCGTACCAACTTTACCAGGTGCATCAAAAGCCGGTTTTTCAGGTTTTACTCTATCAACAGATATTTTTGATTTCCTTCTACATATACGGTATTTGGGGAAATTTAGCGTTGAGGGAAGTTATTGCCGACTTAAGCTTAAGCGAAGAACTAACCACTAAACTAACTATTTTTATTCCTATTCTGGGTATTCCTTTTTTGGTGATTAGCTGGTTTATGTTAATTCGTTTTTCATTTATTCTGAACGGATTTAAAGTTTCAAACCGAACAGCTTATTTCTACTTTCCAATTTTTATTACCGTAATTTTTGTGTTTTCTCTTTTGGTTCAGAAAGGGATAATAGAGATAAACGGAAAACCCGATTTGTTTATCATCCGAACTTTAGTAGTGTTAAACCTGGCTATACATTTGTTTTTTATTTCACCTTTTTTGGTTAAAAAGAAATATACGCCAATAATTAAAGAAACCGGATTTAACAACCAATTGGCGCTGGTTTATGTGGCCGGAATGGTTATATATTCAACAATTTTATGTTTCTATAATGTATTTGGATTTATTTCGATTTGTATTTCCATCATCCTGCTTTTTGCCGGAAGTATTTTAATTCCGGTTGCCATCAGGTGGAACAGCAAGGTTCAGGTGCAGGATATTCAGAATGGAAATATCGATTTCGATGAATTCTGTAAAGTTTACGAAATTTCAAGGCGTGAAGCAGAAATTGTTTTAGAGATTTGCTCAGGTAAAACAAACAAAGCAATTTCTGAAAAACTATATATTACTATTCAAACGGTTAAAGATCATAATCACCGGATTTTTACAAAAACAGGGGTAAAATCGAGAGTGCAGCTTTCTAATTTAGTGCGCGAAAAAACCGGTTTATAATAGATGCGCTTACTGTTCGAAAAACATGTCTTCCTTTATTTTTGTAATGCGGTCGAGAGCATAGTTGATATTCTTTCCGCCCTCGCCCGCCTCCTTAATATATATCTGATAATAATTTAGGGCAAGTGTTTTATTCGAATTAAACTCTTCATATGTAGTAGCAATTTCAAATAAAATTTCGGAATTTCCCGGATCCATTTGATGCGATTTATTCAAAGCTTCTATTGATTCCTTAAATTTTCGTTCCTGCCCGAAAATCTGTCCCAAATGGTGATACATATCGGCAACATAATCAGGAGTCGATGAATCAATAGCCCACTGCATCAGTCTTTCCGATTCTTCAAAATTCTTTAGTCTTTTGTAACACAGACTTTGATAATACATCACGATTCCGTCATTCGGATTTGCCCGGTTCAGGTCGTTGAAAGTTTCCAATGCATCTTCAGTAAAATTGGCAAAGTATGTGCTTATTCCGTAATTCATGGCAATATCATAAATTGAATCGCCGCCATATTCAAAGTATTTATGAAAATCACTCATCGCTATTTCATACATTTTGGCTCTGAAAAAATAGTTGGCACGTTCGAGCACTAAGTCAGGGTCATGTGGAAATTCCTGGAGACCTTTACTAATCACTTCCAGAATTTTACCTCCTTCATTTTTCCAACTGTAAGTATGAATCAGATTTGAATATGTGCTGTAATCACGAGGATTGGCTTCAAGTACTTTTTCATATAAATGCACTGCCTGATGCCTTCTACCGATTTGAAATGAACAAAATGCAAACTGCTTATTCCAATACACGTTTGAAGAGTCCTGCTGATAAATATCTGAAAATAAAGTGTATGCGGGTTTCATTTTTTTCTGATTGATATATACACGTCCAAGTTTTGCTTTTAATGGTAAATTATCAGGCGACAATTCAACTGCTTTTTGAAAAAACTCTTCAGCATCGGGCACGTTTCCGATTATTGCCAGGTTATCGGCAATTTCGGTGAGAATATCGATATTTTCCGGCTCATAGGTTAATGCTTCGGTATAGGCATTTAAAGCCTCCTGGTAGTTTTGAAGGTTGCTGTACACCATTCCCTTCTTAAAATATAAATCGGCTCCGGGATTTTGTTCCAGAATTCGGTTAATTTCCTGAAGCGCGTTGTCGTATTTTTTATTCAGAATCAGCAAATCGATATTTTCCTGCGCCAATACAGGAATAGAATAGCTTATTAAAAAAATAACCAGAAGGGATAATGCAGTTTTCATATATAATCGTTATTGCAATACAAAGTTAATTGGTATGGTATAACTCACATTTACTGCTTTTCCCCTTTGTTTTCCGGGTTGCCATTTTGGAAGATTATTTACAACGCGTAATGCTTCCTGATCCAGCGAGGGAGCAACTCCGCGGGCAATTTTTGCATCGGCAACACCACCGTCTTTAGTAACCACAAAAGATACATATACTTTTCCCTGAATTCCCTTTTCCTGAGCTACTACCGGATATTTAACCGTATTGGCAATATATTCGCGAAACGCCATCTCCCCTCCGGGAAATTCAGGCATATCTTCCACAATATAAAATACTTCTTCATTAGAGGAAAGCATTTGAGGTTTTACAATTCTTTTTTAACCAGGATCGTATTTCCCAAACTATCGGTTACGATTTCAAAACCTGATTCATCTGAAAAAATACTTTTTAATTTGGCAATATCTTCCGCTGTTCCGTCAATTTTCAGATTTTTATCCAAAATGGTAATCTTTACAGATGGATCTGATTCGGATTGATCTGTCAGGATTGATTCTTTTTGTTCGCAGGCAAATGCAATTAGCAATGCCCCTGCCACTAATATTCCAAAGGCTATTTTTGAAATTGCTAATTTTGATGATTTTATTTTTGACATCATTTTGATTCTTTTTTTGATAAGTGAATAATTGAAATTGTTTGCGATAACCAACTGGTCTCCAACAAACTGGTCTAATCAGTAATTTTTTGTAATAACCCCGCGTCTACACCTGACTTAAGAACAGCCTGGTCGGCAAGGTATTCGTGGTTTTCGCGGATTGCACGGCGCAATAACCACATAAACGGATTAAACCATTGAAATACAGTTAGGATTTCGAGTATAAGTACATCGAAAGTATGACCTTGTTTTACATGTTCCAATTCATGGGCAAGCATTCGGTCATAACCTTCCTTATTCATTAGCGATTGACTAACAAATACATAATCAAGAAAAGAAAACGGGCTAACTTCTTTTTCAAGCATAACAAGTTTGAATCCATGCGCTTTCTCTATTCTGTTTTTATGAATGAGCATGGCAAGTTGAGCTATTCTGAATAAAAACCTTCCCACAAAAAACAGAACTCCCAGAAAATATGCGATTATCAGCAAATCAGCCGACAGGATTGCGCGTTCGACCTCTCCCGACAAACCATGACTGTAAACTGTAACAACTTCCAGTAAATTTTGATATGGCGTTACAGTTACCTCGGATAAGAGCATCGGTTGAGGCGAAAAAACCCTGAATTTCAAAAAAGGTAAAACAACGGAAAACAGGATAGATCCTAACAGAAATAAACGGTTTACCCTGAAAAATGTCTCTTTTCGAAGAAAGAAAATATAAATAATGGCAAGCAGTGAAAGACTTACTCCCGATTCAAAAATGAAATTTACAGCGTTATTCATTTTCTGAAGAATTTTCGTTTTCCAAATCGCGTTTTACATCTTCCATCAGTTCATCCAAATCGGTAATGCTCATGTTATCTTCTTTGGCAAAAAACGAGACCATTTCCTGGAAAGAACCGCTGAAATAATTACGTATAAAATTTTTCATATACGAACGTGTATAGTCTTTTCTCGAAATCAAAGGGAAATATTCATGTGTTTTTCCGTAGGCATTGTGTCCGACAAATCCTTTTTTTTCCAAAATCCTGATTATTGTGGAAACCGTGTTATACGCGGGCTTAGGCTCAGGTATCTGTTCAATAACATCTTTAACAAAAGCTTTCTCCTGTTCCCATAACAAGTGCATAATCTGCTCTTCTGCCTTTGTAAGTTCTTTCATGAATATTTAACTTTTATGGTGAAATTCAGTTTTGCTACAAAAAACAAAAATTATACCTAAACCATTAGTTCTGGAACTAATAATTTAGGTAATTTAAATTTTACGATTTATTTTCTTTATCGGCATCCAGCGCAAAATTGATAGGAATAGTATAATTCACTTTTACCACTTTTCCTTTGTCTTTGCCCGGTATTCCAGGTTTTTAATCCGTTTATTACGCGAAGTGACTCTTTATCCAGTGAAGGTTCAACGCCCCTTTCTACTTTGGCATCGGTTACTTTTCCCTGTTTATTTACAACAAATGTAACATAAACTTTACCCTGAATACCTTTTGTTTTTGCTTCTTCCGGGTATTTTACGCTGCTCAAAATATCATTTTTCAAAGCCTCTAATCCTCCCGGATATTCCGGCATTTGGTCAACTTCAAAATAAACACCTTTGTTACTTTTACTTTCCTGAGCCTGTAAATTATTCAGATTGAAAAAAGTAAAACAAGTTAGAATTAATATGATTTTTAGATTCTTCATGACTTTTAGCTTTTACTATTAAACTTTAAATTATTAATTTGAATATTGAGCTCTTTTGGATATCCGCTACAAATATATAACTAAAGAATTAGTTTTCAAACTAAACTGTTAGTTATATTTAAATAAATTTTTCACATGTATGAATTTCAACACTTTATACAACTAACAATTTAGTTACAAGAAAAAGTGAAAAGACATTTTCAATCAACAATAACGACTTATTGATTCTGATTTTATCGGGAGGATTAAAGAAAAACTGGGAATTAAGTGAATACCGAGAAATCATCCCTGTCGTGGAGCAAAGGGAAGCTTTTGCGAAACTTGTGCAGTTCGGAGTATGAGATTTCAAATGTTCTTATTTCTTCGTCTTCACCCATCATGTCTATATTTCCACGCGCATCTGTTATTACAGAATTTCCAAGATATGAAATACCTTCCCCGTCGGAACCAACCCGGTTAAGGCCAATACAATACGATTGGTTTTCGATAGCCCGTGCAGCAAGCAGGATTTTCCATACATGGTGCCTCGCTGACGGCCAGTTTGCCATATAAATCAATACATCATAATTTTCAGCATTCCGGCTCCAGGCAGGGAATCGCAAATCGTAACAAATCAGCGGACAGAATTTCCAGCCTTTGTATTCGATAATTGTTTTTTGCTTTCCCTGCGAATAATATTCATTCTCCTGCCCCATAGTGAAAAGGTGCCTTTTATCGTAAAACTGAATATTTCCATCGGGGAAAGCCCAAACCGCACGATTGTAAACTTCTCCGTTCTCTGCAATAATCAAACTTCCGACAACCGAAGCATCTTTCGCTTTTGCAAGATTTTTCATCCATAAAACGGTTTTTCCATCCATAGTCTCTTTCAGCTTTTGGGATTGCATGGAAAAGCCGGTGTTAAACATTTCAGGCAAAACAATTACATCGGTATCATTAATACCTGAAAGCATTGCAACATACTTTTCAAGATTTTCCGGGATGCTTTCCCAGATGATATCGGGTTGAACGAGTGTTATTTTTAGGTTTTCCACTGAGTTTCTTTATTTCATGTTATTGGCGCGAGTGATCGAGGAGAAATCTGCAACTATTATCGAAAGATTTCTCATTCGTATCTCAGTGCCAATGACAGATTTTATTTTTGTCATCTCGACGGTAGGAGAAATCTTTCAAACAAAGAGATTTCTCCTCGCATACTCGTCGAAATGACAGCTTCATTCAAGTTTTCTGTCATTGACTCATTATACCTATAAAAAATCGGTTCCCACTAGAAATGACATTGATGATTGATACATTATTCGCATTATTTATAGCATAGTGTTTATTCAAAACTTATTGATCACTGTAACTCCAACATTTTCAAATTTGTTCATGTTCATTAGCGCTTCAGGCGCTTCTTCCAGAGAAATAGTTTTTCCAATCATTTTTTCAGGCTGAACTATCCCCGATTTTATCATTTCAAAAACAGCAGCATAACGAAAAGCCTGCATTCCATGGCTACCCAAAATCTCAAGTTCATTTGCCACGACTTTGTCCATGGGTATTTTCGGGTGTTTATGTTCGCCGGTCATTAATCCAACCTGAATGTGCTTTCCGCGTTTTCTCAAGCAGGACACTGAATTAAAACAGGTTTCCCGGCTACCGAGCGCATCGATAGAAATATGCACTCCCCTGCCTGAAATCATTTTTACAGCTTCGGAAACTGATTTAACTTTTATTGCATTGATTGTATAAATGGCTCCCATGCTTTTTGCCAGGTCCAGTTTCTCATCGTCAATGTCTACAGCAATTACATTTGCTCCTGCACCGGCTGCAATATTTATCGCCGAAAACCCTACTCCACCGCAACCATGAACAGCAACCCATTGTCCGGCACAAACTTTTCCCTGGTCAATTACTGCACGAAATGAAGTAATAAACCTGCATCCCAGACTTGCGGCGGTTATAAAGTCGATTTCATCCGGTAATTTCACCAGGTTTATATCGGCATATTTTATCTCCACAAATTCTGCAAACGAACCCCAGGCAGTAAAACCGGGTTGAAACTGATTGTCGCAAACCTGGTGATTTCCGGAAACACACTCCGGACAATGGCCGCAACCGCTCACAAACGGAACAGTTACACGTTCACCAATATTAAAGTTTTTTATTTCAGAACCTTTTTCTACGATAATCCCGGCAAATTCATGTCCCGGAACATGAGGCAATACAATATCCGGATCATGTCCCATCCAGCCATGCCAGTCGCTGCGGCAAAGGCCTGTAGCTTCAACTTTAATGATTACTGAATCGGCTGAAACCTTTGGATTCGGAACTTCCCTGATTTCGACAGCTCCCTGGAATTTTTCGAAATAAACGGCTTTCATTTAGAACAATTAAAAATGAAAAATGGAAAATGAAAAATTATAAAAGTATCATAACGACTTTTTCTAATCAGTCAAAATGATTCCTACAGCTCTTTAAAGAAGTCATTTCCTTTGTCATCAACAATAATGAAGGCGGGCTTGTCCGCCGTAATCTTCACCAAAAAATCTTAATATACTTAAAAACTATAATTGCTGAAAGAAATCATTTCCTTTGTCATCCACTATGATTAAGGCGGGCTTGTCCGCCGAAATCAAACCAAAAACACGTAAAAAACATTTAGTTGCAAAAATCATTCCCTTTGTCATCACTATGATGAAGGCGGGCTTGTCCGCCATATCATACAAAACAACGTCAAATTAAACATTTAGAGTTGCTGAAAGAAATCATTCCCTTTGTCATCTACTATGATGAAGGCGGGGAAATTCTCCACTTTTATTTTACGAACAGCTTCCATTCCGAGTTCTGCAAAATCCACAATTTCAACTGACTTTATACTGTTTTTTGCCAGAATAGCTGCTGGTCCGCCAATAGAGCCAAGATAAAATCCACCATGTTTTTTACACGCATCGGTAACTTGTTGCGAACGGTTTCCTTTTGCCAGCATTACCATTGAGCCACCCAAATTCTGGAACAAATCGACATACGGATCCATTCGTCCGGCAGTTGTTGGCCCGAAACTTCCGGATGCCATTCCTTTTGGTGTTTTTGCCGGTCCGGCATAATACACAGGGTGATTTTTGAAATAATCCGGCATAGGCTTGCCTTCATCAATCATTTGCTTAATTTTTGCATGTGCAATATCACGGGCCACAATCAATGTACCGTTCAGGTTCAACCGGGTTTTAATCGGGTATTTCGATAGTTCCTTCAGAATATTTTCCATAGGTTGATCCAGATCGATATCAACAGCCATCTGCATATGCGGCGCTTCTTTTGGTAAGAAACGGCCGGATTTTTTTCCAATTCTTCCAGAAAAATTCCGTCTTCGGTTATTTTCGCTTTAATATTTCTGTCGGCACTACAACTAACTCCCAATCCAACCGGACATGAAGCAGCATGACGTGGTAAACGAATTACACGAACATCGTGCACAAAATATTTTCCTCCAAACTGCGCTCCAACTCCACTTTCCCGGCAAATTTTTTCCACTTTGGCTTCCCACTCCAAATCGCGGAATGCCTGGCCACCTTCGTTTCCTTCGGTTGGTAAATTATCGAAATAACCAGCAGAAGCTTTTTTTACCGCTGCCAATGTTGCTTCTGCCGAAGTTCCGCCAATAACCAACGCCAAATGGTAAGGCGGACAAGCAGAAGTTCCCAAATCCATAATTTTGTCTTTTACAAATTGTGTCAGGTTTTCTTCGGTTAACAATGATTTGGTTTGCTGATATAAATATGTTTTATTTCCCGAACCACCGCCTTTTGTGATAAACAAAAATTCGTATTTATTTCCCTGTTCAGCATAAATATCGATTTGAGCCGGAAGATTGGTTCCTGTATTTTTTTCTTCCATCATCGAAAAAGGAACCACCTGTGAATAACGTAAATTTTTCTCCTGGTAAGTGTCATAAATTCCTTTCGAAAGTATTCAGCGTCATTTGCTCCGGTAAAAACATTCTCACCTTTTTTACCTACAACAATTGCGGTTCCTGTATCCTGACATGTTGGAAGTTCGCCTTCGGCAGCAACCATTTGATTCAGCAACATGGTATGTGCCACAAAACGGTCGTTGTCGGTTGCTTCCGGATCCTGAAGAATTTTTGCCAATTTTTCGAGATGCTGCGGGCGTAAAAAGAAAGATACATCGGTAAATGCTTCTTTTGCCAAGATATTCCAGTCCTTCCGGATCAACTTTTAAAATTTTTCTTCCTTCAATTTCAATTGTCGAAACAAAATCTTTGGTTAGTAATTTATAAGGTGTTTCGTCTTTTAAAATGGGAAATGGTTTTTGATATTTAAATGTCATGTCGATTGATTTTAGAAGTATTTTTTAACAGCAAACAAAGATAAAATTATTCATTTGTTTCGCCTTGTAATTTCAGGTTCAAAATCAGAGATTTGCATTTTTAAATTTATTCATCGGATTTTGTGCAATTGTTTTCTATTTTTAAAACTTCATAAAAAATACCGAAATGAAACAATTTATCTTTTTGCCTGCTTTTTGCGATTTTTGCAACACTTGAAATTTCAGCCCAAACATTCTCCTTAAAAGTAAGTACAACATGTTTCCGATGAAATTAAAAAGTGAATTTAAGAATGATGGAAGGATTTTTCTTTTTGTCAGTAACCGAAGAAGAAGCGAACCCCGGTTAAATACCTGGCCAAATCATACCAATAAAATATTTGCTACCAATCTGAAAAACTGGAATGGAAAATCAGTTTGTTTTCGATAGCTCTGGCCGATTTGACAAAATCGGTAGATATTTCGCTTAATCGCAACTGCCAAAAGGTAAATACCGTGTTCAGGTTTTATGGGATCAGGATATTTTGGAATCGGGAATAAATGCTCCGGGAAATTTTTATAGCGAAGCAATTACATTGACTTAAATGAAAACAAAGCGATTGATCTGCCATTAACAAGAAATTGCTGAATCAGCAGAAATTGGCCGAAAATGAATTTTTAAAAGAAGTCGATTTTAAAAGCAATGTTCTTTCTAAATGGTGGGGAAAAGAAATGCGGTTAAAAGCTGCAGTTTTGTTACCTAGGAGATTTTTTCGAAAACCCGGATAAAAAATATCCGGTTCGCTACAATATTGCAGGTTACGGTGGACGATATACCCGAGCAAACCGTTATGTTGGAAATAAAAATTTTATGGATTGGTGGACTGTCGGAAGATAGCGCCGCAAATCATTACTGTTTTTCTGGATGGAGAAGGGCCATTTGGCGATTGCTATCAACTTGATTCGGAAAACAGCGGACCTTACGGAACAGCGCTTACAGAAGAATTAATTCCTTACATCGAAAAAAAATTCCGTGGAATTGGAACTCCTGAATCGCGCTGTTGTGGAAGGATGCAGCACAGGTGGTTGGGTTTCGCTGGCATTGCAACTGTTTTATCCCGATTTTTTTAATGGTTGCTTTTCTTACAGTCCCGACCAGGTTGATTTTGAAAACTGCCAGTTAATAAATATTTATAAAGATGAAAATGCATTTTACAACGAATTCGATTATTTGAGGCCGCTTATGCGTGAAACCAGCGGTGAACCAGTAATTTCTCAAAAAGATTTTGTTCAGTTTGAAAATGTTCTGGGCAGATTCGGACACGTATGTTACATCCGGAGGCCAGTTCAGCGCTTTTACAGCATTATTCAGTCCAAAAGGTGAAGACGGATTGCCAAAACCTATGTTTGATCCTGTAAGCGGAAAAATTGATCAGCGAAGTTGCTGAGTATTGGAGAAAGCACGATTTAAAGGATTATGTGAAAAAAAACTGGAAAACATTGGGCCCAAAGATTCAGGGGAAAGTTTGGGTCTGGGGCGCCGATATGGATAATTTTTACCTGAATCCGGCGCTACGCAGTTTCGATGCTGTGCTGCGAACTTTGGACAATCCAAAATCGGATGCAGTAATTACATTTTCCCCGATGAAAGGCCATTGTGCTGAATATGATTTTGAAAAAGTACATTTGCAAATAGCGGAAAAGCTGAAATGATTGCACATCCGGAAGTATTATTTCAAAATGAATTGGCCACTAAGGTAAAGTTACAAAACAGCTTATTGTTAATTAATGTCCTTCAAATTGGAAATTTCCAGAATATTCCTGTAATTTTATAATTACCCAGCAATAATTAACAATTTTAGGCCAAGCTGTTGACAAATTTGTTCATAAAATATTCTGACCGGTAATGCCGACTTTTCTGAAATCAGTAATTTCGTGAGACCAGATAAAAACCAATGAAATTAACCAGAGTTGTCCATCTTGTTATTTGCCTTTCATTATTTCTATTATTCAGTTTCATTTCCCTGGAAGCCGGTTCCAATAATTGTTGGATATCCGGAAATAGTTCAGAAAAACTTAAGCCCGTTAAAGACGAAATAATCCGTGCAGTTAACGATACATTTTATGTTACGGTTAATTGCGATACGAAATTACTGGTTGGAAATGTGATGCAAAACGATATTCACAATCAGAAAGAAATAGAGATCTGTTACATTTTCGCACCAACAACCGGCGTATTAATTTTTGGCGGCCATGGTATTTTCAACCTTTCTTTTCCCGACAGATTTTCAGGCGAAATTGAATTTTCTTACGGAGTTTGTGAGAAGGATAATAAAGAACACCGTTCGGATGCCAAAGTAACCGTTTTTGTAAAAAATGATAACGACTGTGATGGAATTACCGATGAAATTGATTTCGATAACGACAACGATGGCATTTTAAATATTGATGAAGGCAATGGTGAACTGGATTCGGATGAAGACGGAATACCGGATAGCTTTGATATTGATTCGGACAACGACGGCATTTCCGATAATGTAGAATGGCAGCATGAAGGCGAATATATAAACCCGCTCCAAATCGATTCAAACAAAAATGGCTGGGATGATGCCTATGATGTTTATTTAGACGGTATTTATTATGAACCTGAAGATACCGACAAAAACGGGATTCCCGACTTTCTCGATATGGACACCGATAATGATGGCTTTTCGGATAAAACTGAAGGATTTGATACCGATGGCGATGGATTTGCCGAGATAAAACTTCTGCAATCAGATTCGGATAAAGACGGGCTCGATGATGCTTTCGACGTTATTTCGGGTTGGTCGGAGGGATGTAATTCAACAGGGACTTCTTCTCCCCTTCCCGATTTGAATAAAAATGGCATTCGCGACTGGAGGGAAAATTTAATAAAATCGAAGGAAGATGGGGATTCAAAGCAGGAAATTACAGAAACAGACCAGATTTTTGTTTATCCAAATCCTTCCAATGGCAACTTTAATTTAGTGGTATCCGACTTCACATAATCAGAAAATATATATGATGTCAATTTATAATTTCGAAGGAAAATTGTTATTTTCAAGAACTATTGAATCTGGCGATAATAGCATTAATTCCGGTGTACCAAATCCAGGAATTTATATCCTTGAAGGTAAAATCAGCAAACTTAAAAACTATCATCAGTTAATTACCATTCGACATTAATATTTAAGGATTTGCTTCTGCTGAAAATGTTCTGTTTAATTTTATAAACAAAAACCATCATGAATTTACAGATATTACCTTCTTGTCTGCAAGTGGCGTTTTAATGTGGATTGCAGCAGCATTTGCCGCAGGTTATTCGATTTGCAAATACAGTCTCTTATTCGCGGTCGATTGCCGAAATTGATCTGTTTTATTATACCTGGAGCTATTAATGTATACGTCTCAACGGAAAAAAACGGTTACCCATGTTTAAAAATCTTGACCCGCTATCCTTACATTCACAGGTACGCCTGGCCATCATGTCGATTTTGATTGCCGTTGAAATTCCGCTGAATTTTCATTTTTGCTCGAAAACATTAAAACCACAAAAGGAAACCTGAGTTTTCAGCTTTCAAAACTTAAGGAAGCCGGTTATATACAAATTAAAAAATCGTTTCGAAATAATTACCCGCTTACGTCTTTAAAAATAACTGTAGCAGGAATTGTTTCTTACGACAAAATATGTGATGGCAATTTCGGAATATTTCAAAAATCTAAATCGCGAATAGTCGATACTTCCATAATTTTTTTCATAGTTTTGAGGAAATTAAACCTGAGAATTATGAAATCACGAAAATTATTATCACTTTTTATTTTATCCTCATTCATCTTACTTCAAAGTGCGAAAGCCGATGTAAAACTTCCAAGAATATTCAGTTCAAATATGGTATTGCAGCAAGGCATTGAAATTCCCGTTTGGGGTTGGGCTGATAAAGGCGAACGTGTTTCAGTAAAATTGAACAATAAATCTGTTCGGACAAAAACTGATGCAAACGGAAACTGGATGGTAAAACTTCCGGTTCAGGAATATGGCGGTCCGTATACATTAACCATTCAGGGTAAAAATACAATTGTATTTGATAATGTAATGATTGGTGAAGTCTGGATTTGTTCCGGCCAGTCGAATATGCAATTTCAGGTTAGTCAGGCAATTAATGCTGACCAGGAAATTGCAGACGCTAATTATTCTCAAATAAGGTTGTTTCAGGTTCCATTGGAAGTGGCACAGTTTCCAAAAGATGATATTTCTTCGGGAGAATGGGTGGAATGTTCTCCTGAAACGGTCGCTGGTTTTTCTGCTGTCGGTTTCTTTTTTGGCAGAAATTTACGTGAGAATCTGGACGTTCCAATCGGATTGATTCATACTTCATGGGGCGGAACAGTTGCCGAAACATGGATTAGTCCTGAAACTATTGCAGAAGATCCTGATTTTAAAAATCCGATGATTGAACTTCAGCAAATGAATATGAACAAATACCGTGAAGAAAAACTGGATCAGGTAAAAAAGATTTTGGGCGGTTCAATTCCTGAAGAAGATATGGGAATGGCCGGCGGAAAACCGGTTTGGTCGGCGCTGGATTACAACGACAACGACTGGAAAACAATAAAAACGCCTATGTACTGGGAAGCACAGGGATATATGGATATCGACGGAATTGGCTGGTACAGGAAAGAAATTCAGTTAAGCGAGGCAAATTCACATTCAAATCTTACACTGCACCTGGGAAAAATCGATGACTCGGACATTACCTTTATGAATGGCGTTGAAATTGGTAAAACTGACCAATACGATAAGGAACGGGTGTATACTATCGACAAAAAATACATAAAACCGGGTAAAAACATGATTGTTGTCCGTGTGAATGATACCGGGGGTAATGGTGGAATTTGGGGCGATCCGAAAGATCAGTTTATAACCATAGGAAACGAAAAAATGGATATTTCAGGTGATTGGAAATTTAAAATTGCAAAGGCAAAAGTTTCGGCTGTAAATATTGGCCCAAACTCCTATCCTACTTTGTTATTTAATGCCATGATAAATCCGCTGATTCCTTTTGGAATTAAAGGCGCTATCTGGTATCAGGGAGAATCAAATGCGGGACGTGCAAAACAGTATCAACGTGTATTTCCGAGCCTTATAAACGATTGGAGAATGCATTGGAACCAGGGCGATTTTCCGTTTCTGTTTGTGTCGCTCGCCAACTTTATGCAACCGGTTGAAGTTCCCGGTGAAAGTACCTGGGCTGAATTACGTGAAGCTCAAACCAAAACACTTTCATTACCAAATACAGGAATGGCAATGGCTATCGATATTGGTGAGGCAAACGATATTCACCCAAAAAACAAACAGGATGTAGGAAAACGCCTGGCTTTAAATGCGCTTAAAATTGCTTATGGAAAAGATGTGGTCAATTCCGGGCCGATGTACAATTCTGTTGAATTTAAGAACGGAAAAGCTTATATTACTTTTTCGGAAAAAGGTTCAGGCTTAACCATTAACGATAAATACGGTTATCTGAAAGGCTTTACTATTGCCGGAAACGATAAAAAATTTGTGTGGGCAAAAGCCGAATTGCAGGACGATGGCACTGTGGTTGTATTTTCAGATGAAATAGAAGAACCGGTCGCAGTGCGCTATGGCTGGGCCGATAATCCCGATGATCTCAATTTATACAACAAAGAAGGTTTACCGGCAATTCCATTCAGAACAGATAGCTGGCCCGGAATAACGCAGTAATTGTTAATTAAATAAAAAATATACCCGGGGAATCGTTCTTCGGGTTTTTTGTTTGCGCAATCTTCTTGTTTGATCAACAATAACTGTTACATTTGCACCAACCAAGCTAAATATTAAAATGAATGAAATACGGATATTTTGACGACCCAAACCGCGAATATGTGATAAGCAATCCCAGAACACCCTGGCCCTGGATAAATTACCTCGGAACTGAAGATTTCTTTTCATTGATTTCGAATACAGGCGGTGGTTATTCTTTCTATAAAGATGCCAAATTCCGCAGAATTACACGTTACAGGTATAATAATGTCCCGATGGATAGCGGAGGCCGGTATTTTTATATCAAAGATGAAGATACCATTTGGTCGCCCGGATGGAAACCCGTAAAAACTGAACTGGATAAATATGAATGCCGCCATGGTATGGGATACAGCCGGTTAAAGGGAATAAAAGACGGGTTGCAGGCAGATGTTCTTTTCTTTGTGCCTGCCGATGCTCATGCGGAAGTTCAATTGTTAACGCTGAAAAATAATTCGGACGGAACAAAAAAAATAAAACTCTTTTCGTTTGCTGAATGGGCACTGTGGAATGCCGCCACCGATATGGAAAATTTCCAGCGGAATTTCTCCACCGGGGAAGTTGAAATTGATGGTTCGGTGCTTTACCATAAAACGGAATACAAAGAAAGACGTAATCATTACGCTTATTATTCGGTTAACACTCCGGTTCAGGGATTTGATACCGATCGTGAATCATTTTTCGGATTATACAATGGTTTTGATGAACCTCAGGTTGTTGTTGAAGGCAAACCCCGAATGAGTGAAGCGCACGGCTGGTCGCCAATTGCCTCGCATTATATTGAAATTGAATTAAAAAGCGGCGAGTCGAAAGATTTTATTTTCCTGCTTGGATATGTGGAAAACGACGAGGATGAAAAGTGGGAATCGAAAAACGTAATTAATAAATCGAAGGCAAAAGCTACCATCGATAGATTTAGTTCTGTTGAAAAAGTGAATGAAGCTTTTATCGAATTAAAAAAATACTGGGACAATCTGCTAAGTAAATTCATTATTAATTCCGGCGATGAAAAACTGGACCGGATGGTGAATATCTGGAACCAGTATCAATGCATGATCACCTTTAACTTTTCACGTTCTGCATCATTTTTTGAAAGTGGAATTGGCCGTGGAATGGGATTTCGCGATTCGAACCAGGATTTACTGGGTTTTGTCCACCAGGTTCCGGAGCGCGCAAGGGAAAGAATTATCGACATAGCATCCACTCAGTTTCCTGACGGAACCTGTTATCATCAATACCAGCCTTTAACAAAACAGGGAAATAATGATATCGGTGGTGGATTTAACGACGACCCGATGTGGCTTATTGCCGGAACCGTAGCATATATCAAGGAAACCGGGGATTTTAGTATTCTCGATGAGTCCGTTCCATACGACAATGACTGGCAAAAGGCACAAAGCTTATTCAATCATCTTACTGTTTCGTTTAATCATGTAGTAAACAATTTAGGGCCGCATGGATTGCCTTTGATTGGTCGTGCCGACTGGAACGATTGCTTAAACCTGAACTGTTTCTCCAACGATCCCGATGAATCGTTTCAGACTACAGAAAATAAAGCAGATGGCTCAAAAGCAGAATCGTTAATGATTGCCGGACTTTTTGTTTTTTACGGAAACGAATATATTCAACTTTGCAATGTACTGGGAAAAGTTGCGGAGGCATTAAGCGCAAAATCACAAGTGGAAGCAATGATTAACGCGGTTAAAAAATTTGGCTGGGACGGACAGTGGTTTTTGCGTGCCTACGATTTCTTTGGAAATAAAATTGGTTCAAACGAAAACGAAGAAGGGAAAATATTTATCGAATCCAATGGCTGGTGCGGAATGGCCGGAATTGGACTGAATGAAGGAATGGTAGAACAAGCAATGGATTCAGTGAATGAACGCCTTTCTTGCGAATACGGCATCGTTCTGAATAACCCGGCTTTTTCAAAATATTATATTGAATATGGTGAAATATCAAGCTATCCGGCAGGATACAAGGAAAATGCAGGTATTTTCTGCCACAACAATCCGTGGATAATAATTGCTGAAACTATGCTTGGCCGTGGAGAAATGGCATGGGATTATTTCCGCAAAATTTGTCCTTCGTATTTGGAAGAAATCAGCGATTTGCATAAAACCGAACCTTATGTTTATGCCCAGATGATTGCCGGAAAGGATGCGTATAAACCCGGCGAAGCAAAAAATTCGTGGCTTACAGGAACTGCCGCATGGAATTACCTGGCAATTACACAATACATACTTGGAATTCAAACAGATTATGATGGTTTGATTGTCGATCCATGTATTCCAAAAGATTGGAACGGATTTACAGTTCAGCGAAAATTTCGCGGTACAACTTACGATATTGAAGTTGTTAATGATGAACATGTTTCAAAAGGTATAAAAGAAATTTGGATTGATGGATTGAAAGTGGATGGAAATAAAATTCCGGTTCAAATGAATAATAGTTGTTCGGTAAAAGTGATTATGGGGAAATTAAATACCCGGGAAACCGACTTTCCCAGGTCGGTGAAAATACAAACAAAAACGCTTTGAAATGTCAGGATTTGGGAAACTCCGACTCCCGGGACTGCGACTTTCCCAAGTCGCAGAAAAAAGATCGTAAACAGAATTCACAGACTTGGAAATTCCGTGTCCCACGTCCGTGTCCCGGCATTAAAAATTAATTCACATAACACAATTTATTTTTCTATAGAAAGTTGATAATACAATTGGTTTGTTAGTTTTGTGCCGATGATGAAATTTAGACTTATTTTCCTGTTTATATCTCTCCTTTTCCTCTGTAATCTGACTTCCGGACAGAGCAATAATGCAACGCTTAAAGGAGTGATTACCGACCAGGATGGAAATCCGCTCGACATGGTTAATATTGCACTGAAGGATTATGTTTTGGGCACCAGTTCAAATCGCGAAGGAAAATTTACACTGCGAATTCCAGCCCAAAAAAATATTGTTGTCATTTATTCATCGCTAGGCTATCTTCCATCTGCCGATACGCTTTTTGCAGGCGTTGAAGAAAATATTTTCAGGGAAATAAAACTTATTGAAACAGATATAAACCTTGGCGAAGTTCAGGTAACGCAACAACGAAGAAATAGCGGCAACATTACCCGGCTCGATCCAAAAGTTGCAAGCGACATGATAAACATGGGAACCGGTGCCGTGGAAGCGATGTTGAAAACCCAGCCCGGAGTTTCTTCCAATAATGAACTGAGTTCGCAATATACAGTTCGCGGCGGAAACTTCGACGAAAACCTGGTATATGTAAACGACATTGAAATTTACAGGCCCTTTTTAATTCGTGCCGGACAACAGGAAGGATTGAGTTTTGTCAACAGCGATATGGTTTCAACCATTGAATTTTCCGCCGGTGGTTTCGATGCCAAATACGGCGATAAAATGTCGTCAGTCCTGGATATTAAATACAAAAAACCCAGTGAATTCAGAGGTTCTGCTTCGGCAAGTTTGCTTGGTGCCACCGCGCATTTCGAAGATGTTGCACTAAAAGGGAAACTGGCGCATATTTCAGGAATCCGCTATAAAACAAACCGCTATTTACTCGGAAGCCTCGACGAAAAAGGCGAATACGATCCTGAATTTCTCGATTTTCAAACCTACATCACCTACCATTTTCTGAAAAATTCAATATCTCATTTTTAGGAAATATTTCGCAAAATCAATACAAGTTTATACCTCAAACCCGCGAAACTACATTTGGAACCTGGCAGGCGCCACTGAATACCAAAATCTATTTCGACGGGCAGGAACTCGATGATTTTAAAACATATCTGGGAGCGCTTTCAGCCAATTATCATCCAAATGCTAATCTGAATCTTAAATTTATCGCCTCGGCTTATTACGCAAGCGAAAAGGAAACCTACGATATATTAGGCGATTATTATTTAAATCAACTGGAACGCAACCTTGGCACCGAGGAATTTGGCGACAGTATTCTGAATCTTGGCGTTGGCTCATTTATTAATCATGCCCGAAATTATCTGGATGCCACTGTATTTAATTTTTCGCACAGGGGCGCTTATAATTCTGAAAACCATTTGGTTAACTGGGGCATCAAATTCCAGCACGAACAAATCAACAACAAAATAAATGAATGGATTTTCAGGGATTCCACAGGATATTCCATTCCTTATTCCGACGCAGAAGTGACACTGTATTATACATTGAATAGCAAAAATTCAATCAGTTCGAACCGCTTTACAGGATTTGTTCAGGATACCTGGAGCGTACCCATTCAAAGCGGTGATTTGTATTTCACGGGCGGAGTTCGTTTTAACTACTGGGATTTTAATGATGAATTTCTAATCAGTCCGCGTTTAAATGCAAGTTACTTTCCCGACTGGGAAAATAAAATATCGTTTCGCTTGTCGGGGGGAATGTATTACCAGTCCGCTTTTTTTAAGGAATTAATGTTTACGCGATGGCGCCATTGATTACAACACAAAAGCACAGCGTTCGTACCAGGTAGTTGCCGGCACCGATTTGCTTTTTACTGCGTGGGACAGGCCATTCCGGTTCACCACCGAAGCTTATTATAAATACATGAACCGCTTGATTCCATATCAGGTTGACAATGTAAGAATTCGGTATTTGCCGGAACAGGAAGCTGTTGGATATGCCACCGGAATCGATATGAAAATCAATGGAGAATTTGTAAGCGGTGTTCAGTCGTGGGCAAGTTTATCGGTTATGACAACCCAAGAAAATATTTATGGCGACGACCATTGGGAAACCAATTTGGAGGGGGCAATGAATTTGGGTACAACAGGGATTTATTCCCCGCCCCACCGATCAATGGGTAAATTTCAGTTTGTTTTTTCAGGATTATTTACCGGGAAATCCAACCTGCAAAATGCAGCTTTCCGGATTTTATGGCGCTCGTTTACCCACCGGGCCGCCAAATTCGCAACGTTACCAGGATATATTCCGGATGCCCGCCTACCGCAGAATTGATTTAGGATTTTCAAAAGTCATGATTAGCGCAGCAAACCAGGTAAACCGGAATTTCCTACGCCATATTAACGATATGTGGGTTAGTCTCGAGGTTTTCAATTTGCTGAATATCAATAATACCATTTCCTATTTCTGGGTTTCAAGCATCTATGGTGATGGGTTTGCAGTGCCCAATTATTTAACCAGCCGAAGATTGAACCTGAAACTAACAGTAAAATTTTAGAATGAACACTGAACGCTGAACTCTGAACACTTTAAAGCTGCAAGCCGCAAGCTACAAGCCACAAGCAAGCTTCAAGCATTCAATGCGACTGCTCACTGCGACTGCTTAAAAATGATTGAAGGATTGAGGGATTGAAGGATTGAGGGATTGAGGGATTGAAGGATAGAATACGGCTTAAATGCGGAAATGTAAAGCTGCAAGCCTCAAGTATTATTTAAATCGTGAGCACTCATTCTTTGAACTTTTCACTTTGAACTTCTGAACACTGAACACTGAACACTGAACACTTTTTGAAACTCTGAACTTTTCACTTTGAACTTTTCACTTTGAACTTCTTAACACTGAACACTGAACACTTTTTGAAACTCTGAACTTTTCACTTTGAACTTTGATCTTTTAACTTTACACTTTTAACTTTGATCTTTGAGCTATGTCTAAACTAAAAATCTTCCAGGTCGATGCTTTTGCCTCAGCCTGTTTTGAAGGAAATCCCGCAGCCGTTGTTCCGCTTAAAAACTGGCTTCCGGATGCAGTAATGCAAAACATAGCGCTCGAAAACAATCTTTCGGAAACTGCATTTTTTATTTCAACTCAAAAAGGCTTTCACATTCGATGGTTTACGCCTGCCACCGAAGTTAATTTGTGCGGACATGCAACTTTAGCTTCTGCGCATGTTTTGTTTCATCATTTGAATTATAATGAAAATGAAATTCAGTTTGAATCGAGAAGTGGAATTTTAAGTGTGAGAAAAAGCAAAGATTTAATTATTCTGAACTTTCCGGCATCGAAGATTGAAGCGGTGGAAATACCCGAAAACCTAAAAAAATCGTTTCAATATCAACCGGAGAAATGTTTCAAAGGCCGCGACGATTATATGTTGATTTTTGATACGGAAGAGAAGATACTAAATCTGAAACCTGATTTTCAAAAAATGACGGAATCAAAAACACGTGGAATTATAGCTACTGCCAAATCGGTAAAATTCGATTTTGTTTCCCGTTTTTTTGCACCAGCTTTTGGCATAAATGAAGATCCGGTTACAGGCTCAGCTCATACCATGCTTATTCCTTATTGGTCAAATAAACTTGGAAAAACTGAATTAGTTGCCAAACAGGTTTCAAAACGTGGCGGAATTTTATATTGCAAATATCTCGGCGAACGGGTTGAAATTGGCGGAAAAGCAATCACCTATTTAACCGGAGATATTTTTATTTAGCTGAAATATTATACACCATCAACGCATTTCCGTGCCGAACAAAAAGCTTTCCGTCTGCAATTACCGGATGCGCCCAATGTTCATTCGTACCCAATGGAATTTTAAAACGGCTCACAATATTAAAGTGATCCGGCTCCGCTTCGGCCAATGCCATTTCACCGTCGCGCTCGGAATAACAATATAACATGCCATCGGCGAACAGAACTGAACCACCGCCAAACTCTTTGCTCTGCGCCTGCATTTCACCAGTACTCCAGTTCATCACCTGCCAGTCGTTTTTCAAATAAGCAGAAATATAAAAGCAGGAATCAATTTTGACTAAACCACCCATTAAATTCACAAATTTGCGGTTTCGCCAGGTTTCTTCCACACTTTTACCGTCTTCCGATAATTTCAGTTGAACCATGCCTGAAGTAGCTTCCCGGCCTGCGGTTACAATTAATATTCTGCCATCGGAATAAACCGGTGTGTTGGCATGTATTTTATTTCCCTGGGTTTGCTCCATGCGCCAGTACATTTCACCGGTATCGGCATCAATTCCCATAACCGAGGCCGAAGTCATTGCAATAACTAATCTTCGCCCGTTGTGATTGATAAGAATTGGCGAGTTATATGTCGAAATTTCACTGTTGCCTTTTGAACTCCAAATCATTTCACCGGTAAAACGGTTAAGTGCAACCACATTGTTTTCTTTTCCGCCGGGAACACAAATCAAATTATCGCCGTCAATCAGTACAGATTCAGCAAAACCAAACTGAACCACTGAATCTACGCCAAAATCAGATATAAAATCAGCATTCCAGATTTCGTCACCATTTTCAGCATTTAAACAATACACTGTTCCCACACCGCTTTCAATGTAAATTAAATCGTCAACCACAACCGGTGTTGAACGAGTTCCGTGAAAATTGGCGGTAAAATCGGGACCATAATCCTTTTGCCACAATAAATTTCCTTTTAAATCGAAAGTAAAAAGTGTGCCTGTTGCTGCAATAGTATCTTTTATCCCGGTAACATAAACTTTACCATTCAGCACAGCGGCGCTGCTGTGGCCAAAACCCAAACCTTCAAAACTCCATAATAATTCAGGGCCATTTTCCGGCCAGGTATTCAGTAAATTATTTTCATTGTAAATGCCGCTTCTGTTGGGGCCGCGCCAATCCGATATTTTAAATTCTTTCGGATTATTGTTACATGCTGAAAGGACAATTAATAGAAAAAGCAAGAATAGATTGATTCTCATCATGGAAAGAAAATTTCTGGTTTTAATAAAAGCCAAAAATAGAAAAAATAAATTTTAACTTAGCATCAAAATATCAACTATGAATGACCCGTTTGGAGAAGCAATCCGCGATTATTTTGAAAAAGGTAAAGCTTCCAAAATCATTGTAAACAGCAATTATACCGAGAATGAAGAAGTTCTTCCTTCCTATTTTTTCAGAACGGAAAAGGAAATGCCATTGATTGAACAAAAAGCCCTAAAACTGTGCAAGGGTAAAATTCTTGATGTTGGGGCAGCTGCCGGATGCCATTCACTGATTCTTCAAAAGAAAGGTTTTAATATTACTGCGCTCGAAAAATCGGCTTTGGCAGCTCATGTATTAACCGGCAGAAACATTCAAAAAGTAATCAACGAAGATATTTATTCGTTTCAGGGCGAAGAATATGATACGATTTTATTGCTCATGAATGGAACGGGTTTGGGCGAAACCATTTCCGGTATGGAGAAACTGTTAAATCACCTGAAAACCCTGTTAAGTATAAATGGCCAGATTCTGATCGATTCATCGGATATAAAATACCTTTTTGAAGAAAAAGATGGTTCTCTTTGGGTTGATTTGGCAAATTCCAATTATTACGGCGAAATGGAATATGAAGTCTGGTATAAAAAGTCGGTTTCAAAATTCAAATGGCTTTTTATCGATTTTGAAAACCTGAAGAAAGTCGCTCGAAAGGCTGGCTTCGATTGTGTATTAGTCGAAAAAGGAGAACATTTCGATTATTTGGCTCAGCTCAAAGTTGGTAAGTAATTATTTTCACTTTGTCGTTTGTAGAACGTTTTCTGTTATTGGCAGAATTAAATCGGGGTTTCACAGATATTGTTTCCTAATATTTACAGCTTTGCTTAATTTCATTGCATTATTTTGAAAAAGGCCATAACGGTTCGCAATTTCAGGTAAACAGAAAACAATGAAAGCAATAATTCTAATCTCATCCATTTTTTATATTCTTGGATTAAAACTCAGTTATAAATTCGATTTGACAAAAAAATGCGAAACAACTGAAAAAGTTATTACCAACACTGTTCCTGACAAAAAGCCGGAAAAAGAACTCGATTTAAGTGGCGAACTAAAAGCAAAAACCGATTCGGTTAAAATAAATGGCAATAGTGAAAAAAATACCGACAATTCAATACATTATTAGATTTTTGCTCATAAGATCACAGAATTGGAATTAAACAGCGAAGGGAAACCGGCAATAGGTTTCCCTTTTTTTATGTATTTTCGGGAAGTACGTCTAATATCAGTAAATTCAAAAGTGACAAAGTTTTCGTTATTAATCTTTTTGTTTATTCTCCAACTATCCCTGGCTGCTCAAACCCGGAAAAAAGTTGTAGGATACTTGCCATTTTATAAATCGAATGCGATCGGTTCTATCGATTTTTGCAAATTAACGCACCTGAATTTATGTTTTGCCAATCCCGATGCCAATGGAAAATTACAAATGGCAGATGTATCGAATATAGTCGTTTCGGCGAAACAGCAAAATCCAACGCTTATGGTTTCCGTTTCGCTTGGCGGTGGAGTTCTGCCTGCGAATACAAAAGCAATCTGGTCAAACCTGATTGATTATCCACAAAATCGTTCGGCACTTATCTCCAACATTCTCGGCTTTGTTCAAATCAACCATTTTGACGGAGTAGATTTCGACCTCGAGTGGGACGCTGTAACCGCGGGCTACAGTGATTTTGCCGTTCAGTTAAATGATTCGCTAAAAAAACACGGCAAATTATTTACTGCCGCTTTACCGGGCGCATTCAGGTATGCATTAATCGCTGATAAAGCTCTTAAAGCTTTCGATTTTATAAATCTAATGGCTTACGATAAAACCGGGCCGTGGACACCCGATAATCCCGGTCAGCACAGTTCTTATGAATATGCTGTTCAATCTGTAAATTTTTGGAAACAACAGGGGATATCTGCTGAAAAGCTTGTTCTTGGCGTTCCGTTTTATGGTTATAACTTTAATGATACCGGCAATATTTTCAGTTTTTCTTATGCCGAAATAATTAATGCAAATAGCATGTATGCCGATTTAGATAATGTGGGAGAAGCCTATTATAACGGAAGGACAACAATAAAACAAAAAGTGGATTTGGCATCGGAACAGGCAGGCGGAATTATGATTTGGGAACTTTCGCAGGACAGTTTTGACTCGTATTCCCTGCTTTCAACAATACATAACGAATTTACAGTGCTTGGAAATATAACTTCCGGACTATGCGGAAATATTTTGTTGGCTGAAGAACTGATGAACGGAAAGCTAAAAATTTATCCTGTTCCGGCACGTAACAATCTGATTATTGAATTGGAATTGAACCACAAACCCGAAGTTTCATTCTTTAATATATTTGGCCAGAAATTGAACTTTAAGTCTGAAAATAAGTTTAATAAGATAGTATTTGATCTCACCGATCAGGAAAACGGTATTTATATTTTAAAGGTTGAAAGTCCTGATTTAAATGTCGCAAAAAGAATTGTTATTCAACATTAAATGAATTAAATCGAACAGTTATGACAGCAATGAAAATGAACCGCAGAAAGTTTGTTGCAGCCCTGGGATTAGGAACTGCACATGTTCTGCTTAGCAACCCGCTATATGCTTCGCCTTCAGGTTTTACATCCAACAATCCTGTGCAGCGCATCAGGCTTGGAAACTCAGGTTTGGAAACTTCGATGATAGGTGTTGGAACCGGTGTTCATGCCGGAAACAGAATTTCGTACATGACAAAACAGGAACGGGACAAAAGTATCGGTTTGTTAAATCATGCCTACGATATGGGAATACGGAATTTTGATTGTGCCGATACCTACGGAACACATGGTTTTATGAACGAAGCGCTTAAAAAAATGGATCGCGACAAGATTACTATAACATCAAAAATCTGGTTTCGCAGCGGCGGGATTCCTGAACCCGAAAGACCAGATGCCAATATTGTTGTCGACAGGTTTAGAAAGGAATTAGGAACAGATTATCTCGATTTGGTGCAGATTCATTGCATGGTTGACGATAACTGGACAGAAACCTACGCAAAACAGATGGACATTATGGAAGACCTGAAAGCGAAAGGCATAATTCGTGCGCACGGTGTTTCTGTTCATTCATTGGGCGCTATGCACGACGCGTTGAACAGTCCATGGGTAGATGTCATTCACGTTCGTATTAATCCATACGGAATGGCAATGGATAAACCAGATCCGCAGGAAGTGGTTGAAGTAATTCAGCAATTGCATAAAAAAGGAAAAGGTGTTATCGGCATGAAACTGGTTGGTGACGGAAAATTACGCAACGACAGTCAGAAAATAGATGATTCGCTTCGTTTTGTCCTCGGCCTGGGTTGTGTGAATATGATGATTATCGGATTTGAAGAAAACGAGCAGGTCAACAACTATCTTTCGCGTGTTGAAAAAGCATTGGTGGAAAAAAACAAGAGTTAATTCATGCCAAAAAATACAATTCTGAAAATCCAAAAATTGGGTTTTCCATGGGGAACAAACGATCCGTTTTTGTTTTGTGCCCATCATCTCGATTATTATCCTAAAGGAAATGGTGAATTAGGCCCGGCTGCATCGCTCGAAGGCCGGAATATAGGTAACGATTTTGTCGTTAAAGATGGTTGGCGAATGTATCATGGCAGTAAAGTTCCGGGGTTTCCTTCACATCCGCACCGTGGTTTTGAAACAATAACCTTTGTTTTACAAGGACTTGTAGATCATGCCGATTCCAACGGCGCTGCCGGAAGATACGGAAACCGCGATGTTCAATGGATGACAGCAGGAAGCGGATTGCAACATTCCGAAATGTTCCCGTTGTTAAACGAAGACAAAGAAAATACATTCGAATTATTTCAAATCTGGCTCAATCTGCCTGCAGAGAAAAAACTGGTAAAACCTGGTTTCAAAATGCTTTGGGGTGAAATGATTCCGAAAATTGAATTTAAAGATGATAACGGGAAAAGTGCATTTGTTGATTTAATTGCCGGTAAGCTCGGAAACGAAATTGCACCTGAACCAGCCGCCGATTCATGGGCTGCCAACCCGGAGAATGAAGTTGCTATATTTCACATTGAAATGGACGCAAATGCAGGTTTTGAACTTCCTTCGGCTACACAAAATGTAAATCGGAGTTTATTTTTTTTTGAAGGTGATTCAATTAAGATCGGAGAGCAGATTTTAGCCTCAAATACAAGCGTAGAACTGGATTGGGAACAAAACATAAAAATAGAAAATGGCGATAAAAAAGCCCGGTTGCTGTTTCTGCAGGGAAAACCGATAAATGAACCTGTTGCCCAATACGGACCATTTGTTATGAATTACCAGTCTGAAATACAACAGGCATTTTCGGACTACCGGAAAACTGAATTTGGAGGCTGGCCATGGCCACGGACCGATATGCATCATGGAAAAACAAGCAGGCAGATTCGCAAAATTCGATAATGGCGAAAAAATTGTAAAAGACTGATTTTTAAGAAAATTTATATTTACAAACTTTTAGTCATCCATGAAACTTTTAATAGTAAGCCTGTTATTTCTGCCATCGCTCACCAATTTCAATAATCCTGATAAATCAGAGGCTGAGGTTATTTCAGCTTTTAACCAAATTAAATCAAATCCTGAAATTGTAAAGCTTACGAACAACATTGAAGTTAATAATAAAGGTGGTCACATTCAGGGAATTCAATGCTATGAAACCAACAATGCTGCTTATATTTTCATGACTGGAAGTTCCGATACGTATTCTTATTTAAGCATCGCTAGAAATAATGAAAATCCACAGGTTATTTCTGTAAATCAATTAATGGATAAACCTTTTAAACATGCCGGCGGATTTCAGATTTATAAAAACTTTTTAGCCGTTGGTATTGAAGACAATTCGGCAAAAGATAAATCTAAAGTCTGCATTTATGATATCACAGATCCTGAAAATCCTGAACTGAAACCAATTCATATAATTGAAAGAAATGGTAAACCAATGCGTAGCACAGCCGGTTGCATTGCAATCGCTGAATATAAAAACAAAACAATTCTGGCCGTTGGCGACTGGGATACAAAACATATCGACTTTTACACCGGAAATCTAAACGAAAATTCCAACGATTTTCAGCTTACAGGAATTATCGATACAGAAAATCAACCTAAATCAGGCTGGTCGGATGATTCCTGGTTAGCATATCAGAACATTAATCTCTTTAATATTGATGGTAATCTGTATTTAATTGGTTTGGGGCAAAATCAAAAGGAAGAAAATATTGCTGATTTATTTCGTCTTGAAGAAAAAACAAACGGGGAATTTTCTTTAATAAAACTTTCTACCAGAACTTTCAACTGTAACCATGAATGTACATTCAAGGCTGCTGCAGGTGTTGAATTTAACGACGGAATTTTTCGAATTCTTGCAAGTGAATACAATATTCTGGATACAACTTATCTGAATTTATTCACCCAATAATTAATTCAGATTAGTTGGTATACTTGAAAATCCAGTGTGAAATTTCAAAATACACAGTATCTTCCATTCACCATCGGGTTTTTTCAGCTTTACCATGCTACAGATTTCTTATGCCATTATACCCTGAAAGGCTACGGACTGTTGCCACCGTACTTTCCCACATCATTTTTTATATGAATACAGTTATGATTCATACTTTCCCACACAGTTTTTTTTATGAATACAGTTATGATTCATACTTTCCCACACAGTTTTTTTATGAATACAGTCATGATTCACACTTTCCCACACCATTTTTTATATGAATACAGTCGTGATTCATACTTTCCCACACCATTTTTTATATGAATACAGTCGTGATTCACACTTTCCCACACAGTTTTTTTTATGAATCACGTCATGATTCATACTTTCCTACACAGTTTTTTTTATGAATACAGTCATGATTCATACTTTCCCACACCATTTTTTATATGAATACAGTCATGATTCACACTTTCCCACACAGTTTTTTTTATGAATCACGTCATGGTTCATACTTTCCCACTGCGTTCGATCGCGGCAGACAGCTTTCCGGTAAATAAAAGCTATAACCAGCTACTTGTAAAATTAAATGCGTTGGCCCTTTCTGATTTTTTAATGATGTTGCGGATTCAATTTTTTTTGCTGAATTTTGGGCACAAACTTTCAGGAGATTTATACAAAGCATGAGAAAGCTGCTCATAAAAAATCGTTACTTTTTACTACCATATTTATTTTTGCTTCTTATTTGTGTATTTCTGATGCTCATTTATTCGAAAACAGAAATTCATATTTGGACGAATAAAGAGTATTCACCTTTTTTTGATTTTTTCTTCAGGTACGCAACAAACCTTGGCGATGGAGTGCTCATTGCGATTTTATTCCTCGTTCTTCTCGCCATAAAATACCGCTATGCTTTTGCGTTTTTAACCGGAAGCCTGGTAACTTCTGCAGTAATAAATATTTTGAAACGTTTAGTTTTTACCCAAATGTTTCGTCCTGCGAAATACTTCGAAATGCATGAATCGTTTCAACTTCGCCTGGTTGAAGGAATAAAAATGCATTCGTTGCACAGTTTTCCATCAGGGCATTCGGCTACAGCTTTTAATGTGTTTTTTATGCTTGCTGTAATTGTGGATAATAAAATGTGGAAATTTGGCTTTTTTGTTGTGGCTTCACTTGTGGCCTATTCGCGGGTTTATCTTTCGCAGCATTTTTTAATGGACATTTCTGCCGGTTCTTTATTGGGAATTGTTTTGATGATTCCGTTTATTCTTTGGTTTGAAAAAATGGATAAATCGTGGCTCGACAAATCTTTAATTCGCCGAAATGAATAAACTCAGTCCGTTAAAAATACAACTGATTATTGTTGCTCTGGCGGCATTGTTTTTTGTTCCGTTCCTTGGAATTGTTCATTTATTCGATTGGGACGAAGTGAATTTTGCCGAATCGGCCCGCGAAATGATCGTCAGTGGCGATTATCTCACCGTTCAGATTAATTTTCAACCTTTCTGGGAAAAGCCGCCATTGTTTATCTGGATGCAGGTTCTTTCAATGAAAACATTTGGTATTAATGAATTTGCAGCGCGTTTCCCTAATGCAATATGTGGAATTGTTACATTGCTTGTGCTTTTCAATATCGGCCGAAAAATAAGAGATAATCAGTTCGGAATTTTATGGGTACTTGCTTTTGCAGGCTCGGTTATGCCTTTCTTTTATTTTAAATCAGGAATTATCGATCCGTGGTTTAACCTTTTTATTTTTCTGGGGATTTATTTTCTTATTCGCTATTCTAATCCTGATGATAAAAATAAGCTTCGCAATATTGCATTAGCTGCCTTTTTTGCCGGCCTGGCAGTATTAACCAAGGGGCCGGTTGGTTTCCTGCTTACAGCGCTTACTGCTTTTATATTCCTTATTATTAAACGTTTTAGAATAAAAATAAGGCTTACAGAAGTATCTAATTTATATACTGGTTTTAGTTTTGGTTGGCGGCTTTTGGTTTATCATTCAGATTTTGTCGGGACATTATGATATGGTTAAAGAGTTTATAATTTATCAGATTCGGTTATTCAGAACCCAGGATGCCGGCCATGGCGGATTTCCCGGATTTCATTTTATAGTTCTTCTGTTTGGCGTTTTTCCGACATCGGTTCTGGCAATCAAATCATTCCGAAAAGAGAATATTCAGGAACCCTTGTTTGCTCTGGTAAAAATATGGCTGGTAATTCTATTCTGGGTTACATTGATTCTTTTTACAATTGTCCGCACAAAAATCATTCATTATTCATCGTTAACTTACTTTCCTATTTCCTTTCTGGCTGCACATTTTGTCTGCAATTCAATTCATAAAAAAATGAAATGGAGCAAATGGCAATCGGTGTTAATTCTAACAATTGCAACTTTAATAACTTTACCCATTATTGCACTCCAGTTTCTCGACAAGCACAAACAAGCCATTTTAGATAAAAACTGGATTCACGATGAATTAATGAAGAACAACATGCACGCGCAGGTAAACTGGACGGGTTTTGAATTTTTGCTCGGGCTCATTCCGCTTTTATTGGTTGTTGCTGTTTTCGTATTTTTTAAAAAACAACAGGTTTTAAAAAGAGCTGTTTCGCTGTGGGTTATCACAATTATTTCTGCATTCTTTCTGATGAACTTGTTTGTTCCAAAAATCGAAAAATATACGCAAAGTGCTTTAATAGAATTCTACGAATCGCTTAAAGGAAAAGATGTTTATATACGCACGTTGAATTTTAAATCGTATGCCATTTATTTTTATGGCGAAGTTCAACCGCATAATAACGATAATTACTATGACCGGGAATGGCTTTTAACAGGTAATATCGACAAAGATGTTTATTTCGTTACCAAAACGCATAAAGCATCTTATATTGAAGGCTATACCACTTTAAAAATGCTTTACGAAAAAAATGGTTATTCGTTTTATGTGAGGAAAGCAGAGTGAAATATGCCACTAAGGCTGAATTATTAAATTGCCTTTCGAAGCGGAATTTTCCGGGTTGAATGATTCTCGAAAGATTTTAAATTCCTTACCACCTCATCGATTTTCTGAAAAGCATGCTGATGGCGATTTCTGCTAAAAATACCTTTTGACATATTAATAAGTTCTTTGTGCATTAATTCCAACGTTTGCTGAATATTGTGCTGAAAAAACGATACACAAACTGCGCATTCTGAATGCTCTAATTTTCGGGTTTGCTGATAGGCCAATCGAAGTAGTTCTATTGATTCCAGATATTCCCTGTTTATTCGATATGTTTCGGATTCATTATATAAACGGTTGATTTCCGGAAGAATATCCGATTTACAATAAAAACCATTAATAGAACAGTTTATCAAACTGAACTTGTCTTCTTTTGATTTTGAATTATCGATGTTTTTATACATCCATAAAAATCGATTTCTTTTAAAAGCACTCATTTTTACTGATAGTGTTTAATTCAATTTCACTTTCCCTATATCGTGACAGGCTATTTAGTATTATCAGGTTTTGTGTTAAAAATCTGAATAAAACAAAAATAAGAGCTTTATGTATTTTAATACGGTTTAAAATGCTGAGATTTTGCTACAAAATCGCCTAAAACTTACTCAGTCTTTTTAAAACTTACAGGTGGTACTATCTAAAAAACAGAAGATTGTATGTACTTCGGATAAAGACATTTTAACAGAAAAAATGCGAAGAATTAAATGGAAGCTTTACTGTCTTTGTATTGGTTCATTTTGTGCAAAATTCCGCCTAATTTTGAGAATGCAAACTGATAACGGTTCTTACTGAATACTCCCTGCGACATTTCACTTAGTTCTTTTTGTATTAACTCTAAAGTTTCGGTTATGTTATTTTGAAAAAAACCTACACATTTAGCACATGAAATATCTTTTAATTCCAGCGTTTTCTGATACGCCTGATTTAACAAATCTATCGATTTTTGAAATTCCCTGTTGACACGATATGTATCAGATTGCTCGTAAAGTTTGTTAATTTCAGGCAGTATATCCTTCTTGCAATAAAATCCATCCAACGAACAATTTACCAGTTCAAATTTATTTCCTTTTTGTGGCACGAATCTGCTTTTTTTGTTCTCTATTAAAAATATATTTTTTTTATTGAAACTCATGGTCAGTCAGTTTATTAACTATAAGTTGATTAGCTATAAAATTAATAGTTTTAAGCATATATCCAACTTCAAGACAGAAAATTTAAGACTTTTTAGTATTTATTTATTAACAATACGCGTCAGCCGGTTAATATACTGAGTTACAGATTATCTTTTTACCGGAAACCCATCTTTTCGTAAATGAAAACAGTCTAAAAGATAGCCATTCCGCAGCGAAGCAAGGAATCTTTTCAAAATTAACCGGACAGGAATGATAAATTTCCAAACAAATGAATGTTGGACAAATTTAATTCTAGTCTGGCAATTCTGATTCTAAGGGTCTTTTTTTCAGGAATTTGTAATGCCGGAAAATAGCGGGCGATTTGATATTCGATTTAATTCAGTATGAAATTTCAAGCAGTAAATTTTTAGGCGTATTTAAATATTCCTGGAATTTTTTGCTTATAGCGCTAATATGATGAATGTCGATCTATTTTAAGTATTTTCTGTAATATTTCGATTTTTCATCGTCGCCAAATCTTGCATAAATATTGGTGAAATAGCCGGCGTACTTCTCACCGGGATTTAGTTTCCACAGCTTTTCGAGATAGGTTAACGATATTTTGAAATCAGCAGTTGATTTGTCTAATTCCTTTAACAAAACGCGATAATGTTTCGTAGTTTTATTTTCGTTGTACTTTCCCATTGCGATTTTGTAGCGATTCTCCCCCATCCAGTAATACCTTATTGCCATCCATTCCAGCGCTTCCAATTGTTGCGGATTCTTCATTAAAATTACCGGTGCAATTGAATCACATACGGTTGAATCATTCTGTTGCTTTCGAATTCCATAATAAATAATCAGATTCGACAACTCATTTTTTGAATCGGCATCGAAATCATTCCACACATCCAATGCGCTGCCTGTTAACCCGATTTCGTTATAAACCTGAAATAATCTTGAATTTATCTCGTCAGCTTTATCGCTAAAATTTCTCCTGATAAATTCCAATGCAGTTAATTCTTTCGAAATATTTTTTTGCTTGCGATAGATTTCCGCCAAATCATTGTACATCTCAAAATCGCTGTAATTTTTATATCGTGCCTGGTCAAACCAACTCAACGCCCGTACTAAATTACCACTTTTGTTCGCAACTTTTGCTGCCGCGGCAAAATCCTGTCCTGTAATTGCTTCTATTGGAGTTTCATTCAAATACGATTTCCAGCTTTTTAGCGCTTCGGCATAATTACCCGATGCAGCTGCAGTTTCGGCATTTGTTTTATTTGAAACCAGAACTTTTGGTGAACCACAACTGAATAAAATAATGGTTAGGATTGCAATGGCTGGCAGAAAGCGATAACTCATGGTTTTCATGTTTAAGGAGCCAAAGCTAAAAAAATATTATTAATCGAAATGTTGAAACCAGTCTTAACTTTGAATTCATAAAATATTTGTTTTTTATTTAAGATGAGCGTATTATCGACGATAATAAATTTATTTTTTGTTTTTAAACTGAAAATAATTTTCTGGTTTTGATTGCGATCAGACTGTACTTTCTTCTTGATTCTGAATGCATTTTACGGATTTAAAAATTGCTTGCTGCTTATTTCAGCATATCGGCAATTACCGGCCGGGTTGATTGAATTTTTTCGTAGTCCTATTGAAGTCCAAGAGGCTCGTACACTTTTTAGAAATAATCGTAAATGGTTTTTACCGCATTTAACATCTGGCATAAACAAATTGAAAAGTCGCTGAAGACTAAAGATTTGATTTAATCGTGATTTTTCTCCTTTTATCTTCTCCTCCGCTCTGCCTTTTTCAGTACAAACTCTTTTTCTTCATTAAAATCTTTTCCACTGATTTTAAGTTTAAAAGTCCCTTCCTTAGCCAATTCCTCGTCATTCAGCATTAGATTCCATGAAACAAAGTTGATTCCGTTCGATGCCCCGGTTTTTATTTCTTTAACCGAAATCCCATCGTTATCAACAATATTTATTTCCACATCTCCACCCGATTTCAGGTAATAAGGAGCGTACAATTCTTTTGCTCTTCTTCTGAACCGTCTTTCAGGCCGGAATGGTAACTGGCAATCTTCGAAGCTCATTATAGCACATGCAACGTTTGCATCTATATCAGCGATTTCGCGAATAAAACGAACATCCAAAGCCCAAACACCGCGGCCATGCGTTCCAATTACTGCGATATCTTCTTTAGGCTGAATCACCAAATCATGAACATAAGTATTTGGAAGATTTCCGGGCAAACTTTCCCAGCTTTCACCGCCATTCAACGAAACAAAAGCTCCTAAATCGGTTCCCACATAAAGAATATTTTCGTTTTTGGGATCTTCGCGAATAACGTTTACAGGCCCGCAGGGAATATTAGCAGAAATACTTTTCCATGTATTTCCGTAATCTTCCGATTTCCAGATATAGGCAGCAAAATCATCGTCTCGTTTTCCGTTTTGTGTCATATAAACCCGTCCTTCAGCAAAACGTGATGCTTCCATTTGCGAAACCCATTTTCCGTATTGCAAGCCTTTGTTTATTTCTTTCCATTCTTCACCGCTGTTTTTGGTCATCCAAACTCTTCCATCATCGGTTCCGGCATAAATTACTCCAAATTTTAACGGCGATTCAGAAATCGCAAAAATGGTTTGATACGGAATATCTCCCTTTTTGTTTTCATCGTTATAAGTTAAATCTGGGCTGATTTGTTCCCATGTTTTTCCTTCATCCATCGAACGAAACACAAATTGGGCGCCGTAGTATATAATCCCTGGATTGTGCGGGGAAAGAATAAACGGAGCAAGCCACTGTCCGCGCAATTTGTCAACGCTTTCAGGAGTTGGTGGCATTATATTTTCAGATTGACCTGTTTTCATATTAGTTTTGGTAATGCTGCCATAAAATCCTGCGGAATAAACTTTATCCGGGTCATTCGGATCGATAGCCTGGTTACTCCCCTCGCCTCCAGGTGCAGATTCAAATTCAACAGGTTGAATTTTATTTCTGCCGCGACTCAAATCCACAACGCCTCTGTAACTTCCATGATCCTGCACCGAACCATAGACATGAAACGGTTCAGCCATATCGTATTGAATATTGAAAAATTGTGCAAGCGGCAGATTGTCGTAAAAAGTACGGAAATTTTCACCATCGTAGGAAATAGCAACACCGCCATCGTTTACATTTACCAGGTAATCCGGATTTTCGGGATCAATCCATAAACCATGATGGTCCATATGCATTCCGTCCAAGTGTGTGAAATGTTTTTCCACCATCTTCCGAAACATTCAGATATAAACCCAGTACATAAATTTTATCCGGATTAACCGGGTCGACACGTATTTGGCCAAACACCCAGCCATAGGTTCCGGAAAGGCCTTCCATATAATCATTTTCTTCGCTCACCTGGTCGCCAGTTTTCGCCACCATCGTCAGAACGATAAACTGTTGCCCCTTCTATTCTGCCTGTACTTGGCCTTCCGTATGCGTCTTCCTCGTCCTCTTCCATCGATTCCAGTCCTTCGCCCTGAGCCTTCTTATAATTGTCAATAAAGGCATACATAATGTTTGGAGAACTTTTACAAAGATCGATACCTATTCTTCCGCGATATTTTGCTTCGGGTAAACCTTTATTAATTTTATTCCAGGTTTTACCACCATCAGTCGTTTTATAAATTCCGCTTCCGGTATAATCATCTTCATTTCTCGGATCGTTCCATTTTTTTCGAATTCGCTGCCAGGTTGAGGCATAAATAACATCCGGATTTTCAGGATTCATTACCAAATCGTAAGCTCCTGTTTTATCATCGACGTATAAAATTTTCTTCCATGTTTTGCCGCCATCCGTGGTTTTATAAACTCCACGTTCTTCGTCGTTTGTCCATTCATTTCCTCCGGCGGCAACATAAACCACATCCGAATTTTCAGGATGAATAACTATTCTTGCAATCGTATTTGTATTCACCAATCCCAGATGTTCCCATGTTTCTCCGGCATCTTTCGATCGATAAATTCCTGCGCCTGCATTCGAACTTCTGAAAATATTTGCTTCGCCCGTTCCTGCCCAGATAATATTTTGATCTTGCGGATCAAGCGCCAAATCTCCAAATGCAGCCGACATTTCATGCTCAAAAATGGGCTTCCATGTAATTCCTTCATTTTCAGTTTTCCAGATTCCACCGGAAGCTCCTGCCACATAAATAGTATAATTCTTACCTTTTGGTGTAACGACCTCAACATCGGTCATTCGTCCGCTAATATTGGTCGGACCAACAAATTGCCAGTTCAAATTTTTGAATTCCGAATTCTTTCTTAATTGTTCATATTGCTGAAACCATTTAACACGCGTTTCTGCCGGTGTCTTTTGAATTACTGTTTGAGAAAATGCCACATTAAATGCTAAAAATACCAGGATAAAAGCAATAGTGATTTGCTTCTGCAATTTTAGGAAAATAAGGAAACATAACAGATGATTTTTAGTGACTAAATTTTAAATGCAATCTACTTATTAATTTTCAGAATTATGTTAAGATTTTGCTGGCATGGAAATAATACCGTTTTACAGACAAATTTACCCACAAAAACTGATGGTATAATGCCGATAGATGTTTAATAATCAGGAATGAACGAAGTGAAATTGATGAGCAAAATTAAACACAATTCGGTATAAACCCTTTGAAATATAAGTATTGTTGCTTATTTTATGCACATGAAAACACAAATTATAACAACAAATTAAACTCCCGAAAATTTAATCCATGAATGAAATAAACACGATTAGTCTTCTGGGAATCAGAATCGACGAACCCATTGTAACTATTACCGATTTACTGGTATCCGTTTTATGTTTTATTTACGCCTGTAAAATTCATCGATCAGGAAAACCGGAGAAAACCTTCCTGTATTTCAAACTCTATTTTTTTGTAATGGGAATTGCCACTTTGCTTGGTGGAATTATTGGTCATGCATTTCTTTATGCATTTAGCTTTTACTGGAAACTTCCCGGATGGATTACGAGCATGATTTCTATTATGCTTGTTGAACGCGCCGCGATTAATCATACAAGGATTTGGCTAAAAGATTCTGTCGTGAAGGTTTTGGGTATTCTTAATATTATTGAATTTTTGACTTTTCTGACACTAACCATCACCTCGCTCAATTTCTTCTTTGTTGAATTTCATTCCGGATACGGGTTAATGTTTGTGGTTCTCTTTCTTGAAAGTTTTCTCTTTATTAAAACAAAAAATGAAGGGACTAAATTCATACTGATTGGAGTGGGATTTGCAGCACTGGCAGCCATTTTCTTTATGAATAAGATCTCACCGCATCAATGGTTTAATTATGCCGCAACAAGTCATATTTTTATGGCAATTGCTGCTACTTTCTTTTATATCGGAACAACAAAAATCGACATGTCGGCAGTAAAAAAGAAACCTGTTGCCAATAGAAACTAAAATGACTAAATTTAACCTTATTCAATAAACTGAATTATAAACCTGATTTACCTAATTATGAACAGCAAGCAATCGACTCTTTCACGCAGAAAGTTTATTCAGACAACGGCAACAGCAGCATTGGCCGCTCCGTTTATTCTTGAATCGTGTACACAAAAAGGAACACTTCGCCACGCAAGCATTGGAGTTGGCGGAATGATGGGCTTGAATGATTTGCAGAATTTTGTAAGCCATCCGAATGTGGAAATTGTCGCCATTTGCGACGTGGACAAAAACATGCTGGAAGAAGCAGCCAAACTGGTTCCAAATGCAAGACAATACGACGACTGGCGCGAATTACTGGAAAAAGAATCCGGCAATATCGATTCGGTAAATGTAACGGTTCCCGACAATAATCATTTTAGCATCGCCTGGTCTGCAATTCAAAAAGGAAAACATGTCTATTGCCAGAAACCAATGTGTCACGATGTAGCAGAAGTACGGAAACTAACCGAAGCTTCGATCGAAAAAGGAGTTATCACACAATTAGGCACGCAACACGCTGCTTCGGCGAACGACCGCCGCGCTGTTCAGTTACTAAAAGACGGAGCAGTTGGAAAGGTTAAACATGTTTATTTGTGTTCCAATCGTCCCGGCGCTGAAAAATACAGGCTTTTAGGGCCACGGCCTGCTGAAAGTGCTGAGTGTTCCGGCAAATTTAAACTGGAATGTCTGGCTTGGACCGGCGCCCGAAAGGTCTTTTGTTCCCGACATTTACCATACTGTTTTATGGCGAAGCTGGCTCGATTTCGGAACAGGTTGGTCAGGAGATATCGGTTGTCACATTTTTGATGCAGTGTGGAAAGGGCTAAATTTAAAAGTTCCCAAATCAGTTATTGCCGAAGTGCAGCAATCGTGGAAGGAATCACCTGAACGTCGCGCAGATACCTGGCCGCAATCGAACCATATTACCTGGATGTTTCCGGGAAATGAATTTACCGAAACCGATGAGCTTCCTGTTGAATGGTTTGATGGTGAATTTTACCCGCCGGAAGAAATTCAGAAATTATTTCCGGGAGATCCTTATCCACCTGAATCAGCAATGATTGTCGGAACAGAAGGCGCTTTACTGGTGGTTCATGGAAATGATTTGGCGCTTCTACCCTACGATAAATTTAGCAAATACAAGCTTCCCAAATACGAAGACAGCAATCATTATCATCTGTTTGCCGATGCCTGTCTGGGAGGCAAAAAAACCGAATCGCATTTTGCACAAACCGGTCCAATGACAGAAGCAATTATTCTTGGAACTGTCGCCATTCGTTTTCCTGATACGCTTTTGGAATGGGATTCAAAAAATATGAAAATCCCTAATTTCCCCGAAGCGGAAAACCTGTTAAGCCGAGAATACCGCGATGGTTGGAACATTGCAGGTTTATAGTAAAAAATAAAAAATGCAACTTTTCACTGAAAGGCTAATATTAACAGAGATTTCGTCTCAGGATTTGGAAAAAATTCATCAGCTACACTCTATTCCTGAAGTTGATGAATTTAATACACTTGGCATTCCGAAAGATTTAGAAGAAACAAGACAAATTATTCAACGCGATATCGATGACCAAAATAAATCGCCACGTTCACGTTATTGCTGGAAAATCATCCTGAAAGAAACCAATGAGTTTATTGGTTTAGCTGGAATGTTTCCATCAAACGATCGTTTTAAAATGGCTGAATTTTACTACAAACTCTTTCCTGATTTCTGGGGAAATGGTTATGCTACCGAAACGGCAAAACGAATTATCCGGTTTGGTTTTGAGGAGTTGAAACTTCACCGAATTGAAGCTGGTGTTGCGACTAAAAACGTGGCCTCCATACGTGTACTTGAAAAGGCCGGAATGAGCAATGAAGGAATCACGAAGGAGAATTCTTCCCATCAGGGGCAAATGGAAAGACAATTATCAGTTTTCTATTCTTGATGACGAATATTTGAACAATTAGAGATTTTTTACCCGCGTCAAACATTTATTTTCATTGAATCCTGCTCTTTTTCAGTATCATAAAATCCAATCAAAATCACACATGAAATAAATCATCTTTTTAAATGTAACACTTTCAGCCTAACTCTGTCTTACATCTAAAATCCGATTTTATGAAATTATTGCTGACAATTCTTTTCCTTCTATATACCGGAATCACCTTTGCACAGGACGGTTCAACAAAAAATTACACTACAAAAAAAGTTCAGGATTTGGACATTACCATCGATGGCAAATTTGATGAGCCGGTTTGGCAGACTGCCACATGGGAAGATCATTTTATCCAACATGAGCCAACAGAAGGCGAACCTCCCTATCAGCAAACTGAATTTTCAATTTTATATGATGATAACAACATGTATGTTGCTATAAAATCGCTGGATACCAACCCCGACAGTATTTCATTGCGTGTCACCAAGCGCGATGTTACCGATGGCGATTTAGTAGCAGTTTTATTCGATACCTATTACGATAAAAGAACGGCTTTCGGTTTTGCTGTTTCTGCTGCCGGAGTAAAATCGGATTTTGTGGAAAGCAATGACGGTGAAAGCGAAGATTTTAACTGGGACCCTATTTGGTGGGTGAAAACAAGCAAAAACGGATTACGGCTGGAATGCTGAAATGAGAATTCCGCTTACACAATTACGTTTTGACAATGCCGACGAACACATATGGGGCCTTCAGGTATTGAGGTTTATTTTCAGAAAGGAAGAAATGTCGTCGTGGAAACTGTGGAAACGCGAAAAAAATGGTTTTGTATCGCAGTTTGGAACCATGAACGGTATAAGGGATATCAAACCAAAAAAGACTTTTGATGTAATGCCTTATGTGGTGGCGCGTACCGAACGCTTTGAAAAAGAAGAGGATAATCCGTTTCGAAAATCGGGAAAGAAAAATGGCCTGGATGCCGGATTGGATGCAAAAATTGGCTTAACCAATTACCTGACGCTGGATTTAACAGTTAATCCGGATTTCGGCCAGGTTGAAGCCGACCCATCGGAGGTTAACCTTACAACCTACGAGACTTTCTTTCCTGAAAAAAGACCGTTTTTTATCGAAGGGAAAAATATTCTCACCTATAAACTTAATTTCGGCGATGGCGATTTGGCCTACGATGGTTTGTTTTATTCCAGAAGAATTGGCCGAAGACCTACCTATTATCCCGATTTAAACGACAATGAATATGCCGATGTTCCGAGTGCAACAAGCATTCTGGGAGCGGCAAAAATAACCGGAAAAACAAAAGATGGCTGGTCGGTTGGGCTTTTAGAAAGCGTGACGGCAAAGGAAACAGCCGATATCCGGGGAAACTTGGCAGGAGAAGAACGGACTCAAACTGTTGAACCGCTGACCAATTATTTTATAAGTCGCTTACAAAAAGATTTTAACGAAGGGAACACATATATTGGCGGAATGATAACTGCCGTTAACCGGAGCTTAACCGATAGTTATATAGAATTTATGCACAAAGGAGCCTACTCCGGGGGTCTCGATTTTGTACACAAGTGGAACGATAAAAAATGGGAATTTGATGCCAGCACCTATTTTAGCCAGGTAACAGGAACTACCGAAGCGATAACCCGGACACAGGAATCGTATCTCAGAACCTATCAACGGCCGGATAATGACTACACGAAGTACGATACAACCCGAACAGCTCTTACAGGAAGTGGCGGTAAACTTTTATTTGGAGAATTCGCCGGAAATCAAAAATTTATGCTGGCTGTATCCTGGAAATCACCGGACTGGAACTGAATGATGTCGGCTATCTTCAGGCAGCCGACGATATAATAGAAGTTTTCTGGACTGGTTATCGTTTTTATAAACCTTTTTTTATTTTCAGAAATGCCAATTTAAATTTAAACCAGTGGGTTAACTGGGACTTTGGTGGAAATGTAAAAGAAATTGGAGGAAATTTGAATGGGAATGCGCAATTTAAAAATTACTGGGGTATGTTCAGCAGTTTTAATTTTAGTGGAAATCAACGGCTTAATTCTGAATTGAGAGGTGGCCCGGCGCTAATTGTTCCCGGTCACAGAAGCTTTTACCTTGGCGCATTCAGCAATCAGCAAAAAAAGTTTTCTCTGGAATTGAATACAGGATTAAATTACAGCCTGGAAAAAGATTTTAAAAATAGCTATAATCTGAATGTTGGAGTCGGTTACCGGCCAATGAACTCGTTGAGCATTAATTTAACTCCGGGATTTTCGAAATCGAAATATGAACTTCAGTATGTAACCACGCAGGATTATTTAAACAATAAGCGTTATGTTATGGCATATATCAACCGAAATACGGTGAACATGTCTTTGAGAATTAATTACAACATCACTCCTGATTTATCCATACAGTACTGGGGACAACCATTTATTGCAACCGGCGAATATTCAAAGTTTAAATATATTACCGACAGTAAAGCCGAAACGCTGCACGATCGGTATCAACTTTATACTTCAGATCAGATTCAGTATGATATTAACGCTGAAATTTACGCTGTTGACGAAAACCATGATGGAAATACCGATTACAGTTTCGACAAACCGGATTTCAACGTGAAGGAATTTTTATCGAATCTTGTTTTGCGCTGGGAATACAGGCCTGGTTCCACAGTTTATTTGGTTTGGTCGCAAAACCGAAGCCTGTATGTTAACGACGGCACTTTCGATTTTTCAAATAACATTAAGGATCTATTCGATAAAGGTGCAAACGACATTTTCCTTGTGAAATTTTCATACCGGTTTGGTACTTAATCTTTAAAAGTTAATTCCGATTTGAATTCCCGGGTAAACATTTTTAAAGAACTCGTTAAAATAAAGTTCAGGATTTACCGAGATGGTCTGGTTGATATTTTTTCGCAGCGTTAGTTTCCAGGTATTCTTTTCAAAAAAATCGGTATTTCTGTCAACCAGGTAACCAACGGAAAAACCTACCCATTTTGCTTTTTCAGGAGAGTTTGAGTAGTTATGCTCCCACCCGAGCGACAAAAAACTATTAATTGAAAACAGCTTGTTCCCGGAATTGGAAAAGTCGTAAACCATTTTGAATTCTGCAAAATAATTATTACGCATAATTCCTTTCTTGCCAAATCCAAGTCCTGCCCTGAAATTAATATCATTTGCCCATTGATTTTTGATAACTCCTGCGCCAAGTCCGGCTGTTAATTCGATCATATCCAACGAATAAGGCGATGTTTCGCTTAAAAAATGACTTTCAAAATTGTCGTTTCCATCCCATTTCAACCAACCGTTTATTTTTTTTCTTCCATCGGGAATAAGCGATTGAGCGTACGAAATTTGTTTTTCAAACGCTTCGCCGCTTAGTTTGCTTAAATCCTTTAAATTATCGAGATAAAAGAAAAGCGTATAATTAATATCGTCAACTTCAACCACATAATTTCCAAAATCTTTTTCCAACACTTTTCCCTGAGCAAAAACAAGCTTCTTGGCATTTTTTTTCCTTTTTTCGATAGTTACATTTTTGAAATCCAGTTTTTGTTTTCCATCCACATCGGAAATACTGATATAATAAATTTCGTCGCTTTCCGGCGTCGGAATACTAACCGGCTCCAAAAGATTACTTACCGATGCAGCTGTTTCGGCCAAATTCAACGAACTTAACGAATATTGAACCAGGCTTGTAGCATTAATTTCAATGATAAAATCGCTAAACCTTATGCGAAGTGTATCACCTTTATATTTATCGCTACACAAACCTTTATTGGCGATAAAAAGAGAAAGAAGAAGAATTGCTGCGATAATTGTTTTTTTTGTTTTCATGGCTTTGTTATTTTTTAAAAATGTTTGAATTCATCTGAATTTGCTCGTTTTGAGCAGGATTGTTAAACAATTGCAGTTTTAATTTGGGATTTTCAGTTTTTGGTTTTTGCTGGTAAAGCGTGTCGTAATTTTCCGATATCAATTCGATTAAATTTGATTCATTATCCCTTTGATTTTCGGGAATTGCAGTTTTCTGCATATCTGTTTGTAAAGCAAGCAATTCATGCTTCAAGCTGTCTGTTTCATGCTGAAATTTTCTCTTTTCAGAAATTAATTGCAACTGCAAAGAACTGTTTCTTTTACTGAGTTCTTCAATCCTGATTTTATCTTCTTCAGATGTTTTTGATTGAGCTTTGGATTGAAGATATACCGGAACTTCTTTTTCTACAATTTTTGTTTCAGTAAGAATTTTTGGCTGAATGTTTTGAAGAGAATCCGCAGTGTGTTTTAATCTGTTAATTTCATTTTTTAATTCAAAATTCAGATTTTGATTTTTGTCGATTACCAATATTCCTGCAATTGCAGCGGTTATAAAAAAGATGGCAAAAAGAATAGCAGCAACGCGCCAGATTGCGGAAACTCCTCTTTTAGAATTTCGTTGATTTTCAATCCGGTTCCATAATTCATCCTTTCGGGAATATTCAACCGTTGAATCTTTTTTTTGAAAAGCTTCTTTTATTTTATGTTCCAAATTCTTTTCCATAATCATGTTTTAAAAGTTGTTGAAGCAGATTTCGCGCTTTAAAATACTGCGACCGCGAAGTGCCTTCAGCTATTTCAAGTTTCTCTGCAATTTCCCTGTGCGAATAGCCATCGACTGCATGCAGTAAAAACACAGTTCGGTAGCCGTCCGGCAGCTTGCTTATTACTTCAGTAATGTCATTTTCTTCAAGGTTATTTTCGGCTGAAAGATTGTTTGTATTCAAATCAGAGATTTCTTCCACTTTGTAAACCGTTCTGAAATCGGCACGCAAAAACATGAGCGATTCATTAATGACAATCCGTTTTAGCCACCCGATTAAAGCACTTTCATTAATGTAGCTGAAGTTTTCGAGCTCGCTGAAAATCTTCATCATTCCCTGAAACAAAATATCATCGATAGTTGAAGTGTCTTTTATATAGCGGCCAATTGTGGCGTACAAAATATCGGAGTATAAATAGAAAAAAGCCTTTTGCGCTTTTTGATTTCCTTTCGAACATTTTTCTATCAGTTTTTTTGTATCCACCAATGACTTCGATTTTTCCAAAATTAGTAAAACTCTCTTTCAGCATCGTTTGTCTAATAAATGCATTTTGTTTTGGTTTCGTTGCCTGAATTGAAACTTAACATTTATTTTCTCTATTAATTAAAAGAAAATCATATATTTAACGGCAACAAATGGATGTTTTTGATGATTAAAATTTGAACTAAAAAACCTTTTGAAGCAAAATTACGCTGTTCAGATTCATCATTATCTAAAGAATTATATACATAATTTAACCGCTTATGAAGGATTTTTTTACAAACCACCCGTTTGCAAAAATCGGTCTTCTGTGCATTCCAATGTTGATTAGCATTTTAATTATGGAGAGTCTGTTTCCGAAGGTAATTCCAAACGGATATCAGAGTTTTATTGTTGCTTTTGAGTTTGTAAAAACACCGGATGAATTGCATCTGCTTTTCAATGGCTTTACCGATAATATCTATAGTAATCTCGATAAAGGAAACTTTGTTGATTTTGGCTTTATGCTGAGCTACAGTTTGTTTCTGTTTCTTCTTTTCAGAAAAGCAGCTTACCTGTTTAATCAGAAATGGTTGTTAGCAGGTTCAGTAATTTCAATTTTGGTTTTACTGGCCGATTTCTCCGAGAATATTTCGTTACTCAAATTAACAGAAATTTATACACCACAAATTAGTGACGCTGAGTTAATACCTATATTAAACCGGTTACATATTTTCACATGGATAAAATGGGGCGGTTTGGCTATTCTGTTTGCCTTGTTTTCAGGAAAATTACTGGGCAAAAAAACCTTGTTGAATATTGAAGCCGTTGCAATGATTTTACCCATTTTATTTAGCTTCTGGGCTTTAACCGGTAGTCCCGAAGGAATAACAAAATTTACGCTTTCCGTTACACTGGCATTTGCCATGCTTATATTTTACAGTTTTCATTTTAAGCAAATACTACCATCCAACTAATTATAAAATGATTCCTCGCTGCGTTATCTATGACAGGCTTTGACTGTCGTTCACTTTACATTTTAACTCGTTGTCATTTTAAGTGGCTACTCATTTTTTAATGGGCATAATGAGATAATGTAATGATCGGGAGTCGGACCTGCCCTGCGGATTGCGGGGAATAACATCCCTGTACATTTTAATTCTGAAAGAAATCAGATATCTGAAGTGGTCGCCGCGGCTCGAAAATTGCCATTATTTGAAAATTTGATGTCATTACCTGATAATAAGTTGCCATTATTTGATGATAAGTCGGCATTGTTTAATAATAAATAGTCATTATTTGATAACGAGACGACATTGCTTAATAATTAGTAATCATTGTTTGACAATAAATAGTTATTGTTTGACAACGAGATGACATTGTTTGATGATTAGTCATCATTACTTGACAATAAATAGTCATTACTTGATAATGAGCTTCATTTGAAGTACAGAAAGTTGTTGATGCAAGATAGGTAATGAAGCCGTTGAAAGCCCGGAATTACTCAATCTTTTCTGGTTTCCCTTTTAACTCAATTTGCCCGAAATTGCATGTGCGTTTTTATCGTCCGGTTGGCCGCCACCAACCGAAATGGTAAACCAACCGGGTTCAATAATTCGTTTTTCATCTGCGCCAATCATTGAAAACTGGCGAGGTTCCAAATTGAATTCCACCTCTTTTGATTCACCGGCATTTAACGAAATTCTTGTAAATCCTTCCAATTGAATTTTCGGACGCGGAGTTGATGCTTCTTCATCTTTCAAATACAACTGAACGACTTCTTCGCCGGCAACTTTACCTGTGTTGGTCACATTAACTTTTACGACAACATTATTTCCGATTTTCTCCTTTTTATCCAGTTTTAAATCGGAATATTCAAAAGTGGTATAACTCAAACCATAACCAAACGGATATAATCGGTTCACCTTCAAAATACTTATAGGTCCGTCCTTTCATATCATATTCTTCAAAAGGTGGAAGCTGGTCAACCGATTTATAATATGTAACCGGTAACCGGCCTGCAGGATTGTAATCGCCAAAAAGAACATCGGCAACTGCATTTCCACCTTCCTGACCAGGATAACCGGCAGAAATAATAGCATCGAGGTTTTCATTTTCCCAGTTAACGGCAAGAGCACTTCCGTTTAACAAAACCAGGATCACTGGCTTTCCGGTTTCTTTAATCGCTTTCACCAGGTTGCTTTGGGTTTCAGGAAGTTTAAGATGTGTTCGGTCGCCACCCGCAAAACCATCCACTTTTATTGGCATCTCCTCTCCTTCCAACCGTTGCGATAAGCCTAACACCACAATTACAACATCGGCTTTTTGCGCTGCTTCCACTGCTTTATCCTGCATTTTTGGATCCGGCATCGTCCACAAAAGTTTTGCATCGCCATCGCCAAACCAGTTTTTATATTCATACACAAACTTGTATTTTTTCCCCGCTTCCATTTCCACAGCTTTTTCATGATGAAATGCATGATGTTCAGTATTGTGCGTCAGAATTTTTTCACCTTCGAACCAAATTTCAAGTCCGGGCATTCCCCAGCAACCAATTTGATAAGTTCCTGTAACCGGTGGAACGATGTAACCAGTCCAGCGAATGCTAAAATCATCATCGGCCAAATCCGGTGAAGGAGAACCAGTTTCCCAGTAGAAATTAATTTCTTTATCAGTCCTGGTAAAAGACGGTTTACCTTCCAGTTTTGCGTTGGCAAAATATTCTCCAATAACACCCGGTTTTCCTTCGGCTGTTATCAAACAATTTTCCGGAACGGGATTCAGATTGTTACTCCTTCAGCAAGATCGGAACCTTCAGCAAAAAGAATTTCAGTATTTTTTAGTTTATTCTTTAATCCTTCCAGAACGGTAACCGGATGTTTGGCAATTCCGTTATAATTTCCGACCAATGCCTCCCAGTTATCGGCATTCGGACCAATAACAGCAATGGTTTTTATTTCTTTCGACAAGGGCAAAATATCCTTATCATTTTTTAAAAGAACGATACTTTTTCGTGCTGCTTCCAGTGCCAGTTTATCATTTTCATCCGAACATTTACAGAAAACGGAATTTGTGCATACGGATCCTTATCGCCATCGAACATTCCCAATTTAAAACGTGCAGTAAACAATCTTTTAACTGCTACATCCAACTCATCTTCAGTTATAAGTCCTCGTTCATAAGCATTCTTTAAATGCGGATAGGAAACTCCACAATTTAAATCGGTTCCGGTTTTTACAGCAATTGCCGCTGCTTCCTCGGCAGTTTTGGAAAAATTCTGAAATGTGTAAAAATCAGAAATTGCCCAGCAATCGGAAACCACATATCCTTTAAATCCCCATTCGTCCGCGTAAAATTCCCATTAATTCAGGGCTGGCACAACATGGATAATCGCGAAACTGGTTGTAAGCTCCCATAACCGAATAAGCGCCGCCATCTTTCACCAAGGTTCTGAAAGCCGGCAGATATGTTTCGCGCAAATCGCGTTCGCTCACTTTGGCATTAAACTGATGACGCAATGGTTCGGGCCCGGAATGTACCGCATAATGCTTGGCGGTAGCGACTACTTTCAGATATTTCGGATCATCGCCCTGCAAACCTTTTACAAACTGCAAACCCATCTGTCCGGTTAAATACGGATCTTCGCCATAAGTTTCGTGGCCCCGCCCCCATCGCGGATCGCGAAAAATATTAATATTTGGCGACCAGAAAGTCAATCCCTGGTAAATTCCCCGTTTTCCACGCCTGCATAAATTCATGATGTTTGGCTCGCGCTTCATCAGAAATTGCTGTTGCTACACGAAACATTAAATCTTTGTCCCACGAACCGGCAATGGTTATCGACTGCGGAAAAACAGTTGCATAACCTGCACGGGCAACGCCATGCAAACTTTCGTTCCACCAGTTGTATTCCGGCACATTTAAGCGATCGATTGCTTTTGCTGTATATTCCATCTGATCGATTTTTTCCTGAATCGTCATTTGCGAAACCAGGATATCCACCCGTTCATCAATGGGTAAATCGGTATTTAAAAATTCGAAGTTTTCGTTTTGGCTTTTTGCAATATTAACGCCAATTGCAAGCATTAAAATGAGTAGCGTTTTTTTCATAAGTTTAGATTAATATTATATTTCTACTTGAATTATTAACCAAGTTTATTAATAGTTTCTTCCAAAATCTGGTATTGCCAATTGCACAATTGATTTACGATTGACGTGATTTCTTCATTGGAAAAATACTTGTCATATAATTTGTTGATGCTATTTTTAATTCCTGAACCTCTTACTTCATAAACATTTTGAAAAAAATAAAATGAAAAAGAAACTCCTTTAACAGAAATATCCTTATCTGAATTTACCAATCCATTAAAAGATGATTCAAAAGTTATTTCCCTTATAAGGTTTTTGTCTAATTCACTCTTAATAGTTTGGTTAAAAATTTTATTGAATGCATGAGGAAAACTATGAGACGAAATCTTTGTATTTCCATATCTATTTGTAATGTTTCTTGATTTAAAAAAAACGTCAAATTCAATTAATTTTTTTTCCAATTCTTCCAGAAACGGAATTACACTTTTTTCTATTACTTGTTTTACCGCAATTGGGCCTTTTTTTAAATTCACTTTTGATTTTGGATCGTCTCCCAACTTTAACTTCAATAATTGCAACTTTTTATCCAAATCACCTTCATCGTCAATTTCCTCTCCCCGTGCAGCTTTCAGCATTAACTCAAGTGACTTATTAACCTGTTCACAAACATAATTCAGGAAAAAATCAATATTGCCTGCATCGGCTTGTTCCAACGCACTGTAGTATTCCTTTTTTTCTTCTGTTTTAATAATCGCCGGGGGAAATCCTTTGAGCATCAACACAAAGTTCATCAGCAAACGGGCAATCCTTCCGTTGCCATCATCAAACGGGTGTATCCTAATAAAACGGTAGTGAAATTCTGTAGCCAAAACTACCGGATGAGTTTCTTCATATTTGACCTCTTCTGAAAACCATTTCATTAAATCAGCCATTTTTGCCGGAGTTTCCTCAGGAGAAGCAAAATAGAACATTTCGCCGGTTTGCGTCTTTACGTGATTGGGTATCGTTTTATATTTCCCAATTGCAATCCACTTTTTCGTTGGTTTTCCGTCAGGTGTAACTGCATCGACCTGATAAGGTTGTTTCAAAATAATTTCGTGTAATTCCCTGATGAAGGCTTCAGTTAATGGTCGTTCCTTTTTAATGATTTCTTCAATCGATTTTACAGCTTCATCATGTCCTGAAATTTCAAGATGATCTTTTAAAGGTTTTGCTTGTGCTGTTTGCCCAAATAAAATCAAAGCTTTTGTTTCGCCATAAGTTAAACTGTTGCCTTCAATATTTGAGGAATGGTAATTCCAGTCCAGCCTGAATTTCTGCATTATTCTTTTTTCCCGTTCAGGTGATAATGGCCTAAATTCATCAAGTTCAAGCTTTAATGTAGTGGCTTTATCTAAATTATCCTTTAATTCCATTTTATATTACTTTTGGGAAATATTAACCGAAATTTTCGAATGATTCAAAAATACAAGGAATTATTTAAAGAATGCCATTTAAACCTAACCGAATGAATACACTAAACCTTTTTAAACTCGAAGGCAAAACAGCATTGATTACCGGCTCAGGAAGCGGTATCGGATTTGCTTTGGCAAAAGGGCTTGCAGGCGCCGGAGCAAAAGTTATACTGAATGGCCGAAATGAAGACAAATTAACCGATGCAAAACTGAAAATCAGGAAACTGGGATTTGAAGTTACAAGCCTCGTATTCGATGTAACCAAAGCTGACGATGTAAAACAAGCATTGTTGGAATATGAAAGCGAAGCCGGGCCGATTGATATTCTGATAAACAATGCCGGAATAAACATCAGAGGCCCTTATGAAAATTTTAAAGAGGAAGACTGGAAACAGGTTTTGGATACGAATGTGAATGGCGCTATGATAGTTTCGCAATGTGTTGCGCCATTTATGATTAGCCGCAAAAGTGGAAAAATTATCAATATCTGTTCGATGCAGAGTGAACTTGGCCGGCCGGGAATTGTACCATACGCGGTCTCCAAAGGCGGTATAAAAATGCTAACCAAAGCGCTTTGTTCCGAATGGGCAAAACATAACATTCAGATAAACGGGATTGGCCCCGGTTATTTTGAAACCGAGCTGACAAAACCTTTAAAAGAAGATCCTGAATTTGATAAGTGGCTTTGTAACCGTACTCCGGCAAATCGCTGGGGAAAACCTGACGAATTGATTGGAGCAGCTGTTTTTCTGGCTTCCGAAGCAGGCAACTATGTTAACGGCCAGATTATTTATGTCGACGGTGGTTTGCTTGCAAGCGTTTAAAACTTTTTAGTTTGAACGGGTGTTTTGATTTCAACAAACTAAAATATCCGAAAATGAAAAGAAAATGTTTTATCATGCTTGTAGTTGCCATTTGCAGTATGAATGTGGCGATTGCACAAAACGAAAAGAAAATGGAAGACAATTCGAATAAATTAGCAGTATTATGGACAAGCGCCGATCCTGATTTGCCGGAAAAAATGGCATTTATGTATACCTACAATGCAAAGAAAGAAGGTTGGTTCGATGAAGTCGTTTTAATCGTTTGGGGGCCATCGGCTAAACTGCTCAGCGAAAACAAAAATCTTCAGGAATATATAAAGAAAATGCAGGATGCAGGTGTAAAAGTGGAAGCCTGTATGGCATGTGCAAGAATGTACAACGTTCAGGATCAGTTAGCCGATATGGGAATTGATGTTAAAGGCATGGGCATTCCGTTAACGAATTATTTAAAAGAAGGTTGGCATACGCTTAGTTTATAGCACGGTTTATTGAACCACAATAATTTTCTTTGCCTGTGCAGCTTTTCCGGTTATATTCAGGTAATACATACCTGGACATAAAATCCCATTCCTGTTTATATTCAACTGAAAGAAATTCCGTTCAGGTTTAACTGCTTCATTGAAGATTTCGGCTCCGTGAACATCAACGAGTGAACAAGTGAAATCCGAGCCGGCGTTTACACCGTTTAGCTTTACATTAATAATTCCGTTGGATACCGGATTTGGAAAAACGTCGGCATCAACAATTTCAAAATCAGGTTTTGCCGAAGTAGGATTCGATATTTCAATCCAGTTTACGTTAAAACCTGCATTACGAATAAGCATTTTTAAAATATGTTCCCCTGCCTCAAGATTGATATCAATAGAAATAGTTTGCCAACTTTGTAATCCGCCTGTATAAGGTGTCCTCATTTTAGCTACCGATTCGTCTTCGATTAAAAAATCAACTACGCCGCTTTTAGCTCCGGCAATTCTAACATTTAACGTGTAGGTGCCACTGCTGGCCACCGATATTTTATACTCTGCCCAATCACCTATGTCTGTCCGGCCAATATTTAAAAAGCCATCTTCATCTTCAGTTGGCTCTGAAAATAAACCCGACATCAGGTAATATTCCTCGGTTTCAATTCTTGCCGGGATTTCATTTACTTTATCCGGATCATAAACTGGGATATCGGCATACAACTGCCCCAATTCAGTTAACATTCCGCTTTCATTGGCATACAAATCGATATACGGATATGCTGTAATTCCACCCGATGTTCTTCCAATAAACCACGAATAACGAAAAATATCCGGTTCACGTTCGAGATAATTTACAGTTCCTGCGAGGTACTTTTTTTGATCTTCGATACTTTTAACCGGGTTGCTGTAATCCCACGATGCAAATTCGGTAACCCACATCGGTTTTCCATATTTCCTGGCATCGCGCACGTAATTCATAATTGAACTGCCACTGCCATACCAGTGTAAACCAATATAATCGACCTGGCAATCGGTGCACGCTGCAAAAAAGTCATCGAGATATTTAAAAGGATTGGTGTAAGTAACACCATCTTCAGTTACGCAATTTCCACAATAATTTACAGCCGGCCCTACAATTTTCAAATCATTATCTTCGGCAATCTGCTGCAATGCCGGCCAGGCAGAGGCGGCCTGCGAAGGAGTCATGTTTGCCTGTTCCCTGAAATTTGGTTCGTTAAAACCTAAAATGTATTTTACTGTCGAATCTTTTTCAACCCAGCTTTTTACTCCTGAAATACCGTTTTTGTTCCAGGCCATTGGAGTAAAATCCACGTTTAAATCGTGGTAAACAGGCTTTACCACTGATTCAGGTTGCGTTGACCAATTGTACCACCATGAAATGAATTTCGAATATTCTTTCATATCCTCTTCGGTATGATGGCCATAAGCAACGCCACGTTTATAACTTTTTGTTTGAGATTGAATGCCTGAACAAATGAAGGCCAGGATGACGATTAGGTATAGTTTTTTCATAGCTGCAAATCTATTACAAAATAATCTTCAGCTGGTTTTTTGCTTTAACTTTTTGCACATTCCGTATTAATCTGAATTAAGTAAAAATAAGGTTGATATACAGTTATGGGCCAATAAAAAAGCACCTGTTTTCACAGATGCTTTCCTATATCACTTTTTTTCTAAATTAATTAATACTCGTCTTCATTAAAAAAGAAATCGTCTTTACTCGGATAATCCGGCCAGATGTCTTCAATACTTTCATACATTTCTCCTTCGTCTTCCATTTCCTGAAGATTTTCAATAACTTCAAGCGGAGCTCCCGAACGAATTGCGAAGTCTATCAGTTCATCTTTAGTTGCCGGCCAAGGTGCATCTTCCAGTTTTGATGCTAATTCCAGAGTCCAATACATTTGCAGAATTTTAAGCGGTTAATCTCGTTTTAACTTTGGCGCGAATATAACAAAAAAATGAAATTAACAAACAAAAAAATCAGGGTGTTATAGAAAAACAAAAATTACTGGTTTTTTGCTGCAATTTAGGCTTAAATTACATGGTTTGAGTCGATACAAAATAAGTGGATAAAATACAGTGGGACAACAAGTTTTAACTTCACAGAAACATAAATTCTACCTTATTTATAATCAAAATAAATCGGTGTAATTTATCATTTTAGTCATTTTTTTTCCAGCTTAATTCTTCTGAATTATTATCGGAAGTAAGTTTGCGGGCCAGTACAAACAGAAGATCAGACAAACGGTTCATATAAACTATTATTTCATTCCTGACATTTCCCTGTTCCGCAAATTCAATAATCCTGCGTTCGGCTCTTCGGCAAATGGTTCGGGCAACATGACATTGTGCGGAGGCAATATCACCTCCGGGAAGAATAAAATGGTTTAATTCGGGTAGCGACTGCTCAAATTTATCAATCGCTTTCTCGAGTAATTCAATATCCGCTACTGTTATCGATAACGATTCGGTTAATGATTCGCCTTTTTCATCGGATGCCAGGCGAGAACCTATATTAAAAAGTTTGTTTTGAATTGTGATCAGGATTTCAGAAATATCACCGGAAATAGAGTACGAACGCAAAAGACCGATTGCTGCATTCAATTCGTCAACCGTTCCGTATGCTTCAAGACGAATATCATTTTTTTTTACACGATTTCCCCCCACAAGGCTTGTAGTGCCATCGTCGCCGGTTTTGGTGTATATTTTTAAATCTTTACGCATAAGCTAATAAACAGGATTCGGATTAATTTCGTCCGATTCCACTTCTCCGTCTTTTAAACGAATAATACGATGTGCATGTTGAGCGATATCAGCTTCATGTGTAACCATAACCAATGTATTTCCTCGTCTGTGAATTTCAGAAAACAGCTTCATAATTTCTTCCGAAATTTTTGAATCGAGGTTACCTGTTGGCTCATCGGCGAGTAAAATCGACGGGCTGTTTACCAGCGCCCTTGCAATAGCAACCCTTTGCCGCTGACCGCCTGAAAGTTCGTTTGGCCGATGTTCCATACGATCATCAAGGCCAACGTCAAGCAAAGTTTTTTCTGCCATTATTTTACGTTCATGTTTTCTTTTTCCTGCATAAATTAGAGGCAGCATTACATTTTCAAGCGCTGTGTTTCGTGGCAGTAAGTTAAATACCTGGAATACAAAACCGATTTCCGAATTTCTGATTTCGGCCAGGTTGTCATCGGATAAACGGCTTACATCTTTGCCATTCAGAATATATTTACCACTTGTTGGTGTATCGAGGCATCCGATAATATTCATCAATGTTGATTTTCCGGAACCTGAAGCACCCATAATGGCTACATATTCGCCTCTGTAAATATCGACAGAAACCGAACGTAATGCACGAACTACCTGAGTACCTACTTTATAATTTTTTACAATCGATTCCAGATGGATAATTTTTTCTTTCATTGTATAAGTGTTTTAGTTTTTTTTTAAGTTTTGCATTGTGTTCAGATATTCATACCGGAATTAACTGATATAATGCGATTTTCATTATAGGTAATTTATATGTTTAATCCGTTACAAAATGTGCTGAAGTAAAATTTGTATAAATATATGTAAAACCAAAAGAAATCGTGATTTATTGTAAATAGTTAACAGCATTTAACTTTTTTGAAAACTTTGCACTTGTAAACAAAAATTGTACCTGTTTTATTTAACGAAAGATTTAAAACTTTTTTTGTTTGAGTATATTTGTTCATGCCAGAATTTCTCGATCAGGAAATACAATATTTACCCGGTGTTGGGCCGAAGAGAGCCGAATTATTGTACAAGGAATTAAAAATTAAAACCTTTCGCGATTTAATTTATTATTTCCCGTTTAAATACATCGACAGAACAAAGTTTTACCGGATTTCGGAAATACATGCTGAAATGCCTTATGTACAGGTGAAAGGAAAAATCCGTTCGCTCGAAACTGTGGGTTCAGGAAACAAGCAGCGTCTAAGTGCACGATTTTATGATGCTTCCGGAAGTATGGAACTGATTTGGTTCAGAGCCATTAAATGGCAAAAGGAAAATCTGAAACTGGAGAAGGAATACATTGTTTTTGGGAAACCCGGAGAGTTTAACGGGCGTTTAAACGTGGTTCATCCCGAAATGGAAACCGAAGAAGAAAGCCAGTTAAAACCTGCCGGGCTTTTTCAGGGGTATTATATTACCTCCGAAAACATGAAAAAAACCTATGTCAACTCAAAAACTATCAACAAACTTCAACTGACGCTCGCCAAACTTGCCGTTGGAAAAATACCCGAATCGCTACCTGATAGCCTGATAAAAAAATTGAAACTTACTTCGCTTGAAAAAGCGTTGATCACCATTCATAAACCTGAAAATACAATTGATTTAAGAAATGCCACATTTCAGCCTGAAATTTGAAGAGCTGTTTTACATTCAACTTCAAATTCTTGCTTTGAAACATTTTCGCGAAAACAAATTTAAAGGTTATCGTTTTGAAAAAGTAGGTTTTAATTTTAATACTTTTTTCAACGATTTTCTGCCGTTTGAACTTACCGAAGCGCAAAAAAAAGTAATTAAGGAAATCAGGCGCGACCTAAACCGGAATATTCAAATGAATCGCTTATTGCAAGGCGATGTGGGAAGCGGAAAAACACTGGTTGCTTTAATGACCATGCTGATTGCGCTTGACAACGATTTTCAGTGTGCACTAATGGCGCCTACCGAAATTCTGGCTCAACAACATTTTCAATCCATTTCAAAATTTCTGAAAGGAATGCATGTTGAAGTTGGATTACTCACCGGCTCAACAAAAAAAAGCGAACGAAATATTTTGCATGAAAATCTTGAAAAAGGAAGCCTGCAGATTTTAATCGGAACGCATGCTTTAATTGAAGATGTTGTGGTTTTTAAAAATCTTGGACTGGTTGTAATTGATGAACAACACCGGTTTGGCGTGGCACAACGTGCAAAATTATGGCAAAAAAACGATTTTATTCCACCGCATGTTTTGGTAATGACAGCCACTCCTATTCCGCGAACGCTGGCAATGACAGTTTATGGCGATTTGGATGTTTCGGTAATCGACGAATTGCCTCCGGGAAGAAAACCCATTCAAACCATGCATTACTTTGAAAACCGAAGAAAACAGGTCTATAACTTTCTTCGGCAGCAAATGGAAAAAGGAACACAGATTTACATTGTTTATCCGTTGATTTCCGAATCGGAAAAAATGGATTTGAAAAATCTGGAAGAAGGTTTTCGTCATATCTCAGAAGCTTTTCCCGATGCGAAAGTGAGTATGGTTCATGGCAAAATGAAACCCGCAATTAAGGAAAATGCGATGCAGGCATTTAAAAAAGGCGAAACACAAATTATGGTGGCAACCACGGTAATCGAAGTCGGAGTCGATGTTCCCAATGCCTCGGTTATGGTTATTGAAAGTGCCGAACGGTTTGGGCTTTCGCAATTGCACCAGTTGCGCGGCAGGGTTGGCCGGGGAGCAGAACAATCGTATTGCATTTTAATGTCTTCGTATAAAGTCAGCAATGAAAGTCGCAAAAGACTGGAAACGATGGTACGCACCAACGATGGTTTTGAAATTGCCGAAATGGATATGAAACTACGCGGACCGGGCGAGATTGAAGGAACACAACAAAGCGGCATTGGTTTCGACCTTAAAATTTCCAATCTCGGTAAAGACGGCGAAATATTAAGGCTGGCAAGAAACGAGGCATCTGAAATTCTTGAGAAAGATCCCTCACTTAAAAGCCATGAAAACAAGGTGCTGATTAAAAACCTGATTGCGCAGAAAAACACGGAATTCGACTGGAGCTCGATAAGCTGAGAAAGCGCTGTAAAAAGAATTTAGCTTTATTTCCGTGTACGTTAAAAAATGCCGGCTAAACAATAGAAAAGCATTCAGTGTTTTGATATTACAACCGTTTTCGTATATTGAACAATCTAAAATTCAAACTAAAATGAAAGCAAAAGATTTTACCCGACGCGATTTTATTAAAACAACCGGAGCTGTAACTGCAGGAGTTGTTTTGGCGCCAACCGTTGCATGTTCCTCTTCACCATTCGATCCAAAAGATATTCCAACAACCGTTTTGGGAAAAACAGGTGTTACCGTTCCACGAATGATTCTTGGCCTTGGAAGCCGTTTTATGGCAGCAACTGAAGATGTTGGGCTGCAAATACTGGAAACAGCGTTGAACAGTGGATTGTACTATTGGGATACGGCTGCGATTTATAAAAATGACGTTCAGTACAGCGAAGAAAGAGTCGGTAAAATTCTGGGGCCAATTCGCGATAAAGTTTTTCTTTCAACAAAAGTAAGCGACCGAAAAGCCGATGACGCCAAAAGAACTGTAGAAACCAGCCTGAAAAGATTGAATACCGATTACATCAACCTTTACCAGGTTCACAGCATTATGAATGAAGATGAAGTAAAACAATTTGGTCGAAAGATGGTGTTTTGCCGGTTTTAAAAAAATTCCAGGAAGAAGGCGTTATCCGTCATATTGGATTTACAGGCCACACTTCGGCAAGTGCTATGAAACTGGCAGCTGAAATGTATGATTTCGATACCATGCTGATTGCGTTGAATCACCAGGAACAAGGCAAGCAACCTTTCGAAGAGCAACCGGTACCTTATGCTGCCGGAAAAGGAATGGGTGTTTTGTGCATGAAAGTTATTCGTCCGCGTGAAACGGTTAATGGATTAAGCCCTGACGATTTGATAAAATATGCGCTAACATTAAAAGATGTTACAGCGTGTGTAATCGGAACCGACAGTGTTGAAGTTCTGAAGAAAAATATTAATACATTAAAAAATTTCGAACCTTTGAGCGATGAAAGTATGAAGGAACTGCATGTAGCACTCGACCCGTTTTACAGAAGTAAACATTTACAATGGATGCAGCCCAACTACTACGATGGAATGCATATCGCATAACAACTATACCATTTCAAAAAATTTATTTTGCAGAAGCCGGGTTATTTCGCCCGGTTTTTTATTTCCAATTGCTTTATCATTCACCTGAATAACCGGAGTAACTTCATTTCCGGTACCGGCGATAATAATTTCATCCAATTCATAAAGTTCCGTTTCTGATATTGGTTTTTCTTCTACCGGTATATTATTGGTATCACAAATTTCAAGAATCACTTTTCGCGTAATTCCGGGTAAAATTAAATTTGAAACCGGATGTGTAATAACAACACCGTTTTTCACTCCGATTACACTGGAATGTGATGCTTCTGTAACACTTCCGTTCCGAATAAGAATACACTCTCCTGCCCCTGCTTTTACTGCTTTATTAAATAACATTGTATTTGGCAGAAGTGAAACCGATTTTATATCGCAGCGTAGCCAGCGAATATCTTCGTGCGTGATAACTTTAATCCCGTTTTCAATATTGTCTTTTGCCGTTGGAAGTTCGAATGCAAAGGCATAAACCGTTGGCCTTACGTTATCAGGAAAATAATGAACACGTTGGTTTACGCCCCGTGTAATCTGAAGATAAATTCCGGCATGTTTGTCACCGAGATTATTTTCGCTTAAAAGCCAGGAAAACACCGATTGCAAACTATTAAACGAACGATAATCCAGCTCAAGTTCCGAAAGGCTTCGTTTTAAGCGGCTAATGTGATCATCGAAGCGAAACGGTTTTCCATTGTAATATTTAATCACTTCATAAACTCCGTCGGCAAAAATAAATCCCCGGTCATTGGGAGAAATTAAAGCTTTATCCTTTGAAATAAATTCGCCATTGAGATATACCTGTTCGCTCATTCCTGCATTGATTTTAGTTTTTTTATTTCTTCTTTCCAGCGTGTATCGTCAGGGGTTTCCAAAATTAACGGAATTTCATTGAACCGATTGTCATTCATAATAAATTTAAAAGGCTCCCATCCCAATGTTCCGGCTCCAAGGCAATCGTGGCGATCGACTTTCGAAGCCAGTTCCTTTTTTGAATCATTCAAATGCATTCCCTTTAAATATTTGAAACCAATTACTTCGTCAAATTCCTTAAAAACCTTTTCAAAACCTTCCTTCGTTTTAATATCGTATCCGGCGCTGTATGCATGACAGGTATCGATACATACTCCCACGCGGCTTTTATCCTTAACCTGGTCAATTATATCCTTTATTTGCTGAAATGTGTATCCCAGGTTAGAGCCTTGTCCTGCAGTATTTTCAATAACAGCAATAACACCAGATGTTTGTTCCAGAGCAAGGTTAATCGATTCTGCAATAATTGAAATACATTCCTCCTCCGAAATTTTATTTAAATGGCTTCCCGGATGAAAGTTCAGTCTGTCGAGCCCCAGTTGTTCGCAACGTTGCATCTCGTCCAAAAATGCCTTTCTCGATTTTTCCAGCGCAGCCTTTTCCGGATGGCCCAAATTTATCAGGTAACTGTCGTGTGGCAGAATCTGGTTTGGCTCATAACCATATTTATCGCAATTCGCCTTAAATGCATCGATACTTTCCTTTGTCAGCGGTTTTGCTTCCCATTGCCGCTGATTCTTTGTAAATAATGCAAATGCAGTTGCTCCTATCTCATTGGCGTTTACCGGCGAATTTTCAACTCCGCCTGCTGCGCTTACATGTGCTCCTATATATTTCATAATCAATAAACCGCTAACGTCGTGAAATTGTTAATAAACCGGAACGATATTTGTATTTTTTATTTCATATATGTCTATAAAAAAAGGAGTTATATTATGAAAAATAAAGTATTAATAATTTTACTCATCTTCTCGGTTTTTGCCGTAAATGCCCAGGAATCGGGAAGAAAATCAAGAAAAGAACGTAAGGCTGAAAAAAATGCCATACAAAAAGAGAAAATCAGTAATCTTGTTGAAGACAAAAATTTTGTTTTTGTTCCAAGAACAGCTAATCCGTTGAGCGGAACAACAGTGAATCTGACCACCGATTTCGATTTATGGTTTCACAACGATTCGGTTAACTCGTATATGCCTTTTTATGGCCGTGCTTACATTGCTGCCTATGGCGGCGAAAATCCGATGAATTTTATTTCGTCCGTTGATGATTATTCTTCGGAGAAAACAAGAAAAGGCTACGAGGTAAATTTCACGGTAAAAAATGAAAGCGACAGGCTCGATTTTTCATTTCATATTATGGAAACCGGCCTAACCACTTTACAGGTGAACAGTACCAACCGGCAGTCGATTTCGTATTACGGCGTTCTGGAAGAAAAGGAAAGCGAAAAGAAATAATATCATTTTGTTCAGTCGTCGCCCGGCAACAATTCGGGTGACGACTTAGCATTGTTTAGTTTTGAAAATCGATTGAAGTTTAATATATTAGATAGTCTGAAAAACCAAAAATCTAAAGTTTAACCACTTAAAAACGGTACGATGAAAAAGATACTATTTTTGACGCTACTATTATTGGAATTCTCGCTTTTACCGGCAACAGAAAAAGATAAAATAAAACCTCAATTTCAAAACACAAATTCTGAGAATGATGAGGCGGGTATAGCAGATCAAATTCAGGAAATGCTGAAGGATACGACGTTTGTGTTTAATGCTACCGACATGATGGTCAGAGCCGGCGGAAACGTAAGCCTGGGTTACGATTGCGATGTTCAGGTAAGAAAAAATATGGTGATTTCCTATTTGCCTTACATGGGAAAAGCCTATTATGTAAGTCCGGATATTCGTAATACAGGCCTCGATTTTAGCCTGCCAATGGAAGATTATTATTTTATTAAACGGCGCAAGGGATATAAAGCCGGTTTTAAAGTAAGAAATGGTTACGACCAGATGAATTTTACTTTCTACATTTCGAATTCGGGTTATGTTACTTTAACAGTTGGAAGTACGAGCAGGCAATCAATTTCGTACTACGGTACATTTAACGCAAGGAAATAATTTCATTAAAACCTGACCTGGATAATCTGAAAATTAAATTTCAACAGGCAATCTTTTTATAAGTCGAATATTCTGAGGCGTTACTTTTGCCTGCATTACAATTATTTCAACACCGGCTTCAATTGCCTGCTTCAGCGCTTCTGCATATTCCGGATCTATTTCTTTTGCAGGTGCGAATATTTCCACATCCATTCGTTGCACAATATAAAGCATCACCGCTCTCATTCCAATGCTTTTAACTTCCATCAGTGTTTTTAAATGTTTCCGGCCTCGCGTGGTTACAGCATCAGGAAATAAAGCATATTTCCCTTCTTTTAGTGTTACATTTTTCACCTCGATAAAACATTGGTCAGCATCGTTTTCGGCGTAAATGTCGAAACGCGAATCTTCAAACTTAACCTCCCTCAATATTCTTGAATAACCGTTAAGCTCCGGAATGGCATCATTGTATATGGCCTGAAAAGCAATTTTATTTGGATTACCGGTATTTATTCCAACCCAATCATTGTTAATCTTAATCATTTCCCACGTGAATTTTGTTCTGCGTTTGGGATTGTTCACCGGAGTTAAATACACTTCAGCGCCAGTTTCCAGACAGCTTTTCATAGTGCCTGAATTGGTGCAATGTGCAACTACAACTGTTCCGTCATCCAGCATTACATCAGCTAAAAATCGTTTATATCGTTGAATTAATGTTCCGTGAACCAGTGATTCGGTAAATTCCATTTTTAAAGTTGAGTTCTGGCAAAAGGCACCACATTCTGGGCTACAAATTCATTATTTAAATACTTATAATAACCTGTAATTGCTATCATTGCAGCATTATCCATGGTATATTCAAATTTGGGAATTATCAGATTCCAGTGGTATTTTTCAGCATTTTCTTTTAATGCATTTCTTAAGCCCGAATTTGCTGAAACGCCACCTGCAACCGTAATTTGCTTAATACCGGTATCTTTTGCAGCAACTTTTAATTTAGCCAGAAGAATTTCGATAATAGTATATTGTAACGATGCACATAAATCGGCTTTATTTTCTTCAATAAAATTTTCATTCGCTTTCAGCTTATCGCGAAGAAAATAGAGAAAGTTGGTTTTTAACCCGCTGAAACTGTAATCCAAATTGGGAATGCGTGGTTTTGAAAATTCGAAACGATGCGGATTTCCTTCCTTTGCAAGCCGATCGACATGCGGGCCACCCGGATAAGGCAACCCCATTACTTTGGCACATTTATCAAAAGCTTCGCCGGCAGCATCGTCGATGGTTTGCCCGATAACTTCCATTTCGAGATAATCGCGTACCAGAATAATTTGCGAATTTCCGCCCGAAACCAGCAAGCATAAAAACGGAAATTTCGGTGGATTAAATTCTCCTTCTTTTTCCCGGATAAAAAGAGCAAGAACGTGGCCCTGCAAATGATTTACCTCGATTAACGGAATTCCGGCCGCAAGCGAAAACCCTTTGGCAAAGGAAGTTCCCACAAGCAAAGATCCGAGTAAACCGGGACCGCGGGTAAAAGCAACAGCAGAAATTTCAGTTTTTGAAATGCCGGATTTTTTTATCGCCAAATCAACAACCGGAATTATATTTTGCTGATGCGCTCTTGAAGCAAGTTCGGGAACAACACCGCCATATTCTTCGTGTACTTTCTGGCTGGCCACAATGTTTGAAAAAATAACTCCATCTCGTATTACTGCGGCTGACGTGTCGTCGCAAGAAGATTCTATCCCCAAAATTGTAATTTTTTCCTCCTTCATAAACTTCAATTTCATTTTTCACGTTCTTAAACCGGGAGAATTAAAGATGGTTCATATTTTGTTTTATTAATAAGCGGTAGTTAACAAAATTAGGAAATCAATAGTTTTTAATTCTGCTAAAAGAACTAAGTTCGTCCCACTAAAAAGGCAAAATTATTAAAAAAGGCTGGAAAATACTTTTAATCACGGTCGCATCGGTTTTAGGTTTGCTTTCGTTGAGTTATATCCTGCTGCAAAACAGCAAGGTACAGACTTTTATTATTAATAAAATCACTACTCAGCTTTCTAAAAACAGCAATGCAAATTTTAGTATCGGAAGAGTTGAATTTACTTTTTTTAATCAACTGATTCTTGATGATGTTTTAATTTCGGACCAAAACAACGATACAATTTTATATACGGCAGCAATTACTGCAAAAATTGATACGTTAAAAATACGCAAACGTCATATCGCCCTAAGCAAACTCGCATTTGATGATAACCGCATTTTTATTGAGCGCGATTCTGCCAATCATTTTAATTTCGCTTCGGTCTTTAATTCATCCCAAAAAAAAAGCGACACAATTCAAAACAATTGGAAACTCACGTTCAACAACCTTAGTTTTGAAAACACTCAATTGCATTATAACGATTATTCGATACCAAACGAGCGTCATGTTTTTGTACATCAATTGGATATTAATATCAGCGATTTTTATAACGGGGATGATTCGCTTCAGTTTAAAATTAACTCGCTGAGCTTAAACGACGGAAAAAATATCTATCTCGAAGAATTTTCTGCAAATTTTAAGTCAACAGTTAAAAAAACAGAACTCGCGTCATTAAATCTGAAAACAAGAAATTCGGAAATAAACAATTTGAGTATTTCCTTTAGTTATCCCGAAAAGGAAAAAATAACCAGTGAAAATATGAATTTCGATTTTCAGCTTTCGAACTCGACGATTAGTTTCACCGAAGTTGCTGAACTGTTTCCCAAGTTGCGCGGAATGAACGAAAATGTGGAATGCTCCGGTCATATTTATGGCAACATTGCTGATTTAAAGGGAAAAGATTTAACGATTAAAACCGGAAGAAAAACCAATGCAGTTCTCGATTTTTATATTAACGACATTGAAGATCCGGAAACAATGTATCTTTTTCTCGATTTAAAAAAGCTGCAAACCACTTTTAGCGATATCGAAAATTTTCATTTTCCCATATCAATCGGGAATAAAACCTGTTGAGATTCCGGAAGCGTTTGCCGATGCAGGCTTGCTTAGCTTTAATGGTAATTTTAGCGGCTTTTTATCCGACTTTGTTACATACGGAACACTGAAAAGTAAACTCGGAACTATTAAAACAGACCTTTCGCTAATTCCAAGCGAAAATAATTCTTTCCAATACAATGGCAGGATTACCACTTCCGATTTTCAACTGGGAAAATTCCTGAATTCACAAACCATTGGAAATGTGTCGTTTAATGGCGAAGTAGATGGTAGCTACAAAATATCGGATAAATCGATTGCCGGTTTTTTTAAAGGCGATATAGCTAAATTTGAAGCAAACAGCTATGTATATCAAAATATAAAACTCGACGGCGTATATATCGATAAAATGTTCGACGGAATGTTGAGCATGAACGATTCCAATCTTCAGTTCAGCTTTTTAGGACGTGCAGACTGGGGACTACAGATTCCTGAATTCGATTTTAACCTTCACCTCGATAAAGTGAAGCTTGGAAAATTAAATCTTAGCGACAGGTATCCCAAAGCCGAAGTTGCTATGAATATGAAAGCTAAATTTTCGGGGGATAAAATCGATAATCTGAAAGGTGTTATTATTGTTGAAGATGGTTATTATAAAAACAGGTTTGGCAATTTCGATTTAAACGGCATACAATTTATTTCGGTGCCCAATGGCGAGAAATCGGAGCTGGAGTTTAATTCCGAATACGCCGATATTAAAATTGAAGGAGATTACCAGTTCCAGAATATTGCATATGCATTCGAAAAAAATATTAATAAATTCCTGCCTTCGTTCAATTTTAAAACGCCTGCAAATATGCAACCCAATGTTTTCGATTTTAAAATCAATGTAAAAAACATCGATGAAATTACGCAGACTTTCACTCCGGGCTTAGAGGTTCAAACTCCATTTTTTTTATACGGAAAAATGAATTCAGATTTGGCTTCATTTGAGTTGGAAGGAAGTATTCCCGGATTTGCATACAAAAATTTGCAGGTGGAAAACATTTTCATCGGAAACAAAATCATCGATAATCATTATTCTTCAAAATTTAAGTTTGGTGAAATTGTTTATGGTAAAGCAGCACATCTTTATGATTTAGCCATTAGTTCGGAAATTGCGGAAGATGCGCTAAACAACACAATTGAATGGAAAAATGAAAGCGATTCGCTTGAAACCAGCGTAATTAAAACCCGTTCGGTTTTTACCAAAAACGTAAATTCGTCGTCGCCATTTCCAAAAGTCTGGATACAATTTGCTCCTTCGCAGATATACATTTCCGATTTAGCCTGGAAATACGACAGGTTTACGGTTGCCATCGACACTTCAAACGTAAAAATAAACGGGCTTAATGTAACCAACGGATTTCAGTATGTACAGATTGATGGTAATATTTCGAAAGACAGCACAGAAGTGGTCAACATCGATTTTAAAGATATCGATCTTGGTGAGCTCACAAAAAACTCTGAAAGCGAAAATATGTTTTCCGGTATTGTAAACTGCAACATAAAAGTGTCCGATTTATACCGGCAGCCAGTGGTTGTTGCCGATGCTTCCATCGACAGTTTGCAGCTCGGTAACCAATATGTCGGAAATGTTCGCTTAGGCAGTTGGTGGGATCGAAATAACTCGGTTATTAGTTCCGATTTAAAAATTACCGACAAAAGCCACGAAAGTCTGGCAGCAAAAGGATACTACAATCCAAATACAAAAGAAATAAACTACAGTGCAAAAGCCGACAGCCTGCCCATTAAATTGCTGGAAACAGTGATTACCGATCAGTTTTCCGATTTTTCTGGCCGTGCTTTCGGAAACATAAAATTTGGCGGAACTTTGAAAAAGATTACAATGGATGGCGCCGTAAAAGCCGCAAATGCAGGAATTAAAATTGATTATACGCAGGTGAAATATTTTCTCGACGATACCATTCGGTTTCAAACTGATTCGATTTTATTTAATAATATTACCATTTACGATAAGTATAAAAATCCTGGAAAATTTAACGGCCTTTTGGTTCACGACAATTTCAGCAATATGCTGTATAATATAACGGTAAGTTCACCTAAAATTCTTGCATTGAATACCACGAGCAGAGCCAATGAACAATTTTACGGCGATGTAATGGCAAATTGTAAAATTCATGTTTTTGGAAAAGGTACAACTGTACGGCTTGATGGCACTGCAACTTCATTACCCGGAACCAACGTAAATATTTCGATGGAATATGAAAGCGATATGCAGCAATTCGATTTTCTTGAATTTGTAAATACCGGTGAAGATGAAAACAAGCAGTATATTATTCGCAATACCAATTCTTCTGATTTCAGCATCGGGCTTACCATGGAAGCAACCCCCGATGCGCGTATTCAGTTGATATATAATTCGCAAATCGGCGATGTTATAAAAGCCCAGGGCGAAGGAATTTTACTCTTCGAAATGAATAAGGACGGTGATATTACGCTTTCGGGAGATTATACCGTAACCAGGGGTGATTACCTTTTTACGCTTCAAAATGTGGTAAACAAACGCTTTACCATTGCTCAGGGCGGCACAATCGTATGGTCGGGAAATCCATATAATGCAAATATCAATATTTCGGCCATTTACCGGCTGAAAGCTTCAATAAATGATCTTCTTGCCGGAAATTCTGCAATAACCGATAATCTTTCGCAGCGTATTCCGGTATCGTGTATTATTCACTTAACAGATGAACTCGTAAATCCAACCATCAATTTTGAAATCGATTTTCCGGATGAAAATGCAGGATTAAAAAACGAACTGTTACAGTATTTTAATACCGATGAAGAAAAGAACAAACAAATATTATCATTAATCGTTTTAGGCAAATTTTACACGCCAGAATATTTACGGGGGCAATTCCAGTCGCAGGCGCCAAATATGATTGGCACCACGGCAAGCGAACTTTTTTCGAACCAGCTTAGCAACTGGTTGTCGCAGATAAGCAATAATGTGGATATTGGTTTTAACTACAGGCCGGGAAACAGCATCACCGACGATGAGCTTGAATTAGCGCTAAGCACACAAATTTTTAACGACAGGGTAACACTGGATGGAAACATCGGCAACAATGTAAATCCCGAATCGAATAACAGCAGCCAGATTGTAGGCGACTTTGATATAAGGGTTAAACTGGTACCAAACGGAAAAATACAGTTTAAAGCATTTAATCATGCAAATAATAACCTGATTTACGAAACGGCGCCATATACCCAGGGAATCGGCTTAACTTTCAAGGAAGAATATAATACATTCAGTGGATTATTGCATAAAATCGGTTCAATCTTCAGAAACAAAGAAGATTAAGATTTGATATTCAAAGAAATGTGATGTTCTCAAATTATTAAAATAAAAAGTTCTTAAAAACATCTTTAAAAACTTATTAATTTCTTTTCTTATATTGAACCCAAAATATACATTTGCACAAGCTATAATTTAATTTTCTAATCTGAAAAATCTAATACTATGTTCATTTTAATGATTGTAATATTTGTTCTCGGGTATTTGGCGATTGCCCTTGAACATCCTCTCAGAGTTGACAAAGCTGCATCGGCGCTTGTACTTGGTGTGCTTGTTTGGACTGTTTTAATTCTCGATGTTTCAGGAATCCTCAACCTCGGCTACAGCACAGCCTGGGAGCATTTCCAGAACAGTTCCCTTATGACGGAATTCATACAGAATAACCCCGATGCCGATCTTTTGGAGCGGATGAGGTACTTTATTATCGACAATCAGATAATTGAGCATCTTGGTGAAATTTCAGAGATATTATTCTTCCTGCTCGGCGCTATGACGATAGTTGAAACGGTTGATCAGCACGAAGGATTTAAAATAATTACCGATAAAATTACCACAACAAACAAGGTTAAATTACTCTGGATAATCAGTGTATTAACGTTCTTCATGTCGGCATTGCTCGATAACTTAACCACTACAATAGTTATGGTTGCCTTACTGAGAAAGCTTATAGCCGATAAAAAATCGCGCTGGTTTTTTGCCAGCATGATTGTAATTGCTGCCAATGCAGGCGGCGCATGGTCGCCAATCGGCGATGTTACCACTATTATGCTGTGGATAGGCAAACAGGTAACTGCTGGAAATATTATAGTAATGGTTATTGTACCCAGCATTTTTAATATGATTTTCCCTTTATTGATTGTTTCAGCATATATGAAAGGACATGTTGAAAAACCGGAAATAACAGATGAAAACGCGGAAAACTTCACAACCATGTTCGAACGGAAACTGATGCTGATTATGGGCGTTGGAGCTTTGCTTTTTGTTCCGGTGTTTAAAACAACAACTCACTTGCCGCCATACATGGGAATGCTTTTCGGACTTGGTATAATTTGGATTACAACCGAAATTATGCACCGAAATAAAAGTCATGAAGACAAAAGAAAGCTGGCTATTTTTGGTGTATTAAGACGAGTGGATGTTCCGACCATTTTCTTTTTCCTTGGAATTCTGTCGGCGGTTGCTGCCCTTCAGGTTGCAGGACATTTACATTTGCTGTCAGAATTTCTGGATAAAAATGTACATAATATATATGGTATTAATGCTGCTATCGGTATTCTTTCGGCTATTGTTGATAATGTTCCGCTTACTGCAGGTGCCATGGGAATGTATCCTGTAATGACAGAGGCTATGGTTCATGCGTCGGTTGAACCCTCGTATATGCACCATTTTGTACAGGACGGCGCATTCTGGGAATTGCTGGCTTATGCTGCCGGGACAGGTGGTAGTATTTTAATTATTGGTTCGGCAGCAGGAGTTGCTGCAATGGGACTTGAAAAAATCGATTTCATCTGGTATATGAAAAAAATTAGCTGGCTTGCCATAATCGGATATATCGGGGGTATATTTATTTACTGGCTGCAGGAACTTCTTATCTTCAAAATGTAACCGGCTTTCAATACTCAACTGTTCATAACTCGGCTATTAGTTGTGGTTTTACAACGAAAAGCGTTAAGAAATAATACTTAATTTCGCGAGGTATAATATTTAATGTTGTACCTCGTTTTGTTAATGTGTTACAGAAAAACAATTTAAGCTCATGTTGAAACTATTATTGATTCAGGCAGATATGCCCGGAGGATTGGATACTACTGCTGTGGAACCAACCGGAATTTCCACAAAATTCATCGATTTAGCCATGAAAGGTGGATGGATAATGATTCCTATCCTTGCTCTTTCGGTAATTGGTGTGTATATTTTCATCGACAGGTACTTTGCCATAAAAAAAGCCGGCAAGTTCGACACCAGCCTGCTCGAAAAAGTGAAAGTTTATATTACCAGCGGAAAAATAGATGCCGCTGTTGCACTTTGCCGCAGTAATTCGAATCCGGCGTCGCGAATGCTCGAAAAAGGTATCAGCAGAATCGGGCGGCCACTGACCGATGTAAACGCCGCAATCGAAATCGTGGGAAACCTTGAAATTTCGAAACTGGAAAAAGGTCTTCCGGTTTTGGCATCGGTAGCTGGCGGTGCGCCTATGATTGGTTTTCTTGGCACAGTTATGGGAATGATACAGGCTTTTTACGATATGTCGAATGCGGGTAACAACATCGATGTTACCTTGCTTTCAACCGGAATTTACCAGGCAATGGTTACTACAGTTGCCGGTTTAATAGTTGGTATTATTGCATATTTTGCATACAATATTCTGGTTAGCAATGTCGAAAAGGTGGTCTTTAAAATGGAAGCCACTACATCTGAATTTATGGATTTATTAAACGAACCGGCATAAAACAACCAATATGGCACTAAAACGTCGAAATAGAGTTAATGCTTCGTTTAGCATGTCATCGATGACCGACATCGTATTTTTGCTGCTTATCTTTTTTATGGTTACTTCTACACTGGTTGCGCCTAATGCACTAAAATTATTGCTTCCGCAAAGTAATAATCAAACGGCTGCAAAACCGATAACTACAATTTCCATAACTAAAGACCTGAGATACTATATTAATGATAACGGTGATATCAAACGTGTTGCATTTCAGGAAATAGAGCCATTTTTACAAAATCGGTACGGAACCGGAAACGATGATATTTATATATCACTTCATGCCGATAAATCGGTTCCATGGGAAGAAGTAGTGAAAATTATGAACATTGCCCGCCGGAATAAGTATAAAATGATAGCAGCTACAGCTTCGGAAAGTTAAAATCATTTGATTTTACTTGTGATTATTGGAATACAGGAAAGAGAACAGAGATGGAAGAATATTTCAGGAAACATAAAAAAGGAATAATCGGCACCACAGTTTTTCATGTGATATTGCTGATACTGCTTATTTTTCTTGGTTTTTTCACTCCACTCCCGCTGCCGGGCGAAGAAGGCATTCTTGTAAGTTTTGGCGACAGCGATCGCGGATTTGGCGAAATCGAACCAAGTCCGGCAAGAAAACAACCTATTCCTGCACAGCCGGTTCAGAAAGAAGAGAAAAAAGAAGTTCTTCCGCCAGAAAATCCACCTGTAAAATCGCAGCCAGAGGTATCACGCCCCAAAGCAAAAGAGGAAGCTCTTACCCAGGATTACGAAAAAACCGCCGCAATTGAAGCTGCCGAGAAAAAGAAAAAAGAAGAAGATAAAAAACGTAAGGAAGAGTTGGCTGAGCAACGCAGAAAACAGCAACTCATCGACGAGCAAAAGCGAATTGCCGAACAGGAACGCATCAGAAAACAACAGGCAGAGGCTGAGCGAATAAGAAAAGCTGAAGCTGAACAAAAAGCACGCGAAGAAGAACAGCGCAAAATCAATGAAATAAACTCGCGTGCACAAAATGCTTTTGCAGATAATGGCAACGGTTCAGGCGGACAGGGAAAGGGAAGCGGTAAAAGCCAGGGTGCAACATTTCCGGGAGGAAACCAGGGAGTTCCAACAGGCGGTAATTCAAATACATTATGGTAACGGAGGCAGCGGAAATGGAGAGAAAGGCTCGGGTGTTTCGTTTGATCTTAGAGGCCGCACAAAAAAATCGATACCAATTCCCAAATATCCCGGAGACGATGAAGGATTGGTTGTAGTAAAAATTACCGTCGACAAATATGGAAATGTTACAGCTGCCGAACCCGGATACCAGGGTACTACCCTAATGAACCAAAGATTCTGGAATGAAGCAAAACAAGCAGCCTTAAAAGCCAAATTTAATTCCGACGACAATGCACCCGCATTTCAGCAGGGAACAATCTCGTATCGTTTTATTCTCAATTAGGTTCTTTTTAGCATCTGTCTAAAATATAACAATCTCATATCTCTCATTCCTGATAATAATCAATAATAATATGTGCGATTTTTAAGTGCTTTGCAAAAATAAATCGTATGATATGGCTTTTCTAACGAAAGATAAAATATTCAGTAAAAAATGGCTTTTAGACTACCTGTATATTCTGCTGGGATCTTTTATTGTGGCAACTGGTTTTGTGTTTTTTGTAGCTCCACACAAAATTGTTCCGGGAGGCGTTTATGGTATTGCAATCGTCGTACATTATTTATCTGAAGGTGTGTTTTCTTTCTGGCCCGATGGAATTCCTATCGGACTCTTTGGGCTTGTTCTGAATATTCCGCTAACCATTGCAGGAATAAAAATTCTGGGTCCGCGATTCGGAGTAAAAACGATTGTTGGATTTGTGCTTACTTCAGTTTTTATCGATGGAATTACCTATTTAAGGCCCGACGGAAATGTGCCATTGGTTGATGATGTTTTACTTTCCTGTGTTTTTGCCGGCGTTTTGCTTGGCTTTGGACTTGGATTGATTTTCAAATCAAGGGCAACTTCAGGTGGTTCCGATATTATTGCAATGATAATAGCAAAGTACACCAAATTGCAATTGGGAAAACTGATGATTTATGTCGACTCAACCATTGTGTTGATTGGGTTTGTTCGCTTTTCATAGCTGGCATATTCCGCTTTATTCCTGGATTGTTATCTACATTACAGGACGTGCGATCGATATTACCATCGAAGGTGCCGATTATAACAAGGCTTTACTGATTATTTCAAATAAACACGAAGAAATAAAACATAAATTGCTTTACGATCTCGAACGCGGCGGAACCTATTTGCATGGAGAAGGCATGTTTACCGGCGAAAAGAAACAAATAATTTATACCGTGGTAAGCCGTCGCGAAGTTGCAATTCTCGAAGAATATATCAGCAATATAGATCCGGAAGCATTTATTACCATTATGGATACAAGAGAGATTTTAGGCGAAGGCTTTCAGAATTTAAAGCTCAAGGTAAATAATGAATGATAGTTCAATGCTGGTTAGTTAGTAGTGACAGCCTTCAACTTCACTGCATATGACAGATTTCAATTTTTCCTGTCATCTCGACGGTAGGAGAGATCTTTCAAACAAAGAGATTTCTCCTCGCATACTCGTCGAAATGACAGCTTCATTCAAGTGTTCTGTCATTGGCACGAAGTAGAGATCTGCTTATCGAAGAATTATTACGGGTATAGTTCACTTTATTTTACCGAAAAATATCTGCTATTTACCTGAAACATGAAGTGATACGCGGATCATTTTTATTAATTTAGCTTCTTTCAAAGATTGTATTTTTAAGCCATGAACCAAAAATCTCTGATACCCGTAATTGTCGCACTTTTAATTGTCTGTGAGTCTTATTCGCAATCGGTAGGCCTGGTTCTCAGCGGCGGCGGAGCAAAAGGTTTGGCGCATATTGGTGTAATAAGGGTGTTGGAAGAAAATAATATTCCGATTGACTTTATCGCAGGAACTTCCATTGGTGCTATTGTTGGCGGATTGTATGCTGCAGGCTATACTCCCGATGAAATGGAGGAATTATTTAAATCGGATGATTTCTATTTCTGGTCGACAGGAAAAATTCAAAAAGATTACCGATACTATTTTATGCGACAGGAACCAGATCCATCGTGGATTGATTTGCGCGTGGAAAAAAAAGATGAGAAAATTAAAATAATTCCGCCCACAAATTTTATTCCCGCTGAACAAATGGATTTTGCGTTTATGGAATTACTGGCATCAACCAATGCCGCGTGTAACAATAATTTCGATAGTTTAATGGTTCCGTTTTTCTGTATTGCCACCAATGCAAACACTGCCGAATCCGTTGTGCTTCGAAACGGCGATCTTGGTGCTGCGGTACGTGCCTCTATGACTGTTCCATTGTATTTTAAACCAATTTCCATTAATGGCGCTTTAATGTTCGATGGTGGTATTGTGAATAATTTTCCGTTCGATATTATGAAGGATTTTTACCATCCCGACATTATTATCGGGCACAAAGTGGCTGATGAAAAAACCAATTCAGATCCCGATGATTTGTTAAAACAAATTTCGAACCTTGTAATGCGAACCACAAACTTCGATATTGGACCTGACGACGGAATTCTGCTTGAAACAAAATTAAATAATGTAGGGTTGCTCGACTTTAACAAGATAGATGAAATATTAAAATCGGGAACTGAAACCGCAAACCATTCGCTCGACAGCATAAGACTACTTATTCAACGACGGGTTTCAAAAGAAAGCGTAAACGAAAAACGCAAACAGTTTAACGCTAAAAAACCGGAGCTTTATTTCCAGAATATTCAGGTGGAAGGCGTTGAAGATCCAATGCAGCGGAAATTCATTATACAGTCGATTAAACACCGATACAATGTAATTACGCTGGCTTCGCTTAAAAAGGAATATTTTAAACTGATTGCCGACGACCATATAAAATCGATAATTCCGATTGCGCGGTTAAACAGGGAAACCGGTTATTTCGATTTGCACTTAAAAGTTGAACCGAGTAAAAAAGTGGAAGTTAATGTAGGTGGAAATATTTCAACCAAACCTATAAACCAGGGATTTGCAAGTTTTGACTATCGATTTTATAAAACCCGCGCTTATACGCTTACATCAAATCTGTATTTTGGTCGGTTTTACAGTTCGTTTAAACTTGGTGGCCGAATAGATTATCCGTTAAAGCTGCCTTTTTATATCGCGGGCTATTTTACGTTGAACCGCTGGGATTTTTTCGCTTCAAGCAGCGAGTTGTTTTTCGAAGATGTAAGGCCGCCGTTTATCATTCAAAATGAAAACAATACGCGGTTCGAATCGGGTTTGCCATTAGGTTTACACAGTAAATTATATGGTGGAATCTCTTTTTCCAATTCCAGCGATGAATATTATCAGACCAATATATTTAACAAAGCCGATGAACCTGACCAGACCGTGTTTAATGCTTTTGCTGCTCAAGTAGGGCTTGAAAATAATTCACTGAATTACAAGCAATTTGCAACCGAAGGGGCATACAGGTATGTGACCGTGAAATACATTTCGGGAACCGAATCGAACACGCCCGGTACAACATCGGAAAACACGACAAAAACAAAATCGAACCACAACTACTTTTTAATTGAAGGACATACTACAAGATATTTTAAACTAAACCGCAGGTTTTCGCTTGGAGCCGAAGCAGAAGCAGTTTTCAGCAACAAAGGAAATTTTCAGAACTATCGCTCCACCTTGCTTGCAGCTCCGGGTTACTACCCCACTCCACACAGCAAATCGTTGTTTATTGAGCATTTTCATGCCAACAAATATCTTGCAGGCGGAGTAAGTGCAATATATCGAATAAACCCGGCATTAAATTTTCGTCTTGAAGGTTATGGATTTGTTCCGGTAAACGAATTAAAAAAAGAGCAACAAAGCGAATCTGAAAGACTAATAGAAAACTATTATTTGCAAGGTGCAGCTTCGTTGGTTTACCAAACCGGAGTTGGGCCTTTAAGCGTTTCGTTAAATTATTACGAAAAGGAAAATACCAAATTTTATTTTACCCTGAATTTTGGCTATATCCTGTTTAATAAAAGAGGATTTTAGCTATGTTATTTCCTGAAAAGGTTGAAATGATAATTCGATAATTACTTCAGGTTTTACTTTTTACGGTAACACTTCACCCACTCAATTTCGAAATTCACAGGTAGCTGCGTGGCCGGGATTTCGTCAACTACCAGGCCGGTCGCGTTTAAATGGAGCTTGCTATCCAGTTCGGAAGCCTGTGTCGAAAAAATTTCCGTTTCATTGATTTTCCAGCTAAAGTTCTTCCCCTGTTTTTCAACTGCGAAAATATACCACTTTCCTTTTTTAAGGTTTGAAATATCGACACCATTTACTTCGGCTTTTCCGGTCGGATTTAATGTGGAAATCCCTACCCTGTTTTGCGTTCCCATTTCAAGTAAATTCACTCGTGGTATGTTTTTTTCGCCACCGAGGTATAAAGAATTTACGACTTGTTTAACCGGATTAAACTTTATTTTGGCCTCAAAAATTCCATCTTCCTGCCAAAATCCTTTCCATGTGGAAACCACACCCGATGTATAATCCAATTCCGTAGGAATAAATCCCGCTGTAGCATTCCACACTTTTCCCGTTTTTTTCTCCTTCTTTATTTCAATGGAAAGTTTTTCGCTGGTTTTTACGTTATTTCCATTGGTATAAACCTGTAAATCACCGGCGAGTGAGTAATTATCGCCAAGCATTTTTTTGGCCATGTAGCTTGTTGTCTCCCACTTTTCGGCATCCAGTTTCGGCTGCGAAAAATCATCTTCGAAAGTAATTTCCCATTCCCTGAAAAACTGAAATGAACCGGTGTTTTTGTATTTGAAATATTTTACCAGATGCGGCAATTTCTTCATTTTTTCAAATTCCTGTAACTGTGCAAATTCACTCGTTTTTTCCCATTTCTTTTTATCTTCAAGGTATGCTTTTCGCTGTTTGAATTTTTCGGATGCGATTATTTCTTCCAATTCGGCATAACGCTTTAAATCAAAGGAATCAATAACATTCAGATAGTTTTTGTACAACGCCGATTTTTCATATTTTAGATAAAATTTAACATCGCTGTCGGCTGCCAGTTGTTTAAAAGCCGACTGCTTTTTGTATGCCTCGCTTTTTTCGAATTTCTTTTTATCTTTTAAAAACTGCTCTCTTTTCTTAAACTCGTCGTTTTCGACATATTCTTTTAATTCCTGATATCGTTTCAAATCATGACTTCCTGCAGTTTCGTGATACAGTTTTAATTTCTTCGACTTTTCAAATTTGAAATAGCTTTTTAATTCAGAATCAGCCTCGAGTTTCTTTAATTCAGCTTTTTTATCCTTATCCAAACCGGAAGCATTTCTTAACTGCATGAGGTTTTTCAGCTTTTCCGATTTTGCAAAATCATGATGTTTTTGTAATTCTGCCGAGCCGTTTAATTCGTTAAAAGCTTTTATGCCGTGCGATTTTGCGAGCTTTTTAAAATCATTCAAATGTTTTTCTTCCACCGAACCTTTAAAGACCTGTTTTTTTATTTCATCCCGTTCTTTGGCAAATTGTCCTTCTTTTATATAATCGAGCAATTTATCGTATTCCGAAAGTTTCTCAGCGCCCTTCAATCCATCAAAACGCTTTAAATCTGTTGAATCCTTAACTTTAAAATAGTTTTTTATTGGCGAAGATTTTTTCAGTTTTTCAAATTCCTGTAACTGATTGAATTCTTTGCTTCCTTTAAATTGCAAAGCATCAATTTCAGCTTTTTTCCTTTTAAATTCGCCTGAATTGATTTTTGATTCCAAATCAATGTAGGTCTTCAATTCTTCAGACTTTTCAACTTGTTGAAATTCTTCATAATCATCCGATAAACTTTTTCGTTTTTTTTCAATGGTTTCAACGGGTTTTATTTTGCCTAAAAGTTGCAGTGAAAAGATTTTAAAAGACATGGTTTTGTATTTAGCGTTTTACGAATTCAAAAATAAAAATTAAACCCATTAAATCAATTTTAAAAGCCTCATTTTTACAAGATTTCGAAATTTAGCCTGTTTTACTTAACATAAAAAATGTTTTAAACAATTTCACGAAACAATAAATTATATAAACGCTTAGATGTTTATATTTTTTCACTTTCAACATTGTTCATTCTATTCAAAATGAATAGTTTTGGTAAACATCTAATATTAACCAATGATTCAACATTCGGAACTAATAATAAACGATGACGGTTCAATTTTTCATCTGCATTTAAAACCGGAAGATATTGCTGATAATATTATTCTTGTCGGAGATCCAGGTCGTGTCGATACAATAGCTTCTTATTTCGGGAAAATCGATATTTCTGTTCAAAACCGTGAATTTAAAAGCATTACAGGTTGGTACAAACAGAAAAAGTTGACGGTTATTTCCACAGGAATTGGAACCGATAATATTGATATTGTTTTAAATGAACTCGATGCATTGCCAATATCGATTTGCAAAACCGTGTGATTAAAAAGAACCACAAATCGTTGAATATTATAAGAATTGGTACGTCGGGCGGATTACAGCCCAACCTTCCGGTGAATACATTTGTTGTTTCGCGCAAATCCATTGGTTTCGACGGAATGCTGAATTTTTATGCAAATCGTAAAAATTACTGCGACCTTGCATTCGAAAAAGCATTTAAAAATTTCACCAAATGGAATGAATCGCTGCCTACTTTTTATATTGTGGATGCTTCGCAAAAGCTGTTATCAAAATTTCCGGTTTCTGATTTTCACTTTGGCGTAACAATTTCGGCTCCCGGATTTTACGGTCCACAGGGAAGAGTGCTCAGGTTACCACTTGCTTTTCCTGAATTAAACAAACAGATTGAAGAGTTTGAATTTAACGGGATGAAAATTACCAATTTCGAAATGGAAAGTTCCGCTATTTACGGCTTATCAAAAATGTTGGGGCACGAAGCGTTAACTGTTTGTTTAATTATTGCAAACCGGGTTTCATTAACCGCAAACGAGAATTATAAAGATGAAATGCAAAAATTAATAATACAGGTTCTGGACAAACTAACTAAGCTTTAAACGATGAAAAACCGAAAATTAAGCGCTTTAATCAGCCTGCTGGATGACCCCGACAATGCCGTTTATGAAATGGTAGAAAAGGAACTTCTCAAAGAAAATGAAAATATTATTCCGGTTCTTGAAGAAAAATGGGAATCGAGTTTTGACGGCAATTCGCAGGAACGTATCGAAAATATCATCCAGAACCTGCAATTCAACGAAACAAAAAATATGCTGGATCACTGGTTAATGACCGATTCGGATGTCCGCGATCTTTTAAACGGCTATTTAATCATCGACCGCTTTCAGTACCCCGATTTAAATCCCATAAATATTCAGCTAAAGGTTGAAAACATTCGAAAAAAGATATGGCTCGAATTGAATAACTCGCTTACCCTGCTGGAAAAAACGACAATTCTGAACCACTTTCTTTTTAATGTTTATAATTTTTCAATCAATCATAAAAACATACATTCTCCGCAAAATTGCTTTTTAAATCAATTGCTTGATACTAAAAAAGGCAACCAGGTTTCGATGGCGATTTTGTATACCATTTTAGCGCGACAACTGGAATTACCGGCACAATTCATCAATTTTCCCAAGAATCCGCTGGTTGCTATCGTTCACCCGAAACTGGCGCGTAAAGTACATGGCAATGCTGTAGAATCGGATGTTTTGTTTTATATCAATCCGTCAAATAAAGGCTCAATTACTTCGATTAAAGAAATTGAATATCATCTGAAAAGCAATAATTATGTACCGGTACATAAATATTCCGAACCCAAATCGGATGTATTTTTTATACAGTTATTGCTGGAAACGCTTGAGATGTCGTATCACTCGGTTAATTTCACCGATAAAAAAGAACGTATTCAAAAACTGCTCGAATTATTCTAAAGAAAAAAAGCCTCCCGAAACCGGAAAGCTTTTCAACTATTTTTTTTCTACTGATTATTTTGCATAACTAACTGCACGTGTCTCGCGAATAACCGTTATTTTAATTTGTCCCGGATAAGTCATTTCATCCTGAATTCGTTTTGAAATATCGTACGACAACTGTTCAGTTTCCTGATCGCTCATTTTATCGGCGCCAACAATAACGCGTAATTCACGTCCTGCCTGAATCGCGTATGTTTTCATTACACCGGGATAAGAAAGTGCGAGGTCTTCCAAATCTTTCAAACGTTTAATGTATGATTCAACAACTTCGCGACGTGCGCCCGGCCTTGCTCCTGAAATAGCATCGCAAACCTGAACAATCGGGGCCATCAGCGTAGTCATTTCAACTTCGTCGTGGTGTGCACCAATCGCATTGCATATATCCGGTTTTTCCTTGAATTTCTCCGCCAGCTTCATCCCTAAAACTGCATGTGGCAATTCGGGTTCATCATCGGGAACTTTTCCAATATCGTGTAACAATCCGGCGCGTTTGGCTTTTTTGGGATTTAATCCAAGTTCCGAAGCCATAATTGCTGACAAATTGGCAACTTCGCGCGAGTGCTGCAAAAGGTTCTGGCCATACGACGAACGGTATTTCATTTTACCGATTAATCGAATTAGTTCAGGATGCAAACCATGAATTCCGAGGTCGATTGCTGTCCGTTTTCCGGTTTCAATAATTTCTTCGTCAATTTGTTTTTTCACTTTTCCAACCACTTCTTCAATACGTGCCGGATGAATTCTTCCGTCGGTTACCAACTGATGCAATGCCAAACGGGCAATTTCACGACGAACCGGGTCAAATGCTGAAAGCACAATGGCTTCAGGTGTATCGTCTACTACAATTTCAACGCCGGTTGCAGCTTCGAGCGCCCTTATATTTCGTCCTTCACGGCCAATAATACGTCCTTTAATTTCGTCGCTTTCAATATGAAAAATGGTAACTGCATTTTCGATTGCAGTTTCAGTTGCCACACGCTGAATGGATTTAACCACAATTTTTTTCGCTTCTTTATTCGCCGTCTGTTTTGCTTCTTCCATAATTTCGTTGATGTACGAAATTGCTTCCGATTTTGCCTCTTCCTGAAGCGATTCAACCAACTGCGATTTAGCTTCTTCAGCCGATAAACCTGAAATCTGCTCTAATTTTTCCACATGCTGACGATATATTTTATCCAGTTCCTCGGTTTTGTGTTCCACGCGCTGGATTTGAGCATTCAAATTTTCCTTAATAATTTCAGTTTCTCTTTTCGTAGATTCAAATTCCTTGGTTTTACGTTGCAATTCTTCCCTTCGTTGATTTAACTGATTGTCTTTTTGTTTAATCCGGTTTTCCTGGCTTGCAATATCAGAACTCTTTTCCTGAATGAACTTTTCATGATCCGATTTTAACTGCAAAAACTTTTCCTTTGCCTGTAAAATCTTGTCTTTTTTAATCACCTCTCCTTCGGCCTGTGCTTCAGTAATTATTTTGTTTTTCTTCGTATTTAAAGCTTTATTCCAAATTACCCAGGCCAAAGCTCCTCCCCCGATAAAACCCGCTGCAGCACCTATCAATAATGCTATTATATCCATATTTTAATCTTTAATAATTAATAAAAAACCCGTAATAAGCTTCTTTAATTTCGATTAAAAAAACCTTATACGGGTTCGATAAATATATTTACACGAACTTGTCTATCCCTTTTTTTTCTCTTTTAAGAAATCAGAAATATCATCGTTTATGTTTTTCAATTCTTCCATGAAGAGTGTATCGCTTTCGCGTTTTTGCAGTTCGGCGTTGCTTAATGCTATTTGAAAAGCTGTCATTGCCAAAATATCTTTCGGTTCCATGTCGCCAAACATTTCGCGGTATTTCCGTATAGTTTCGTTGACACTTTTTGCAGCTAACCGGTATTTCTCTTCATTTTCACGATCGATTTGCAAAGGATAATTCCTGCCATCGATCTTAATATTTATTTTAAATTTCTTCTTGTCCACTCACCATTACCTGTTTAGTAATGCAATACATTTGTCAATTTCCCGTACTAATTTATTTATTCTTTGTTTTGCTTCCCTGTTTTCATCGACACCCGATAAAATACTTGAAGTCAATTTCAGTTGTTCAATTTTCTGATTCAGTTCCGATTTCTCCTGATTTAGCTGTTCAATTATTTGGTTTAGTGAACTTATTTTATTTTTAAGCTGCAGTTTTTCGGTTTCCAACTTGTTATATTCTTTAAAAAACTGCTTTGTATTAGCCTTTAAATCAACCAGAAACAATCTCTCTTCCTCAGTCATTTTAGCTGCATTTCGCTCACAAAGTTAATATTTTTAACCTATTGTAAAAGCAATTGCTTATTATTGGAATGAAAATTACAAACACCTGACTGTTCAATTTCATGCAAAAGATTAAATTTGCGCACTTGTGGGAAGAAAAACCCTAAGTTGTAATGAAAAGAATCCTGTTGTTTATTGCATTTTTTATTTCAGTTTTTGCGGTTGGGCAGAATACATATTATTCGGCTCCGCTAAAAATTCCTTTGTATTTGAGTGCAAGTTTTGCCGAATTACGAAGCAATCATTTTCATACCGGAATTGATATAAAAACACAGGGTGTAACAGGTTTGCCCGTATTTTCGGCTGCCGATGGTTTTGTTTCGCGTATTGTGGTTTCGCCTTCGGGATACGGCAATGCGCTTTATATCGACCATTACAACGGAACCACAACTGTTTATGGTCATTTAGATGAATTCAGAAAAGATATTCAGGATTATGTCCGAAAAATTCAATATAGTCAAAAATCATTTCGCGTAGATTTAAAGATCGATCCCGAATTATTCATGGTAAAAAAGGACGAACTTATTGCCAAAAGCGGCGATACCGGCAGTTCTGGCGGGCCACACCTTCATTTTGAAATTCGCGATACAAAATCGGAAGAACCGCTTAATCCACTAAAATTCGGATTTGATATTGCGGATAAAACGCCGCCAAAAATTACAGGTTTGCAGATTACACCTTTATCGGATAATGCACACGTAAACTTTAAAAATGAAAAAAGAAAATATCCGGTAAGCTATTACAACGGAAAATATCATATTCCTGATAATCCGCTGATTCTTGTATATGGCGAAATCGGATTTGCAATAGAAGCCAACGATTATTTCGATTACACACATAACCGTTGCGGGATAAGCGAAATGACGCTTACGGTTGACGGCGATTCCTGTTTTTCATGCGATTTAAACCGTTTGTCGTTTGCACAGAACAGGTATATTAACAGCTATATCGATTATGCCGGTTATATCCTCACAAACCAGCGCTATCAGAAAACCTGGGTTGAGCCGGGAAACTATATGATGAATTACAGATTGAAGAAAAATAACGGAATCGTCAATTTCAACGACGGCAAAATTCATCAGGTTGAAATTGAAATAAAAGATGCCTATGAAAATAGCGCTGTCATTGTTTTTTCAGTTGAAAGCCATCAACACGAAATTGTACCTCCAAAAGATAATTACGCCGCATTGTTTTATTACAACAAAGAAAACCATTACGAAACAGATGATTTCAGGATTGATGTTCCCGAAGGCGCACTTTACATGCCGTTAAAATTTCATTATAAAAACAACTCAAAATACCGTGATTATTTATCCGATGAACATGAAATTGATTATAACACAACTCCACTGCAATCAAATGCCATAATCAGTATAAAAACAAAAAATTTGCCTGCACACTTACAAACAAAGGCTTTACTCGTAAATATTGATCCCGGAACCGGAAGATACTGGTCAACAGGTGGAGCCTACGAAGATGGTTGGGTAAAAGCCGGAATCCGGGTTTTTGGCAACTATGCCGTGTTGGCCGATTCGCTTCCTCCAAAAATTTTACCACTTAGTATTAAGGGGAAAAATGCTTTGACCGAAAGTAAAAGAATACGTTTTATAATTAGCGACGATTTATCGGGTATAAACGAGTACAACGGCTATATCGATGGAAAATGGGCTTTGTTTGAATACGATTCGAAGAACAAACTGATAACTCACTATTTTGATCCGGAACGTTTTGAGCTGGGAAAACGCCACAAATTCAAGCTTGTTGTAAGCGACTACAAAAACAATATTGCAACCTATGAAGCTACTTTCTGGAAATAAGTACAAGGTTATTGGAATAATGTCAGGCACATCTCTCGATGGAATTGATCTGGCAGCTTGTGAATTTGAGTATTATCAGAATAAATGGACTTTCACGATTGTTGAAGCCAAAACCGAAACTTATAATTCAGAATGGAATAAGAAATTGCAATATGCCCATAAACTTTCAGGTGAAAAATTGATTGAGCTACATATTGAATATGGCAGGTTCATCGGTTTGTCTGTTAACAAATTTATCGCTGAAACCGGTTTTTTACCCGATTCAATTTCATCTCATGGGCACACGGTTTTTCACCAGCCGGAAAAACATTTTACCTTTCAACTGGGAAATGGCGCCGATATTGCTGCAACTACAAATATTCCGACAGTTGCAGATTTCAGAACAGGAGACATTGCCCTGGGAGGCCAGGGTGCGCCTTTGGTTCCTGTTGGCGACAAGCTGCTGTTTTCAGATTATGAATTTTGTTTGAACCTGGGAGGATTTGCCAATATTTCCTTTGATGAAAACAACCAAAGAATTGCCTTTGATATTTGTCCGGTAAATTTTGTACTGAACTATTTTGCAGCGAAACGTGGAATGCCCTACGATAAAAACGGAGACCTGGGACGAAAAGGAAAAGTAATTGCCGAACTTCTGAAAAAATTAAACAATATTCAATTCTACCACGAAAAACCGCCAAAGTCGCTGGGAAGAGAATGGGTTGATGAAATTTTCTTTCCGGAGTTAAATTCTGCAATAGGTAATGAAGAAGATAAATTAAGGACGATTTATGAACACATTGCTGAACAGATTTCAAATTCAGTAAATTCTTCAGGGAAAGTTCTGGTTACCGGTGGCGGAGCATTTAACACCTTTTTAATTGAACTACTTCAGCAAAAAACCAATGCCCGCATTATTTTGCCCGATGCGAAAATCATCAACTACAAAGAGGCGTTAATTTTTGCGTTTCTGGGTGTTTTAAAAGTAAGAGATGAAATCAACTGTCTTGCATCTGTAACGGGCGCTTTAAGAGACAGTAGTTCAGGAATTGTTTTTCAATTCTGATTTCATTTCTTTCGAAACGCGATTTTAATCGTTCTTGTGATTAACCCGGCAGCGAGGTGATATTGTTAATACAAATCCGATCAAAATGAAATATGTCGTACTATTTTTATTGGGAATTGCTCCCTCAGCTCATTATAGCTCAAATCCAGTTATTAAACGATGAGTTCGATGATGAAGCAACTTTAAGGGAATTACTGTAATGACTAAAACCGGTGATATTTCTATGGCATTGGATGTATCCCAACTGTCTGCCGGAATATATATTGTCAAAGTATTCATTGATAATGAAATATTCGGAAAGCAAAAATTTATAAAGGAGTAGCGTTTCAATTTATTTGTTCGTTCCGATTTTGACTTACCCTGAGTTTAAGTGAATTTTTTCAATCAGCATTTTCTTTTATCGATTTGCTTTCAATTTAAAAAAACTATAATCATAAAGAATTACAACGGAATTTTCAATACGATAAAAATCATAAACAGAATAACTCAAAATTGTATCTTTGCCCCTTCTGAAAAATAAATAGTCAAAAAATGATAAAGAAAATTTCAATACTGGGAATGCTGGTTTTATTACTGCTTAATTACCAGATTTCCAACGGATGCACCAACTTCCTTATAACAAAAGGCGCCACAGTCGATGGTTCAACCATGATTACCTATGCTGCCGATTCGCACATATTATATGGTGAATTGTATTATCAGCCAGCGATGGATTATAAGGCTGGCGATATGCGCGATATTTATGAATGGGATACCGGAAAATTTCTTGGACAAATTCCACAACCTGCACATACTTACAGTGTAATAGGAAATATGAACGAAAATCAGGTTGCTATTGGTGAAACTACTTATGGAGGAAGAAGCGAACTCGCAAGCCAACCGGGAGCCATTATGGATTATGGTAGCCTGATGTATGTTGCATTGCAAAGGGCAAAAACTGCACGTGAAGCCATACAGGTAATGACCGGCCTTGTGGAAGAATTTGGGTATTACAGTTCCGGTGAATCGTTTTCGATTTCGGATCCGGATGAAGTATGGATTCTTGAACTGATTGGAAAAGGAAAAGATGAAAAAGGCGCTGTTTGGGTAGCCTTGAGAGTGCCGGACGGATATATTTGCGGTCATGCCAACCAGGCACGAATAACCACTTTCCCGCTAAATGATGCTGAAAACTGTGTGTATGCGAAAGATGTAATTTCATTTGCAAAGGAAAAAGGCTGGTATAAAGGAGAAGATAAGGATTTTAGCTTTTCCGATGTATATGCGCCTGTTGATTTTGGCGGGGCTCGTTTTTGCGATGCACGTGTTTGGGCAGGTTTCAACAAGGTTGCCGACGGAATGGACAAATATGTCGACTATGTTAAAGGTATAGTGCATGATGCAGGAGCGAATAACTTTGCAACAAATCGTTTGCCTTTATGGGTGAAGCCAAATAAAAAGCTAACCGTTCAGGATGTGATGGGAATTATGCGCGACCATTTTGAAGGAACTGAGTTGGATATGACCCAGGATATCGGCGCCGGGCCATATCGTCTACCCTATCGCTGGCGTGACCTGACATGGGAAGTAGATTCAACTGAATATTGCAACGAAAGAGCAATTTCTACACAGCAAACCGGATTTTCGTTTGTTGCACAAAGCCGCAACTGGTTGCCTGATCCGATTGGTGGAATTCTCTGGTTTGGTGTTGACGACACTTACAGTACATGCTATACACCAATGTATTGCGGCATCACCGAAATTCCCGAATGTTTTAAAGTTGGAAACGGCGATATGCTTACCTATAGCGAAACTTCAGCATTCTGGACATTTAATATGGTTACCAATTTTACCTATCTACGTTACGACGATATGATAAAAGATGTGCAGAAAGTGCAGAAAGAACTGGAAGATAAATTTGTGTTATATGTTCCTGTAATCGACAAAGCCGCAGAAACCCTGTATAAATCGAATTCAGAAGAACAGGCGCGAAAGTTTATCACTGAATATTCGGTGAACGAGGCCAATAGTATGACAGCCCGCTGGAAAAAACTGGAACATTATCTTCTTGTAAAATATATGGATGGAAACATTAAGCGCGAAAAAGACGGCGAGTTTGTAAAAACTGAAGACGGGATGCCTGCATCACCAATATTTGCAGGTTATCCGGAATGGTGGTACGAAGCTATCGTAAAAAGTACAGGCGACCATTTTAAGGTAATTGGCAGCGCAGGGCATTAATACCGATTTAATCTGTAAATCAGCAAACGATTTGTAATTTGAATCAAGTTAAGTTTGGGGAATAGATTTTTTTGTTATTTTTGCGCGACTTTTAAAGCAATCTCTTTCCGCCGGTTGACGGATACATTGCCAACTTTTAAAAATTATTGAAATGGACTTAATTAAATTTGTAGAAAGCGAATTCGCTCAAGCTACTGAACATCCAAAATTCGGTGCAGGCGACACTGTAACAGTGAGTTATAAAATCAGTGAAGGAAACAAGGAAAGAATCCAGAACTTTAGAGGCGTGGTAATTCAGATAAGCGGCAAGGATTTAACAAAAACTTTTACCGTTCGGAAAATGTCGGGCAACATTGGCGTTGAAAGAATTTTCCCGGTTAGTTCTCCGTTTATCGATAACATTGAAGTAAACAAACGCGGAAAGGTACGTCGCAAAAGATTGTTTTACCTGCGCGAGCTTACCGGTAAAAAAGCCCGTATCAAAGAAAAAAGAATGTAAACGAAATGTATTCGATACAAAGAGCCGACTTAATAAATTTGAGTCGGCTTTTTTTGTGGCATTCAAAAATATATCCGGATAAATTTATAATTTGCAGTTTCTAATCATTATTCACCATTCAGGAACAATTAGTCTCCAAAGGCTAAAAAATGGAAGAACTGGGAAAATATCTGCTTGTTTATATTGCCGGCATAACCGGAATCTGGAAAGGAGTGCCAGTCGGTATCGGGCTGAAATTACATCCTGTATTCACCGGAATATTAACCGGCCTGGGAACAAATACCACAGTGCTGTTGCTTTATTTTGCCGGAGATTCATTCCGAAAAAGAATATTTAAATTTTACGGCGAGAAGAGATTAGAGCGAAATAAAGGCAGGTTTTTGCAATTTGCCAACCGCTATGGCGCTTTTGGACTGGGCTTGCTTACTCCGGGCATACTCGGGCCGTTTCCATCGTTGCTGTTTGGGTTAATCCTAATAACCGACACAAAAAGATTTATAGTAATGCTATTTACCGGAATTTTATTGTGGTCTGTAATCCTCTCCTATTTCTTCACCCCACTGTTTGAGTTAATTTCCAGAATAAATATATAATCTATTTCAAAAAGCCCTGTTATTTTTGCTGTAACTACTGCTAAATAAATGCATAAAATGAAGAAGTCCTTTTTTTCAACTATTATTCCCGCGCTATTTCTTATACAACTTTTCTCCTTCAATATAATAAGCTCACAGGAAAAACCGGTTGATTTGGTTTATCCATTGCTTGATGCGGCAAACTCACGCTGGTTCTTTTTTTCGTCAGCCTGCCGTCCGTTTGGGATGGTAAATTTAAGTCCCGATAATGAATTGGGTGGCGCCTGGGGAAGCGGATACCGTTACAATACCAACGAAATAAAAGGTTTTAGCCATGTACATGCATGGCAACTTTCAGGTTTATCTGTTATGCCGGTTAACGGAATTGCAAAAGATCTGAAAGACGATTATTATTCTCCATTTTCACACGACAAAGAAATTGTATCTCCCGGATATCACCAGGTTTTTCTCGACAGGTATCAGATAAAAGTTGAATTAACTTCCACAACGCGGGTTGGATTTCATAAATACACATTTAACAATGCTGAAAATAAATCGATACTAATCCGGTTAAGCGGTCCAAACGGGCCCTGTGAAATAACCGAAGGCAAAATTCACAAAATAAACAACCGTGAATTTTCAGGTTATGTGATGAATGATGCAACCCGGCGCCGTCCAAAAGAAACACCGGTATTCTTTTACATTCAGCTAAATACTGATGCCGAAAATTTTGAAACATGGAACGGCGGTAATATTACCGAAAACAGTTCCGGAACAGAAGGTAGCAATGCCGGAGCATTGATTTCATTTGCTGATAAAAGCGAAAATCCTGTTTTAATGAAAGTAGGAATTTCGTATGCCAGCGAAACCGAAGCAAAGAAAAACATAGAAGCTGAACTTCCGCATTGGAATTTTGAAAAAGTGGTATCAGAATCGAAGGAAGAATGGAATAACTGGTTAAGCAAAGTGGAAGTAAAAGGAGGAACAAAAAACGATAGAATCCGGTTTTACACCGATTTATGGCATGCACTTCAGGGACGAAGGATTATAAGCGATGCCAGCGGAACGTATTCCGATTTTACCGGGCCGCAACGATTGATAAAACAAATTCCGGTGGATAATAACGGAAAGCCTGAATTTAATCATCACAACTTCGATGCGTTTTGGGGCGCTCAATGGACTATTTCAACACTTTGGCCACTCGCCTATCCAAAAGTTGCATCCGACTTTTGCAATTCGATGTTGAATTATTATCGCGACGGAGGTTTGATTCCCCGCGGCCCTTCCGGTGGAAACTACACATTTGTAATGGTTGGAGCTTCCACAACTCCTTTTGTGGTAAGTACCTGGATGAAAGGAATTCACGACTTCGATATAAACCTGGCGTATGAAGGATTGCGGAAAAATCATATGCCGGGAGGAATTATGGCAAAAGCGGGTTACGAGCACGAAACTTCCGAAGGCGGTGGCATTGAAGCATACATTGAAAAAGGTTATGTTCCTTATCCCTGGAAACCGGATATTCAGGCATTTCACAAAGATGGAGCGGGAATGACACTGGAATATGCATTTCAGGACTGGACACTGGCACAACTGGCCAAAGCGTTGAACAAAACAGACGACTATCAGTATTTTTTGAAGCGTTCCAAAAACTATAAAAATCTGTTTGACGCTGAATATGGTTTTATGCGCCCCAAAGATGCGGACGGAAACTGGAAAACTCCGTACGATCCATACGACTATCAGAATGGTTTTGTAGAATCGAATGCTGCACAGATGACCTGGTACGTTCCGCAGGATTACCCCGGGCTTGCAGAATTAATGGGCGGGATGGAGGCCATGGCAAACAAACTGAATAACGAATTCGTAACAGCCCGGGAACATGGATTTACATCGGGAAAAGCGCATGCCGATGAAACGCTGGAACATGCACGCCGAATCCCGATTAATTACGGCAATCAACCTTCGATGGAAGCTGCTTTTATTTTTAATGCAACAGGCCAGCCCTGGCTCACACAGAAATGGAGCCGTGCAGTTATCGACTCGGTATACTCAGGAGTTTCACCATTCGTGGGTTTTAATGGCGACGAAGATCAGGGGCTAATGGGTTCGCTTTCGGTTTTAATGAAAATCGGTTTGTTTCAGTTGGATGCCGGAGCTACCGAAAATCCAATTTACCAGATTGGAAGCCCTGTTTTTGATGAAATTACAATTTCGCTGGATAAGCAGTATTACAGTGGTAAAACATTTAAAATCGTTACAAAAAATAACAGCAAATTGAATGTATATGTGCAGTCGGCAAAACTCAACGGAAAAGAGTTGAACCGGATGTTTCTTTATCACGATGAAATTGTATCGGGTGGTGAGCTCATTCTTAACATGGGCGCTTCACCCAACAAAAATCTAAAATAAATTTGATGGATAATTTCTATTTCGAAAAGATAAAACGCATACAAACTTTAGCCGAAATCGGGCTTGAATATTCCGAGAACACTTTCGACAGGGAACGATATGATGAACTTAGGGATATTGCATTAACCATGCTGGAGAAAATGACAAATCTTCCCATCGAAATTATTATTCCTGTTATCGAAGAAAAGAATGGTTACAAAACTCCGAAGGTAGATGTGCGGGCTGTGGTTTTTAACGAAAAAGGGGAAATTTTACTTGTTCAGGAAAAAGCCGATAACCGATGGGCTATGCCCGGTGGCTGGTCCGACATAAGTTACAGCCCAAAGGAAGTGGCGGAGAAAGAGTGTATGGAGGAAGCCGGAATTACGGTAAAAGCAAGCAAACTTCTGGCAGTTATCGATAAGCAAAAACACCACATGACACCTGCCTTTGAATACGTGTATAAAATATTTCTTTTATGCGAAAAACAGGACGATAATATTTCAACCGGACCGGAAACAAATGATGTAGGCTGGTTTTCGGAAAATGAACTTCCTGAATTATCAATTCCACGGAACAACGATTTTGTTCTCCGTTTAATGTTTGAGTTTTATAATGGCCTGCGAACCGAACCTTTCTTCGATTAATTTTGATATTATTTAATGAAACCCATTAACTTTACATAAAACTTTTTACACGTAAAATCATTAAAAACTAATTCTATGAAAAAATTAATTCTTCTTGCCTTTATAACGGCAATTACAGTCACAGGAATTTACGCAGGGATAAAACCAAAAAACGATGAAATAACCGGTGAATGGAAATACGAAGTTCCGAATGCAGCCTACGGATATCAAAAAGGCGTTTTTATTATCAGTGAAAAAGAAGGCGCCTTAGTTGGCGAAGTTAAATTTGAAGATGGCAATAAAATCGAGCTAAAGAATATTACCTACGAAGAAGGGACTTTTAAATGTGGATTGTACATCGACTACGACTACATAAGCCTGAATATAAAAGTAAGCGGTAACGAAATGAAAGGCACTGTCGAAACTCCCGATAGTAAGCTGGAAATAACCGCAAAAAAAGACAAGTAAAGCGAAAAGAGGAGCCGGTTTGGCAGCTACATAAACATAGCCATAAACCGGCTCATTTTTCCACCCACAGTAATTTGCCACCGGAATTCTCCCGAATATCCCGGTTTAAAATCTGCGCCAGTGGATTGTTTAAAAAAGAATTTCTGCGCAAATCCATATTAACCTGAAAAATTCATAGAATTTTTCACACGAAGTGTTGACGAATGAAAATCAAAATAATACCTACATTGAAATTAACAAATTCAATTGATTTTCATTGTCAAGGTTAACCCTGACAAATAATTGAATTTCAATTATTTCTTCAGCCCGATGGGTGATTAATTCATTTTTATGAATTAATCAGGTTAAATCTCGCAGAAACACAAAACAAATCAAAAGGTGTTCTATAGCAGTTTTGTTTGCAAAACACAATTTTTTTTCTACTTTCGGGAACACAAGTTTAACTAAAAACTGATTGGCTAACCTGAAACATAAATTAATAACACCGAAAACAAAGCAAACCACGAATAAACCAAAATTCAGCCCTTAAGGGAAATATTAATCTTTAAATTATTTTTAAAATGAACAAAAGACAAACAAAACGCTATCGTATGTTCCTCACTACCCAGGACACAATGAACAATCATTCCGAAATTTGGAATGGTACAGAGGTAATTGCCATTGCCAAAGGCGAGCTCGATGAAGAAATTGAAGCCATAGGCGAAAAAAACGAAGACACCATGGCATCGGGCGAAGGCCTTACTACCAATAAAAAGGCCGCCCTGCAAACAGTTATTCAAACCGTATTAATTGTTTCCTCGAATTTACAGGCCTACGCTTCATCCATAGGCGACCAGGGAATGGCTGAAACAGTAAAATTAACCAGAACCAATATACAATCGGCCCGCGAAACCGACGTGGAAGGACTGGTTACACCTGTGCTTACCCTGGCCCGGAACATGTTGCTGAACATGGTTGGTTACGATCTCACCGAACAAATGATTGACGACGCAGAAGCAGCAGTGAGCAATTATACAGAATTGGTCGGTCAGGCGCGAACCATACTGAACCAGGCAAATGCGGCTAAGGAACAACTCGGTGAATTAATCGATGCTACCAGTAAACTCCTGAAAAGCAAACTCGATATGCTAATGGTGCGTTATGAATACACGCATCCCGAATTTTACAGCGAGTATAAGCGTGCACGAACGATTATAGACTAAAATATTTCCCGTTAGCGGGATTATTGGGCAAGTAAACCGCGGGGCGCCAGAACGGCGCTCTGCGGTCGAAAACCGAAACCATCCGCTAAATCCTGCGGCTCCGAAAGGAACACTTTTCACACCAAAATGAACATTTTGCACACCAGCAGTACCAATTTCCGGTCAGCACCGGCCACGATGTCAGACGCATACGACACGATGTCGGCGAACAGTACAAAAATGAATTCCGAAAGGAGCAAAATGAACATCGACAGTTCCAAAATGAACTTCGACACGAGCAATTTACACTCTGCACAAGCCACGATGTCAGCCGCACCAGGCACGATGTCAGCCGACAAGAGCAAAATGCACAGCAACAGCAGCAAGATGCACAGCAACAGCAGCAAAATGCACAGCAACAGCAGCAAGATGCACATCGACAGGAGCAAAATGAATATCGACAGGAGCAAAATGAATATCGACAGGCGCAAAATGCATTCCACCGGAGATACATCCAAACCCGGCAACCAACCTAAAAAACCAGGGCAAAATAATTGCCCGATTGATTTTATGCTTATATTTACTAACCTAAAAACTAAAAACTTGAACAACCGGCCCAAAATAACGCTCAAAAAAGGAATTCATAAAAACGAAAATGTTATTCGAATTGAATTTCCGTACCACCTTCAGGTAATGGATGCATTACGCAAAAATACATCGGCCACATGGAGCCGACACTTTGGGTTGCTGGTGGATTGCGGAAAATAAATTTAACCTGGGTGCTTTTTTCGAAATGTTCAGGGGAAAAGCCTGGGTGGATTATTCGGGGTTGAAAAATGAAAACAGTGTAAAAACAAATTCGAAACCCGCGGAAATTAAACCCCGCTATAATTTGAAGACTGTTAAATCAAAGTTGTCGGCTGATATGAAGGTGCAGATCCAATTGTTTAAAAAATGGATGGAACAAAAACGGTATGCTGAGAACACGATTAATACATACATTCATCAACTGGAAATTTTTTTCGGGTTCTACCACGATAGAGACATTCAAGCAATTACAGAGGCAGATGTTATCCGGTTTAATTCCGAATTTATTATAAAACACGGCCTCAGCGCATCTTTCCAGAACCAAACGATTAGCGCATTAAAACAGTATTTCGACTATATGGCCAACAAATTAATCAGGGTCGAAAATTTAGAACGTCCCCGTAAGGGGAGTCCACTACCAAAAGTAATTCCGCTTGAAACTGTACAGCAGATGCTTGCGCTAATTCCAAACCCAAAGCACAAAGTGGCTTTATCGACTATTTATGGGCTTGGATTAAGAAGAAGCGAATTGTTGAATTTAAAACTTTCGGCCATCGACTTTCAGCGAAAAACAGTGAGCATTTACAATTCAAAAGGTAAAAAAGACCGGGTTTTGCCCTTGCCTCAAAAACTGGAGAAAATGATGCTGGACTATATACGGTTAAAAAAACCACAAACCTGGCTTATTGAAGGAAATGTAAATGGCAGGCAGTATTCGGCTACAAGCCTGCAAAATATTTTCGATAAATACATGTCGAATGTTAAAAAGAACCATAATTTTACGATTCATTGCCTACGGCACAGCATTGCAACACATTTATTGGACAGCGGCGTAGATTTAAGGTTTATACAGGAATTGCTCGGGCACAAGTCTTCCAGAACTACAGAAATCTATACCCATGTAAGCATGAAAAGTTTAAAAAACATAAAAAACCCGTTAAATGACTTCGATTTATAAACAAGTAAAATATGAACATATCAAACAACCGTTGTTTTGGTAGATTCACAAAATATGAACAGATAACATAGTTACAGCGCATTTTGACGAAAAAATGAAAAAACCTGTGCAAAAAGATAAACCGTTTTGACAAGTCGAAAAATGAGTTCTTTAAAATAATGACAGGATTTCGAGGCCTGGACAAAAATTCTTGGGGTTAAAAATGTAAATCCAATTGACCGGAAAAATCAAACCGGACTGACAAAGCAGAAAAGTTGTTTAATGTAAAATCCACTGGATTTTGTTGGTGCTTTTGGACAGCAAGTTTTTAAAAATTCCGCTCCATCCGGGACAATTCACGGGTTTTCGGACTGGCTGCAGAAATAAATTTTAAAACAATCGCAATTACCGGACAATTTTGCAAACGATGAAAATTCAATGGACAAATTAAACTGTGTTTGGGGATAAAATCCTTTGGATTTTGTTGGTGTTTTTTTGCAATTGCTTTTATGTAATGACTGCTCTGTTTTGACCGGAATTGAAAAAACTTTGGAATTTTAAAATAGAACAAACTTTAAATAAATTGAAAATTAACTTAAACTTTAAATCATGACTAAAAAACAAACTGACAAATTGATGAATGTACTTTTAGGAATTGCCGCATTTGCAATACTTCTTGGTGCATTGTTTAAACTTCAACATTACCCAAACGGAAATCAAATCTTGTATTTCGGATTTATGGCAAGTTTTATTTTAAGTGGTATTGAGATTAGCCGGTTAAAGAAAATAATAAAAGTACTGGAAAAGGATTCTGAAAAAACGCAATAAAAAGAAAAACGCGCTGTAACACAGTACATATTGCAGGGCGGGGTTTGGTGGTACGCCAACTGCGGATTCTCGCATCGCAGTTCCGTGTCCTTCGGACAGGAACGCTCTCCGAAATCCGCCCCGACAACATGTACCAACCGTTACCGTGCATTTTGATGAAGAAGTAAAACCAAAAATGCGGTTAAATAGACAAAGCAAATATTAATACATAAACCAGACTTTATCATGAAAAAAACTAAAATCACAAAGCGAGACGTAATAGTATTTTTCTTAGGAATATTAACAGTAATTATTATTGACTTATTTGTTAATTGGGAAGAAAACAAACAAGACTTTTTTGATGGATATAATTCAGTGAGGATTGATAGGGAGAAGTAAGAATCTTTAATTAAACGTTGCATTTTGGAGTTTGACCAGAGTTTAAAATGTAAAATCCCTTGGATTTTGTTGGTGCATTTGGACAGCAGGTCTTAAAAATACTTCTCCATTTGAAAAAGATTCCGATTTGCGGTCTGTTTGCCAAAAAAATAAAACATTCATAATAACCAGATAATATAACAAACAATGAAAATTATAAGAATAAATTGAATTATGTGTTCGGGGGTAAAATCCTTCGGATTTTGTTGCTGTTTTTGGCTGGCTTTTCAGATTAGCGCAGTGCAAAACTGACAAGAACCCGCAAAAAGTTTTTTAGTTGACTTTAATTTTTTAAAAATCCAGCTTCTAAATGGACAAATAATTTTGTTAAATTTAACGCAATTAAAAAACCAAAAGTTGTTGACTGATTTTTAACCGGCTAGACAATTCAAGGATTTTAGTAAAACTGCAAACAATGCTTGTTTTCTGCTTCCGGACTAAATCAGCTGATATATTGAAAAAGAAAAAAACGACACGGTAACAATGTGCAAATGTAATGCGGGCGGACTTGGTTTTCCAACGTTTTTGCCCTGTTCAACCACCGCCAATCCGTCTTTGACGGATGACGGTTTTAAAAAGATGTTTATTAAAAAGCCGGCTTGGCTCCGTGCAACCCTGACAAGTTGCCGTTTCAAAGTTCCGCACTCCACTTGCACCAACCGTTAGGCAGCATACTGAAAAAAAAGAAAACTCAAAATCGATTAATAAATAAAATGAAGAAAAACAAAACCAAATCCCTAAAAATGAAGCTTGTAAAAAATCAAAAAGTATTGAATAGTTTATTGCTATTATTTCTTTCAGTTTTAACCATTAACGCATCTGCTAAAGAAGAAAAATTATTAGTTACAAAATGTAAAACTGTTGAAAAAGACAGTAATGGAGATATAAAATCTATCAGTCAAATTGAGGATGTCTCAGATATATTATATGTTTTTAATCCAAGTCAAAAAGAAGTTCGTAAAATTCAAAATAATTTGACGACCAATTATAAATGTAAAAGAGTAGATATAAAACCAATAAGTGAAACCAGTGACTTATACTATGATTTTATATGTTATAAAAATGAAAAACCGGTCATTATTCGATTTACATACAACAATCAAGATGGAGGTTATTTTGATGGTGTCATTGAAATAACTCAGTACTTTGTTAAACAATATTTTACTCCCGACAAAAAAGCAAATGAAGAAAATATTGAAACTAAATTTGATTCTGACTACAATTCAATAAAGAATCTAGTGCAGAGTTGGAACATAACCCATCAAAATTTTGATTTCTCTGCAATGCAAAATCTTTATTCTAATAAAGTCTTTTATTATGGTCAAGAAATGGCAAGTAAGGACATTGTCACGTCCAAGCAATCTTTCATGAAGAAGTATAAAGACTTTAATCAAAATATTAAGGGAGATTTAAATATTGAATATTTGGATAAAAATAAAATGAAGGTGAGTTTTATTAAACAAGCCTCTTTCGGTGGAAAACATAATGAGTATCCCTCATACTTGGAAGTAGAGAAAACAAATTCAGAATGGAAAATATGTACAGAGAGCGATAATATTACAGATAAAAATCTAGGCAAAAAGAAATGAAAACAAAGTTTCATCTAATGGCGGAATTTTAAAGAGAACTTACGTTAAAAACAACAATGTCTACGTCGAGTTTCCAAACAATAATATAAAGCAACTTACATATAACGGTAGAGATAGTGACCCAATAATTATCAATGCAAACACAATCTTTTTTGTTCGCAAACAATATGATATTGAGGATAATGAAGTGAATGTCTTCATGACCATTGAGGTTGGTATGCTAAAAGAAAAAGTAATTAAAACATTAGATTCATATTTTACCGTTGAAAAACCCAAACTATCTAATGACAAGAAACACATATTTTATTATACCAACCTTTATGCAACAAGTGTAGGAGTTGTAAAACTTAACATATTTACTGGTGAGAGTAAAGATTTGTTTGCATGTGATTGGTATCAAGAAATAACAAGTGGAGATTTTAAAGGGTACTTTTTAAATTATACATACGGTTTCAAAAATGGTCAGCTTGGACGTCAATATTATTATAGACTGTGCAATAGTAATGGTGCAGAATATTTGACATTTTGAAAATGAAG
>CAWGFJ010000021.1:0-57280 GCA_963821855.1 uncultured Prolixibacteraceae bacterium | reverse complement strand
TTATTGGAAATATGTGTCTATCTATAGGATAACTAATGTTAGGGAAATGACCGGCGATTCTGTCAATACTCATCGTGGCGGCGGAACCAAATCCCATTTTCGTTACGTCCAAGCGGCGCCCTGTCGAGCCATTGGTACATGTTCCACAAAACGTCCAGTCCGCGGGAATAGGCGGAATATGTATGGTAAATATCACCTTTTTCCATAACAAACGCGCTCATGCCTGGCCGCTCACGCGTATAAGTTGCAATATCGGTTCCGGTCATTGTCGCTGCTTTTTTGACACTGCTTTCATTATTACCATCGGAGAGTTTTGTTTCAGCAGAAATTTTTTCAAGTGCAGTTTTCTCAGGGTCTTCCGGCTTCCATGCCGGTTCAAACTGGTAGTTATATTTTATGCCACCTTCGCGTTGTTGCTGTTTTGTGAAAGTTGCCTGAAAGTCATAATTAAAATCGCTGTCAAACGACGATGCCCAGGGAAAAGTCCAGCCCATCCGTTGTTTGTATTGCTGCAATTTTTCAAATGGTGCACGTGATACTGCACTGAACATTACATCGTGATGAGCCAGGTGAATAGCAACCCCGTTAAAACTATCCGCAATTGACGAGCAGGAAGGGCAACCCGCCTTGTAATCAGGGCCAAACATAAAATGGTAAACGAGGAGTTGCGAGCGTCCCTTAAACAAATCGGCAAATGATACGTGGCCATCATCAGTATCGAATCGATAATTCTTGTCGATTCGAACCCATGGTAATTCCTGCCTCATGCGGGCAAGTTCGTCACTGCGACGTGTCAGTTCTTTTTCGGCTTCGAGCAGTTTTAACCGCGCTTCAAGCCATTCTTCACGTGTTCCTGTTTTGTGTGTATTCATAATCTTAGTCGTTTTGATAGTATTTTCTCTGCTCTTGTTATTTTTACAACTATATAACATTGTAATCAACACAAATGACAGGGAGAAAGTTACATACAGTTTCATAATAAATCTTATTTCCCACAGAATTTAGAATAGGCAGCGACGGGGGTCCGGATGGACAAAACGTCTTTGCAGCAATTGTCAGATAAAAAATAAACCACACACCAATAGTTACCATGCACGCATTTTATTTCTTGTCATTATCCGGTTTTAAACCTATGGATGCCAAACCGGTTTCTGCGTCAAACGGCACTGAACTGTGTGCGTGGGTAATTTTCCAGATTCCGTTTATTTTTGCATAACATGTCGTTTCGCGCCAAAACATGTCGAGTTTGCTCCCATTGGAATTTGTTGCGTTAATATGGTTCAAACTACTGCAAAAAGCAACATCGGATCCGGAGTTTATTTTTACATCCACAATCTCAAAATCCACAATTTCCGACAATGTAGACAACCATTCTTTCAGCCGGTTTTTAATTGCATCAACTCCAATATATTTAAGTTTTCCGACTACATCATACGAAATAACATCCGGGCTGTAACAATTAACTGCCTTTTCCATATCTCTGTTTTTTACAGCAGTTACTCTTTTGTGAATAAGTTGTTGAATTTCCTTTTCCATAATTTAATGTGACAAATTTGTTTGATAGATTCTACCACAATGTCGACATTGTTCATCCGCAGCAATTTGTTTTTTGTCATCGTTTTATTTCCTTATTATATAATCATGCATCCGGAATTTCAGGCTCGACCAGTTTCTTTAGTTTTTCCAGAGATTCCTGCCATCCCAGATAGCACATTTCTACGGGAATGGCATCAGGGATTCCTTCCTGCACAATGTGCAGGTCAGTGCCGCAGGAGACTTGCGTTAATTTTACGGTAGTTATCATCTCTCCCGGCAAATTCGGGTCATCAAACCGGTCGGTGTATTTAAGTGATTCGCTTGGTTTGATTTCCACAAACTCGCCTCCGAAGGAATGTCCATTACCTGTGGAAAAATTGGTAAACGACATTTTGTAAGTTCCGTTTTCCCTGAACTCCATTTGATGCACCTTGCAAATATATCCGTAAGGCGGTAGCCACGTTGAAAAGGCATCTTTATCTGAAAACGCCCGAAATACTTTTTCGGGAGAAGCGGCTAACACACGATGTAATTTTACTGTATTGTTCGACATGATGATTAAATTTTAAGTGAATAAATAATGTTATACGTTTTAAAGTTCAGCAATTTGTTTTCCCTTCTTTAAGTTGTCCAATGAAGTCTGTATTTGAAATGAAAAGAATTCCATTTCGGTTTTCGTTTTTGTTACGCTTGTTCGGTTGGAAACTTACTCATATCCATACAAAAGATTTCCCAGGTGTGACCGTCAAAATCTTCAATATTTCTTTTTTGCATAAAACCAAAATCCTCGAATGGCATGGGTTCCGAACCTCCTGCGGTAAGGCCTTTATTTACAATTTCGTTGACTTTATCCAGGCTGTCGACCGACAACGAAAACAAACCCGCTATGTAGTTCTTTGTATCTGCAATAGGTTTACTGGCGAAAGATTTAAATTTCTCATGCGTCAACAGCATCACATATATTTGGTCGCTCCAAACCATACATTTGCCACTATCATCGGAAAACTGCGGATTGTTTGTAAATCCCAACCGGGTGTAAAATTTCATTGACTTTTCGACCTCTTTTACAGCTAAATTGATAAATACCTGTGATTTCATAATTGAAGATTTTAATAATTAATAGATTGAATAACAATTTTCATTACTTCAAATTTAAGCCAATATCCTGATTTGCAGGATGTGTATTCGCGTCAAACCTAAGGGTGTTTTGCGGCAAATCTTATATGCGGGTTTATTCTATACCCGTTGATGTTCCGGCAATGAGTATTACTTTATTCTCCATAACTGAAAAGACAAATGATGATAAAGAATTGGTAGCGCATATTCTGGATCCGGTTCAACAAAAACATGCTAAATTATCTGTTGAGAGCAAGGGGAAAACCATTGAAGAAATCCATGCTAAGATTTTTGGTCGATGAAAAAAGAAATGAGAAATAGCAAGAATACAGAAAACAGTCGCTTACAATTGAAAAAATATTAATCGTTATTTAACCACTTTTCGAGGTTTGCTTTCACAAATTCATCATCGTTTAAATGCGGATAAGCCGCATATACTCTGTCGATTTCTTCTTTTTGACCTGGTGAAAGAGTTTCATTTTCGTTTAATGTCCATATTCCTTCAAGCAAACCTTGCCGACGGAGAACTTCGTGAATTCCGGTAATACACCCTTTAAAATTATTTGCCGTATCGAAAAAAGCCGCATTTGAATCCGTAATTTGATTCGCAAGCGCAAGTGTTTCCCGGATGTTTCCCTGCAACTCGTTATTCTTTACTTTTTCAAGCAACTGAACCGCTGTTCGGGTCCAAACTGCCCAATGCCCAAGTAATCCACCAACAATTCGTTTTTTAACGATTTTGTCATCTACTTTAATCTGGTATTCTGATAATAAATCAACCAGAATATTATCGTCGTTGCCTGTGTAAAGCGTAATTTCATCAGCCCTTCCCGATTCCGCTACTCCCCGCACTACGTCGAAAGTTTGGTAGCGGTTAAAAGGCGCCATTTTAATAGCAATTACATTTTCAATTTTGGCGAATTCCCGCCAGAAATTTACATCCAGCCTTCTTCCGCCAACGGCAGACTGAAGATAAAAGCCAACAACAGGAATGATTTCTGCCACCTTTTTGCAATGTTCAATAATTTCCTTATTGGAAGCATCAGCATAAGCAGCAATGCTTAGCAACACAGCGTGGTATCCACATTCCAAAGCCGTTTTTGCTTCAGAAACTGCCTGTTCTGTTTTCCCGATTACGCCTGCAATTCGGAAAACAGGTTTATTATTTTTTTCCACAAAACGGTCGAATTCGTCACGTGCGAGTTCCAGCAACGGACGGTATAATGCTATCTTCGGGAAGCGAATTTCAAACTGGGTTGTATGCACTGCAACTGCAACACCACCGGCACCGGCATCGAGGTAGTAGCGCATTAAAGCACGCTGGCGACGTTCGTCCGGTTTCCGGTTTTTATCCAAGGCCAGCGGAAGTGCAGGAATTACCATTCCTTCTCGTAACGCAGCTAAGACTTCTTTGGGTATATCGTTCTTGTTCATGTCGATTCGTTTAACAAATTTCTTCTTACTTTCTCCAAAATTTTCTGCCTTTGTAGTGGACAGGAGAGATTATCAATATTTTCCATCCCGAACTTCAAAATGCGTTGGTTTCCCCAATAGTTTGTTATTATCATTTATCCAGCTGGCTGTCCATTCGATAACTTTTTCAACCGGCACCTTTGGTTGACCAAACAAGCCGATTGCTTTCGACGGATTGTTCAACAAAGCTGTGGGCGCTTCTTTTCCGGTAAATTGAACTTCGGTATCGAATAATTTTCCAAATTCCTTCGGCAACATCTTTTACCGACAGCATTTCCGTTCCCGAAACATTCAGGATAGTTGCAGGGCTGCCTGCCTGTCCGATTGAACGCAACACAGCATTGTTGGCATCGCCCTGCCAGATAACATTGAAATATCCCATTTCCAAATCGACCGGAACATTGTTTTTTACTTTCAGCGCAATATCAACCAACACTCCATAACGGGGTTCCACTGCATAATTCAGGCGAATAAGTGAAACCGGGGTATTGTATTTTCTGCTTCCGTATTCAAACATCCGCTCGCGGCCAAGGCACGATTGCGCATATTCACCAACCGGCGCTGGTTTGTCGGTTTCAACCGAACCGCCGGATTCCACTGAAACCAGCGAATAGACACATCCGGTTGAATAAGCTACAATTCCGGAGTCTTTAAAATATTCTGCTACAAGCGCGGGTAAAAAAGAATTCATTGCCCAGGTTACAGAAAGGTTGTCTTCGGAGCCAAATTTCATTCCCGCCAGGAAAAACACATTTTTGACTTTCGGAAGGCTTTCCAGAAATTCCCTGTCCAGTAAATCGCCCTGGATGGTTTCGATACCAAAACTTTCTATCTGTTTTTTTTCCTTCTGATTTCGAAATCGGGAAACACCATAAATTCTTTTTTTGACTCCTGCTTCATCACATGCCCGTTTCGCCATATGTGCCAGAGACGGGCCTATTTTTCCGGCAATACCCAGAAAGATAATATCGCCATCCAGTTTTTTGAACAGTTCCACTGTTTCCTTTTCCGGACGTGAAAGCAACTCTTCAAGCTCGTTTTCACTGCTAATTTTTTGCGGGAAATCTGTCATTTCTATTATTCTCCTTTCAAAATTATCTCGGTGTATATTTTCACTGCTTTTTCAATTTTATCGATATAACAATATTCATTGGTTTTGTGCGCCATTTCAGGCTGTCCGGGGCCAAGAATTATTGTAGGTGCATTATGAAATGCCGGTTGAAGCACAGCGCCATCGGTTAAATAGGGCATCGATTTCGGGTAACTTTTATCATTTGCTGAAACTCCACATGACCGAATAAACCGATTGAACAAACGGATGGTTTTCGTTTGAAGAAACTGCATGCAAATCGACTAAGGTTTCAATGGTTAAATCCTTTCCAATAATTTGCTTAAAATCTCCCGATTAATTTTGAATGATCCGATGCTTTTGTTGTCCGTGCATCAATCGTAAATTCAGCATGATCCGGAACCGAATTCAGGTTAATTCCACCTCTGAACTTCCCTATATTTAATGTGGGCATTCCAAGAAGAGAATCCGGATGTTCCCGAAAGACATAATTTTTTAATTTCAGTACAGCCTCTGCCGCTTTATAAATAGCATTATCGCCAAGGTGTGGCATCGATGAATGTGCTGTTTTTCCTTTCGCTGTTACATTTAGGTATAATCCGCCTTTGTGCCCGATGGCAGGAATATTAGCTGTTGGTTCGCCGATTATGATGCCTCGTGTATGGAAAAGATTTGGATAGTTTGCCACCAAATGTTCTGCTCCCTGGCATCCGGTTTCTTCACCCGCAGTAAAAATTAAACATACAGCAGCTTCAGTGTTTTTATTTGTTGCGCTAATGGCGGCCACTGTCATTGCTGCAACAGCACCTTTCATGTCGCTGGAACCACGGCCAAAAATCTTTTCATTAATAATTTCGCCTGAAAACGGATTAACTTTCCATGGCATTTCTCCAAGGGGAACCGTATCTAAATGTCCGGATAATACCACAGGCTTATTTGCAAAGTTTCCTTTCTTTGCCACCAAATGCAACCTGTTTTCGCCATAAGGAATTGTTTCAACAACGAACCCGTTTTCCGTTAGTAGTTTGCCAATTAACATTGCAACCGGCGCCTCGTTTCCGGGTGGGTTGACAGAATTCATCGAAATAAGTTTCTGTGTAAGTGATATGGCGTCGCCTATCAACATTTTTTTCTTTTTTTATTAAACGGAATGAATAAACGAAATAAAGCGGGAATACATAAAATACACCATCATACAAATCAGAATAAATCCGAGAACGGCGAGAATATTTTGCCAAAGATTGTTTTTGAATTTTCCCATTGCTTTTTTGCTGTTGACAATGAGAAACAACCCAATGGCAATGAGTGGCACAGCCAAAATTGATGAAGCTTGTGCCAGGATTAGCGCATAAACTGCATTTCCGCGAAAGAATACAGCGATTAACATTCCCACCAAAAGAATTACAGATGTGAGAATTTTCGGCATTTTCTGGTTCATGGAGCGGCCAAGTCCGAGTCCGTCAGAAAGCAGTCCGCCTCCCATTACTGCATTTACCATAAGCGACGAAAAAGCTGCAGCACATAATCCGAAACTAAAAACTATTTTCGCGTAATTGCCAAATAATGATTCCAGTTGCATGGCCATATCGGCAGCCGAATTGACTGTTATTCCACGCGGGTTAAGAACGGCAGCCGATGTAATAATAACCAGGGCCGAAATAATGGCCAACATGGATATTCCCATATAAGTATCGCGCAAACCTTTTTTAATATTTGTGCTTTGCCATCCTTTGTCCTGTGCCAGGTACGACTGGTATATTGCGCCATTCAATACAAAAGTAGTAGCCACGAGAGCAGCAATTACTTCGAGATTTTCGAATGAAAATTTATGCGGAACAAAACCCTGTGCCAATTGCCCTGCGTCAGGTTTTGTAAGCAACAGGTTAAAAAGGAAAGCGATAACCATGATCATTACCATGACCAGCATCAGTTTCTCAAGAACTTTATACAGGTTTTTTGCCCAGAATACCAGCACCATTCCGAGCGGAGTAAAAATGAATGGCCACACGCGTTCGCTAATCCCGGTAATTCCTTCCATGGCAATACCAATTCCGAGGTTGTTTCCGAACTGAAAACTCGAAGCAGACAAAAACGCCGAAATGCCTATAATTGCTGCAAACCATCTTCCATATCGTTCGGCAATGGACTGCAGGATGGAGTTGTTGTTTGATATTCCGAAGCGCAACGCCATAGATGTATAAACCACCATGGAAACTGCTGCAATTACAATTACCCACAGAAAAGCATAGCCTTGTTCTGAACCAATTCGTGATGCAACGGTAATACTGCCAGGACCCAATGCTGCAGAGGCAACGATAAATCCCGGTCCGACCGAATTTATGACCCGTTTTATTTTTTTAGTTAATTGCATTCTACTATTGGTATAACAAAACGAAGAGAAGATAAACGACTATATTTTTTTTCATTTTTACCGAATTTGAATTCAATTTACGTTCTAAAATCTAATTTTCCAGCCAGGTCTTTTTATAATAGTCCATGTAGTTTTTCAAATCTTTCAGATAACCTTCCATGTTTAAAAGCTGCTCATCATAAATTAGAAACGACATATCCGGTTTCCGGTTGGCAAAATGCCTTGCGCGGTCAAGTTGGTAAAAATAAGTTTTACCGGCTGTAGACATTCCTTTTGGAAGCCGGGTTTGTTCCCAGGTTTCAACCAAATCATTAAATACCTTTTCCCTTCTGTCCAGACTGGATTGCACAATTTGTGCTGCTTTGGCCAGTTGATTATAAGCCTGCTGTTTATCGATAAATGTAAGGCTGTGGGCCTTTGTTATGGTGTGTTCCAATTCCGATAAATCGAGATAGGTAAGACAAGTATGTTTAACCAATTCAGCAATGGTGCGGTATATTTCAAAATCGTAATCGTGCTTTACATTCAGGTTTTTGTTATTCTGAATAATCTGAAGCGCCCTTTCCATTTTTGCCAGTTCATCTCCCGACTGCTGCACTTTTTCTTTATATTCGGTATTCCAATACGGATCATACTCTAAATTGTCGTTACGCGGCAGGTCGGGCAAATGTGTTTTTCCTATTTCGCCATGATGCCATACGTTACGCTCCAATGTCCAGGCATAATAGTAAGCGCCTTCATTTAAAAGGTAATAAAGTTCGTCCATGTCGATTACCGATTCCCGTAATAATTTTTAAAGAATGACTCTTTAAACTCGGGTAGGGCGGGTTTGCTGCCACTCCATGAATATTCTGCTGAAGTTAAGAAACTTAACATCCACATTTGGTTATGCAATCCGGAATCGTCCCAGGAAGTGTTTATCATCCCGTCGAAAGCGCCTGAAACTGCAGCCGATGTTAAAAAATCATAGGAATTTTCAACGCTGCCGCTAATGATGTCTGATTTCCCTTTCATTCTGAATTGATAGGGAAGAAAAAGCGGCTCAATACCAGGATTTGGATCGTAGGCGTAAACTTCGTAACCCTTTTCTTTCGATTGCTTAACATACTTAAAATCAGGCGTGTCGTAGTGGTAACTTTCCGTCAGAACCAGATTTTTTGCAATTTCAAAATTTTTTAACCGGATCATCACTTTTTTCCCATCCCATTGGTCGTTCCCAAACCATCACTTTTCTGCCCATTTTCTGCAAGATGTTCAGCGGCTTTTTTTACAAATAAATGATACACTCCACTTTTGCCAATTTCCTGTGCCTTTGCCTTGCATTCATCACATGCTGCCAATTCATAAGTTTCATCGGAACCAATATGAATGTATTCCGAACCTGGCGTTGCTTCTAATGGCTTCATCCCACAAATCGAACAGTAAATCGTAAGTTCCTTCTTCCAAAGGACAAAATTCCCAATTCGATGATTCTATTTCTCTTAAATCTTTGTACTGTGGCCATTTCAGGATAAAACTTACATGGCCGAGTCCCTGAACGAGTGGAATAAGTTCAATATGGTATTTTTTTGCATATCGGGTTAATTCCTGCATTTCTTCGATAGTAAAGGCTCCCGGGAGCACCAATTTCAGGGTGGGATTTGTAAGCCAATTTATCTTCCCATTCCCACACCAACTGATTGATTTTGTAACGCGACAAATCTTTAATAAAACTTTCAACATACGAACGTTTGTCCTGGTGATGTTTGGTATCGTAATGAGCAGCACGTTTTTGAATATCAGGCCAGTCGGTGATTTCCATTCCCGGAACTCGATAATCCATTTCTATCGGATTTGAATTAGTTGCAATAATGTTTGGGTTCCGTAAAACAAACCATCGGAATCTATGGCTTTTATGACCAATTCGTTCTCCGAAGTTGAAATTTGATATCCTTGTTGTTTTAGTTGATTTTTTGTTTTTTGACGTAGTTAAAATTATTGATTTAGTGCCCGGATTGTCTGAAACTTTTGCTGAAATATTTAACTCATTTTTTAAATCACGAATCAGTTCTTCCGCTGTAAAACGGTCAATTTCCGAACTGCTTTTGTCGAGCACAATCGTTAGCTCATCAGAAAAATTAAAATCTTCACCTCCTAAGCTGAACTTGCTGTGGATAAGGAATTACATGCAAGCCAATTGCAGAAAGTTCGCTGGCACAGATTGAACCGACCTGAAGAATTAAAACCGAAATTATAAATAATGCTATAAGAAAAAACTTTTCCATGTGTCCGATGCAGGGAATTTCTGAATCTTTTGTTTTTTGTTCTGTTCATAGCAATAAATCTTTATTTTGTTACTTTTCTGTTTAATTCTTCAAAATACGGAAAGATCGTTTAATTTAAACAACTTGCTTTTAGCTGTTATTTTCAGACATTCCGCATGACCTTGAATAAATTCCCGTTACATTTTGGATATAACTATGTACAAGCTCAACAGGGTCTGAAGTAATTAACCCGTTGCCAACCTGGTAAAACTGGTAAGGCATATACTGGCTTAAAAGCGAAGCAGGTATTTTATGTTTCCCGTAGATTTTTGTATAATCTGTTTTTTGCAGCATCCAATTCCGGCACGGGCCAATAATATCTTGATCTGTCGGAAAAACTGTATTTCCTTTTGAAATATTGTTGTTTCTCATCACCCGGATAATATTTTTCCCAATATCGTGGATTGTCAATCATCACTTTTTCCAGTGTTTCGCTCAACTTCGAAAGTTTGATTATTTTCTTTTCCCAAAAGCTCCACCTCAATATTCTCAAGTGCAAAAAGTGCTTCCCGGTAGGCGAAAGTCAACCATGGCCCCACTTTTAGGATACAAAAATGATCTTCAACCAGATGCTTTTAAATTTGTTTCAGTTCTGATAATCAGTAGAATGTGCTTCGTAAACGAGATGGTTAAAGCTCCATGATTTTTTCGCTCAGCTCTTTTGCTTTTTCACGCTGATATTGAAAAACCTGGTCGTCACCAAATTCCACACCTGGTTGAACAACCACTCCAATAACACGTTTCCAGGCATCAGTAAGGCCGGCTTCAATAAAGCATTTCTTTGTAATTGAAATTGTATTTGCAGCATCTTCCGGCGATGTTGGCACTACATTCTTCCTCTTCTTCTTTTGCTCCTCCAGGCACAGGTACTTCTGTTCCGATAATATAAACCGGTCCGGATTTTCCGCTTCCGTATTTTGAATGTGTCTCTTCTGCCACACGGCAAAGTTCAGCAGCTCTTGCCGCAACCACCTCATCAGGAAGAGGCTTGGTTCGGTCACCTTTGTCATCTGCACAAAACATGCTGGTATCGAGATGAATTTTCTGGTATCCTGCTTTTACATATTCCCTGATTAAAACTGCTGCTCTGTCCATGGCTTCCCGCGCAGGTAAATTTTGCCAGGCATTAGGGCCCAGGTGGTCGCCACCTAAGAGTAGTTTTTCAGCTGGGAAGTTGTTTTTTTTTGCAATCGATTTTACAAAACTCACAAAATCAGCAGGTTTCATTCCAGTGTATCCACCAAACTGATCCACCTGGTTTGATGTGGATTCTACCAGCAAAATTGATTTGTCGGTAAGCGCCTGTTTGAAACAGGCTTCCAATACTTCAGCATTGGCCGTACAAACAGAATAAATTCCCTTTGCTGAACCGGAACGATTAGCAGCAATTATATCCAAAAAAATATCTCTTCCACTTTTCATTGCCAATTCTAATCTACTAATCTTTCGCCAATTCTTTCACTTGTAAAGCACAAAAACTGAAAGTTTGAATTGCTCCAAAATTATATGAATGAATTTATGCTAATCCGGATTTAACAGGATGGTAAATTTTCACACCCTGAACGACCCTGGAAATTGAACCGTTTGTTGAAGGTGAATCAGGACTCAAGCCTAAATTCAGCGACTTGTAAAAACCGATAATTTGAGCCGGAAGAACATAAAGTACAGATAAAAAATCTTCAGGAATATCCTCGGTACTTCCCGGAAACTGAATGGAAAGATCAAATTTAAATTCATCGTCATCCAAATTACCAATGGCTATCGATTTTTCACCTACTCCTGTTTCAAGCACATTCCGATTAAATCCAATTCGTAAGGTTTTGTAAAAGAATTATTAGATAATAGATATATTATTAATGTAGATTTATCCACAACTGCTTTTGGTCCATGTCTGAATCCCAGAAAGGAATCAAATTTCCCCAAAACGTGACCGTTAGACAGTTCCTGTACTTTTAAATGCGATTCGTGCGCAGTACCAAAAAGTGGCCCTGAGCCCAGAAACACTGCCCGTTTAAAGTCCAGTTCGGCAATTTTTTTTAATTCCGGCAAATATTCATCGAAAATGTATTCTGCCCAATTCGCTCACTTTATTGATTACATGTTCCATTTGTTCAATCTTCTTAATGTTTAAAATTAACAAGCCTGCCAGCAACATTGAACTAAACGAACCGGTCATGGCGAGTGAACGATCATTGGCTTCTTCCGGTAATAAAAATACATGCGAATTTTTACGATCTGAATTTTTTGCCAACTCGCCTTGTTCATTGCATGTAATCGACAATTCATAAAGGTTATCACAATGTTCTCTCGCCTTCTCCAATGTAGCAACGCTTTCGGGGCTGTCGCCGGAGCGGGCCAGAGAAATTAGCAATGTTGGTCTGGTTTTGATAAAGTAATTTTCAGGATGCGTGATGATATCTGTCGTTGCAATTGCCCGGCAGATAACACCCAACTCCCTTTGATATGCACCAACCAACGCTTCACCAATAAAAGCAGATGTTCCGGCACCTGTAAATATGATATAAGGACAATCATTTTCCCATACTTTATCCAGAAAATCTGAAATTTGTTTTTTTTCTTTAACTATCTTCAAATAGGTCTTTTTCCACAATTCGGGTTGATTACTTATCTCCTTTGCTGTGTAAATATCCACCGTTTTTTTTAAGTTCTTCAACAGGATAATTCAAATAATTTCATTGATTCATGTTTTATATTTTCATTACAAATATATATATTTTCATTTTCTTTCCAAAATAATGCATATATGTTTCGAAATGTTTTTTTAATTCTATTTTATTCATTTTTATTAACATCTCAAAATCTTTTAAAAGATAAATACAATTGTTTTGAAAAGAGGGTAAGTATTTGATTGGTTATTGTCAAATCGGCGCAATGTCTGCATTTTAATTATGTTGATAACTGAATAATATTGGCTTAAATAGATGAAAATCAGTTGATAATATTTTTCTGAAGTTGTACGAAATAAGCATTAGCCAGTGAATTAGATTCGAAAGATAAAAATTATTTCCTTCCGTAAGTTATACCAGGCCAGTCGTCGGTTCGAAAGGGAGAAGCAGGCAAATATGCTTCACCGCCTGATTTATTGTAAAGATTACAACCATCCGGATGATTTGCCCAGGCATATCGTACAGCAACAGGATTGGGAACTTTGCTACTCGATACAATAACTTCGTTTCCATCAATAATTGCTTGAGCTTTAATAAAATTCCGATCTTTTCCGGCAATAACAAATCCGGATAGCGAACCATCTTTCGCTGTCAGGCCATTTCCTGTATGATTGAAACTTATCCTGCATTTTCCTTCAGTTATTTGCATTGACTGAAAAATGGGCCCGGAATAAATTAGTTTTTCCCCGTAAGCAATCCTGCGGGCAGCTAATGACAAACGTCGCCCGACTTCCTGTTTGTTTTTAGGGTGTATGTTGGCCGAGTCGCCAATATCGATGGTAACTGCCATTGCGGTTTCAGGCATTGAAAGCGCCATTGATTGTGCTTCTCTTAGCTCGGGGAAAACCTGTGGCTCGAAATGATAATTGGCCAATTGAACAAATAGAAAGGGAAAATTTCCCTGGTTCCAATGTGTACGCCACGACTGAATCATTGCCGGAAATAAGATAGCGATACTGGTAAGCGCGATAGGCATTCGATTCTCCCTGATACCAAATCACGCCACGTATTCCGAATGAAACAACCGGTGATAAAATTCCATTATAAAGCACCGATGGCTGATTAAAATATAGCGGATGTTCTGAGCCTTCATTACGGGCTTTTTCAACCGCTTTAACATATTCGGCGTATTCCTGTTTCAGCCATTCTTCATCGTTGTTGTAGTCGGGCCAGTTTTTCAAAATTATTTTCAAATCCGGATCATTTCGAGGGTGTCATTTGGTGTCCATGCTTCAGCAGTGGTCCCACCCCACGATGCGCTTATTAATCCGATAGGAATGTGCAGCTCATTCAACAAATCCCTTCCGAAAAAATAACCCACGCCGGTAAAATTCGGAACCGTTGAAGGCGAACATTCCAGCCATTTATTCAACCACGAATTATTGGCGTCTTCGACAGGCGAAACATCATCAAGTGGAGTTGAGGATTTGGCGCGTTTTACCTGGAAATATCGTATTTGAGGATAGTTTGCAGCAGCAATTTCCTGTTGGGCATTCAGGCTGCTCTTCACTTCCATAGCCATGTTCGACTGCCCGGAACAAACCCATACTTCGCCAACTAAAACATTTTGTATCGTTATTATATTATTCCCTTTTACAAGCAATTCAAACGGTCCGCCAGCGTCAAGCGGCCCCAGGTAAAGCTTCCATTTTCCGTCAGTTCCGGCAACAGTTTCGGAGTAATGTCCGCCCAATTCAACCATAACTTTTTCGCCCGGATCCGCCCAGCCCCAAACCGGAACTTTCATTTCACGTTGTAAAACCATGTTATTGCTAAATATTTTTGGAAGCCTGATGTTTCCAATTGTTACAGCACAAGCTAAACAGGAAAATAAAAGCCGAAAACAACAATTTTTTCATAAATTTTTCTGGCTTGAAATTACTAATTGGTATGTTTTTTCGCACCGTAGTCAACTTTTCGCACCGCATCCAATTGTCTCTCACGATCTCCTGTAGTTAGGTGAATGTCTTTATACCTTTCCATCAAGGGAGGATTTGGATCGCTGAGGAGATTGAAAATGTCAGGACGCCTTGATTTTAAGTACATAGCACGTACATTACCAGTTCCGTTAATTGTTTCCCACCATTTGCTCGTGTTTATTCTTTCTTTTGAAAAATCAATTTCTGTCATTATAACGGTGTCCTCTTCACCAACAGATTCGGCGAGAACATTGCCATTGAAATCGATGATTCCATTACCATCTTTTCCGAGGACAACAGGCGCAACATAAACCGAATTATCTTTGGCGCGGGTAATAAACATGTGGGCGGTTTCAAGGCTTTGCCCGGGTTTGTTATCTTTTGCCATGGTTGGATTGAAAATAATATCTGCACCTTCCAATGCGTAAATCGAAGATATTTCAGGATAAGAAATTTCCCAGCAAGTGGCCACAGCAACATTACCAAAATCGGTTTCAAAAATTTCATATTCGTCGCCATTGTTAACCAGCCAGGTTTCCATAACCGGCATTAATGTTTTACGGTGTTTACCCATAATTTTACCCTGGCGATCGAAAAAAACCGCGGTATTGTAAATTTTATCTCCATCAGCTTCATATATCGGCGCAATTATATACATTTCGTATTTTTTCGCAATTTCACCAACCTTATCGGTAAGTGGCCCGGGAACAGGAACTGCCAGTGAATTAAAAAGTATTTTCCCGGTTTCCGGATCGCTTTTATCGATGTGAAGTCCATAAGCGCCAATGTGTTGCATGTCTTCCGGTCCGCATACTATATCAGCCTCCATTTCGCCGGCTTTTTCAAAAAGACTGAGCAACTTGTTGAAATGAGCTATCATTTGTGGTCGTACCAGTTCGGGTTTGTAATCTTCCATGAAAGGATCCTGGATTGGCAGAGCACTTGCCTGTATTACAGCTATTTTAGCTTTTCCTTTTTGTTGTCCTGTTGCCAATGGAGAAATGAGAATTCCCGCAAGAAATATATAGAAGATTTTTTTAAGTTGCTTCATTATACTATAGTTTATAAATTCATAACTTTTCGAAATCAAAAATAACGAATATATACCTTTTATTGTTACAAAACGTATCTAAATGTTGAAAAATAATATCAAATATAATTATATGAAAAAATATTTTTATATTATTGACAAGAAATAACTAGCCAACTATAAGAATATAGAACGGATGATAAATTACAAAACAGGAACAGCAGTATTACTTTTGTATTTTTGTATTGCCAACGCATTTTGCAAAAAAGTTGAAATCGACCCCGAAATCGACCCCGGGCAAAAGACAGATACAACCGTTTATCTGAAAGTAGAGACGCCAAGAATAAATTCTGTTTCAATATCAGCTATTCAGCCTCAAGAGAAGGATACAAACGTTATTTGGTTTGATGATTTCGATGAGAACAAATCCTATATGGAATCACGAGGTGAGCTTGATAAAAACATTCATTTCGGGGATATCCGGATCATCGATGAAGGCAGGATTTAAAAAAGGCGATGTGATTGGCGAAGGCGATCGCAAGGTGGCTTTTGGAGATTTTCCGAATTCATCAGTCACGGTTAAAAAGGGCGAAAAGTTTGATGAAATTTACTGGCGTATTTATGTGAAACATGAACATGGCTGGGAAGGGGCTCCGGCAAAAATGTCCAGAGCTACAAGCATTGTTTCAGACAATTGGCAACAGGCAATGATTGCTCATGTTTGGAGTGGGGCAAACAATACACTTACCTTAGATCCGGCGCGCGGAGTACGAAGGCCAGACCGACCAAATAAAAACAACAAAATATAACGATTTTGATCACCTGACCTGGTTAGGAAACAAACCAACATCTAAATTCAAAATTTCATCGACCGAAGAATCGGGATATTGGGTTTTGGTTGAAGCAAGGGTGAAACTAAACACTCCCGGGAAAAACGACGGCATCAATCAGCTTTGGATTGACGGCAGGCTGGAAGCTGAGCGTACAAACCTAAATTTCAGAGGGAGCTACACCGACCACGGAATTAATGCAGTTTTTCTTGAATCCTACTGGAATAGCGGTTCACCAAAAACGCAAGGGCGCTGGTTCGATAATTTTATCATATCTACACAATCTATCGGGCCGGTTGTTTGCCCGGCAAATCCGGTGCTTTACAAAACTCCATATTATGGCCCTGGAGAGCTTGAGGCCTGGGAGGTTGAAATTTCGTCTGATTACGATGGAAATGACGTTGTATACCAATCAAACAAGATTGGGAAAAACGGAAGATATTGCAATTCGTTCAGAAAACGGGCAATTCACAGGTTCATTAAAGGAAAAAACAGCAACTTCAATCGGGTGAAACATATTATTGCCGCGTCAGGCAAAAAAGTACGAATGGAGAATGGTCGGACTGGAGCCGTTGGCATCAGGGATTTAAAATTGAATAAAATTTGTATTCACAAGAAACTGCCAGATTTCTCAATGCTGAAAACAAGCTAATCTGCAATTAAATAAACTGCAATCATTGCAATTACCATTCCTATAATAATTACAGGATTTGGAATAACAGCATAAATGAGTAATGAAATAATAATGGTAATAATGGGTGCAACTGCATTGGTCAGCGGAGCTACAATAATTACTTTACCATAACGAATTGCATACACCAGCGTTAATGCCCCAATGGCGTTTAATACCTGGATCATAGCCGCAAGATAAGGCCCTTTAAAACTCCAGTTGATGGGTTGCGACATATCGGTCATGATAAAAGCAAACGGAGCCAAAACCAGACCCGACACCATCATGTAAAAGAAAATGCTTTCAGCCTTCATCCTGTTGTTGGCGAGTTTCATAAAGAACGCCTGGATGCCCCACGCCAAAAAAACGAAAATGGCAAGAATAAACCACAAATACCCGTTTGAATTCCCGTTTTGAGGTTTCTGATACGACATGAGTACAATTGCAAAAAGGGCAATAATAATTCCTGCCCAGTGCCGCTTGTTGGTGGTTTCTTTTAAAAACAACACCGACATTATTACGGTTACCGTAGGCGATAACGAAATAATCGGAAAGACCAGGTATGCCGGTCCTTTAACCAAAGCATGAAAAAGAATAAGCTGCCCGCCTGCTCCAAGCAGACCGATTATCAGTCCGTATATTATTGATTTAATATCATATTCCAGTTTCCACTTAATAATCTTCAGTCCAACCAATGCACACGGAATCATGGTTAGCGACCAGACAATATATCCAAGTGTTGCCGGAAAACCTGCTTTTTCAGGTATTTCAATAAAAGCACCCCATACGCCCCAAAACACAGTGGTAACCAGAGCAAACAATAACCAAGGCCTTTTTGTCATGCTATAAAAATTGTCAATAATAAAATTAGAAATACCAGAATTGGAGCCAATCAGGCAACTACACAATAATTACCTCTACTCCGTTTTTCTCCAACCTGTTTTTATCGGCTTCCTTAAGCCCCGAATCAGTAACTACCACATCGATAGCCGAAATAGGCGCAATAAAAGCAAAACGTCTTCTTTCAAATTTGCTTGAATCAGCAACTGCAATCACTTTTTTGGCGATTTTAATCATAATTTGATTCAGATGTGCTTCTTCAGAGTTTGGCGTTGATAATCCGTGCGTTGTATCAAGTCCGTCCGCACCAAGAATAAGCTTGTCGCAATAAAATTTTTCGAAATTCTCGTCAGCCAGAACTCCAACCAGCGACAATGATTTTTTGCGCAGCGAACCGCCGGGCATGAATATATTGACCCCTTCAAAGCCTGCAAGAATACTGGCAATATTAAGGGCATTTGTAATTATGGTTAGGTTTTTGAAATTTTCCAGATTTTTGGCCACTTCGGTGGTTGTTGTGCCAGAGTCCATTACAACGGTGTCACCTTCTTCCAAAAGTTCGGCTGCTGCTTTTCCAATGCGTTGTTTTTCTTTAAGGAATTCCTTTTGTTTATCCGAAATAGACGGATCGATTCCCATCCTGTAAAATTTGATTTTAATTGCACCTCCGCGGGCACGGATTAACATATTTTGCTTTTCAAGATGAGCAAGATCATTTCGGATTGTAACTTCACTAATTTTAAACATGTTGCTCAATTCACTCACTGAAACCTGTCCTTTGGCTTCTAGTTCCTCAAGAATTTTTGCTCTTCTTGAAACTGTTGACTTGCTGAATGATTTGTCCATACGAATGGTGTTAAATTAAGTTTGATTTGGTTTTTTGCATTTTTTATACACTAATCTGTACTGTTCTGTTATGAATGTGAATTAATACTAAATTAATTAATAAAACAAATATAATCATTTTAATTTAAGTGAAATAAAATCTGCTTTTAAAACCTTTTAAAAAATTACAACGAAAGTAAATAAAGTGTAAAAATAAATAAATAATTGTGAAAGAGTTACAATTACTAATTAAATTTCTAATTTTAGGATTTTTAACCCATAATTTATATCATTTTTATTTTAGAATGTATATATCGAATAGTAGTTCAGGTAATTATATTACAATTGGAAATCAACAGTATTCTTATTTTGCAGGAAATAATTATCTGGGACTTGCCAATAACCCTGTTGTTGTAAACGAAGCAATTCTTGCCTTAAAAAAATACGGAACCAATTTCGCTGCATCCCGGCAAACAACAGGCACATCTGATATTCATATTAAACTGGAAGCGATAATTGCAGATTTTAAAGATCGCGAAGATGCGATTGTTTTTGCCACAGGTTATCTTGGGAACAGTTTGTTGCTGAATGTTTTAAAACCAAATTATTCTGCTGTTTTTATTGATTCGATGGCTCATCCAAGTATTCTGGATAGTATTCCAAAAGAAATACAAAAAATGGAGTTTTATAATCATTGCGATGCTAACCATTTGGAGTCTTTACTAAGAAAAGCAAAACTACACCGGCCTTTAATTATTACCGATGGTATTTTTGCGCTTACCGGAGAAATTGCCCCGATCGATCAAATTTATTCACTGGCTGAAAAATACAATGCAATGCTTGTTGTAGACGATGCGCATGCCACCGGAATTCTTGGAAAACACGGAAGAGGAACACCGGAACATTTTAATTTAAATAACGCGTCCAAATCTTTATCAATCGGAAACAATGAGTAAAGCACTGGGGGCATTTGGGGGATTTATTTCTGCAGATAAAGAAATTATCCGGGATATCCGTACGAAATCAAAATTTTACGGAGCTTCCACTGCGTTGCCGCCTCCGTTGTTGCTGCAGGATGTGCGGCCATAAGCCATTTGCAGCGGCATCCTGAAATTCGATTTAAATTACATGATAATATCCGTTTGTTAAAAAACGGAATTCGTGAGCTGGGTTTTAATGTTGCAGAAGAATTAACACCGATTATACCTTTATTTTTTAATCATTTGGAAATGGCTCAACATCTTTCCAACTATTTGGAGGAAAATAATATCATCGCGCCTTGTATAAATTATCCGGTAAAAATGGATAAGTTTTTGGTTCGGATTACAGTTTCTGCAACTCATACCGAAGAACAAATTCAGAATTTGTTGCTGGTTATGAAAAAATGGAAAGACCAGGCGGGTAATGTTTAATGCATATTGTGATTTATTATATGAGTCCACTCCGAAAAGTCAAAAACCCCTAAATCCCCTGAAGGGGACTTTGAAGAGTTCATTGATTTTCAGCGAGTTCCCCTTTAGGGGTCAGGGGTAAAGAAGTTGAAAATCAATGAACTCAGACTTTTCGGAGCAGACTCTTATATATTTCTGAAATTAGTTTATTGTAGTAGAACATAAAAAAAAGTGGTGCTTCCAAAATGAAACACCACTCGTGAAATTATTTATTCATTCTAACCATTTGTGCCGGTTGAAGCAATTAGTTGAAAAGGAGTTATACTATTTTTCGGTTCACCGGATCCCATTCAACGCGTCGTTTTTCAACGTATGATTTATGTGCCATTAAAATGGTGACACCTTCAACATACGCTTTTTCAATATCGCAATTTGGCGTGCCTCCGTTACGAATACAATTAATCCAGTCTTTTATGTGAAGGTATGTTACATCAACGTTTCTTCCGTTTACTACCGTTGAAGTTAAACCTCTTGATGAGTAATATTTTTCTGTTGCAGATGTTACTGCGTCAATTGAGCCGGAACCAGGTGAAACTGATAATACCGGCCCGTTTGTATCAATAATTCCGTCTTCAATTTGTTGTTTATATTTGGTAGAATCGTAATCGACAGTAATTTGTACTGAACTTCCCAGTTCCATTGAAGCATCGTGGCCCATAAAAACGCGTCCGCGTTGCCGTGCACTGGCCAGGCAGCCACTGTACATTAATGTTAAATCTCTTGTCGGGATATTCCCAAACAGCCTGTAACAAGTCGGGCATATCGCGACCGTCTTTCCAGTAATAATATTCCACCGGAAGCCACAGCCGACTTTGGAATTCCAATATTTAACAGCTGGTTTACGGCATCGTATTCATGCGAAAACAACTGTCCAAGCATTCCGGTATCATAGTCAAAATATTGTGTCCAGTTGTAATATCGTTCAACACTGAAAGGTACTTTGGGGCGGTTGCCCAGCCATTGCTCCCAATCGATCGTATCGATACTGCCGGGTTTAAGATTTCCGTTTGCATCGAGATGTCTTATCCAGGCCCCGGTGGCAGAATTGCGGTTTGTAGTTGTTTCAACCAATGTTATTTTTCCAAGAATGTCTTTTTCAACAATTTCTTTCGCTTGCTGAAAAATCACATTTTGCGTTACCTGGTGGCCTAATTGAAATACTTTGTCACTACTTTTTACAGTGGTGTAAACCTCGTTTAGTTCGTCTTCCGTAAGTGCAACACTTTTTTCACAGTACACATGTTTTCCGGCTTTTATCGCATCAGAGCTTATTCTTGCATGATGGTGGTCGGGTGTTGCAACTATGACCGCATCGATGGATTTGTCATTTAACAAATCATGATATGTACGATATCGTTTTACTTCATAATCAGCGCCGGTTTTACCATTAACCCGGAATCCGTCGCGGGCAATTTCAAGTCCGTTTTGTGCATGAAGATCAAAAACATCGCAAATACCTACCAGTTCAACATTTAGATCATCCTGTGCCATCCAATCGGCAAACCTGCTCGAGCCTTTTTGGTCTTCTGCTTCTGAAATATGGATAAAACCAAGTCCACGTGCCAGTTGAACTGCCCTGTTGCCAAAACCAATCATTCCAATTCGCAATTTTTCGCCATCGGAAGCTGAATGGTTCATATTGACATTTGGAGCATTTAAATTGTCGAGTCCCAACTCCTTGATAACTTCAGCTTCTTTTTCTTTTGCATACGACCGGTTTTTAAAAAGCTCGTATCCAAAAACACCAAGTACCGGTATTCCGGCGAGCGCTTTTAATGCTGTTCTCCGGTTTAAGTCTAGTATTTTGTTTTTTATCCGTCATTTTTCGTCCTCCTTCTTTTTATTGGTTCTTTTTTCTGGCACGATAAATAAATAAATCAAGTCCAATGATTTGGCTTGTTGGGAATAATGCAAGCGTAAATAGCGCAACAGCTTCAATAAGCGTTTTATTTACAATCAGATTATTTCCTTCTGTGGGCAGCGAGTATTCTATCCCGGTAAGCGGAGGGTTGTTCAGGTAATACATAAAAATTAATGCTGCACCAAAAAATGCTGCCGGTCTGCTAAAAAGGCCCAGAATAAGTGCCAGTCCAATGGCAATTAAGCCCCACGTATTTAAAAAATCCACGGCGTTTAACACTCCGCTATTAGAGGTAATCCAATGTGCAAATCCCGACATAATCCATTGCGATTCTCTGAGGAATCCTACCGACGACCAGTTGGGATTCAAAAGTTTTGCAAACCCTTCAAAAAGAAGATGCCAACCTATGATTATTCTTAAAACGACAAGCGCGGTTAACTGCAGCTTTGAAAATGATTTATAATTCTTCATTCAATAAAATTTAAAAATAAGCTATCGTAAGAATATAGTTCAAATAAAATAAGTTTTTGATAAGTGTCCAAATGTAAGAATAAAATTATTATTCTACAACACGAAGAAGTTTTCGGATGATAAGTTATATAATGAAGTACTTATTTTAAAATTTTGTAAAAAGCTTATAATTAGATTAATAAATTATATTTAGCTATCCTGGTTTATCCGGAATATTTGAAATTATTCTTATTGATTTTAATTTTTAGAGTTTCCTTTTAGCTGAAATTTTATCGCTTTTCAACTTTTTATAACGAAAGATGATTTGTTATATATTTTTATTTTATATTTTTATAGTTTCGAAACGTTTTCTTTGGATAGCTATTGTATTCCATTAATATATGGAAAAATTGATTTTAGCTTTAAAAAATAATTTTTACAACAATTTACTTAATGAATAAAAAGAGCAGTAGGATTGCAAATCTGATTATGTTGATTTTTTGTATCGGATTTTCAGGATTAACTCAGGCGCAGGAAGATCACAACCATTTTAGTAAAGTATTCAACAGGGAAAAACCTTATCGTATTTTTTTGCCGGAAGATTATGCGACATCAAACAAAAGATATCCGGTAATCTATTATTTTCATGGTAACACCGGAAGTCACAAATTTAAAATGGAGGGTGTTGCAAAACTCGTAAATGATAATTATGTAATTCTTGTTGCCTGGAACGGACGCTCGGTTGACTCCGATCTTCGTCCTTACAATGTTGGAAACCATTCGAATATAAATTACGAGGTTCAGTTTAAAGATTACTTTCCGGAATTTGTCAATTACATCGACACTACTTACAGAACTTTACCGAACCGCGCAAATCGGGCTGTAATAGGACATAGTATGGGTGGAATTATGTCTTTTTTCCTTGCAGGAAAATATCCCGACATGATTGGTACTGCTGTAAGTTCAAAAGGTTCTCCTGAATTTTTTATTGGCTATCCGAAAATCCATACACTTTATAATGTGAGGTATATGTTTAAAAATCTTCACGGTGTTCGTTTGATGTTTCAACAACAGCACAACAGGTGAATTGGTCAATTTAAACAATGAAGTGAATGCCGGAGCATGAATGAAAATGACCTGGATTACACTTATCGTGTTTATGACGGGGGACATGCCATATCGCCAAAAGAATTTAAAGACTGTTTCGACTTTGTTATTTCCTCTTTTAAAAATCCGTTGCCAGCTCCAAAGCGTTGGACTCATGCAGATCTTTATCCCGATTTTGATGTTTGGGGATATGAAGTGAGAAGTAACCTCGCATGAACCCGGATTTATCGAATTGAAAGGGGTTACAAAAGGAGGAATGGAAATTACCACAAAAAAATGGCAACCGGAAGGCAGGCCAATTCCCGGAGTTAATATCGATGTCAAAACAGCGGCTGTTTACAACCCAAATACCATTTATACATTTACGGATTATAACATTACGAGGGATGTACAATCCGTCGTCGGAATAAAAAGTGATGCGGAAGGGAAAATTAGTTTTGGCGTAGATTATAAAACCATCAAATCGGAATTTCCCAAAAAGACAATCCGGCCGAAATCGTTTTTATAGAATACAAAGTCAACAATAAGGGAATTTTTCTTGAACAGAAAAAAGAATGTAATCTGAAACTCCGTTTGCTAAACCGGGGAGGAAGCCTTGGAAAAGGATTAAAAGTCAATATTTCGACAGATAACAGAGGGAGTTACAATTGCCAATCCTGACAATTGATATAAATGATATTCCTGCAATCGTGCTGAAGACGAATGGATTGACAACGGACTTTAAAGTCACTGCAAACAACGAACCTCCAAACGGTGGCTCGCCTTTCAGGATAAGGTTTGTAATCTGACAATTACCGATGATAAAAACAAGACTTGGAAAGATGAATTTGATGCGCCTGTTTTTTTCGATGTACCTGAATTTACACATATTGGGATTGATGATGGTGACAGTGAGATTTTTGGAAGTGGCAACGGAAACAACATTGCCGAGCCGGGTGAATGGATTATGGTTTATGAAATAACCAACGGGAGTCATCGCACCAGGCTGTATTATGACGATCCGTATATTGATGGGAGCGTTTGTATGACGAGGTTCAACCCGACAAATGGGGTGATGGTTACACCATTTCGTCCATTGTGCATATTGCAGAAGAATTGCCCTCCCGGGCACCAGATTAAATTTTTAGCCAACTATGAAGTGAAAGAATGGTTTGCCATCCGAAGGGATGTTACCTGGGGTACATTTACTGTTACGGTTGGAAAAGGATTCTGAATAAAAAAATCAATAAAAGGGAGATAAACATGAAAATAGCAAATCGTTTCAACAGACTTGAATTTCAAATCAGATGTGCATTTAGAATACGGAAAGCTTTTCTGGTTTTCTCCGGCATGCTTTTGCTGGCTTTGTTTTCGTCAGTGCTGAGTAGTGCACAAGTTAAAATTGAAGCGGGTGACCCACCAAACAATACGGATATTCCGGATTTTTTTAAATCGAAGTTAAGCGATGTGGACGCTGAATTAGAAAATGTCAATAACGGAGAAGTAAAGGCAATTGCCATATCGCCGGGAGGCAAGCCGGTGTATGCGGTGTTTTATGGCGAAAAAGAAGATTTTCATTCGGAGGCAGATTATAATTCGGCTGTGGCCGCACAAAATCCAAAATATTTTGCCCAAAAAGGCAAGGATACAAAACCTGTTATTTTCTTTCTCGGCCCGGTTCATGGTCAGGAAGTGGAAGGAATTGTGGGAACTGTAAACCTGATTCACATTGCAGAAACCGGCAAAGATTATCGAGGCAGAGAATGGATTGCTTTAAAAGGTAAATTGGAACAATGCCGGGTTATTATTATTCCATGCGGAAATCCTGATGGCCGGAAAAGATGCCCGTACGACAGCTTTCTCGGAATTCCTAGCGAGATCATGACCAAATACGGACAGGGAACACGTAAAGACGGAACTTCGTGGGGATGGCCAGCTGGCAAAATCGCTGCATCCTATGAAAGGCGATGTAGGGATTTTGGGTGCATACTTTAATGATGATGGCATTAATATGATGCACGACGATTTTTTCGATCCGATGGCTAAGGAAACAAAAGCCATACTTGGATATTGCAAATTCAGAAGTTCCTGATATGACAGTATCATTGCATTCGCATGAAAATCCGCCACGAATTTTGCAACCTGCGGCTTATGAACCCTGGTTTATGAAAGAACGACTTGATACATTGACCCGACAGGTGAACCAGCGATACAAAAATGCCGGCCTTCCATATACCAACGAAGATTGGCTTTCCGGGACCTTCAGTTGAAGATGAAGATTTTCCGCCAAAATCGAGTTTTAATCTGGTAAGCGCATTGCATCATGTTTCCGGAACCATGGCATTTACTTTTGAGTGTCCTCATGGCGTTTTGAGGGAAGGTGAAAAAGAGCCGATTGTTTCGTATGAAGATATTTTGGATATTCAGTTAAATCTGTACGACGAAATGCTGGATTATTTGCTGAAAAACAGGTTGTACTGGGAATAAATTCAGCATTAGAATTTATAATTTAAAATGAAAATTGGTGTTTTACTTTTTCTGTTTCTTTATTTTGTTCAGACTTGTAAAGCATTAAAAAATAGATGTTTATGAAAAAATCAACTGTCAAAAGCCAAATTATTTTACTCGTACTATTTATTTGCTTCACCGGAATCACTTTTGGAAATACCGGCAAAAAGGGGAATGAAAAAGCAGAAAAAATATTTGTTATCCATGCGCCGGTAAAAAATATAGATGAATATGAGAAAGTGGCAGAGCAGGCAGCACGCCTGAAGCCTTATGGAAGGGTTGAATTAAATATCAGCACACTGGCAGAAAAAGGGTTTCACGAAATTCCCCAGGGACGAAATTTCTGGTATGAATATGCCAGTTACAATCCAACTCCTTTTAAGTTTTTTCCCGATTCCAAAATAGCACCTTTCATTCCATCCGATTTTGTGAAGAAGAACCGGAATTGCTTTTGGCAAAAGCAAAAATTTTGCGGAAGTACAATTTGGAAGCAGCTTTCTGGTGTTATGAACCCAATTTTCTTCCGGAGGAATTTTTCGAAAAATATCCGCACATGATGGGGCCAAGAGTTGATCATCCGAGGCGTGGAAATTATCCCGCATTCGCACCATGTGTTAGTGTGAAAGAAACACAGGAAATGTTTACAAACATGGTGGCAGAATTACTCCGGAATGTTCCGGAAATTCACACTTTTTTCTTTAAAACCAACGATGCAGGTTCGGGAATTTGCTGGTCCGACTGGCAGTACACAGGCCCAAACGGACCAGATCATTGTAAAGATTTAAGTATGGGCGAACGAATGGCAACGCTGATGAATACCTTCAAAAAAGGAGCAGATAAAGCGGGTGAAGATATTTCGATTTACCTCACCGGTTCCATGTTTTCCGACGAGGAAAAGAAAGACATTTATGACCATCTGCCGGAAGACTGCTACTTTCAAAGTCATAACTCGGATGAAGTAAAAGGCATCAATAGTATGATTGTTGGGAATTACCCGGTGAAAGGATTATTTAATCCGCTGGAAATTATTCGGAACATTGAATCGATAAAAAAAGAAACAACAAACACTGTATTTGTTAGCTTTCGCGCATCATACGACAGAGATTATGAGAACCCGCAGGCAATGGAAAAATTTATGGACCTTCTGATTGAAAATCTGGAAACAGACCAGAAAAAGAAGCTGTTTCCGAAGACGTAGCAACTTCACCAAATTTGTACCGAATGGGCCGGCCCCAAAGGCGCTGATAATTTATTCAATGCATTTAAAATGCTGAACGAAGCCAGTAAATTCAGAAGCGATTCTGTGCAAGGCGCTTCTGCGATGTATTGGGGAGTCACTGAAAGGCACATCACCCGGCCGCTGGTTTTTGCGCCGCAATTGTTATCGCCGGCAGAAGAAAGCTATTTTATGCCTTACGTTTTTAATCCGTCGGAAGAAGAAGCAAGGATGGATTATACGGATATTCACGGGGCGCATCGCACACTGACTTCCGGCGCTGCAAATATCTATGCTGCGAAAGTTAACCGGGCAATCCGCCTTTTTGAAAATGTAAGCGACGATGCACCTGAAAAAGCTTTTATACAAAACATGGTGAAGGCATTAAAAATCCATAGCAGTATTTTTCGCAGTATTGGGAATTTTGCCGAGGCGCAGGCTATTCGCGACCGAAATTCCGATAAACTCACCGGGCCGCCTCACCGTCCGGATAAAATTCCAACCTGGGATGGCGATCCCGATTTTCAGCCATTTATAACGGTAATGCGCGACGAGCTGGATAATACGCAGGAACTGATTGATGTGTTGGAAGACGGCGGAATGGAATTTATTGCACATGCCAACGATCCAAAATATGAAGACACTTTTTTGCTTGGACCCGATTTAATTGAACAACTTAAATTGAAAAGAAAAATTATGCTGAAACACTGGACGGATATTGAAGGTTATTTGGCAAGTCCGTTTAAGTAAAAGAATTGGAAGACCGACAGCTGGTATTCCAAATATAAATGCTGTAAATAGCAATGATGAAACAACGGAAGAAACACTTCTGAAAAAAGCTGATACAATTGCCGGTAAACATGGCCTTTACCAATTGAAATAAAAACATTGGACATCGGCAAAATATTATAAAGAGAAGCAAAATTATAGTTTGGCATTAAAGTATGAAAATGCTTATGACAGTGTATATCAGCATTATTATGTAAGAGAACTCCAACAGGCACTTAAAACAACAGAATCGTTTTTGGAACTTTCAAGAACCCAGATACAACTGTTCGAAAGCACTCCGGTATCTGTGTGGGTATAATTCTTTTATGGTAGTTGCTTTGACCATTTTTATACTGGTGCGAATAATTAATGGCTACGCAGAGGATAACCTATACCTGCGTCCTCATTGTTATGTATGTTCGGAAAATAGCTGTTTTGGAAAGGATTACATAATTTTTTCTATTGTATTTTTTGTTCCACGTTTTATTACCAGCTTTAGGACGCCGGCTAATGCACCGGTAAAAGCTGCCCAGCCCAAGGCTTCTATCCATCCAATATCCTCCACTTCATCCGGTTTTTTTGGTGGCTCCTTTTGAAAAACTGATTCAAGTATCTTTTCAGTGGTGCGTTTTAAAATGTACGCTCCCAAAATAGCGCTGCCATTTATTAACGCCACTTTTAGTTCATGCCTTATAGCTCTTTTATCCATAAAATTTATTTTTTTGTTGTTTAAACTTTTTGTTTTTCTCTCCGGATGTCTTTCTGCCACGGAAATTTTCCTTCGAGTTCAACCTGCAATGAAAAGCTCAGGAATGTATGTATTAAAACAATTATTGCAATTATTAAAACACCCGCAGCTTCTATTATTTTGGCTATCAATTCAATGTAATGTCCAAAATTTTCCATGGAAATCGTATTTATATTTTAAGCTATTTTTAATATGACAAATACTCTTAAAATATCCTGCCAAAAATTTTTCAATAAGTTTAAAACATTGCGAGCCAAATTGTTTTGGTGTTTCGTTGATGCTGTAAGGGAGCGGATTAGGTTGTTGCATGTAGAAAAAAATTCCGATATGTGATGAAATTCCCCAAATTTGGGGACTGCGTTAACTGCTAAAATAAAATATTTAACATTATCCGGTTATTTGCCTGGTAGAAAATTCCTGCCCGATATCAGGCGGTGTTCGTGCCGGAGTGACTGATCATAAGGGTATGCCGAATTCGTTCCAACAACTGGCTGACTGGGGTAAATGAATTGATATTCAATGCTAAAAACATTTTTTTGATAGTAAAACCGATATACAACGATTTATTTTTTTAGGTATATAGTTTGTAATTTAAATGGAAACTTACATATTAAATTATTTTCACCTTTGGCAAATACTATGGCAATTTAAAGTTTCAATTAATGGATAATAATAAAGAAAATATGTTACGCTTTGGAATAGCGGCCAAAGGATTTGTGTATTGTTTGATTGGGGTGCTAACCCTTATGGCAGCTATTGGTATAGGAGGTTCAAAATCGAGCAGCAGCGATGCTCTTAAAAGTTTATCCGGAAGTACTGTCGGAATAATACTTTTGGCAATTACTACCCTTGGATTGCTTGGTTATGTTTTTTGGCGATTTTACCAGGCATTTGCAGATCCGGAAGAAAAAGGCAAGGATGCAAAGGGTATTGCCCGTAGAATCGGCTACTTCTCGAGTGGTGTTTTTTATGGATTGATGGCATTTACTGCTGTAAGCATACTTGTTGGCTCTGGTGGCGGCTCTGGTTCGGGCGGTGGACAGGAAACAATGGTAGCCAAACTCCTGAGCAAAAAATTCGGACAAATATTGGTTGCCATTGTTGCAACTATTTTCTTAGGAAAAGCACTTTATCAAATGTTCAGAGCTTATTCAGGAAAGTACAAGGAAAAGGTAAAAGAACAACAGCTTTCTTCAAAAGTGCAACATACTGTGGTAGTGTTTGGCAAAGTAGGATACACTGCAAGGGGCATTGTAATTGGTGTAATTGCATTTTTAACCTACAAGGCCGCATTTACTTCAAGTTCTGATCAGGCCGGGGGAACCAAAGATGCATTTAGTTTTTTGCAAAATGAATTTGGAACGATCGTACTTGCCTTAATTTCGGTAGGATTGCTGATGTACGGAATTTTTATTTTGGTAAAAGCACGTCACCGCGACATGTCAATGGTTTAAATTTCCTTTGTATTATATTAGTAACCATGCCAGGTCTTTATATCTTTTTAAATGTTGTGTCTTTTTCATAAAATCCTTAGTGCCATTAAAACAGTTAATGATCAACATGGGTTCATTTACGTGTAACGCCGGTCTCCATCTGGGAAAAATTTCACGAATAGCAGCCAAATATTCTAAAAAGAATTTAAAGATGCGGGAAATCAGCCTGAACTTGAACATGATATTCAATCATAATGAACATTCTTCAGATTCAAACAATTTAATTAGTGGTTTCTCACTTCATTTAATAAAAACCAGATGGACATTTTAAATTATCTCAGAAAATGGAAAGACACCAAAAAGGGAAATTATTTAATCCTGGTGCTTGTAATTGTTTTTCTTGCCTTATCGGCTGTTGTCTATTTTTTACCGACCTCTGTTGTAGATATTGAATTTTCGGAAGAAATTCAGGAAAATATAAACCCGACGCTAAACTTTATTATGAAAGCTGTTAGCTGGTTCGGAACAACCTGGGTTTCCGTGACCATGGTGGCAGTGGCGGCATTGAGCTTTTTTTTAGTTGGTTATAAAAAGGAAGCGCTTTTTGTATTGTCAACCCTGCTCGTCAGCCCGATTAATACCGGAATAAAACTGTTAATCAGCAGACCGCGTCCTACTGCCGATTTGGTTACTATCGTTCAGGCGGCCCAACACCAGAGTTTTCCAAGCGGGCATGTTTCCTTTTATGTTGCATTTTTTGGTTTCATGGTATTTCTGATGCTCCGGCATCATCACATTCCCAACTCCATTCGGTATGCAGTTATCATTTTTTCCCTGTTATTGATTTTTTCTGTACCCGTTTCGCGGGTTTACCTTGGTGTGCACTGGTTTACCGACGTAACAGGTGGATTTGTTCTGGGTTTGCTTTTTTTGTATGGGTTGACTATTGTTTATCTGAAATACGCAAAATCGAAAGATTAGCGGGCATCCTTAATTATTTCATCAGCAAACTCCATTTCATCATTGTCAGCATCCGGTTCATTCTGCTCTGTTTGATAATCAGGATTGTAATATAGCTTAATATAAATCGGAAAATGATCAGAACCAATGTTTTTCAGGCGTTTCATTTTAATCAGTTTAAAATGATCGGAATGAAAAATGTGATCAAGCGGCCACCTGAAAAGCGGATATCCGGCAGGAAAAGTATTAAAGAAGCCTCTACCAATTCTTGGGTCTAATAATTCACTTACTTTTTGAAATAATCGAGTGGTATGCGACCATGCTACATCGTTAAAGTCTCCGAAAATGATTACAGGTTTATTCGATTTTTCCACTTTTTTCACCAACAATTAGCAACTCGGCATCCCGATATAAAGAAGTATCGCTTTCAGAAGGAAAAGGAGGCTCAGGGTGCATGCAGTAAACATTCACCAGATCGCCCGATTTTAAAATTATCTGTAATTCAAAAGAGGGAATATCTTTTTTTACCAGGTTTTTTATTTTGGACTTTCTGAATTCAAACCTGCTAAAAAGATGCATTCCGTATAAATTATCTAATGGTTTTTTGAGTGTGTTCGGCCAATCCTCTTCCAACTTTTCTAACTGCTTTTCCCACCATTTGTTGGTTTCGAGCGTGAGAATTAAATCTGGCTGGTATTTCTTTGCCAGTTGTACAAGTTTTTCTGATTTTCTGTTGGTTTGTAATACATTATTTACCAGTATAGATATAGTATGATCTTCGTCCTCCCCATTGTATCGAAGTACTTGTTTGCGGGCAAACGGAGTATAGCGAAAAATCTTCCGTGCCTGAATAATGAGAGAGAATAGCAATAGCACGCATAATATAATTTGCCATAAATGCGCAAAACTGTACAAAATAAAACCGGCAATAAGCAATAAAATTATTAGTGTACTAACCTGTAGCCGGGGAAAATCAAAAACTCGAATCCACCAGTCGTTACGCCACTTGATTAAGGATGCCACCGTAGCTAAAATACTCATGGCTGAGAAAACTGCAACTATTGCACTTAACACATTCATGGATTATCGTGCTTGGCAATTACCCACACCGCATGAATTATTCCTGGTAAATACCCCAAAAGCGTTAGTAAAATATTTAACCAGAAAGCTCCCCTGATTCCAACTGTTAAAAAGACTCCCAGTGGTGGTAAAATAATTGAGAAAATTATTCGTAAAATATTCATATTTTAATAGTTTTTTGGTTTAAGCAAAAGTTGAAATTGATAACGACAAAAGTGAAACAAAAACAATATTGTTAAAGTTTTTAAATATAGGGTTACTGTTTGAGAGTAGCCAAAACAAGTTATAAAAATTTTGCGGGAATCTTAAAAATCCAGTTCCATCATATCGTTTTAGCGATTGAGTAAAATTATCCGTTTATACGCCGTAATGTTTGGTTCCCTGTTATCAGTGACTTTAAGAATGATGTGAAGGCTGGTTCCCGGTTCCAATTCCGGCATGGTAAGCATTGCTTTGGAACCGTCAGATTTGATTTGAGTATCTCCGTAAAAATTACCTGCCTCGGGATAATCCATCCATTCGAAACTGAGCTTGTCCCCATCCGGGTCTGTTGATTTTGATGCATCCAACTGAACCATTTTTCCTGGTTTGGTTCGAATGGTAAGCGGTTTTTTGTCTGAAGAGCCATTTACCGAAGCTACCGGAGAATGATTCGCTTCACTGTAATTTTTTACACACCAATCCATTCGTGCAGCAAAGTCACGCTGATAATCGTCGCGCCAGCGGTAAACGGTTGCACGGGCAATATTTTTATCTCCTACACTATCGGTTGCATCCCTGTAATAACCCGCTTCCGTTTTCAGATAACGCCCGCCCCAGCTTCCGTATTCAGGATGTTCGGGGCAACTTAAGCCGTTGTTTAAAAAGAAAAACCAGGATGGCGTGTCGCCTTCTTTTACAACTCCGTGAGGATTTGGGGCTGTCCATGTTTTTGTAGGATAAAGCGCGCCCATTGGTCCATGATTTTCCAGCACATGTTCTTTCAGCCACTGCATAGATGTATTGCTTTCGTCTCCTCCAAGATACATTCCACGGTATGCGCCTTCACGTTTATCCTGCCCTGGATATGCTTTGGAAAGGATATAAAACATTGCAGGGTGTTCGGCAAACATCTGCGCAAAAATATGATCCTGGTCACTGACATCAAATACTCTGATTTTTGAGATAAACCGCTGATAGTCTTTTACCGACCGCGTTCTTTTTACCTTCCAGAGCGCCTGTTGCAGTTCAACCTGGCCGCCAAAAATACAGATATTCAACGGGCGGTTGTCTTCCTTGTCGACCATTTTTATAAGCCATTCCGATGCTTCTGTATCCTTGTTTATGCCTACTGTGTCGCCCCGGTGCGGATTTCCTTTCTTTATGATCGAAAATAAATATTCGGGTGACGGGTAATTATTATCATGTTTCAGAAGATTCGGGTAAACCTGCTCATAGCCATGAATAATTTCTTCAATCAATTCAGGGCGGAGAGCATCATCATCCGGATGTTCAGGTGTGTGCGTGCCGGATGCGATCAACCCTTCCACATCAAAATCGTTTGTATAAAGCATCAGCCGGATTACTGCCTGCTGATCATCAGGATCGCCTCCAATATCGGTTGTGATCAGGAGCCTCGGGTTTTGGCCAAGAGCTGGTAATGCTAAAAGAATAACTAATAATGTTTGCAACGACCAGATACGGATGAATATTAATTTGTTTCTCATCTTTAATTTACGATTTGAACATTTTCACTATTTTTTTCAGAAACCAATTCTATTTTGCTTTCGGTGTGGATTTGTGGATACCGGATTGTTATATCTTTCACATCATCCAGAACAAAAGCCGGGAGCATATTTTCATTTTCCATGATCAGGCGAACATTATCAAAAGTGATATTTTTCACATGCCGGACAAAAAACGCCGATGCGGGCAACACATTTCCAAACATGCCTGAAGTTGGATAGCCTTCATCCTTCTCGGGCACGATAATCGCTGCCTCTTCCGAAGTTGCTGTGCTCTTGTTGGTAATCTGAATATTTCCCAAATAAATGTTTTCGGCGTAAGCTCCCGGAATGCCGGTGATATTAGAGGTAGTTTTATACGAAGTTGTAGCCATAACATTAGTAATGGAGACATTCCGAAGCGACCCAATCAAAGGTTCCGGGGCATCGGGAGTGTACTTTCGCGCCCTGTTGCCAAGCCGTATAAAAATGGGGCATCGTGTTTCCATCACAGTGATGTGGTCAATAGTAACCTGGTCGAGGATACCGCCGTCGACCATTTCCACCGAAACCGCAGATTGTCCTTCCGGCAAGCCATAAATACAAGTTTCTTTTTCGCAGGGGCTTACCAGGCAGTTTGAGAACTGAATATTCTGAAAGCCTCCTGTTGTCTCTGTCCCCAATTTCAGCGAATTGCAATGGGAATGAACAATGCAGTTGCTGACTGAGACGTTTCTGCACATACGCGGACTGGTACTTTTCAGGCAAATCCCGTCATCATCGCTATCAACAATACAATCCGAAATAATCACATCATGGCATCCGTCAATATCGATCCCGTCGTTGTTGGCATTGCAATGGTTATAAACCGTAATCCCTCTGATTTGCAGGTTATCGCAAGCCAGGTAGTGTTGCATCCAGGCGCCGGAGTTGGTCATAAAAACACCTTCGATTTTTACATTCTTACAATTGATGAACTGAATAACATGGGGGCGAAGGATTCCCTCGTCGTTTCCGTCACGGATAAATGCTTTTCCCTGGCCGTCAATCGTACCCCGCCCGGTAATTCCTATATTGTCCTGACCTTCTGCAAAGATAAGTTGTATCGTTTGCTGTCCGGTTCTCAATGCAACATAGTCTGGTTTAACCGGCTTATAATCTTCTATATTGGTGCTCCCAAGCAATATTGCCCCTTTTTGCAGGTTCAGGCAAACCCCGTTTTTAAGCACGATGGAACCCGTCAGGTATTTTCCCCGTGGAAAAACTATTTCGCCGCCTCCGGATTGAGAAACCTGATCAATAGCTTTTTGAATCACATTGGTATTTAACGTTTTTCCATCAGGATTGGCGCCCATGTCAAGGATATTCAGATTTTCACTCTTACTCGCCAGGCCCAATAGTAAAAAAAGCAGCAAAAAAGCCAGGTTATATTTGAATGACAAATAATTGTTTTTCTTTTTCATTTTCTTATTTATTTCGAGTTATGCATATTTTATGATTTTCACCAGCTGTCGTCATAAACCCGCTTATTTCAGTGCACATTTAATTCTATATTTTTATTGAGATCAATTGTTTTCGAGTCGTTTTGGATAACTACTTTGTATGGACTTGCAAACGTTTTTTTGTAGTTGCGATAGTTATATTCCATGAGCTCGGCAGAAACAAAACCTGCATCATTGGTTTTTTGGGCAAGCACTTCTTTCCCTTCTTTATTCAGAATCCGCACTTCTGCGTTGCGAACAGGTTTTCCGTCATTGTCGGTTAAATTCACCGTTAGTGTCCAAAAAACAGAATAGCTATGATCCTGATCGGTGGTTTCAATTTCCAGTTTTCCACCTTCGATTTCATTCGATCTGAACTTAATATTTTGTGCAATTCCTTCCTCAATGGCCTCAGAACCGATTTGAAATGTGGGAAATTTTGTACTGTCAAGCGGGATAATGGTGTTTTTCAGAAAAGTTGAATTTGAAGCGCCACCGTACCAGGTTGCAATCCATGCTGCCGGAACGTTGGTGGTAATGCGGTTGTTGTAAAATTGTCCGCCAAAATAATTCAGCCCTCCGCAAACGTATAAAGCTGCAGTTCTGACTTTTGACGAAGGTTCAACTTTATGTACAGTAATTTCATTGTTGTAAACAAAATTTTCACCGCCTTGCGCGCTGTAAAAAATTCCCCAGCACATTGGGATATATTTTTCAGGTCTCGGGATAATTTTTTGCGGTGATGTAAATTTTATTGCCGTGTATTTTACTGCCAACTGAAGCTCTCGGTGAGCCCGGTTTTGCATGATAATCGCCAAGACGGATAGCTGCCGTACTGTATTCTTCCCTTCCGTACTCGCAGGTGGGTGGCGAAGTTTCTATCTTAAAAACATTATCAAATACTTCGGTGAAACGCGATACATATATTCCTGAGCCTTGTTTGGGTTCAAAACGGTTGTTGTAAATTTTGGAATTGTCGCCGGTACCCATAATAGAATAATGATTGGTTACGGTTTGCTTATTAATAAACAGATTATCGTGTACCAGCGAATTTTTTGCTTTTATCGACAAGCAGCCCTGGCCTCCGTTAAATTCGCAATTTGCAATTTCGGTTGGGTTTTCGCCTCTTATTACGACCGAACAAAATCCCACATGGCGCTGAATTAAAAACGGCATATCTGTATCGAACGTACAGTTACTAATGTCGGCATAAGGAACATACACCGCACCACAACTAATGCCGCTTGTTTTAATATTTACATTGTCAAGAATGATTTTCACATCTTCAGCAGAAGACTGGATAGCCCACGACTGGATTCCTGCTGCGCCACTTTCAATCGTTCCGTTTTTGATGGTTATCGTTCCGGAACCTTCTACTTGTGGCAAAGAAGACAACGGTTTTCCTGTTGCCATATCTTCGGTATAATCGTAAAAAGCAGGGATTGTTGGCGGGCGTGTTTCTGCAATTACATGATCGTAATGGGCCAGTGGCGTAGTTTTATCAATAATGCTAATCGCCGCATCCATAGCCGGACGGATATCAATCTCATCCACCAGGCAATCGGTTTCGGCTTTCACACGAACCCGGTATTTTCCGGCAGGCAAACCGTTGAGGTGCGCATATACAAATCCGCCTCCCAACCGCGGTTTTTTGTTTTCAACCGGACATCCCTGCCGCTCGCCATCACCATATTGGTTCATGCATTTTACTTCATTTCCCTGTTCGTCTTCCACGTAAACGCTGATTGTCATTTCGTCACGCGGATACTTTTCCATGTCGTGGTAATAATGCCCGGTAATGCCACACATGGCAAAATAGGAACGATTGGCTACCGGCAGATAAACATACGGAGAGGTTATTTCATCGCCTGCTTTCAGGCTCATTAGTTTTTCACCCAGAAAAACATGAACATCGGCGGTATTTTCTACTTTGGCGCCCGGCGCCCTGGTAAGGTCCCATCCTTCAATTCCTTCTTCAAATCCGCCGTTGGGAATATGGCCATAATCAGCATCGGCAAATTTTACGGTGTAGCCGTTTAAATCGAGCGTTATGTTTTTGCCCAGGAAGAGCGTGCTTTTTTCACTTGTAATATCATTTGTAAGAACATAAGTTGCACCTTGCTTATCTAAAACTCCTGCTTCATTTACAGCAATTTCGCTGGCAGCAATTTCCCGGTGAGTAGTAACTGGTTTATATTGCGCAAAAACTTTAAAACCAATAACTAAAAACGTTAAAATGAGTACTATACGATTCATGTTTTTATTTTTGTTTGCTTTATCTTTTTCTGAATGTGCTTAGTAAAAATGGAATCATTAAAAGGAAAGGGATGATCCAGATTGCCCAATACGAGAAGCCTTCAAACCAGTTACTGACGGAATATACATGTTTGTGGTGTCCGTAAATTTCAGTCACATAGTCGGTTGTATATGGATCTACCGCATCAGGATAATAGTGTGATGCCAGGTCGCGGTAAGCTTCGCGAACCAATTCAGGATTGGCTGTGATTGCCGCCGTATCGTGCGGAACAAATATGCCATAATCCGGATCCAGCATATAGGTATTGTTATCATCCAGTTCAGCGCGAACTACAACGTGATGTCCGCCCACATCCAGTAATTCCGCTTTTATTCCATTCTCAAGCAAAACGCCTTTTACAACTGTTGAATGCGTTGAACACAATCCGACACCTCGTTCCAGGTTTTTTTTATAGTTGCTGAATTCATATTTTTTGTAACGCTTTGGATTGATATACGAGGCGGCGTACAACAGGTAATTTTCCCACGCCGGAACCCGCAAGTGATATTTTTCAATTCCTCCGGTTTTCCAGTAATGGGCCATGGAACTGTTTACTTCCTTGTTAATTCTGATGGCAAATTCTACATTGTTTTCACCCGGTTTTTTTACGAGCATTTCGTTAATTTCAGGGTAGCCGATAGTTACGTCGTTTACCCTGTTTCTCAGGTTGATTTCCTCGGTGAAAATCCCCGGGTTGCGCATGCTCTTAAACAAGCCCGAAATATTGAGACCTAAAAGGGCTAATGCAATAAGGAGTAAAATTATTTTAAATGTCTTCATATTACTTAACTTCAGTATTTTAATGCTTTCTGGCAATCGTTTTTTATTGTTTTGAAAAATATAGCCCAACCTTATCGTGCATAGTATAAAGCCGGTAATTATCACCGTCAAAAACGAGAATGCCACTCGATGTGTCGCCTTCCACGAGCGGATTGCCGGGATATTTTTTCCAGTGAATTAAATCGGTTGACATGGCCACATTTGTTGTCCATTTGGCATTGGCGTTTGGATCGGCCCAATTTGGGTTTGTTGAGCCATGATAATACATATAGTAACGATTGTTGAATTTGACTATCTGGTTGGCTGCCACCGCACCTTCGTCATATTTTTCAGGCCCCGTTTTTAGTACTTCTTCATCCTGAATGTTTGTCCATGTCATTTTATCTTCGGAAGTAGCAAGCCAAATTCCCAGGTCATTCCGTTCATAAAACAGGTACCATTTTCCGTCTTCAATCCAAACGGTAGGTGTGCCGTACGGTCCGGGAATGGGTTCGCCATTGGTTTCACGGATTGTCAAATCACCTTGTTCTTCCCAGTTAATTCCATCAACAGATGTGAGCATGTGGGCTACATCGTTTTTTCCTTCAGCATACATATAATAAGTGCCTCCATTTTTAATAACAAACATGTCTTCCGTCCATTTTTTATCAAAAACCGGATTTCCGGGATATCTTTCCCAGTTGATGCCGTCATGTGAAGTTGCATAACCAAGATATTTGATGGTGGTATCGCCACCGTTGTAACCGGTGTACCACATTTTATAAATGTCATCTTCTTTCAGAATAAAACCACGTTCCCTTATTTGGTTATCCCATGTTCCTGTATTTGTTCCGCTAAAAACCGGGTTGTTTTTATATGGCTTAAAATCTACCATTTCCGAAGGAAATTCTTTATTTGTGGTTTTCCTGTCCTTTTGATTTTGGCAGGCGGCGAACAGAAATACTATCAGCGCCAAAACAGTTTTAATTTGATAAAATATTCTTTTCATTTTGATTGATTAATTTCCTTTTAATTATTTACTCGGATGATATTTGAGGTAAACATCCAATCCGGTTTTTGCCAACTACAAGCTCATCAATCTATAATTTTTGGTTGTTATTGATAAGATCCAATAGATGTATTTTTATTCAAATTCACTTTTATTTTCTTTTCTCCTTCCAAAATTGTGTAGGGCGAATAAATCGTTTTTTCCGCGCCATTTACTGAATATTCCGGCAGCTCAATCGTTGCATTTCCTTTTTTGTCAGTCTGAAGGTCCGCAACTTTTTCCCCGTTTTTATTCATTATCCGGATCGGAGAATTAGCTTTAGCGTTATTTATATTGAGTGTCCATAAAACCGTGTAGCTGTGTTTTTGCGCAGTGGCATCAATTCCGAAATCCATTCCGCGGAATTCATTCGAACAAAAAGTGACATCTTCTGCCACACAAATATCCTGTTCAAACGATCCCATTCGTATGGGTTGAAAATCAATTTTTGTATTGGGTGACTGAATGAAAGTGTTGTTGCAAATTTGCGTTTTTATTGCTGTTCCGTATCCGCAGGCCACCCAAACAGGCGTAACATTCGATGTAATTGTGTTGTTGTAAAGTTGGCCACCACGGGCATTTCCAACATAAAAAGCATAATGCCTCAGCATCCGATTCCGGATTTTCGTGGTCGATTACAATTTCATTTCCAAAAATGTAATTTTCCCCGGCGCTTGCACTAAAAAAGAAAGCGGATGCCATGGGAATATAATCGGGATATTCTTTAAATTTTTTCCCGGTGATATAGAATTTGTTGTTGTAAACCCGGTTTCCGTAAGCTCCGCGTGGCGAGCCCAACTCAGCGCCATAATCAGCAATTCGTATGGCATTGGTGCTGTAATGTTCGTGGTATTCGCAACTTGGAGGCGCTGCTTTAATGTAAAATTCATTGTTAAAAATTTCGATATTTTTATGTCTGAAAATTTCCAGTCCGGAACCTATTTCAGGTTTAAATTCGTTTTCAAAAATCATTGATCCATCGCCCATGGCCATCACGCTGTAATGGTTGGTAACAGTTTGCTGATTCACAAATAAATTATGGTGTATTTTGGAATCCAGTCCTTTTGAAGCCAGATTTCCCTGTCCGCCGTAAAATTTGCTGTAGGAAACTTCTGAAAGTTGTTCGCCTCTCAGGTCTACTGCATAAAACTGCGAGCCGTGGCGATTAATAATAAATGGGTTTTCAACTTTAAAAGTACAATTGGTAATTGTAGCATGCGGAACATCCACCGCAGTGGCATTAATTCCCTCGTTGATTATGGTAACGCTGTCGAGAATAATTCGCACATCTTCAGCAGTTGATTGAATTCCCCATGACGCAATTCCGCGGGTTCCGCTTTTTATAGTTCCGTTTTTAATGGTTACGGTCCCTTTTCCTTCAACTCCGGGAATTTCAGCAACAGGAGTTCCGTTTGAAAAGTCTTCTGTGTAATCATAAAAAGCGCTGTGCACGATTTCGTAAAAATGATCATAATGACCGTACGGATGTGTATTTTCTACAATTCCAATGCCGACATCAAATGCAGGGCGAATATCAATTTGGTCGACAAGGCAATCGGTTTCGGCTTTTACACGAATACGGTATTTCCCTGCCGGAAGATTTGTAAGATGGGCAAAAACAAACCCGCCTCCAAGCCGTGCAGAACGATTTATTACCGGGCAGCCAACCATCGTTGAATCGCCATATTGATTCAGACATCTTACTTCATTTCCCTGTTCGTCATCCACATAAATGCTTATTTTCATGTCGTTGTTCAGGTCGCCGCCCATATCGTGATAATATCTGCCGGTTACTCCACACATGGCAAAATAAGAGCGGTTGGCCACCGGAAGATTTATGTATGGTGAAGCAATTTCATCGCCTTTTTCCAGGCTCAGAATTTTATCGCCAATAAATGCATGGACTTCAGCAGTATTTACCACTTTGGCTCCCGGCGCTTTGGATATATCCCAGCCACTGATTCCTTCTTCAAAACCATAATTGGGAACGTGTTCATAATTGCCGCCGGCAAAAGTTATGGTATGTCCGTTTAAGTCGAAGGTTACATCTTTTCCGAGAAATATTGCACTTTTTTCGGCGGTAATATCTTTTGTTAAAACATAGGTTGTGCCGGGTTTGCCATAATTTCCGGGAGCATCTACGAAAATCGTATTTGACTGAAGATCACCGGCCATGGCAGGATTCTTTTCAAACATAAAGAATACAAAACTGATTGAAAAAAATAGAATCGACTTTTGGAATAACCTGGTTTTCATCTGTTTATATTTTCAAATTGTTTCTTAGCTCTATTTGTGACGGACTCAACAGGCCCGATATATTCCGTGGCTACCACAACATTATCCTGCCACACAGTCGCTTCCTTAAGATTAATATTAAAATCGGGATGCTCTCTGGCATATTTTTCATTGTATTCCCACGATTTATCAGAAACATAGTTCTGTAGCCGGATGATATTTATTTTGAGTTTATCAAAATGTTCCGGATGGGTTCTCCACTCGATTCCAGGGAAAGGTTGAGCTTTCTCATTATCCGGATCACTCCGAAAAACCTCCCGCATCCAGTAGCCTTTTACAGGATTATTGTCGTCCGGATCCCACCGTCCAGCAGGTTTTCCGTCAATCCAGAAAGCCAGCGCCCCGTCTTTTTTTCCCGGTGCTGAATTTAGCCGGATCATGATTTCCACACATTGCCATTTTCCTCTCGCTGCCGGTATTGGATTTTGCGGCATAAAAACATTGCCATAATAAGCATTCGGGCGTCCGTCAGGTTTGCCTTCCGGAGTTTGCCAGGATTTCATTTCGGGCCAGTAAGAGTAAAACGCCCAGTATCCCGGCGGGGAGTACCCTGAACCAGTTTTGTTGACATTGCTTGTTAATTGGTCAATAGTAGCGCTGAAATGTTCCATCAGGTTTCAACCCGGCACGGCCTTTTGCCCAAGGAGTGGGATTCAGGTCGCCGGACATGCTTGTAAAATGATGGTTAAAACCGTAATCTTCGGCAAATTTCACATAAAAACGAAAATAAAGCCGATCATATCCTTTATCAAATATCTTTCGCAGGTCACTGCCACTTCCCCCTTTATTTCGCAGAATGGTCATTTTTAAACTTTTATTATGTGCCGATTCGTCAGGTCCTGCAAGTTCATCCAGCGATAGCCGGTGATCTTCTGCTCCCTGGTTCGACGTCCAGTTTTGTAAAATTTCTTCCATTGATCCACCATCAAAATCTTCCGCAAAAATGACGGATTTATGCTTTTCAATTCCCAAATCACCGGGAAATAAAGCAGCAATTCCTTTCTCGATGGAAGAGCTTTTGTGTTCCTGCGCCCTGCTCCTTCCGGACAAAAGAACAGTACCCGATAACAACAGAACCATTACCAATATTTCTTTGTGTTGACGCATGGATTCTACTTTCTAAATTTAAAGATTAATTGAGGGTTTCACTTCAAGTGAAGCCCTCAATCAAAAAAACTGTAAATTGAACAACTTGTTATTTAAACCCTATCTGTGGCGCATTATAATATCCCATCGAAGCATCGGCTACGGCCATGCGGTACAGATGGTTTTGCATCAGGCAAACTTTTTTGGAGCCTGCCAATATGTTGGTAGAATAAATTCGCAGTTCACCGGGCAGGCTGGTTACAATTTCTTCGCGCCAGTCGCCGATTATATCTGCCACGATTAAAACTTTGCCTTCAATTTTTAACTTTTCTTCTCCGTCAAATTCAAGTATTTTATTCTGATGGCAGATTTCTTTTTGCTCGTCTGCGTCCCACCAAACGGCGCGTGGTTCCAGTCCCCAGAGGTTTTGATCTGAAAGCCGTTCACCTTTTGCATTGTACAGGAAAAACTTATCGCCGCCTTTTGCTTCTCCGGCATAACACTCAATTCCCGGGTATTCAGTGGTCAGGTCACCAACCATTCCCTGGCTGTGAACATGGTAAGTGCTCCCTTCGTAACCCCATATTATTTTACCGGTTTTGGCCTCAACCAGGCAAACCCCGTTTTTTGGCGAACGGGATTCGATTCCGTAAAAAATTTCGTAACCCGGCCGGTCAGGGTCGATGTCGGCAATGTAACCTGCATCGTTGTGACCCAATCCGGTGTGCCACATCGGAATTCCGTTATCATCTAATGCCGCTGTTCCGATAACGAGTTCATCTTTTCCGTCCAAATCGATGTCGCCGGTCAGAATTCCGTGCATACCTTGCCCCTTGTAATTCTCATATTTTCCGGTACTTTCCCATCGCCAAATCGGGTTGAGCGATTTATCGAGTGCAGTTGTTTTTATTATGGTGTAGGTACCTCTTTGCATCACCAGCGAGGGGTTTACTCCATCAAAATAGGCTACCGTAAGAAAATTGCGACTCCAGTAATTATAAGATTCAAATCCCTCTTTTGAAATCCAGTCCTGCTTTTTTTGAATTTCTCCGGTTTGCCCGTCAAGTTTAACCAGGTATTCCGGCCCCTGCAAAACATGCCCGTCCATTTCACGCGGATCTCCTTCACCGGCTTTAGCATACACTTCGGCTTTGCCATCCTGGTCAACATCAAAAACCATGTATGGAGAGTACCACGTGCCAGTTTCGATTGCCCAGCCCATTTCATGCCGCCACAGGAATTTTCCCTTTGAGGAATAGGCGTCAAGTTTATACGGTTCGGGACTGCGTTTCCAGTACCCCGGCATGTAATAAGGATCCACATTGAAGTCAGGGTGCTGAAGCACAAAATCGTAAGCCCCATCACCGTCCAAATCTCCAATTCCAACTCGTTTGAGTTCGACATTATCTTTTAGTTTGATGGAAAACCAGGGTTGATTGCCTGACAGCGTAAACACATAAGCTTCGCCTGCTGTATCGTTTTCTTTGTCACCGAAAATAGACTTTATTTTATAAATATACCCATGGCCGGGTAGGGAAGTGGTGTCCATAAAATTGGTTGAATTTGCGACCGGCATCGTATTTATTTTTTCAAAATTTGTTAATCCCATGTCTTTTCGGTACACGTCAAAACTTACATTTTCCGGGTCATTTTTTAGTAATCTCCAGCCCACATAAACCAAGTTTTCATCCACGGCAAGGGCAATAACGCCACGATCAATTTTTTCGTTTACCTGGGCCGAAAGGGATAAGGGGAGAGAGAAAATGAATGTCAAAAAAAACAACAGACTTACATTTTTTTTATCGTTTTTCATAGTGTTCAGTTTTTGTTTATGATGATTTTTCCGCCCAACCGGTTGATAATCTTTTCTGAATATTGATATGTTTTTGGCACCTCCCCGGAAAATGCAATTTGTGTCGGATACACCAATGCCGGCATCTGCCATACATCTGTTATTCGAAGGCAATTGAGCATTTCAGTCGCTGCGCCTTTCCCGTCGGTTCTGCTTTCCACATCCTGGGTTGCCTCCGGATTTTGAAGAAAAAGCTGTTTGCAGTTTCCATCCATTAAAGCAGCATACAATGCTACAACCGTCATTTCATCCTTTGCGGCAATTCCTATTTTTGAAGGATCGACTTGTGGCAAGGTTTTGCAGAATTCGATACAGCGCAATAAATCATATACCTGCATAGATGCGATTGTTCTTCCAGTCCACGCTGAAGCTCTGCGCACATGCCACTGTAGTCCCGGATCCCAACCTGTTTCTCCGATTCCGCGCACTTCAAAATAGGCAATGTTCCAGCTATCATCTATTTTAGAGGCAAAGCTTTCGGCGCCCCACCGCTCTTCATCGTAGTTTTTTAACACTATCATTAAAGGCTTTTGTTTTGCGGTATCATTTTTCCAATGAAAATCAACTTTTAACCGCCAGCCCTCCTCAGGAACAAAACTGTAAATATTCCATCCGAATTTGCCTCCGTCCAGCGACCGAAACTCCATTTTTGAGTCAAAGGCGGGAGGTGCTTCAGGAAATGCACCAAATGTTTTTTCAGTCAGGAATTTTTTTACCGAATCTCTGAATTCTGTCAACTGTTTTTCATTTGAAATTTCAGGCGGATTTGCCAGTTTTACAAAACTATTTTGAATGGTGGTTGTCCGGTCGTCATTCGGGATCCATCAACATATACTTTAAGTTCTTCTTCAGAAAGTAAGTTTTCAGGTGTAATATCAATATCGCCGGCATCTTCCGGGGAAACATCTTTTCCCATCAGGTGCTTTCAAAAAGAAGGAGTGAATTTTTTCCCTCGATATTTTGTGATAGGAATGTCCCCCCGGTGTTTCAACAAAACTTATATTTTCAGGTTTTTCATACAAATCATACATTTTTTTGATGTCGGTATACAAACCCCGAACCGATTCGATGGTATTCATTCCATCCCTGTCGGCCTGGGCTATTAGTAGCGGTCTGGGTGATATTAACGCACCAACATCCTGAAAATCGATTTGGTAAGTGTTGGTTGGCATCATACAATCGCAATGGCCGTCAACTGTCCGGCTTTCTATTTGTGCTTTCAAAGTGCTGGCTCCACAAACAGGCGCCACTGCTTTAACTCTTGAATCGGCTGCAGCAATGTACCAACTTTGAGAGCCTCCACCGGAAATTCCGGTAACACCCATTTTTTCCGCGTCCACTTCAGGAAGAGAGGCAAGAAAGTCGAGTCCCCGGATGGCATTCCAAAGTTCCACACCGGCCGGATTGTAACCACGGCTGTACCAGTTAAACCAGCCGCGTGCATATTCTCCCCAGTGATCGCCGCGAACTTCGCCCCATTGAATGGTTTCTATAATCAGGCATACAAAACCGAGTTTAGCAAATTTTGCAGGATAGGGCTGGTAATGCACCTGTTGTGTTGGCGAATGTCCGCAAACGTACAATATAGCAGCCGTTGGATTCTTTATATTATCAGGCACATACAAATTTGCAGGAACATATAATCCCGGTAATGATTCGTAATACAGCTTTTTAATTTGGTAGCCGTCGCGTTGAATCGTACCGGTATATTTTACATTTAAGTCGGTTTTTTCACTGTAATAATAATCCTGAATACCCATCATTTCGATAAACTCTTTATGACGTCGGTCCCGAATCATTTCCCAGTCGTTTACCGATTTTATTCCAGCGAGTGAGCTATCGGTAATTTCAGCCGCCACTTTTGTCAGGTAGCTTCGGATATTGTTTTCCGCAACTGGTTGCTGAGTTGAGCTTTGCTTCGATGCTTCAGGATTGCAGTTGCTCAGTAGTAAACTGAAGGAAAAGAGAAGCAGATAAACTAAAGTATTTTTCATTTCTGTTGATTTAGTGTATGATAGTGGTTATAAGCAGTGGTTCATCCATTCGTAGGTTCTTTTTTTCGGCTTCCGGGTGCACGTTATACCTATGCAGCCAATACCATCTCCATTCATTGATGTAATCGATAGAAGTTTCCATCGTCTCATTTATCAGGTTTAAAAATCATCAGGCAAATTACAAAAAAAATAATAAACTTTCGAAAACTTTCATTTTATAATTTGATACAACAAAACTAATTATTTATTTTTATGGTCAAAAGATTATGAAAGTAATATGTGATTAATTATTTACTTTTTGAAGGAGGTAGACTTTTTTTATTTGTCTGTTTTCATTTGTTGTAATAAAAAATAGTAAATTAATATCAGCAGTGGAAGGGTTACTTAAAATCAACGATATCGCTAAGGATAAAAGTCGCTTCTATTATGAAATCAATTTGTCATTTCAAAATTGTTAGGTATAGGAATAAAACCAACGCTACAGACTATGATTAAATTTTGTAAATTAACTTTTTCTCAAATTTTTAGTATGAATTTTTTACAATTGGTGAAGACTGTCGTTACAGGAGATTAGTTTTTGTTATTCTTTTAAACGGGAATACTTTTGCCGGAGACGTTACAATATTGGATAAAAGCCACTACAGCAATGTATTTGGAGAAGTGCGTAACTACCGTATTTTCCTTCCACCGGGTTACGCTAAAAACCAGGATACGAGATATCCGGTAATATACTATTATCATGGATGGTCGCAGCGATACTTTGGGAGCATCAACGATTTTAAAGCCGATGAAGGCGACAGCAACGGAGGCGACAACATTGCAAATTTTGTGGCAACACACGATGTAATTGTGGTAAAACCCGATGGCTACAATCGCCGGCCCAATGAAGAATATTACCTGAGACCCTACAATATCGGGCCTGTGGAAACTTATCGTCAGTTTCCGCTTTATTTTCCTGAACTTGTAGAATACATCGACGATCATTACCAGACAATTCCGAACAGGGAACACAGGGCAATAACCGGTTTGTCAATGGGTGGTTTTATGACCTGGTGGATCGCAGGCAAATATCCGCACCTGGTATCTGCTGCAGGAAATTTCTGTGGTTCTGTGGAATTTTTTGTTGGCCCGAAAAACTCACCGGTTGAATACCGCCATTTGGATATGGTATGACAATTATGAAGGAGTGAATGTTCGCTTAAATTATGGCGACGAGGATTTTATTCGCGACTATCATAAAGATGTAAACAAAGTCTGGACACAGGTAATGGACAACTACGAATATAAAGTATATCATGCTGAACACTCTGCCTGTGGGCTGCGCGAAATGTTTGAATTCTGTTTAAATACCTTTGATAACCCACCCTCCAAACCTGAAAAGTGGAATCATATTGATGTGTATCCATCGTTTGAAGTTTGGGATTACCATGTGAATTCCGACAGGAAAGTTCCGGGTTTTACCGTTCTTGAAAATGTAAATAGACAGGGATTTAAATGTGCAGTGCGAAGTTTTCTGCCCGATGGCGAACTGCTGCCTTTTGTTCAACTCTCGATTGTTACTCCTCCGATTTATGAAAATAAGCAGCATTATGAAATTCATGATATCAATCCTGAAACCGGAAAATATTCGAATTATACATTAAAAAGCGATTCCGAAGGACGGTTGAAAATTGATTTGAATGGCGGTGTGCATGAAATCGGAATTAGCGATAATAAAAACGACTCCCAATATTGGCATAGCTTCATTTGAGGTTACAAATATGAATTGGGCGTCATCAGGATGAAAAAAATGATTTTATCAGTGAAATTGTTAAACAAAGGTTTTAGCACCGCTGATGAATGTTTCGGTAAAACTGAAAGCCACACGAAAAAGTGCTATTGTTATTAAATGATGTTGCCCGTTTGGAAACTATCCAGCCCGGTGAAATAAAAGAATGTGATGAAATGCTTTCGTTTCGCATTAAATCTGATAGTGTTGAAATTGAGCGGTTTAGTTTGACAGATTACTGATAAAGCCGGGAATGTTTGGAGTGATTATATTGATATTCATTTAAGAAACGAGAAAATTAGAAATTAAAGATTTTATTAGTCGCCGATGGAAAAGAATTTGAAGTTGCTGCTGCCGGTGATGATACTGTTTCTGTGTTTTTAGGAAAAGGTAATGGAGATGGAATTGCCAATCCGGGTGAGTCGATAGTTATTTTGGCGCGGGACAATGGAAGGCTTTTTCGTACGTTTTTACATACCAATAATCCAGCCGTTAATCCGTTTGGCATTCATCTCAGGGAATCGGACTATTGGGGCACATACGATCATGTAGGGGCTTCGGCAAAATATTCAGTTCCGGTGCTGGCTTCAGAAAACTCAGAAAACGAAACTGTTCAAATTTTTTGCGGAATACTGGCTGCCCGATTACCCGGAACATATCATCAGGCGCGGAATTGTAAATCTTAAAATTACCGGGACAGACAAAACTCCGCCTGTATTCCAATGGGTAAATATTGACGGAGACAACACTGTTCAGGCTAAATTGTACGATGGCGGCAAAATTTCTTCAGTAAAGGCAAAATTGGTTTTAAAAGACGAACCTTCCAAATCGTTTGAAATTGAGCTTTTTGATGATAATACTCATGGTGATCATGCTGGTGGTGATTTAGGTATTCAGCAAAAAAATAGAAGAAATGGGCTTTGGGTTGTACACGGTTTCCGTTAAAGCAGAAGATGTTTACGGGAATGTGGCGGTGCAGGATTTCCCAAGTGTTATGTTGGTTCATTAGGAACTGTATAATTTTCGCCTTCTGCGTTACAGGCTGTGTGAAAATGAGAATTAGTCTTTATAATAGGTCAAGAGTTTTTTCAATTACGAGAATCCACAGTCTTAAATCTCAAAATCTCACAGTCTATTTCATTGATTGAATAACCATTTCCAGTGTCTTTATATAAACATCGCCATCAAATTCAGGTGCGTTTGTTATTGGCTGATCTGCATTTGGCAATGGTTTTAGTTCAGGAAGACCGGTATCGAAGATGCTGTATTGACCATCGCGTCCACCCATTTTCCAAACGATTAAATCAAGCGATGGAACAACATATAAACAATGGCCGCCCGAACCAATTTTCCAAAAAGCATCAGTCGGGATTTCGTTTATTTTTCCGTCGGTGTTCACATTAAATTGCAGACTGTAATTATAGTGCGGATTGTAAATATTTGCTGACGAAGCTGTTTTGACATATTCTTTTGGAACAATTTGCTTGTTTTCCCAGCGGCCTTCGTGTAAAAGCATATAACAAAAACGCAGCATATCGGTACTGCGAAGAGCAATTCCACCGCCACCGGGAGTGTGATTTACCCTTTCTGCATATTTGTATCCAAATGACCAATGGCCCCAGCCCAATGGTTTGGCAAGGTGTTGCTCAATATAATCTTCCAGTTCGGTCCCGGTGATATGACGCAAGATTATAGATGCTATGTGAATAGATGCAGTCGCATAAGAATATCCTTCACCCGGATTACACCAGAGCGTTTTTGTGCTGAAAGGTGTACCGCCGTACATCGTTCCTTCCTCCAGGCCCAAAGCATATTCGTCCGTCATTCCGTACCATCCGTCAGGTCCCACTGGATTAATCTCTGAAGGTTTGCCGTTTATATAAACCGGGTTATTTCCCCTGATGCCTGCCGTAAAACTCAGTAACTGCCCTAATTTGATATCTGCCATCTTTGGATCTGGCAATGGAAATGCTTTTGGAGGAAGATAATCCGGAGTAAAGACTTTTTGATCCAAACCATCGGGAAACAATTCAGGTCGCTCATTCATGAGTATTCCCACGGCAATACTGGTAAATGATTTTCCGCATGAACCTAAATTCGGAGTGGCATTTCGCTGGCCTTTTCCAAAATATTCTTCGTAAACGAGATAACCGTGGCGAACAACAAGTAAACCACCGTTTTTTGTAGTGCTTTTAACGAATTCAAAAGCTTCATCAAGTTTTGTCTTGTCAATTCCGCATATTTGTTCTATTTCATTTGCCTCGGTTAAAGTTCTCCATCCGCCAAGCGAATCGGGCAATGGAAAATAGATTTCACTTTTTTCCGCCATTGATTCTACCTGTGCTCTTAAATTTAATACAGAGATTAAGAAAACGAGTGGAATTATAATTAGTGCTTTCATTATGACAGCGATTTATTTTTAACGATAAGTAAGCACAAAATAATAAATAAAAAGTGTGTTATGAAAGAGGAATGTTTCGTTAAGTTTTCGTAGGTTCTGTTTTTTTACAGTTGGTGATTATTGTAATCTTCTGTTTATCTGAACAAAAGAATTATTTCTGAATATCGAAAACTGCAATTCTGATTTTTATTTTTCTTTAAATTACCTCGAAATTATTTATGAAAGCTAAAGTTTTGAAAGGTATTTACTTTTCAATAAATTCAATTCAAAAGAAAATGATTGTGTATTTACTTGTGTATTCCTGTTTTTTTGTATTAAATTTGTTTCCGATTAAAAAAATGAAAGTATTGATTGTTTGCTTCAGAATAAATAGTAATACAAATTCGTTGAATATTTATTGTATACATTAATAAAAAATTATGATGAAAAAACAGGTTCAAAAGAGGCTGGTAAATATTGCTTTTTATGGGATAGGAATTATAATTGCCGGATTATCATTTGCATTTTACAGTAACAAACAAAAGGAATTCTGCACAGAAGCTGATTTTCAGAAAATGGATAAAATAGATATTCATTGTCATATAAATACGCACAGATTTGCTTTTATGGAACAGGCTGTTGCCGATAATTTCCGGATTTTGTCAATCAATACCGATGCTCCGCTTGGCGTAACTATTCAGGAACAGCAAGAAGCGGCATTGTTTCAGATAAATAAATTTCCTCATCATCTGGCCTACCTCACCACCTTCTCTTTAAAAGGTTGGGATGAAAACGACTGGCAGGAGAAAACAATTGAATACCTTAAACAATCATTTAAAAAAGGCGCTATAGGTATAAAAGTATGGAAAAACATCGGGATGGTGGAAAAAGACAAAAACGGGAATTTTATAATGATTGACGATCCGAAATTTGATCCGGTTTTTGATTATCTGGAAGAAAATGGGATTCCTGTTTGCGGACACCTTGGTGAGCCACGGAATTGCTGGTTGCCACTTGATAAAATGACTGTAAACAACGACCGAAAATATTTTGAGGAATTCCCGGAGTACCATATGTATCTGCATCCTGAATATCCATCGTATGAGGAGCAAATTGCAGCCCGCGACCGGATGCTTGAAAAACATCCTGATTTGAAATTTATGGGAGCACATCTTGGCAGCATGGAATGGAGTGTAGATCTTATGGCTGAACATTTCGACCGTTTCCCGAATATGACTGTGGACCTGGCTGAACGCATCTGTCATATTGAAGTACAGGCGCAAAAAGACCCGAAAAAAGTACGCGACTTTTTTATTAAATATCAGGACCGTATAATTTACGGAACCGACCGTGGAGATTACGCCGGTGCAGAAGATGACCCGGAAAAACTAAAAGATCACGTACACGGGGAGTGGAAAAACGACTGGGAGTTCTTAACCACCGACAAAACCATTACATCATGGAAAGTGGATGGAGAATTTAAAGGTCTAAAATTGCCACGCGAAGTGGTCGAAAAAATCTATTATAAAAATGCGGAAAAATTATTTCCTGAATTTAAAAGTTAAAAATTGATTAAATGAATAAGTCGTATCATGTTCTGTTGATTGACCCGTTTTTTGTTGATTTTTTCCTCTCTGTTCACACATCAACAAAAGATTTTACGTATTCTAAAGGTGGAGATATTTGGTTTCGGAATCCGGGAATAGAACTTCAGTTGGATTCAAAAATGAACCTGGCAATTTATTATAAAAATGAAGACATTCCTTTGAATTTTGTTGATCTGACTGATAAAACAAAACCAAGCCATTTCATCACCGTAAACGGAAAAGATATATCGGATTTTACTGTGAATTACGACGATATTAAAATGGAACAGATTGAATCTTCTTTTGGAACGGGAAGAAAATTAATGGTAAAAGGAGTTGCGGAACCTGAAAGCGGGTTGCAAATTGAAAAAATACTGTCAATTGAATTGTACGACAAATATCCGGATGCAGCAATAATAACGGCAACCTATAAAAATACAGGAACAACTGAATTTACGGTTGACAAAACCATTTCGAACTATTTCAAATTAGATGCATCGGTTTTCAATTCCCAAAATAAACCATACGATTTTTGGTCGTATCAGGGAGCATCCCTCGCGTGGGGATTCGACTATGTTATTCCCATAAAAGATGGATTTCAGCAAAGAAACTGGATGGGCGTTCAGCCTGAAACCAAAACCGGTGGAGGTGTGCCACTTGGTCGATCTCTGGAATAAAAATGCCGGGCTGGCTATTGCTCATCTCGACCCAAAACCACAAATGGTCTCTTTTCCTGTTGAAGTGGAAGACGACAAAAAAGTGAGCATGTCTATTCAAAATGAAAAGGCAAAAACACTGGCTCCGGGAGAAAGTTTGCAAACATTAAAAGGAGTTGTTATAGCTCATTCACTGGATTATTTTGATCCGTTAAGAACCTATTCCGATTTAATGGCCGACCAGGGAATTAAACAGCCGGCGCCTTCTGAAGCGGCACATGATGCCATTTGGTGTGGGTGGGGATATCTCACCGATTTTACTTTGGATGATATTTACGGAACACTGCCGAAATTAAAGGAACTGGGAATAAAATGGGTGGTAATTGACGACCGTTGGTGGGACAAATACGGCGACTGGAATCTGCGTGATTTTACTTTCCCGGCGGTGAAAAACAGGTTAAAGCATTTGTGGATTCGTTGCACAATCAGGGATTTAAAGTAAAAATATGGTGGGCGCCAACGCCGGTTCAACCCGAAGTAATTCCAACCTGGGGTGGTTCGGTTGACCCGGGAATGGCGCAGGTGGCCAAAGATCACCCGGAGTGGCTGATAATGGACAAAGAAGGAAATTACCCGCGGGACTGCCGCGATATGTACCAGTTTTGCCCAAGCGTTCCCGAAGTTCAGGAATACATGAAAAAGCTTACAAAACGTTTTATTGGCGATTGGGGATTTGACGGTCACAAGCTCGATGCCTACTACGTTGTTCCGCCGTGTTACAATCCGGCACATCATCATGAAAATCCCGAAGAATCGTATCAGGATTTGCCCAAACTACTTCAGGCCATTTATGAAACTTCAAAATCAATAAAACCAAATTCGGTAACCGAAATCTGTAATTGCGGAACTACGCAGGATTTTTACCAATCGGTTTTTACCGACCAACCCGTGGTTTCCGATCCCACCAGTGTGGAGCAATCGAGAAGAAGGGTAAAATCCATGAAAGCGCTTTGGGGCTCCAATGCACCGGTTTATACCGACCATGTGGAGCACATCAGACTGGAAGTGGATATGAACGATAAAAGCGACACAGCAAAAGTGGGCGAGGACTTTGCAACTTCGATGGGGCCGGGTGGTGTTATTGGTACCAAATTTACCTGGCCAACAGGGCCGGAAAATATGCAATTGACCGGCGAACGCGAAAAACACTGGGAAAAATGGGTAAAACTGTACAACGAAAAAATGCTGAGCAAAGGCAATTACCTGAATTTGTACGATATTATATATGACAAACCCGAATCGCATGTCATTCAAAAAGGCGATAATTTTTATTACGCTTTTTATGCTGATAAATGGCAGGGGACAATCGAATTGCGTGGATTAAAAGATAAAACCTACCGTGTGTATGACTATGTGAATGAGAAAGATTTGGGAACAGTTTCCGGGCCTGTGGGAAAAACTGATGTTGAATTTTCAAACCATCTGCTGATTGAATGTATTCCGGTAGAATAACGAAGTATGATATAAAAAAGAAATTCAATTTAGAATAATCAGAAATGCAGTTAAAACTATACTTTTGTATTTATCCTCTCATTTTTTATTAGCTGGTGGAGTTAAAGGCTCAAAACGACAAATCCGGAACGATAACGGTGAAAAAAACCGCCGATTTTGAGTTGACGGGAGATGGAAGTGCTTCGGAGTGGAAAAACACAAACTGGATAAATTTGCCACAAAGAAAACCCGAAACCAAAATCTACGAAACAAAGGCAAAAGTTCTTTATTCAGAAACGGGGATTTATTTTCTTTTTGATTGTCAGGATAACAAACTGAATTCAACCATAAAAAAAGATAATGAAGATTTGTGGGAAGAAGATGTGGTGGAAGTTTTTTTGTGGACCGATGAAACTTTCCCGGTGTATTTTGAATATGAACTTTCTCCGCTGAATTACGAGTTGCCCATCATTATTCCAAACAAAGATGGAAAGTTTTTTGGCTGGCTTCCCTGGCATTACGAGGGAGAAAGAAAAACACGGCATGCAACCAGCGTCCGCGGCGGGAAAAAGAAAAGTGGGGCCGCAATTTCGGCCTGGATGGCAGAGATTTTTATTCCTTACGAACTTTTAACTCCATTGCAAAATGTTCCTCCAAAAAGCGGCTACAAAATGGCGTGCCAACATGTATCGAATTGATTATGATAATGGAATGACTACTTTTTCGTGGCAGGAAACGGAAGAAACTTTTCATGAATACAAAAAATTCGGAACATTTATTTTTGAATAAGAGGATAAAAAAGTTACAGGGAAAAAGAGAGCAGTACTTATATTGATTTCAATTTTTGTTTTTTCAGTAAATTTCAGTTACTGCTATAACCTGTAGGGCATTGCAAATAGAACAAACATCTTTGCAGGCAAAAAGTGAAAAAATTCCACTTTACGGGTTATTTGAAATCCAAATTGAAAACAAATCGGAATATGTTAATCCATTTACTGATGTTGAATTGAATTCGGTTTTTACTTCACCCACAAGGCCGAAAAATCATTTTTTTTGGGTTTTTTGATGGAGACGGCAAAGGTGGTCAGGAAGGTACTGTTTGGAAACAGCGCTTTATGCCGGACGAGGTCGGCAATTGGTCAGTACGAAATTAACATTTTCTGATGGCACGCCCGGTGCTTCAGGAGATTTCGAGTGCGTGGAAAAAGATGCCAAACCGGGCTTCTGGATGCCCGATCCACAAAACCCGCATTGGTTTAAAACCACTCGCGGCGAGCATTTTCTGCCGGTGTCCATGCATGCCAGTTGTGCACTCACACCCATCGACTGGCAGGACGCCATTGAGTGGTGCAAGGTGCACGAATACAATACCATTGTCACCCGCACCATGAATCATTCCAACTGGCCTGACGGCTATCATAATGTCACTGCTTTTGCCACTGCCGACGAATCCAAAAAGGAAGTGGATTATGACCGCATGAACCTAAGGATGTGGCACGAATGGGACCAAGATGCATCATGGCAGCCGGTGAAGCAGGTATTTATATCGGGCCATTTAATGGACCGGATGGTAAATACGGCGGTCAGGAACGGGGTAAATACCCGCCATCTGAACTGGTCATGAATCCGGGTATCAAAGACCGGTTCAATACAGAGCGCAATCTCAGGATCATTCGCTATTTTGTGGCCCGCCAGGGAGCTTTCTGGAATCTGGCCTACTGGTCGTCTGGGTAGTACCGAGGTTTATGCTTACGCAGTTAAGGATGAACAGGAATTTTTGGAATATGGAGAATATTTTGCCTCCATCACTCCATGGGGCACGAATGATTACAGCTCAGGATTGTGAGCAATGGCACGGTGAGAACCGGCGCTGGATTTCCAAACTCAATATTCCCGCTAAACCGGAAACTCAACGCTCTCCAAACCTCTATCGAAAATCCGACCCGGCCGTCCTGGGGTGATGCAAGTAATGAAGGTGGTTGGGTTCATCAACCCCAATGGCAGGAGGCCGGGCCGAACAACGAACTGGTATTGGATTCATACGGCGGATTCCCCATGATTACCACAGAAGGCCTTTGGGAAGGGCAGGGTCGTGCCAAAAAACCGCTGCGTATTATTTGGGGATTTTTGTGTGCCGGAGGCCATGTGATGTGGGCCGACTGGAGCTATGAAAATCCGGAAAACCATACCTATGGATCTATTGGCCGGGGATGGGTGCCACTCAAACCCCTTGACCAGCATTTGTTTAAACCTGATCAACTTGGTGCCGATTGTGTAGGACACAAGCAGTTAAAAATTGCTGTTGATGCTTTGACAACAATTTGAGTATTGGAAAATGAATCCGGCCAATGAATTCGTCAGAGGCAGCGATGAAGCTTATTGTCTGGCCGAATACGGAAAACAATATATCGTATATGCTCCCAATGGGGGAATGATTCGAATGAACCTGCCGGGAGCAGGCGCAGGTCTTAAGGCTGAATGGCTGGACCCACGTACAGGAGAGCATCAAACCCATCGGTGCAATCGATGCGAGTTCGCTATACCAGATTCAGGCACCTGATAATAGTGATTGGGTATTGTTGATTCGATGAATACCGGAAACTTTTTGAAATCCAGGAATGTCCGACAAATTACCTTCTTCAATTACACTTGTAA
>CAWGFJ010000020.1:0-73496 GCA_963821855.1 uncultured Prolixibacteraceae bacterium | reverse complement strand
GGTTTATAGCAATGCACTTTATAACATCGACAAAGAAAAGATTCTCAGAGATAGAATTACAGCGCCAGTTAGGTCATAAGTAGTATGTCCCTGTATGGGTAATGCACCATAAACTCTGGGCCGTTATGGGTAAGTGGGACAATAAATTTCAGCTGGATCAGATTATTGAGCTTGATGAAGGTTTTTTTAAGGCTCCGCTCACCGATTCTCATATTAAATAATATCAATTTAAAATAAATAAAATGAAAAGAATCATAGTTCTGTTACTCTTAACAATAACTATTTCTATTTGTACTTTTGGCGGGTATTCCTTTTCACTTCCCGAAACAGGAACAGATGGTCCGTCGCATTCGAAAACAGAGAAAATTCCGCTTTACGGGCTGTTTGAAACCCAAATCGAAAACAAGAAACAGTACAAAAATCCTTTTACGGATGTTGCTCTGAATGCTGTTTTCACATCTCCTTCCGGCACGCAAGTACCTTTTCTTGGCTTTTTTGACGGCGACGGCAAGGGCGGCCAGGAAGGTACTGTTTGGAAACAGCGTTTTATGCCGGACGAGGTCGGCAAATGGTCGTACGAAATCACATTTTCTGACGGCGCGCCCGGTGCATCCGGCGATTTCGAGTGCGTGGAAAAAGATGCCAAACCGGGCTTTTGGACCCTCGACCCACAAAATCCACATTGGTTTAAAACCATTCGCGGCGAACGTTTTATGCCGGTGTCCATGCATGCCAGTTGTGCACTCACACCCATCGACTGGCAGGACGCCATTGAGTGGTGCAGGGTACACGAATACAATACCATTGTCACCCGCACCATGAATCATTCCAACTGGCCTGACGGCTATCATAACGTCACTGCTTTTGCCACTGCCGACGAATCCAAAAAGGAAGTGGATTATGACCGCATGAACCTAAGGATGTGGCATGAATGGGACCAAATGCTTCAAGCGGCAGGAGACGCAGGAGTTTACATTGGTCCCTTTGAAGGTCCTAACGGGAAATATGGCGGTCAGGAGCGGGGTAAATACCCGCCAACTGAACTGGTCATGAACCCGGGTATCAAAGACCGGTTCAATACAGAGCGCAATCTGCAGGATCATCCGCTATTTTGTGGCGCGCCAGGGAGCTTTCTGGAACCTGGCCTACTGGTCTTTGGGTTCGGAACCGAGGTTTATGCTTACGGCGTTAAGGATGAACAGGAATTTATGGAATATGGCGAATATTTCGCCTCCATTACTCCGTGGGGACGAATGATAACAGCCCAGGATTGTGAACAATGGCACGGCAAGAACCGGCGTTGGTTGTCCAAACTCAATATTCCCGTAAGCCGGAAACTCAACGCTCTCCAAACCTCTATCGAAAACCCGACCCGGCCGTCAGTGGGGTGATGCAAATAATGAAGGCGGTTGGGTATCAACCCCAATGGCAGGAGCCGGCCCGAACAACGAACTGGTTATGGATTCATACGGCGGTTTCCCGATGTTGATTACAGAAGGCCTTTGGGAGGGACAGGGACGCGCAAAGAAGCCGTTGCGTATTATTTGGGGCTTTTTGTGTGCAGGAGGACATGTGATGTGGGCCGACTGGAGCTACGAAAATCCTGAGGACCACACCTACGGATCAATGGGGCGGACCTGGATACCCATCAAACCACTGGATAAACATTTGTTTCAAACCCGACCAACTTGGTGCCGATTGTGTAGGCCACAAGCAACTGAAAATCGCGGTTGATGTTTTGCAACAATTCGAATATTGGAAAATGAATCCGGCCAATGAATTCGTCAAGGGCAGCGATGAAGCATATTGTCTGGCCGAATACGGGAAACAATATATCGTATATGCACCCAATGGGGGAATGATTCGAATGAACCTGCCGGGCGCAGGCGAAGGTCTTAAGGCCGAATGGCTGGATCCACGTACAGGAGAGCACAGACCCATCGGTGCAATCGATGCAAGTTCGCTATACCAGATTCAGGCACCTGATAATAGTGATTGGGTATTGTTGATTAGATGATTACCGAAACAAACCAAAAAAAAAGAAAAGTGACATCCCCGTGTATTTACTGTGATTACTTGTATTTTTAAGCTTTAATACTACTCAACAAAATATTATTGTCAGAAAAACAACAATAAAAATCCCGACAAAATGAAATAATATCTTTTAATTTTCCTGATGTTTTCATCTGTATTCTCATCAATTAATAATGTTCAGGGACAAAATCCATTTGATGACTTTAAAAAGAGTGAATTACTTTACCAGAATTCACTCGTTTCAAAAGAAGACGTGGCAAATTCGATTCTGGAGGGGACGGGAGTAAATGAGTTTAAAAAAGCAGTCCTAAAATTAACCTATCTTTCTGCCCTTGTATCTTAAATACATACGAGTATGAAAATCGAAAAATGGACAACTATGATAAAAAATATTACAGCACTTATTAATTTGTTTGTCATACTTGGTTGTAATATACTTGCATCGGGACAAAATATACCAGATGAAGAATTTATCAGTACCGATGTTTGTATTTATGCTGCAACTCCATCCGGGATTCTGGCCGCATTAGCAGTAAAAGAGGAAGGATATTCTGTTGTTATATTTGAGCCATCAAAATGGGTTGGTGGAATACTTGGTGCCGGACTTAAACCCATTCAGGATTGTCCGAACTTTGAAGCTGTTGGTGGAGAGACAAGAGAATTGATGAAAGTTCTTGGAACAGGCAAGAAAAAGGGTAATTATTCTGTCGATGAATTGAGGAGTATGAGCCAAATAATGAGTCCCGAAACAGATCAGAGAAGACTTTTTGAATATTCTGAAGGACCACGAGATTCGAATTATCTTATAGCCATCGGATTACGAATTTGTAGCAAGATTCAAACTCATATTAAGCAGGCTGTTTTCGATTATGCTCCTTTTGACGAAACTGGCTGCCCGGTGGCAATGCCGGAAAAAGAATCTGATTTGAAAGTCGAAGCCAAGATTTATATAGATGCAAGTTATGAAGGTGAACTGATGGCTCGAAGTGGAGTCTCATTTCGATCAGGAAGGGAATCTTCTTTTGATTTTGATGAAAAAAATGCAGGAATTTGTCCACCCACAAATTTAACCCCACTTGATCCCTTTATAGTAAAAGGAAACCCACAAAGCGGTCTATTACCAATGATTGATGATGAATTTAATCAAAAAATAGGCGCAAGTGATTATTTTACACAAGCCTATAATTTCAGGTATTATGTGACAAATGATCCTCAATTCCGCGTAGATTTTAATGCACCGAAAGATTATGATCCTCAAAGATATGAATTGGTGGGCCGATATATTGACTTTCTAAAAAAGAATGCTAAAGATAATGAAACGCTGTTTAAGCAGTTGAGCTGGATATTCCCAGGCTGGAGAAACTCTGGCGAATACAATTATCAGCGAAATTCGCTTTTTACAATGGCACCAGTTGGAATAAGTCATTTATATGCCATAGGTGATTATGGAGTAAAGGCTCAAATATGGAAAGATCATCAAAACTATATGAGTGGGTTGCAGCACTTTTTAAGCACAGATAGTAGGGTGCCTGAAGAATTCAGGAAGCAGACAGCCGAATTAGGACTGGACCTTCGATATCATCCGGAAACGCAAGGCTGGCCACATCAGTTATATATCCGGGTTTCGCGCCGGTTGGTAGGTAATTATATAATTACCGCACATGACGTTTACAACGAAACACAAGTTGATGATCCTATTGCGCTGGCTCAATACGGAATTGATACTTATCCCTCCCGGCGGATATGGTTTCAAAAGGAAGGAAAAACGTATGTCGGACTTGAAGGAAATATGTTTGTTGGCGGGGCCAAAGGCCCTACAAATGTCCCTTACCCGATTCCATATCGGGCAATCACCCCCAAACTGCATGAATGTTCCAATTTGTTGGTTCCGGTATGTTTCTCTGCTACTCATCAGGGATATGCATCTGCACGAATGGAGCCTGTATTTATGATGTGTGGCGAATCAGCTGGAATTGCTGCGGGACAAGCCATTCATGAAAATGTTGCAGTACAGAATATCAACCTGCAAAACTATCTTGAGAAATTGAAAAAAAGAAAGCAGGAGTTGAGTTGGCAGCCTTAAATTCTATTTTCTTATTTTGAGTATAATGTACATAGATAATTGAACTTACAAATTAAAATATAATATGAATATGCATTCCCGACGAAGATTTTATCCGTATTTACATTCTCTTTTTTCCGAACCATACTTCGATCACAACGGGAATTTATCAGGAGTGATTATTGATAATAAATCTGGCAGTGGCATTATCAAAGCAAAATATTTTATTGACGCAACCGGAAATGGAGACCTTTGTTATCGTTTAGGGCTGGAAACATACACGAACGAGTTAATTCAGCCGCCAACCACCTGTGCACATTTCGAAGGATGAGATACCGATGTGTTTTATTCTTTGTTTGAAATCCAAATCGGGAACAAATATCGGCTACAGGCAGGAAAACATATATTAATCTCACAGCTGATAATTTAGGTAAACCAGGCATGGTTTATCATTCCTGTGTTTATTATGAAAGGGCAACTAAATTTTAGCTTTTTTCGTTATGGCAAGCTTAAAATAGATACCGACAAATGAAGATATTGACAACAACTATTTCATCGATTCAATAGCACTTAATTCACGTATTATGAAAAAAACAGTATTCATTTTATTACTCTTTGTGATAGTATTCGAATCCTGCAATGATAGAAGTAATGTGGTTTTGAAGAATCAAAATGTTGCTTTTACCTTTGAGGATGGGAGTTATTCACTAATTGGGCTTACTGATCTTAAAACGGCAAAAGAGCATCTTTCTACCCGCATTCCTGCCGAAGAACTGTGGCAGCTTTCTTTTGCCAGGGATGAGAAGATTATTACAACCACAAATAAATTATCTCAACCGGGAAAAGGGACCATAACAAAAAACAAAAATGCAGGACAGACACTCAGGATATTATGGGACGATCTGGGACTTCCTGAATTAAAAGATGTAAAGGTCGAGGTGGTGATTAACCTTCCTGACAAAACGGGAATCGCCGACTGGCACATAAATGTTAACAATGAGTCGAAAGAATGGGGACTATGGGATTTATCATTCCCCAAAATCACAGGTTTTCTAGACTCCATTAATTATGATATTTACGGTACATTTGGAAACCATGGTGGAAAATCAGAGTCATGGGGATCTCTTTACAAAAACTATAATGGAAGACAGGACATAAACTATCCGGGCGGATATGGTGATATGTCTATGCAGTTTATAGGAGCAAATAATGGAAGAAATGGTGTCTATATGGCTACCCATGATCCCCTGGCATGGAAAAAGAAATTTGTTATTGAACCGGGTAATGAGTACTATGTAAAAGTATATGCTGAAGATATGGGAGTTCCGGGATCTGATTTTAATGACCCCTTCCCTTTTATGTTCGGTGTAATTCAGGGAGACTGGCTTTCGGCAGCAAAGATATACCGTAAATTTGCTATAACGGCTCCTTGGGCAGGAAAAGGAAAAGTCTCTGAAGCAAAATCAACACCCCAGTCTTTTAAGGACGTAGCACTCTGGATGAGAGAAGGGGAATATTCTGTTTCAGATAAACGGGATTATCAAAAGAGACTTGCAGAATGGAAAACTTTAATTGATTTTTTTGGTGTTCCTCTTGGATTTCACTGGTATAACTGGAATATTTACCCATTTGACACGCACTACCCACATTTTTTCCCTGCGAAGAAAGGGGTAAAAGAATTTGCACATGAGCTTACTGATATGGGAGTTCTGGTGATGCCCTACATAAATGGGAGGATAGTTGATAAGTCAAATAAAGATATTGGAGAATTTATTCCTTATGCTGCAAAGAAGCGTGATAATACTACCTATCAGGAAAAATACGGTAACGGAAAGCCGCAGATGGTAATGTGCCCTGCAAGTGAACCTTACCAGGATACGATAGTCTCAGCAATAAAAACCCTGGCAGATGAAATAGGTGTAAACTCGGTGTATATTGACCAAATAGCCGCATCACTGTCAAATCTCTGCTTTGACAAATCGCACGGGCACCCTCTTGGTGGAGGAAGTTTCTGGATAGAGGGGTACAGGCAAATGCTGGGAAAAGTACAGGAAATTGCGCATGGTGATGGTCGAAATATTAGCATTACATCTGAATGTTCGGCTGAACCATATATGGATGGTCTTGACGGATTCCTGATGGTCAATCCCAGAAGTGATAAATCTATACCCCTGCTGCCTGCAGTTTATTCAGGTTATACAATCTATTTTGCCAGCCCGGGCGGGATGGGGGGGTCAGACATCAAGTTTATTTCCACATTGGGCCGGGATGTCCTGTGGGGCTGTAAACCGGGCCGGTTTAGTTATAATAGCTTATTCAATCCTGCGAATAAGAAAAAACTGAACTATTTCAAAACGCTCGGTCAGGCCCATTATTCGGGGCGAAAATATTTTGTCTATGGAGAGTTTCTAAAGCAATTTGAGTCGGATCAAAAATGTAAGGAAACAAACATACCATTGCAGATGAGTACTTTATGGATTGCTGAAGACGGGTCTCTGGCACTTGTAATTGCGAACTTCAGTGAAGAGGCTGCATCTTTCCCTGTTGATTTGACTTTATCCGATTATACTCCCGATGGTTCAGTATATAAAAGAACATATGACCTTGGAAACACTACTGAATCAGATGTTAAAATTAAAGATCAAAAAATAAATGAGAGCGTAGACATGGAACCTTTGGAAATTAAAATCATTGAGATACTTAAATAACAGTGAATGAAAAATCATTTGTACCGGATGGCAGTTTTTGATGCAATAATGGGCTATTACAATGCCCTGCAAGTTGGATTTAAATAATGAAAAATAAAAATTTAAATAATAGCCTTATGAAACGACTTTTTTCACTGATTTTATTGACACTGATTGGTATTGGTGTAAATGCCAAAACAAAAGATTACGATCTGAAACACGGGCCAGAAGGGAAATCACCACTGGAAACAGGAACCCGGATTGCAGAAAAGTTTCTGAACTCTTCACATTCCCGTTATGGAAACATTCATCCCCAAACTCCGGAAAATGGCGTCGCAGCGGCTGGTGTGCCGCTTGTCGGGCAGGTTATCGTGGATCCCACGAATCCGCTCTGGCTCGCACGCAACGAGGACACCGACGGTGACGGACGGAAAGACCGGTTCTTCATGTGCGGGCCCGGCGATCCCGAGGGCTTCCTCTACAGGGGTTCACGTAACAGCGACGGGACGCGGAAGGGCGACCAGGAAGCCATCATCAATGCCATGGTAGGGACGGGCGCGAACAGCCTTTACTTCCAGGCCATCCGCTCGCACGGCGGCGACGGTGATTCGAATCCGAATGTCAACCCGCCCGACAAGTACTTCGCCGATCTCACGCCAGGCTACGAGAACCCGTTTGTCAACGGCAATAAGGATGGCAAGATCGATATGGATATCCTGGACCAGTGGGAGCAGTGGTTCACGCTCATGGACAACAACGGCATCGTCGTCTTCCTGTTCTTCTACGACGATAACATAAAAGTTGGCAGCAGCTCGAGTCTTGGCTGGCCGATGAGTGGCGGTGAACTGCACGCGCAGGAGAAGTACTACCTTGGCACGCTTGTGAACCGGTTCAAACACCATAAGAACCTGATCTGGTCTGTCATGGAAGAAGCGGAGGAGATGGGTACCGACTACCTGGCGCACGTGAGCGCCATTGCCAAATACGTGCGGGAGCAGGACGATCACAACCATGTGATCGCGGTGCACGAGCTCAATGTCACGGAGTTCTACTTCCCGACGGACCCGAACATTGACATGTTCGCTTCGCAAACCCCACAGATGTACACGGATGATGCACTGCACGAGTGGGTCAAGGAAGTACGGCAGAACGCGCAAGGCCGCTACTGTGTTACTATGGCGGAGAACTTCGACCAGTGGTCGGATTCGCGCGGGGCTACCCGGCATTCGCTCGATCACATCAGGCGGCGGAGCTGGGCCGCGGCCATGGGTGGCGCGTGTTCCGTCTTTGTCTACACGTGGGACTATCCGATTCTCGATACTATCGTCCTTCGGCAATGCGGTTATCTGCGGCGGTTCTTCGAGGCGACGGACTTCACTGAGATGGCATCGCACGACGAACTGGCGTACGGTGGTACCGTATATGTGCTTGCCCGGCCCGGTCAGAGCTATATTGCTTACGCGTCCGCTCTGTCGGGAGAGATCGGGTTGAAGAACATGGCGGCAGGTACGTACACATTCGAGTGGTTCGACTGCGCCACCGGCAGTACGGTCGCGGAGACGGATGTGAGCGTGGCTGCAGGCGACAACACGTGGAGCAAGCCGGTCGGGTTCGGGGCTGACGTTGCCATCTACATCAGGAAGGCGAGTGGCACCTGATAATAGTGATTGGGTGTTGTTAGTTAGATTGATTATTTTTTGTTAAGAAAAAAGAAATAATGAACAGAGTCAGTGTATTAAATAATATCAATTAAAATGAAAAGAATAATAGTACTATTACTATTAACTACGACTATTTCTGTTTGTACTTTTGGCGGGCATCCCTTTTCACTTCCCGAAACAGGAACAGATGGATCCATCGCATGCGAAAACAGAGAAAATTCCTCTTTACGGGCTGTTCGAAACCCAAATCGAAAACAAATCGGAATATGTTAATCCTTTTACCGAAGTTGAGTTGAATTCGGTTTTTACTTCGCCGCAGGGTCGAAAAATAAATTTTTTTGGGTTTTTTGATGGCGACGGTAAAGGCGGGCAGGAAGGTACTGTTTGGAAACAGCGCTTTATGCCGGACGAGATTGGAAAATGGCAGTACGAAATTACATTTTCTGATGGTTCATCCGGTGCATCCGGTGAATTTCGAGTGCGTGGAAAAAGATGCCAAACCGGGCTTTTGGACCCTCGATCCACAGAATCCACATTGGTTTAAAACCATTCGCGGCGAGCGTTTTCTGCCGGTGTCCATGTATGCCAGTTGTGCACTCACACCCATCGACTGGCAGGACGCCATTGAGTGGTGCAGGGTGCACGAATACAATACCATTGTCACCCGCACCATGAATCATTCCAACTGGCCTGATGGCTATCATAACGTCACTGCTTTTGCCACTGCCGACGAATCCAAAAAGGAAGTGGATTATGACCGCATGAACCTACGGATGTGGCACGAATGGGACCAAATGCTTCAAGCGGCAGGAGACGCAGGAGTTTACATTGGCCCCTTTGAAGGTCCTAACGGGAAATATGGCGGTCAGGAGCGGGGTAAATACCCGCCAACCGAACTGGTCATGAACCCGGGTATCAAAGACCGGTTCAATACAGAACGCAATCTCAGGATCATCCGCTATTTTGTGGCCCGCCAGGGAGCTTTCTGGAATCTGGCCTATTGGTCGTCTGGGTGGTACTGAGATGTATTCCTACGCTGTTAAGAACGAACAGGAGTTTTTGGAATACGGCGAATATCTTCGCATCCCTTACCCCATGGGGCAGAATGATAACGGCCCAGGATTGCGAGCAATGGCACGGCGAGAACCGGCGTTGGTTGTCCAAACTCAATATTCCCGCAAGCCGCAAACTCAACACTCTCCAAACATCCATCGATAACCCCATGAAGCCGGAGTGGGTCAAACTAAAAGCTGAGGGCGATGCGATAAATTCACCGTTGTTCCAGGATGCGGGCCCGAACAACGAACTGGTACTGGAATCGTACGGTGGTTTCCCCATGTTGACTACAGAAGGGCTTTGGGAGGGACAGGGACGCGCAAATAAACCGTTGCGCACCATTTGGGGCTTTTTGTGTGCAGGCGGACACGTGATGTGGGCTGACTGGAACTACGAAAATCCTGAGGATAACACCTATGGATCAATGGGGCGCACCTGGATACCCATCCAACCACTGGACAAACATTTATTCAAACCTGACCAATTGGGTGCAGATTGCGTGGGCCATAAGCAATTAAAAATTGCTGTTGACGCTTTACAACAATTTAAATATTGGAAAATGAATCCGGCCAATGAACTAGTCATGGGCAGCGATGAAGCATATTGTCTGGCCGAATACGGAAAACAATATATCGTATATGCACCCAACGGGGGAATGATTCGAATGAACCTGCCCGGTGTTGGCGCAGGTCTTGTTGCGGAATGGATGGATCCAAACTCAGGAGAGCTCAGGCCCATCGGCGCAATCGATGCGGGTTCGCTATACCAGATTCAGGCACCTGACAATAGTGATTGGGTATTGTTGATTCGGTAATTACCGGAAAATGGATCAGTAAACAACATAGACGAATTTAATATTTTTAGAATATAATAAATGTAAAGTTCAAATTAAAGGAGAAATTATTATATAAATTTTTATTTAATGAATAAGTACATAAAATTAACGGTATTCGTCTTACTTTTTAATTGTGCCTGGCTTTTCGGGCAAAATCCGACCGGTAATTCACAGGTACTGCATCACAAGCAGGAAAAAAATTACTTTAGTTGCCATCTATAATGTAAAAGGTAAAAAAGTGTTTGAATTCAATGAAATTGGTAAAAATGAATATACTGTACCCGTGTCGGAACTCCATAACGGAGTTTATTCCGTCAGGATAAATGAAAACATAACAAAAGAAGTCATCATAAATCGTTTTTAGGGCGATATCACAAATTCAAACAAATAAATAAAAATTCAAATTAAAGGCGGATTGGTTATAGCTAACACAAATGAATTTTATCAATGAACACAAAAATTGAATTAAATACACTGGCTTCTAACGGCTACCCAATGGAAGTGGCCCTGACGGAAACTGCTAGACTGGGTGTCAAATTTATAGAGCCGGTATATATTTCAAAATATTACCCGGAGTTGCAGGAAAGTTACTTCACTAAAAACAATGCAATGAGTCTTCTGCAACAGGTCAAAAATTCAGGGTTGAAAGTGAAATCCGTAGCCTCCATATGGACATGGGACTGCCCGGTTGGTGGATTATCGGAAGGGGTAGTCGATTACAAACATCTTTTTCAGCAATTTCCCAAATTGACAAGGCTTCCGATGAGTATCGAATTGCCTGTCCGGTTCGGGTACAATGAAAAATTCGATTTCGTTATGCTTGACAATGGGCAAAAACCTACCCTTGAAGAGCAGCATAATGTGCTGAATGATTCACTGATATGGTTGAAGTCAATTACGAAGAACTGAAATAGGAGTTTTAAATATTATGAAACGAACATGAAATTTTTCATTCTAAAATTGCAAAAACAAGAATGAATAAATTTTATGTGAGAGCGACGGATGGAGCGGTTCCATCTGTCAAATTTGAATTTTTAGATTATAAGAAAATTAAAATTTATACAGATGAAAAGAACCATTGTATACATATCCATCATAGCTATAGTTTTCCTTTCTACGCTTTTTTCTTTTACTTCCGGAAAGTTAACAGATGTTTCATCGCCTGATTCCGAGCTACCTTATCCGAAAAGCGAATATATAAAAGACATTAAATTTGATTGGAGCACCCACAGACGGGAAGCCTCCGGAAGCGATAATTGGCAATGCACCTGGGCAGATGATGACAATATCTATTGTGCTTTTGGCGATGGGGGAGGGTTTGGTGGTTCTAACGACCTTGGTCGTGTAAGTCTTGGTTATTCCAGGATAGAAGGCAATTACGAGCAATTATATTGGTAAAAATGTTTGGGGAGGATATGAAGCTGAAAATAACGCACAATTTAAAGGCAAAAGCTGGGGGACGGTTTGTATCGATGGCATTCTGTATTCCTGGGTCGTCCCCGATTATTCTGCCTGGGGTTGGTTTCCCGGCCATGCTTCTGAATGTCGAATGTTTTATTCAAAGAATCATGGCGCGACGTGGTGGCCGGCAAAATGGCTTTTTTTCAAAGAAGATAATTTGATGATTCCGACCATTTTGCAATATGGTAAAGATTATGCCGATTCGCCGGATAATTACGTTTACCATTATTTTATGGAACCAACTGAATCGAAAGATTTTAAGTGTTCAATTCCAGGGAAGATATATTTGGCAAGAGTTCCAAAAGACAGAATGTTGGATAAGCAGGCTTACCGGTTTTTGTCGGATGTTCGGGGAGATAAGGCTCAGTGGAGTAGCAATGTTCAGGAGAAAGTTCCTGTATTTACCGATAATGTTTTTGGCGTTGGCTGGAATTGCAGTGTCAGTTATAATCCGGGCATAAAACGTTATATCCTGATGACCGAACACTTAAAATCAAGTCGGGGTAACCTGGGTATGTTTGAAGCTGAAAACCCATGGGGGCCTTGGAGGACAGTTAAATACATGAACCATGAAAAAGGAAATTATTTTGGAGTTGAAATTGATTTGGAGATGACCTGTTTTTATCTGGAGTATCCCTACAAAATGGATAAGCAATGACGGCATTAAATTTACAATGGTTTTCACAGGTAAGAACTCGAAACAAAACGATGCCCCGGTAAAAAATAAATCAAATGACGGGAATGATTCATGGAATTCTGTACGCTGTGAAATGATATTGTACGATTGAGTTGAAAATCATTCCGGATTGAGGATCTAGAGATAGTCAATAAAAATTAACCATCACCTAATAATTAGAAATGTGATTTTACAATTTATAAAAGACTTTTTGCGGCGATCTGCACCGCTTTATGTTTTGATAGTTTCTCTGTTCATTACATCTTGTGCCCTGGAAAGTCAGGAAAAGAAATGTTTACCGAACCCAGTTCTGTTTTTCAATGGGAATATGCGACTCCCGAAAGCCAGGGAATGTCTTCGGAAAACTGGATAACATGACGAATGATTTGGCAGAAAAGGGAACGAAAAAATTGATGATTATTAAAAATGACAAAATTGTTTATGAATGGTTTGCCCCCGGTTGGGAGGATTCGGTTAAAGGGCATTATACTGCGTCGCTGGCAAAAGCCGTTGTTGGCGGTATGTCGTTGCTGGCAGCTATTGACGATGGGTATATTCATCTGGACGATGCGGCCTGCCAGTATGTTCCTTCCTGGAAAACAGATGGTATTAAATCGAAAATCACCGTCCGGCAGCTCGCCACCCATACCTCCGGGATGGTGGATGCACAGGGTACAGACATTGAACTGAACAGTCTGAAAGCAAAAGGCCTGCACAATCATTTTGACCTTCCTGGTTGGAGAGGACAATTCTGGCGGAAAGAACCCGACCCGTTTACAGTTTCAAGGGATCAGCACGCCGGTGATGTTTATACCGGGAACAGTTTATCAGTATAGTAATCCCGGCATCGCAATGTTAAATTACGCGGTAACATCTTCACTAAAAGGAACAAATTACAATGATATCCGAACGTATCTGAAAGACAGGATTTATGATCCGATTGGTATTCAGGAAAATGATTATCAGATTGGCTACGGAAAAACATATGATGTAGATGGCCTTGGGACTTGTTGCCGGTTGGGGCGGCGGCAGTTTTACAGCCAGAGGTATTGCCCGGATTGGTGTGCTGATGCTACACAAAGGAAATTGGCATGGGGAAACAAATTATTGATTCTTCTTCAGTTGAAAAAGTGATAAAACACAGGAAAACACCATTACCAAGACTGGATGCTCAAAATACAATTGACGATGAAGACTTCAGGGACGTGAACAATCCTTTTCCGGCAACTACATCCGGTTGGTACAGCAATTTCGACGGTATTTGGAAGTATGTTCCGCGTGATGCTTTTGCGGGCGGTGGTGCAGGCAACCAGCATTTGATAGTCATTCCAAGTCTGAATATGGTAATTGTGCGTATGGGAGACAACCTTTTTAGCGGAACAGAAAGCTTTTGGCAGGGCGCTGAAAGATATTTGATGAACCCGATTATGGATGCGATTGAAGAAGCGCCGTATCCTAAAAGCGATTTGTCTGTTGAATTTGCGCCAAAGGAAACAGTTGTTCGGATGGCGGAAGGTGGCGATAACTGGGCATCAACCTGGGCCGACGACGGAAATATATACACAGCCTACGGAGATGGAAACGGATTCAAACCCAATACCGATATTAAACTGAGCCTTGGTTTGGCAAAAGTCACGGGCAGTCCACCTGATTTAAAAGGAACGAATTTGCGAACTGTAAGTGGCGAGCGTGTCGGACAAGGCGAATATGGCGAAAAAGCCAGTGGTATGCTCATGGTCGGTGGCACGCTTTATATGTTGGTACGGAATGCAGGAAATTCCAGGCTGATGTGGTCGGAGGATCATGGCGAAACCTGGGAACAAGCCGACTGGAAATTTGATGTCAGCTTTGGATGCCCCACATTTTTAAACTACGGAAAAAATTATAAAGGCGCTCCTGATAATTATGTGTATATGTATTCGCCCGATGATGAAACTGCTTACAAAAATACCGACCGTTTTGTAATGGCGCGCGTACCCAAAGACCAGATTAAAAATTGGCGGAAATATGAGTTTTTTGCCGGGATGACAGAAAACAATCAACCCGTATGGACCGAAGACATACGAAAAAGGGAAGCCGTCTTTGAAAATCCTGCAAAATGTTACCGTTCTGGTATCACCTATAACCAAGGGCTAAAAAAATATTTATGGTGCCAAACAATACAACTTTCTTCAATCGGGAAAAAAGTTGATGCTCGCTTTAAAGGTGGACTGGGAATTTTTGAATCTCAAAATCCATGGGGGCCATGGAAAACGGTTTATTATACCCGCGACTGGGATATCGGCCCGGGTGAGACTTCTTCCATACCAACAAAATGGATGAGCGAAGATGGGAAAATGGCTTATTTGCTGTTTTCGGGAGACGACTGTTTTTCAGTCAGAGGAGTAGAATTTATTCAGAAATAAAACATGAAGTATTTTAGTTTACAAAAATATGTACAGCTTTTCCTGATTACCGGATTGGCAATCGTTGCCCTTTTCGGATGCAATTCTGAAAACGATACTGAATCTCACACAAAAATTTCTATATCGGATAATATCTGGTATTTCAACGGCGAAGTAATTAATCCGGATTCGCCTGCAGAAGGATTACTAATGAACGTGCGTATGGTGAATTCCGTTTTTGAAGATCGCGGACCTGAGTTGAAAAAGCAAAATCCGGATTTCGATCCTGCCGAAAATACCGATGCATTTATAAGAGCCGTTCCGGAATATGTTTCAAACGGAGTCAATGCATTTACCATTTCACTTCAGGGCGGATTACCCGGATATGAGGGAGCTGTTAATACTGCCTTTAATTCTGACGGGTCCCTCAGACCCGAATATATGCAACGTGTTGAAAAAGTGATTAAAGCCTGCGATGTAAATCATGCTGCTGTTATATTAACACTTTTTTATCAGCGGCAGCATTCACACGAATCGGCATTAAATGGAAAGGAAGCAATTTTTAACGCGCTGGAAAATGTAGTCAACTGGATTTCCGAAAAACGATTCACCAATGTTGTACTGGAAATATCCAATGAATACCGGCATGGCGGATACCGCAACTGGCCCGGGGGTGAATGGCTGAGAAGCGAAGCAGGTCAGGTTGAATTAATGAACAGAGCAAAAGAATTAAATCCAAAGTTATTGGTAAGTACCAGTGGAATGGGAAATGGGATGTATCATGAAGATTTGGCGAACACAGCAGACTTTCTGTTAATCCATTTTAATAACACCTCGCTGGAAGATTACCGGCAAAAAATAGATGCCCTGAAAAAATACGGCAAACCTATCGTCAGCAACGAAGATGACAAAGTGAAGATAGAAGGCGCAACTGCCATGGCCTTAGCTGTCCAAAACGGTTCCGGCTGGGGATATATGAATTCAAAAGTTAATCAGCATATTCCTTTTGAATTTTCCGGCGCTGAAGATGATACAACTGTTTATAATATGTTCCGAAAGGTTACCACTCCCGGATTTCAAATCGATCCGAATTTGCTGAAACAAGCCTCCATTACTATTACTTCACCCAACGATGGCGATATTTTCAATGTAGGAGAAAATGTAAACATTCAAATCTCGCATATTAATCCTGACACTACTGCCCTGTATACTATTGAATTGTTGGCAAATAATAAACCAGTGGCTACAGTCGACCGTAAGCTGCAAGTTAACTGGCAGCCTTACAAAGCTGGTATTGTTGTATTTGAAGTTGTTGTTAAGAATAGCTCACGTGAAGAAATTTACCGGTCATCAAAAATGGATATCATCGTACAACAGGATAAATGAAAAACTGAAATAATTGGAATAAGAAAAGCAAGTATGTTAATTAAAATCAGATAGGAATGAAATTAAGTATTGTAGCCTTATTTGCTGCTTTTGTTGCACTCATTTTCACTTCAGGTTGCAATAATGCATCTAAAAATCAACAGAAAACCACAAATCTGCAACAAGCAGAATGGAAGGTAATTGGCCCCGGTGGCGGAGGTGGTGTATTGAAGCCAACCATCAGTCCATTCGATGAAAATTTTGTTATGACGCATTGCGATATGACTGCGGCCTATGTTTCAACCGACGGCGGGGAAAACTGGAATATGAAAAATCTATGGAATGTGCCTGAAGATTTTGAATTCGACCCGGTTGATTCGAATACTGTTTATGCTGCAACACGAGGGTTTCGCCATAGTGAAGACAGAGGTTCCGGATTGAGTATTTTATACCGGTCAACCAATAAAGGGAAAAGCTGGAAAATTGTTTATCCCGATGTAAGTAAGGCAAAAAAAGGACTGGAAAGACTGCAAAACTACGACTATCTGCCTTCAGAAATAATTGACGGCGCAATCGACGGAACAATCGAAAAAGTAGCGGTTGATCCTTCCAATAATAAACAAATCTTATCTGGGATTGGCTCCGTTAAAGTTTTATATGTCGCGTAACAATACCAATCAAAAACCCGATTCGGCCATGCTTATTAAATCCGATGACTACGGAAAAACCTGGAAATTGCTTACAAAATTACACTGGCGAAAGTGTAAAAGCCATTTTTCCTGCCAGCGAAACTGGTCTGGAAAATGAAGTGGTTGTTTTTACCGAAAATGCCTGCGTTCATATAAACGAATCAACAGGTCAAACTTCACAGATGAAATTACCGGTTGGTAGCCTTATCGCTGTTGAGGGCGGCCGGGGAAATGTTGGGAACCTGATTTATATTCAGTCGGCATTTAAAAACGAAAATGGAAAGTTTGAAGGTGGAATGTTTGTAACTTCAGATCAGGGAAAAAACTGGACACAAATTAATACAGGAATTACTGAATCGGTGGTTAAAGGTGCGACGCCTGAATTCCGTCAAGGATTGGCAGTTTGCGAATCTCAGCCTGAAACAGCTTATATTTCATTTACTTCTCCCGAAAAGAATAGTGAAGGAAAAACGGAATACATCTATAGCATCTATAAAACAACTGATGCCGGAAAAGAATGGAAACCGGTGTTTCGGTCGTCTTCTCAAAGTGGATATTTGACCAACAATTTTGAAGGTTCCTGGATGGAAGAAAGCTTTGATCCGGGATGGGGAGGAGCACCCATCAATTTAGGAGTTGCTCCCAATAATCCTGACGTATGTTTTGCCGGTGATAATGGGCGCGGATACAAATCCATCGATGGAGGAAAAACCTGGAAACAAACGTATAGCCACAATCAATCCGATGGTTCTTATGCGAATGGTGGTTTGAACGTAACAACCTGTTACGGAGTTCATTTCGATCCATTTGACAAAGAACATTTTTTTATTTGTTATACCGATATGGGTTTGTTTCATACCTATAATGGCGGAGAAAGCTGGTTTCATGCATTAAATAATATTCCGCGCCAATGGCAAAATACCTGTTACGATTTGACGTTCGACCCGGAGGTGAAAGATAAAGTTTGGTCGGTTTGGGCCAATGCTCATGATTTGCCACGTGAAAAAATGTTTGGAAGTTATGGATTTGATCATTTTGCAGGTGGTGTTGCCATTTCAACTGATGGTGGCCAGACCTGGCAAAAAAGCAATAATGGGATGCCCGAAAATTCAGTATGCACAAATATTTTGCCCGACCCAACAACTCCTGCTGATGCCCGGACACTTTATGTTAGTGTTTTTGACAAAGGTGTATATAAATCAACCGATGGTGGTGAAAATTGGTTGCAGGTAAATAATGGTTTGGGCGATAATCTTTTTGCCTGGCAGATTCGAAGGAATTCTGAAGGACGCTTGTTTGTACTTTGTAGTCGCGGAGAGAGAAACGGGCAAAAGGTTGCCGGTGTAGTTTATTACAGCGACAACAATGCAGAATCGTGGAACAAACTTAAACCTTCCCGACGGAGTAAGCGGTCCGCACGATTTGCTGATCGACCCGGAAAATGCAAAACGAATGTACCTGAGTTGCTGGCCACAAAAAACGGAACAAGGTGATGAAAACGGTGGTGTTTATAAAACCGAAGATGGCGGCGAATCCTGGAAACAGGTTTTTGACCAGCGGGTACGTGTAAATTCGGCTGCATTGGATCCGGAAAATTCAGGCATCGTTTATATCAATACTTTTCAAAATGCAGCATACCGGAGTAGCCGATTTTGGTGAAAACTGGAACCGAATTGAGGGATATCGTTTTAAATGGGGACAACGTCCTGTTCCTGATCCAAATCATCCGGGAATGTTATTCCTTACAACGTATGGCGGAAGTGTATTTTACGGGCCGGCAGAAGGTGTTAAGGGAGCTGCAGATGATATTACAAATATGCCGGAAAACTGGTGGTAAAAGCCCCTCGTGGCATCCCTGAATTGTCAACGTTATAAACATTTAAATTCATACTAAAATGAAACATTATATTTTTGGAATTATTTTACTGTTTTCTGTGCATGTTTTTGCTCAAAATCCCGATAACCTTGTCATTGTTAAACCGAAGGAAATTCACGACGTATTGAATAACCCCGGAATTGGGTTTACCACTTTCGAAATGTTTAACGGTGATAATCTGAAACCCAACCAGGATGTAGTTCGCGAAATCAACCTCGAACAATTTGACAATCCGGTAGATGTAAGAGAGAACACCAATTACCCGAATACTTCGATTGCGTATTTCCGCATTAACTGGAATATTATAGAACCCGAACGTGGAATTTACCGCTGGGATTTTATCGACAGCCTTTTGGAACTGGCTCACATTCACGAGCAAACGCTTATGTTACGAATTTCGCCTTACAAAGGAAAACCTATCGATGATGTGCCCTCGTGGTACCGCGAAATGGTTGGACCCAAGCGGGAATTTAAACATTATAAATGGCCAATTGATCCCGAAAATCCGCTTTATGCCGAATGTTTTGGAGATATGATTCGGGCTTTGGGCGAACGTTACGATGGAAATCCTGACCTCGAAGCGGTGGATCTCGCCATTATTGGTTGGGCCGGCGAAGGTGGCGGTTCAGAATTGCTTTCACAAAAAACGCGCGAGGCACTTATAAATGCATACACCGATTCGTTTAAGGAAACACCACTGATTGCCCTGTTAATGGATCCGGCAACAAATGGCTATGCTACCGACCAAATTCCAATGGGATGGCGGATTGATTGTATTGGCGATTTTGGTTTTTGGGCCGATGAACAAAACGGATGGACGCATATGTACGATTTTTATCCGCGGGAAATAATCAACTGCAACGTGCAGGATGACTGGAAAACTTCGCCGCTGAGTTTTGAGATTTGTGGTGATTTCAGGAACTGGAAAAACAGTCAGGGATATACCAGGGAACAGGTAAAGTACATTTTCGACCAGTCATTAAAATGGCACATTTCTTCTTTTAATGCAAAATCTTCACCAGTGCCCGAAGAGTGGCAGGATTTGGTTGAGGAGTGGCTCAAACAAATGGGCTATCGCCTGGTACTGCGCAGATTTACTTTCCGCCCAAAGTTGGACAACATCAAAAATTAAATTTCACTTCGTGGTGGGAGAACAAAGGTGTGGCGCCCTGTTACAAGGATTTTGCCCTGGCCATTCGCCTGAAAAATGGAAAAGATGAACAGATATTACTAACCAATGCGAATATTAGGGAATGGCTACCCGGCGATAATGTATATGATAATCATGTTTTTATACCTATTGACATGAAACCGGGAACCTACAATTTACAGGTGGGTATTATCGATGCCGTAAAAGGTGAACCCAAAGTAAAACTGGCCATTGAAGGAAAAGATAATGAGGGCTGGTATACTTTAGATAAAATTGAAGTTGTCCGAAACCCGTAAGCATAAGTACGGGAATTTCTGAATTGCATTATAACATGATAGCGGATAGTCTGAATGAAGGACTATCGGTTTAGTACCAGGTAAAAAAGGATTCGGTGCCTGAAAATATTCATTCAAACCATGCAAATTCCGGTTAGAATGAAGGACATAGCAGTTAGAACGCAGTTTTTTATTCTTCGAATACAAAAAAAAGCCTCCGGATAGAATTCTGATGCCTGCAAGTAATCATCGTACCGCTTCAGGCTATCATCGAACCGCTGCAAGTAGTTATCGTACTATTGCAAGTAATTATCGTACCATTGCAAGGTTATATCGTATCGTTACAAGTTATTGTCGTACTGCTGCATGTAGTTATCGTACCGCTGCATGTTATCATCGTACCATTGCAAGTTGCCAACGTACCGCTGCAAGTTCGCAGCGTACTTTTCGGAATGGGCTTCACAGGCAACTTATTGATATTTGAAGTGCAAAAGGACATTATCTGGCCTTTTCGGGGGAAGTTTAAACGGTTCATAATAAATTTTGGGGCATTTTTTTATGAAAATAAGCCTGATAACAATTATTTTGAATAATTTTAGTTCACTTTTGTCGGCTATTCTGATAATTAAAACCAAAATCTATTCGTCTTTGCCATATGAAAAAAAACTTGCCAAAGGTCCTTTTCAAAATTAAGCAACCCGTATTTTTTAGCCTGACGATGTCAAAAATATCGATGATGGTGCGCGACATCGACGAGTTTGTCAAATTTGGCGTAACGCTTGAAAAGCTTGATGAACTAAAGGCTTTACTCGAAACATGGTTTGAAATTCCCGGTGATGAAGAACTCCTTGGCGACCAGATGAGCAGGACGGAGGAAAAAGATTTGCATGCCGAAAAAGTCCGTGAAGAAGTTTCAATGCTGATGAAAAAGGTGGAAAGCAAATATGGGAAAGAATCGGCTTACTATCGTAAATTCGGCGTTTCCGGTACATCAAGGCTGAATGGCTGGAAATTGGGGCAACATGCCAGGCGTGCCCTTAGGGTTGCCGAAGAATATTTGGAAGAACTGGCCGAAGTGGGGGTAACAGCCGATGTGTTGGGAAGGCTGAATGAAGCCATCACTTTATTTGAACAAGCCGTCGATGCCCAAAACGATGCGTACGCCGACCGGTTAATTACCACAGGAATTCGGACGGAAAAGGCCAATGAGATTTACCTGCTCCTGGTTAAATACTGCGACATGGGAAAACAAATATGGGAAAGCAGGAGCGAGGCCAAATACAACGACTACATAATTTACGGGGCACACCGTGAAAAGGCAAAAAAAGCACCCAAAGTTATTGAACAATCATACCCGGAAAACGAATAGAGTATAAACCCGAAGGTTTGGTTTAATAATCAGAAATGAACAGACTGGCCTGACCAAAACGGGAAATTGAATTGATGTGTAAGATTAAAACCTAATCAGTATTAAATCACTCCATCCTGTCCAGAAAATCAGGATTAAAATCGGCGCCAATTCCGGGTGCGGCGGGTTGTCCCGAAGGGATTCCTTTGGAGTATTCACCGTTTTCTTTAACGCGGTTACAAACCGCATCGCCCGTTCGTGCGGAAACAGGCAAATTCCAGTTTAATGTTGTGAAACAGCTTATTTAGAGGTTACCTTTTTTGGATTTTACGAATATATTTATAGAAACAAAACCGAAAATCAGGACGCTTAAAAACTAAAAAATTCATGGGCCCACGACTCAAAATATCTTTGTTTACACGCCGGAAAGCGTAAAAAATCCCGTTCCCCGCTTTCCACGCAACCATTTGGTAACTTCACTCATCTACTTGCCAATTGCAGACTGTGAAGAAAAATTGACGGCATACAAAAAAATCATTTCCAAAACAGGTAAACAATTGGAAATAAAAAAATGAACGTTGATTGAACCATAAAAACCAAAAAATGATGAAACCGCAACCGCCTTAAAAACTTTCCGAAAAATCCGGGTAACCCGGTAAAAGAAATCAGTTATTAATCTTTAAAATCAGAAAAAAATGAACAAAATCTCTATTATTTTAATTTTATTGTTCAATTATTGTTTGGGAAATTCTGTTTTCGCGCAACAGGATGTATCTACATTTTCTAATTTATCCATTGGTATTTCAAACAGATTATTTGTATTTGACGGAGAAGGGGTAGCTTCTTTCGGACCATCAATAAAATATAGATTTTCTGATAAATTAGAAATTGGTTCTCAATTTTATAAGTTTAAAGTGCATTCAATTTCGGGTTCAACTAATGTTCGTGATATATCCCCTTTCCTAAACTACAGTATCGATACTTATGGGCATTGGCCTTTTTCATTAAAATACAATTGGCTTAGAAAAGGCACTAAAAGTTATTTTGTTCAATTTACAGCTGTAAACCAGTTTATTAAATATGACAGAACAAGATATACATTTCAGGAAAATATAACTACTAGTAATGATCATTATTTTAACATACTCCTGGGCGGAGGAGGCGGTCTTGACATTCAGTTGTGCAACAAGGTGCAGGCGGGTTTGGAATTATATTTTCAGACAAATAAAAATCTTCATAATACTATTTACGGTTTAAATATCTCATTCGATTATAATTTAACCCTATAACACTATGAAAAATAAATTTAGAAGCCTGATAATAATATTTTTGAGTCTAACATTATGTTGTATGCTCAATGACGTACAGGCCCAGCCTTCCAATAAGCCCCACAAAGTAAAAATCACAAAACCAAGTAAGGCTGCAGATGGTATTGACGGAGTTCGAAATAACTTGAAAGAAATTGATAAAAATGACTATGAATTACGGCTTAAGGAAAAATACATAAATGATGGCATTTATTATAATGTGTACGAGGTATATAAAGACGGAATTGTTGTTTACGATGCGGGAATTACTGTAGTATCGATCAACGGAAATATTAAGCAAATATTTAGTTATATACCCGATTCAGTTAAATTTGAAAATCACAGTCACGGTGCACAATTCAATAATAAATGGCTTGTTGAATATGAAATTAATAAAACTTCCTTAGTGTATTTTTTCAACGAGGATGACAATTCATATAACTTAGTGTGGAAGGTGGAAACGATCAAGGATGGAATGTTGTATACAAAATTTGTGGAAAATAAGTCAGGTGAAATTCTTGAGTCAAATAAAGTTGTACGTAACTACCAAGATGTTACAGTTACGGGAAACGTAAATACCTTGTACAATGGAAATAAGACTATCACATTGACAAAAAGAGATTATTCCATTGGACAAGATGAATATTATCTAATGTACGACGGTATATCTTCTGGAGGTATTGTGTTTGAATCAGGTTATGGATGGAGAGATCGAATCAATTGGATAAATGATGAAAATGTTTGGACAGAGACTAATGACCGGATTGCTGCATCTGCTTTTTGGGTAATGCAAAAGGCATACACTTTTTTTTATAATTCTTTGGGATACAATACTAACGATTATGGGTACTTTAGGGCATGGAAAGACACCGCTGCATATGAAGGAGTAGCGGGTTTTGATTCTGAAAATAATCTAATAATTTATGGAAAAGCTGTAAGTGGAGAATATAATACAGCGGTAAGCCTTGATATTATTGGACACGAGTATGGTCACAAAATAGTTAATAATAAAGGCGGTGGCATTCAAAACAACTATCGGGATGAAATGGCCGCAATAGAAGAGGGCTATGCGGATATTTTTGGAAGGTGTTTACAAGAAAATGTAGAATCATATAACGCTAGTAGAATTGAAGTGCTTGGTGAGGATATTGCAATTGACCCTACATTTAAAAGATCTTTTAGTAATCCCAATTCTTTGGGCTTTCACTATGAAGGCATGTCTGAAACACCGATTCTTGGTCAGCCTGATACATATGAAGGAGACTATTTTTATCGAGGTACCCTTGATTTTGGAGGTGCACATATAAACGGAGGTGTGATAAATTATTGGTTCTATCTTTTAACCCACGGGGGTAATGGTACCAATGATTTTTACGATAGTTACAATGTGACTGGGATTGGTTCTAATAAAGCATTCAAGATAGTTTACCATTCTTTACCATTGCTGATGTATGAAACAAGTTTTTCAGATGCTAGAAATGCTACTATAATTGCGGCAGAGAATCTTTATGGTTTAGGTTCAAATGAATCTCAGCAAGTGTTAAATGCTTGGGAAGCTGTTGGGGTAGATGGTAATTGTCTTAGCCTTGGATTGGATATTCCTGATTTTATTTGCACAGGAACTTCCGTTTCCGTATATAACTATCCTGCGGGTGCAACTTTTATTTGGAATCAAAGTAGTAATATTACCCGTAATTCTCCTGAAGGTTCAAATCCATGTATATTTTCTGCCAACGGTTCAGGCACTGGGTGGATAGAGGTTACCGTCAATAGTAGTTGTGGCAGTGTTACGCTTCCCCGGCATGAGGTCTATGCAGGCGAACTCCCCAACCCGGTTATCTCAGGAAATGTTGTAGTAAAATGTGGATTTATAGTACCTTATACGATTGATGCGACAAATGCAGAAAATGGCGGATCTTTTTACTGGGACTCTGACATTCTTTCTATCAGCAATCGGTATAGCCCACAATGTACGGTGTGGGGAACTTTTGATGCTACCGGCTATATTTCCTGCAGGGTTACATCCTGCGGCGTTCAAAAAACAACAAGCCGTGATGTGGAAGTCATTATGTGCGATTTTCTGTTACTTACCCCCAACCCTTCCACTTCCGAAACCATTGTTTCCATCGAATCCACTTCTTCCAAAGAAGAACGAACCTTTGATGAAACCGCCGAATGGGATTTGGAAGTGTATGACCAAAGCCAAATGTTAAAAGAAAAGAAAACCAGGCTAAAAGGCCGGGAATACACGCTGAACACTTCAGGCTGGAAAGAAGGCGTGTATATCGTGCGCGCCAACTACAAAGGCAAAGTTCTGACTGAAAAACTGGTGGTGAAACAATAATAACCGGTGACTGTGTTTTACTCAGCGGGTGACTCGCAGTCACCCGCTGAGTAGCTTAAATGATATCCAATTAAACCACCACTTTCTCCATCCTACCTAAAAACCCCGCATCAAAATCAGCCCCGATTCCGGGAGTTTCAGACAATTCCCATTTTCCTTTTCCTTTATATTGAATTCCTCCAATCACTGGATCTTCAGCATGCGGAAAAGATGAATCGATATCAAAATGCACAATATTATTTCGCGCTGCAACGAGGTGAGTTAAAGCGGTTAAAGCATATCGGCTTTCCGACATACAACCCACTTGTGATTTAATTCCGGCAGCTTCGCCAATTGCAATAATTTTCAGCGCATTATTTATTCCGCCCGATTTCGACAATTTAATATTGAAATAGTCGCACGCGCCCATACTTGCCAGACGAAATGCATCATGATGATTAAAAACCGATTCGTCGGCCATAATAGAAATCGGACTGTTGTTTCTCACCCGCACCAAATCGCGGTTGTTCCAGTGTGGAATGGGTTCTTCGCAATGTTCAATATCATATTTTGCAAGCGAATTCAATATTCTAAGGGCACTAACTGCGTCCCATCCCTGGTTGGCATCAATACGAAGCGGAATTTCATAGCCAATTGCTTCTCTTATGGCCTTGATTCTTGCCACATCATCTTTTTCGTTGGTGCCCAGTTTTACTTTAATTGCCGGGTAGCCTTCATTTTTATATACCAGTGCTTCTTTAGCCATTTTTTCTGCAGAACCCAGGTAAACAGTCATATCGGTATAAATTTCTCTCGAATTACTTCCGCCAAGTAACTGGTAAAGCGGCATACCGGCGCTTTTTGCCAGCAAGTCGTACATGGCCATGTCGAAGGCGCTTTTTAGTGTGAAATTTCCGGCAATGGCACGGTCAAGTTCAGCCATCCGGTCTTCAATGGCAAGCGGATCTTTTCCTTTTATAACAGAAGCCAGGAACTTTGCTGTTTCAAATTCCGACGATTGAAGTTCGCCCACAATTTGATGAAAAGGGCTTGCTTCACCAATTCCCGTCAGCCCGGAATCTGTGGTGATTTTAATCAAAAGGTTCTCCGCATTATAAATGGTTCCGAGAGAAATATTAACCGGCTCTTTTAGCGGAATATCTAATTTGATAATTTCAATATTGTCAATCTTTATATTTTTCATTTCGCTTTTACTATGGTTGTACTACACAATTTCTTTTTTGAGTTTAGAACATATTCATTAGCACTGATTAATAACCATCCAACCGGTGCTATTAAGGTTGGCAGTAAAATAAGGTTCATTTTCAATTTCATAATGACTTTAGAAAATAGCCTGTAAGATTAGTCCCATGAAATATCCTATATAATTTCCGATAACGTAACCCCAAACGCCAAGCATTAAGGAAGGAAAAATAAGGTTATGCCAGTTTTTTGAAATTGCCACAGCAACACCGTTCATTGGTCCGCCGGATGTTACAATCGCTGCCAGTATCAGTTCCTCGAGTTCATATTTAAACCATTTCCCCAAAATAAACGTGACGATAAAATTGACGGCCAAAATAATGGCGCAGAATAAAATCATGAGCGGCGCTTCCATAATTACCTTTGAAAAGCTGGCAGGCAAACCAATCATCACAAAAAAGATAAAAATCAGGAATGTTCCCAGTTCTTCATTTCCTGCGAGGCTTTCTGCAACTTTTGGGAAAAGCATCGGGAAAAGCACCGAAAGAGTAGTAAGTACAAGGTATTGCTGCCCCAGAAACATTTGAATGATAACCGGCATTTCTTTGTGATTAAAAAAGCCGCTTATTTTTACCGAAAGCAACGAAATAATAAATGCTATTGCCAGCGATTTTCCAATATCAACCAGGCCAATGGGTTTTGGTTTCCAGTAATCTCCGTGCTCTGCCGATTTATTTGTCCCGGCAATTTCTATTGATTTTTCGGTTAATGGAAAAAGTTTTCGAACAATAGCCATCCCGGGAAGGGTTATCAAAAACAGAAAGTAAATAATCATCACGCCCGAATCGGCAACCAAAGTGGCATTTACAAGGTCTTTTGGCGGATTGAACATGGAAACCACAGAAACAAAATTTACAGAACCGCCTATATAGCTGGCTGTCATTGCCGGGCCAATCAATTCGAGGTCGCTGATAAATGCATGTAATATACCCACGGCAATAAAGCTCCCGATAATCGTTCCCAACGTACTCACATGAAATGCCCCGGCAAACCGGCCGGTTTCTTTAAAAATCTTGCGTACATCGGTTTTTATCAACAATAAAGGAATAACCAGCGGAACAATATATTCCCATACCATATCGTAAGATGTTGATTCCATAGGCATTAATCCAATATTGGAAACCAGCATTCCGGCACAGATGGCAACTGCCGCTCCCGTTATTTTTTTCACAAAACGGTACCTTTTTTCGAGGTACAGGCTCAATGCTGCTGTACTCACCAAAAATGTCCAGATTACCCAATGGTCGTCGGGCGAAATAAAACTATTCATCTATTTCAAAACTAACATTATTTGCTGTCAATAATTATTTTGTGCTCTGGCCCGGTAACTCCGGCAAGGTTCATTGTTCTGAATGTCAGATCATATTTTTTCTCAGTCAGATTTACACTAAACTTATCTTCAACCTTTTTCCATTCCCCGTCATCAGAATCCTTCATTTGGTACTCTTTCAGATTAGGTGTTTCCGAAGCTAATTCAATAGATGCCACATTCCCGTCGATGTTTACTTTTGAATCGATGGTATTGGGAGTCCATTCGATTGCGTCGCGATCTTTTACTTTTACCATGAATTCAGACTGCTTGTAAGCCCAATGTGGTTTTCCGCCCCAAATCCATGTATTGTTTTCAAAAAAATCATCGTCGTACATAATCAACTGAAATTCTTCATTTGGCCATTTTGTAAACAAATCGTTGTATTTATGAAATTCAATCCAGGTATACGTTTGAGCGCTTCTTTCCTTTTTAGTTCCGGTTTCGGGATCGGCATCCGTTGGAATTCTGTCCGGGCCTTTTACTTTAATAATATCAGCAGCTTTATTTTTCAGGTATTCATCACGGATTTCCAGCGACGAAAGCGGGATTCCGTTTTTTTCAAAGTGGTGGTCGTATTTTGCATCAGACAAAAACCATTTGTTGTAGTCATTCAGCCATATCTCGTCTATACCATGATGTCCGTCGGGGCCACCTTTTACTCCCGGGCCTGCTCCCAGCGTCCGGGTTACATAACCGTAAGCATTCATTATGGCGTTTTGAATACTCATATAGTGACCACAATGATAGCCCTGGCCTTCATTTATTGCAAAGTCGAGCATTTTTTCAACATCACCGTCACCCGGATAAGGATCGCCAAAGTCGTTGATGGTCACCTTTGATTTAATCCAGTGACGCAACAATAAGATCCGCTTTAATTCATTGGTTTCTCCGTGGAATATGGTATCGAGCTGGTATTTTTCTTTTAAATGGGCAAATTTTGGTAATGTCAAATCTTCTGAGCCGGAAAATACAGTATTTGGTTTAAAAGATGGATTTTCAACTTCAACCTGAAAATATTCCCTTTTCCCGCAACTAATCAGAAAAAGGAATGCAAGCATAAAAAGTAATCGATATTCTTTCATTTCATTATATCATTTTGTTTTGGTAAAAGTATTGAAAAATTATTTTTTAACAAAACCTTATGAAATTAAAAACATTGTTTTAATTTTGAAAAAAATAAACGAAAAAGAAAGGCTTTTAAAACCATTAGTTTTTAATATACAAACTTTAAAAGAAAGCCATTATGAAAATCGATGTCAGAAAAATAATTTGTTTCTTCTCCCTCATTTTAACATTTTCAGGCGTTTTTTCTCAAAATCCCGACAATCTTGTAATTGTAAAACCAAAAGAGATTGATGATGTTTTAAACAATCCGGGCATAGGTTTTATGACTTTTCAGCGTTTTAATGGGGATACCTTGAATAACGGAACAGGATGGACCGAAGGTTTTCCGATTGAATACCAGGAGTTTGGCGGCGACTTAACCAATAAAAATCACCCTTCAACAACGATTGCTTACTGGCGGATTTACTGGAAATATATGGAACCGGAAAAAGAGGTTTACCGCTGGGATATGCTTGATAAAGCGCTGGCTATTGCAGAAAAAAGAGGGCAGACATTACTTTTGCGTATAGCGCCCTATGGAACAGGACCAGAGAAAGATGTTCCCGAATGGTATCGTGAAATGGTGGGGTCAAAAACCGATTGGAAATATAATAATCCGGTTAATAAGTGGGCAGTTGATCCTGAAGATCCGAGATATACTCAATATTTTGGCGGCTTTATTCGTGCTTTGGGAGAACGATACGATGGTCACCCCGATTTGGAAGCCGTTGACCTGTCGATTGTAGGTGCATGGGGAGAAGGCGCCGGTTCTGAAATGCTAACTCAGAAAACACGGGAAGCATTGGTTGATGCCTATACTGAATCTTTTGTAAAAACGCCATTGATTGCGTTATTAATGGATGAAAAAACAAATAAGTATGCCAATTCAAAAATTTCGGTTGGTTGGCGTGTGGACTGCATTGGCGACCTCGGATTTTGGGCCGATGAACAAAACGGCTGGACCCATATGTACGATTTTTATCCGCGCGAAATAATTAATTGCGATGTTCAGGATAGCTGGATGCAGTCGCCAATAAGTCTGGAAATTTGCGGAACCTTTTTGAGCTGGCGCGACCATGAACATTATGGAAGAGAGGAAGTTCAATATATTTTCGACCAATCGTTAAAATGGCACATATCTTCATTCAATGCAAAATCGTCGCCGGTTCCGGAAGAGTGGAGCGATTTGGTAGATGACTGGCTGAAAAAAATGGGTTACCGGTTTGTATTGCGAAGATTTACTTATCCGCCTGAAGTGCAGCAAAACGGAAAACTTGATTTTACTTCCTGGTGGGAAAACAAAGGAGTTGCTCCGTGTTACAAAGATTTTATCCCCGCAATTCGTTTAAAGTCGAAAGATAATGAAGCTGTAATGATTGTTTCAGAAGTTAATTTGAAAGACTGGTTACCGGGTGACGTAGTTTTCGACGATGCAGTTTTTATTCCACTCGATTTACCTGCTGGCACTTACGATTTGCAGATTGCACTTGTTGACAGGTTAAAACATCAGCCAAGGATTAAACTGGCGATTGAAGGAGAAACGGATGGAAGCTGGTACCGCTTAGGCCAAATAAAAGTTACCGCTTTAAACCAATAACCTGGTTTTCATTGTAGTAAAGGACGAAAATAATTAACGTGAGCGTATAACATGTGAGCGAACGAATGGAAAATTTTGAGAAATACTAAAATGTCGGAAAGTAAAATAAATGATTGGAACAGAGCGCAAACACGATTGCTAAAACATCATATTCCTTTGTTTTTGTTATCAGTAAGTTCAGCGCTACTCATTTACCGACTTACCAAATCTGATGACAGTATTTTTCGAATGAGTTTTTCAACGGCTTATCCGGCTTTTGCATTGCTGGCCGCTACGCTCGCTGTTAGCCCGTTACAAAAATTAGTGAATCGAACAAATACGGTATCTACCGACTTTAGACGCGATTTAGGGTTTTGGGCAGCTGTAATGAGTTTGGTTCATGTTGCATTTGGATTAAATGTGCACATGCGCGGCAGGATGTGGCTTTTGTTTCTCGGTGAAAGAATGGTGTCTCCGTATATACGATTTGATATGTTTGGTGCAGCCAATTTTTCAGGACTTCTGGCAGCTTTGGTTTTAATTATGCTTTTTGCCACATCAAACGATTGGGCAATTCGCAGATTTGGAATAAAAAAATGGAAGAAAGTTCAACGATGGAATTATGTTCTTTTCGGGGTTGTTATCCTGCATGGTATTCTTTATCAGGTCATTGAAAAAAGAATTCCGCCATATACTTTTATTTTTGCCGCCATTGGTTTGGTGGTTTTAATCTTGCGAATTGCAGGAATGTTATCGCGAAAAAAACAGAAGAGCTGAGTTTATTTGTACCTTATATTATATGGTGGAAATCTTTCGAAAAATTTCGAAAATGAAAATGATTTAAAAGAAATAGAGAAAATGGAAAAAATGTATGATGTTTTAGTTGTAGGAGAATTAAATGTTGATCTTATTCTCGATGATATTGAAAAATTTCCTGAAGTTGGAAAAGAGGTGCTGGCACAAAAAATGACATTAACATTGGGAAGTTCATCTGCAATTTTTGCCAGTAATATTTCAAGCCTGGGGGCCAAAGTAGCCTTTATCGGGAAAATCGGAAAAGATAAATTTGGAGAAGTTGTTCTGGAAAGCCTTCAAAATAATAATGTTGATATTTCGATGATTAAAATCGACAATACTTTGGGAACCGGTGCAACGGTAGTATTAAATGTAGAGGAGGATAGGGCAAATACAACTTATCCAGGAGCAATGGACCATCTCACCATAAATGACATTTCAGACGACGACCTAAAAAAGGCAAAGCACCTTCATTTTTCTTCCTATTTTCTTCAACCCGGAATGTGGGGAAGCTTAGGTGAATTATTTCGCAGGGCAAAAAAACTGGGATTAACTACATCTTTCGATATGCAGTGGGATCCGCAGGAAACATGGAAACTTGATATTGCCGATGTTTTACCTTTTGTCGACGTGTTTTTGCCAAACGAGAATGAACTAAAACTATTAACCGGAAAGAGTGACCTTAATGAAGCAATTGATTCGGTGAAGAGTTACACTAATGTGCTGGTTATAAAAAGGGGAAATAAGGGTTCAATGGTTTACACAAATAATCAACTGTTGGATTTGGCGCCGTTTTTAAACACCCAGGTGGTAGATGCAATTGGTGCCGGTGATAGTTTTAATGCTGGGTTTATTTCTAAATTCATCCTGGGGTCAGATATTGCGGAATGTCAACGCTTTGGAAATCTTACCGGAGCTGTTTCAACAACTGCTGCCGGAGGAACCACTGCTTTTAAGGAACCCGGGAACTTTAAAGGTATCGCCAAAAACAAATTTGGTGTGGACATATAATACTGCTCTTTATATTCTTTTTAAATGAAAGCATTCGAAATATTTTGAAAGTGAAATAAATCTTCGAATGCATTCATTATCTCTTGCTATTATCCGGATATTTTCAGATTGATTCCAATTTCTGAACGCATAAACTTCATATCAGTTCAGTTGTTTCGCTGTTCATTTTGAATTAAAATACACGTTTAAATATCTGTTTTATAATGTATTGAATTAGTATTTGTCCATACATTTTAACGATTGCGTTCTTTTTTTCATCTGAATAAAATGAAACGAAAAATAGAAAGTAACAATACCTGTAATAATATAAGATCAAATCAAACTATTCTTTTTTTTAATTGCTTTTTGTAAGTTATTTTTTATTATTTTCTTATTAATTTGTTTCGTATTTAAAATAATTGTTATATTTACGAACTATAAAATGAAATAAAAGGTTTTATTTAATAATTGATAATGATACGTAAATATAGAGCGAAACTTTAAAATTTTATTACATGCATAACATTTTGAAAGTTGAACATGAATGCTAAATCAAACAAATTATATAACAAAAAACAAAATTCTATGAAAAAAAATCTTTTTGTAACATTTGCCCTAATCCTAACTTTGCTAGGTAGGCGTTTTCGCACAGCAACGGATAGTTACAGGAACTGTAACGTCTGCCACTGACGGAGAACCGCTGCCCGGTGTTTCGGTTGTGGTGGAAGGGACTGGAAGCATAGGTACAATTACCAATGCTGACGGGAAGTATTCTATGAATTTACCGGAAGGTTCAAACACATTAGTGTTTTCGTTTATTGGGATGGAAACAAAAACGGTAAGTGTAGGTACTGCCGGTGTGATTGATGTCGTATTAGAGACTTCAAACGAGGCTTTAGGAGAAGTTGTTGTAACGGCTTTTGGGATAAAAAGGCAAAAAAAGGCTTTAGGATATTCTGTACAGGAGGTCCAATCAGAAGATTTAACCGAAGCCAGAGAAGGTAATGTTTTAAATTCTTTAAAAGGAAAAGTTGCCGGGGTGTACATAAACGCATCCTCAAATGGAGGCGCGGGAGGTTCTTCTTTTGTATCAATTCGTGGTAACAGTTCTTTAACAGGGGATAATAAACCCTTATTTGTTGTGGACGGTATACCTATTGATAATCAAACTCTTGATGAGCCAAACAGCTTTAACGGATTTGATTATGGTGATGGAATTGGTAATGTAAATCCGGATAACATTGCCAGTATATCTGTGCTTAAAGGGCCTAGTGCTGCAGCGCTTTATGGGGCCAGGGGAGCCAATGGGGTTATTTTGATAACTACTAAAAGTGGACAAACAGGAAAAGGTATCGGCGTCGAGGTTAATTCCAACTTCACTTTTGAAAATCCCAGTGTAAATCCCACCTTCCAAAATACCTGGGCCGGTGGTTATGACGATAATTATACCAGCCTTGGAACCAGAACTGTAGATGGCCAGGAAGTTTCGGTATGGCCGGGGTGGTTGCTTGACCAATGGGGAGGTAAAATGGATGGTCGCCCAATTATTTATGAATTTGCTCCTGAATGGGGTGTACAATCCTTAACGCCACAGCCTACGGATAATGTTAAAAATTTTTACAGGACGGGAACCACTTTTACAAATACAGTGGCTGTTTCAGGTGGTGGTGATAAAAGTACTTTCCGTCTCTCTGTTTCTGATATGAACAATCAAAGTATTGTCCCAAATTCTTCAATTGGAAGGCAATCTGTTTCGCTTAGGGCCTCATCCCAGGTTTCAAAAAGATTATTTGCAGAAGGAAAGGTTGACTACACCAAGCAGACAGGAACCAATCGCATTCAAAACGGAATATCTCTTATTAATCTGCCATCAAGTCTTGAAGTCCTCCCACGGAGCCTTGATTTCAATTTGTTGAAAGATTACAAAAAAGCGGATGGGCGAATGCAGAGTTATAAATCCGGTCAACCCTACAATCCTTACTGGATTACCGATGAATTTAAAAATAACGATACAAGAGATCGCATTATGGGCATGGTACGGATTAAATTTGATTTCACAGATTGGTTAAGCATTCAAGGCAGAACAGGTACCGACTTTTATGCCGACAAGAGATTTGCTATGATTCCACAGGGAACCCCTGGAGCAGCGAACATAAATGGTCAGGTACAAAATACGATGTGGAATGTGAAAGAGGAAAACAGCGATGTGTTGTTAACCGCCACCCATGATTTCTTCAGTGACTTCTCAGGTTCATTTTCATTAGGAGCCAACCATTTGAACCGGGAACAGGAGGTTGTTGGTATTCGTGGGCAAAATCTAAGCGTACCGGGTCTCTATCACATTGATTATGCTTCTCTTGTTTACCCGAGAAATGAAATTTCGAAAAAACAAATCAATTCCGTTTATTTTACTGGTCAGGTGGGTTATAAAAATTATCTTTTTGTAGATGTAACAGGAAGGAATGACTGGTCATCTACTTTGGGTCCTAACGATCGATCATTCTTTTATCCATCGATCAGTACGAGTTTTGTGTTTACAGATGCACTGAAAATCGATTCCAATATCCTTACATTCGGTAAATTACGTGCCTCTTATGCTGAAGCAGGGAATGATGCCGATCCTTATCAAACTAAGGCTGGTTATTACTATAACTCAGTTTCATTTAATGGCTTACGTATGGCGAGAATAGATAGTAGGATACCCTTGGCCGATTTGAAAAATGAATTAACGACTTCCTATGAAGTAGGTATGGATTTAAGGTTGTTTAAAAACAGGTTGGGCATCGATATTACCTACTATGATCAATCTACCTCCAATCAGATTTTACCTATTGAAGTTTCGGATGCAACAGGTTTTAGTAACAGAATGATCAATGCCGGCGAAATTCAGAATCGTGGGATGGAATTAATGATCAATGCAACTATACTTAAGTCGAGAGATTTCTCATGGGAAATGAGCCTTAATTTGTCAAGAAATAGGTCAGAGGTAGTGTCCTTGGTTCCTGGAATAGACAGCCATACACTTCTGAGTGGTGATGCTACTATTGAGGCAAGAGTGGGCGAGTCTTACGGGAACATAGTTGGATACGCATTAAGACGAAATGAGGCTGGACAATTTGTCGTAAATAGTCAGGGAAAATGGCAAAAAGCGCTTACACAGACTGTTTTGGGAAATATTCAACCGGATGCTTTGGGTGGTATGACAAATGTTTTTACGTATAAATCTTTTAGTTTAAGCTCCTTACTGGATATCCGGTTAGGCGGGCAGGTATATTCTTATAGTAAGTATGACCAAATGGCTAAGGGTACAGGTATTTTCACCGAGGCAAGGGCTCCTGAAGATTTAATTGTTGATGGTGTAGTTATAGATCCGGCTGGCGATATTGTTGTAGGTGATGTAACTTACAGCAAAAATGCTAAACAATTACTTGCTAGCCAATATTATGCAGAACAGGGACCTTGGGGCGGAATTGCAGAACCAATGGTTATTGATGCCGATTATGTGACTTTGAGGGAAGTTGTTTTAGGGTATTCTTTTAGCCCTGAATTTTTACAAAAAACACCGTTTACGAAAGCTAAATTCTCTATCGTGGGTAGAAATCTTTTTTACCTTTACAGGGATCCGGAATTTAAGTTAATGGGCATTAGCCCCGAATCGGCATTTAACACAGAAGCTTATGCACAAGGTGTTGAGGCAAGAGGGCTTCCAACAACCAGGAGCGTTGGTTTTAATTTATCCATTTCGTTTTAACATTCAAAAATTATATTATGCAACTATATAAAAAACTTAAAAAAATTGCAACCTCAACGATGATATTGTTGATGGTGGGTGCATGTACAGGGGGGTTTGATGATCTGAATACCAATCCGAGTTTACTGACAGAGGCCCAGGTTCAGCCGGCAGTATTGTTTACCAGTGTATTGAAATACTCAATATTTGCTTCTTATGAAGATACCCGTGGAAGAGTTGGTGAGTTTTCACAATATTATACCAGCCAGGCTAGTGGAAACATTTTTAACCTCAACAATTATGGTTCACCTTTCAATTGGTATAAAAGTTATATAATTAATCTTAATGAGATACTTCGTCTGACGGCCGACGATCCTAACAAAAATGACCAAAATGCAATGGCAAGGATATGGAAAGTGTGGGTTTATCATATAATGACCGACGCTTACGGCGATATTCCCTACACTGAGGCTGCGAAGGATGTGAATAATGTTATTAATCAGGCAAAGTATGATTCGCAGGAGTCAATTTACAAAGACATGCTTAATGAGTTAAAGGAAGCTGCAGCTCAATTAGGCTCGCAGGGAGATCAGTTATCTTTTGGCAACGCCGATATCCTGTACAATGGCGATGTAGATAGTTGGAAAAAATTCGCCAATTCCTTGCGTTTACGGTTGGCCATTCGCGTCCGTTTTGCAGATGAAGCCCTGGCCTCGCAACATATAAAAGATGTTATTAGTGCTCCTCTTATTGTTGAAAATAGCGAAAATGCAGCTTTGAATACGCTCCAACCTGCTGATACCGAAGATGCGAGCAATGTGAACATGGTTTATAACTATTATTTAACCGCTAATACGCCTTTCTTTGTGGGATTTGCCATAACGGACGTAATGATTCCAACGAACGATCCCCGGATGCCAGTCTTTTTCAAACCCGCTACAGATAGTATATCGCCAATGCCCTACAAGGGCTCGTACCGGGGGCGTCCTATCCAACTTGCCCAGGAGCAAAAAGATCCCTACGGTCAAGATATGGTTGCCAGTGCTGGTCCTGTTTTAACAGACCCAATCTATCAGATAATAGTAATGAATGCTGCAGAAGTTTATTTTTTAAGAGCTGAAGCCGCTTTGGCCAATATCACCAATGAAGATAAAACGGAAATGTATCTTCTGGGTATTCATAGATCCATGGAGCAATATAATGTGTCGGATTCAAACGTTAACGATTTTTTGAGTCAGAATGTGGGTACTTTAAGTGGAACAGAGGAAGCACAGTTCGAGAAGATCGTTACCCAGAAGTATATTTCAACGTTCTTCCAGGGACATGAGGGATATGCCGAGTTTAGAAGAACAGGATATCCCAAAGTGTGGATTGGAGGTGAACAAGGCGCTACCAATGGACAAATTCCAAGAAGGTTTACTTATCCAAGTGATGAATACCTGAAAAATTTAGATAATCTTAATGAAGCAATTGCACGCCAGGGTGCTGACGATTTAATGACCAGGATATGGTGGGATAAACGTCCGGGATTGCCTTTTACGCATCCATTACAAGACACTTTTCCTCCCAATTAATTATTGGGTGCTATAATTTGAATAGTTAAATTGTAATATAAGTTTGTCCATAATATAGTTTAGAAAAAGAAAGGCCCATGGGAATTTTTCGTGTGGGCTTGCTTTTCTTTAATGCATTGACTTTCAATTTTTATTAAATAGATATGAAAAATAAGATTTTCTTTCTCAAGTCAATCTCTTTTATGGTTGTTTTTCTTGCCTGTAATTTAACTTATGCCCAGGATGACTGCAAAATTCTGATGCCATCAATTGCCGGTTTTTATCCTATGCAGGAATTCCAGGGATGGACAGAATGGAGAAGAACAGGTTACCCACGTGTTCTTGTTGGACCGGATGATGATGACCTGCAAGGCGTTTCTCCAAGAAGAATGCCATATCCGACAAGTGAAACACAGCTGAACGAAGAAAATTACGACATTGCTGTACAATAGCTTGGTGGCGCAGGGAAAGATAACAGACTTAGTAAAGTATGGTGGGACGCAAATCCGGCAGCACCACATGAACATCCGGGTGAAGTTCCGTCACAGGATCATGCCTGGGTTACAACCGGAGAATAATAAAATTTTCTGATAGAAATACCATATTATTTCAAACTAAGTGAAGCCTGAAATACGCTTAGTTCATATGGTTTAGTTTAGTAGATAGTTTAACAGCCCACGAAGGTTTACCTTTGTGGGCTTTTGTTTTAACTATATTCAACTCGCATTCTCCTTTTTCATTAGCCAATACAGTCCTTTTACACCTATTCTAATATCGTCGAGTTTAAAAAGAATAATGATTTTTTCGGTATAAGCAACAATTCCCCATATAGCAACCACGTAAAGCATCCAGGGGTAAAATCCAAAAACGAAAAGCACGAAAAAGAAAATACCCTGGACATATCCGGCAGAAACAGCGGAATAAAGGTGTAAACCGGGAATCTTTCCGAACCGCACAAACGAGATAATATAACTAAGTAAAAATATTCCCAGGAACAGGAATAAAATCCAGGAGTGCGGTTTTATTTCGGTCCACTTAAAAACAAACAGGCCAAGTATTGCCATAGCGTATGTACAAACATCGGCAAGATTATCGAGCGCCGCACCAAAATTAGTTTGAAGATTAAATATCCGGGCAATGTTTCCGTCGATGGCATCGCTTACCAAACTAATGCAAAGCAGAATTACAAACCAGTTTTCACGCCCCGTGAGTGCCGCATAAAGAATTACAGGAAATATTAAAAGCCTGTAAAAGCTTATAAAGTTCGGCACATTTATAATATTTTCTCCCTTTATTGTTATTTGTTTCATCTTCTTATTGTCTGAAATATTATTTCCGTATTCTCTGCATAATATGACGTTTTTTTCAAGCTGCCTCCGATTTTTTCTTTTTCACAGGGAGGGTTTCAATAAAATATTCCAGCATTTTGGCAATCGATTTCTCATCGGGACCTGTTTCCTCATATCCAATGAATTTATCTCTTTGGCTTGAATCGAAAGAAATACTGGTCGATGTATAACTTTGTGTGAACGACATTCCTGCCGAGATCAATCGTTCAATCGGGGTCATATCTTTTTGATTTAATTTTTTAACAGGTACAACATGTATCGGAATTAATTGATTCAACATTTCAATAATCCTGCTATTTCGAACCGAATTTTTCGATACAAAATTCATAATCGGTGGAACTTCATTTTCTTCAGTCACTTTAATTAAATGTGCTGTAACCGTATTAACCGGTATCAGGTTTTGCGTGCAATCCGGATCTACCTGCACCCTAATTGTTTCTCCAGGATAACGGTTTGCCAGACTATAAATTCTTTTGGCAAAATCAAAAATTCCATAATCGGTTTTGGTAATACCGGTTCTTTGGTCCCCAACTACCTGCGATAATCTGATAATGTGTGCATTTAATCCGTTTTTCTGAATATGATTTTTGATGATATTTTCTGCAAACCTTTTCGACTGCTCATAATAGTTCCTGAACGCCGAAATTTCCTGATTTTTATAATATTTCTCTTTGAACACCTCGCTATCCCTGCCGCATGAATATGCCGTTCCGATATAAATGAAGCGCGAATTATTTGTTGCATATTTTGAAAAGACTTCAATCGAATTCTCCAAACCTTTGATGTTGGCCGAGAAAATTTCGCTGCAAGATCTTTCATTGTATTTTAAGCTGGCAGCAAAATGATAATAATCTACTGTGTCCCGGAAAATGTTTCTTAAATCTGCTTTGCTCATCGAAAAATCATCACCTAATAAGGAATAATTATAAATCTTCAGATAAGGTGATCGTACAAACATGTTATCGTTAATATTGTCTGACAAATTATTTATTTATCTGGTTGTTGCCCAATACAATCTACATTTCCACGAGTTTTGTAGAAAAATGTACGCACTTCGCTAAATCGCTTTTTATAATGTTAATCAGAAGATTATTAGTTATGAATTATATAATGAATGGCTTTCGCCCGACGAATGCATTTAAAAGAAAACTGGCATGATATTAATCGCCTGCTGGGATATATTAAAGTTAATGTATAATTTAAAAATTAAAAGCTATGACTACAAAATTAAAAAATTTGAAAGATTTACTGGAACATGAACTAAAAGACTTGTACAGTGCCGAAACACAACTCACGGAAGCGCTGCCAAAAATGAGGGATTCAGCAAAAAGTGAAAAATTAAAAACAGCATTTGATAACCATTTGAAAGAGACAAAAAATCAAGTGAAACGGCTGGAACAAGTGGGTAAAGAAATTGGAGTTGAATTAAGCGGCGAAGAATGTAAGGCAATGAAAGGCCTGATTAAGGAAGGTCAGCAAATTATAAAAGAGAAAGCTGATGAAGCGGTACACGACGCCGGATTAATTGCTGCTGCCCAACGTGTAGAACATTATGAAATAGCGGGCTACGGAACAGTACTAAGCTATCTTAAAATGCTAAAATTAGACAAGGCGAAAAATTTGTTGGCAGAAACGTTAAAAGAAGAAAAAGCTGCCGATGAAAAATTAACGAAAATCGCTGAGGAAATTAATGTTGCAGCTGTGGCCTAAGCGATCGTTATTACCTCATTTTGAGAACCAACAAAACATGCGATTAAATAACAAAGCTGGCCATTTTTAATCACTGGAGGCGTTGAAGAAAGGTTTTTTTGAGTCATTATTTTAAAACTTTTAACAGCTTATGTTCAACAAGAATGATGCGTTTAAAAGGAAATTATTATAACTTTTTTTTAATGATAATGGTTTATGTAATTATTAATGATTCATTGAAAGTTTTCATCTTCGCCTCCTTTTACAAGGTAATAACCTTCAAAAAAATAAATTAATATGATGACACATTTCCCTGAAATTTCGACCGAAAGACTTCTCAAATCCATTCAATTTAATAATCGTTTTCTACTCGATATACGCTCTTCTGATGCATACAATGGCTGGGCCTTGAATAACGAAGCCCGCCCGGGCCACATTAAAGGAGCGAAAAGTTTTCCTGCCAAATGGACTAAATACATCGACTGGATTGAAATCGCCCGTTCGAAAGAGATTTTACCGGAGCATGAACTGGTATTTTATGGTAATAACCGGAAAAAGTCGGAAGAAGTTGCGGGTGTTTTTGCTTCCGCAGGTTATCAAAAGATTTGGCTCTATAACCATTTCGATGATGAATGGGCGCCGGATAGCAGCAAGCCGATGGAATATCTCACCAACTACAGGAATCTGGTTCCACCCGAATTGGTTCATGCGATTCTTTCAGATAATAAACCTCCTGAATTTGAAAATAAGAAAATGGTGATTTGCCATGCGCACTACAGAAATCGTGATGCTTATTTAAGCGGGCATATTCCCGGAGCAATCGATATGGATACACTTGCACTTGAAAGCCCGGACACATGGAACAGGCGATCACCCAAAGAAATTGAACAGGCTTTACTCGGGCATGGAATTACCGCCGACACCACTGTTGTTTTGTACGGAAAGTTTATGTTTCCAAATAATAATGACCCTTTTCCCGGAAGTGCAGCCGGTGATATAGGCGCTATTCGCTGTGCCTGGATTATGATGTACGCAGGAGTGAAAGATGTGAGGGTTTTGAACGGAGGTTTTCAAAGTTGGCAGGATGCAGGCTATGAAATTTCTACAGATGATGTGGAAAAAATACCCGAAAAATATTTTGGAGCCACAATTCCGGTCCGGCCCGAACTGATTGTCGATATGGAAAAAGCAAAAGAACTGCTGGCCTCTGAAAGAGGTGAATTGGTTAGTGTTCGTAGTTGGCCGGAATATATTGGCGAAGTGAGCGGCTACAATTATATCGATAAAAAAGGGAGAATTCCTGGTTCTGTATTTGGGAACTGCGGATCGGATGCGTACCACATGGAAAACTACCGGAATGTAGATCATACCACACGAGAATTTCACGAGATTGAGGCGTTGTGGAAAGCAGCAGGAATTACACCCGAAAAACAACTGGCCTTTTACTGCGGTACCGGCTGGCGTGGAAGCGAGGCTTGTTACAATGCATGGCTAATGGGTTGGCCTGATGTTTCGGTGTACGACGGCGGATGGTTTGAATGGAGCAATAATCCCGATAATCCATGCGAAACAGGTATTCCGGAAAATTTACCGGCAGGTACTTATGAAGTAACCGTAAATAAATAAAATATGGAAAAGATAACTCTTCAATCCGGTTTTATGACAGATACTATGAAAGGTTTGTCATCTTCACCAAAATACTTGTTGTCAAAATATTTTTACGACGACCGGGGAAGCAATATTTTTCAGGACATTATGCATATGCCTGAATATTACCTTACCGATTGCGAACAGGAAATCCTGTCGGTTTTTAAAGATCAGATTGCAAAACATTTCAGAAATGGAAGCGCTCCTTTCGATTTAATTGAATTGGGTGCAGGTGATGGAAGTAAAACAAAAACAATATTAAAACAACTGGTTTCTCAACGGGCAAAATTTCACTATCATCCTATCGATATAAGCCGTTTGGCTAACGATGAACTTCAGCAGAGCTTAAATAAGGAATTTCCGCAACTTCCTGTTTATCCTAAAACAGGCGATTTTTTCCAGCTTCTCAAAAACCGGAACGGACACGCCGCTATTCGCAAGGTAATTTTATTTCTTGGCTCCAATGTGGGCAATTTTAGCGATGAGGAGATTCATTTATTTTTCGAACGGCTAAAAAGTTTTACCAACCCGGGAGATCAACTTTTTATTGGATTCGATCTTAAAAAGTCACCGGAAATAATAAAAAAGGCATACGACGATCCGCACGGACATACACAGAAATTTAATCTGAATCACCTGAATCGGTTAAATCGCGAATTGGGTGCTGATTTTAATATCACAAAATTTGAACAGCATACCGTATACGACCCAATAACTGGTGAGGTTAAAAGCTATTTGGTTTCAACCGAAAACCAGATTGTGCGCATCGGGGAGCTTGAAGAAGAATTTGAATTTAAAAAGTGGGAACCCGTTTTTATGGAACTCTCCCGCAAATTTGATTCAGAAACAATTGCAGAATTAGCTTTTAGTTACGGATTTAGTGTAAAAGAACAATTTACCGACAGCCGTAACTTTTTTGTCGATTCGCTATGGATTAGAGAATAAAAATATAACGAAAAGCAAAAGATAAATGAAAGCAACAGGGGAAAAGCAAATCTATACCGAAAACAACCACACAATTGAGGAAGATGGAAATCAAGGTTTCCGGCAGGAATCTTTAAACAGTAAATATCGGATAGCACGTAAAAAATATGCTGTCGTGCCCGGAAAGATAAAACCATATACCATCATTAAAAGGTTGAAAAAATAAAATCCGGTGGCAGAATTGATAAGACAACAGTGATGAAAAAATTTGATGTTTTTGTAATCGGTACGGGAGTAGCAGGCACTGCGATTGCCAATATATGCGCCGGCAATGGGCTTACGGTGGGAATTACAGATGAACGACCTTATGGCGGAACCTGCGCCACCCGTGGATGCATTCCCAAAAAAGTTTTATGGGGAGTAATTCATGCTGCCGAAAGCGCCAAAAGGTTAAAAGGAAAAGGGATTAACCAGGTTCCAAAAGTAAACTGGGCTGATTTAATGGCGTTCAAAAATACATTCACCGAACCGGTTCCGGAAGAAAAAGAAAAAAGTTTTCAGGAGAAAGGAATTACAACCTTTCACGGAACTGCCCGATTTGTTCATCCAAATCAATTGAAAATTGAAGATGATACGATTGAAGCAAAAAATATTGTTATTGCTACCGGGGCCAAACCCCGAACATTGAACATTGACGGCGTTGAAAATTTAGTCACCAGCGACGATTTTCTTAACCTGAAAAAATTGCCGGAAAGCATTTTGTTTATCGGCGGTGGTTACATTGCCTTCGAATTTGCGCACATGGCAGCGCTCTGTGGTTCAAAAGTTACCATTGCCCATCGCGACGATTCCCCATTAAAAAATTTCGACCAGGATATGGTCAAACATATCATTGATTTTAGCAGAGAAATTGGGATCAACATACTTTTAAATACAGAAGTGGAAGCGGTGAAAAAAACTGCTGCTAATTTCAGGATTATTGCAAGTCAGGAAGGTTCAAAAAAAGATTTCACCGCCGACCTGGTCATTAATTCTTCCGGGCGCGTGCCGGCCATTTTTAACCTCGATTTGGAAAAAGGAAATATCGATTATTCAAAAAAGGGTATTGAAGTTGACGAATATCTTAAGAGCGTTTCAAATTTGAATGTATTTGCAGCAGGCGATGTTGCGGCTTCCGGTGGATTGCCTCTTACACCAATGGCATCGATGGAAGCAAATGTAGTTTCTTCGCAATTAACCGACGGCGAAAAAATAAAATGCGACTATTCGGTTATGCCATCGGTAGTTTTTACACAGCCTCCTCTTGCCTCCGTAGGCTATACTGAGAAAGAGGCTTTAAGCAAAAACCTGAATTTCGAAGTAAATACAAATTCCGCAACGGACTGGCTTAGCGCAAAAAGGATAAATGCCCCTCTGTATGCTTTTAAAATTCTCACAGAAAAAAACACGGAAAAAATTCTGGGAGCACATTTGGCGGGGCCACACGCGGAAGAAACAATAAACCTCTTTGCCATGGCTATGAAAGCCGGGCTAAAAACAAGTGAAATCAGGAATATTCTTTTTGCCTATCCCAGTTCAGCGTCCGATATTACTTCCATGGTATAAAAATAAAACGCTGCCAATTCGCAGCCCGGTATTTTAAAGCCTTTTATTTGTTGAGATTTAAAAGGAATATCAATTCATTTTGTCTGTTAATTCAAAACAGGCAAACGAAAATTAATTCATTTCCGAATACCTGTTTTGAATGCTTTTTTCCTTTATGCAGGAACTTTATCTTTTTGGTCGCGATCCCAATGCCGGGTTCCCAAAGCTATTTTAAATGCTTCAAGGAAACCGGAGCTTATTTCTTTGGCGGTAACCACACCTTGATCGGAAAGTGTATCTCCATCCGAAAATTCTACTTCCGGCAGGTCGGCTGCTTTCAGCAACTCGATTCCGGAGCCAAGTGCCCCGATGGCTTTACAATGCCTGAAAGTTTCGGCAAGAAAAGCCAGAGCTTTCCCCTGGCTTTTCATTGTTTCTGCACTTTTGTTTCCGCAGGGAACAACCAGCGCGTCATATAAAACTGCATCTGTGGTGGAATGGCTTTTATCTGCTTCCATCTCTTCGCTGTTATCGCCTTTTATCATTCCTAATTTTTTCGAAATGATTTCACACATCGCATCTTCTTTCTATTAGGAAATCCTGTAGTTGAGTTACCTGTTCATAATCGAATCCGTCAGAAACAAGAATCCCTACTTTTCGGCCGGTAATCTTATCTTTCACAGTATTTTCCATACTTAAAGCGGGCGAAGTTTTGGTATATTCTTCATTGGCTTCACTTTTATCTGGCGGTGTAATTCCAATATTATCAGCTACTTCTACGGCAAGCTTATGATCAATATGATTTAGATGCCCTACCATTTTTTCACGAATAGATTTTACCATTACTTTGCCCAGTTCAAAACTATAGGCGTCAATAATATGTTGTTTCTCCGGTTTGCTCATGCTGTTATAAAACAATCTGGCCTGCGTATAATGGTCGCTAAAGCTATCGGCACGTTTGCGTATTTTCGGTGCGCTTATTTGTTCAGGGTAGCTTACGTAACCACCTTCATTTTCGGGCACTTCCGATGGTTTGTTATCATCGATTGCGTTGCGTTCGTAATTGGTTTTCCCCTTGTCGATTGTTTGACGCATGAACCCGCCCCGTTGGTTGTTATGGACAGGATTGACCGGCCTGTTAATGGGGATTTCAGCAAAATTGGGTCCGCCCAGCCTGGTTAATTGCGTATCCGTATACGAAAACAATCGTCCCTGCAATAGCGGGTCGTTTGTGAAATCAATTCCGGGAACCACATGTCCGGGATGAAAAGCAACCTGTTCGGTTTCTGCAAAAAAGTTATCCGGATTCCGATTCAGCACCATTTTACCAAGCAAACGAACGGGTACATCTTCTTCGGGCCAGATTTTCGTTGCATCGAGTATATCAAACTCGCGTTTATCTTCATCACCTTCCTTTATCACCTGTACTCCAAATTCAAATTCCGGGAAATTACCAGCTTCAATGGAATCATAAAGATCCCTGCGGTGAAAGTCGGGGTCGTTGCCTGCAATCTTCTGTGCTTCGTCCCAAACCAGCGAATGCATACCAAGCATCGGTTTCCAGTGAAATTTAACCAGGTGCGATTCGCCTTTTTTATTAATGAAACGAAATGTGTGGATGCCAAAACCTTCCATCATAGCAAAGCTTCTTGGAATTGCCCTGTCAGACATAATCCACATCATCATGTGCATTGCCTCGGGTGTCAGCGAGATAAAATCGTAAAAACTGTTGTGGGCGGAAGCAGCCTGCGGAATTTCATTATACGGTTCCGGTTTTACGGCATGAATAAGATCGGGAAATTTTATGGCGTCCTGAATGAAAAAAACGGGGATATTATTCCCCACCAGGTCAAAAACACCTTCTTCGGTATAAAACTTAACTGCAAAACCACGTACATCTCTTGCCGTATCTGCCGATCCCTTGAATCCCGCCACAGTAGACCAGCGAACAAAAACCGGTGTTTTTTGTCCCTTTTTGCTTAAAAAGCCCGCTTTGGTTATATCTGCGTGTGAATCATAAGATTCGAAATATCCGTGCGCTCCCGAGCCACGGGCATGAACAACCCGTTCCGGAATACGCTCGTGGTCAAAGTGGGTAATTTTTTCACGCATGATGAAATCTTCCAACAATGATGGACCACGTTCTCCTGCCTTAAGTGTATTTTGATTGTCGTTAATACCCACGCCCTGGTTAGTGGTTAATTTCTCACCTTTTCCCCGCGTGTGTTGCTCTAAGTGCTTGTTTTTCTTTTCCATATACTTTAATTTTAGAGTTTACCAATCAGCCTCAGTGAATTGAAGAGGCTGTGAATTTTGATCCTATTTTAGTTCTGCATCAATTTTTTTCCTTCGGTATGTTCTTTGCTTTTTAAGTACCACATTATAAAGACAGTTATCATGCCGAATTCCGCAAATAGTCTTTTCTCTGAAATCAGAAAAAACGATCCTGAAGCGGTAAAATCCGTTTTGAGTTCAAGTGCAGATGTGAATGCCGTTGATCAACAGGGATATTCACCACTTATTTTGTCCACGTATCATGGCTTGGTTGAAATCAGCAGGTTGTTGCTCGATGCCGGGGCAAATATCGATTATCAGGATGCGTCGGGAAATACTGCATTAATGGGCGTCTGTTTCAAAGGTCATGAACCTGTGTTTGACTTATTGATTGATCGTGGCGCCGATGTAAATATCCGAAACCTGAACGGAGGCACAGCAGTTATGTTTGCCGCGATGTTTGACCGGCAGTCATTCGTGGAAAAGCTTTACCGTGCAGGCGCCGATTTGGAATTGAGAGACAAACGCGGTTTGCGAGCCATTGATTTAGCTGCACAACAAAGAAACCAGGCCATGGTTGATTTAATTGAAAACTTAGGGAAGTAAATATATAACTCTTTTAGCGATTCAGACATTTCGTTTTTTGAATGGGAACGCACTCATTCCGGTTTTTCTTTAAATTTTTTCTCAGTTCCCGTGTCTCCCTTACCATTTTTATGATTTTCAACTATCGATTTACCAATTAACTTTTCGCCTTTCACCAGCTTTTTATGATTATCTTTTTCAGTCGGCAAATCGTTAGGCAAAAAACATCGTAAAAATCAATATATAATTTCAAGTTTTACCGGTGCGTCTTTATTCAATAGCTGAATACTAACACTGTCTCCTGTTCTTATCAACTCCAGGTTTAATTTATAATTTTTAAATTTCAGCTGTTTTATCAGCATCATTTCAATAAATTCAGGTAAAACAGGCCGGTAAAAACGAATGATATTTTGGTGTTCATTGATATCCAGCCCAAGCAATGCCTGAATAATCAGAAATACGGTGGCTACCGACCATGCCTGCGGCGAACAGGCTACAGGATAATTCACAGGTGCTTCCCCTGGCTTTCTTTTAAATCCACAAAATAGTTCGGGCAGTCGCCGGCCTTCAGAAAAAAAACTTGTATCAAACATTCCTTTGGCAATTTTTATCACTTCATCTTTCAGTCCGTATTTTGAGAATCCGTACGCAATTAAAGCATTATCGTGCGGCCAAACAGAGCCATTATGATAGGAAATAGGGTTGTACCTTATTTCTTCGGAGCTTAAGGTACGAATGCCCCAACCTGTAAACATTTCTTTTTTCAACAACGATTGCGCAACCTTTTGAGCCTGCGATTGACTGGCAATGCCAGAAAAAAGGCAATGTCCGGCGTTGGAGGCAATAACATTGCACGGTTTTTTTCCGGCGGCAAGCGCCAGATAAAAAGTAGATTTTTCTTCCGACCAGAAATCGTTATTAAATTTTTGTTGCATCTTTTCCGCTCTGTTTGAATAATAATCTGCCTTGTCGTGCAAATCCAGAGGCTTTTGTAAGAATTGAAGCCTTTTGCCATGCATCGAAAACATAACCCTGAACTTCGCATAATGCAATAGGAAGTTTTGCTATTTCACCGTTATCGTAAGAAATTGAATCGTGGGAATCTTTCCATCCCTGGTTAAACAATCCCGACTCCTCTTTTCTTTTGTACTCAACGTATAAATCATTATCGATATCACCGTAATTGTCAATCCAATCAAGGGCCAACTGAATATTTTCCCAGAGTTCTTTTATTGTGTCAATATCGTTGGTTCGGAGGAAATATGCACCGGCTAATACCACAAATAAAGGAGTAGCATCAATGGTTCCATAGTATTGTTTAAACGGAACTTCATCGAGTATAGCCATTTCTCCACTACGGGTTTCGTGCAGAATTTTGCCTGGTTCGGCATCCCGAAAACTATTTATTTCTTTTGCCTGCGTAGCAGCCAGGTAATGCAAAACGCCTTTTGCTACTTCGGGGCTTATCCATAAGCATTCCAAAGCTGTAATTATTCCATCTCTGCCAAATGGGGTGTCGTACCATGGAATTCCTGCATAAGGATACGGGCCATACGGGGTTTCTGTAATCATGGTTATTAAGTCTGTTCGCGAACGATTTATCCATTGATTAAAATGTTCATTCGAAGTGGTGATTTCACTTGAAATCTGATCGATGTAATCTAATCGCCGTTTATGCTTTTTGGTAACTTTCCGGAAGGTAAAAACCGGACTTTCTTTACCTGAAATTTCAAAAGATAATGTTGGGAAAATATAAATGTTCTCCCCGGGTTTTAACCTGACAAAATAATTTACGCGGTAATTATCTACAGCATCCGGCTCAGGTTTCATTAAAACTCTTGTTGTTCTTTTTATATTATCCAACCCGATGTAACTTATTTCCAGGCTAGTGTTATTTGAATTTAATGGTAAGAGGTTTCCCTTTTTTAAACGTTTTGTACCTCTTATTTCGAAAATATCGCTAAAGTCGGCGCCAAATTCCAAATCTATATTGAATCCAACTTCTTCAAGTCCGAAATTGTGAAGCCATATTTGTTCATAATAAGATGAATTCCAAATTGTTTTCCTTCTCTTGATGTGAATAATATCCTTCTCCAGCTTTAAATGGTGATCTTCAATAATATCGGGATTTGTGAGATCAACAATAAATTTTTCGTTTCGCGCTTTTAAATTTGAACTTAAAAACAGTGGGTTTTCTCCTTCAATTTTCATCTGGAAATTCGACAAAAACCTCGTTCCTTCATGAAAAATGCCCTGAGAACTGCCCGGGAAAGGAATAATATCGCCATATAAATTAAAATTAGCGAAGGTGTTATTATGTTTTAAAACAAAAGTTCTTTCGTCGGTTAATGATTTAGTGGCTAAAACAAGGAAATTATCATTCAATTGATTCTGCTTCATAATCATTACTTTTAATCAGATTTGGCAATGACAGAATCTTTTCTCTTCCGGATTTTTGTATCGCTTCGTATACAGATAAATAATCATTAACCATTCTTTGTACTGAAAATCTTTTTTCAAATATTTGCCGGCATTTCAGCCTGCTCAACCGGGGAAGTTTTTTAACCGCTGCTACAGCTTCATCCTGTGAATTTACAATAAACCCTGTAATGCCATCATTTATCACTTCAGGCACACTTCCGTTCCGGTACGCAACTACAGGTGTTCCACAAGCCATTGCTTCAATCATAGCCAACCCAAAAGGTTCCGGCCAGTCAATCGGGTAAAGTAATCCGAGGGCATTCCCATACAATTCCTGTTTTTCGGAATCATTTATTTCGCCCAAAAATTCCACCAGCGGATGCTTAAGTAAATGCTTTATTTTTAATTCAAAATATTCCCGGTCCACTTTATCTATTTTAGCGGCAAACCGAAATGGAATATCTGCATTTAACGCAATTTCTATGGCTCGGTCAACTCTTTTTTCAGGAGATATGCGGCCAACAAAGGTTAAATATTTTCCGCCTTCAGGATTAAATTTAAAAAGATGTTGCGGCAATCCATGATAAATCGTTTTTCTCCAGTTGGCAAATGGAACCGGTTTCCGCTGTGAATCAGAAATCGAAATCAACGGCACACGATTGTATTTTTGATATAATGCCTGAAGTTCAGGAATATCAAGCCTTCCGTGTAGCGTAGTAAGGTAACTATTCGTGTTCCTTTTCATCAACGGATAGTATAAATAATCAATGTGTGAATGAATTATATCAAAATTGGGAGCTTCATCCTCCACCATTTCCAATAAAGTAAAATGGGGGGCTAAATAATCAATAACCTGATTATCGGTTCTTAACGATCTTTTCACCGGGGAAACCAATCTGGCGCCTGAAATGGAGTCGCCGCTTGCAAATAATGTGACTTCATGACCAAGTTCAACTAACCGTTCGGTAATCCAGTGAACAACTCGTTCCGTACCGCCATAACATCGCGGTGGTACACTTTCGTATAGCGGTGCTATCTGTGCGATTTTCATAACATTTTAATTAAAAATATCTTCATAGTGATAAAGAATTGTTCCAAAAAATCAGAGCCTGAAATACAGTCAGTTAAGATAGCATCATGGGTAAACTTTTCATCAATATTGTGGAATTGAACTCAGATATTGGTGAATTTTGGCAACAATAATCAGCTCTTTTTATTGATGACATAAATGGCATACAAATGGTAATAAGTGTTTTCAATACAATCATTTAAAGTTGGAAAAACAATTGGAAAAACAGGATTTAATTTTCAGCAAAATTGGTTGGATTATTTATACCAAAAAGTAATAAACATCATTTAATAATGGCTAAAAGATGATAAGCAGATATATTTTTATTTGGATCGTTTTTTTAGTAACCGCCTGTAGTAATTTTCCAAAGGATTCAAAAAATACCCTCGAAGATGCAAGGGGAAATATTTTGAAAGCGGGGATAGGCGCCGAATCACTGTCGGCGAATTATGCTGAACCATTTAGCTACCAGAAAAAATTTGTCGAACAATTTGCAAAAAGCCTTCACGCCGAAGTTCAGTGGGTGAGGGGAGACCAAAGTAGCCTGACCGAACTTCTGCATAATTACGAAATTCATATGGCAATCGGCGGCTTTGTCAAACCTTCGTCTTTCAAAGAAAAAGTAACCATCTCGAAAACTTATTATGTAAAACGATATGTAGTGACAGGAGTGAAAGACATTCAGTCGTTGAAAGGGAAAAAGGTGTTTGTACACGACTACTTTTCTGATTTCAATGTGCGAAAAAAGGGAGGTATTCCTGTTTGGTCGGATGCTTTGCCCAAAACCGGAGAAATTTGGGCAGCTTCAGAAGAAGAACTAAGCGAGCGAAATATATCGCTTTCCGGAGTTACACTTTCAGAACAGGATTTTGCGATTGCTATTCCTAAAGGAGAAAGCGCTTTTTTAATTGAACTTGAAAAATTTATCGATTCTTATGGAAATTCCGAGTAAACAATCGCGGGTTATTCAGGCGAAAGATTTTCCACCGGAAATCCGGCAAAATTTCGACTATGCCACGCGAATGGAATGGATAACCGTCGCCTATACGGTTTCTGCCGTTATCGTCATGATACTGACATCGCAAAGTTCGCAGGCCATGAAAGTTGCCTGGTTAGAAGACGTGCTCAGTCTCGTGCCTCCTGTTTCTTTTTTGGTTGCCAAAATATTTTACCTTCGCCCACCAAACAGCCGTTTTCCTTTTGGTTTTCACCGGGTATATTCCATCGCTTTTCAGTTGGGAGCTTTTGCTTTGCTTTCGCTGGGGCTGTTTCTTTTTACCGATTCACTGATTACGTTAATTAAAGCCGACAGGCCAACTATCGGCGCTGTAAAGTTATTTGGCCAACACTACTGGTTTGGCTGGATTATGATAGCCGCTTTGTTGTACAGCGCTGTTCCTCCCATGATTCTCGGATATAAAAAATTACCTGTTGCCCATAAACTGCACAACAAAATTCTTTTTACCGATGCCGACACTCAAAAAGCAAATTGGGAAACCGCATTGGCAGCCATTGCCGGAGTGGTGGGCATCGGATTCGGATTTTGGTGGGCCGATGCCGCCGCGGCAATTTTCATTTCACTAAGCATTGTTTTCGACGGAGCGAAAAGGCTAAAAGAAGCTGTACTTGATTTAACCGATCAGGCGCCTACCGAAATCGGAAGCAGTGAAAAACATCCGCTGGTCGATCAGGTGTACGATTTTTTTGAAGCACAACCCTGGATCGAAAAAGTCAGAATTAGAATGAGGGAAGCGGGGGATGTATTTTTTACCGAAGTTTTTTTTATTCCTGCAACAGCGGATAACCTAATGGAAGAGATGGAAAAAGCAACTGCCGAAGCACGAGAACTGGATTGGAAGATTTTTGATGTTGTGCTTTCACCGGTAAAAGAGTTTACAGAAGAACAGGAAGAATCGGGTAACTGAAGATGATTTATTTATTTGCAATCCCGGCTTTTTAAGCAATAAGATGAAATGAATGAATCGTTTCCCTTAAGAAAATTAGTTTGAATAATCGTAAAATTTTCCTTCTAAATTCTCCCGTCGCCTGTATTCGTTCACTTTTTTGCAGGAACGATTCCTCAAAAAGGGGAAAAAAATTCCCCTTTGTTTTGTAACAGTTAAAACTGATTTACCAAAAATGCGCGCTCATCGATTTTACCTTTTCATGTTTGTCGCACCCTCGTACTGATGTTTGAGGTTGAGCTTCAGTTTTGGGGCTTCTTTAATTTTGCCGGGTACCTTTTCGCCCATCGGGCCTTTTGAAATTGTAGTTCCGCCATCCACGGAAAAGAGTGCGCCGGTTACGTAAGATGCTTCATCGGATGCAAGAAAAAGATACGCGTAGGCAATTTCTTCCGGCGTTCCACGGCGGCCCATAGGAGTGGCCGATTTTATCATTTTAACCATTTCGTCGTCCATCGGTCCTGTTTTTTTATGTGTCCATGCCGTGTCAATTGCTCCCGGACAAACGCAGTTCGCTCTAACGCCATATTGAATCTGCTCTGCCGCAACTCCCTGCGTAAAAGCGTGCATAAAGCCTTTGGTGCCGCCGTACGTGGTTGCCTGTCCTAAGCCAAGTTTACCTGATTCGGAACCGGCACATACGATATTTCCACCCGTTTTTTGAAGTTCCGGCAAGGCATATTTTGTCATCATAAATGCAGATCGAATGTTGTTTTTAATGAGGTAGTCAAAGGCATCCGTAGAAAATTCATTGGTTTCATTTGTTTCGGGAAACACGCCTGCATTATTTATTAATACATCAAGTTTACCGAATTTATCCACGGCAAGTTGCACACACTTCGTAGCGTTTTCCTCTTCCGAAATGTCGCCTTTAAAAGCCAAGGCAATTCCACCGTCTTCCTTTATCTCGTCCACTACTTCGTCAACCGGATCTTCCGGGTATCCACATACCACCACATTCGCTCCTTCGCTGGCAAAAAGCTTACTTATTGCCTCTCCTGTACCGGTAGCACCACCGGTAACAATCACGGATTTTTTATCGAGTCTTTTCATTTTAGTAATGATTTAAATTTTTCTAATATCAGGCCTGTGAAAATTGTGCCATTTCAATGGGAAAAATGATTGCTTTTGAAAATCAGACCTAATGATTAAAATCAAAAAAATCCCGGCAAAAAATACCGGGATAATTAAATATCAAGAAGAAATATAATTACTGGTTAATTCAGTATTATTTCTGACGATATGCCTGCGGCTTTTTAAAGTCGATGTAATTTTTCTGGTATTTGTTGAATTCATTTTCGTCGATGTAATTATCCTTGTTAAAATCCCAGTTACCAAATACCATATCTGATAATTCTTTATCATTCAGGCTTTTATTATTGTCTGAATCATATTTTGAATAATAATCAGTTTTCCCCAGAGAATTATGATATTCATCGTAATCGACATATCCGTCGCCATTTGTATCTACTTTTTTGTAATCGTCCGATACATAGTCGCCATACGAGGAATCAAACCCATATTTCCATTCATTCTGACTGAGCTTTTCGTCTTTATCGAGATCCCATGAACTGTAACTTGAGCGATAGAAATCTTCATCGTCAATAGTATTGGCAGTTCCCACCTGGTCTCCGTATTTCTTATCGTTCTTATCATCCTTCAGCACATCTTTATTTTCATCCATGTGTGATTTATCCATCTGCTGATTCATGGCGCCTGTGTTCTTACTGCTCCAATCGCGGGCATAGTCTTTAGAGTAACGGTCATTAAATTCCGATTTGGAGATTTTTTTGTCATTGTTTTTGTCCCAGTCTTTAAAACTTGTGGCTTTTGTTGATTGTGACTGCACGTTTCTTTGGGTTTGTGTTTGATCACTTGTGGAAGTTTGTGTCTCCCCACTTTTGGTAGTTTGCTTTTGCTTATTTTGGGTGTTTTGTGTTTGCCCTACAGCAAACATACTCAATAATACTGCACCAGCTAATAAATTAGCTTTCAGGTACCGTAAAACATTCTCTCTTTTAGTTTTCATAGCGTTATATTTTTAATTTAACAATAATGATTAATTATGTGACAAAAATCGGGGCTGATCCGGCATTTTTTTCTGTTTTAAATTATTCTCTTCTGCTTCCAATCTTTCCCCACTGAATAATTTATCACTCAAAATCGAAAGGGAATTCCGAAAATATATGCCACACATTGAATAATCATCTGTAAGTGCTATTCTGCTTGCCAATGTAATGATTTTTAAATGGCAGAATCAACTGTTGCTTTGTAGATTATTTTCCCAAATTCGTTGAAAACTCACCCCAATTGTGGAAGAACACCTGGCACGGGATCATATCATTTGTTGGGTCGTTTTGGAAGTTAAAATTCAGGTTCGGGATAGTTTGACTATATTATTTTACACTCACTTTAACCTTACTTTCAGGAATAGCCGGGATACGATTTAACCGAACGGAAAGATTTTGAGATGGTAAAGTATACTGCATCCGGTTAATGACCAGTTCTAAAGCTTTTTGAGTTATTTGAATTGTCATCCACTCACCTGCGCACCGATGATTTTCGGAGTGTTCCCCTCCTCCCTGGGGAATAAAATTATAGGCGTTTTCGTTCCACGTTTTAAAACGTTCTGGTTTGAAACTCTTTGCATCTTTCCAAATCCGCTCGTCATGGTTGGTAGCATACAAATCAAGTAAAACCCTGCATCCTGCTTTAAAGTGAGTGCCATTCCAGTCGAACGACTGCTTAACTTTAGCAGCAACAAACGGGAAAAAAGGGTAATACCGCCTGACTTCCTGCACAAAAAAGAGGTAAAATTCATCCAGGTTATTTGTAAGCTTATTTTGGTATTCCGGAAAATCATGAAGTGCCTTAACCGTAAAAACAATATAACGTGCAATTGCGACAATTGGCCGCAGCAGGTTCAGGAGTTCTACCGCGATAATACGTTTATGAGGCAATTTCCCGTCAGCATCTTTGTACTTTGAAAAACTGTGGAAAATAGAATCGTCTGAAGATTTCATCTCATTATTTCTCTGTTTTTCAATCAGCTCACTTAGCCAGCGCTCTGCCTGTTTACGGGCCTTTCTGCCTTTATAATGTCTGATGCCAATAGCGCCGGAAGCGTCAATCATTTCATCAAGCTGTTTGGTTCTTAACGCAACATCTTGTGGGGGGAGCGGAATACCCGTCCATTCGCAGGCTGCCTGAAGCAATACTTTTTCCGTTTCCCAAAAAAGCTCAATTTCGTCCGACTTTTGCCATTGAGCCAGGGCCAGCATCCAATGTTTTTCAAATAGGCTGTCCATTTCTGCCAGCGACTCCGGTTTCATGCATTCCATAAACAGGTTTTTTCGCTGCAAGTGTGCCTGCCCATCGAGGCCTTGCACGCCGCCAACTCCAAAAAGAGTTTTTTGAAATCGTTTGGGTGTCGCCCCTTCCCGTTTAAATTTCTGCTGATCGTAAAAAAACCGTGCAGCTTCTTCACCACGCATCACAATTGTTTTCTTTAATAGCAGCCGTGTGGAGTAAATATCCACGTCATATTTGTCAAATTTTTCCTGAAAATAAGAATATCCTTTTTTCAGTATTCCGAGCGAACTATCCATAGCTTTAAGTTTTAAATGAACTGTCCTTTCTTATTTCAAATAGTCTTTTTCCAATTGCCATAAGCGATAAAGGCCAGGAAAACCGACTGATTTATTCCACTATCAGGAAAATTGAATTCTTTATATTTCGGTTATTTAACAAACTCTTCGCGTACATAAACCAGAATAAACTTTCTGAAATCTTCGGGAACCACACGTTCCAATACCGGTTCGTGGCCAATTCCGGTAAAGGAGTGCTTGTATAAATCAGCAACAGAATAGTTTTGAAGGCTATCGCTGGTTAAATCGGATGGTTTTGGGATGTAACTTTGCCCGACCGGGCCATTTCCTTTGCCATCTTCTCCGTGGCAAAAAATGCAGTAATAGCCATAGTAGGTTTTCCCTTTATTAAGGTTCACACCTGTTGTTTCAGGCATTACAATATCTTCAGGCGAAAATTTAACGATGCCGTATGCCACACTATTTTCTGCAGGTAAATTTACAGCGCTTTCAAATGCTCTTAAACTGGGTTGATTGCGCATGTGTGGCCCCGATAACAGTAAAACTGCTGCAACAATAGTGAGCAGAAAAACTGAAATGGCTATTATCAACAACAGTTTTTTATTCATTTCGTATATTGTCTTTTTCTTCCATCGATACTCCGTCAGGCAATGGTTCAATCATTTTTTTATCTGTTTTTTTATCCGGATTATGGGTTGAATATTCCGATTTTGCCGGTGTAAATTCAATGGTACCGAAATCCCATTCCCGTGGCGGGGTTTTCACAAAGGTCATCATTGTCATTGCCCACGCCAGCAACGACCAGGAAATGGCGAATACTACAATCCAGCTTTTCCTCATGCTCCACTTAGTATTTTCTTCGTAATTCATATTTCAAAAACTATTAGGGTGTTGAATTGCATGAATACTGTAAACCACGGCGAAAATAAGAATCGCCGCTATGGTCACTTTCAACGACCATGGAATGGCCTGCCACGCATTCATATATTCCGTTTCATATTCATCAGGATTATCTCGTTTCATTTTCCTGGGTTTATGATAATCGTTGTAATGAATAACGATATAGAACAAAAATGCCAGCCCGCCAAACAAAACGAGGTACACCCATTTTTCTCTTAATAATTCATAACCATCCATAACGTTACATTTTTAGATAGAACTTTCATCTTCGGGTTCTTCAATTTCCAGCGGCAGGCGCGAGGCATCCTTATATTTCTTAAACTGTCCTGTACGCAAACCCCATACCACTGTAACCACACCAATAGAAACAATCAGGATGGCATAAATAACCTGAAGAATAACCAATATGCTTACCGTTTTTTCCATTTTCATTTATTTTTTGGAGTTGATTGTGCCGTCGAGTCAGGTATCTCATACGGATTTATCCACTCAGGTTCATAAGCCGCATCAATGCCTTCAGGGTCAATGTCGGCGTCGGTATAACCCACAAATTCAACAGCAATATAATTCGACACATCCCATATTTTCTCCGATTCAAGCGATTTCTTGAAATAAGGCATTGCCGTGCCGGTAATCCCGTTCATAATCTGGTAGTAGAAAATTCCGCCGATATATTTTTTGTCGATAAGGTTTCGTCTGAGCGTTGTAAAATTCAACGGTGGCGGATTGAGGTATGGCGCTGCTGGTCCATTGCCATCGCCCACTGCACCGTGGCAGCCGATACAAAATTCCTGGTAAATATTTTTCCCGCGCTTCACAGCATCTTCTGTTGCCGGATACGGATTGGGCATTTCCCTCCATACTTTCGGAACCTTTGAATGTATCCAGGCGATATTGGAATCGGGGCCGGCTTCGTATGCTTTTACAGCCTGCTCTTTCCAGAACTTCTGGCGTTTCACCCGCACATCGGCGTCTTTCATTCCCAAATACTGAACGTAAGCTGTAAGTTTTTCAATTTTATCTTTCCCAAGAAATTCCCACGACGGCATCAATGATAACGGACTTGTATTTCGTGGATTGGTGAAATGAGCCATGTGCCAGTCGTCAGGATGTTCGCCACCTTCCTGCGACAAATCGGGGCCGGTACGTTCAGAACCCAAAATTGCCGGTTGTTGTCCGTAATAATCGCCGGGTTGAGCAATTCGGCTTGCACCAATACCCCAGTCGTAAGGCCTGATGTACATGGAATGGCAATAGCTGCAACCGTTTTTCACATAAAGGTCATGTCCTGCTCGCTCCATATCAGTCATCGGCCGCCAAATATCCGACGGTTCATTTTTTATGCTGAGAACAGGAAAAACAACCATCAGCGAAATGGAAGCTGCCCAAACCAGCAAACCACCTATAATCACTATTTTCGGAGTCATTTTCATACTTCTGCAACTTTTATTGGTTTAGGCTCTTCAATCAGTTTTTGTTTGCCTCACTGTCATCAAAATGTTGTATAGATTAATAATTGCGCCTGCAATAATAAACAAGCCAAACATAGCGCGCAGCGCCATATAAACGTTCAGTTGCGGAAGTATGCGGTAAACCGTTTCGCCGTTGTACCAGCCTTCTCCCTGAATTAATCCGGCGGCAGTGAGGACAACAAAAAATCCGGTTAACCCAATCATTATAAATATAAACTGAAGGTCGGCCAGTCGTTTTGAAAACAGCTTTTTCCCGGTGATAAGCGGAAGTACATGCCACACCGTTCCAATGGCAATAAATCCTGAAAAACCAAGAATGGCAATGTGTGCATGCCCGATAACCCAGTTATTGAAATGTGTTATTTTCTGCACTGCTGGCAACGATTGAAGCGAGCCCTGTGCTCCAACCACCAGGTACCAGAATACTCCAAGTGCAATCCATTTGCCTGCTACATCGCGCATCAACCTGCCTTCTTTTCCCCGCCATGTCATCCAGAGGTTTACGATAACAATCAGCACAGGAATGAACATCAACATGGAATCAACCACGGCAATGGTTTTTATCCACGCAGGAATGGGAGCCTGTAATAGGTGGTGCCCGCCAATGTGCGAGTAAAATGTCACCAAAGTCCAGAAACCGAGGATGGAAAGCGTGTGCGAATAAAGCGGTGTTTTTGTTATGCGGGGAATAACAAAATATGCAGCGCCGATGGCCAGTGGCGTAAGCAATAAGCCGGGTAAAACATGGCCGTAAAACCAAAGAAAAATCGAATCGAGGATACCCGGCAGCGCTCCCGATGGTGGATTCCACATTACGTTACCTAGGAAATAACTCCCGCCAATCCAGAGAAAACTACTCACAAAATACCAAACTGAAACATACAAATAGTTTTCTACCCGGTTAAGAATGGTCATCACCAAATTAATACACAACAATATTACCGCCAGCACCAGCGAAACATCGAAAATCCAGAGGTATTCCTGGTATTCGCGCCCCTGCGATAATCCAAATGAAAACGTCAGCGGCCCGCTTAACACGGTTAAAGTCCAGAGGAAAAAGCTTACCCATGCCAATGGTTCCGACCACAAATTTCTTTTCAGCAAAGCCGGCATATAATACAAACCGGTTCCGATAAATGTGCTAACCACGAACCCATATAAAACAGTATTTACATGAATGGGGCGTGTTCGGCTAAAAACCAGCGCCGGTATGTTATTGAAGAACTCGGGCGCCATTAAATGAATTGCTGAAAACAATCCGTAAAAGGTACCGACAATAAACCACACTGCACCTGCAATAATAAAAGCAAGCGCTGCACTTTTCGGTCTTTTGGTAAATTCAAACATAATTTATCTGTGACATGTAAAACAATCGGTTGTTGCCTTGTTTTCCTTGTGGCAATCAACACAAAAATTCATTTTAAACTCCTGAACCCGTTCAATTCTATCCATGCTGCTCACATTTCCGTGACACTGTGCACAATCAATTTTCCTGAAAATGTGCACTGAATGATTGAAATATGCAAAGTCAGGTATATCATAAACTTTCTTCCACTCCACAGGCGTTCCGGCTTCGTAATGCGCCCTTAATTTTTCAATTTCAGGATGATGGATTATTATCCGGCTGTGGCATAACATACAGGTTTCCAGCGGCGGTATTCCGGCACGGGCTGAATTTACAGCGCCATCGTGACACATGAAGCAACTTATATTTTTTTCCTGCACATGAATCCGGTGGCTAAATGGAATGGGTTGTTCCGGCCCGATTGTGCTTCGATAGGAATAATACGAAAGAACTGCAGTTCCGAGCAGAACCAGAATCAACAGAAAAAGGCCAAATTGATTGTGCTTTAATTTCATGGCCTCAGTTTTTCAGGTTCAACTTGACGGGACAGAATGATGTTTGAAACCAGCACGCCAGCCACAAAAAGCAAAAGGAAAGCGAGCAGCAACACAATTTCTTCCCATCCAAAAATAATACGTTCTTTGCTGAATACAGCCGAAATGAGCCACCAGCGTTCAATCCACATTCCTGAAACAATCATCAGCGAAATTCCTCCGAGGGTAATACGGTTGCGCTTCATGCGTGCCGGCAGCAGCAATGCAATTGGCCCAATATAAACCATCAGCAGTAATAAGTAACTAATCCATTTCCAGTCGAAGTTCATCCGGGGAATAAGAAATAACACTTCATGCGGATTGTTTTCGTACCAAATAGGAAATAAATGACTGAACATCAGGTACGAGGTGAACATACAAAATGCGATAACCAATTTGCCGATATCATGTAAAATATCTTTTGCTTCGTCGGCCAAAACAGCCATGAGCGCCCAGGCAGCTGCAGCCAGGTAAACAGCGCTGCTGAAAAAGTAACCGCCTGTCATCATGCTGTACCATTCGGGTTCGAGTTCCATCACAAAATCGAAACCCAGCAAACTGAATGATATAACGTATGCCAATACCAGCCATCGCGCGTAAACCCTTTTGTTTTCCGAGTGTCGTTTAGCTACAAACACAAATGCTAAAATCCAGAATACAATCAGCATTGCAATATTTCGCGAAAATAAAAAGGTATTATTCAGCCAAAACATATCCTTTTTTGCAAAAAGCCAGGGCGCCCAGCTTTCCGAGCCAATCCAAAGTACCACCAGTGCAATTACCGAAGGAAATGAAAAAGCCAGTCCGACACGGCAAAAGCGCTCGGCGGTTCCCATCCAGCGGCCGTATGTAGAAACCACAATTGCGGGCCAAACAGCCAACCCTCCTGCCAGCGACGTAAAGAACAGAAAATTGATTAAAAATGAATGCCATAAACGTTCGTCGTTTTCACCTGAAAACATCATTCGCCAAAGCATAAAGAATAAGGCTGAAAGAATTAACGAAGCTACTATGGTTATTTTATTCTTCATCCTGTACTTCCTCCTTTCTGAATATTTCAATTAGATTTTCCACTTCCTCCGTTTTATCGCCGGCATGTTGAACCAGCACCCCAAATTTATTCAGGCTAAAGCGTTGGTCGTACCATTTGTCGGTATGCGTTTTTCGCAAACGTGCATAATAAATTACAGCAATCAGATTGAAAATAGCGGCAAAAAGTACGGTAAGTTCAAACATCACAAGCAGAAATGGAATTAACGAAAGCACAGGCTTTCCTCCAACGATTAAATCGTAGATACTTACACTTCCGGCAGTAAGTGCAAATCCTGAAACCAGTCCGGTGATTCCTCCCGCGGCCGTCCAGTATGTAACCGGGCTTTTTTTAACTCCAAGTATGGTTTCCACTTCCTGCAATTTAACGGGTGTAAAAACCTCTGCAATTCGATATCCTCTTTCGCGCAGCGCCTGAACTGCTTTTATCAATGAAACCGCCGATGAAAAAATAAAGAGTTGTTTAATATCTCCTTCGGTTTGGGCAGGTTTTAATAGTTTATTTACCGGAGTAGTTTGCCCCGGCTCCGGGAGTTTTCCCTTCAGTAAATAATCTTTAAAATCGGCGATGGAAATCGTTGGTAAAAATTTTGCGAATCCCATAAAGAAAAATAAAAAGAAAGCTGCAGTTCCTGCGGTAATACTTGCCTCCACCCACGTGGGAAAGTAGCTTCCCCAGTTATGTGGCAGAAAATCATGCGCAGTTGAGGTAACCACAATAAAATAGCGCTCCAGCCACATCCCGACGTTGATTAACAACGAAGCTGCAAAAAGGTATTTCGTGTTGGTGCGGTTCTTTTTCCGGAAAAAGGTAAGCGGTACGCCCACATTACAGAACAGAACGAGGTAATAAATCCATGCCATTCCTCCTGTCATTCTCCAGTTGGTGAACTGAAGATGAACCGTGCTGCCTGTATAAATTTCAATCAACGGCTCGACGATATAAGCGTAAGCGACAATAGACCCGGTAAAAATGGTAAATTTCGCTATTGCTTCCAGGTGCTTAATTGTAATCAAATTTTTCAGGTTGATAAATTTTCTCATCGGGATAAGTAATGTCAGCGCCATTGCAAGGCCGGAGTGTATTGCGCCTGCAACAAAATAAGGTGGAAATAAGGTAGAATGCCAGCCTGGCAGCAAGCTCACAGCAAAATCCCACGAGACAACAGAGTGAACTGAAATTACCAGCGGTGTTGCCAGCATCGCAAAATAAAGATAGGAACGGTTATAATGTCTCCACTGGCTCAAAGCGCCTGACCAACCCAGAGAGATGTATGGTGAAAAACTTCGTACGCCAGTGGTTGAGCCCCAATTTTTGTTTGTAATTATCGCGCAATGCCGCTGCATCAGGAATCATACCGATGTAAAAGAATATGGAACTGACGGTAAGATAAGTTAAAATGGCAATTAAATCGAGCACCAGCGGACTTGAAAAATTAGGATACAACGAGCGTTGATTCGGGTACGGAAGAATGTAATAGAAAACCCATAATCTGCCCAGGTGAATCAGGGGATACATTCCGGCTGTAATAACCGCAAAAATAGTCATCGCTTCAGTTGAGCGCGAAACTGCATCGCGCCATTCGGAACGTACAAGGAAAAGAATGGCTGAAATCAATGTTCCTGAGTGAGCTATTCCAACCCAGAATACAAAGTTGGTAATGTACGTTCCCCAACCTACAGGATGATTGATGCCTGCTACCCCCATGCCTGTTTTTACCTGGTAAATCCATGCAAAAATGCCCCAGCCGATGACCAGCATCAAAAAGCCCATAAATTTAAAATAGAGCATTGGTGCGGGGCGCAAACCGTTCGCGATTGTCCGGTTAACTTCTTTGAATGTGATATTCGATGTATAATCCTGCAATTTATTTAGTTTAAACGGTTACTTTCTTCAGATAAACAACTGCTGTTTTTGTATTTAATTCATTCAGCAACTGGTACTTTCTTTTATCTTCTATCAGTCGTCTTACTTTTGAATTCTTATCCATCAGGTCGCCAAAAACAATGGCTTCGGTTGGGCAGGTTTGCGCACATGCCGGAACAATTTCTCCGTCTTTCAACTCCCTGTTTTCAGTTTTTGCATGGTACTCTTTGTTCCTGATTCGCTGAACACAGAAAGTACATTTTTCCATTACTCCCCTTTCGCGCACGGTAACTTCGGGATTTAACTGCAATGTCATCGGAAATTCATGTTTCACATTCGACCAGTTAAAACGGCGCACTTTATATGGGCAGTTATTCGAGCAATATCTGGTTCCGATGCAGCGGTTATAAATTTGCGCATTCAAACCTTCTTCGGTATGAACCGATGCATAAACCGGACAAACCGGCTCACATGGCGCTGAGTCGCAGTGCTGGCAAGGTGTTGGAAGAAATGCCGTTTGTTTTTCCGAAAGTTTGTAGGGCGGCACTTTCAGCCAGCTCATTTCCCTGCCTTCGCGCGAATTTTCTTTCCCAACCACCGGAATATTATTTTCGGCATAACATGCTGCTTCACAGGCTTTGCAACCAATGCAACTCTGCAAATCGATAACCATTCCCCAGCGATGCTCTTTATGCGGATGCCCTTTGTACAAGTCTTTCTCTTTTGAGTATCCCTGTTCCATAGGCCAGTTCATTTCTTCGGTTTTGGCGGTGCCGTTTTGCAATTCTTTCAGTTCCACATGCTGAAGCAGTTCCCTGTCGTGCTGGTCTTTTGTGGCGTTCAAATAAAGCAGTGCTTCATTTTTACCTGTTTTTTCGATGGTAACTTGCGGCAGTTCACCATTTCCTGAAAACGCCAACAGGGAAAAAGCGTTCACACCAACTCCGTTTGCAGTTTTTCCCAAATGCGAGTGGCCTTGTCCGGCATCGATTGCCAGCGTATTTTTATCAATATCATCAGTTAACCGCACAGCAACATTAATATTTGCGACTGCCGTTTTTATTTTCAGTATATCGCCATCTTCAATATCGAGTTCCCTGGCTTTCTGCGCATTCATATCCACCCAGCTTTGCCAGACGATATTTGAAACCGGATGAGGAATTTCCTGCAACCAGCCGCGGTTGGCAAGGCTTCCATCGTAAAAAAAATGAGACGGCGAAACCTGCAGGTAAAAACTGTTTTCAGCTCTGTTTCTTTTCGGAAATGAAAACTGTCTTTCTTCCGAAACAGTTGCCGGACTGATGTTTTCTTTGCTTTTGTGCAGAAAACCTTTTTGAAGCAGTTGCTGAAAGAAATCGTCATCTGAAGAACCGGCTGCCATTGCTTCTATGGTATCGGGTTGGCTTACCTGCATGTTGAAACTATCCCAGCGTTTCCAGTTCTCCCGCACAATATCACTATACTGTTTTGTTGTTTGATTTCCACTTAAAGCCAGAAAAATATCCCCGGCGCTTTTTGTATCGAACAGTGGTTGCATAACCGGTTGCAAAAGAGAAACCGTGCCGCTCCATGTTTCAAAATCGCCCCAGTCTTCGAGGTAATAATTCGAAGGAAGAATCCAGTTGGCAAAAGCAGAAGTTTCGTTTTGCTGCGCACCGATGTAAATTACTTTTCCAGCTTTTTCGATATATTTTTGCACCTCAGGCATCGAATAAACCGGATTTGTATTGTGCACGATTAACACGGTATTTTCTGTCACAGCTTCAAAAAAGTCCTCAGTTTCGCTGCTCAATGCGGTTTTACTGATTGCATGACTTGAAGCAAAATCCATTGCATTATTGCCCAGCAATTCATTTAACCGGTTTGCAGCTTTTACTGTTGCCTGACCCGAAACGCTTCTGTCAGCGCCATTTCCGGCAAGAATAACCGGTTTTTGGGCCTTTCGTATTTCTTCTGCAATCTTGTCGAGCTTTTCATTTATCTCTGCGGAAATATTTTCTGAGTTTTCAGGAGCCAAATTATAATCCGACCCGAAACGTTTTATCAATCCGGCAATGATTTCTGCTTCTGTGCCGGGTTCGGTTACAATAAATTCATCGCTGTTGGTTGCTGTTAAATTTTGAACCGGCCCAAAATAGATGAACTTTCCAATTTTGTTATCCTTTCAGTGAATGAAACGTTGAAAATTGCCCGGCATATTCAACCGGTGAAAGCCATGTCTCCAGAAAATCGGCGCCAAAACTGATGATTAAATCACTCTCTTCGAGATTGTATTTTGGAATCAGTGGCTGGCCAACCATTTCGGCGTTTGCTTTTCGCATAGCTTCGTAATTGAAAGCTTCATAATATAAAGGTTTCTGATTATATCCTGCAGCAAATTCATCCATTACTCCTGCCAGCGAACCGGTTTGCAGGTTCGAAATCAGCATTACTTTTTCTGCATCCGGCAATTTCTTCCCTGATTTTTGGCAAAACAAAATCCCAGTTACTGTCGGTGAATTCGCCATCTCCTGAATTTACCAATGGATTTTTAATGCGTTCAAGGTCGTATTCTCCCAACACCGATGATTGCCCTCTGATACACAATTTTCCTTTGTTGATGGGATTTTCAGGATTTCCTTCGGCTTTGGTCACGCGGCCATCGCGATACCACATCATCAATCCGCAACCGGCGGGGCATTCCCTGCAAGTTGTCAGGTAATGCGCCCATTCGCCCGGTTTTGGATATTGCGGTGCGTTTACATAAGGGATTAATTTATGTATATTTTTTTCCTGCGAATGAAATAACAATCCGGCTCCGGCTCCTCCGGCGATGGCCAGAAATGTCCTGCGATTTACCAGTGATTTTTTATCTTTTGTCATTCGGAATAGGCTATTGTTGTGATTAAAGCATTTTCAGATTGTCGCGAATCCAGCCTGCTGTGTTGTACCACCACCGGCTGGTCAGAAACCAGAACACTCGAATAATCTGTTCCGAGTGGAATTTCCGGATTCTTTAGTTCATTAAAACGCAGATGCAGAGTTCGTTTAGCAGCTACAGAAACTTCGTATGGGCCAACTGGTTCTTTGTCAGAAAAAAAGATAAAAATCTTTATGTTTGCCTTTGTATCACCGGCATTTAATATGCAGGCGGTTTCGTGGCTTGTAAATTTTGGGGCAGGCCCTGTACTTTCTTTCGGAATATATCCTTCTGCTATCACCCAAATTTTTTTTCCAACTTCCATAATCTTTTATATTAAAGTTATTACTATTTTCAATACACCTTGTTATTTTGCTGAAAAGACATTTGAATTATTTCAGCCAGATGAAGTGCTTTTCTGTTCGTTTCCTGCATAATTTGTTCTTTGCAACTAAACCCGTCGGCAATAATTAATGTATCATTTTCCGCTTCCCTGACTTTGGGCAACAATACCCGCTCGCCTGCTTTTACCGATACATCGTAATGCGAGCCTTTTTCATATCCGAAATAACCGGCCATACCACAGCATCCGGAATCCAGCACTTCAATATCTGCAAATATCTTTTTTAGCAATTTTTCTTCACTTTTGATTGTCATCACTGCTTTGTGCTGACAGTGACCGTGAAGAATGGCTTTCTTTTCCAGTTTCGGAATTTCAAATTCAGGCGCATATTTTTCAAGAAATTCGCCGAGGGTATATGTCTGTTTCTTTAACCGTTGTGCATCCTGGTTGTGCGGAAAAAGATTACACAATTCATCGCGAAAAACGGCAGTGCAGCTTGGCTCAATCCCCACGAGCGGAATTCCTTCCCTGATTTCTTCCCGCAACGTTTCAAGGATTTGAAGCAATAATTTTTTGGCGCGCCCAATCCAACCGAAATCAAACAACGGCCGGCCACAGCAAAGTGATTGTTTGGGCACTATTACTTCGAATCCAGCTTTAGTCAGCACTTCATAAGCCGCTTTTAAAGTGGGTGGCATAAAGTAGTTGTTAAATGTGTCGGCCCATAATATTACCCGAGGCATTTTTATATTTGGCTGTTTCTGCGATAAGAACCACTTTTTAAAGGTTTGATTCGCAAATTTGGGTATTTCCCTTTGCTGTGCAATTCCACCAATACCTTTTAAAATACTACTTAATCCGGGTGTTTGTGTAAAAAAATTGGCCATTCCCGGAACGTTGGATGCCAGCCGCGACCACCAGTAAATTAAACCGAAGGCATAAGCTGTTGGCGGCCGCAGTTTTCCTTTATAATAATGCGAAAGAAATTCTGATTTGTATGTTGCCATGTCAACATTAACAGGGCAATCGGATTTGCAACCTTTGCAGGCCAGGCATAAATCGAGTGCATCTTTAACGCTTTTCTCGTTCCAGCCATCAGTTAATTCATCTCCCTGCAGCATTTCGAATAACATGTGCGCCCGGCCTCGGGTAGAATCATTCTCTTCGTGGGTAACCATATAACTGGGGCACATCGTTCCGCCGTTCGAGCGACGGCATTTTCCAACACCAACACAACGAAGGGTGGCTTTTGCAAAACTGCCATCGTCTTCAGGAAATTTAAAATGGGTTTCATAGTCTGGCGGATTGTAGTTGATTCCCAAACGAAGATTTTCAGTGCGGCTGTATGGTTCTATCACTTTACCGGGATTCATCCGCCAATCCGGGTCCCAGATTGTTTTAAATTCCCGGAAATGCGTTTATCAGTTCCTTTCCATACATTACTTCCAGTAATTCGGCGCGCGACTGCCCATCGCCATGTTCTCCGGAAATTGAACCTCCGTATTTCATCACTAAATCAGCGCCTTCCCTGGTAAATTTGCGGTAGGTATCAATTCCTTCTTTCGTAATTAAATCGAAATTAATCCTGCAATGAATGCATCCTTGTCCGAAATGCCCGTAAACGGCGGCTTCGTATCCATATTTGTGAAACAGGCTTTTCAGGTCTTTTAGGTATTCACCTACTCTGTCAGGGTCAACAGCGGTATCTTCCCATCCTGCCCAGGTATTTTCCATTCCCGGAATATTTGCTGTGGCGCCAAGTCCTGATTCCCTGATTTCCCATAATTTTTTTTCCTGTTCTTCATCATCGAAAAGGCTCATCGTTGGCGGGTTAGGTTCCCGCTTCAGATGTTTCATTAAATTTTCAGCCTTTTTATCGGATTCTTTTTTTGTATCGCCGCCAAATTCAACTAAAAGCCAACCTTTTCCATCGGGCAATAATGGCAAATCATCTGTATTCAGATCTTTTTTCTTCATGTAGCTTATTAGCTCCTCATCGATTCCTTCGAGCCCAATAGGTTCATATTTCATGATTTCGCTACAGTGTTTTCCGGCTGCGAACACATCAGGATAACCAAGTACCAGCAACGATCTTACTTTTGGCGCTTCGATCAATTTCATTGTTGCTTCAAGAATTACGACACAGGTTGATTCCGTGCCCACTAATGCGCGGGCAACGTTAAACCCTTTTTCTTCCAACAGTTCATCGAGATTATAACCGGAAACACGACGGGGAATATCCGGATATTTCTGCCTGATCAGCAAGGCATATTTATCGCGAATTTCCTTTAACTTTCTATAAATCTCACCTTTTCTGCCTCCTTGTGCAATTATGGTTCGAAGATCATTTTCGGAAGTTGCACCCACCTCCATAATTTCGCCATCGTAAGTGAGTATTTTTAAACTGTGCGTATTGTCTGAAACACGGGCGCCATCGCCCAGAAACTGAGCCATTACAGAATGCACTCCGCAGGAATTATTTCCCAGCATTCCGCCAATAGTGCAATGATCGTGCGTTGCGGGATCGGGGCCAAATGATAAGTCGGCAACTTCTTCGGTTTTTTGCTTCATATGGTCGAGAACAATTCCGGGTTGTACCCTCACCAGCTTATTTTCCTTATCAATATTCAGAACATTGTTATAATATTTCGACATGTCCATTATAACTGCATTATTGCAACATTGCCCGGCAAGGCTTGTTCCTCCTCCCCGCGACAACAGCGGCGCATTATGTTTCCGGCACAAAGCCACCGTTTTAATGATGTCATCTTCTGTTTTTGGCAAAACAACGCCAATCGGAACCTGCCTGTAGTTGGAACCATCCGTAGCATAAAGCGCACGGCTTCCGTTATCGAAACGGACTTCTCCTTCTATTGATTTTTCAAGTTCTTTGGCGAGTGCTTCCATATTGAAAGAGATAACTTAGTTTTTTTAATATATCCTGTATTTCTCTGCGTCGCTTTCTTTTAATTCCAGGCCCAGCCCGGGCTTGTCCGGGTCGGGAGATGCACGGCCTTTTTTTGGAATCCGAAAACCATCAAAAAAGATTTTTTCTATTCGCACATGGTCATAAAAAAATTCACCGATAAAAAAACCCGGCAAGGCAAGCGCTGCATGAAGATGTACAGATGGTGCACAGTGAAAAGAAAAAGGTATCTGAAATGCTTCGGCTAATCTGCCGGCTTTAAGGAAACCTGTTATTCCTCCGCAACGGGTGGCATCGGCCTGTAAAACATCCACTGCATGGTTTTCGAGTAAATTTCTGAAATAAGGAAGGTCGAAACCATATTCACCGGCAGCAATATTTACCCCGTTAGGACAATGATCTTTAGTAAATGAAAGTCCGTAAATATCATCTGATGAAACAGGTTCTTCAAACCATTTTACGTTGTACTTTGGAAACTCTTCTGCAATTGCGAGGGCTTGTTTCGGAGAATAAGCGCCATTTGCATCTACAAATAGAATGGCTTCCGGCTTCAGTGTGCATCATGCGCGATTCTAATCCGTTCCAAATCTTTTTCCGGCTCTCTTCCTATTTTAATTTTCAAATGTTTAAACCCTTCCTTCGACCAGTTTTCCATTTGCGTGGCCAATTGTTCTTCAGAATAAGAAGTAAAACCACCTGAAGCATATAACAGCACATTTTCATTTGCTCTGCCCAATAAAGCAGAAAGCGGTAAATCCAGGAGCTTCGACTTTAAATCCCATAAAGCAATATCGACTGCGGAAAGCGCCATAAATGCAATTCCACAATTCCCGTTGTTTCTAATCTTTTTGTGAAGTTCTGTGAAAATCTTTTCAATATCGAGCGGGTTATTTTCGATAAGTATTTTGCTGAAATTATTTTCGATAAAATTGCCGGCCGATGCATCTGCGTAGGTATAACCTATTCCGGTTTCTCCTTCTGATTTTATAGAGACCAGAACCATTGTGGTGCTGTCCCATTTCAGTGTTCCGTCAGATTCCGGCTGCTCAGCAGGTATTTTGTATGCACGAACAATTACATCATCAATTTTTAATGCTTTGTTCGTGATGTTTGTCATTGCTAACATATTTACCCTTTGTTAGGAAATAAACTTTGCATGGCATCTTTAAATGTTTGCCGGATAATCCCTTTTTCGTGAGGGTCGCCGTGAATGAGCGTCTTACTCATGTTTACCATTTGTTTGAAAGTTATATGCGGCGGAATTGTCGGGACATCGGGGTCGGTTAATATATCGAGCACAACCGGCCTGTCGGCGAGAAAAGCTTCATCCCAGCCTGTACCCAAATCATCGGCTTTTGTTATTCTTATTCCTTTTAATCCGAGTGATGCGGCATAAGATGCGAAATCGAATTCAGGAACATCCTGGGATGCCTCAAATTCCGGGTCACCTGCCAACACGCGTTGTTCCCAGGTTACCTGGTTTAAATCGTGGTTATTTAAAACCATAATTATCAATTGCGGATTCGACCATCTTTTCCAGTATTTCGAAATCGTAATCAAGCCGTTTATTCCAAGCATTTGCATAGCGCCGTCGCCAACCAGTGCGATGGAAACCCTGTCGGGAAAAGCAAATTTGGCTGCAATGGCATAAGGAACCCCGGGACACATGGTTGCCAGGTTTCCTGAAAGTGAGGCTTTCATTCCGTTTCTTATTTTTAAATCGCGGGCAAACCAGTTGGCAGACGAACCGGAATCGGAAGAAATGATACAGTTATCGGGTAAACGAGGCGATAATTCCCAGAATACCTTTTGCGGATTAATGGGTTTGGCTTCTTTATCGGCTTTTGCTTCAAGCACTTTCCACCAGTCTTTTACTTCTTCCATAATATCTTCCTGCCACGAACGGTCTTCTTTTCTTTTTAAGAAAGGAATTAATTTCTGCAGTGTTTTTTTGCTGTCGCCATTTAAATTTACTTCCATGGGATAACGGATGCTCAGCATTTTAGGATCGAGGTCGATTTGTACGCCACGCGCCTGGCCTTCTTCCGGAAGAAATTCGCTGTATGGAAAGCTTGTGCCAACCATAAGCAACGTATCACATTCGCTCATGAGTTCCCAACTTGGTTTTGAACCTAAAAGTCCGATTGGGCCGGTAACATAAGGCAAATCGTCGGGTAACGCGGCTTTACCAAGCAAGGCTTTTGCCACACCTGCACCAAGCAGATCGGCCACTTCCATTACTTCGTCCTGAGCATGCAGCGCTCCGGCACCTATTAAAATGGCTACCTTTTCTCCTTCGTTTAAAATTTCTGCGGCTTTCCGTATTTGTTCATCCACAGGAATGATATCGGAATATGAATGCCCCGTTCCGCTATGCACCGAACCGTGAACCCGCGGAGGTTTTGCAACTGCATCCATCTCCTGAACATCGTTTGGAATTATGACACAGGTAACCGTGCGTTCACTTTTTGCAATGCGGATGGCCCTGTCGATAACATGGCGCATTTGAGCCGGATCGGTAACCATGTGCACATATTGGTGGGCAACATCTTTAAACAGGCTGATGAGATCGACTTCCTGCTGATAATTACCACCCAGCGCCATCTGCTTTTGCTGGCCTACGATTGCCACCACAGGCTGATGATCAAGTTTCGCATCATACAAGCCATTTAGAAGATGAATTGCCCCTGGCCCTGAAGTAGCAAGACAAACACCAACTTCGCCTGTAAATTTTGCATGTGCTGTGGCCATAAATGCAGCCATTTCTTCGTGCCTGGTTTGTATAAATTCTATTTTATCTTCTGCGCGGTTGAGCGCACCCATTATTCCGTTTATTCCATCGCCCGGAAACCCGTAAATTCTTTTCAGGTTCCACTGTAAAAGCCGTTCAATTAAAAAATCACTTACCTGTTTACTCATTTCCTCGGGATTTTAATAATTTCTATTTACGTTATCTGATTTTTCAACTCTCAATTTTATTACCTTATTCAGCATAAACCTTTGTTATAATCTGAACAGATTTGAGCTTGTCATAAAGTATACCATTGATAGCGAAATATTTGAAGTTCGTTACATTACGAAATATTCTTTCATTATGTTATTTTCTAAATTCTTAATTTATACCCTCCTATGATTAAGAGCAAATCATTCTCAGATGAGAAAAACAATATCTGAAATGAACTTTTGAACATTTTAAAGTGTAGAATATCCACCTCACATTGCGATAAAATTCCTCATGAAGTTTCCACTTGAAATCCGTTTTATAACAAATTAATCATCCTTTGGGGAATACAATCGCTTTGATAATGGATTTGCAGTTACCGCATGAATAAATGTGGAGAAAAGAACGGCATAAGCAACAACTGGCCAGAGTTGTTCGTGACCTGGATACCGGGTTAACATCATTGTTATGTAAAACAGCGCGGCTACTCCAACCGGGCCAAACCATCCCATAAAAAATATATCTTTTGAAGGAAAAACGGGAAGCAACGGTTTCAATATAAACAGTGTTGGAATTCGCCTGAAAAAAATAACC
>CAWGFJ010000019.1:0-349261 GCA_963821855.1 uncultured Prolixibacteraceae bacterium | reverse complement strand
AGCCTCGAGCCACGAGTAGTGAGTTAAAAACTGTGCATGCGACTGCTTATCAATGATTGAAGGATTGAGTTATTGAATTATTGAATGCGGAAGAGCTGAAGTGTCTTAAATGCTTAAATGCGAAAATGTAAAGCTGCAAGCCACAAGTCATAAGCCTCAAGCCACAAGCCATAAGCCTCAAGCCATAGGCCACAAGCATTATCTCAATCTTGAGCACTTTTTCTTTCCACTTTGAACTTTGTACTTTCCACTTTTCCCGAAGGGATGCCTTTGGCAGAACTTCTTCCTCTGAACCCGTTCGAATGGCGTTCAGCCCGGCACTCTAACACTGAACACTGAACACTGAACACTGAACACTGAGCACTGAACTCTGAACACTGAGCACTGAACACTGAACACTGAACACTGAGCACTGAGCACTGAACACGAACCCTGAACTACTCCCTATACCACCCGGCATACATTTCGTAAGCATTTGCAATCCGGTTGATTTCTCCTTCCAGTAATTCGTTGCTGATTTCTTTTATTTTTTTTGCAGGAATTCCGGCATAAACACATCCCGATTCAACAACTGTTCCTTTGGTAACCACCGAACCGGCAGCAATAATTGAGTTGCTTTCCACAACCGCATCATCCAAAATCACCGCATTCATTCCAATCATTACATTGTCTTTAATAGTGCATCCATGAACAATTGCACCGTGAGCAACCGTTACATTATTACCAATATTTGTTGGTGATTTTTTATATGTTGCATGAACAACTGCATTGTCCTGAATGTTGGTATTGTTTCCAATTTTTATATAATGAACATCACCGCGAATAACTGCATTGAACCAAATACTGCAATTGTCGCCCATTTTCACATCTCCAATTAATTGTTGCAGTTTCAGCCAGAAAACAGTTTTCTCCAATCTCAGGAGTTTTACCGTTTAATGTTTTTATAAGTGCCACTATCTATATTAATTTTAAATTGGTTTCAAATATATTAAAACCTGTAAATAATTGAATATGTCTTTACTAACTTGTTAAATAATGGTTATTTTTGCTTGTTGATAATTTTAAATGAAATTCAATAAAATCGATTTTGAAATTATAAATTTTTAATTTCGGGGTCGTTTTTCTTTTGAATTAAAAAATTAATGAATAAAAAGTAATTAAATGAAGGATGCAAAAGTAATTGAACTGGATGAAGTTGCGATTCGGTTTTCCGGTGATTCGGGAGATGGGATGCAGCTTACCGGTACATTGTTTTCGGATGCAACGGCGTTGTTGGGAAATGATATTTCAACCTTTCCGATTATCCAGCCGAAATCAGGGCCCCGCAAGGAACCGTTGGAGGTGTTTCAGGCTTTCAGGTACAGTTTGGACAAAAACAAATAAATACTCCGGGCGATTATGCACATGTTTTAATTGCAATGAACCCGGCAGCAGTAAAAGCAAATGCCAAATTTATGAATCCGGGAGGAACCATTATTTATGATTCTGATTCGTTTAACGAAAAAAACCTGCAAAAAGCAAATTTTGAAACTGATGATCCTTTTACAGAATGTAACTTGAAGGATTTTTTTAAGATTCCGGTTCCAATTTCAAGTCTTACAAAAGAAAGTTTAAAAGATTTTGGTCTGGATAATAAAAGTGTCTTCGGAGTAAAAATATGTTTGCACTTGGTTTGGTTTGCTGGATGTTTAACCGGCCACTGGATTATATTGAAGAATTTATCAGAAACAAATTTGCAAAAAACCTGTAGTTGTTGAATCGAATGTGAAAGTGTTGCACGATGGATACAATTATGGAATGAACATGCAGCATATGACGCCGACGTTATATGGTAAATCCGGCAAATATTGAAAATGGAACTTACCGGAATGTTAACGGAAACCTTGCCACTGCCTGGGGATTTTTGGCGGCAGCAGAAAAATCGGGACTTGGAATTATTTATTGGTTCCTATCCTATTACTCCAGCCACCGATATTTTACAGGCACTTGTCAGATAGAAAAGATTTGGGGGTTAAAACATTTCAGGCAGAAGATGAAATTGCCGGAATTACTTCGGCTATTGGAGCAGCCTTTGCCGGCGATTTGGCAATAACAACCACTTCCGGCCCGGGATTGGCATTAAAATCAGAAGCCATTGGATTGGCTGTTATGGCCGAACTTCCGTTGGTTATTGTAAATGTTCAGCGTGGTGGTCCTTCAACCGGCCTTCCCACAAAAACTGAACAGTCGGATTTATTTCAGGCACTTTACGGAAGAAATGGCGAAAGCCCGGTTGTTGTTTTGGCCGCAAGTACTCCATCCGATTGTTTCTGGTATGCATTTAAAGCAGCAAAAATTGCTTTGGAAAGAATGGTTCCGGTTATTTTATTTACTGATGGATTTCTTGGAAATGGGAGCGAGCCCTGGAAAATTCCACAAATGGCGGATTTACCTGAAATTAAACCACGTATTGCAAAAAATGCAGAAACTTTTAAAGCATACGAACGCGATCCGAAATACATTAGCACGCGAATGGGCTTTTCCGGGAATGGCAGGATTTGAACACCGAATTGGTGGTTCGGAGAAAAATGCTTTCGGAACTGTAAGTCACGATCCGGAAAATCATCAGATAAACAGTGAAATACGCGAAGGAAAAGTTCAACGTGTTGTTGATATGGTTCCCGATTTGGAAGTTTGTGGCGATGAAGATGGTGATGTTTTGGTTGTTGGCTGGGGTGGAACTTATGGACACTTAATTAGTGCAGTTCGCGAACTTCGCAAAGAAGGAAAAAATGTGAGTCTGGCTCATTTTAATTATATCAAACCACTTCCGAAAAATACCAAAGAAGTTTTTCGTAAATTCAAAAAAATTATTGTTTGCGAATTAAATCTTGGGCAGTTTGTAGGTTATCTGCGCAATGAATTCCGGAATTTAATTATCATCAGAAAATAAAGTAAAAGGATTGCCATTTACAGTGGATGAGTTGAAACAAAGTGTTTATAAATTATTGGAGGATTAAAAAATGGCTGAATTACAATATACAGTTAAAGATTTTAAAAGCGAAAACGAAGTTCGCTGGTGTCCGGGATGTGGCGATTATGCAATTATGAATGCAGTTCAGCGCACAATGGCAGGAATGGGAATTCCACGCGAAAAATTTGCAGTTATTTCAGGAATTGGTTGTTCTTCAAGGTTTCCGTATTATATGAGTACGTTTGGTTTTCATACGATTCATGGACGGGCTGCTGCAATTGCTTCAGGTGTAAAACTGGCAAATCCCGAATTAAGTGTTTGGGTAATTACCGGCGATGGCGATGCGATGGCCATTGGTGGAAACCATTTTATCCATTTAATTCGAAGAAATATCGATATCAATCTGATTTTGTTTAATAACCGGATTTATGGTTTAACAAAAGGCCAGTATTCACCAACTTCCGACAGTGGAGTGAAAACAAAAACTTCACCTTTTGGAACCATTGAAGATCCGTTTGTTCCGGGGCAATTGGTTATTGGAGCCAGGGGTACTTTTTTTGCACGAACAATCGACAGTAATATAAAACTTAGCCAGTCGGTTTTTGAGGGGGCTGCCAAACATAAAGGAACATCGGCTGGTTGAAGTATTACAAAATTGTGTGATTTTCAACAATGGAATTCACGATGCAATTACCGATCCTCAGCATCGCGCCGAACGGCAATTAATTCTTGAACATGGCAAACCAATGGTTTTTGGTAATGAAAATGAAAAAGGTTTGATTTTCGATAAAGGAAAATTGAAAGTGGCAGTCATTGGGGAAAACGGAATTACGCTCGACGATATTCTTGTTCATGATGCATACGATGCGGATCCAACTTTGCACATGGCTATTATCAATATGAAATTGCCTGATTTGCCTGTTGCTTTTGGTGTTATCCGAAGTGTTCCGTCGCTGGTTTACGATGTTGAAATGGAAGCACAAATTAAGCAGGTTCAGGAAAAACGTAAAATAACCTGTGTTGATGAATTATTAAATTCAGGAAATACTTGGGAAGTGACCGGAAATGTGGTAAGTAGCGATGAGGGGTGTCAAAAAACAAAGCTGAAATAAGAAAAATAAAGACAATAAAAAAGGCTCGATATCGAGCCTTTTTTTTGATTCCTCTAATTTAATTCAAACCACTGTGTTTTTATAAAGTATATCCCCGCATCCAGAAGGGGATATTCGATGTAAGTGGTTAGTGCTTCTTTGTATTCGATTTCGTGTGTATCGATATATCGAAATAAATCGTTGTAATTTTTCATTGCAAATTCAACAGGATATCCAGCCACAATTATATGCCAAAATGCTTCCAGATTTTCATGTCTTGAATAGAAAATTTTTTTTCGGCTTTCTTAAATTCATTCTCGTTTAAAACCGCCTTAATCCTCTTGTAATATTCCGATGTTCTTACGTCCTTCATCACTTTAAATCTTCTCGATTGTAAAAGTAGAATCCGGATAAAACAATCCATAAATCCAAATGCTGAATTAGGAGGTTAAAATTTCTGATTATTTGATAAGTGAAAAACTGAGATTAGCTGAAATTTCAGAATTTTATTTTGTTAACAGGAATAACAGGCATGTCACGGAAATCCTGTAAAGCATTTATTAACCCTACTGATTTATAGGATAATATATCGACGGTTTTAATTGGCCGAACTTTTATTTTTCCTTCCGAAATCAATCTTGCACGTTGCGTTCCCGGCAAAAGACAGCTTTCCGGAGTCCACCACGTTTTGCCATCGAAGAAAACCGGATTTGCAGTAAAACTATCAGTAACAAAACCATTTTTAATGATCAAAATGTCATCGCAATCGTCCCGTTTTTCAAACAGTGTTGTTAATTTTTCTCTGTCTGAATATTTAAAGTTGTATTCAATTTTGTTATCATAAATTAGTTTAAGGCTCTTCACTTTTCTGATTTGATGCGGAATAAATTCAATTTTTTCAATTTTGTCTGAATAAATTACGCGGCAACGATACAAACCATTTTTGCAATTTTCAGGTACAGTTATATAATCTTCAGATAAATTGAATCATTCAAACCGAAATAGTTTTTTCGCGCGTGGTCCAATCTCGACTGGTGAAAACGAAGATTGTACAATTCGCCATCCTTGCATTTTATAGTTTCGAATAACTTCGGTTGTCTATTTCCTCACCCATATTCTGTCATTCAACTTTAGGCAGGTGTAACCGGTACGTACACTTTTTTTAGCATTTCTTCGTACTCTTTTTCAGCTTCGCTTAAAAATGTAATTCCGCCGCCGCTTTTATAAACCAGATTTCCGTCTATATTTTCAATGAATCGAATTAACACGCAACTATCCAGGTTTTTGCCATCGAAAATTCCAAAAATTCCGGTATAATATCCGCGATCATATTTTTCAGTTTCGTTAATAATTTCCACTGTTTTCTTTTTTGGCGCTCCGGAAACCGAACCTGCCGGAAGAAGCGCAAAAATAATATCGCCGATTTTTTCATTATAGTTTTCAGGCAAATCGCCGGAGATTTGCGAGCTTACCTGCCAAAGATTTCGCTTATTGGTTTTTATCAGGCTCAGAAACCTGAATTTATCAACGGTAACATTTTCGGACACCAGGCTTAAATCGTTTCGGATTAAATCAACAATGGTATTGTGTTCCGCCAATTCCTTCGAATCTCTTAATATCAGTTCTTCGGCATTTTCAATTGATGCGTCAATAGTGCCTTTCATTGGAAAGGAATATATTTTCCCGTTTTCAATTTTTATAAATGTTTCAGGCGAAAAACAAACAAATTTATTTTTCAGATAAATCTTGTATAAAGCCGATCCTGAATTGAAAAGTTCTTCAAGTGAAAGATTGGTTTCAATTGAAGTTTGTTGTGTAAAATTCAGTAAATACGTGTCGCCATTGTGAATATGTTGCTGAATTTGTTCGAAGCCGGCTTTGTATTCTTCAAACGAAACGGGTTTAATTTTCCAGATGTCCGGCGTTTTATTGTAATCCTGAGATTTTGCTTTTCTCGAAAACCCGGGAATTTCCCAGAAAAGCTTTGAATTCGGTTTGTTCAGTGGAAAAACCAAAGGGTTCTTTCCCTGAAAATCGATAAGAAAAACAAAAGCCGTCCCTTCTTTTCCCCAATCGTTTAACTGCTTTATTATATGTTTCGGTTTATCCATCATTTGCAGGCAAAGGTAAAATTAACAGGGACTTTGATTTCCAAAGTCGAAGATTCTTATGGGTGAATAGCTTATAGAAATTAGTAATCTCCGATTCATGCATTCCTTTAATTTTCTGATTTAACACAAATGAAATCTGGATATCCGGAATTTTGAAGTAAACGCAAAATTCACCTGAAATTAAAATCATAATTTTTATTTTTACTGAAAATAAAAGCGAATGGATATTGCAGCGAATATTGCGAAAATTAAAAATGAAATACCGGGAAATGTACGGTTGGTAGCCGTGTCGAAAACAAAACCCAACGAAGATATTTTAACCGCTTATCATTCGGGCCATAAAATTTTTGGCGAGAATAAAGTGCAGGAATTGGTAAAGAAATATGAAGATTTACCTAAAGATATCGAATGGCATTTTATAGGTCACCTGCAAACCAACAAAGTAAAATACCTGGCTTCTTTTGTGGCAATGATTCATGGAGTCGATTCGTTGAAACTGCTTAAAGCCATTAACAAAGAGGCGAAAAAAAATAAGCGGAAAATTTCGTGCCTGCTGCAGTTATATATTGCCGATGAATCCACTAAATTTGGCTTTTCATTTGAGGAAGTGAAAGAAATGCTGGGTTCGGATGAATTGAAGTCATTAACCAATATTGAAATTTGCGGCGTTATGGGAATGGCAACTTATACCGATGATGAAGCACAAATTCGCAACGAATTCAAAAATCTGGCCCGAATTTTTAAAACACTAAAAAATGAGTATTTTTCCACGTCCGAAAATTTTACTGAAATATCCATGGGAATGTCGGATGATTATCGCATTGCATTGGAAGAAGGAAGCACGATTATTCGTGTAGGAAGCAAAATATTTGGCGAAAGAAATTATTAAAAAACAAAACAAAATCAACTTAAATTCAAATTAATGGCAAATTTTGAAACTACATATTTAGGATTAAACCTAAAAAATCCGTTAGTGGCAGCAAGCTCAGGATTAACCAGTTCGGTTGATAAAATTGTTGAACTCGAAAATGCAGGAATTGGTGCTGTTGTTTTAAAATCGGTGTTTGAAGAACAAATAAACAACGAAGTCACCGGCACTTTGGTAAAAGATCCTCAGCATAATTCCTATCCCGAAGCTGAAGATTACATCAAAGGTTATTTGCGCGATAATACAATCCGTAAACATATTGAACTGATTGAGCAGGCAAAAAAAGCAGTTAAAATTCCCATTATTGCAAGTATAAATTGTGTTTCCGCTTCGGAGTGGATATCGTTTGCCAAAGAATTTCAGTTAGCTGGTGCCGATGCTATCGAACTAAATATATTTTACATTCCTACCGACAGGAATGAGCGATCGGGTGTTATTGAACAACTGTATCTCGATGTGCTGAAGAAAGTGAAACTTGAAGTTACGATTCCGGTTTCAGTAAAATTTGGGGTTCATCACAGCAATATTGTTGGCATGGCTGAAAAGCTTAAGGGGAACGGCGCAGCAGGAATTGTGATGTTTAACCGTTTCTATGAACCGGATATCAATCTCGAAACGTTGGAATTAACAGCTTCAGAAGTATTCAGTTCGCCATCGGATATTCGCCGTACGCTACGCTGGGTTGGACTAATTTCATCTTCGGTCCCGAATATCGATATTGCAGCATCTACAGGAATTCACGACGGGAAGGCAGTTATTAAACAACTGCTTGCAGGTGCACAGGTCGCACAGCTTTGTTCCACATTGTATATTAACGGAGCGAATGTGGTAACGCAAATGATTACTGATATGTACGAATTCATGCAGAAATGGAACTTCAAAAAAATTGAGGATTTCCGCGGAAGGCTTTCGTATAAAAATATTCCTGATCCGCTTCTGTACGAACGATCGCAGTTTATGAAATATTTTTCAAATAAAAAATGAAATGACAAAAACCGGGTTTCCCAAATTTCTGCTGATTTTAAGCATTATGCTAAGCGGAATAAGCCCGGTTTTTGCACAGCTTTCACCACCTCAAATAATTAATCATGAAACTTCAATCCTGAATTCTTGTAGCGATTCGATTTTAATTGCACCTGAAATAAGTATTCAGAATATAGTAGTGAATGATGCATCGGAAGGATTGAAAATTTCCATATTAAATTACAAATCAGGAGAGGATACGCTGGTTTATACTAAGCTTGCAAGCCTGAATTATTCCTGGAATAACAACGGTTCGCTTGAAATAACCGGACTTGCAACGGCAGAAGAATATCAGGCTGCGGTTAGAAAAGTTTATTATAAAAACCTTACCGATACGCTGATTTTAGAAAGCCGAACTATTATTATCAGTTTGCTTGATGTGGATTATTTTCCAAAAACCCAACATTTTTACCGGTACATTAAAGATTTAAATATTACCTGGAAGGACGCAAAAGCTACCACCGATACCATGCAATACTATGGTTTGCAGGGATATCTGGCAACGGTAATGTCGAAGGAAGAGAATGACTTCATCTGGACAAAAGTGGATGGAATTGGCTGGATAGGCGCATCGGATGAAGAAAATGAAGGTGAATGGAAATGGGTAACCGGACCGGAAACCGGACAACAATTCTGGCAAGGCGATGCGAGTGGATATACGGTTAACGGTTTATTTGCCGGTTGGGCTGAAGGTGAACCGAATAATGCATTTGGCGGTCAGCAATTTGCGCATTATAATCAGCATCCCGACAAAGCGCCGAAATCGTGGAATGATTTAAAAAATGATGGAAGCGATTCAGACCCGCAATATTATACTCCGCAGGGATTTGTGGTGGAATTTGGCGGTATGCCCGGTGATCCTGTGGTAAATCTTTCCGCAACTGTTCATGTACAGTTAAATCCGGTTCCGACGGTCGGTTTCGATATCGACGACAGTAATTGCATAAATAATCCTGCTGAGGTAAATTACCTTGGATCGGCAACCGAACGGGATTCTTTTATCTGGGATTTGAGTGATTTCGAACCGCGAGAAATTCTGCAATTTCCGGGGAATTCCAAAGGCCCGTTGGTTTTTAAAAGAAGTTCTGCAATGACGGTGGATGTCGGAATCCGCGTGATTTCTGAATTCGGATGTGAATCTGAATCTTTTACAAAGACATTCAACAGAAAACCTTTGGTTGAAGTTCAGTTGGATAAAACGGAAGGTTGTCCGCCATTAAGTATTTATTTTCTTGCTAATTCAATCGATAAAAACGACAGTATAAAATATACCTGGGATTTCGGCGATGGCAATTCAGGAACCGGCGACAAAGTTTCGAATAATTATACTCAATCCGGTTCAGAATATAATATTCAGGTAATTGCCATGTCAATGCTAACCGGTTGTGCTGATACGTTGATGCTGGAGGAGCAGATTCGTACATTGCCCGCGCCAATAGCTTCGTTTACCGCAAACCCCGCAGAGGTCTTTATTACAGACCCGGTTATAAATTTCAACAATAAAAGCGAAAATGCAATTTTGTATGAATGGGAATTTGGAGATTTCTCAGCTACTTCATCCGAAGAAAATCCGCAACACCGGTTTCAGATAATGGGAAACTTTGATATTCATCTGATAGCTTACAACGAATTTGGATGCGAAGATGTTGAACTACAAAAAGTAACTGTAGGATTTGATAAAGTATTTCCGCCAACTGTATTTTCGCCTAATGCCAGTTTGTGGGAAGATCAGGAATTTCGCATTTATGCCGAAGGTATTTCCAATGAGGGTTATGAAATGAAGATTTATAACCGATGGGGTGAAAATATTTTTACTTCAAATAGCCAGGAAACCGGATGGAACGGGAGAATGAAAAACGGAAAATATGCTCCGACCGGCATTTATACCTGGATAATTCAGTATAACGATTTCCTGGGAAAAAGCCATAAACAGCAGGGAAATGTAACTTTATTGTTTTAATTGGTTAATATTTATTAATGAATTACGCCAACCTTTCTTTAATGTTAAATTTTGTTAGAGTTGTTAAAAAGCATATTTTTTCATATAACAAAACGCAATATTGAAACGTAATAGTTATTGTTATGAAAGCAAAAGATAAAAATTTTTACGATTTTGGTAGCAGATCTTTATACTTTAAAGAAAGCAATTTTTCTGAGGACGCCAGGAATAGTAAAAACTTCGAGAATCAAAAATTCATTGTTCCCTGGCAAATGGAACAACAAAAGAAAAATGAAATTCTAGTGTAATATCTGCTTAGTGAATGAGCAGTGACTTTGTAAAGTTTGTAAACAAGTTTAAGTCCAATTCCTTTAGGAGTTGGACTTTTACTTTCACAGCATTGGTATCAGTAATTTTTGATTGAGCAATAACTTGTTTTTCTTTCCAAGATAAAAGATCAGCGAAATTTCATGTGATCCATAACTGTAATTCGAAAGTTTCGAAAGGGTTAAATCAAAGCTATAGCCGAACTGAAAACGCTCGACGGCAAACCCGGCTAAAAAAATTAAGGCATCGGGCCTGATATCCATATTATTTCGAAACCAGCCGCCAAACAAAAATGATTTTTCTATTAAATAAATGCCAAGGTTAAGCTGCTTAAAACTTCCTTGCTGCTGGTATAATATGTTGGGCGACAGCGTATATTCCCTCGATAGCAACCCATGATGCAGCTTTCTGGATCGGGCGCCCACATTTAGTGTAACTTTTATGGGAAGCTTTCCTTTTTGGTCGCCTTCTGTTATCGACTCATTGGGGCGCGATAAATGATGTACCGCCAAACCGTAGTAATATTCACTCAATTGGCCGATGGCGCCTACGGCAAAATCCGGAAAAATTTTGAATTCAGCATTTAAATTGATTGGTGACGATCCGGTAATTTCACCGGTAAGCTGGTCAATTTCAGATGGAAATATTAAGCTGTTTGCGTTAAATTGTTTATAAACAGCTCCGCCCTGCAAAGCAAGTGTCATAAAACTTGCCTGCGAAAATTTAAGATGATAGGAATAGCAAAACGATGCTGAAGTTGTTCGGATGATATCGTTTAGCTCCAGATCGCGGTAAATCTGAAATCCAAATCCTGTATTTAATTTTCTTGAAATCCGGTCGAACGAAAGCGAGAAGGTTTCGTAAGTGGCGCCATTTTGCGGCCATTGGTTCCGGTAATTTATCACAGTGCGTGGCAACTCTGAAGTTCCTGTAAAAGCCGGGTTTAAGTATAGCGGATTAGAAAAAAACTGCGAGAATGCAGGATCCTGTCCAAACATAAATCCGGGAATAAATATAAAAAGAAGGACAAAAAGCCGTAGACGCATTTTTAAATTTTCTAAATAGAAAACTAAAATACGAATTTCGAGATGATATATTTTGATGGAAGCTACAGAGTGACAATTATTGGTTTTTATTCCTCAACAGAATTTAGCTTAACCAGAATTTCCTGCAAAAAATATTTCTTTTTCTCATCGGCATTTGGCATGGCGTCGTTGATTTTCTCCACCGACAGGTGAATAATTGCTTCCGACGGTAAATACTCCAGATTATCGATAACGGTAAATGCCTCAAATGCTGTTTCCCATTCTTCTTGAATAATCTGGTCGATAAAAACAGGAAGAAAAGTACTGAAATCCAATCCGTTTTGCCAACAAGCAGTTAGCAATAATTTACGTATTGCTTTTAACCTTTCATCTTCAATGGCACGCACAAAACTGTTTACCGAATCTTTCTCTTTTACCGAACCAAGCACATTTAATATTTCCTTTTCAACTTCGTTTTCAGGCGCCGAATTCAGAAGTTCGAACAACAAAGGCAAATACAAGCTGTTACCTCTTTCCTTTATTTCATTTATGGCTGATATTACTACCAGGTTGTTTGCGGAAAACAGATTCTGTTGTATTCGTTTATCTATTTTTTGCTTTTCCATTTTCATGCTTAAAGTAATACCGCAAAGTTAAGTTTAAAGGGAGTTATAGCAAACATATTTGCCAAATGTTGGGCTAAATATTTACTTTTGTGCCCCATGAAAAATATACAGGAATTAAGCGAAGCAAACGTTGGCCGTTTAATGCTGAAATATTTTATTCCGGCATTTATAGGTGTGTTTGTGAATGCACTGTATAATATTGTCGACCGGATTTTTATTGGTCAGGGGGTAGGGGCGGAAGCGCTTTCAGGTATTTCGGTAATTTTCCCGATTATGCTGATAATGATGGGTTTTGGAATGCTCATCGGAATCGGAACCGGAGTTTATGTTTCAATTAATCTGGGAAAAAAGAATTTCGAGCGCTGCAGAACAAACCCTTGGAACCGGCTTTGCATTAATGCTGGTAGTTTCGCTTATTGTTATGGCCGTTATTTTTTTGTTGAAGGAACCCATATTGCGTTCGTTCGGTTCAACCGAGGAAACTTTTCAATATGCCAATGATTATCTTAACATTATAATCGGCGGAATGCCTTTTATGATAATCGGATTTTCTTTGAATAATGTAATCCGTTCCGAAGGAAATGCAAGAATCGCAATGATTTCGATGATATTAAGTTCGGTGACGAATGTTTTTCTCGATGCCATTTTTATTTATGTTTTTGACTGGGGTGTAAAAGGAGCTGCGTATGCCACCATAATTTCCATGTTTGTTTTAATGATTTGGGTGCTTATTCATTTCAGAAGCAAACGTTCTGTTATAAAGCTTAAGGGTAGTAAAATAAGAATAAAATGGGATATTCTTAGCGAAATTGTAGCTATTGGAATGGCGCCGTTTTCGATGCAGATTGCAAGTAGTTTTGTGCAGGGTTTGTTAAATAAAAAGCTTATTATTTATGGAAGCGATTTAGCCGTTGGTGCCATGGGAATTATAAACTCGGTGCTTACCCTGGTGATTATGGCTATTGTTGCAGTTAACATGGCTTCGCAGCCGATTATTGGGTTTAACTTTGGAGCCAAATCGGTAAAACGGGTTAAAGATGCACTTCGCATATCGGTTATTGCGGCTACTGCTATTGCAATTGGCGCTTTCGTGTTGATTGAAGCCATGCCCGGAATTATTGTGAAATTGTTTAATAACGACAGCGAAAAGCTATACGGCCTTGCTGTAAACGGGCTTCACCTGGTTTTACTGGCTTTGCCAATTGTCGGATTTCAGGTTGTGGCCTCCAATTTTTTTCAATCGGTTGGAAAAGCCAAACTTGCCATGTTCGCTACACTTTTCCGACAGGTTATTGCTTTAATTCCATTGCTGTTTATTTTGCCCGGCTTTTTGGGTATCAATGGAATTTGGATTGCCTTTCCGTTGTCGGATACGATTTCTGCCATTGCTGTTGCCTGGATTCTGGTTCGGGAATGGAAAAGGTTGCCTGAGATTAAAGTACAATCCTAAATTAATTTCCCTTTAAGCGCTTTTCCCGTATACGATTTTTCAACTTTGATTAAATCTTCCGGTTTACCTTCAAAAACAATCTGCCCGCCTTTGTCGCCTCCTTCAGGGCCCAAATCAATAATCCAGTCGGCCGACTTAATAATTTCGAGGTTGTGTTCAATAATAATAATGGAATGTCCTCTTGAAATCAGTGCGTTAAACGAATCGAGGAGTTTTTTGATATCGTGAAAATGAAGTCCGGTTGTAGGTTCGTCAAAAATAAACAGGGTAGGGGAATCTTTCTCTTTTGCCAGGAATGAAGCCAGTTTTACACGTTGGCTTTCACCGCCCGATAAAGTACTGGAAGATTGCCCGAGTTTAATGTATCCTAATCCAACATCCTGCAAAGGTTTCAGGCGTTTGGTAATTTTCTTTTCGGTGGAAGATTTGCCTTTTTTAAATAATTCGATGGCTTCATTCACCGTAAGATTCAAAATATCATCGATGTTTTTTTCTTTATAACGAACTTCCAGAATATCTTCCTTGAACCGTTTTCCGTTACAGCTTTCACAAACTAAATACACATCAGCCAAAAACTGCATTTCAACTTTTATTGTTCCTTCACCCTGGCACTCGTCACAACGGCCTCCGTCCACATTAAACGAAAAATGCGATGGTTTTAATCCCTGTATTTTTGCTGCCTGTTGTTCCGAGAAAAGTTTCCGAATCTCATCGTAAGCTTTCAAATAAGTCACCGGATTTGAGCGTGACGATTTGCCAATTGGATTTTGGTCGATGAATTCGATGGCAGCAAGCAACTTGTAATCTCCCAAAATTGCATCGTGATGACCTGTTCGTTCACCGTAACCGCCCAATATTTTGGTAAGTGCCGGAGATAAAATTTTCGAAACCAGTGATGATTTTCCTGAACCACTGACTCCGGTAACAACCGTCATTGTATTCAGCGGAAATTTAACCCGGAGATTTGCCAGGTTATTTTCGCGTGCACCTACAATTTCAATATAGTTCGTCCATTTTCTGCGTTGATTAGGTACTTCAATTTTTTCTTCGCCGGTTAAATACTTGGTGGTTAAGCTTTCAGGTTTTTCTTTTAGCTTTTCGTGATTTCCCTGGAAAACAACTTCTCCGCCATGTTGTCCGGCAAATGGACCGATATCAATAATTTCATCTGCCGCGCGAATGATTTCTTCATCGTGCTCAACCACCAAAACCGTATTTCCGATTTGCTGAAGTTGGCGCAAAACTTTAATTAACCGTTGGGTATCGCGCGGATGCAATCCAATACTTGGCTCATCGAGAATATAAAGCGAACCAACCAAACTGCTTCCCAATGAAGTTGCCAGATTAATGCGTTGCGATTCACCACCTGACAATGTCGATGACAGACGGTTCAACGTAAGATATCCCAATCCTACATCGCATAAAAAGTTTAATCGATTGGTAATTTCGATGATTATTCGCTTGGCAATTTCTTTATCATGATGGGTTAAATCGAGGTTTTTGAAAGACTCTCTCAATTCCGAAACCGGCATTAATACAAGCTCTTGTATCGACTTGCCGCTGATTTTAACATATCCTGCTTCTTTTTTTAGCCGGCTGCCTTTGCATTCGGGACAGGTTGTTTTGCCGCGGTAACGGGAAAGCATAACCCTGTATTGAATTTTGTAACTGTTTTCTTCTAGATATTTAAAAAACCGGTTTAATCCTTTAAAATATTTGTTTCCGGACCATACCAAAAATTTTTGTTCTTCACTTAATTCGTAAAAAGGCTTATGAATGGGGAAATTAAATTTTTCAGCAGCATAAACCAGTTCATCTTTCCATTCGCTCATTTTTTCGCCTTTCCAGCAGGCAACGGCATCCTGGTAAATCGAAAGTGATTTGTTCGGAATTACCAAATCTTCATCAATGCCGATTACTTTTCCGTATCCTTCGCATGTTGGGCATGCGCCGACAGGATTGTTAAAGCTGAACATATGCACAGTGGGTTCTTCAAATTCAATCCCATCAGCTTCAAATAAATTAGAAAATGTTTGAGAAACGGTTTCGCCATTGTTGAAAATCTTGACAATACATTCACCATGTCCTTCAAAAAATGCAGTTTGAACCGAATCTGCCATTCTGCTCTGCGTATCTTCATCGTCTTTAACCGAAACGCGGTCAATTACAATATTGCAATTTTCATTGCAAAAAGTATCATCATTTGCTTCAATCAGTTCATCAATTCGTTTTATTTCATTATTGGTTTCAATACGCGTAAATCCCTGTTGCATCAGCAATTCGGCTTCCTGCAAAACAGTTCTGCCGATTTTTGGCTTGAGCGGTGAGGCAATAATAATACGTGTGTCATCCTTGCAGGTGTTAATATAATCGAGCACATCGGAAACTCTTTCGCGTTTTACAACCTGTCCCGATACAGGAGAAATTGTTTTGCCAATCCTTGCAAATAACAGTTTCAGGTAATCATAAATTTCGGTTGAAGTGCCTACTGTTGAACGCGGATTTCGGGTATTAACCTTTTGTTCGATAGCTATGGCAGGTGGAATTCCTTTAATAAAATCAACTTCGGGCTTGTTTATTCTCCCTAAAAACTGGCGGGCATAGGAAGAAAGGCTTTCAACATATCTGCGTTGTCCTTCTGCAAAAAGCGTGTCGAAAGCCAGCGAAGATTTGCCTGAGCCTGAAACACCGGTAACAACAATAAATCTGTTTAGCGGAATTTTTAAATCTATATTCTTTAAATTATGCACTCGTGCATGATGTATTTCTATATGTTTTTGTCGACCTATTTTGGGCATATTTCAATATAATATGTAATATTTTACTAAAAAACTTGTATTTTTCCTTAAAATGTATCATTTTTACGGCTCACAAAAATAATTTGTTTTACTACATTAAAAAAAGACGCCTATAGGAAAAATTTACTTTTTGTTTACAACTAAATAGAAGGTAATGTTCAAAGAAACTTTACTGAACGATAATGAGCTCGTTCAACAATTTATAGCAGGCGATCAAAATTCACTTGAAATTTTAATCCAGCGACACAAGAGCAGAGTGTTTTCATACATTTTGCTAATTGTGAAAAATCAGGAACTTGCGGAAGACATTTTCCAGGAAACTTTTATAAAAGTAATACGTTCCCTAAACGTGGTAAATACATCGAAAACGGGAAATTTGTTTCATGGGTACTTCGCATAGCACATAATCTGATTATCGATCATTTCCGAAAAGAAAAGTTGAAAGGTACCATTTCGAACGATAGTCTCGATGTGGATATCTTTAATTCGCAGAAATTTTCGGAAGATACCATCGAAGATCAAATGGTGAATTCACAAATTTTATTGGAGGTAAAGGATTTAATTCAGGAATTACCCGAAGATCAGCAGCAAGTGATATATATGCGTCATTATATGGGGCTGAGTTTTAAGGAGATAGCTGACCAAACCGATGTGAGTATTAATACAGCATTAGGGCGTATGAGGTATGCTTTAATAAATCTTCGGAAACTCATCGAAAAGAAGAAATTATCGCTAACAAGGATTTAACTTTTGTTAACACAATAAACAGATAGAAAGGTCGTTTTTAAGCTAAAAGATTTTAAAAATGCCTATGAGAAATTCTACCTTAATTTATTTTGTTAATCATTTTCCTTCGGAGTTAGAATCATTTCTGGTTGACACAGAAAATGATATTCCTGAAAATAATTTAGCAGCGATGGATAATACTGAAATATTGCCATCTGATCGAACCATTGAAAATATACTTAATTTTGCCCGTTCGTACGAGGTGTTGAAAACTGAAGAAACGGGATATGTGGAAATGAATTTGAATTAATTTATCAGGGTGCTGCAAAGCACCTTTTTTATTTCTATTCTTTTAAAGTTGCTTTAATAATAAAAAAAGCGAGAGTTCCTGAAATTACCGAACCAATTAGTATTCCCATTTTTGCTGAATCAATTAATGCCTGATCGGTAAATGCAAGGCCGTTGATAAAAAGTGACATTGTAAAACCCAGCCCACCCAACACCGAAATTCCGGCAAGTTGCCTGAATGAAACATTCTCAGGAAGTTCGGCAAATTTCATCTTTATAGCCAGGTACGAAAATAAAAATATACCGGTAAAATTTCCAATTATCAGGCTTAATGCAATATTTAAGGTTAGGCTAAAGTGTGAGTCGCCGGATAAACTAAATACAACGCCCGCATTGGCAAAGGCAAATAACGGCATAATTAAATACGATACCCACCCATGTAAACGATGCTCGAGATATTGCAGTGGAGGGGCGGTTTCTTCGGTAATATCTTCCAACTCGTCGATAGCCACCAATTGTTTGTGCGATAAAATTGCTTTTTCTTCCTGTGTATTACAATCGCTTAAAAAAACATCGAGCGCTTCTTTGCCCCTGTGGTAGAAAGAATTAGTGTTCGTTTTTCTTTTAAGCGGAATCGTAAATGCCATTAATACTCCTGCAATGGTGGAATGGATACCCGATTTCAGAAAAAGAATCCATACGATAAGCCCAAGGATAAAGTACAGGTATTTTGAATAATAACCTATGGTGGTTAAAAAGACAAGCACTGCCACAATCGTCAGTCCAATACCAATATATATCCAGATTAAATTTGTGCTGTAAAAGAAAGCGATGACCAAAACTGCACCTAAATCGTCGATGATGGCAAATGCCATTAAAAATATCTTTAATCCTGATGGAACGCGGTTTCCCAATAATTTTAATATTCCCAGCGAAAAGGCAATATCTGCAGCCATTGGAATTCCCCAGCCGTGTATTCCGGGTTTACCATTATTTAATAAGATGAATAATGCTGCAGGAAGAATCATTCCTCCTATGGCGGCAAAAATCGGTAACGATGCTTTTTTCAAATGACTAAGTTCTCCGGTAAGAATTTCACGTTTTATTTCGAGGCCAATTAAAAAGAAAAATACAGCCATCAATCCGTCGTTTATCCATTTTAATACTGGTTTTGATAATTCTAATCCGGGAAGGCTAATTGTTATATAATTATCCCAAAATCCCTGAAATTGATTGCTTAACGGACTGTTTGCCAAAATCAGGGCAGCCAGCGTAGATATAAAAAGAACTATACTGCCCGATGTTTCAAGTTTTACAAATTTGTTTAAAGGTTCCTTTAGAAAGTTCATTTGTAATGTTTTTGAGTTTAAACTCACAGATCAATGTTTTTGTTTAACTCACCTGAAAATAATAATAGAAGAAATGATCGTTATTTATTGTTTTTTATCCATTTATAATTTAATTTAGTGATATTATTTTAATATCATAATGCTAAACTTATAATGTCATGGAAAAACACTATTCTGGTATGTCAGGTTATTTGTTCCTGTTTCTGGAACTGATTCTTTTGGTGCTTATCGTTTTTGGATTTTTAAGAGGAATGATTGTGCCGGCGGTAATTTTAATACCGGTATTCATTATTATGGCAATTGGTTTTACAGTTGTCGATCCAAACCAAAGTTGCGTCATGGTTCTTTTTGGCGCATACAAAGGAACAATTAAAGCCAATGGTTTTTACTGGGTGAATCCATTTTTTGTACGCAGAAAAATTTCACTTCGGGCAAGAAACTTCGACAGTGAGACCATAAAGGTTAACGATAAATTGGGTAATCCGATTATGATTGGCCTTGTTTTGGTATGGCGGGTACAGGAAACGTATAAGGCAGCTTTTGGAGTTGATGAATACGAGCATTTTGTTGTTGTACAGAGCGAGGCCGCGTTGCGTAAACTCGCTGGTTTGTATCCATACGACAATATTGAAGATGAAAATGCAAAGGTAACGCTACGCGACGGAACTGAAGAAGTGAATACCGAACTGGAACGCGAAATCATCGAAAGGCTTGATTTTGCCGGTATTGAAGTAATTGAGGCTCGAATCAACCACATAGCATATGCGCAGGAAATTGCACAGGCAATGTTGAGACGGCAGCAGGCAACCGCCATCGTGGCCGCACGGTATAAGATTGTTGAAGGAGCCGTAAGCATGGTTGAAATGGCCTTGGATCAGCTTAGTAAAAAACAAATTGTGGATCTCGACGAAGAGAAAAAAGCTTCAATGGTAAGCAATTTAATGGTTGTACTTTGCGGTGATAAAGACGCAACTCCCATTGTGAATACCGGATCGTTATATTAATAACAAAATGGAAAAGGTTCTTTTTAAAGAAGAGCAACGTTTTACGCAATGGTGGGTGTGGCTGATAACTGCTTTTGCATTATTCGCTGTCATTGTTCCGCTTGTTAATGCTATTATCGAAGAACAAGCTCAAATAAATTCATCGAATACTGCACGATTGATTATCTATGGTGTTCTGATAGTTTTGGTCTTAGCTGTAGTTTTAATCATTATGCCTTTTATAAAGCTCAAAACAAAAATTGCTGAAAATGGAATTTATATTATCTACTTTCCTTTTGTTCGAAAGTGGAAAATATTTCCGGCTCAGGAAATTGAGAAGTATGAAATAAGGAGGTATCGTGCTAAGCTAGAGTATGGCGGTTATGGTATGAAAAAACGAAGAAAAGTAGGGCAGGCATTTTCCATGTCTGGAAATATTGGGTTGCAGCTTTATTTAAAAAATGGCAAAAAAATTTTAATTGGAACACAGAAGAAACAAGCCATAGAATATGCAATGGTGAAATTAATGGGAGCTGGAAAACAGCTTGTTTCATTAGAAAAATTTAAGCAGGAAACAAAATTGATTGTTAGAAGTAAAGTCAAAAAAATTCTTATAATTATAGCAATCGAAATTGTATTAGCCATTCTTATTTTTAGTATGATTCAGATTTTTAATTGAGCCGATGGAGGCAGAATGGAAAGATTATGGCGAAGAAAAAAACATTTGTACTACGAATAAATCCGGAAATGATGCAAGCTGTTGAACGTTGGGCTTCGGATGATTTCAGAAGCATAAACGGTCAGTTGGAATGGATAATTCATAATGCTTTGAAAAATGCCAAACGATTAAAAAATAATTCAAATGCCGATTCGGAGTAATTTGTTTCAAACTTTTATACAGATAAGTAAACAGAAATAATTAACGTCATGAACCAGAAAAGTTATATTTGTCCGAAATGCGGTGGACGAAAAGCAGATGTCGATCAAATTCGAACCACAGGCGCAGGTTTTACAAAATACTTTAATATCCAAAACAGAAAATTTACAGCGGTAACCTGCACACATTGCGGGTATACTGAGTTTTATCGTGGAACCCGTTCAAGCGGCGCAAGCAATGTGCTCGATTTCTTAACCAATTAGTTTGTTGGGTTTCAAATTTATTTTCCTCTGACTTTGGGAATAAAATTTTCCATAAATATTATTTTATGGCAGATTTTAGAAATTGATATAATAGACGTAAATTAAACGCGCTATTATTTCATTTAAATCTAAACCGATGTCAAAGGAAATTATCAATACCCGAAGGGAATTTATAAAAAAAACAGCGACAGGTTCTGCTATCCTTTTAGCCGGGGGAATACTTCCTGGATTCAGCGCCGCAAGTTACCGGAGGATTATTGGAGCAAACGATAAAATCAGAGCCTCGGTAATGGGGGTGAATTCTCGTGGAAATGCACTTGCCCAGAATTTCGCCTATCAAACTGAATGCGATGTAATACACATTTGCGATGTCGATTCGCGTGCCGCTGAAAAATGCATTGCTAATGTCGCTAAAATTCAGGAAACAATACCAAAGCCTTTTGGCGATTTCAGAAAATCGCTGGAAGATAAGGATGTGGATGTGATGGTTATTGCCACGCCCGATCACTGGCATGCTCCTGCTGCTTTACTTGCTATGCAGGCCGGGAAAAATGTTTATCTTGAAAAACCTTGCAGCCACAATCCACACGAAGGTGAAATGTTGGTTGAAGCAGCAAATCGTTACAGGAAGGCAGTTCAAATGGGGAATCAAAGGCGTTCATGGCCAAATGTTGCAGAGGCTATAAGTGAACTCAAAAAAGGAGTCATTGGACGGCCTTATTTCGGAAAGGGCTGGTATGCAAATAACAGGGGACCAATTGGAATAGGTAAAGAAGTTGAAGTGCCGGATTGGCTAAACTGGGACCTTTGGCAGGGACCGGCGCCGCGAAAAGCATACAAAGACAATATTGTGCATTATAACTGGCACTGGTTCTGGCATTGGGGAACAGGCGAAGCTTTGAATAACGGCACACACATGATCGACCTGCTTCGCTGGGGTTTCGATGTGGATTTTCCGGTTAAAGTAAGTTCCAATGGCGGACGTTATCGTTATGATGATGATTGGGAAACGCCCGACACACAGGTTATAAATCTCGATTTCAGTGAAGGAATTTCCATGACATGGGAAGGACGGAGCTGCAATGGCCGATATGTGGAAGGCAGCGCAGTTGGTGTGGTTTTTTATGGCGAAGATGGAAGCCTGATGATTCCGGGAGGTAACGAATACAAAATTTACGACCTGAATAATAATCTCGTAAAAGAAGTTAAGGATTCAAAGGAAATCGATCCACATGAACTGGCAAATCCTGCTGGCCACCTCGATGCATTGCATATCCGTAATTTGTTTAATAACATTCAGAATGGTGAGCAACTTCGTTCCGATATTGACTCGGGACATAAAAGTACATTATTGGTTCAGTTGGGAAATATCGCTCAACGAGTGGGACATTCCCTGGAAATAAATCCTGAAAACGGTCATATAAAAGATGATATGAAAGCCAACGAATTGTGGTCGCGTGAATATGAAAAAGGCTGGGAAATGAAACTTTAAAATTTGCTTATAATTAATGATGCCACTTATTTTTATCGACATTATTTTTGAACTCTCCCTCATTCCCTCTCCTCACGAAGAAAGGGACGATTGTGACGCAGTCGCAATCAGGGTGAGTTATTCTAAAAACAGAAACAAAAACTATTTTGAAAATAGATGATTATATTAATTTAAAATGACTTGTGATATTTTATCGGATAATCGATAATAAATTGGGAAATATGAAAACACGCAGAAATTTTATAAAAACAACCGGCACCGGATTACTTGCAACAGCTCTTGTTCCAGGAGCGGCTAAGACAGCTTTTTCACCACCTCAGGGTAAAAAGCTAACCCTGGGAATTATAGGCGCCGAAAATTCGCATACCACTGGTTTTGGCAGGTTATTCAACATCGACAAGAAATTTCCGGGTGTAGAATTAAAATATGTCTGGGGCGAAACCGATGAATTTGCCAAAGCTGCAATGGAAAAAGGAAATATCCCAAATCAGGTGAAAGATCCAAAAGAAATGATGGGAAAAATCGATGCATTAATTGTGGATCATCGTCATCCGAAATACCACCTCGATGCAGCATGGCCATTTGTTGAATCCGGAATTCCGACTTTCGTGGATAAACCATTTTGTTACCGGGCTGAGAAAGGAAAAGAGTTTCTGCAGATGGCAAAAAAAACGGGAACACCGGTTACATCCTTTAGTTCCATCGCACAAAGTTCAGCCACATTTGATATGATGGAACAACTGAAGTCGATGGACAAAATCACCCAGGTCGTTCGTACGGGAACTGCCGATTTGGATTCAAAATACGGTGGCATATTTTTTTATGGAGTTCACATTGTTCAACCCCTCATGTATATGTTCGGAGAAGATATTGAGGAAGTAAGAATTTCAAGAAACGGAAATACAGGAAATGCATCTCTTCGTTATACATCCGGCTTATTTGCTACGCTTATTTTTAAAATTCATGCTTACGGCTGGGAAACTTATGTGGAAACAGGAGATGAATTTGTTGAATTAAAATCGCGCGTGGAAGAAAGCGATCCTCCCAAAAATGATGTTGATATGATAGAAATGTTCCGCACCGGGAAAGAACCACGTTCACATCAAAGTATTCTGAATTGTGTTTCAGTTCTGGAAGCGTTGGAAAAATCGGCTGAAACAGAAAAATGGACTGAAGTCATCTATTTGGAAGTCTGAAAAATCAATCAATCATTAATAAGAAATAATCATTAGTTATGAATTTAAATAATACAAGAAGGAGAATTGTTTATATTCTCGGTTTGATATTTATTATGAATAATTTAAATGCACAACAAATTATTGAAGGAATTCATTATGCAACAGGTAAGCCGGTGACGGTTAAAATTGAGGATGGTAAAATTGCTGAAATAAAAAATACATCAGGAAATATCCAGATACAGATTCACCGGTTTATATCAGCCCGGGATTTTTTGATAACCAGGTTAACGGTTTCGCAGGCGTTTCTTTTGCTTTTGGTGAAAGTGATCTTACTTCGGAAGGAATTGAGAAAGCGACACGTGAACTATGGAAAGTTGGTGTCACCACGTATGTTCCAACGCTTACCACAAACAGCCAGGAAGTTTTGGTTCGGAATTTTGCTTTGCTGGCTAAAAATATCAACAATAAAAATCTGAAAGGTTCCATTCCCGGATTTCATTTGGAAGGCCCATACATAAATCCCGAAGATGGTTTCAGGGGAGCGCATCCAAAGCAGTTCGTCCGGCTGCCCGATTGGGATGAATTTATGGAAATGTATAATGCAGCCAATGGAAAAATTGTGGAAGTTACCATTGCACCGGAACTGGAAGGTGCGCAAGACTTCATAAAAAAGTGCCGCGAAAAAGGGATTGTTGTTGCGATAGGCCACCATAATGCAAATGCGGAACAGGTTGATTTAGCCGTAAAAAACGGTGCGCAACTCTCCACACATTTGGGAAACGGTTGCGCCAATATGATCAACCGGCACCGGAATCCGCTTTGGCCGCAATTGTCGAATGACGATTTAATGATTAGCATTATTTGTGATGGTTTTCATTTATTGCCCGAAGAAATCAGAACCTTTTACAAAGTGAAAGGAACAGATAAAACTATAATCACTTCCGATGTTACCAGTTATGCCGCTATGGAACCGGGTTTTTACAAAACCGATACGGGTGAAACCATTGAACTTACAAAAGACGGGGCGTTACGACTACCTGCCCAGAATGTATTGTATGGCTCTGCGTCTCCTATTACAAAAGGCGTTGGTCATATTATGGAAGTTACCGGTTGTTCTTTGGCAGATGCGGTTCAAATGGCATCCACTAACCAGGCGAAGTTATTCGGGCTAAACGATCGGGGAACACTCGAACCCGGAAAACGTGCAGATATTATTTTATTTACTGTCGAAGATTCTAAAATAAATATTCTGAAAACATGGGTAAGTGGTGATTTGGTTTATGAAAAATAATTCTCAATATAGAATAATCAATGATGAATTTCCAATTCTTCTTTTCCGCCAAAAATTGGTATTGAAAATTCGATATTCGATATTCAACATTGTACATTCGACATTCACCTGATCATTTACAAATCCACTAATTAGTAAAATGAAACGACTTTCGAAAAAGATTTTAATTGCTCTTGCAGCAGTCGGTCCCGGCTTGTTTTTAATTGGTTATAATATTGGAACCGGAAGTGTAACCACCATGGCAAAATCGGGAGCTGAATTTGGCATGTCGTTGTTTTGGGCCCTGGTATTGTCGTGCGTATTTACATTTGTACTAATGGTAGCCTACGGAAAAGTAACGCTTGTCACCGGAAAAACAGCATTATTCAATATAAAATCCGAATTCAAATACGGTTGGATTCCTGCCCTTTATATTCTAATTGCATTAATTATTGGCGAGTTACTGGCGCTGATAGGTGTTATGGGAATTGTAGCTGAATTGCTTCAGGAAGGGATAAAAATTCTTACCAATGGCGAAACCATATCCACATTATGGATTATCCTTGTTATCGTTCCGTTAATGTATATTTTATTGTGGTTTGGCGGTTATAAACAGTTCGAAAAAGTGCTGACTGTTTTTGTCATTTTAATGGGTCTTAGCTTTATCGTTGTTTTTTTTATGCTGAAACCCGACTATGTCGAAATCATTCGTGGAATGGCGCCAAGTGTGCCGGATAAACCCGGAGCTTTGGGACTTATTGCTGCCATGGCCGGAACAACTTGTTCAGCAGCAGTTTTTATTGTTCGAAGTACGGTTGTAGCCGAAAAGGGATGGAATATAACTAACCTGAAAAATGAAAAGAAAGACGCATTTGTTTCGGCATTTATGATGCTTTTTCTGAGTGGGATAATTATGGCAGTTGCTGCAGGAACTTTACATGTTATGGGTTTGCGGCTTGACAACACGGTTGAAATGATTTCGCTGTTTGAACCGATTGGCGGAAAAGTAGCAGCTTTTATATTAATTATAGGAATTACCGGCGCAGGACTTTCAACCGTTTTCCCCATCGTTTTAATAGCTCCGTGGCTGGTTTCCGATTATCTTGGAAAACCAAGAAACATAAGATCACCAATGTTTCGCTGGCTGATGCTGCTGGGATTGGTTTTTGCTTTTGGTTCTGTGTTTCTTGAAACAACGTCCACCGGCGTTGATGATTTTCTCGCAGGCATTTCAGGCATGTATTTTGCCGGCAGTTGCCATTCCGATTTTTGTATTGCTAAACCGAAAAAAATTGATGAATACCTATGTAAGTGGCTGGAAAATGAACATGGGAGTAATCGCAGTTATTTTGTTTTCATTTCTTACTACATATTATGCAATCGCCGAATTATTGTAGCTTTTTAAACTCCCTCTCTTTTAATGGAGTTGGGAAGAGGTCATGAACCAAAATTGAAAACTAAAAATACATTCAATGAAAGAATTTCAAAAAGACAAACTCGTCATAAAAATCTTTGAAAACAAAGAGAAACTGGGCAAAGCATCCGCAATTTCGGTTGCAGAAAAATTAAAAGAAGCGATAGCTGAAAAAGGATTTGCCAATCTTATCCTTGCCACAGGCGCTTCGCAGTTTGAGTTTCTGGAGTACTTGCAAAAACAGGAAATCGACTGGAATAAAATCACCGTTTTTCATTTGGATGAATATAAAGGAATGCCGGTAACTCATCCGGCCAGTTTCCGGAAATATCTGAAGGAACGAATTCTCGATAAGGTTCAGCCTAAACAGGTTTATTATCTCGAAGGTGATGCCAAAGATATTGAGGCAACGATTGCTGAATATGAGAATTTGTTGCGCAAATCATCCTGTTGATGTAGCCTGTATCGGAATTGGTGAAAACGGGCACATTGCGTTTAACGATCCACCTGTGGCGGATTTTAAAGACCCGAAACTGGTAAAAGTAGTTGAATTGGATGAAGCATGCCGGAAACAACAACTCGGAGAAGGCTGGTTTCCCACTTTCGATGATGTTCCAACGCATGCTCTTTCACTTACAATTCCGGCAATTATGAATTGCAAACATATTAGCTGTGTGGTTCCCGATGGACGAAAAGCAGAAGCAGTTTTCAATACAGTAAATGCTGAAATTTCAACGGATTGTCCGGCTACAATTTTACGAAAACATCCCGATGTTATTTTATATCTCGATAGGGAATCAGCTTCAAAATTATAATTGCAGGTAATGCGTTCCGAAAAATTTCGGGATCGATTCGCATGCTTGACTTTCCCTGATTTATTATATAAAAAGCTGATATGCGGTTTCCGATTCATATTGCATGGCAATTTAACAGATTATGGAAATTTTTAATTCCGATTTGCACTTATTGGCGATATGGAAACTGCAACACCGTTTTTTAATGGCGATTCGGAAATCGTCACAAGCAAGTGTGCTTTTAACTTTTCTTTAAATCAGGTTCAGAAAAAATTCCTTAATCGTTTTTCACCTCAAAATGAACTACTTTTGGGACACATTTCAAACTGAATCAAAAAATAATTTATTAAGATGAATATTAGCGCGTTACAAAAAGAAAGGGCTAAATATCAGCCTAAACTTCCAAAATCATTAAGCGGAACAGTAAAAGTGGTCAATGGTGAAAAAACCGAATCGGTTGCCGACCAGAAAGAGATTGGCGAATTATTTCCGAATACTTATGGTATGCCACTGATTACTTTTAAAGAAGGTGCTGATGCAGGACAAAAATCACCTGTAAATGTAGGTGTTATTCTTTCGGGCGGACAGGCGCCGGGAGGGCACAACGTTATTTCAGGCATTTTCGACGGAATTAAGAAAATTAACCCGAACAGCAAATTATATGGATTTTTAGGTGGCCCTGGCGGACTCGTTGATCACAAATACACGGAACTCACCGCGGAAATAATTGATGAATACAGGAATACAGGCGGGTTCGATATTATTGGTTCGGGCCGCACAAAACTGGAAGAACATGCTCAATTCGATAAAGGTCTTGAAATTGCTAAAGAATTAAGTTTAAATGCGTTGGTTGTTATTGGCGGCGACGATTCAAATACCAATGCCTGTGTTTTGGCTGAATATTATGCTAAAATAAATTCGGGTGTTCAGGTTATTGGTTGTCCGAAAACCATTGACGGTGACCTGAAAAACGAAATGATCGAAACGTCGTTTGGCTTCGACACAGCTACAAAAGTGTATTCAGAATTGATTGGCAACATTCAACGCGATGCCAATTCAGCAAAAAAATACTGGCACTTTATTAAACTAATGGGGCGTTCGGCTTCGCATATCGGGTTCGAATGTGCATTAAAAACGCAACCAAACATTACATTAATTTCAGAAGAAGTTGCTCGAAAAAAGCAAACACTAAGTGAAATCGTGGATTATATGTCGGGAATTATAGCCAAACGTGCTGAGAATGGTGATAATTTTGGAGTTGCATTGATTCCTGAAGGATTGATTGAGTTTATTCCTGAAATGAAGAAATTAATTGAGGAATTGAACGATTTACTTGCTGAAGGAACAAAAACTGCAGAAATATTTCAGGGTGTAAAACGCAGTTACCGCCTCGACTGGATTGCAGAAAAAATTACGTCCGAATCATCTGCTGTATTCAAATCATTGCCTTCAGGAATTGCGACTCAGTTAACACTGGACCGCGATCCACATGGCAATGTTCAGGTTTCGTTAATTGAAACCGAAAAATTTTTAGGCGAAATGGTTAAGGTTCGTTTGGATGAAATGAAGAAAGCGGGCGAATATTCAGGCAAATTTGGTACACAGTATCATTTCTTTGGATATGAAGGAAGATGTGCAGCTCCATCGAACTTTGATGCCGATTACTGTTATTCTTTGGGTTACACAGCTTCAGTGCTAATTGCTGAAGGAAAAACAGGCTACATGTCATCGGTACGTAATTTAACAGCGCCGGCAGAGCAATGGATTGCAGGCGGCGTGCCAATTACCATGATGATGAACATGGAAAAACGCCACGGCCATATGAAACCGGTTATTCAAAAAGCGCTTGTTGAATTAAACGGAGCGCCGTATAAATACTTTATTTCGAAAAGAGGGGAATGGGCATATAATACCAAATTTATATATCCCGGCCCGATTCAGTATTTCGGCCCGGCAGAAGTTTGCGACCAGACTACCGAAACATTAAAACTCGAAAAAGCTTAAGGCAAAAGCAATAATGGTTAAAAAAGGCATCTGAGCAAATCGGGTGCCTTTTTTTAGCTCTTACTGCCGGCAAAATCTTTTACCACCTGCCGGAGAATTTTCACTTCTATCTCCAGCTCTTTTAATCTTTCCTGTTGTTCTGCCAACTGGCTTGTGAGTGCTTCCGGTTGCTTTTCTTCGCGGTATACGGGCTCTTCGTATGGAAACTTCTCTGCTATTTCGCGGAAAAAATTATACTGAAAAAAGTCGCATAAGTCGACTACCCATTTAACCGACAATGTTTCGCGGTTTAGCAGTCCCTGTATTGTAGCATGCGATTTATTCAAACCCCTGGCCAACGCTGCCTTGGGCATGTGCCTGTTTTTCAGTTCCCGTTTTATCATCGGGATGATTTCTGATTTGTCCATATTGATTAAAGTTATTAAGTATCAAAATTAAATGTTTTTTTAATGAATATAGTAAAATAACAGATGAAAAGTGTAATTATATGAACTATATATGTAGATAAAATAGCGAATAAAGTAGTTAAAAGGCCGAATACCGAAGTTGGAGAGACGAATGGCAGAAGCTGGATAGACGAAGGCAGAAGCTGAAGAGATGAATGCTGAAGCTGGAGAGACGAAGGCAGAAGCTGGAGAGATGAATGCTGAAGCTGGAGAGACGAAGGCAGAAGCTGGAGAGACGAATGCTGAAGCTGGAGAGACGAATGCAGAAGCTGGAGAGATGAATGCTGAAGCTGGAGAGACGAAGGCAGAAGCTGGAGAGATGAATGCTGAAGCTGGAGAGACGAAGGCAGAAGCTGGAGAGATGAGCGCTGAAATTGGAGAGACGAACACTGAAGTTAGAGAGACGATCAGCGAAGCCTGGCAGTCCCTCAATCCTTCAATCCCTCAGTCCCTCAATCCTTCAATCCATCAGTCCCTCAATCCTTCAATCCCTCAATCCCTCAGTCCCTCAATCCTTCAATCCTTCAATCCTTCAATCCCTCAGTCCTTCAATCTTTAATTCAAGCATTATAGCATTTATGCTTCAAGCATTTACTGCTACTGGCCGAACACATACGAAATAATATTAGCGCCCATTTTCAACGCTTTCAGCCTTAATTCCTGGGGGTCCTTATGAACTTCAATATCTTCCCAGCCATCGCCAAGGTCGCATTCGTAGGTGTATAAACATACCAGCCGGTCATCGATAAATAATCCAAAAGCCTGTGGCCTCTTATTATCATGTTCATGAATTTTTGGCAATCCTTCGTTAAAATCGTAATTCTGATGAAAAACGGGATGCGAGGGAGGAAGCTCAACAAATTCTTTATCGGGAAAGACCTTTTTCATTTCGCGCCTGAAATATTCATCCAGCCCGTAATTGTCATCACAGTGCAAAAAACCGCCGCCTTCGAGATAGGCACGAAGATTATTTACATCGCCTTGTGAAAAAATAATATTTCCATGGCCGGTCATGTGTACAAACGGGAAATTGAAAAGCTCTGGTGAACCTACATCGATTGTGGAAGGTTCGGGATAAATATTCGTATTTATATTCTGATTGCAAAAGGTAATCAGGTTAGGCAGTGAAGTCGGATTGGCATACCAGTCGCCTCCGCCGTTGTATTTTAATAAAGCAATTTTAACCCCCTGGTTTTGTGCTCCCGCAAAAACGGCGAGCATTATGAATAAAAGTAAAACACGAATCTTCATCATTCAATTTTCCCGAAAAATACAATTACCGATTGACATGTGAAAATATTGAAAATGAAGTATTGTTAAAATTCATAATTGCTCCAACCATACATTTAATTTAAAAGCGGATAGCAAAATCTTCCCTTTCCTCTACTTCGTTCTCTGTATACAATTCGCGATCGACCAAATCATTTTGTCTGTTATAAAGCGCAATGGTTGAGCCGTAATTTACCAGCCGTGCTTTATGCCCGCTACAAAATACTGTTAAACTTTCACCCGGAGCAATGCTTTTGTAGCTGGTTAAATCGATGCTGTAATTTACTTTGGCATTTATTTCACCGTCAGATTTCATTTTAATAATGTCGATTCGCCAGCCATCCAGGTCGACTTTGCCAGAGGTAATATTCAGAAGTACAATCCACTCTTTACTGGCTTCTGAACCCGATGGATTTACCATAGCCGCTGCAATTACAATGTTTTTGTCCAGCGGTTTAGCTTCCTGAATTGGGCGTGGTTCATCAATTTCGTGAACTATGTCTCCCTCCTTTTCAACAGGAATTCTTTCAGGGAAAACGTTAATATCGACATTTTGGGCATGTGTGCTTGAATAGTACAAAGGGTTATTAATAGCAATGCTGTCGTCAAAGTCGAGGCCGGTAAGTTCTTCAATTTCGGCAACGGTAACCTGGTAATTCTTCAGCTTAATTTCGCGGCTGCCTTTGTTTTTGTTATTGATAAATGCATTGTCCTGGTAAAGAATAAATGCCCTCGATTCAAGCTTATTCGATTTGCTGCTATGGAAACAAACAATTTTAAAGAAACCGCTGGGAATGCGAACTGTGTTGTGCCAGTCGCGTGCATACAAGCGGTCGAACTTATTGTGAATAGGGCCGGTAAATATACAAAGTTTGCCATTCGTATCTTCCATCCAGCTACCGATGAACTGTTCCAGTTTTAACCATTCGTCCTGGTTGAAAAATTTGTGTTGAAATGCTGCATTGGTATAATAAAATGTGTCGTCATTAGCTTTTAGCGCATCGCCAAAGTTTTCGCCCCAGCTATTGTTTGCACGCTGGACCATGTGTCCGCGATCCCAGTCATTTTCTTTGTAATAGCGGTTATCGAGCTGGTCGTTAATGTCGATTCTGGAATCGGTATCCCAGTCTTTCGATAAATTGCGGGTAACCTGTTGCGATTTATTCTGATCGATATTCGATGCTGAAAAAATCAATTGCTTGGTAGTGATATTCATAGTAACGCTAAAGTTGTAGTAATCGAGATAGACGGTTTCCCGTAATACATCGTTTCGTAGTGCTACCCCATTTAGGCCAGGCGATAGTTTGGGTAGCGGAACTTTAATCCCGTGACCAATAAAATCGGGTGAATAACCTGTTTGAATCATAAGCGATTTATTTTATAAGTTTTATATTATTTTCGAATGCGATGCATGACTGACAATATTCCTGATTAGCCCGTGGATTTCTTACTTTTTTTCCAATTGGGTCTAATTTAAGGAAATTATTTGTTCATGTCAATGAATCAGAGCGATTCCGTCTTTTCAGAGGGATTAAATCCTTTTAATTGAAAGGAATCGGTTATCGGTTTCATCACAGTAGAACAATAAGGTGTTGTCAATAATTTCATGTTGGCTGTCAAATTTGAAATTCTTTTAAACTTCATTTCGTACGATAATTTCCGCTTAAAAAGATTTTTCTTGTTACTTTTAAAAACGCAAATTCTTTAATCAAAATAAAATGAAATTTTCGAGACGTAATTTTATAACTAAATCAGCAGTTGGTGCAGCAGCGCTGGCAAGCATTCCCGCAATTGTTTCAGCAAGTATGCCTTCGAAAGGCGAAAAACCAAAAAAGATTTCCTTATTCGAAAAAGATGATACAGTGCTTTTCCAGGGAGACTCGATTACAGATGCAGGTCGCGACAGGAAAAAGGAATTGCCTAACGATGCCGGTTCATTTGGCCGTGGTTATGCTTTTCTGGCAGCCTCGTATTTATTAAATGCGCTGCCGGAAGAAAACCTGACGATTTACAACCGTGGAATCAGTGGCAACAAGGTTTACCAATTATCCGATCGGTGGGATAAAGATTGCCTTGATTTAAAACCCGATGTGCTTAGTATTTTAATTGGTGTTAACGACTACTGGCACAAACGGAACGGCAATTATGACGGAACCATTGAAATTTACGAAAATGATTATCGTGCCTTGTTAAAACGAACAAAAGCAGCTTTACCGGGAATTAAACTGGTACTTTGCGAGCCGTATTATCTGCTGAACACTTCGGCGGTTGACGAAACCTGGGTTGAACCAATGAAACAATACCAGGCAGTTGCCAAAAAAATGGCGGATGAGTTTAATGCTATATGGGTGCCTTATCAAAAGGTTTACGACGAAGCGATTAAACACGCGCCGGCAACGTACTGGAGTGGTGACGGTGTACATCCTGCAATGCCAGGTGCAGAGCTTATGGCAGAAGCCTGGTTAAAAGCTGTGGAAGGCTAAGCTACTTTATCTTCTGAATCTTTTTCTGGATCATTTCCAAAACTTTGCAATGGTCGTATCCTTCGCAGTGGCCTTTTGTTGCTTCGAAATTCACCACTGCATCCGAAACCGGATTGGTCGTTGATTTTAAAAATGCATCCATTTCGCGCATGGCATTGTTCAAATAGAAATTATCCATGTCACCCATCCAAATCCAGAGTTTTCCGGAAAGTTTCGGACCTAATTCAGCCCAGTTTGTTTCGAGAACACTTACCAGGTCATATTTTTTCCAGTGTTCAACCGCCACTTTATTTATTTCTCCAGTAAAGGGATCGAAACCGGCTAACGGTTTTCCATCAGCTCCTTTGGGACTGTATAATGCATTCCACGATCCCCATTGTTCGCCGGAAGTAATGTATGAATTATCAAACGACCGTAAATTTTCACCTGCAACTTCATCTTTTATCGATAGGCGTGGTTGGCCTGTCGTACTTCGCATCGACGGCATTAGATAGCCGAATTGGTTGTAAAAGGCATTTTCACCGTCGTACATGTTAATCAGTTGCAAGTGATGAAAATCTACCGGGTCGGGGCTAAACGACCAGGCACCGTTAAAATAATCAGGATAAAAAATCTGTAGGGCAAGCGAAACCCAGCCTCCCGTGGAGCAACCTTCTACAAACCGGAATTTTGGATCGTCCATTCCGCGATATTTCTTTTCAATAGCCGGAATTAACTCCTCGGTCAAAGCCTTCCCGTATGGGCCATTGTTATCAGAATCGATATAATATGGATCGCCAAACGGCCCTTCAGAACCATCCGGAAAAATTTGCAGGATTTCAGGAGCTTCATCGGATAGCCACCAGGTTATGAATGTTGAATCCTGTTCAAGCCGCGATGCTCTTGTCCATGAACTGCCATAACCACCAATATTTAAACAAACCGGATATTTCTTTTCACCGTTCATATTATAATTCCGTGGCAATAAAACCGATGCTCTTATTTTCATTGGTTTATTCCAAAAATCGCTGAGCAGTTTACTTTCCATTTCAATGTATTTAACCAATTCCGAGTTTTCAGGTTTTGCGTTTCTTCGCTCATTCGCCGTTTCTGAAAGCTCAAGTTTGAATTCATCGTTCCCTGAAACTGTTAGTTGCAAAGGTTTGCTGTACAGATTTCCAGGCGCTGAAAATTCAGGTTTTCCTGAGATGTTGTAAACTGCCTGAACGAACCAGTTGCCTTCATTCCAGTTTATTATTTTTCCACTGCCTGTATAAAACGCTTTTTGTAAATCGAAGGTGTAATCTTTTCCTTTTGGCCATTGATCCACGTTAATGGCAAAACCAATTCTGTCGGAAGAAAAAGATCCCTGAAACAACGGTGCAGGCTGTTGCTTTCGGCTGAAAAACAGGATTAATCTTCCTTTTGAAGTTGGCTCGTCAGTAAGATTTTTTTGAATTGAAATGGTGAATTTTAAATTCGGAACTGTTTGAGAAGAAGCCGACACTGCGATCAGTATGAGAAACAAACCAAAATACTTTATCATAGTCTGAGAATTAATTTTTCAAGTATTCTTCGAGACTTAACACATTTGCGTAATTTTTAAGTGTAACAAGGGTAGAGTAGTGGACGTCCTTCGCCGAAATAGTATAATCCCCGAATTTTAAATCTTTAGTTGCACATGCATCTTCAATAACTGTGCAATTATAACCCAAGTCGTGTGCTGAGCGCGTGGCGGCTTCAAGGCACATATGGGTTTGCATTCCGCATAAGACCAGGTTTTTTATCGAATGTTGCTGAAGGTAATCATTCAAGCCCGTATTCAGAAAGGCATTTACTTCATCTTTCGAAAATATTTTTTCACCGTCAACAGGTTTTACCAGTTTATTTATTTCTCCACCCGGCTCATAATTGTGGCGAACGTGAACAACCAGTCCACCATGTTCTCTGACGTAGGTGAGAAGTTGCTTAGCTTGCTCCGCAGCTTTTTCAGGCTCGGATAGCGCTGATGCTCCGCCTGGAAAATAGAAGTTTTGTATGTCGATAATAACCAGGGCTGTTGAATCTGGTCTCTGTGAAAAAGAAGAAAATGTCATTAATGAAATTGAAATTAAAACCAGGTACTTTTTCATATTTTCAAGCTAATTGTAAAAGTTGAGCCAATTTAGTAATTTATTGCCTTCTATCATTATACATCAAAAAAGGTGTTCCGAAATACGAAACACCTTTTCCTTTGTATTTTTTATTGCTGATTATGCAAGCATATCTTTTACTTTGACATACACATTTTCGCCGTTAAATCCAAGTTTGTTATCCAAAACAGTATATGGAGCAGAAAATCCAAATGATTCCATTCCAAAGATTATCCCGTTTTCACCAATCAATCCGGCTAAGGTAACCGGCAAACCGGCAGTTAAACCAAAGCGTGGTATTCCAGCCGGAAGCACACTTTCCTGGTATTTCTTTGTCTGGTTTCTGAATAGTCCTTCAGATGGAACAGAAACAATCTGTATTTTCAGTCCGTCTTTTTCTTCCAGTAATTTTGCTCCTTCAACCAACGTTGATACTTCTGAACCACTGGCAACCAGAACAACATCAGGATTACCGTCGGGCTTTTGAACGATGTATGCACCTTTTTCAGCCTGAAGCGCCGATTTATACGCATTTCCTTTTACCGGCAGGTTATGAATATTTTGTCGTGGATAAAATAAGAGCTGTAGGAGATTCCGTGTTTTCCAATGCCATTTTCCAGGCAACAGTTGATTCGTTGGAATCAGCCGGACGAATCACCAGCATACTGTTTTTGCCATGATGATTTTTCAGTTTTTCCAGCAAGCGGATTTGAGCTTCCTGTTCAACCGGTTGGTGGGTTGGGCCATCTTCTCCTACCCGGAAAGCATCGTGTGTCCATACATATTTTACCGGCAATTGCATTAATGCTGCCAATCGAACAGCAGGTTTCATGTAATCGGAAAAAACAAAGAAAGTTCCGCAAACCGGGATTACACCACCATGCAAAGCCATTCCATTTGCGAGGCAAGCCATAGTTAACTCGCTAACACCGACCTGCAAAAATGAACCACTAAAATCTCCTTTTTTGAAAGCTGTTGTTTTTTTCAGGAATCCATCGGTTTTATCTGAGTTTGAAAGGTCGGCCGAGGCCACAATCATATTCTCGACTTTACCGGCAAAAGCTGCCAGCACTGCACTTGAAGCAGCACGCGAAGCAATATTTTTTCTTTTTGCTGAACAGAAGCAAAATCGAAATCAGGTGTATCTTTTGAGAAGAACAATTTCAGTTTTGCCGCCAATTCCGGATTTGCGGCTTCCCATTTTGCCTGTTTTGCTTTTTTTTCGGCTGCTGCCGCAATCATTTTGCTTTTCTTTTTTCGTATAATTCTTTTACTTCATCAAAAATTACAAACGGATTTTCAGGATCGCCACCTAAATTTTCTATCGTTTTTTCAAAGGAACCACCTGCTTCACCTAAAGGCATTCCATGCGTGGATGTTTTCCGTTCGAACTTTTCCCCCGACTCGGTTAAAGCGCCTTTTCCCATTATGGTTTTACCAATAATAAGCGTTGGTTTTTCAGTTTCGCTTTGCGCTACTTTTAATGCTGTCCGAATCTGGTCGGTATTATTTCCATCGATAGTTACTACTTTCCAGCCCCAGGCTTCATATTTTTTTGCAGTATCTTCAATGGTTACAACACTTGTTGTTGTAGAAAGCTGAATATCGTTTGAGTCGTAAAACATCATAAGATTTCCAAGCCCAAATAACCGGCAATACGGCCGGCACCCTGAGAAACTTCTTCCTGAACACCACCATCCGAAATAAAAGTATAGATTTTATGCGACATCCACTCGCCAAATCGTGCTGAGAGAAAGCGTTCGGCAATGGCAGCTCCAACGGCCATCGTATGTCCCTGTCCGAGCGGGCCCGAAGTATTTTCAACTCCGCGGGTTACATCCATTTCAGGATGGCCGGGAGTAACGCTTCCCCACTGACGGAAATTTTTAAGATCTTCCATATTGTAGAACCCTGCCAATGTCAATATCGAATATAACATAGGTGACATATGTCCGGGATCAAGGAAAAACCGGTCGCGGTTAATCCAGGTCATATCCGATGGATCGTAATTTAAAAATTCAGAATATAAAATGTTAATAAAATCGGCACCTCCCATTGCACCTCCGGGATGTCCCGACTTTGCTTTTTCTACCATTGCAGCCGACAAAATTCGAATATTATCGGCAGCTTTTGTTACAATACTTTTACTCATTATTATTTATTTTTATATCAATTTCAACATTAACTGATTGAAGGCCAAATTTAACAAAATGAAATCATTCATTTTCCGGAAAGCAATCGATTTCCTTTTTTTCCAACATTCAAAACTGAATTGATGCTGTATTTAACCAAATTATGCAGGAATTATTCTAACCATAAAAATTCCATCGATTGCTTTTAGTTTTTCTATTAATGAGGTCTCAATGGATTTTTGGGTTACATCAATAATATTATAGGCTATACCATTGTGTTTTTTATTTAGCATATTATCGATGTTTATTCCGTCGGAAGCAAGTACACTGGTAATTTGTCCGACCATATTCGGAACGTTTTTATTGGCCACAATTATTCTGCATCCGTCTCCACGCTCAAGGTTTGCAGCCGGGAAATTCACCGAATTTTCAATATTGCCGTTTTCCAGGTAGTCGATAGTTTGATTTACCGCCATTATTGCGCAGTTCGTTTCCGATTCTTTGGTTGACGCTCCCAGATGAGGAATGGAAATTACATTCTTCATTTTTAGCGATTCTTCGTCGGGGAAGTCGGTGATATAGCGTGCAACTTTTCCCGATTCAATTGCCTCTTTTAAATCTGCATTATCAACCAGGCCGCCACGTGCGAAATTCAGAATTCGCACATTGTTTTTCATCATTCTGAATTTTTCCTTGTTGATATATCCTTTGGTTTCAGGCGTTAAAGGTACATTAATCGTAACATAATCGGCTTGAGCCAATAGTGGCTGAATTCCTTCCACCCAGGTAACTTCACGACTTAATTTTAAAGCATGTTGAACCGAAATGTATGGGTCGAAACCAACTACATTCATTCCCAATGCTTTTGCTGCATTTGCAACCAAAACACCAATAGCTCCCAAACCAATAACTGCGAGCGTTTTTCCCTGAATTTCCTGGCCGGCGAAGTTGTTTTTTCCCTTTTCGATAAGCGCCGGGACTTCGTCTCCTTGTCCGATTAGCGACCTGGCCCAGATAGCTGATTCAACAATATCGCGCGATGTCAACATTAAACCTGCAATAACCAGCTCTTTTACACCGTTTGCATTTGCGCCCGGCGTATTAAAAACCACAATTCCTTTTTCCGTGCATTTTTCAATAGGAATGTTGTTTACACCAGCGCCTGCACGCGCAACAGCTTTTAAAGTCGACGGAAGTTCCATGTCGTGCATTTTGAAACTCCTTAAAATAATTGCATCTGGATTTGGTAAATCGCTGGCGATTTCATATTTGCTAAGCGGGAAAAGACTAAGTCCGTCCGAATCGATTTGGTTTAACGTTTGAATCTTAAACATTTGGTTTATAATTTTTAAGGTTGCTGTACTGTTATTTTCTGAAAATCTTGACAAATATCACGATTTTATTGAAAAACCGTGTACGAAAACGACATTTAGTTTTTAAAATGAAATTAACATTAATTGGTAGTTATCAATATAAAACGTGGTAGATTTTATAAATTATCAGCATCAGTAATTATAAGTTGATACAAAAAAACCAAATACTTTATTCTGAAAAATTATTACTGTATGTTATCGCAATTTCATAGTCGGATCCGGGTTTAACGGAAAACAGCGCATAGTCTGTACCTTTCACTTTCCAGACAGAAAATGGCTGACTTTTATTATGCATTTGAATTGCTGCTATTTTTTTCCCTTCAAAGCGAAATGGAATCATACATGTTAAATTATTCGGGTGTTTTAATTCTGAATGAATTTTGAAGATTAACTTATCCTTTTCCCATTTTATGTCTGAAAATGAAGCGTTATCCCTGGTTTCGATAAAATTTAAAAGGTTTTCAGCAGTCCATACCGGTATTCCGTTTTCGTTTGCATAGGTAATCATCTGCAGCAATGGTTTTTTTGAAAAGAAATATTCATTGTTATGCGCTTTCACGCTAATAAATGAATAAATTTCGTTATGCAAGCTTCTGTCCATTAAACCTTTAAAGCAGTTGAAAAAAGCATCCTGCGCATCGTTTTCCATATAAAGCTGGTCGTACACATTGTTTAAATGCTGATAGATATTCAGGATTTTTCCTTTCGAAGTGGCAAATTTCATCACTAAACCACTACCTGTAAAATTGCCTTGATTGTAGCCCATCGTACCAAGAAAATGCCCCTGGTTCGAGTTCATATCGTAATGTGCGTAATTTATATCGAGCTTTATACCACTACGTTCTTCCAATTCGGCCTGTGCTGCAAATTCCTTATTTCCATTATTGTCATTTCCACACCATACAAACCAGTGATTAACGTTGGTATTTAATGGCAATCCGTATTTCGCAGCAATTTGTTCCTTTTTCAAATTCAGAGCTTTGTTCATATTTTCCCATTGTGGATTTGGAGCTTCACGCGTATCATCCGGGTGTCCCGCAATTTCAAATCCTTTAGCCGACCATTTTTTTACCCATTCTTTTGAAACTTTATCGACATCGAGAATATATAAACTCATTTTAGCTCCCAAAGAATCTACATCCTGAAACTGTTGAATAAAATCGGCTTCACTGCTGTTTTCCCCATCGTTTGTGAGCGTTACCACACATTTTAGCGAATCGGGAAAATACCAGAACCGTGGAAGCGGTTTGTTGAAACTGCTCATTTTTTCAACGATATGAGTTAGCAACTGCATCTGTTCGTCAGCCTGATTAATCGTGTTGTTTTCGGAATCAACCCATCCGTCGGTGAACATATCCATCGCACGTAAGCCGTTGATTCCATCTTTTTCGATGCCGGCAAAATCCGGATTTCCCTGGCGAGTGTAGACAATATTTTCGGGTAAATTGTACAGGAAAGCAACTGCATGTCCTTTCCCAAAATAGTTAAAAACTATGGCAGGCATTTCACTGTTACTTTCATTTTTATCGACAAAAAAAGCTATTGACATTGCATCTGATTTGCAAACATCTGCCTGAACATGCAATTGCAAAGGTTTATTGGTTAGCCCGTTACAAATCTCATTCTTCTTGTCAATGCTGATATATTTATCATCTGCAATTTTATTTTCATGACGAACTCCAAACAATTCATCCATAGTTTTTTCAGGCTGAAAGGCAATTAGATTTCCACCTTTAGATACATAATCTGAAAGAATGTTTTTTAGATTATCATTCGTCTGACTTTTTGCAAGAATTACAATGTCGAATTGCTGAAGGAATTTCTGATTTACTTTTGAGTCAGTTGGAGAAATCGTTTCAAATAAATTAAAGCCTTCTGTTTTCAGAATCTCGCCAATGAATAAGCCAAAATTTTCCTGGCTGGCGAGCACCAGAACTGCATTGTTTCTGTTTTGAGAAAAAACTGTATTACTGACGAAAATTGAAATCATTAAAAATAATAGAACAAACTTTTTCATTTTAAACAGAAATTAAAGTTGTTGACATTTGTTTAATTACCATGCAAACGCGCTTCGGTTGCAATTTTTTCATATATAATTCTTGCCTTTTTATATCGTGTTTGAACAAGCTCCAAATCATTTGGAAAATAACCATTCCAAATTCCTCCGGGAGAAGTATTTTGAAGCATTTTATTGATCCATTCTACAAAATACGCAGCATCTTCAGCGTTTGCCCTAATCGGCTTATTATCCACTGTGACATAAACCGGCGCTGTATGACACTGATGCCCATTTTCATTCATCCGGCGGGCACAAATCCAGCTACTTTCCGTTATTTCCAACGAAGTTTCCAAAATCACAGGTTCACCGGGTTTTGCCGTTCCATTCCGAATTTCCACCACTTTACCGTTACAAACCAATTCGATTGTTCCGGTTAGTTCTTTTGCAGTTGTCCATTTTACATTTACCGAAACTTTTTCCCCTTTTTTTAAATTGATTTCGTCGCCAGGCCCCGCGTTTTTATTCACATTTAAATCCAGAAATTCATTATGCCCGTTGAGTGAAACTACCGTTTTACCATTTTTAATTCCGTCAATCCATTTTTCATAGGTAAGCGGTAAATCGGTCACGTTCACATAAGTCAGCAAACTTCCAATCGGTTCACTGTTATTGCACGGAAAATCGGTGCCGGCAGCCCATCCCAATCTGAAACCGCAATTCAGCAATTTGTAATATGCATTAACTGCTGCATCATTTTGCCAGACATCTTCAGCCAGAAAATCGATGGTGCCCAATGCTGCTTCTACCGGAAAATCGAGCGGGGCACAGCAGTTTAATTCATTCTGAATGTTATCGCTTAAATATTGCATATGGCAAAACCCGGTTACAGCGCCCTGTTTATTTGCCCATTCCAGAATATTTGACGGCGAATCCTCCCAAATCTGGTGTGCTTCTTTCAACCCAAGCAAAACGAGGTGTCCGCCGATCGCCTGTTTTTCAAAAGTAACACCGGCGGGATCGAAATGCCATTCCGCATCCCAATGCATAATCCTGTCCAGGTTTTGATTCCGGTGCGTCTTTACCATTCACCTTTGGCAAATCAGTTTCGCTGGGTTTTACTTCGGCATTTCCCATATCGGCCAGCATCGAAACCACGGCCAAATCATTCTGTTCCATCATTTCCGTGATTTTATAATCGGGTGTAATGCCTGTGACTTCTCCGCAATTACGGTGAACATGCATATCGCCGGCAAACCAATTGGAAGGTTCAGGTTTGTTAGCCAGATCATCAGGCTGCTCACAATCAGTAAAAGATGTTAGCGTAAAAATGCTGTTTGCAGGTATAGTCACATTTATTCTGTTTCCGGGAATGATGAGTTTGGATTTGGATAGGTTATCATTTGCAGTTGTGGTGATTAAATTATAACCATTACCACGTGAAAGATTATTTATTGTTCCCAAAAAAGAAATTTCTTTATTAGATGCATTTTGACCAGCGATGACCAGCATTCCGTCCGGATTGATAAATGAACGAACAACAAGGTTGCTATCGTTTGAATTTGCTTCAATTCTGGTGGCGCCGGGTTTGACAAATTTGAAGAACTGGGCAAATTCATAAAACTGCTTTCGTGGTTTCCAGCTTTTTGTCGAAGGAATATATTCAATCAGCGGTTTTCCTTCGCCTTCACCAAACCAGAAAACCCAATCGTTTGGCGGTGTGTTGCCATAACCGTTTCTTCGGGCATGCTGGTACACACAATCAAAACCATCCCAAAAAATGTACGAGCCGGCGCCATCGTCAAGTTGGCCAAATAAATTATCAATGCCGGCCATTTCGGTTACCCAGAATGATTTGTTCCTGTTTTCAGAATTACTGATGATTTTTTTATAATTATCTGCGCTGCTGCCATAATCATGAACGCCCCAATGTGCGAGTTTACTCATTGTATATGGATCTTTAATCATTTCAGCCAGACAGGCTTCAAACAAATGGTCGCCGCCTGCATCGGGAGTTACAAAACGGACATCACCCATTTCTATTTCATCCAGTTTTTTACCGAGCTTTTTAACAATTCTTGCAAACTGAACTGCATCAGGAATATTGGGGCCTTCTACAATCCCGTTGGGATGTTCCGCATTTTTGGTCATGGAAATAATATCCGTTTCATTCATGGGTGAAACGAGTGAAAACTTTATTCCCGCCTTGAACCGGGCATAGTGCAGCAACGCAGCAATCGATTCAACCAACTCATCCTCCATGGCAGGATTGATGGAATAGTCGGTTCCGCCCATCCAGCTTTTTTCTTTATCCGGTGCAGCGAGAGGTGCAGCAGCCGGTGGTCCGCCCATAATACTGATGATCAATCCATCGGTAATTCCTTTTTGGTTCAGGTAGCGCAATGTATTCCAAACGCCCTGAAACCTTTTATTTGAAAAAACTTCGTTGTAATAATCCCAGTTGAAGTTGCTGGGATCGTTGTCATCATTCACTGCTTCCCAGTCAATCTCTTCGATAACCGCTCTGAAAATGGTAGCACCCAGTGAATCGACAAGCAAATCGATTGCCGGTTTCACTATGTCGGTATTCCTGTATTCACCATCGTACCACCAGGCAGTGTTGATATTAACTCCAAAACCATCGATGATTTGAAAATTTTGAGCACCATCGATTTGAACATTGACGTTTTCACCCGTTTGCCCTTTTACATTTGAAATGAAAAAGACAATTAAAATGATCACAAAAAATGCAGGTTTCTTCATAGTTTTTATTGGGTGAGTTTAGTTATTGGCTGAGATTGTTATCATTCCCGATTTATTCCGGGTTACAATTACCGAATAATCATTATTTCCCAAATCTTTCAGCATATATCCCGGCTGATTTTCATTGTTAACTGAATTCAATGCCTCTCCGTTTAAAACCACTTTTGATGGTTTAAATGCGAGCCGCAAAAACTCTTTTCCTGAATTATTTTCGGTATTGTATTGAACCTGATTATCGCTATAATTTACATTTTTCAAAACACTTTCAGAATATAAAATATGGTTTTCTCCCGGCGGCGCCCACTCAGGCACAGCGGCAAAAACAGGATAAAACATCCGCGGACATTCGCCGTAGCAATCCGACCACCAGCTTTCCACACCAACACTCACCGGACTTTCATACGCCATTCCCAATGAATCATTGCAATACGTCACCCAGTTTAACGAACGGTAAGCTTTTTCTTTGTACGATTCATCACCCGAAACAGCGTACCACCTTGCACATGCTGCACTGTAACGGGCAGTTTGGTAATCCATTTTTGGGAGAAAATCATCCTGCTCGCCAACCAGGTTTGCACCCCATTGTGTGGAAGGTTCGCCTTTGTTGCAGCGTTCAACAAAATATTTCTCTGTCCAGGCAATCATATTTGGTATATCCGATTTCCAGTTGGGGTCAAATTCCGGGTGATCGAAAATATACAGTTTGGTATTGCTGCAACTCATGTTACTTCTGTAAGTATTGCTGTTGATGTTGGTATCGGTGTGACCGTCGGTCCAGTAGCCGGTTTTCATCGGGTAATTCAACATAAATTCTCGCGCTTTTTCTGCCGCCATTCGGTAAGCAGCAACGTTTCCCACATTATCATCAGCAAGCGACTTCAGCAAATGATAAGCTCCAATCCAGTTAGCGCCGTATTCTGAAGTAATTTCCCCGGTTTTCATATTCACACGGTAGGGCCAAACCGATTTTGTTGCCGAACCGGTGCGTGCGTTTTTAGCCAAAACATCCGCGACATTAACTGCGGCAGTTTTATATTTTTCATCACCAAAAAACTGGTACATTCCATAGTAAGTCAATCCCATGTCGGCTGCGTGATCCACCTGAATTTCATGCAACGCTAACCGCGTGGTAAAACCACGAAATACCTTGTCGCCGGCATTGGTTGTGGTGTACGGAAAATTCGGCCAGGCAAAATCCGCAGGACTGGTTCCGTGTTCTATGGCATAATCCACCAAATCTTTGACGATATTCATCACACTTATGTCGCCGGTATAAGCATAATATAAGCGCGCCGATTCAAACCAGTTCGGGATTTTTTCACCAACATCGTTCATCCAGCCACTGGGGTCGCCAAAATTCTGGTTGCTGTAACCACATGAAAAATAGTACTGCGGATAATCGGTTCCGGGATAATTGGGAACATGGTTTTTAATAAAATTCCAACGCTGATGAAGAAATGTATCGTATGCTTTGGATTGTGGAGTAATCCATGAAATAATTTTTCGGTCATTATCCAAAACTACTTTGTGTTCATTTATTTTTTGGGCATGAAGAATATTTCGTTCAGGTTCTCCTTGTGCCTTTGATAAAATCGACATGCAAATTAACAGTACAGAAATTGTTGATTTTTTAATCCCTAAAATTCTAAACGAATATATTAAAATGAAAGAAAGATGTTACGTTTTTTCATGGTTGCCGGAATAGTAATTAGTCACACAATGATACAATTAAACTGCTTAAATTCGAATAAAAACGCGCAGAAATATTGAGGTTTTAAAGACTCGTCACCAAGTTTTTTAAAATTGAAAAACTGAACTTATTAAAAGAATCTTAACTTGCAGTTTAAATTTTATTTTTAATGGTTTTTACCAACTAAATTTATGAAAAAGCTGCTACCGGTATTACTGTTTGTTTTTTTATTCACGTCGATTTATGCTGATATCAAATTACCCGTTATTCTTAGTGACGGGCTTGTTTTACAGCGCGATACAAAATTTACAATCAACGGCTGGGCGTCGCCTGGCGAAAAAGTTATCCTGAAATTTAACGGTAAAAAATACAGCGCAAAAACCGGAAAAGACGGAACATGGACCATGGAATTACCGCCTCAAAAAGCCGGCGGTCCGCACGAAATGGTATTCAAAGGGAAAAATGAAGTTACAGTCGATAATATCCTTTTTGGCGATGTATGGATTTGTTCAGGTCAATCGAATATGGTTTTGCCGATGGAACGTGTAAAAGAACGATATCCGGATGAAATTGCCAATGCGCATTATTCAGAAATCCGAAACTTTTTTGTTCCTACAAAAACCAACCTCGACGGGCCTTCTAAAGATTTACCTCCCGGAACATGGAAAGAAGCAAACCCGGAGGATGTACTTACTTTTGGAGCAGTCGCCTATTTTTTTGCAAAGAAAATATACAACGAATTTCATATCCCTATTGGTTTAATCAATTCAAGTGTGGGCGGAACCCCTATCGAATCGTGGATTAGTGAGGAGGGTTTTCATGATTTTCCGGATATTTTAGAAACCATTGAAAAAAATAAGGATACGGCATATATCGCCTCACTTCGTCCGCCACGTGGTTCATTCAACCCAAGACAGCCAAAAGACAAGGGAATGCTTGAAAATCCAAAGTGGTTTGAAACAGATTATATGCCCAAAGGTTGGTATAACATAAATATTCCCGGGTATTGGGAAGACCAGGGCGTTCACGATTTAAACGGCGTCGTCTGGTATCGACGTGAAATTAATGTTCCGGCTTCGATGACAGGTGTTCCTGCAAAACTTTTTATGGGGAGAATTGTGGATGCTGATGTGGTTTACATCAATGGCGAAAAGGTCGGAAACATCACCTACCAATATCCACCTCGGAGATACGAAATTCCTGAACATGTGTTGAAACCGGGTAAAAATATTATTGTAATCCGTGTTACCAATAATTCCGGCAAGGGAGGATTTGTTCCTGATAAGCCTTATTATCTAACTGCTAATAATGAAGAAATTGATTTGAAGGGAACCTGGCAATATAAAGTGGGAGAAGTGTTTGAACCAAGGGAATTTTCAGGCTCGTTTTTCTCCGCACAAAATCAACCAACTTCTCTATACAATGCCATGATTGCACCGTTGATTCATCAAAAAACAAAAGGATTTTTGTGGTACCAGGGAGAAACCAATGCAGGTAATCCGGAGCCTTATGCTGATTTCATGTCTGCTCTAATTAATGATTGGCGAAATAAGTGGCAAGATGATAATCTCCCGTTTTTGTTTGTTCAACTGGCCAATTTTATGGATGTGGATTATCTTCCCACCGAGAGCAAATGGGCCGAGCTCCGTTTTGCGCAATTCAAGGCATTAAAAGTTCCTAATACTGCAATGGCGGTTTCCATCGATTTGGGAGAATGGAATGATATCCATCCATTGAATAAAAAAGATGTGGGTGAACGTCTGGCATTGGGAGCATTAAAACTTGCTTACCATCAGGATTTGGTTTATTCCGGTCCGTTATTTCAATCGGCAAAAAAAGAAGGTAATAAAATAATTGTTTCGTTTGATGATGTCGGCAGTGGATTAACCACTAACGATAGTGAAGATTTACGCAGGTTTGAAATTGCCGGCAGCGATGGAAAGTTTGTTTGGGCTAATGCAAAAATTTCAGGTAATACCGTTGAAGTATGGAATGATGAAATAGACAATCCGGTGAAAGTTCGATATGCATGGAGCGATAATCCGAGAGATGCAAACTTGTACAATAAGGAAGGATTGCCCGCTTCGCCGTTTGAAACTTCAGAATTAAAATAAATACATAAAATACAGCATATGAAAAAGTTAGTATTGTTCATTTTTGCTTTGAGTATTTCATTTGGTTTGAAAGCTCAGAAAGCCGAAATCGATGTCGGCAAATACCCGCCGTTGGTGACATTTTCCGCAGAACAGGATCATGCCAATATGATGGGACAATTGGGAATAAAGGCTTTGAGACCGGGGCCCAAGCGGAAATGAATCTGCGCCAAACCATGCCAACTACGATGAGTCACTTGCCAATCCTTGTCCGGAGTTGCCCGTTATTCTTACCACAAACGATGGAAGAAAAGTTTCTACACCCGAAATGTGGTGGAAAACCAGGCGTCCTGAAATTATGGAAGATATGGAACGTGAAGTTTACGGACGTCTTCCGGAAAATATTCCGGATGTAAACTGGGATGTTGAAATCGTAGATAATGAATTTGTTGGTTTTACGCCGGTTGTCGCCAAAAAGCTGGTTGGTCACGTCGATAACAGCGAATACCCGCTTATCGATGTAAACATTGATATGATGCTCGTTGTGCCGCGTAATGTTAAAGGGCCGGTTCCGGTACTGATGATGTTTGGGCGACCATCGTTTCCTGCACCGGCACAGCCTTCGGAAGAAGATATGGGAAAAATAAACAAGGCGTTTAAGGAAACGCTCATCAAAAACAATCCTGAATTAAAGGAAGTATTTGAAAAATACCCGGCTTACGAACCGTTCAAATATGAGAATCCGTTTTTGGCAATGATGCAGCGGAGAGGACAGGAACCCACATCCACCGAACGTTTGCTGGCAGCAGGCTGGGGATATGTAACCATTGACCCGAACAGCATTCAGGCAGATAACGGAGCCGGAATTACACGGGGAATAATTGGACTGGTAAATAAAGGCCAACCGCGTAAACCGGACGACTGGGGTTCGCTTCGTGCCTGGGCGTGGGGTGCTGCACGTGGGCTGGATTACCTGGAAACAGATTCGCTGGTGGATGCTAAAAAAGTAGGAATCGAAGGTGTTTCGCGCTACGGAAAAGCTGCATTAGTAACGCTTGCTTTTGAACCACGTTTTGCCGCAGGATTAATCGGCTCATCGGGGAAAGGTGGTGCAACGCTTCATCGCCGTGTTTTTGGCGAAGCTGTTGAAAGTCTGACCGGAACCGGGGAATATCACTGGATGGCGGGAAACTACCTGAAATACGGCGCAGAGGAAGCATCTTTTGGCAGAAAAACAGGTTGCGATTTACCAGTAGATTCGCATGAGTTAATTGCACTTTGTGCACCACGTCTTACATTTATCAGTTACGGAGTTCCGGAAAAAGGCGATGCGAAATGGCTCGACCAAAAAGGAAGTTATATGGCCACAGTTGCAGCAGGTTCGGTATTTAAATTATTAGGAGTAAAAGACCTTGGTGTTTCCAATGATTATATGAAGGAAGAAATGCCGCCGGTTTTAGAAGGTTTGCTTGATGGTGAACTTGCCTGGCGTCAACATGACGGTGGACACACCGATGGACCTAATATGGAAACGTTTATTTCCTGGGCAAGTAAAAAGCTGAATTATGAAAAAGTATCGGCCAGGTAAAAAGAAAAAGCCAGATTCTTTGGAATCTGGCTTAACAACCTTCAACTACTAACCGATTTTATAACCCAAAAAATTATGAAGTAATAGTATTGAACTATTAACTTTGAATTGTCTGCCGCAAAGAAATAAATACACAAAAAAGTTCAATGTAATTTATGTCACACAAGATTGGAAAAATCGATAAAATTTCTTGATATTTTTATTTTACCTTCTTTTTCCAGTTTTTTCAGTAAGCGCGAAATCACTTCACGCGAAGTATTTAATTGAAGTGCTAAATCCTGGTGCGTGCCATTATATGTGGTTGTTCCAAAAGTATTGTGCCGGTATGAAAAATATTTTAGCAGTCGTTCGTCCAGTTTCATAAATGCAAAGGTGTCGACAGTATCGATTAATTCCTGGAAACGATTCTGAAACGTTTGCATAATGTATTGTTTCCAGGTTGGATATTTGCAAATCCAGCCTTCAAGCATTGAAACCGGAAGCATGATAACTTCCGTATCTTCTTCGGCAATAGCTTTAACGGTGCTTTTTAAGGTCGTCATGCAACAGGTTAGTGACATGGCACAAACTTCATTCTGTTTTAAATAATACAACAGAAGTTCATTCCCGTCTTCGCTGTTCCGGGTTATTCGTATTAACCCTTTTATAACAAGCGGAAAATAAGTAATAAACTGGCCTTCACGGATTAATACATCAGTGGCATTATACGATTTAAATGTTCCAATTTTCAGAATTTCGTCCTGCAATTCCTTCTCAAGGAAATGATATTGATTTAAAAATTCATTCACAATTTTAAGTTGAAAGTGCGAAAATAGCAGAAGCTATTTAAAAAGCATATTATGTCAGGATGAAAGTGAAAACACTGAAATTTAAAGCTGAATAATAATTCTATCTATTCAACTTTTTCACCTGTAATTGGCGCATCTCCTTCATTTGAAGAGCCTGTTCCCTTAAAATTTTTGCCATCGACCTTCACATTAATTTTGTAATTATTCTGGTCAGTGTTAATTTCGAGATGCAACATATTATCATCCTTAATTTCAATTTTGTTGATCGGCATTGTATAACCGTCGTCCGAAAGAACAGTTCCAACAATTTTTCCTTCTTTTTTCTCAAACTTGAATACACCGGTCATATTTCCCTGGTCGGTTTCTACTTTGTATTTCCACTTGCCAACCAGGTGTTTTTCTTTTAAAGCTGCAAAAAGGGGAGCGGAAATGCTCAAAGCCAGAAATAAAATCAATAGTTTTTTCATGTCGTTTACATTTATGTTAATAAGCGACTAATTTACAACTATTCGTGAAAAAACTACCCATTGATTTATTTGAAATTTTCAGATTTGAAATCTATTCAAACATATCTTTCATTTTTCTGAAAAACGACTTTTCGTTTGCTGACGGCCCTTCCTGAAAACCGGGTGAACTCTGTAATTTTTCCAATGTTCTTTTTTCTTCGGTATTTAAACGTTTTGGAATCCAAACGTGAACATGCACCAACAAATCGCCTTTTCCGTATCCATTTACATCGGGAATGCCTTTTCCGCGCAGGCGAAGTATTTTTTCCGGTTGGGTTCCGGCATCTATTTTCACTTTTACTTTACCTTCGGCAGTAGGAATTTCGGCAGTAGTTCCTAAAGTAATTTCAGGAAACGAAAGGAATAAGTTGTATACCAGATTATTTCCGTCACGTTCTAAATCGGCATGTTCTTCTTCGGTTATTACAACCAGCAAATCGCCATTTATTCCGCCACGACGACCTGTATTTCCTCGTCCGGAAACATTTAGCTGCATTCCTTCGCCAACTCCGGCAGGTATTTTAATATTGATTACTTCTTCGTCGCGAATTACACCTTCACCTGCACAGTGATTACATTTATCGGTAATAATTTTTCCTTCACCCTGACAGGTTGGACAAATGGAAGAAGTTTGCATTTGACCAAGCAAAGTATTGGTAATGCGTGTTACCTGGCCGGATCCGCGACATGTTCCGCATGTGGAATGTGCCGATCCGTTTTGTTCGCCTGTTCCGTTACAATGTGTACAGGCGACATATTTTTTTACCTTTATTTTCTTTTCAGCGCCATCAATAACTTCTTTCAGGTTGAGTTTTACTTTCACACGTAAATCGGAGCCACGGCTTACCCGGCGACCTCCACGGCTTCTGCTTCCGCCAAATCCTCCAAATCCGCCAAAATGTCCGCCAAAAATATCGCCAAATGCTGAAAAAATATCTTCGATATCCGAAAATCCACTACCGCCAAATCCGCCTGCGGAACCACTCATTCCGGCATGTCCGAACTGGTCGTAACGTTGTTTTTTATCAGGATTGCTAAGCACTTCGTATGCTTCGGCAGCTTCTTTAAATTTTTCTTCCGCTTCTTTGTTATCCGGATTTTTATCGGGATGATACTGAAGCGCTTTTTTGCGATATGCTTTTTTTATTTCTTCAGCGGTTGCATTTTTGCCAACATCCAAAACTTCGTAATAATCTCTTTTTGCCATGTTGTGTAAAACAATTTTTATTCTCCGACTACAACCTTTGCAAATCGGATTACCTTGTCGTTCAACTGGTATCCTTTTTGAATTACATCTACCACTTTGCCTTTTAATTTTTCTTCGGGAGCCGGAATTTTTGTTAATGCTTCATGATGATCCACATCAAAATCCTTCTCTAGTGCTTCAATTTCTTTTACATTGTTTTGTTTCAGAAATTCCTTAAATTTGGAATATATCAGCAATGTTCCCTGTTTTCCTGCATCATCTTCCGGCACATTTTTTAAGGGATTCCAATGCCCTTTCAAAATCATCGATCACAGGAAGAATATTTACCAGGACCGATTCGCCTCCCGATTTTATTAAATCAGCTTTTTCTTTTATTGTACGTCTTCGGAAATTGTCGAATTCTGCCTGTAAACGCAAATGTTTATCGGTCAATTCAGCCAGTTTTTCAGCGAGTTCATCTATAAGCTCTTCCTTTTTATCTTTTTTATGTTTTTTCTTTTTATCCGGTTTTTCGTCGGAAGATTTCTTTTCTTCTCCGGCTTCTTTTTCCGGTTCGTTGTTTACGGAAGCTTCATCGTTATTATTACCAGCGTTTACTTCCATTTCATTTTTTATTTCTTCTTTTTCCATTTTATCCATTGTGAAATCAAATTTGATTAGCTTTCTTAACTATTAAAAATTAACCCGGGGCATGACATTCAAAAATTTTGCCATGCAAATATAAAAGACAAATTGACACCCACATAAATGAAGTGAGTGTCAATTTGAAACGCTTAAATATATTTTACAGAATAACCCCTTTACAGAGCGTTGCTGTTAAGATATTTTTCCAATGCAGCATCCAGCGCAGGGCCTCTAGATTCCTGCCAACGATTATTCCGTTCGCGTCAATCAAAAAATTAGATGGAATTTGTCTGATTCCGTAAATAGCGGCATGTTTCGAATTCCAGTATTTCAAATCGCTGATATGATAAGGCCAGGCAAGTTTATCAGTGGCAATGGCTTTTTTCCACGAATCGGCAGATTTGTCGAGCGAAACGCCAAAAACTGTAAATCCTTCGCCGTTGGTAAATTTTTATTCTTTGTATTTGTTATAGGCATTAACTACGTTTGGATTTTCTCTGCGGCATGGTCCACACCATGCTGCCCAGAAATCGAGCAATACCAATTTTCCTTTTGTATCCGAAAGTTTAATGGTTTCTCCGGCCGGTGTTTTACCGACAAGTTCCGGAGCTTTGTTTCCAATCTCAATTCCAATTTTTTGCTGTGCAATTGAAATGCCGGTAAAGGCTACTAATAATGCTAAAGCTAAAATTAAATTTTTCATAACAGATTCAATATTTTCCAGTTTTTAATAATTGTAACATATTTATGCTGATAAGGTTTACAATAACCAGACCGCAAATCTACACCTAAATTCTTGAAATCTTTGCTCCCAATTGATTTAATCTGCACATCAATATTTTCATAACCCCTGTCAATTTGTTCAATATTGTCGATAGTGCTTGTACCTTTTGCCGACATGGCAGCAATAAACAATGCAATTCCGGCACGAATATCGGGTGAAGTCATTTTTGTCGCCCGCAAACAATGGGTTCGGTCCAAACCAATAACTGTTGCACGGTGCGGATCGCATAAAATAATCTGGGCGCCCATGTCAATCAGTTTATCCACAAAAAACAGCCTGCTCTCAAACATTTTCTGATGAATTAGCACACTGCCTTTTGCCTGTGTCGCCACTACAAGAAAAACGCTTAACAAATCGGGAGTTAATCCCGGCCATGGCGCATCGGAAATTGTCATTATCGAACCATCGATATACGATTCAATTTCGTAATGTTCGGTGTCCTTAATCAGTAAATCGTCGCCCGATTGTTTCACATTTATTCCTAACTGCCGAAACGAAGCCGGAATAATTCCAAGATGTTCAATGCCCACATTTTTAATTGTGATTTCGGATGCAGTCATTGCCGCCAGTCCAATAAAACTTCCTACCTCAATCATGTCGGGCAGAATTCTGTGCGTGCAACCTTTTAATTCATCAACACCTTCAATTGTTAATAAATTTGAACCAATTCCGCTGATTCTTGCACCCATTGAAACCAACATTTTGCAAAGTTGCTGCAAATAAGGTTCACACGCTGCATTGTAAATTGTTGTTTCGCCATCGGCCAAAACTGCTGCCATTAAAATATTGGCAGTTCCGGTAACCGAAGCTTCTTCCAGCAACATATAAGTGCCTTTCAGTTTTTTTGCTGAAACGGAATACCATTTCTTTTCGGCATCGAAATCAAAATTTGCTCCCAGTTTTTGCAAACCCATGAAATGTGTATCCACTCTGCGCCGGCCGATTTTATCGCCACCGGGTTGCGGAATAAATCCTTTTCCAAAACGGGCAAGCAACGGGCCGATAATCATAATCGAACCTCGAAGGCTGGCTGCCTTTTCTGCATATTCGGGACTTTTAAGGTATTCGATATTAACAATTGCTGCATTAAACCGAAATTTTCCTTTTTTAAGCCGTTCTACTTCAACACCAATATCTTCAAGGATTTCGATTAGTTTAAGAACATCCCTGATTTCAGGAATATTTTCAATAAAAACATCCTCAGAAGTTAGCAGAATGGCACAAATAACCTGAAGCGCCTCATTTTTTGCACCCTGAGGTTCAATGCTTCCATTCAGTTTATATCCACCATCGATTTTGAAAGTTGACATTGGATAAGCGTCCGTAATTTATCTTTTTTTCTTTTTCTTTTTCTTGGGTTTGCCGAATATTGCTTTTGTTTCAATTAATTGCAAATCTTCCCTGGACTTTTAGTTTTCCTTCCGAAATTTCTTCCAAATCCATGAAGTATTTTTTCATCCTCCACTGCATCTTTATTCCACTGGAGGTACGATTTTTTCATGTGGTTTGCCAGATGTTCAATCATTATTTGCTTTTCTTCACCTTCCATTTCTGCAGCTCTTTTTATCGAGCAACTGCATGGTGTAACCATAATGACGATATTTTATGTTGTTCTGCTTATAAGGAACCCGGTTTGGTTTTTCTGTTAAAATATCCGGTGTTGGCGGTTCGTAAGGATAATCGATGTCGAGTTTAAAATCGGACATGATGGCCAGATGATCCCATAGTTTGTGTTTGAATTCGGCAACATCGCGCAAGTAAGGATAAAGATTACCCATTACATCAATTACAGTTTGCGCCGATCGGTTGCGTTTTTCCCTGTCTTCAATGGTCATGACATGGTCAACCATGTTTTGTATATTTCTTCCATATTCCGGTAGCGGAAGTTTTTTTCTTTGTGAATTATAATCCATTTTATTTTATTGATAACGAACTTAATTTTCAGTATTACTGTCGGGAGTGTAAACCGGAGGATTTTCTGCAAAACTAATTAATTCCTTTCAATTCGCAATTTTTTTAATTGAAAGCGATGTCTAACCTTTAATTTTTAATTTGGCAAATTTTAGCAACAGCTGTTTTTGTCCAGCACTCCGGAAAAAAACTGTTGCTTTTATATTTGGTGCAATTCCTTCAATTTTTAAAACTTTTCCTTCGCCAAAACGCTGATGTTCCACTACCATTCCCGATTGAATTTTTGCTGGATCGTCGCCAGTAAAAGTTGCTTGCTGTTTTTCCGATTCTTTTAAATGAACGAGTTTTCGGTTGAAAATGTTTTGTGGTCGCGTGTTTTAAACGAAGAAGCCGGTGAACGCTTAGTAAAAGCCGGTCGTGTGATTCATTTCGAAAACCACTGTTTGTAGCGAGCGTGATTGTTGCAGGATTTTTAAAGATGTCGTATCGATGTATTTTTCTTCCAGTTCTTCGAGGAAGCGGCTGGGAGAGCAAAAATCGAGTTTTCCCCAGCGGTATCGCTGGTTGGCATACGAAAACCAGGCATTTTCTTTGGCGCGGGTAAGTGCAACATAAAATAACCGCCGTTCTTCTTCCAGTGCTTCATCCGCATTTTTTTCGTCCTGACTGCTGCGATGGAAACAGGTTTTCTTCCAGTCCAACCACAAATACATTTTTAAATTCCAGTCCTTTGGCGGAATGAACAGTCATTAATGTCACTTTATCCCGGTCTTCATCTTTTTCATTATCCTGATCGGTAAGCAATGCCACGTCTTCCAGATAATTTTCCAGTTTGTCGGATTCGCCTTCTTCATTTGCATTTATACTGAATTCCTGGATACCATTCAATAATTCCTGGATATTTTCGTGCCGGCTTAATCCTTCGGGCGATTTGTCGTTGTATAAATCCTTAAAATGCCGGTTTGTTCCGCAATGGTTTTGGCAGTGATCAAATGCATCATTTTCTTTTGAAAGCGATTGAAAGTTCCGGATTAAAGCGGCAAAATTCAAAACTTTGGTCACGGTTCCTTTATTTAAACCTGCCGGATTTGATTCAGCTAAATTCAGTAATAATCTTCCAAATTGAAGTTTCAGCAGCAACCGCAGCTTCTTCCAGTTTGGACAAGGTAGTTGCTGCCAATTCCACGTGCCGGAAAATTGATAATCCGTTTTAGGGCTTCATTGTCGGCAGGATTGATTATCAGCCGGAAATATGCCAGCAAATCCTTTATTTCCTTTCGCTGGTAAAAACTTAAGCCACCATAAATTTTATAGGGAATATTTCGTTTTCGCAGTGCTTCTTCAAAAATCCTCGATTGGGCATTGGTGCGGTACAAAATGGCATAATCCAGATTTTTATAATGGTTGCGTAAGTTGTGTTTGCGCAATTTCCTGAGCCACCAGAAAACCCTTCTTCATTATCGGTTAATGCCGAAATTACTTTTATTGGGTTTCCTTCATTTTTTTCCGAAAAAACAGTTTTGGGAATTTGCCTTTTATTTTTCGCAATTATGCTGTTTGCCGCATTTACAATAGTTTGTGTTGAACGGTAATTTTGTTCGAGTTTAAAAATTTTATGTTCCGGATAATCGTTTCTGAAATTCAGGATATTTTCAATTCGTGCTCCACGAAATGAATATATACTTTGTGCATCGTCGCCAACCACGCAAATATTTTTGTTTTTTGCTGCAAGTTTTTTTACAATCAGGTATTGTGCATAATTTGTATCCTGGTATTCATCCACCAAACACATAATCGAAACGTTGCTGGTATTTTGCCAGAACTTCAGGTGGTCGCGAAACAACAGGTTGGTTTTCAGCAATAAATCATCGAAATCCATTGCTCCTGAAAGAAAGCAGCGTTTTGTATATTCCTTATAAATTTCAGCAATGGCCGGCATTCGCATGTTTTTATCAATAAGCCTGATTTCGGTATTTTGGGCATACACGTTTGGCGTAATCAGGTTATTTTTTGCCATCGAAATACGTGCTGCAACCACCCCGGGTTTATACATTTTATCATCGAGCTGAAAACTTTTAATGATGGTTTTTATCAGGCTTTTACTGTCGGCACTGTCGTAAATGGTAAAATTCGATGGGTAGCCGATAATTTCGTGTTCGGTTCGCAGCATTCGGGCAAAAACGGAGTGAAAAGTTCCCATCCATAAATAGCGGGCTGTATTTTCGCCAGCCACTGCAGCAATTCGGTCTTTCATTTCGCGGGCTGCTTTGTTGGTAAAAGTAAGCGCCAGAATGGTCGAAGGACGTGCACCTTGTTTTAATAAATGTGCAATCCGATAGGTTAACACCCGGGTTTTTCCTGAACCGGCACCGGCAATTACCAAAGCCGGGCCTTCGGTTCGGATAACTGCCTCGTACTGGGTTTTATTTAAATCTTTCAGATAATCAAGCACAATATAAACTTTCTTCAGTAAAAAGAAACAAATGTAAAAGATGTTCAAACTTAATCGGTTATTTCCAAAGATGTTTTATCAACAAATTAATGCAACCATCTGAAAATATTATTCAACCCCGATTTTTGTGATTGTGTGGACAATTAAATAAAAATTATACGTTAATATTGTAGCTCAAAGTTTGTATTTATGAATAGAATTTGTTTGGTATTAAGTTCTGTTTTTGTATTCATTTTTTTGATTCCGGCACTTGTTCAGGGACAAATTTCTGCGCCGGGATCTTCGGCTCCGATAAAACCAGCTATCCTTCATTTCATGAAACCGACAGCATTTTTGTATTTTGTGCCTCCTTAGAAGGTGACGTAATTGCCGCGCTGCAATCGACAACAAATTTGCAGGGAACCAAAACTTTTCTTTGGGAAAAATACAATAATTCAACCGCAGCTTTCGATTTTTATTTTTCTGAAAGTGTGGATGCACAAAGTTCGCAGATTTCCGGATTACAAGATGGATGTTACCGGGTTACAATTACCCAGGGAGCCAATTCAGTAATACAACGTGCATGGGTTTTTAATAACTGGATAACTGCAAATGCTGCTCTTCCGGATTCAACTTCAAACTGCGAATCATTTAAACTGATTGGCGAATTTAATACAGCCGACCTGAAATATTACGATTTGTCGACTAACACTGAAATACCGCTTTTTAAAGACACCAAAACGGAATGGAAAGCCGGCAGCGAAATTGTAGCTACTGTTTTAAGTCCGCAGATATTTAATCCTCCAACGACAAATACTACTTATATGCTTCGGGTTTACGATAAGTATAATTGTGAAGCTACTGCTGAAGTTTTGTACGAATCGATTGTTACAAAAGCGATGTTTACTGCTGAACCGACAGATGGTGAAGCGCCTTTGGAAGTTACATTTACGAATCAGTCTGAAAATGGTGATCCGGGAAATTATGAATGGTTTTTTTATTACGATCTGGACTACATCAAACAAAATGCCGAGGGATTTACTTCACCTGAAGATAGTATTATGATTGTGGCTTATGATGACAATCCTGTTTACACATACGAAAATTCAGGAACCTATATGGTTAAACTGGTTTCGAAAAATGTGTCGGAATTTCACACCTGTGTCGATACTTTTTATATTGAAGATTATATTATTGCCGATACTTCATTTGTTTCTGTACCAAATGTATTTACACCAAACGGCGATGGCACAAACGATTTTTTTATCGTAAAATTCTGGTCGATGAAAAGTTTGGAAATCAGTATCTTTAATCGCTGGGGAAAACAGATTCATCATTGGGAAAGTGGCAATATTCGTGGCTTCGAAGGTACATATACTCAATCGATTTGGGATGGACGCTTAATGGGTGGAAGATACGCGAGCCCAGGTGTATATTACTACAATGTTGTTGGCGAAGGACGCGATGGCGAACGACGACGGGCGCATGGGTTCTTTCATTTGTTCCGGGGAAAATAGTAAAGCCTGAAAATCGAATTGGCTTCTTTCCCAGTGTATTACCGAGGAAATACTGCGTGAATTTCCACATAAAAAATTCTTGTTATATCATCATTACTAACTATCTGCTCATTGATGTCAGGTAAATATTTATTTTAAGAAAAGAAAACAGACTAAAATCAAGTTTTGCATTGGGAATAAAGAATGTATAATTAAGGGCTAAAGCCTGTTTTTCTAGTTCCAATTTTAACACCCGGCTTAACAGACTGTGTGAAAATGACTAACCCCAGCATTTATGCTGGGGGTTACGAAGAAAGGATAGAATCTGGGCTTTAGCCCAACTTGCTCATATGAAGGGCTAAAGCCCGTGTCCTATCCACGTATCAAATCCCTGGCATAAATGCCAGGGTTAGTTAAAAATCGCATTTTCACACGACCTGTTAAGCCGGGGGCAATAAAACCCTTGACAACAAAGGGCTTCAGCCATTAACTTATTATTTAACCGGACACCAGTGATTTCCCTTTCGATTTTATTGTCGTTTGATATTCCTGATTCGGTTGATTCCGGTATTGGAAATACATCAAAATCAGGACCGAATTGCTTTAGAAATTCCAGGCTAATCGCTGTTTTACGAACACATTTACAAATTTTTTTTGTTTGAATGAATGAAGTAAATGTTTCACTGTGAAATAGTTATTTAAATTTTATTACATTTGTTGATCTTAACAGACGTTTTATCTATCACTGACATAATAATAGATGCTCAATTCTGCATGTGGAATGCAGCTAATGAAATTTTTTTGTTATACGTAACATTTTAATATTTAGAAATAAATTTAGTCACCAACTTTTAAATCATTAGATTATGAAAAATATTTTGATAATCCTGTTATTGGCGTTTAGTTCAGTTTCTTCTTTTGCCAAAAAAGATATTAATGCCTGGAAAAATGAAAAATCAATAGATCAGCAATTTATCGTATTTAAACAGAATTTGAATTATTGGAACGGTTCCTACATTTTTAAAGAGCCGCAACTCGATGAGTTTTATAAAACACTAATGGATTCTGTATTGGTATTCAAAAATGAAAAAATCAAATCGGCAATGCTTAATGTTTCGCTGCAAGCAGAATTGGATAACAGCAGTAAAACAAATGGAAGAATCAAAAGCAAAGCTCGATGAAAGTTTGAAATGGCAAAATTCCATTGTTGTATTAGGAATCCCGACAAATAAAACGGTTTTTACGTACATTGTGTACGGAATAATTTTAGCGCTTTTGGCATTGCTCGGTTTAGCTTATCTGATTAATAAAAGAAGCGGCAGAATTGCCAGGATTGCAAAAAATGAATATATCGAATTAAAAGAGGAATTTGATGCATATAAGAAGAATTCCCTCGAAAGATACACCCGGATTAACACTGAATTGCATCACACACGATTGGAGCTAAACCGAAAATTTCAGATACGATCATAATATTATTATAATTCATCTATTTTTTTTTTTAAACATCAAATTCATTGGCTGTAAATCGCTTAAATGTCTTTTTAAAGGCATTATAAAACGTTTAATCTTTCGTGACAAATTGTGACACTTTAACCGGAAATTTGAATCAGTTTAATCAATAAAAATTTAATACGATGAAAATTTTAAAACTAATGATGGGTTTAGCACTGTTTTCACTACTATTTACACAGTGCAAAAAGGATGATCTGATGGATGATCTTACTGATTCAGCCTTAAAAAAGGCGGATAAAACGCCGGAAGGTACATACACCGTTACGGTTGAAAATGTTTCTACACCTTACGATTATTTCGAAGGAGGAGCAGAGTTTGGCGTTACCGGAGGCGATGGCGCACCGCCAGCACATCCGGGTGAAACAATTACTGTTCATTTCCATGCCGGAAGAAGCCATAAGCTTTCTTTTGCTTCCATGTACGGAGCTTCAAACGACATGTTCTATGCCCCCGATGATGGAGGTATTGCCCTTTTTACTGGCGAAACTGCGCTTGGAAGGTGATATTACCGGATGATCAGACTTTGGGATGCAGGCACAGAAGTAAACGGCTCTGGTAACCCGGGTACTCCGGAAAGCAATGCCGGTTGCAATGGTTCCAAGTGCGGAAGATAACATTCAAGTTCTCCTGGCTTACGACGGCATAAGCATGTTTACATTAACAATTCATGTTCTTCCGGATCGCAACACCTCTTTCCCCTGTGGCATGGGTAGTTCATTCTGAAGGTCAGCATCCAATATTTACTGAAGGAACTTTGGATTATGGGGATGGACTGGAATATGTTGCAGAAATGGGTGATCCGACGTTGTTGGGTGAATATCTGAAATCGCACAGCGGCTATGTTTCTCCGGTTGCACCAGTACTTTGGGTTTTACACGATAAAAAAGATATGCCGATTTTTACCGAAGGTATGCCCTGACTACGGAATGGGACTTGAAACTCTTGCTGAAACCGGTAATCCTGGAGATTTATACAATTCGTTAATGGCCGCAGGATATGAAACCGGATTTCAGGCACTACCTGATGGTAAGTGATGGGAGCAGCAGGACCAATTTTCCCTGGACAGAAATATGTATTTACCATTGAAGGACATGTGGGACAATCGTTGAGTATTGCCAGCATGTTGGGTGCATCTAACGATGAATTCTTCTCCTCTGGTGATGAAGGTATCAAACTTTCAAATGGCGCGGCAGAAAAAGATATTACACATTTTGTTGAAATTTATGATGCAGGAACGGAAATTAATGAATATCCCGGAGCAGGATATTACCAGGGAGGCCCGGAAGGTCCTGATGAAATGGGAATGTAAGTGCTTAATGATGAATTTATGTGGCCCGATGCTTCACAGGTTATTAAAGTAACGATCAAAAAAATGAGATGTAATACGGTACGAAGCATCTGGTCATCATGGAGTATCCTGAAATCACGCATCGAAGGGCATGACCATAAGGGAATCCGCATGGAAATTTTAACAGCGGAAGACACGATGATCAGGAATTAAGAATAAAATTAACACAACGGAAAACAATGAATTTTAAAATCCATCGGTTCAAATAGAGCTGGTGGATTTTTTGTTTGGAATTCAGAAGCAGTTTCTGTAAAATAAAAAACCCCGATCCATCAGTTGACGAACCAGGGCTTTGTTTAGTTTATAGTATATGGATTAGAAAATTCCTATTCTTCTTCCTGTTCTTCAGTGTAAGCTTTCAAAAGTTCATCCTGAACATCGGAAGGCACCTTTTCGTAATTATCATATTCCAGCGAAAAAACACCGCGTCCACCTGTAATTGAACTCAATGAAGTTGTATATTTATTCATTTCCTTTAACGGAACTTTAGCTGAAATTTTTTCAAGTCCTTTTTCGGAACCCATGCCCATAATCATGGCACGGCGTCCCTGCAGATCGCTCATTACATCACCCATTCTGTCTGAAGGAACCCAAACGTCGAGGTTATATATTGGTTCCAGAATTTTTGGTCCGGCATTTTTAAAAGCTTTGCTGAATGCATTTCGTCCGGCCAGTTTAAACGAAATTTCATTTGAATCAACCGGGTGCATTTTTCCATCGTAAACATACACACGAATATCGCGGGCATAAGATCCTGTAAGCGGGCCTTCTTCCATTTTTTCCATAATTCCTTTCAGAATTGCCGGCAGAAAACGCGCATCAATTGAACCACCAACAATACAGTTCAGAAAATTAATTTTCCTCCCCATGGCAGTGGATGAACCTGTTCGTCGCGAATAGAAAGTTTCTGTTCTTTTTCGCCAAACTTGAACATTTTTTTGGTTCTGTTCCTTCCTCAAATGGTTCAATAATCAAATGTACTTCACCAAACTGGCCGGCACCTCCCGATTGTTTTTTGTGACGATAATCGGCCTGCGATGCTTTGGTAATGGTTTCGCGATATGGAATTTTTGGTTGTAAAAAATCTATTTCAATTTTGTGCACATGATCGAAATACCATTTTAACACATTCATGTGGTATTCGCCTTGCCCGTGAACCAATAACTGTTTTAATTCTTTTGAATACTCAATAATATATGTTGGATCCTCGAATTTAATTTTGCTTAGTACTTCACCAACTTTTTCATCGTCAGAATCATTTTTTGCTTTTATTGCAACCGTAATTCTTGGTTTTGGGAATACAATCGGTTGAAATTTCGTATCAGCATCTTTTGTCGTTAATGTCTGGTTGTATTTTGTTTCTTTTAATTTTACGGTACATCCCAAATCGCCGGCAACAAGTTCTTCCACTTTTTCACGGTTTTTTCCTGCCGATGCAAAAATCTGCGATAAACGTTCTTTATTTCCGTTTGATGCATTTATCAAATCAAGGCCTTCGGTTATTTTACCCGACATTACCTTGAAATAAGTGATTTCACCCACATGCGATTCAACTGCTGTTTTGAAAACAAACAGACTTGGTTTTTCCGATTCAGTCCATTTTTATCTTGTCTCCGCTTATAACCGGAATCATTGCTTTTTCATCAGGTGCCGGTGCAATGTTGGCGATAAATTCCAAAAGACGGCCTGTGCCAATATTTTTCTTTGCACCCGTACAGAACACAGGATATATACTGCGATCCAACATTCCAAGTTTAATACCTTTGCGCATTTCGTCTTCGGTTAATGTGCCTTTGTCGAAATAAAGCTCCATTAAAGCTTCTTCGTTTTCGGCAGCCATTTCAACCAGTTCGTTGTGCAATTCTTCAGCCTTGCCCTTTTCCGATTCCGGAATATCGAGTATTTCAGCTTTACCGCTCTCATCTTTGTATTTATACATTTTCATTTTCAATACATCGATAACCGAAGAAAAGCCAGGCCCGGCATCCAATGGATACTGCACTACAGTAACTTTATTTCCAAAGAATGATTTACATTGGTCGAGTGCATTCTCGAAATTTGAATTCTCGTGATCTAACTGGTTAAACGCAAATACCAGTGGAGATTTCGCATCATGCGCATGACGATATGCACTTTCAGTACCAGCTTCAACGCCGTTTGAAGCATTGATAACCAACACGCCTAACTCGGAAACATACAATGACGATACAACACCACCACACAAATCGTCCATGCCGGGAGCATCCAGAATATTTATTTTCTTACCATTGTATTCGGTGTACAACAACGATGAAAATACAGAATTGCCATAATCCTGTTCAATTTGGTTGTGATCGGAAACAGTATTTTTTGAAGTTACGTCTCCTCTGCGGTTTATCACTCCACCCTCGAAAAGCATGGCTTCTGCAAGGGTGGTTTTCCCACTGCCGGCATTACCAATTAGGGTAATATTCCGGATTTGCTCAGTCTTGTATACTTTCATAATAAATATGTTATTGATTTGTTTTTATTCGCCAATTCCGTGAAAATTTTCAGGAAAGGACACCAAAAATAGTAATAATTTATTAACAATCAAGAACGCTAAACTTCATATAAATGAATATCGGGAAAATGGTGTTCAGGCCAACAGCGTATATGTTTCTTGCTTTAGTAAACTGTTAATTTATTTAGACTGAATAAAAAAAAGAGCGAAAAAATTTGACGGATAAAAAAATAAAAATATACATTTGCAATCGAATGTGATAAAAGTCACACAGCAAAGATGAAAAACAAGAATTTCTGCATAATGATGGTTTGTACAATGTGTTCAATGATATGTATGTGTTGGACCGGAATAGGTATGCAGGAAGTGAAAAAGAAGTATTAAGCATTTAAAATAAATCTTAACAGTGGCCTTTCTGCAAAACAGAAGGGCTTTTTTTTTAACTATGATTGGATTAACAAAAATAGATTGGAATCAATCTTTGGGTGATCGCGAAGGATTTATTTCTGCAAATAACTTTATCAATGGCAACCAGGGTATTTTGCTTCAAACCTGTAACCGCGTGGAGTGGTATCATGGAGCAGGTGAGATTTCGGATACCATTGCAAGGCATTTGTTTCGCGTTGTATCCGGACTTGAATCTTCATTAATTGGGGAATCGGCCATCGTTAACCAGGTAAAAACAGCATATCAGAATGCAGCGAAATACAATCAACTCGATAAAAGTCTTCACAAATTATTTCAGACTGCTTTGTTTGTTGGGAAACGTGTTCGAAAAGAAACCGGAATTTCAAAAGGTGCAATGTCACATAGTCAGGCTGCAGTAAATTTTCTGTTTAACGAAATTGGAGCCATCAATAACCTTAAAATTACCGTTATCGGTGTAAATGCTTTAAACGAAAAAATCATCAAATTCCTTTTAAAGAAAGATGTTGAACCGGTTTTTATCGGGAATCGTACTTTTGAAAAGGCATCGGAACTGGCCGGAAAATTCGGGGCAAAAGCATTTCGCTTCGATCAGCTCCGGGATGTTTTGGAAAGAACCGATGTATTAATTTCGGCAACTGCAGCGCCTCATTTTATTCTTAAGAAGGAAAACTTTAAAACACAAAAGCACATTTATATGCTCGATTTGGCTGTTCCCCGCGACATAGATCCGGAAATAGGAAAATTGCCAAATGTGGAACTTTTTGATATTGAAATAATAGAAAAGCAGATAAAGAAAAACATTTCACAAAGAATGGAAAAATTGGAAATGGCGGCGGAGATTATTGAAAATGAAGTGAAACTATTTTCCGAAAAATTTGTTTATGAAACGAACTGATACAAACCGTAAGAGTACTGAAAAGGGATACCGCAGTTTGGTAAAAACCATTTCGTGGCGAACTCTTGGAACCATTGACACAATTTTTATATCGTGGCTTATCGTTGGAGACATTAATTTTGCAGTTTCAATAGGAGGTGTAGAACTTTTTACAAAGATGATCCTTTATTATTTTCATGAGAGGCTTTGGGTACGAAGTAAATTTGGATTGGTAAAGGAAACACCGATTGAATATGAAATCTAATTCATAAAAAGAAACAAATGAAAAAGAATTTCATGCCGATATCTATCGACATTTCCGGTCAGAAAATATTGCTGATTGGAGGTGGTAAAAGCGCATACAAAAAATTGAAAATACTGCAACGATTTGATGCTGAGATTGAAGTTCTCGGCCTTAAAATTTGTGATGAAATTAAAGAAAGCGGTGTGAACTATTTTGAAAAGAAATACAATAAGGAAATGCTGAATGGATATTTCATGTTGTATTCGTGTACCAATAATTACGAATTGGATAAACAAATTCTGGCCGATGGAAAAGAATCGGGTGTTTTGGTAAACATCCACGATAAACCTGAATTATGCCAGTTTGTTTCACCTGCAATTTATAAAAACGGAAAAATGACCGTTGCGGTGGCATCCAATGGTGAAGATGTATTTGAATCGATCCGGTTAAGAAACAAAATTCAGGACTTATTAACCGAAGAAAAGTATAATTAACAATTTATGAGTTTGAAGTCGAATCCATTATCTGAAAAACAATTATCAGCATTACAGGAGCTGGTAACCGGGGTTTCAACCGAACAGGTTATCTGGTTGAACGGTTATTTTGCAGGTCGGATGGCAGCCTTAGATGGAGAGGCAGCGCCGGTGCAGGTGGCAGAAAGTGCTGCACCTGTGGCTAAAACAAATCTTACCATTTTATATGGTTCAGAAACAGGGCGTTCCCAAACACTTGCTGAAAAACTGGCCGAGAAAGCAACATTTAAAAACATTTCTGCCAATGTATTCAGCATGTACGATTACAATTATAAAAAGCTTCAGGAAGAAGAAAACCTGGCAATAATTGTAAGTACTCATGGCGAAGGCGATCCTCCGGATATGGCCGAAGATTTCCACAAATTTATTACCGGGAGAAGAGCGCCAAAACTCGAACAACTCAATTTTTCGGTTCTTGCTATGGGCGATAAAACATATAAGTTTTTCTGTAAAACCGGCGAAGATATTTATAATGCATGCCGAAGCCTTGGTGCTTACAGTGTTACGCCAATTGTAAAATGCGATGTGGATTATGAAGCCAATGCCGAAATATGGATGAATAATTTCCTGGCAAACTTAACGCCTTCAGAATCGTCTCCATCACAAGAAACGGTTGCATTGCAGGCACCCAATGCGGAAAAGAAAGCAGCAAGCGAATATTCGAAAAAGAATCCGTTTATGGCGCCAATAATCGAAAAAGTAAAAATTACAGGGCGCGATTCGGATAAGGAAGTTTATCATTTGGAATTGGCGCTTGATAATTCAGGTTTAACATACGAACCGGGCGATTCGGTAGGAGTTTTTACAAAAAATCCGGATAATTTGGTCGAACAGATTCTGCAGAAAACAGGGATTGATCCGGAACATATTGTGGATATGGAAATTGGTGAAGTGCCTTTTCATACAGCATTGGAGCATCATTTGGAAATTACGATTGTAACCATTGATATGCTTCAAAAATATTACGATCGAACAAAAAATCCGAAATTGGAAAATCTGTTAAAAGATGAAAAACAACTGGACGATTATTTATATGGCCATGATTTGCTCGATTTGCTCGAAGATTTTCCTTTCGACTGGCGGCCGGATAAATTAATTGAAATCTTGCGTCCGTTGCCACCTCGTTTGTATTCTATTGCTTCGAGTATGGATAAGGTAGGAGAGGAAGTGCATATTACGGTTTCGGTAGTTCGCTACGAAAGAAAAAACAGAAAAAGGGTTGGAGCATGTTCATCGCATCTGGCAGATTATATTGATTTTGACAGCGCAGTGCCAATTTATATCGATAAAAATCCTGCATTCAAAATGCCATTAAACGGCTCAAAAATAATTATGGTTGGAGCAGGAACCGGAATTGCGCCCTATCGTGCTTTTCTTCAGCAACGAGAAATGAACGATTTAAAAGGCGGTTCATGGCTATTCTTTGGCGATCGCCGGTTTAAAGCCGACTTTCTGTACCAGATAGAATGGCAAAAACTACTCGAATCAAAACATCTGGAAAAAATGGATGTGGCATTTTCGCGCGACCAGAAAGATAAAATATATGTGCAGCATAAATTGCTCGAAAACAAAGCAGAACTGTTTCAGTGGATTGAAGAAGGAGCATATTTCTATTTGTGTGGCGACATGAAATATATGGCAAAAGATGTAAATAAAACATTGCTGAAAATTATTCAGGAACAAGGTGGGGTAAGTGAAGCAAAAGCAGTTGAATATGTTAAGAAACTAAAACGGGAGAAACGATTCCAGTCTGACGTTTACTAAAAAGGAAAAAGTTATGAGTGAAACAATAAAGTGGGAAGAATTATCAGAGGTTGAAAAAATAAAATTCGACAGTAACTATTTAAGAGGAACTTTGGTTGAAAGCCTGGCAAATCCGATTACCGGAGCCATTTCACCAAACGATACACAAATATCAAAATTCCACGGATTTTATCAGCAGTACGATCGCGACATCGATAAAGAAAGAAAACACCAGAAGCTTGAACCGGCATTTTCATTTTTAATAAGGCTTCGTATGCCTGGCGGTATGGTAACTCCGGAACAATGGCTGACATTGGATAATCTTTCGGAAACATATGGTAATGGCACTTTGAAATTAACAACACGTCAGACATTTCAGCTTCATGGAGTGTTAAAGAACAATCTGAAAACAACTTTGCAGGGCATTAATAATACACTGCTCGATACAATTTCAGCGTGCGGCGATGTTAACCGAAATGTGATGAGCCATGCCAATCCGGCGGAATCACCACTTCATGCCGAAACAATTGAAATGGCCAATAGAATTGGTTTGCATTTGTTGCCAAAATCCAGGGCATATCACGAAATCTGGCTCGACGAAAAGCTGGTCGCGAACAGTCAGGAAAAAACTGAACCGTTATATGGCGACAGGTATTTGCCGAGGAAATTCAAAATAGCTGTGGTAATTCCGCCCAATAACGATTGTGATGTTTATTCGCAGGATTTGGGCTTTATCGCTATCGTAAAGAATAAAAAGATTGTGGGTTACAATGTTTCTGTTGGCGGCGGTTTGGGTTCCACTTTCAGTGTTCCTGAAACATATCCGCGCCTTGGAAACATAATTGGTTCCTGCACACCAGAACAGGTTATTGATGTAGCTGAAAAACTTTTAATTATTCAGCGCGATAACGGCGACCGTAAAAACCGCAAACTGGCCCGTTTAAAATATACGGTTGAACGAATGGGAATTGACAATTTAAAAGCTGAATGGGAAAATTTGCTCGGTTTTAAATTTGGCGAGGCAACGCCGGTTAAATTCGAAAGAAATGGCGACAGTTACGGCTGGAAAAAAGGCAGCGACAATAAATGGCATCTAATCTATTTTGTGGAAGGTGGCCGCGTTCTTGACGAGGAAAAGACAAAACTCAAAACAGCATTAAGGGAAATTGCAAAAATTTCGGACGGACAGTTTATTTTAACAGGCAATCAAAATTTAATCATATCCGGAGTTTCAGCGGCAATTAAAAAGAAGGTGGATGAAATCCTGGATAAAAACAATGTATCGCCTGCTGAAATTTCAGGTTTACGCAAAAACTCGATTGCCTGTGTTGCATTGCCAACCTGCCCGCTGGCTTTTTCCGAAGCCGAACGTTATTTGCCAACGCTTATAAGCAAAATCGAAAATATTCTGAATGAATTCGGACTAAGCAAAGATGAAATCGTAATACGGATGACTGGTTGTCCGAACGGTTGTGGCCGCCCGTACCTTGCAGAAATTGGTTTGATTGGTAAATCTCCGGGTTACTATAATCTGTATTTGGGTGGAAGTTTCGAAGGAACAAGGTTAAACAATCTCTACAGGGAAACTATTCAGGAAGAAAATATTTTAAAGGAATTGCACCCGATTTTAAAGGATTATGCGGAAACGAGAAATGAAAATGAGCATTTTGGCGATTTTGTAATTCGAAAAAATTACGTTGCCGAAATTCTGGAAGGAAAAGATTTCAGACACTAAATATGAATCAAACCATTTTCATAGGACGCAAATTAACCGATTCTGCAAAAATTGTTTTAAAGAATAACAATATCAGTTTTGAAGATCGGGAACTTATCGAAATAAAATTGATCACTCCGGATATTTCATTTTTTCAGACAATAACGGAAAAACGCAAAAACTGGGTAATTACAAGTTCGTGGGCTGCGAAATGGCTAAAAATCCATCATTCTGAAATTGGTTTTAGTGATGCTGATTCTGTTTTTTGTTTATCTGCAAAACAGGCGGAAATATTAAAAGAAATCTCAAGCCGGATTTTTATTTCAGAACAGCAAAATGCAAAATCAATTGCTGAACTGGTAACACAAAAAAATAACGATGAGGCAATTATTTACTTAAGTGGAAACAAATCATTAAAAGTTCTTGAAAATGAACTTCATTCAAAAGAATTTTCATTTTGCAAATCGGTTGTTTACCGGAATACTCCGGTCATTCAGAAAATAAATTCTGAATTTAAGGCTTATTTGTTTTTCAGTCCAAGCGGAATTGAAAGCTTTATTGAGACAGGAAACCTGATTCCGGGTTCGGCAGTTGTTTTTACCATAGGAAAAACGACAGGTTCTGCAGCAAAAAAGTATTTCCCGAATCCGGTTTTGGAATCTCCGGTGCAGGAAGAAGTTGGATTTATTGAATTTGCACTTGATAAATTAAAGTCAAAACGAAAAGAGATTTCGAATACCTATTTATAGAATGTACAGGGAAACCAGTAAAATACTATTTGAACGCGCACAAAAAACCATTCCGGGAGGAGTGAATTCGCCGGTTCGCACTTTTGCAGGTGTCGGCGGAATTCCAACATTTATTAAAAGCGCCAAAGGAAGTATTTTAACTGATTCCGATAATAACAACTATATCGATTATATCGGTTCATGGGGGCCGATGATTTTTGGACATGCCTGGCCACCTGTTGTGGAAGCTGTGAAAAAACAACTTGAAAATTCATCGAGTTATGGTTTGGCAACAGAAAAAGAAATTGAGTTGGCAGAGTTGATTGTTTCAATGGTTCCCGGAATTGAAAAGGTTCGCCTGGTAAACTCCGGCACCGAAGCTTGTATGACTGCTGTTCGCATTGCCCGCGCTGCCACCGGAAAGGAAAAAATAATAAAATTTAACGGCTGTTATCACGGTCATGCCGATACATTTTTGGTAAATGCAGGCAGCGGTGCACTGACTTTGGGAAGACCTTCAAGCCCGGGAGTTTCGTCTGAAGTAGCCCGAAATACATTGGTTGCCGAATATAATGATTTAGATACGGTTGAAGCGATATTTAGATGAAAATACGAATTCTGTAGCTGCAATAATTGTTGAGCCTGTAGCCGGAAATATGGGCTGTATTCCGCCGGAAGCGCGATTTCTGGAAGGTTTGAAAAAGCTGGCACACAAGAATAAAGCATTATTGATTTTTGATGAAGTAATGACTGGTTTCAGAATTGCTCCGGGTGGCGCGCAGGAATACTATGAAATTGAGGCCGATATTGTAACTTTTGGAAAAATTGTCGGCGGAGGATTTCCTGTTGGCGCAATTGCTGCAAAACAGGATTTAATGGATTTGCTTGCGCCGGCAGGACCGGTTTACCAGGCAGGAACGCTTTCAGGAAATCCGGTTGCCACAACGGCAGGATTAGTATTTCTGAATGAATTAAAGCAGAATACAGAGGTTTACAGCTATTTGGAAAATATTGGAAATAAACTTCAATCCGGTTTGGCAAACATTTTTAACAGGCATGAAATACCGGCACAAATCAACAGGGTTGGTTCTATGATAAGTGTTTTCTTTTCGGCTGAAAAAGTGACCACATTTAATGAAGCAAAAAAAGCGGATATGAACTTGTTTTCTTCATTTTTTCATCAAATGCTGGATAACGGAATTCATCTTCCGCCATCAGGCTATGAATCTTGGTTTTTGGCAACATCGCTTACCGGTGAATTAATTCACAAAACTCTTGAGGCAGCCGAAAAATCGGTACAACAAATTAAAATTGAAATTTCATGAGAATAACAATATCCATACTGGGTTGCGGCTGGCTTGGAACTGCGCTGGGAAAACGGTTGTTGTCGCGACGAATCATTGTGAAAGGTTCCACTACCTCAAACGACCATTACAATAAATTGGAAACCACCGGTATTCAACCTTATTACCTGCAAATTGAACCCGATTCGATTGAAGTTGATTATGCAAGTTTCTTTAATACCGACATTTTAATTATTGCCATTCCACCCAAAAGAGTTGAAAATATTGAAGAGATTTTCCCGAAACAAATTGAACAGGTTATACCATATATTAATAAGATTGGAATCCCGAAAGTGATTTTCATTTCTTCGACTTCGGTTTACCAAAGCCGAAATACAACCGTAAAGGAAGATGACGATGGTAAACCAGAAAAGGCTTCAGGAATAGCGCTCTTAAAAGCTGAAAAATTATTGCAGAATCTGGAAAATACAAAAACCACAGTTTTACGTTTTGGCGGCTTAATTGGTGCAGAACGAAATCCGGCAAGTTTCCTGGCGCACAAAGCAGAAGTTCATGCGAGAACGCCGGTAAACCTGATTCACCGCAAAGATTGCATCAGCATAATCATGGAAATTATAGATAAGGAAATCTGGGGTGAAACTTTTAATGCATGCTGTCCAGAACATCCGACAAAAATGGAATTTTACGCAAAAGCCGCTAAAATTGCAAAAATGCCTGTGCCGGTTTTTACCGACAAGTATGAAAATTACAAAGTTGTTGATAGCGGTAAACTAATTGAAAAACTGGATTATAACTTCGAATATCCAAATCCGCTCGATTATTTAAAAGAACTCGAGGAATGGACGTATCGCATTTAATATCGATAGTTGGTGCCGGGCCGGGTGATCCTGAATTGTTAACGGTGAAAGCTTATAATCGCATAAAAACTGCAGGTGTAATATTATATGATGCATTGATGGGCGCTGATATTCTCGATTTATGTAACACCGATACAGAGAAAATTTATGTCGGTAAATTATATAAAGACGGCCAAAATCAAGCGGAACGGCAAAATGAAATTCATGCATCATTTTTAAGGTATGCGAAAGAAAATAAGCGAGTCGTTCGACTAAAAGCAGGCGATCCCATGATTTTCGGACGTGGCGCTGAAGAAATCAGATTTTGTAAGGAGAATAATCTCAATTATGAAGTGATACCCGGAATTACTGCCGGAATAGCTGCGGCTTCAATATTTGGAATTCCATTAACCGAACGGGAAAAAAACGGGATGGCGCTTTTTTATACAGGCCATCGTGTTGATGGTGGTTTTAGCGATTTGGATGCTGTGGCAACTGTTTTAAAATCGGGTTCCCCGGTTTTAATTTATATGGGGTTGAATAACCTTTCCGGGCTTTCAAATTCACTTTTGGAGAACGGAATTAGCAAACTTTTACCAGTTATGATATTGTCCAATGTTTCGCAAATTAACCAAAAAGCGTACAGTACTCATTTGGGGGAAATCGAAGACTTTTTAAAAAAAGAAACTCCAAAGACGCCGGTTGTAATTATTATTGGGAAATATGCAGCACATATCTGAAATGAACACATGAAACAGAAAATCACAATAGCAACCCGGGGAAGCAGGCTGGCACTTCGTCAGTCTGAAATTGTAAAAGATTTACTTTTACAAAAATTTCCTGAAACAGCTATTGAATTTCTGAAAGTAACAACGAAAGGCGATATTGACCAAACAACACCATTGAGTTCTTTTGGAAATACAGGAGTTTTTGTAAAAGGCCTCGAGCAAAAATTATTAACCGGCGAAGCCGATTTGGCGGTGCACAGTTTAAAAGATGTTCCTGCAGATTCTAACCCGGGTTTATCGCTCGCTGCATTTCCGCAACGCGAGGATGTACGGGATGTGTTGGTTACCAAAAATGGGTCGACATTAAACGATTTAAAGCCCGGAAGTGTTATTGGAACAAGCAGTCCCGGCCGACAGGAACAATTAAAACTTCTTCGGCCCGATTTGGTTTTTAAGTCTATTCGTGGAAATGTGGATACGCGTGTAAATAAAGTATTAAATGCAGAATATGATGCAACCATTTTAGCGGCAGCGGGATTAAAAAGGCTTGGATATAAAATCTCTGAAGAAAGCTATCTTTCCCTGAATGAAATGATTCCATCACCCGGACAGGCAGCTTTGGTGGTTCAGGTACACAAAAATAATTCGGAGGTGCTTGAAATGGTTCTGAAAATAAATAATGAAACGATAGAAAAACAGGTGACGGCTGAACGAAGATTTATGCAAATCATTGGTGGCGGATGTAAATATCCGGTTGGAGCGAATGCTGAAATTTTACCCGATAAAGTTATTTTCAGGTCAATGGCTTATAAACCTGAATTTAGTGCATTGAAAAAAATACAAGTCGAAACTACAATTGAAAATTTATTGGAAGTAGCTGAAAACGCAGCTCGAAAGATGCTTTTAGAAAAATAGAATCATGACAACACCACAATTTCCAATAACCCGCTTACGACGCTTACGATACAATCCGCAAATCAGGGAACTTTTTGCTGAAACCATACTTTCGGTAAATGATTTGGCAATGCCGCTATTTGTAACTTTCGGAGAAAATGTAAAGCAGGAAATTCATTCCATGCCCGGGCAATTTCGCTATTCCATCGACTTATTGGTGGAAAAATGCAGGGTACTTTGGGAAAAACAAATCAAAGCGGTTTTGCTGTTTGGCATTCCGGAACATAAGGACGAAACAGGCGAAGTAGCTTGTCGTGATTCAGGAATTGTTCAACAGGCCATTAAGGCAATAAAAAGGCAAAATTCCGGAAATGCTGATTATCGCTGATGTTTGCAATTGTGAATACACGACTCATGGCCATTGCGGAAGCATTGTCGATGGCGATGTGGATAACGATTTAACTTTGGATACTTTGGCAAAACAATCGGTTTCTTTGGCAAAAGCCGGCGCCGATATTATTGCTCCAAGCGATATGATGGATGGCCGCGTGAAAATCATTCGAGAGGCATTGGACAAAAATGGTTTCTACAAAATTCCGATTATGGCTTATTCAGCAAAATTTGCTTCAGGTTTTTACGGTCCATTTCGCGATGCTGCCGACAGTGCCCCTGCTTTTGGCGACCGCAAAACCTACCAAATGGATTTCAGAAACGGAAATGAATCTTTGCGGGAAATCGAACAGGACATAGCCGAAGGCGCCGATATGGTTATGGTAAAACCTGGTTTGGCTTATCTCGATGTAATTACAAATGCCCGACAGAAGTTTCAATATCCCAATTGTAGCCTACAATGTAAGCGGCGAATATTCAATGGTAAAAGCTGCGGCTCAAAATGGCTGGATTGATGAGAAACGAATTGTAATGGAAACCATGATTGCTTTCAAACGTGCCGGCGTCGATTTAATTTTAACCTACTGGGCTGAAGATGTTGCCGGTTATTTGGCAGATTTATAAATCACATTGCGCGCAATAAATTTTTGAGTCGGCACTCGGAATGACAATCAATTATCTTGTCATTTTTAGTAGGAACCTATTTTTTAATTGGCATAATGGGTTAATGACAGAAAGCCCCAACAATGCTGTCATTTCGACGAGTATGCGAGGAGAAATCTCCTTATTTGAAAGATCTCTCACCGCCAGCTGGCGGTTCGAGATAACAAAAAATGATAACTGTCATTGGCACTGTAGGGAGAAATCTCAATAATTTAATAGGACAGCAATGAAATCAAATATTGGTTGGCTATTTAAAAATAATTATTTTAACACCTTTTTCGTTTTAGTTAGGTTAAATAACTAATTTACAGGACCTATGAAAAATAAACTTTGTTGCCGGATTTTTCCCTTCATACTATTAATAATAGCATTCCTGCTTTCGCTCGGAATCTGGTATTTCGAAGAGGGAAATCACTCCTTTTCATTTTTAACCGACAAAGAAGAAATTTTCAATTTTATAGGAACAGTATTGTTTGTGGTTGTTATTCCAATCGGAATTTTTTACCTGTTAAATGACAAGAAAAAGTACCAATCAAAGGCGAGAGCAATTTCTTTGCTGGGATTTTTACCGGCAATCGGGTTTTTTGTATTCGTCATTTTATAGAAGCCGGTATTATTCATGTGATTTGGTAAATGATAATGGGTTGAGTTGGAAAAAGTTTTTGAATGTCAATCCAGTGGATTTGTTTTAAAGATTTTCGAAATGAAAAACCAACCGAACTAAAAATAACTACGTCAATCATAATCTTTTCGGTTGCAAATTTCCAATCACGAATTTCAATGAAATCACTTATTTTATTCTGATTGTATTTATTATTTCAAACTTTGGAAAAGTTGGTTTAATTCAATATTTTGAAAAGTACAATAACCTGAAAACGATCCGGAAACCTACCTTGAAACTCTCTTTTTACCAATTGAACAACTATGGATATTCCGAAAAAGCCCAAAAGGTAACCCCGTTTTTCCTGTGTTGTTAAACACTTCTCTCTCTCTCTCTCTCTCTCTCTTCTCTCTTGTATTTCAGGGGTTTTGCGAGGTTTATAGTTATACAACATTTTTTTTATTGTGCTCGTTTTCCTACATTTAGAATCAAAACACCCCGGTACAATTAACCCGGCCCAAAAAACCAAAAAATGAAAACAGCCTTTTGCGATTGTAAAATTCCAGGAAAGTTTTTCAACGTGCCCTTTTGCCCGGTTCAATAATCCATTTTGCCAGTTGGCAACGCGACTAAGTAAGGCATGAATAAAAGAGCCAGGGGGAGGTTTGCCCCCTAACCCCGGCTCAAATAATCAGTAACTACAACTAAATGCAGTTGCCGGCAAAGATAAGTAAAATAATCATTGGAGTTAATTGGGAAACACGGTTTGACCCGTTAACCGGTGTTGGCGATGCGCCGAAACCAATACGCCGTGGTTAGAAATTTCCTGCGTAAGTGGAAACCCCGGTTGCCGAAAAGGGAGATGAGTAGGCAAAATTCAAAACGAATTTATAATGGGAAAAAATAATAAATTGCAAAAATTGAACGATGCGGAAATGAACCATGTAAAAGGTGGTGGTTATTGGGATCCGGAATTAGGGTATGTATCTGATGAAGTCACTGTTTACGGTACCTATGGAGGGTGTTCTGCATGCAACAGGTTAAATGAATGGCAAGAATCATCTCGTGGTCTTACTCCAATTGGAGTGTGGTTGTATAATACGATTGTAACCCATGATGTTGGGTGTCCGCACTATTAAAAGTTCATGAGGATTGCCTCATTTGATGTGGCAATCCTCTATTAATTTCATAAATAAAAAACGTAGATTAATGGAATCGAAAATATTTCCGAATTTCTGGCAAGGGCTAATCATTGTTTTAATTCTTGACGCCATACTGGCACTGTTTTATTGGGGAAGTTTTACTGTTTTTAATTCTTTTTCCCTACTGAAAGATTATTTCTATGCTGAGTTGACTTTCGCAGTTTCTTCTCTTTTATTGATACCATTTATTGTTTTTATCAAAAACAAAGGAGATACCGGGCTATTGGAACAAATACACAGGCCATCTTTTAAAGGAATAATATTTGTGTTTTTCATTGCTTTTGCCGTAGAAATGATAACACACCCTACATTTACCAACCCTTCAAAAATGGTTGAACTGATAGGTAATGATAAACTTGGGATTTTGAATTTTAAAACTCCAAAATTTGATAAGGTTGTACTTATGCAGTTTATACACTTGGTTTTGCTGGCGCCGGTTTTTGAAGAATTATTGTTTCGGGGACTGATTTTAAACCAATTTTTAAAAAAATACCGGCCGGTTACCGCCGTTGTTTTATCAAGCATATTGTTTGCAATTTGCCATATGTCTATGGAAAGAACAATTGCATTATTTATTTCGGGTTTAGTTTTTGGGGCAGTATATTATTTTACCCGGTCGATAACATTGCCAATATTGCTTCATTCGATTGGAAATTTGTTGGGCCATTTTTTAGGAATAAAAGAAATTGATTTATCTTTTCGCGTAGCAGCTGAATATTTTGCAATTATAATTACTGGCGCCGTTATAGTTATGATTATTTTAAAAAAAATTAAAAGAACCGGGGAAAAGTTATAAGGCTCTTAATATGATTATAATCAAAGAAAAATAACATTATTAAATGCCTAAAATCCTTATCGACATATTACCGGCCCGCGGCCATTTTAACGGTTCATTAAAAATGGTCCAACTATTAAAGAACGCCGGATATAAGGTGGTGTACCTAAATATGGTACCGATGAAGGCAGAAATGGATAAATACGGTTTTCAAACCTGTTCTTCAACTGCCTTTATAGTTAACCCCGTTTTGTTAAACAAACGGAGATTTAGCTTTAAGATTTTTACCGACAAGCTTTTATCGAACAGGGCAGAAATTGAAAATATTGAAAAGAAAAACTTTAGGCTGTTTCAGAATTTTCTAAATGAATTATCTCCCGACCTGGTATTGCTTGACGAGCAAAATATGTTAAAGGCAATTTACTACGAAATGTGCAATATTCCGGTTGTTTGCATCGAAACCAAACCAGAACCCTGTAGGTGCGAAAACATACCTCCATTTACCTCTTTTTTCGTTCCTTCAAATACATTAAAAAGCAAATGGATATGTCGGTTTCTTTGGTTTGGAAAAACTAATTTGAACTGGTATAGGTTAAAAAAATGGCAGCTTAATTTAGTTGGCACCGATTATTACAGTACTGCCTGTAAAATAGCTAAACAAAATAATACCAATCTTAAGAAAAGGACCGACCTTAAACGAGGATACGGAATAGGAATAAAAGGCCTTCCCCGTTTAATTGCAGCCCCGGCTGCATTCGATTTCCCAATTTCGGAAAAAGAAGGGACATATAATATTGGACCTCTGGTTGATATAAACCGTGAAGGGGAAATTGAAAAACCCCGGTACAATGTATTACAGAATAACATCGATAAATTTAAGGCGAAGGAAGTTGGCCTTATTATTTACTGTTCATTAGGAACCATATCGGGATCCTTTCAAAAAATGGTAAAATGCTTTTTGCAAAAAATGGTAAAAGTTTCCTTACAAAATCCAACGGATCTTTTTGTTTTATCTGCAGGACGTGGATTTAACATTAGTGATCTTTTTCCGATACCCGATAATTTGTATGTATTTGATTATGTGCCGCAGGTTGATCTACTTCAATATTGCGATATAATGATAACCCATGGCGGGATAAACAGCATAACCGAATGTGTATTTCATGGGGTGCCTACGTTAAATTACCCTTTATCGCTTGAGTGGGATCAACCAGGTTGTGCTGCCCGGGCTGTTTATCACAAAGTTGGATGAATGGGTAAAATCAACAAAGATTCGGCAAAAACAATCTCGAAAAAATTGAACCAGATAAAATCAAATTACAGTTTTTATAAAAAAAAGGTGATGGAGATGAAAGCAAAATTTGAAGAGAAAAACAATTCAAATGAAGTAGTTAAAATAATTGAAAATATTCTGAAAGAAGCTAAAGAGATATGAAATCACCTGGCGATACAAAAATAAAATCCACATTTGTAAAAAGCAATAAACGGCAACAAGCCGGCTTGGCTTGCCTGGCATCGGTGATCGGCTATTATGGGGGAACTGCAGAGCTACAAAAATTGTTAAAAAACAGTGGCGCTTCTGTAAACGAAATTTCACTGTTGAGCCTTTGCAAGGTCGCGCGAACGGAAGGTTTCAAAGCCAATGGCTACAAAGGCAACTCAGATTTTCTAAAAAAACAGGAAAGTCCGCTAATACTGCACATCGAAAAAGATGCAGGTTATAACGATTTTGTTGTAGTTTATGGCTGGCAAAACAATAAGTTCACTATTGGCGATCCTCACTGGGGAATTGTAGAATACCGCGAAGATGAACTGGAAGCGGTGTGGAAGTCGAAAACATTGATGTTGCTTAAGCCGGGCAAATCGTTTCAGTCAGCAAAAGACAAAAAGCAGGTCAAAAAGGAATGGTTATTAAAACTGCTCAAAGGCCAAAAAAAGAAACTAATTTTAAATGGCTTGGTCGGGGCGCTGCTTTAAATTGTTTTTGTTGTTATTTTTCTGTTGATGGTAAATACTATTGAACAATTGGTTACAGTAAAAGACATTAAGGATATCGGAACTCAGGCATTCCTGTTATTTTTCCTTGTATTGGCGTTTATCGTTGTTATTTTGTTAAAAAATAGTACAGTAGCATATGGTGTAAAAAGTTTCATCAACGAGTTGAACAATCATTTGGCTACAAGTATTTTTGCTCCATCTCCCGGGCGGGACAGGCAGTCTGCCGGGTTGGTAAGTTCCTTGTCAAATGCAGTCCGACAATTTGTGAATACCGTGGTTAAATTAGTATCGGATGCAACTTTTTATGGGCTCTTGTTTATAACTGCATTGGTGTATGTTTCAATTCATTTGGTTTGGGCGGGAGTTGCAATACTGATCTCATCCGTTGTTCTAATAGGTGTGATTTGGTTACGTCATAAAAAAATAAGCCAGTTGTCTGTTACGCGTTATAATGCAGAAATACAAAAAACAGATACCTTAACAAATATCTTTGAATTTTATAAATACATTCAACTAACAAATAGTCAAAAAACTTTTTCTTCAGCAACTGGAAATGTCCTGAATTTTTCAAATGAAACAGGAAAAAAGGTAATGATAGAAAAAAACAAGAATACAGCCCGGTTTGTAATTTTTTCTGCCATTGTGGTTTTAGTGGTATTTGTATTTTTATTGACCGACGGTTATAAAAATCAAATTACTAATTATCATTTAGTAGGTTGGTTGCTTGTTTATTTGTGTGGTTTAAATAGGTTTGTTAACATGTTAATGGATTATTTCCATCTTAAAGTATCGTTCAATATCTTATATGATTTTTTGGGAAAAGAACTGTCAAAGGAAGGAGATAATTTGGATGAACTTTCAAAACCACGTGTTCAACCGATAACAAATTTTTCTGTAAATAAACTTTCATTTTCTTACCCTGGTAAACTTCCTGTTTTTCAAAACATAAGTTTTACTGCTGAAAAAGGGAAAATTATGGCTATTTATGGTGGAGCAGGAAGTGGTAAAAGCACAATGGTTTCGGTATTGAACCGACTTCTCCCTTTTGAGGATGGCGATATTATGGTTGATGGCACAAGTTGGAAATCATTCGATAATTTTCAATGGAGAAAATGCAGTTCAACCGTATTGCAACCTGTCCAACTGTTCAATTCTACAATAATCGGAAACATTGGGTGGGGTGATAAATCCCTGGATCAGGAAAAAATAATTGCCTTTTGCAAACAAACCGGATTTGATAAATTCTTCGCGGAATTATCGGATGGTTATGCAACAAATTGTAATAGTATTTCGGAAGGTCAAAAACAGATGGTTGCGCTTGCTGCGGCAATCTATCGTAAACCAGAAATACTGTTGCTGGATGAACTACTTGCTTTTATGGACGATGAAATGAAAGAATTTTGTTGGCAACTATTCCAGCAATTAAAAAATGAGATATTGATAATGATATTTACAGGAAACAGGGAGTGGGCAAAAATGGCGGATAAGACCTTGTCTTTGTAACAAGAAGATTCATAAATAAATCAGTTTATTCAATTTTTAAATCAAATTACTATCTTTCGGAACCAAAAAAATTGAATGAGCAAAATTTCCACATTATCTTCAACCCGATGCCATGGACTGTGGTCCAACTTGTCTGCGAATCGTGGCGAAACATTTCGGGCGGCATTATAATCTGGAAACTTTACGCGAACTTACCTGGAAAACCCGCGAAGGAGTTTCGCTGCTCACTATCAGCGATGCCGCTGAAAAAATTGGTTTTCGTACGCAGGGTGCCAGATTAACCTGGGAAAAATTACTGGAAATCCCGCTTCCGGCAATTCTTCACTGGAACCAGTATCATTTTGTTGTTCTGTATAAAATAAAGAAAAAGAGGGGTAATCTCGAATTTTACATTTCGGATCCTGCGCATGGATTGGTAGTTTACAATAAAGATGAATTTTTAAAAAGCTGGGCATCTACGCAACAAAATGGCGTTCCGGCAGGAATTGCACTGTTGCTCGAACCTACCGCCGAATTTTATAAAGAAGAAGGTGAAAAAGTAAATAAAACCGGTTTTCGTTACCTGTTTTCCTATTTAAAACCTTACCGGAAACTCATTACATCAATTGATGCTGGGGTTTTTTACCGGAAGCATTTTAAGTTTGCTTTTTCCGTTTCTTACCCAGGCAATTGTAGATGTGGGTATTACCACCAATAATCTTAAGTTTTATTGTTCTGGTTTTGGTCGCACAATTGGTTCTAACTGCCAGCCAAACTGCCGTTGGTTTTATCCGAAGCTGGATAATGCTGCACACCAGTACACGAATCAGTATTTCGCTGATTTCCGATTTTCTGATTAAACTGATGAAACTGCCAATCCGGTTTTTCGATACAAAACTGATTGGCGACCTTGCGGCAGCGAATTGAAGATAACGACCGGATCCAGACTTTTCTTACCGGAAACCTGGTAAGCATGTCGTTCGGAATCTTTACATTTATTATATACAGTTTTGTAATGGCTTATTACGACTGGATTATCCTGCTGATTTTTTATATCGGAAGTCAGTTTGTATGTTTTGTGGATTCTGATGTTCCTGAAAAAAAGAAAAGAACTCGACTATAAACGATTTAATGTTGCCGCTGCCAATCAAAGCAATGTTTACCAGTTGATTACCGGAATGCAGGAAATAAAACTCAACAATTGCGAAAAACAAAAACGTTGGGAGTGGGAACGTATTCAGGCACGTTTATTTAAGGTAAGTGTAAAAGGCTTAATGCTGAATCAAAATCAGCAGGCAGGCTCAGTTTTTATCAACCAGGTAAAAAATATTCTCATTTCGTTTATTGCAGCAAAAGCAGTTATTGAAGGCGATATGACTTTGGGTATGATGATGGCTGTACAATATATAATAGGACAGTTAAATAGTCCGATTAATGAATTTATCGGATTTATCCATGCCGGTCAGGATGCCAAAATCAGCCTCGAACGTTTGGGCGAAATCCACATGACATCAAGATGAGGAAGATGACGATCGCTTTAAAAATTTCGAATTACCTGAAAACAAAGATATTTCAATTCAGAATCTTTCATTTCATTATGAAGGGCCTAAATCGCCAAGAGTTTTAAACAATATTAGATCTTGTAGTTCCTCAAAATAAAATTACGGCAATTGTTGGTGCAAGCGGAAGTGGAAAAACAACACTGATCAAAATGATGCTTGGTTTTTATCCTCCGAATGATGGCAAAGATTGAAATTGGTGGAATTAACCTCACACAGTTTAGTATGGAAATGTGGCGGAGCAACTGTGGCGTGGTTATGCAGGACGGATTTATATTTTCCGATACTATTGCGAATAATATTGCTGTTGGCGATGAACATCCCGATAAAGAAAAGTTGTTTTACGCGGTAAAAATGGCCAATATCCACGATTATATTGAAAGTTTACCCTTGCGTTACAATACAAAAATAGGCCAGGAAGGAACAGGATTAAGCCAGGGACAAAAACAAAGGATTTTAATCGCGCGTGCTATTTATAAAAATCCACGGTATTTGTTTTTCGATGAGGCTACAAATGCACTTGATGCAAATAACGAAAAAGTGATAGTTGAAAATCTTGCATGAATTTTATAAAGGAAAAACAGTGGTTACTGTTGCCCACCGTTTAAGTACGGTAAAAAATGCCGATCAGATTGTTGTACTCGAAAAAGGCGAAATTGTGGAGATCGGAACGCATAATGAATTGGTAAGTAAAAAAGGTGCGTATTTTAACTTGGTGAAAAATCAACTGGAATTAGGAAACTAAAAAACTAATAAATTGAAAAAATGTTATATTGAAAAATTGACAAATTGCAAAACAGACAAATTGCACAAACTGTTATGAGAAAAATGTACTTATTATATTAGTCATCAACTAAAAGGATATTTCACATGGAAAAGAATTATTTAACCATTGATAAAATCAGCAGTTATCAGAAATCATTTGATTTGTCGAACGAAATTTGGCAAATAGTAATAAGATGGGATTATTTTGCAAAAGATATAGTTGGGAAGCAATTTGTTCGTTCTGCTGATTCTATTTCTGCTAATATTGCCGAAGGTTTTGGCAGATATTCAAAAAAAGATAAAGTAAAATTTTACAGGATTAGTTTGGCTTCATTGGAAGAATCGTGCGATTGGTTGAGAAAGTCATTAGTAAGAGGTTTAATTCTCTGAGAATGAAAAATCTGATAATGTCTTAAGAAATTTGAAGAAATAAAAAAGGAAATATATCATCTGATAAAATTCACTAACGAAAAACTAAAATTTTAAAGTTCAAATTTATAATTCAACATTTAATAATTATAACAATTTAACAATTTAACAATTTAACAATTTAACAGTTTAACAATTTAACAATTTAACAATTTGTCAGATTCCAACCATATAGAAATCCGTTCCGAAGAAGTGCAGGAAATAATGGGCACTCCTCCAAAATGGATCATCCGTTGGGGGATTGTAATTATTATGCTGGTTGTATTTGTTTTGCTAACCGGAAGCTTTTTTTACAAATATCCCGATTTAATTGAAGCAAGGGTTAGATTGTTTCAGAAAATCCGCCAATTCCGATCGTTGCACGTTCAGATGGAAAACTCGATTAAATTTTTGTTACCGATAAAGAAAAAGTTAACGCTGGCGATTTGCTTGGGATTATTGAAAACCCGGCCAGTTATGAAGATGTTTATGCACTTATCGATTTTCTCGATTCGATAAAACCGTTTTTTAACGAACCTGAATTGTTTATTGAATCTCAAAATTTCAGGGAATTATAGTCTCGGGCAAATTCATTCCTATTATTCGTCATTGGTGAGCCAGCTAAATGAGTTTCAAACCTACATCAGATTTAATCCCTCTGACCAGAGAATCAGGTCACTTGAAAAAGAACATGCCGATTATATAAATTATTTTGAAAGGTTACAAAGCAAAATCGAAGTTCTGAACCAGGATTATATTATTGTCAGTTAATCAGTTTCTGCGCGATTCGGTTTTGCATGAAAATGAGGTAATGTCGGATGTTGATTTTGAAAAGTCGAAACAAGCCATGTTTAAGCAAAAATATTCATATAGCATGCAATGACTAACCTGGCAAACACTCAAATTACAATGAACAATTTAAGCCGCAATATTGAAGAACAAAACCGGTTGAAATCGGAATCAATATTTAATCAGTTATCAAAGTTAAGAAGAGAGTTTACCAATTTAATCAATCAGCTTTCTACCTGGGAACAGGATTTTGTTTTAAAAACACCAATTTCAGGACAGGTTACGTTTACCAATTTCTGGAGTGTAAACCAATTTGTGAAAACAGGAAAATGGTTTTTACGGTTGTACCTGATCAGTGAACAGAAAATTATTGGAAAAGCAAACTTTCCGATCGCAGGAGCCGGTAAGGTCGAAAAAATGCAAAGAGTGAATGTTAAACTCGATAATTATCCTTATATGGAATTTGGTATTGCTCGAAGGTGAAATTACAAATATTTCAATGGTTCCGGTTACCAATGAGCAGGGAACATACTATACGGCAGAAATAAAGCTCAGAAACGGATTGGTTACCAATTATAAGCAAGAGCTTCCTTTTAACCAGGAAATGCAGGGCAATGCCGAAATTATCACCAAAGACCGCAGGCTAATTGAACGATTGGTAGATCCGCTTGTGTCGGTATTCCGCGAAAGATTTTAAACCTATAGTTGTCACCCGACTTCGAGTCGGGTGACGACTACTTTTCACCACTTTAAATTTTCGAAAAAAAAACAAAAAAAGTATGGTTCTTAAATAGAAATTGTACTTTTGCAAGCCGTTTTAAGGGGGTGGTATGTATTTCCCCTCGAAACGTGTTGTTTTTAAGGATTTTTGCATACTTTTGCAATCCATTTTTGAAAAATTTATTAACATAATAAAAAACAGGTATTTATGCCAACTATTCAACAGTTAGTTAGGAAAGGAAGACAAAGTAAAGTGGAGAAAAGCAAATCTCCGGCTTTAGACTCATGCCCGCAACGTCGCGGAGTATGTGTTCGTGTTTACACAACTACACCTAAAAAACCTAACTCAGCAATGCGTAAAGTGGCAAGGGTAAGGCTAACAAATGGCAAAGAAGTAAACGCATACATTCCGGGTGAAGGACATAACCTGCAGGAACACTCCATTGTGCTTGTTCGTGGTGGCAGGGTAAAAGACCTTCCGGGTGTTCGTTACCACTTAATTCGTGGCGCTCTGGATACCGCAGGTGTTGAAGGACGTTTGCAACGTCGTTCAAAATATGGTGCAAAAAGACCAAAAGTAAAAAAGTAAATTATTTAACAAGTTATTGCAGTGGTTTGGTTGAGTAAGATTTTTTCCTAATCGTCTTCCGGGAAAAAGCTGAAGACCGCCTAAGGGCAGCCAATTTGAATAACACTAAAAAAAGTAAAAATGAGAAAAGCAAAACCAAAGAAGAGACATTTACTACCGGACCCAAAATTTCACGATGTGCTGGTAACCCGGTTTGTCAACGATTTAATGGTGGATGGAAAAAAATCGATTGCTTATACTGTTTTCTACGATTCGCTGGTATGGTTGAAAAAAGAGTAAAAGATACCGACCTTTCACCACTTGATGTTTGGAAAAAAGCATTGGAGAATATTACTCCTGCAGTGGAAGTTAAAAGCCGCCGTGTTGGTGGTGCAACTTTCCAGGTGCCAATGGAAATTCGTAATGAAAGAAAACTTTCAATTAGTATAAAAAATATGATTCTGTTTGCCCGCAAACGTTCAGGTAAATCAATGGCCGATAAGCTATCTGCAGAAATTGTTGCCGCATATAATGAAGAAGGTGGAGCCTATAAAAAGAAAGAAGATACCCACAGAATGGCCGAAGCAAACCGTGCATTCGCACATTTTAGATTTTAGTTTAGCGTAGTTTCGTTTGGTTTAGTTTAAAAAGAGGATTAGAATTTAATATAATGGCTAAGCAAGATCTAAAAAATACAAGAAATATTGGCATTATGGCGCATATCGATGCGGGTAAGACCACGGTAACAGAACGGGTTTTGTTTTATACCGGGTTAACACATCGTATTGGTGAGGTGCATGATGGTGCTGCTACTATGGACTGGATGGAACAGGAGCAGGAGAGAGGTATTACCATTACCTCGGCTGCTACCACTACTTTTTGGAAATATAAAGATGTTGAACATAAAATCAACATCATCGATACTCCCGGACACGTTGATTTTACCGTTGAAGTTGAACGTTCGTTACGCGTACTGGATGGCGCAGTTGCATTGTTTTGTGCAGTTGGCGGTGTTGAAGCACAGTCGGAAACCGTTTGGCGTCAGGCTGAAAAATACGGAGTTCCGCGAATTGCTTTTGTAAATAAAATGGACCGTCAGGGTGCCGATTTCTTTAATGTTTATAATGAAATTAAAGAAAAGTTAGGCGCTAACCCGGTTCCTGTTCAAATTCCGATTGGAGCTGAAGAGAAATTCGAAGGTGTTATCGACCTTATTGAAATGAAAGCGATTCGCTGGTTCGATGACGAAACTATGGGAACCAATTACAGTTTGGAAGAAATTCCTGAAGATTTATTGGAACTGGCTGAAGAGTGGAAGGAAAAACTGGTTGAATCCGTTGCCGAAATCGACGATGCATATTCTGGAACGTTATTTCGATGATCCGGATTCAATTACAAAAGAAGAAATGCTGACCGTTATCCGTCGTGCCACTATCGATGGAGTCATTATTCCAATGATGTGTGGTTCAGCATTTAAAAATAAAGGAGTACAGCGTTTGCTCGATTCAGTTTGTGCATTTTTGCCAAGTCCGCTCGATAAAGGGAAGGTAACAGGAATAAATCCTGTGATACTGATAAAGAAGTTACATCGTACAGCCGATGTTGATGAACCTTTGGCAGCTCTTGGCATTTAAAATTGCAACCGACCCGTTTGTTGGCCGTTTGGCATATATGCGTGTATATTCAGGTAAAATTGAAGCTGGTTCTCAGGTATTAAATACCCGTACCGGTAAAAAAGAACGTATTTCGCGTTTATACCAAATGCACTCCAACAAACAAAATCCGAAAGATGTAATTGAAGCCGGTGATATTTGTGCTGCAGTTGGATTTAAAGATATTCGTACCGGTGATACACTTTGCGACATTAAACATCCGATTGTACTTGAAAGTATGGATTTCCCGGAACCGGTAATTGGTATTGCTGTTGAACCAAAATCTCAAAAAGATATTGATAAACTCTCGAACGGATTGGCGAAACTGGCTGAAGAAGATCCGACTTTCCAGTGTAAATACCGATCCTGATTCAGGACAAACGGTTATTCGTGGAATGGGTGAACTTCACCTCGAAATTCTTATCGACCGGTTAAGACGCGAATTTAAAGTTGAATGTAACCAGGGAGCTCCCCAGGTTGCTTATAAAGAAGCAATCAGTAAACCGGTTGAACTTACGCGAAGTATTCAAAAAACAAACCGGTGGTCGTGGTAAATTTGCCGATATTATTGTTAAAGTTGAACCAGCAGATGATGGAGTAACACGGATTACAATTTATTGATGAGGTAAAAGGAGGAAATATTCCACGTGAATTTATTCCTTCAGTACAAAAAGGATTTGCAAGATGCCTTGTCAAATGGTCCATTGGCAGGTTTTCCGGTTGACAGTTTTAAAGTTACTTTACTTGATGGTTCTTTCCACCCAGTTGATTCCGACCAGTTGTCGTTTGAAATTTGTGCACGACAGGCATTTAGAAGCGCAGCTTCTAAAGCAGCTCCAAAATTACTCGAACCAATTATGAAACTGGAAATTGTAACTCCGGAAGAATATATGGGAGATATCATTGGTGACCTAAACCGTCGTCGTGGCGACATTGCAGGAATGGAAACCAAAGGTGGAGCAAAAGTAATTAATGCAAAAGTACCATTGTCAGAACAATTTGGTTATGTAACCGTATTGCGTACTTTTTCTTCAGGCAGGGCAACTTCTTCAATGGAATTTAGCCATTATCAGGAAGTGCCGCGTACACTGGCTGAAAAAGTTCTTGAAGATGTAAAAGGAAGAACTGATTTATTATAATAAAATTAATAATTATAACAATTTCTCATTATGAGTCAAAAGATCAGGATTAAGCTTAAATCGTACGATCACAACCTGGTTGACAAGTCAGCTGAGAAAATCGTAAAAACGGTAAAAACTACCGGTGCTGTTGTTAGTGGTCCAATTCCACTTCCTACTCATCGCAGGGTTTTTACAGTTTTGCGTTCAACTTTCGTAAATAAAAAATCGAGGGAACAATTTCAGTTGTCTTCATACAAACGTTTGATTGATATTTACAGCTCAACCGCAAAAACCATTGACGCCTTAATGAAGCTGGAATTACCCAGTGGCGTTGAAGTAGAAATTAAAGTTTGATAATTAAAAAGTAGTCGAAAATGGCTGGTATTATTGGAAAAAAAATCGGAATGACATCCGTATTCAGTGTTGAGGGGAAAAATGTCCCATGCACTGTGATTGAAGCCGGTCCCTGTGTAATCACACAGGTAAAGACCGAAGAAACCGACGGCTATGAAGCACTTCAACTTGCTTATGGCGAAAAAAAAGAAAAAAACGCCACGAAAGCAGAATTCGGGCATTTTAAAAAAGCAGGAGTAACACCAAAAGCGTAAAGTAGTTGAGTTTAAAAACACCTACCAGGAAGAATTCGAATTGGGACAGGAAATCGATGTTAACATTTTTCATGAAAATGATTATGTTGATGTTGTGGGAGTTTCAAAAGGAAAAGGTTTCCAGGGCGTTGTAAAAAGACACGATTTCCGTGGGGTAAACGATGCAACTCACGGACAGCACAACAGGTTGCGTGCACCAGGTTCAATTGGAGCATCTTCGTGGCCTTCACGTGTTTTTAAAGGAATGAGAATGGCCGGTAGAGACGGTGGTAAAACAGTTACCATTGAAAACCTGTTGGTAATGAAAATCGTTCCTGAAAAGAATTTAATTGTGGTGAAAGGTTCAGTACCTGGCGCCAAAGGTTCATACTTAATGATTAGAAAACAATGGAACTAAGTGTACTGAATAAAGAAGGAAAAGAAACCGGAAGAAAGGTCACATTGAACGACCAGATTTTCGGTATTGAGCCAAGCGACCATGCCATTTATCTCGATGTAAAACAATATATGGCAAATCAACGTCAGGGAACTCATAAATCAAAAGAACGTAGCGAAATTGCAGGAAGTACCCGGAAAATTAAAAGACAAAAAGGTACAGGTACAGCACGTGCAGGTAGTATTAAATCTCCTGTTTTCCGTGGTGGTGGTACAATCTTTGGCCCACGCCCGCGCAATTATGGTTTCAAACTGAATAAAAAAGTAAAGCAACTGGCGCGTAAATCGGCTTTAACATATAAAGCAAACGAGAACAGTATTTTTGTACTCGAAGATTTTAATCTGGAAGCACCAAAAACAAAGGAAATGGCGACAATTAAAAACAATCTGCAAATCGCTGATAAAAAGTCACTTTTCGTTTTACCAGTCGAAAATAATAGTATATATTTGTCCTCCAGAAATTTAAAGGATGTATCGGTTGTAACTGCTTCTGAATTAAATACTTATCAGATACTAAATGCAAAAGCTATTGTTCTTTTGGAAAGTTCTGTTAACAAAATTGAAGAAGCATTTAAACTTTAAGCGAATAAAAAGATGGATATTTTAGTAAAACCATTGGTTACAGAAAAAATGACCGACCAGGCTGAACGGTTCAACCGTTACGGTTTCGTGGTTGATCGCAGGGCAACAAAACCACAAATTAAAAAGGCTGTTGAAAGCCTTTATAATGTGACTGTTGATACTGTGAACACCATGGTTTATGGTGGGAAAATGAAATCGAGATACACCAAAGGCGGTATTATTACCGGTAAAACAATATCCTACAAAAAAGCTATTGTTACTTTGGCAGAAGGAGAAAGTATTGACTTTTATAGTAATATTTAATAAAAATGGCAGTAAGAAAATTAAAACCAGTAACTCCGGGTCAAAGGCACAAAATTATTGGCGCTTTTGATACCATTACTGCATCTACACCTGAAAAATCATTGTTGGAGCCCCTGCGGAAAACTGGAGGCCGAAACAACCAGGGCCGCATGACAATGAGGTATAGAGGTGGGGGACACAAACGCAAATACCGTATTATCGATTTTAAACGCGATAAAGACGGAATTGCAGCTGTTGTCGATTCCATTCAGTACGACCCAAACCGTACTGCCCGCATCGCACTTCTTCAGTACGAAGATGGCGAAAAAAGGTATATCGTTGCGCCTAACGGGTTGCAAGTTGGCCAAACGATAAAAAGCGGAGCCGGTGTTGAACCGGAAATTGGGAACACATTACCTCTGGCTGAAATACCTCTTGGTACTTTGGTTCACAACATTGAATTACACCCCGGTCAAGGCGGTGTTATGGCTCGTAGTGCAGGTGCTTATGCACAGCTGACCTCACGTGAAGGCAAATATGCAATTTTGAAATTGCCTTCAGGCGAATCTCGTATGGTACTGACCTCTTGCAGGGCTACAGTAGGAACCGTTGGAAATACAGAACACAACCTCGAAAAATCGGGTAAAGCCGGTCGTTCAAGATGGTTGGGCAGAAGGCCACGAACACGTGGTGTTGTGATGAACCCGGTCGATCACCCAATGGGTGGTGGCGAAGGACGTTCATCAGGAGGACATCCACGCTCACGTAAAGGTATTCTGGCGAAAGGGTATAAAACCCGTTCGAAGAAAAAAGCTTCCAGCAAGTATATTGTAGAACGTAGGAAAAATAAATAGAGGAAAATTATGAGTCGTTCATTAAAAAAAGGTCCGTTTATCGATTTTAAGCTCGAACGTAAAGTGTTGGCAATGAATGATACCAACAAAAAATCGGTAATTAAAACCTGGGCCAGGGCATCAGTAATTTCTCCTGATTTTGTAGGGCATACCATTGCGGTACATAACGGAAACAAATTCATCCCGGTTTACATTACCGAAAACATGGTAGGACACCGTTTAGGCGAATTTGCACCAACCCGTACATTCAGGGGTCACGCTGGTAATAAAAAGAGATAGGCATAAAATTTTAAAAAGTAAGTACAATGGGTGCCAGAAAAAGATTAGCAGCTGAAAAAAGAAAAGAAGATAAAAAGCAACAATATTTTGCTGTTTTAAGAAACTGCCCGACATCTCCAAGGAAAATGAGGCTTGTTGCCGATTTAATCCGCGGCATGGAGGTGAATAAAGCTTTGGATGTTTTGAAATATTCTTCAAAAGAAGCATCAGGCAGGGTAGAAAAACTGCTTCTTTCAGCCGTTGCCAATTGGCAGGCGAAAAACGAAGGAGTTCGTTTAGAAGAAAGTGAACTATACGTAAAACAAATCATGGTTGATTCAGGCCGAATTCTGAAAAGATTACGTCCGGCTCCCCAGGGTCGTGCACATCGAATCAGAAAACGTTCGAACCATGTTACAATTTACGTAGACAGGAAAGAAAATGTTGTTGAAGAAAACCTTAATTAGTAGTACATGGGACAAAAAGTAAATCCGATTGCAAATCGTTTGGGATTCATCAAAGGATGGGATTCCAATTGGTTCGGTGGTGACGATTATGGCGATAAACTGGTTGAAGACCAGAAAATCAGGGAATACCTGAATGCCCGTCTGGCAAAAGCCAGCATTTCAAGAATCGTAATTGAACGTACCTTGAAACTGATCACCATCACCGTACATACTTCCCGCCCCGGTATTATTATTGGTAAAGGAGGTCAGGAAGTTGACAAGCTGAAGGAAGAATTAAAGAAAATTACCAACAAAGAGGTTCAAATCAACATTTTCGAGATCAAACGTCCGGAACTCGATGCAAAAATCGTGGCAATTAACGTTGCACGGCAAATCGAGGGTAAAATTGCTTATCGCCGGGCAGTGAAAATGGCCATCGCTTCAACCATGAGAATGGGTGCCGAAGGAATCAAAATATTGGTTTCGGGTAGGCTGAATGGAGCAGAAATGGCCCGTTCTGAGATGTACAAGGACGGCCGTACTCCGCTACATACTTTGCGTGCCGATATCGACTACGCATTGGCTGAAGCATTAACCAAAACCGGGCTTATCGGTGTAAAAGTCTGGATTTGCAAAGGTATGGTATACGGAAATCGTGACCTTTCTCCCAATTTTGGGCAGAAACCTGGCAGAGCAGGCTCAAAACCTGGACAAGCTGGCGGCGGTGGTCGTGGAAGAAGAAGAAAATAGTGGTTTAACACTCAAAAATGAATTAGAATGTTACAGCCAAAAAAGGTAAAATTTAGAAGAGTACAAAAGGGCCGGATGAAAGGCAATGCCCAACGCGGCAACCAACTGGCTTTCGGTTCCTTTGGAATAAAAACGTTGGATGAAGCCTGGATTACAGGCCGTCAGATTGAGGCAGCAAGGGTTGCGGTAACTCGTCATATGCAACGTCAAGGGCAAATATGGATACGGATTTTCCCCGATAAACCTATTACCAAAAAACCCGCCGAAGTTCGTATGGGTAAAGGTAAAGGTGCTCCTGAAGCATTTGTTGCTCCGGTTTCTCCGGGCCGAATTATAATCGAAGCCGACGGTGTGCCGTTTGAAATGGCAAAAGAAGCTTTACGATTGGCAGCCCAGAAATTACCGGTAAAAACAAAGTTTATTGTTAGACGTGATTTTGTGGAAGAATAAAAATTGGTGAATAATGAAAACATCTGAAATCAAAGAGTTGACGACTTCTGAAATCGTCGAAAGGTTGCAGGTTGAAAAAGAAAACCTTGTTCGCCTAAAATTAAATCATGCGGTTTCTCCGCTCGATAATCCAATGAAGATTAAACAGAGCAAAAAGAATATTGCACGATTGCATACTGTTCTTCACGAAAGAGAATTAAACGAAACAAAGAATTAATTCACGATGGAAGAAAAATTAGTGAGAAATCTCAGGAAAGAAAAGATCGGGGTTGTGGTTAGCAATAAAATGGAAAAAACTGTTGTAATAGCAGTTAAACGTAAAGTTAAGCACCCTATCTATGGAAAATTCGTTAACAAAACTACGAAATTCCATGCCCACGATGAGACCAATACATGCAACATTGGCGATACTGTACGAATTATGGAAACTCGTCCGTTGAGTAAATCCAAATGTTGGCGATTAGTAGAAATCATTGAAAGAGCGAAGTAATCATGATACAACAAGAAACAAGATGTTCGGTAGCCGATAATAGCGGGGCGAAAGAAGTTTTGGTCATCCGTGTTTTAGGAGGTACGCGCAAGCGCTATGCCACCTTAGGCGATACTATTGTGGTTACTGTTAAGAGCGCAATACCAGGCAGCGATGTTAAAAAAGGTACAGTTTCACGCGCTATTGTAGTTCGTACGAAAAAGGAAAGACGCCGTGCCGACGGTTCCTATATTCGTTTCGACGACAATGCGGTAGTACTTTTAAATCAAACCAACGAAATGCGTGGTACACGTATTTTCGGTCCTGTAGCTCGTGAATTGCGCGAGAAGAATATGAAAATTATTTCACTCGCACCAGAAGTACTGTAAACTGAAAAAAGCTCAAAATGCAAAAGAAGTTACACATAAAAAAAGGTGATACTGTAATCGTGATTACCGGAAATAACAAAGGCCGGAAAGGTCGTGTTCTTGAAGTAATCAGAGAAAAAAACAGAGCAATTGTTGAAGGTGTGAATATGATTAAAAAACATACCAAACCCAATGCGAAAAGTCCGCAGGGTGGTATTATCGAGCAAGAAGCACCTGTACACATCTCCAATTTAATGCTGTTCGATGCCAAATCAGGCAGCCGTACACGTGTTGGAAGGAGATTGAATGACAAAGGTAAATTGGTTCGTTTTTCAAAAAAATCTGGAGAGGAGATCAAGTAATGGATTATATGCCCACACTAAAAAAGAAATATCAGGAAGAAGTCGTTCCCACGTTAAAAAAGGAATTCGATTACACTTCTGTTATGCAGGTTCCGAAATTGGAAAAAATTGTTCTTAACCAGGGGGTTGGCGCAGCAATAGCCGATAAAAAGCTTATTGAAGTTGCAACTACCGAAATGACAATGATTGCCGGTCAAAAGGCAGTTCAAACCATGTCGAAAAAGGACATTTCCAATTTTAAACTGAGGAGAAAAATGCCTATTGGTGTACGTGTTACATTACGTCGCGACCAAATGTACGAATTCCTCGACCGTTTAATTTCCGTGGCTTTGCCGCGTATTCGCGACTTCCGTGGAATTGAAAGCAAAATGGACGGACGTGGTAACTATACTTTGGGCGTTCCTGAACAGATTATTTTCCCGGAAATTGTACTTGATAAAGTAAGTAAAATCAACGGGATGAACATCACCTTTGTTACTTCGGCTAATACCGACGAAGAAGGTTTTGCTTTGTTGAAACAATTAGGTTTACCATTTAAAAACGTTAAAAAAAACTAAGTAATGGCTAAGGAATCAATGAAAGCCCGCGAAGTTAAGCGTGCAAAACTAGTTGAGAAATATGCCGAAAAACGGGCCAGGCTGAAAGAAGAAGGCGATTGGGTAGCTTTACAAAAATTACCTAAAAACTCGTCGAAGATTCGTTTGCACAACCGTTGCAAACTTACCGGAAGACCAAAGGGTTATATGCGCCAGTTCGGAATCAGCAGAATTAATTTCAGGGAAATGGCTTCGGCCGGTTTAATTCCCGGGGTTAAAAAGGCAAGTTGGTAATTGTTTAAAGAATCTGAATAATGAGTAAAGTAACAGATCCAATAGCAGATTATCTTACAAGAGTAAGAAATGCAATCAATGCTAAACACCGCGTGGTTGATATTCCTGCTTCGAACCTGAAAAAGGAAATGACTAAAATTCTGAAAGAAAAAGGTTATATCCTTAATTATAAATTCGAAGACGAAGCTGGTTTCCAGGGGAATATTAAAATAGCTTTGAAATACAACTCAGAGACTAAATTATCTGCAATTAAAGCGTTAGAACGCATTAGTAAACCAGGTTTGCGCCAGTATTGCGATTCAACCAGTATTCCGCGCGTACTCAATGGTTTGGGCATAGCAATTATCTCCACATCCAAAGGCGTAATTACCGATAAGGAAGCACGCGAAATGAATGTTGGCGGAGAAGTTTTATGTTACGTGTATTAATAGGAGGAAAATCATGTCAAGAATAGGTAAATTACCCGTTAAAATTCCTGCAGGAGTGGAAGTTAAAGTAAGCGATGAAAATATCGTTACTGTAAAAGGGCCTCTTGGGGAATTAACGCAAACAGTAGACCCTGATATTGAACTGAACGTAGAAAACGGTACAGTCGAATTAAAAAGGGCAGGCGAAACAAAACGCCTTAAATCGATGCATGGCCTTTACCGTGCTTTGGTAAACAACATGGTTGTCGGAGTTTCAAGTGGATACGAAATTAAAATGGAATTGGTTGGCGTAGGTTACAGGGCTGAAGTTCTGCCCAATAACGTAATCGACCTGGTTCTGGGTTATTCGCACCATACCTATCTCCAGCTTCCTCCCGAAGTGAAAGTAGAAGCAACATCTGATAAAAGAAGTAACCCGATTATTACGCTGAAAAGCAACGATAAACAGTTAATCGGACAGGTTGCTGCCAAAATCAGATCGTTCCGTAAACCTGAACCTTACAAAGGAAAAGGTATTAAGTTTGTTGGCGAAGAATTAAGGCGTAAAGCTGGTAAAGCCGCTGCAAAATAATTTTTTTAAACGATTAATTATTATGGCATTAACAAAAACAGAAAGACGTACCCGAATAAGACAACGTGTACGCAAAATAGTTACCGGAACAGCAGATCGCCCGAGAATGAGTATATTCAGAAGCAACAAGGAAATATATGCTCAGCTTATCGACGATGTACAGGGTGTTACACTTTTAACTGCATCATCGAAAGACAAGAGCATCGCTGGTAAAGAAGGTACAAAAACTGAAAAAGCAGGTTTGGTAGGTAAACTGGTAGCCGAAAAAGCTCAGGCTGCAGGAATTATCGAAATCGTGTTCGACAGGAATGGATATTTATACCACGGAAGAGTAAAACATTTAGCTGATGCTGCCCGTGAAGGTGGCCTAAAATTCTAACAGATTATGGCGAAAATTAGTAATAAAGTTAAAACAAGCGACCTCGATTTAAAAGACAGGTTGGTAGCCATTAACCGTGTTACCAAGGTTACAAAAGGTGGACGTACGTTTAGTTTTTCCGCTATTGTAGTTGTAGGTAACGAAAACGGAATTGTAGGTTGGGGGCTCGGTAAAGCAAGCGAAGTAACTACTGCAATTGCAAAAGGTGTCGACGCTGCTAAAAAGAACCTGGTTAAAATTCCTGTAATTAACGGAACTATTCCGCACGAACAGGCTGCAAAGTTTGGCGGAGCAAATGTTTTGCTAAAACCCGCTTCATCGGGAACCGGTGTAAAGGCAGGCGGTGCAATGCGCGCAGTTCTGGAAAGTGTTGGAATTCACGACATTCTGGCTAAATCAAAAGGATCTTCAAATCCTCATAATCTTGTAAAAGCAACTATGGAAGCTTTACTCGAACTGAGAGATGCGTATTCAGTAGCCCAGCAACGTGGTATTTCGTTGGAAAAAGTTTTTAAAGGATAACACAGTTATGGCTAAAATAAAAATTACACAGGTAAAAAGTAGTATCGGTTCAACCAAACGTCAAAAGGCAACACTCGAAGCGTTGGGATTGAAAAAACTGAACAATCCGGTTGTTCATGAGGCTACTCCTCAGATTGTGGGAATGGTAAACAAAATGAGGCATTTAATTAATGTTGAAGAAGTAGAATAATATTTCAAACAACTGATAATTTGAAACAAGTTCCGATCTCAGTCGGAAGGTGTTCCATCTTATACATTTGAAAATATAATATTAAATAAGATGAATCTAAGTAACTTACAACCTGCGGAAGGATCGACAAAAAACCAGAAACGAATCGGAAGAGGTCAGGGCTCAGGTCGCGGCGGAACTTCCACTCGTGGACATAAGGGGCAAAAATCAAGATCAGGATATTCCAAAAAAATCGGGTTCGAAGGCGGACAAATGCCTTTGCAGCGAGTTGTGCCAAAATCGGGTTTTAAAAATATCAACAGGGTAGAATATAAAGCTATTAACCTCGAGGTATTACAACAGCTGGCCGAAAAAAAGAAACTAACCGTAATTGATACTGATTCTTTGGTAGCAGCAGGTATCGCATCGAAAAGCGATAAAATTAAAATTTTAGGTGGCGGAACACTGAGTGTTAAACTCGAGGTTAAAGCCCATGCCTTTTCGAAAAGTGCGAAAGAAGCAATTGAAAAATTAGAAGGAACCACAGAAATACTTTAAACCGTAATGAAACGCTTTATTGAGACCCTAAAGAATATTTACAAGATTGAAGATCTTAGATTTCGCATCGGAACAACATTATTCCTGCTGTTAATATACAGGCTGGGGTCATTTGTTTCATTGCCGGGAATCGATCCTGCCCAGTTACAAAACCTGAAGTCACAAACATCCGATGGTTTGCTGGGTTTGATTAATATGTTCTCGGGAGGTGCGTTTGCACAGGCTTCCATCTTTGCTTTAGGTATTATGCCGTACATTTCTGCCTCAATTGTGATTCAGTTATTAGGAATCGCTGTACCCTATTTCCAGAGGTTGCAGAAAGAGGGTGAGTCAGGAAGAAGGAAAATTAACCAGATTACACGGTACTTAACCGTGCTTATCTTAATTCCTCAGGCGTCGGCATATTTGGCCAATTTACATGTTCAGTTACCCGATACCGCTTTCGCAATGTCAGGAGTGTGGTTTAACATCCCGTCCATTGTCATTCTAACTGCCGGTTCCATGTTCGTTCTTTGGTTAGGCGAACGTATTACCGACAAAGGGATTGGTAACGGTATTTCGCTGATCATTATGATTGGTATTATCGCCCGTTTGCCACAGGCAGTTGTGCAGGAATTCGCTTCCCGTATCAACCAGCAGGGTGGTGGATTGGTTATGTTCCTTGTAGAGTTTGTTATTCTGTTCGTTGTATTTATGGCATCCATAATGCTGGTTCAGGGAACCCGCAGAATTCCGGTGCAATATGCAAAACGAATTGTGGGTAACAAACAGTACGGTGGTGTACGTCAGTACATTCCTCTGAAAGTTAATGCTGCCGGAGTTATGCCAATTATTTTTGCCCAGGCAATTTTAATGGTACCTATCACCATAGTTGGTGTTGCAAACTCCGAAAATTTACGTGGTGTTGCGGCTGCTCTATCAAACATCAACGGAATTTGGTATAACTTAACACAATTTTTATTAGTAGTAGCTTTTACGTATTTTTACACCGCTATTACAATTAACCCAACGCAAATGGCGGAGGACATGAAAAAGAACGGAGGTTTTATTCCGGGAGTAAAACCGGGGAAACGAACCGTTGAGTATTTAGATACAGTTATGTCGAGGATTACATTGCCGGGATCAATTTTCCTGGGATTGGTAACCATACTCCCGGTATTTGCAAGATTAATCGGAATTAACCAGTCGTTTGCCTATTTCTATGGTGGAACTTCGTTGTTGATTTTGGTTGGAGTTGTGTTAGATACCTTGCAGCAAATCGAGAGTCACCTGTTGATGCGCCACTACGACGGTTTAATGAAATCGGGCCGTATTAAAGGGCGTCCGGGTATGATGTAATTAGTTATTAATACAGATAAACCATTTAACTTTATTAAAGATTAATTGAAATTTTATGGCAAAACAGCCTTCTATAGAACAGGATGGAACAATAATAGAAGCATTATCAAATGCAATGTTTCGGGTTGAACTGGAAAACGGTCATGTAATTACAGGACATATTTCCGGTAAAATGAGAATGCATTACATCAAAATTTTGCCGGGCGATAAAGTAAAAGTGGAAATGTCTCCGTATGATTTAACCAAAGGTAGAATTACCTTTCGATACAAAAATTAAAGAAGTACAATATGAAAACTCGTGTTTCAGTGAAAAAACGTAGCGCCGACTGCAAAATAATTCGCAGGAAAGGCCGCTTATATGTGATTAATAAAAAGAATCCCAAGTTTAAACAACGTCAGGGATAGCATTATTCTGAAAAATTAAAATTTATGGCACGTATTGTTGGTGTTGATATTCCAAATAATAAAAGAGGTGAGATAGCGCTTACCTATATTTACGGTATTGGCCGCAGCAGGGCAAATACTATCCTCGAAAAAGCAGGTGTTGATAAAGACCTGAAGGTACAGGAATGGGAAGATGACCAGTTCTCTGCTATTCGTAAAGTAATTAACGAAAGCTTTAAAGTGGAAGGTGAATTGCGTTCTGAAGTTCAGTTAAACATTAAACGACTGATGGATATTGGTTGTTATCGCGGTATACGTCACCGTATTGGTTTACCGGTGCGCGGACAAAGTACCAAAAACAATGCCCGTACCCGTAAAGGAAAACGTAAGACTGTTGCTAATAAGAAAATGGCCACTAAATAAGGAATTTGAATTATGGCAAAAAAAACAGGTACAAACAGAAAGAGAACTGTGGTTGTTGAAGCCAACGGAATGGCTCACGTTCACTCCTCTTTCAACAATATCATTGTAACGCTGACCAACATGAATGGAGAAGTTATTTCGTGGTCGTCGGCTGGTAAGAAAGGTTTCCGTGGTTCGAAAAAGAATACACCTTATGCTGCACAGGTTGCATCTGAAGAGTGTTCAAAAACCGCCTACGACCTTGGACTTCGTAAGGTGAAAGTATTCGTTAAAGGACCGGGTAATGGTCGCGAATCGGCTATCCGGGCAATGTCAAACATTGGCTTGCAGGTTACCGAAATTGTCGATGTAACTCCGCTTCCGCATAACGGATGTCGTCCACCAAAAAGAAGACGTGTATAATTATTTAAACGAAAAAAGGTTATGGCAAGATATAGAGGACCAAAATCGAAGATAGCACGTAAATTCGGTGAACCCATTTTTGGGCCGGATAAAGTATTTGAACACAAAAACTATCCTCCCGGAATGCATGGTTTAGCTTCTAAAAGAAGAAAAAAATCGGAATACGGGCTACAATTAAAAGAAAAACAAAAGGCAAAATATACTTATGGTATTTTGGAACGCCAGTTCCGCGGACTCTTCAAAAAAGCGCAGTCTTCAAAAGGAGTTACCGGCGAAGTGTTGTTACAGCTTCTCGAATCGAGGCTCGACAACGTGGTTTTCCGCATGGGTATTGCCAAAACCCGGGCTGCGGCTCGTCAGTTTGTAACACACAAACACATTATTGTAAACGGAAACGTAGTAAATATTCCTTCGTACCTGGTTAAACCCGGCGATATTATCGGTGTTCGGGAAAAATCAAAATCGATGGAGGAAATAACTGACTCTTTACATTCGCGCCGGAGCACTCGTTACGAGTGGTTGGAATGGGCCAACGAACAAATGGCAGGAAAATTCCTGAATCGCCCGGAACGTGAAGAAATACCTGAAAACATCAAAGAACAGCTTATCGTAGAGTTGTATTCAAAATAATAACATTTATTGAGGTAAAATTATGGCAATATTAGCATTCCAGAAGCCTGACAAGGTGATAATGTTAGAATCCGATGATAAATTCGGAAAGTTTGAATTTCGTCCGTTGGAACCGGGTTACGGAATTACAATCGGTAACGCTTTACGTCGAATCCTGCTTTCATCACTCGAAGGTTATGCAATCACTACAGTGAAAATCGAAGGTGTTGACCATGAATTTTCTACGATTAAAGGTGTTATTGAAGATGTTACCGATATTATCCTTAATCTGAAACAGATTCGGTTTAAAAACGAAGTGGATGATTTCGACAGTGAAAAAGTTTCGGTTTCTATTACCGGGCAGGAAGAATTTACTGCAGGCGACATCAACAAATTCATGACCGGTTTCAGGGTATTAAATCCCGAACTGATAATTTGCAGAATGGAACCCGACGTAAAAATTCAAATGGAAATCACCATCAGCAAAGGACGTGGTTACGTTCCCGGAGTTGAAAATAAACCGGTTGATGCAGAATTCGGAATAATTCCTATCGATTCAATTTTTACACCCATAAAGTCAGTAAAATACGCGGTTGAAAATTTTCGTGTGGAACAAAAAACCGACTACGAAAAACTGATTCTGGATATTCAGACAGATGGTTCGGTGCAACCAAAGGAAGCGTTGAAGGAAGCTGCAAAAATTCTGATTTATCATTTCATGTTGTTCTCCGATGAAAAAATTACATTGGACAGCGACGAGAAATTCGCCAATGAGGAATTCGACGAAGAAGTGCTTCACATGCGCCAGCTCCTGAAAACCAAACTCGTGGATATGGATTTATCGGTTCGGGCGCTTAACTGCCTGAAAGCAGCCGATGTAGATACATTGGGCGACCTGGTTACTTACAACCGCAACGACCTGCTTAAATTCAGAAACTTTGGTAAAAAATCGTTAACCGAGTTGGATGACCTTTTGGATAACATGGGGTTGAATTTTGGGATGGATATTACGAAGTATAAATTGGATAAGGAATAAAACGTAATGAGACATAATAAAAAGTTTAATCATTTAGGACGTAAAAGCGCACACCGGAAAGCGATGCTGGCAAACATGGCCAGTTCTCTTATCGTGCATAAGAGAATAAGCACAACGCTTGCCAAAGCAAAAGCTTTGCGTATGTATGTTGAGCCGCTGATTACAAAAGCAAAAAGCGATACAACACATTCACGCAGGGTGGTATTTAGTTATTTGCAGGATAAGGATGCGGTATCTGAACTGTTCCGCGAAATTTCCGAAAAAATTGCCGATCGTCCGGGTGGCTATACCCGTATTCTTAAAACAGGTAATCGTTTAGGCGACAATGCCGAAATGTGTATCATAGAATTGGTAGATTATAACGAAGCAATGCTGGCTGCCAAAGAAGAAGCTGCAAAACCAAAACGTCGTCGTTCGCGCCGTGGTGGCGGCAGCGGCAAAACGGAAGCTCCGGCTGCCGAAACCAAAAAAGAAGCGCCAAAAGCTAAAGCCGAAGATGTAAAAGTAGTGGAAGATGTAACTCCGGTTGAAGAAACAGTGGAAGAAGCCGCTCCTGAAACAGAAGTTGCTGAAGGAACCGCAGAGGAAACAAAAGAAGAAGATGCACCGGAAGAATCGACTGGCGAAGCAGATTCTGACGAAGAAAAGAAAGAAGAATAAGATTTTCTTACTATAAGTAAAGCCGATCCGTTAAATAATAGATCGGCTTTTTTGTTGGTTGCGTCATCCGGATATGTCGGTTCCAACCCGCCAATTTTGTTCACCTGATGACTCAAAGTCACCCGGTGAATAAGCCATTTTAATAATCTTATCGTACTATCAATTTTTGAGTAATAATTCCCAAATCCGTTTTCACCTTTATCAGGTAAATTCCGGGCAAAACCGAATCGAAGCCAATTACATTATCTCCGGGCTTTAAGTTACTCCACTGCTGAATTATGCGACCCGATAACTCAAGCAACTCCACTGTTTTTATTTCAATGTTGGAAGGTACAGATATGGTTACTTCATTTTGGGCCGGATTGGGGAAAATATTGAATTGGTTTCTGACAGGTCCATCAAATTCTGAAATAAATACACCATCATAATAACACGATGTAAAAGCCGGATTATGGTATAATAGTTCTTCATCCAAAATGCAACAGGTGAAAATCTGGCTTCCTCCCGTTATTACTTCTTTTAACAAACCGGATGTAGATCCAACATTTTCAATCCAGATATCATTTGATAATCGTGAATCAGTGACATAATATAATTTGCTGTCATCATCATTAAACCCGATGGAGTCGAGGATGAAAAATCCATTATCTATTCCGGTATAAGTTGTATCACCAATTTCCATTTCAAAGTCATATAACAGAAATTCTTCCGTCCCGTGCAATGAATTATATCTGTAATAAACTTTATTGTCTGCCGTTTCCCGAATAAATGCTACTATGTAATTAAGTTCATCACAGCCTGGAGATACGAGCAGTTTTTTGTATGTTATATCTTGTATTATGGTATCCTCGCCCACTGTGTAGCATAAATCATCATAAAATCCCGGGTTCATAAAGTCGCCTCCAAGTTGATATACCCAGGTTTTATTTTCAACCAGAAAGTATGAATTCTCATCCTTTAGATAATCGCAGGAAATATCTGAAAACTTTACAGATATGCTGTCGTTTTGAAAACACCGGATTGGCCCACCGGTTGGAGGATCTGCCCATGCATGCAAAGGAAACATAAAACCTGTCCATCCTATATTTTCAATAATTTCACCATTCATTAAAAACTCATCGTCCGGCTCAAATAACTGGCTTACGTGCTGAACTTTTAACGATCTCCCATTAATCTGAATTGTGGAAACCGAATCAACAAAAATATTAATAGTAGAGTCCTGCATAGGGTAATACGGGCAGTAAACCGCGATGGTATCTCCCGGCATAGCATTAAAATCATAAACCTGTCGGAATTCGTTTATTTCGGGAACAAAAAAATAAACCCTGCCGCTATCCGAATTCATAATTATCTGAGAGGAAACCGTATCGGAAATACTTACAAAATCCACGTTAATGATTTTTGCGTTTTCTCCAAGGATGGTGGTGTCATCAATTGCGGTATATTTTATAAAAGGACTATGGAAAGGCGGCATAAACGAGGTTTGCGAGTAATGCCAAACGGCGTGATTAGCACCCCATTCCTGTGATATACAAAAGATCGGTGAGACAAAGCACAAAAGTAAAAGTTTGAGTTTCATGGTGGTTGAATTTTGGTTATTGGTTATTAAATTACGGAAAATTATGAAATATTTTAAGAAATTAAAAATTGAAAATGGGAAAGAAGTTGAATTACAATATTTTATGCCGATTCAATGCGCAATTGCTATCATGGAGAATCGCACAGAAGATTGATAAAATTCAAATCACCCCACAATAACCGATTTAATTCCACTCAGAGATCGATTTCCACCAATAATGAAAAATTGATCTTTTTTTGTCGCGTTCAAAGGAGATAGTGCCTTCGCGGTAACGCCGGTCACCCGGATAATTATCTTCACGTACAACAAATGTGTTAACCACTATTGATTTCAGTTTTTTACTGTCCTGATCTTCCCTGTCAAGGATATTAACTTTCAGGTTATCGTAATACATAATGAGTGTGCCGTCGGAAATGTTATTGTTGTAACCAAAATCGAAGTTAATCTGGTGTATTGTACCTTCATCGAATTTAGCTGAAAAAACAGGCTTAAACATTACGTTAAAAGCCTTAAAAGGGATACGCTCCAAATGGCCGGTTGCGTGGTTGGCTTTTGGAAATTTGTTGCTTGCAAATTGCAGTTGTGCCGTTAATATAGCCTGGTCAAACAACCGTGCTTTTACATCGAGGCTTACGGGTTTTTTCAGCAGGCTGTCGATATTTGTAAAACTATAGCCCACAGCGTTCAGGCCTATAAAATCAACATGTCCTGTTTCGCTTGATTCTTCTGCTCTTTCGGAATACCTGATATCGGTATGGCTTAAAAGCAAGGTGTCGCAGAAAAGCGGGAATGGTATTGCTGCTATCAAATCTCCCGGTAGTTTTGTGTCGGGTTTTGCGGGCATAGGCAGTCGTTTATCGCGAAATGCCTTCATATCGGCACTGTCGAGTTCCATTTTTTTTATTCGCACCTGCCCATCCGTAATTAACTTATTCAAGTCAATCGCCTTAAGGTTCAATTTCTTTAAATTCACATCGAACCAGTTTGATTGCACGCCGCGATATCTTCCCAGTTCGTATTTTCCCATTAAAGTTTCCATAAATAATTCACGGGAAATTAGTTCTTTTTTTTCTGTCGAGAAGTTCATCGATTTCATGCCAATCCTATAGAAACCGTCTTTTGTATAGTATTGAAAATCAGACAAGTTAGCCGACAAGTCATTTGCTCCAAACTGTTTATAGGTGTAATTGGCATTATCGGGTAAAAAACCGAAATCGTCGATATCCAGGTTTATTATGGCAAAAAGAATACTATCGTTTTGCAATGTCGAGTCGACAAATGCAAAAGAACTGTTTTCAATTTCAACCTTATTTATAAGCGCCTTAAATTTTATATCCGCCATATTTTTTGACCGATTAGTAGAGTCACGCGTATAATTATTGCTAATTACAATTTCAGGAGAATCTATCATCAGGCTGCCGGCTTTAAATATTTTATTCAGGATAAGGCTTGCGAAATTTATTCCGGTACAATTAATCTGTTCAATTTTGGCGCTGAATTTTCCCAAACTATCGTTTACCTGTACTCCTGACAGTTTCAGGCTATGGTTAATAAGGCTAAAGCTGGTTTTTTCAATTTCCAGTGTTATTCCGTTAAATGTAAGTCCATCCAGCTTTTTTTCGACAATCTTCGGAATTATAATAGCGGAACCAACAATAAGTAAAAGCACGATAAAAAATACTGATGAAAGGATGATACGTGATTTGGATTTTTTCATACATTATTTTATTAACCATTTGAATCCGGGACTCAGTTTTGTATATCTTAACAAAAATTCACAAGTTTAAGTTTTGCAGTTGTTTGATAACGAGGCGAAATTTTGACCTAAAAATAAAGCAAAATAATTTATCGGCGATTCCTGATAAGAGTATACTTACGCATATGCCAAGTCATTGATGCGTAGGCATAATGTCCGGTTATAATAAGATTGAAAAATAAAATGATTAGCTTTGAACAAAGAATTAATAATTATGAAAGCATTGGAATTTAAATCAAAAATAAAAGGCAATAAAATTCAGATACCTTCACAAATTCAGTCTGAATTAAATTCAAATCAGGACAAGGATGTCCGAGTGATTGTATTATTTGATGATTCTGATTTATATGATGAAACCATCTTCAAACAATCTGCGCAACATCATTTTCTGGAAGGATATGCCGATTCTGATTCAATTTATGATAATGATTGATGATGGATAAGTTAACCTTTGGTGATATAGTTTTATTAAAATTTCCTTTTACCGATACGAAAACGTTTAAAAAGAGACCTGCATTGATAATAAATGATTTCAATGATAATGATATTGTTGTTTGCAGGATTACAAGTCAAATTTATGAAACACCTTTTGACGTATATATAAAGAATTGGGAAAAGTCAGGACTTAAATTGCCGTCAGTGATTCGTGTGCATAAGTTGGCTACTTTAGAGAAGAATTTGGTTGAAAAAGTCATTGGGAAAATTGACACATCGGTGAAAGTAAAAATTCGAATGGCCATGTCAAATTTGATAAATAAACAAGCCTTTTAAAACCTGTAATAGAAATGCAGATTGCAATTCATTTCTGATCCGGTAATTTTGACAGAATTGGTAAACTAATTCCAATTATTGAAAACCTGCCGGGAACATATTCACAATCGATATTAAATCAAAAAGAAAACCATAAAAAAACCAAAAAATGAAAATCACAATCATCCTTTTTATCGTCCTTTCTGTACTAATTGGATGCGGGCAAAAGCAACAAAACAAAACCATTTCGGTAACAACATTTTGCAACCCGGTGGATTTAAGCTACCGCTTTTGCCTCGATAAACCATCGCGCAGGGAAGCTGCCGACCCAACCATCGTGTGGTTTAAAGACAGCTATTTTCTGTTTGCTTCAAAATCGGGTGGTTACTGGCATTCACAAGATTTAACTGATTGGACATTTATTGAAACAAACGAAATTCCAGTGGAAGAATATGCGCCGACAGCAGTTGAGATAAACGATACATTGTACTTTTTGGCATCGTCGAATGAGCAAAGTGATATTTACAAATCGGCAGACCCGTTAAGTGGTCATTGGTCGCTTGCAAGGGAGAAGCTTGAAATGCCTGTCTGGGATCCCGCTTTATTCTTGGATGATGATCAACGTCTTTACCTGTATTGGGGATGCTCCGATTCAAATCCGTTATATGGCGTTGAACTCGACTACAAAAATAATTTCTCGTTTATCGGAAAACCAGCAGAATTAAAATATCCGAATCCGAATGAGTTTGGCTGGGAAGTACCGGGCGACTATAATACGCTTGATCAAAGTCCGTGGATTGAAGGTTCATGGATGAACAAACACAACGGAAAATATTATTTGCAATATGCAGGGCCCGGCACTGAATTCAAAAGTTACTCCGATGGCGTTTATGTGTCAGACAATCCGCTTGGCCCGTTTAAGTCTCAATCCAGTAATCCATTTGCATACAAGCCTGAAGGATTCGCAACCGGCGCCGGGCATGGAAGTACTTTTGCCGATCGGTATGGAAATTACTGGCATATCGGAACAATTACAATCTCGCAAAAGCATATGTTTGAACGCCGCCTTGGATTGTATCCCACATTTTTTGATGAAGATGGAAACTTTGCATTCTGTAACAAAATACGGCGATTACCCGATAATTATGCCTGATAAGAAAATTTCAGATTTCGATGAAATATTTCCGGGCTGGATGTTGCTTTCTTATGGGAAGAAGGTGGAAGTTTCATCTTCAGTTGATTCATTGCCTGCAACAAATATGACAGACGAAAACATTAGAACCTACTGGGCAGCAAAAAGTGGAAATTCCGGGGAATATGCAATTTTGGATTTAGGAGAAAGCTATGACATATATGCAGTTCAGATAAATTTTGCTGAACATAATACTGAAATTTATGGCCGGCAAAAGAATTTGCTACACAGATATACAATTGAATATTCCGATGATGGAGATAACTGGCAACTGCTGATTGACGAATCAAAAAGCGAAACTGATAATACACACGTTTACTTTCAGTTACCAGAAAAAGAATCGTGCAGATATTTGAAATTGACGAACCTGGAAGTTCCGGACGGAAATTTTGCGGTAAGCGGTTTTCGTGTTTTTGGTTTAGGAAACGGTGAAAAGCCTGGAAAAATCGATAATTTCAAAGCAGCACGAAATAATGATGATAAAAGAAGTGTAATGCTGACCTGGGAAAAATCAGCCGGTGCAAATGGTTATAATATCAGTTATGGTATCGACAATAACAAATTGTACCAAAACTACATGGTTTACGGCGATACAGCGGTAATGATTAACAGTTTGAATGCGAATTTAGATTATTATTTTACCATCGAAGCATTTAACGAAAACGGGATTACTCGCTGGGAATATCCTTGTAAAAACTGATTAGATAATTCGGTTATGCTTTTCAAATGTTTTTCTGAAAAAAGTTACGATAACTAAAAATTCATTACAATTCCTGCGCTGTTTGGACTAAAATGGAAATTGAAATTTAGCGATCCGGTATTTGGATACACATTGTTGTAAAAATTTACACCCCGTTTTGCATGTTTGTTAAATCCAATTTTAAAAGGAATTGACAATAAAGCGCAACCTGCACCTATTATGGCCAGGTTCCAGTGCGGATTATTATTGCCATATATCGATTCCGTAACCGGGTAAAAAATTAAAATTGTGGCAGCCGATTTTAATACTGAATATGCTGAATAATTCAATACCAAAGGTTTGTAATAATCAAAAAGGATTTCATCGTTACTGAACAGGTTTATAAATTGAAGCTCAGTAAGTTCTATATCGCACTTTGTATATACTTTTTTATGAAATAAACCTTTTTCAAAAACTCCAATTTCGTTCGACTGGGCCAGAATATAGCCGGCAGTAATAAGGAAAATGATTCCGGTGAACAGTATTTTTTTCATTTTAAAATTAAATATGTATAAGCTAAAAGCAAAACAAAATATTCCCAAATGTTTTTTCTAAAGTTTGCAAACAAGCTTTGAGTATTCAATACAAAGAACTTCATTTTTATAATATTTCTGCTAAATTTACTGTACTTAAATCAGTGAGACAACAATTTCAGGAATGATAGTGAACTGAAACTGTATTGTAGAGCTGATCCCGATGCGACGCATTTAGGATCTCAGGATGTTAGTTCATTCGTATTAAATAAATATTTCATTAAATTATGGAAAAGAAAGATAAAAATTCGGTTTCAAGAAGAAGATTCATTGGAACTACCGCATTGGCCACTGCCGGACTTGCGTTTGCTCCACGTGCTTTTGCAACAGTTAAGGGAAAACCCGATTCTAAATTTGGTGGTGTTCAGATTGGCGCTATTACCTATAGCTGGCGAAGCATGCCAACGAGTGCCGAAGATATTCTGAACTACTGTGTTGAAGCCGGAATCAGCTCTCTCGAACTGATGGGAGATGTGGCTGAAAATTATGCGGGACTTCCGCCCGGAGTGCCACGCCCGTCGCGCGATGCCTCGGATGCTGAACGCGAAGAATACAGGAAAAAATCGGAAGATGCTCAGGCAAAACAACGCGAGTGGAGAATTTCAACTTCGATGGATAAATACAAGGAATTGAAAAAAATGTACGACAAAGCCGGAGTTGATATTCACATTGTTAAATTTTCACCAGCCAACTGGAGCGACGAAGAAATCGACTATGCATTTAAAGCAGCTAAAGTTTTAGGCGCGAAAGGAATAACCAACGAAATTGGCGAAGAAGCCTGTAAACGCCTGGGGAAATTTGCCGAAAAACACGATATGTACGCCATCTATCACCAGCATTTGCAGCCTGGTGAACCCGGTTTTAGTTTCGACAAGTTTTTGGCGTATTCACCAAAGAACATGTTGAATTTTGATGCCGGACACTATTTTGGAGCTACAGGAAAACATCCGAATGAAATTATCGAGCGCTTGCACGACCGGATTGTGAATATTCATACCAAAGACAAAACAGGGAAAAACGGAAATCCGCCCAACACCAATATGCCCTGGGGACAAGGCGACACACCAATTGCCGACATGTTAAAACTGGTGCAGAAAAACAAATGGCCTATTATTTTCGATATTGAGCTTGAATATCCTGTGCCTGAAGATTCCACTGCTCAGAAAGAAGTAATCAAATGTGTTGAATATTGCAAAAAGATTTTAGTATAAGAAAAATTCATGAATGCAGAAATGCGTGAATGCGTAATAAGCAGTTCAAGACTGATGTTCACCGGTTGATTTCAAATCACCCGGTGAATTTTTTTTGCTTAAAACTGAGACTGCAAACTGCGACTGCAAACTGCAATTGTCAACTGCGACTGATCACTGCGACTGCAAACTGCGACTGTCTACTGAGACTGCAAACTGAGACTGCCAACTGCGACTGCCAACTGAACTAAAACCTCTCCCCCCACCACTTCTTCAACCGTTCCAATATCTTTATTTCAGTAGCATTGTTCTGCGGATGATAGAGTCGTTCTTTTTTGATTTTTTCAGGAAGAAAATCCTGTTCTACGAAATTACCATCGAAGGCGTGAGCATATTTGTAGTCTTTTCCGTAACCGATTTCCTTCATCAGTTTGGTTGGCGCATTTCGGATATGCAACGGAACCGGCTGGTCGCCGGTGCGTTTTACCAGCGAAATAGCTGCTTCGATGGCTTCATAAGCCGAATTGCTTTTTGGTGAAGTAGCAAGATAAATAGTACATTCCGACAAAATAATCCGAGCTTCGGGGTATCCAATCTGGTGAACCGCATCAAAAGTACTTTGTGCCAGTAACAAGGCATTTGGATTTGCAAGGCCAACATCTTCGGCAGCAAGTATCAGTAATCGACGGGCAATAAATTTTACATCTTCACCGCCTTCAATCATGCGTGCCAGCCAGTAAACAGCTGCGTCGGGGTCACTGCCACGAATGCTTTTTATAAATGCTGAAATGATATCATAATGCATTTCGCCCTGTTTGTCGTAGATGGCAAGGTTTTTTTGCAGCCGGTCGGTGACTTTCTTATCCGTAATTTCTATCGTATCGCCATCTTCGGCCTGAACAACCAATTCAAGAACATTCAGCAGTTTTCGTGCATCGCCTCCCGAAAAACGAAGCATTGCCTGGTCTTCAGTAATCGTAATCGTTTTCTTTCTTAGCTCAGTGTCTTTAGTAAGCGCCAGATCCACAATTTTTAAAAGGTCATCTTTATCCAGATGTTTCAGAATATAAACCTGGCAACGCGAAAGGAGTGGGGAAATAACTTCAAACGAAGGATTTTCGGTAGTAGCGCCAATTAATGTTATTGTTCCGTCTTCTACAGCTCCCAGCAGCGAATCCTGTTGCGATTTGCTAAACCGGTGAATTTCATCGATAAAAAGAATTGGGTTTGGCCGGTTAAAAAATTGTTGCTTTTTTGCTTTGTCGATAACCTCGCGAATATCTTTTACACCGGAATTAATGGCGCTTAAGGTGTTAAAAGGCCGTTCAAGCGTATTGGCAATAATTTTTGCCAGCGTGGTTTTTCCAACTCCGGGCGGGCCCCATAAAATGAGCGATGACAAATTTCCTGATTCAATCATTTTCCGCAGGACAGCATTTTTCCCCACCAGGTGTTCCTGCCCGATGTAATCTTCCAGTGTTTTGGGACGTAGACGTTCTGCCAGCGGTTGGTTCATAGTAGTTCAAAGTTTAAAGTTAAAGTTCAAAGATCAAAGTGTGAAGTTCGAAGTTCGAAGTTCGAAATTCAAAGATTCAGGTTTAGCTTTTCAATTTCAAAAGCGCTTAAAAATACCAAATTTACAGGAAACAGTTATTTTCTTTTTACAGCAATTAATAGCTCGTCTCATCCAGCTTCACCTTACCCCAGAATGTTCGGTAAACAAATATGGTGTATCCGATAACCAAAGGTGAGCCAATTGCTACAATGGTAAGCATTATTTTCAGCGATTTTGTAGAAGAAGCAGCATTGTAAATGTCGATGCTGTAGTTCGGATCGACGGTGGAAATCAGTAATGTGGGATATAATTCAATGGCTACCAACGCGAGCATTAAACTGATGGTGATGCAGGAAAATATAAAAGCCATCAGGTATTTTCTTTTACTTGCCAGTCGCGGAACATTGGCGATGCTCAGAAAAGTAAGCAGCGGCACAACAAATAAAATAGGATTGCTTTTAAAATCATCGGATAGATGAGGGAGGTAAAGTAAAGTGTACAGGGTGGTGATTCCGTAAGCAACCATAAAAAAGATCATTCCTTTTTTTAGCAGAATCGAGAGTTTGGCAAACAGCCTTCCTTCGGTTTTTAGCAGAAGATAAATGGCGCCATGCATCATAAATAAAAACAGGGTTGTAAATCCGGTCATGATGGCGTAAGGATTCAGGAATTCAAAAAATCCACCGCCTACATAGTGGTGATTTTCATCGATGGCAATCCCCTGGAGTACATTTCCCATAGCAACACCAATTAAAAATGAAAGCACAATACTGGATACGCTGTAGCTGATATCCCAAAGTTTGCGCCACCAAAGCATTTCTTCCTTTCCCCTGAATTCTATGGAAATAGCCCTGAAAATCAGGAAAACCAGAAACAGCATAAACGGAATATATAACGACGAAAACAAAGTGGCATACATCACCGGAAATCCGGCAAACAAAGCGCCGCCACCAATTACAAGCCATACTTCATTACCATCCCAAACAGGGCCGATGGCGTTGAGTGCAATCCGGCGGCTTGTTTCCTTTTTGAAAGAATAAGTGCCAGGCTCCGGCACCAAAGTCGAAACCATCGAGGATAGCATAACCTGAAAACAATCCTCCTACAACCAAAAACCACCAGGTGGGTAAATCTATTCCTAAAAAAGTTTCCATAACAATCTATTATTGAGTAATTGCTTCTGTCATTTCCTTTGTAAACGGACGGTCGTCCTCGGCCGATTCGTCATATGGCCCCTGTTTTATTTTCTTGTCGAGCAAGTAAACAAACAGCACAAACAGCAGCGCATAAACCAGCGCAAACAGGATTAGCGAAAATATAATCTGGTTATTGGAAACCGCCTGCGAAAAGGCTTCCGATGTACGCAGCAAACCATAAACCACCCATGGCTGACGGCCCATTTCAGCAGTAAACCAACCCACCTGATTGCCAATTTGAGGCAGAAGAGCTGCAAAAACAAATACCCAAAGCAACCATCGTTTATTAAATAATTTTCCACGCCACCACATAAATACCGAAAACAACGTTAACAGTATAAGAGTGATCCCAATGGCAATCATAATATGGTAAAACTGAAAAACTGCATTTACCTGGCCCGGCCGTTCATCTTCCGGATATGCATTTAGTCCTTTAACGGGCTTCTTAAAATCAAAATCAATTAGAAATGATAAACCACCCGGTATCTTCGGGCCATAAACTTTTTGATTTTCCTTGTCCACCCAGCCAAACAGATACATATCGGCAGGCGCTTCTTTTTCAAAATGCCCTTCGAGGGCTGCCAGTTTCGGAGGTTGGTTTTCTGCGACTCCGTTGGCCGATTCGTGTCCTGTTATCAATTGCGAAAGCGAAAATACAGTCGCAACAATGAGCGCGATTTTCACCGCCTTTTTTGAGATGAAAACATACCTGTTTTTTAATAAATAATAAGCATGAACGCTTAAAACCAAAAATGCACCCGAAAGAAATGCGCCAATCCACACATGCAATATCCGGTCGACACTCGATGGGTTAAATACCATAGCCCAGAAATCGGTAATCTCAGCCCGCGCTTTCATCCCTTCACCAACAATATGAAAACCGGCAGGTGTTTGCTGCCAGCTATTGGCCACCACAATCCAGATGGCTGAAAACATCGATCCTGCAAAAACCCCAATGGTTGCCATCCAATGAACCTTTGGCTTTACGCGGTTCCAGCCAAAAAGTAAAATCCCGAGGAAACCACTTTCAAGAGCAAAGGCGAAAATCCCTTCGGCTGCCAGTGCGCTTCCAAAAACATCGCCCACATAGCGCGAATACACCGCCCAGTTGGTTCCGAATTCAAATTCCATTACAATGCCGGTAACCACACCTATACCAAAAGTAAGGGCGAAAATTTTAGTCCAGAAACGCGTTAACACATGGTACTCCTTCTTTTTTGTTTTAATAAAAAGACTTTCGAAAATAACCATCAGCAAACCGAGTCCGATGCTAAGGGGAGGGTAGATGTAGTGAAATGCAATAGTGAATGCGAACTGAATTCTGGCTAATATTTCTGTATCCATTGCTTTATTTTTTTCACCACCGGAAGCGAAAAATCATATGGGTTCCGATTGTATTGCGAAGATACCGATAAAAAAAACGGAGGTAAAACAAAAAAGGGTTTTATATAACACCTGTTTGTGTTTTATTAATATTAAAACCTGTTAAGTAGCGATATATTATGAGTAGGTGATTGTCAGTCTGAGCGGAGACGAAGACTGTTTCAAACTCACCTCGACTTCGCTCGGTGTGACATAAAAAAAAACTCCCACCGAAGCGGGAGTACAGGAATTTTTTTCCTTCGGTCAATAAAGATGAATTTTTTCACAAATTTTGGAAAAGTTCAGAAGGTAAAAACCCTCCCAGCATCTACCTGGCTCGCATGCTCCTTAAAAATTACCAACGCGGGTTTAAAGTTTTATACTTCGGTTGTAAACTTCAACCCAATAACCCCGCAGTCGAATACGTTTTGATCTGCCAGCTTAAATTCAATTTTATTTTCGGGTTTGGCAAATATCGAAAGTCCATTGCCCAAAACTATGGGATTCAGAAAAAGCCAGTAATCATCAATCAGGTTTTCTTTCATCAAAAGCCGTACAACCGATGGACTTCCCAAAAGCAGAATATCTTGCGAACCATTTTCTTTTATCTTCTGTACTTCTTCCGCAACATCCGCACCGATGAATTTTATTTTATCTGCTTTTGTACCTTCCCGCGAATTTGAAATCACAATCTTTTCCACTTTATTGTACCATTCCGAATGTTCTTTGTCGTGCTTTGTTGCATTGGGTTTATCGGCAGCGGTGGGCCAGTAGGCATCCATCATCTGCCAGGTAACCCTGCCATATAGGGCCATATCTGCTTTTTCGACAATCGTATGAACAAAGTCAAACATTTTGTCGTCCAGTTTTATCCAGTTCATTTCGCCGTTTGGCCCTGCCATAAAGCCATCGAGGGTAATGTGTTCCAGTGCAATAATTTTTCTCATTTTATTTTGTTTTTATCCAGTGTGAACTTGAAGCCACCAGCATTCCGCGAAAAATATTCATTTCGGTTATGGCTTCATTATCGGGAATTCCTGTATGCAACAATTTCCAGTTGTTGTTTAAATCTTTTGTATAAATGCCATCCCATTGGCCAACAAATTCAACTCCGTTATTCTGCCTAAGCTGAAAAGAATATTTCCCTTTTGGTATTCCGAATTGAGCGCTTTCCCAGGTTTGCCCTTTATTTTTCGACTGAAATAATTCGTTATAGGCAAGTGCATAAACAATTACGTTTGCCGAACTAATGTTGTGTAACGAAATTCCTGAGAAAACGTGTGTCCATTCATTCTGGTTTACCGACGACTTAAAAACGCCTTTATTGGTGCCGATGTATATTTCATCCTCAAATTCGATTATGCCGTTTACCTGCAATAATTTATCACCGAAAAGATGTTCCCACTTTCTTTCCGCCTTATTTAACCGGTAAAGCCCTCCGTTGGTGCCAACATAGATGTTGTTTTTAATTTCGGCAAATCTCCTTATGGTTAGGTTTTCAAGTCCGTTATTTAACTGCTGCCAGGTATGGCCTTTATCGGCTGATACAAAAACGCCATCGCCCTGGCTGCCTGCGTAAAATTGGTTTCCGGTAAAAAATAAAGCATCGATATCCAATCCCGTATCCGGTTCACCAGCGGTTTCCTCCCAGGCATTTTTAGTAAAGTTGTACAGGTAAATGCCGTGCTGTTTTGTCGATACGCCAAGCAAATCATCCGAAATTGCAATGTCACTAAGAAAGATGTCAGGCGGTAAACCTGTGCTTCTGTTTTCCCAACTGCTTCCGTTATTGGCGGAAAAAAAGACTATGCCTTCCTCCGGGTTTGAAGAGTTTGTATGTAAGTTAGACTGGTAAATAGTTGTCGGTTTGTTTCCCGGATAATTCTGCGTGGTGATTTCCGGGATGTAGCAAGTGGCAAGTATGTAAAATAGTAAAATCGACTTATTCATCAGACTTATTTATTATTTATTTTGAAGTTTCATTCAACAGGATGCCCGATTGCCCAGGTAAATCCAAATGGATCGGTCAGTTTCCCCAATTTCCAGCCATGTTCCAACTTTACAGGGAATATTTGTGTTGCGCCATTTTGCAGTGCACTTTTAAAAACGTCCTCCGGATTTTCAAATTTCCGGATCAAATACAATAACACCAGATTTACAACTTTGTTAACGCATAGCATTAGTAAGGTTTATAATGACAGAATTTTTTGTTGAATCAGCTTTTTTTCGTATTCGGATTTACTGCTGTTTTGTGCATTAAGTAAATAATCTGCAGCCATCTTTTTATTGGTGGACTTAAATAATTCGGCAAGCAGAATATTATAAAAATGATTTTCCTTCATCTCCAATTTTAAAGCTTCTTTTAGGGCTGCTTTGTCGCCTTTAACTTTTGATAGTGCGTAAATCCGGTTCATGTCGGCTACGGGGAAATATTCAATTTGTAGTAACACTTCGTAGAGTTTCAGAATGCTGTTCCATTTTTCGGCAGAATCGGATTTTACCGTATGCCAATAGGCTATGCTCGCTTCGATGTAATATTTCGAAGTTATTTCCCATTTCGACGCTCGTTGCAGGAAGTAAAATCCTTTTTCAATTAATTCAGTATTCCACAGACTTGTGTCCTGATCTTCATACAAAATAATTTCTCCATTCAGCTTACTTCTGGCATCGAGGCGGGAAGCGTGAAAACACATCAGCGACAACAGCGAATTCACTGCGTGTGTATTCGTGGTTTCATTTTCAATCAACAAGTAGTTCAAGCGCATTGCTTCGAGGCAAAAATCTTTTCTGATAATTTCATTTTTGCTTTCAGAATAATAACCTTCATTAAATAACAGATATAAGGTTGTTAAAACGGTTTCCAAACGTGTTTTTATTTCATTTTCATCCGGTAATTCGATTTGAATTTTTTCATGACGCAGTTTCGCCTTTGCGCGCAATAACCGCTTTTTAATGGTTTCTTTGCCGGTTAGAAATGCATCGGCAATTTCGTCGATACCAAAACCGCATAATACCCGAAGTGCAAGTGCGATTTGAGATTCAGCAGAAATGGAAGGATGACAAACCGCAAATAACATTTGTAATTGGCTGTCACTAATGTTTTTCTCCGATAAATCAATTTCAGTTTCTTTTTGCTGAATTTCTGAATTAATTATACCGGAAACTTTATCTCTAAACACCGACTGATGTTTCAGGTAATTTCTTGCCTTATTTTTGGCTACGGTATACAACCACGCTACCGGATTCTCAGGGATTCCGTTATAAGTCCACGTTTCGGCGGCAGTAAGAAAAGTTTCGCTCGCAATATCTTCGGCAAGTTCGATATGTTGAAAGCCAAAACGTTTGGAGAGTACAGCTGTAATTTTGCTGTACTCTGTTCGGAATAAATTCGGGATAATTTCCTTGTCTTTCATCGAAAACCGGCTTTTCCAGGACTTAACTTTTTAATGCTTCAATATCTGCCTTACTTCCACCGTATTTCCTTCGCCCTGCAAAATAGGTGTGCCTTTGGCGAATTCGGCAGCTTCATCTGCCGATTCGGCACGCACAATAATATATCCGCCCAATGTTTCCTTTATTTCTCCATACGGGCCGTTGGTTACCATTTTATTGTGGTGAACTACTTTTGCATCGTCGAAAAGCAGGCCTGAACCACCTACAAATTTGTTTTTAGCCGCAATACCGTCGATCCACTCCATTTGTTGTTTCATCCATAATTGCATTTGTTCGGGCGAAACTTTCCCATTTGCGTTTTCATGTCTGAAAATCAAAATAAACTCTTTCATTTTTCAACTTTTTAATTGTTACAAATTCCATTTATCAACGTTATTACAACCTGAACTCTCAAAAGTGGACATCGTATTGAAAAAATAATTTAATTAAATAATTCGCCAGGGTGGATTTTTCCTGTTTTCGCCTGCATGAAATAAAACCAGTTGGTTACCATCCGGATCTTTCAACCGCGCTTCCCGCCACAACCAGCGTTTATCTTCCGGCATTTCTTCGAATTCTATTCCTTTAAAGATGAGTTCTCTTACCAGTTCATCCAGGTTTTCATTTTCGAAATAAACTGTGATTCCATCTCCTTTTGGCAGCTTCTCAACGCGGTGAATTGAAAAAGTGGAATCACCATCCGGGCATTCAAAACGTGCATATTCAGGAATGGATTTTACAATCAGCTTTAAGCCAAGTATTTCGTAGAACTGCACTGATTTCTCCAAATCAACAGAAGGCACGGTAATTTGATTCAAATTCATTACGAAGAAAGTTTTAAATTAATTACAAAAACAGTTTAGGAACAGAGAAGTTGCGAACATACAAACTATAAATTCGAAGTCGGTTTTGATGAATCAATTTTCAATTTCTGATGTTTTGATTTGTTCATCATGATATTCTACCCGGTACTTTTTCCCGTCGTTTTCGATTAAAGCATTGAATGGCGAAGTTTGGATGGGTTGATTAACAGGAAACCAGCCTGTTTTTAGCTTGTAATTTGGTAAGAGGAAAAGTCCGTGTTGGTCGCCATTGGTTCCAAAGTTTTCGAAATCACCTTTCCAGAAACGGGTGTTGATTTCATTTTCGAGTTGCCGGTTTGTCTTTCTGATGTCGGTGGTTGGCATCCCGATTTCATTTATGCAGAGGATTTGGCTTGAATCAAACGGTTTGTCGCTTTCGTTTTTTAAGTCGTGGCGAACGATAAATTCGACGATATTTCCGGCGCCATCATAAAAATAAACTGCATTGGCATTCCAGCTTTCAAACCGGTGAATGATGGTTCCATTTTCATCCTGGATAATTGCAACACTTTGTTTTAACCACTTTATTGCATTTTCGAGCTGATTGCACGGAATTAGAAAACAGTAATGATAGAAATAGTTTTTTTTCGATTTCTGAAAAATCAATTTGCTTGCCCCGGTTCGAAAAGCGATTTTGTCATGAGTTTTTTCTTCAGCCTTAAAGCCAAAAATGTTTTGATAAAATGCTTCTTGTTTTTTTTGTTTATCGGTGAATAATGTGAGTTCTTTTATCAACATCAGTTTTACTTTCAGAAAACGGCATTTAAATTTTAATTTCTGAATCAATTAATTCCAGTATCGAATCAATATCGTTTAACAACGGTTGGTAATGACTTGTTTCTGTTGAAATTCCTGTAAGGATAAAAATCATCAGGTTATTTTCGAATGCTTTTGAGTTAAGAATAGACAAATTACTTGAATTGTCAGCGCTGTTTCCCATATCCATCGTTTAAGTGTAACACCTGACAAATCAAGAATAGTTCTGATGCTGGCTTTTCCAGTCCTTCGAGGTAAAACTGTTCCTTTTCCCTGATTAACCGGTTTTCGTTCCAGTTTTTTATGTTCTTAAATAACGTTTATTACGACATTTCCGCGTTTGCGAAAGCTTTCCACATAACGGTGTGCTTCCACAATTTGTTCCAACGGATATTTTCTATCGATTACCGGTTTTAGTTTTCCGTTCTCAATCATTTCTTTTAAAACGAGCAAATCCTTGCCCGAACCTTTTGCTGTGGAGCCCCAAACCGAAATAAACTTTCCCCCCGGGTTTAAAACTTTTTTTCCTTTCGATTTCTTAATTTTTCCTACTGCATCAAAAACCACATCGTAAGTTTCTTCCGACTTCGAGAAATCATCTTTGGTATAATCCAGTACTTTATCGGCGCCAATCGATTTTACAAGTTCCATATTTTTGGTGCTGCAAACTCCGGTAACCAGAGCGCCGAAATGTTTTGCAATTTGAACTGCGTATGTTCCAACACTGCCCGATGCGCCGTAAATCAGAATTTTTTGGCCATGGCCAAGGTTAGTCTTCTGAAGAAATTTAAGCGCTGTAATTCCACCGATTGGCACCGCTGCGGCTTCGTCGAAAGAGATATTGGAGGGCTTACGTTCAATACTGTCGGAATCTTTGAAACACTTGTATTCTGCATAGCCGCCGAATTTTACTCCACAAGAGCCAAAAACTTCATCTCCGGATTTAAAACGCGTTACATTTTTTCCGGTTTCTTCAACGGTTCCTGCGATTTCAAAACCAAGGATTTTAATCTTTTTTGGCCTGAACAAGCCATTGAAAATCCTTGCCAAAAACGGATCGGCCTTTCGCATACGCCAGTCGCCGGCAGTAACCGTTGTGGAATGTATTTTTACAAGAATTTCGTGTTCTGTTGGCGAAGGTTTTGGAATGTTGGTGAGTTCCAATACTTCGGGTGGTCCGTATTTTTTGTAAACAACTGCTTTCATAACATTTTGGATAATCGGATTACAAGATATATCAAATCATCCTTTTTTGCCAACTAAGCCTTCTTCAATTCAGAAATATTCTTTTCATATGTATTCTTAAAGTTATACCCGCAATTAAAACAATGGTATTTCTTGCGAAATAAAAACAAAGGTGTTGTAAGCAATACTGAAATAATTACATACAGAATATCCCATTTATTATCGATTGCAAAACCAAAAGCCGTGTTGTTCGAATGGCAGTTTGGACAAGCTACTGATGGCTCTGTTCTTTTTTCGTGAATATAATTATCTACGATTTCTTTCTCAATATAATATTCCGCAGGTTTTGGCCTGAGATATTTGAACACATCCCGATTAAAATCGAAAAATTCATAAAAAAACTGTTTCCATGTAAAAGCTAACTTCTTCTTCGACCAGCTTTTATATTCATTTTCCGATTCGATAATTTCCTGAATGTCTTGTTTTGTAAGAATGTTGTTTTCAATTTTTTCAGGTGAATCCAGTAAATCAGTATTATTACGAATCCGGTTTTTCACCGATAAAATCTCGTTCTGACGGATAATTTCCTTATCGAATATTTCTGAAACCGGATATTCACCAGTGTCATCGGTTAAATTCCCGGCATTTAAAAGACTGATGATTTTTTTCGACTGAATAAGTTTATTGTCGGGAACTTTAAGTTTAACTCCGCCGATGGCTACCGCGCGAAAAGGGTGAACCCAAACCAGGTTTTCATCATAAATAAAACATTCGATTCCTTCGGTTTCAAGCCGGCCTTTCAGAATATGGCAATCCATAGGAATGTTTGAACTGTAAACGGTTGTTAGTTGATGCATTTCGGTCTGTTTAGGTTATAAATTTAAGTTTAATTTATGATTTATAGAAATCTTTTCATTGGCATAAACTTATGCAATTAAGGAATATCATAATCGCCTTCCGAAACATTTTGCATCTTTCACTGCAGAATTCTATTCAATTGAAAGCACAGAATTTTTCCGTCAGATAAGCCTGTAAATTTCCATCACATTTTCCAGGATTTTTGAAAAGTCGATTTTGAGATCGATTAATTTGCCGGAATGGATGTCAAAAACCCATCCATGCACTGTGAGGTTTTCTTGTAATATTGCTCTTTGCACTTCGGCAGTTTTAATCACGTTAACACATTGTTCCTGCACATTTAATTCAACCAGGCGTTTATAGCGTGCGTCTTCATCAGCAATTTTATCGAGTTCCTTCACGTGTAAGCGGTAAACATCGCGGATATTACGCAGCCATGGATTCAGAATTCCCAAATCCTTCGATTGCATTGCAGCTTTAACGCCACCGCAATCGTAGTGGCCGCAAACTACAACATGATTAACTTTCAGATGTACAACTGCGAAATCGATAACTGCCATGGAACTTAAATCGGTATTGGGAACCATATTGGCAATATTACGGTGTACAAATGCTTCGCCCGGCGATACGCCCATCATCTCTTCGGCAGTTACACGGCTATCGGCGCACCCGATGTACAAAATACCGGGATTCTGGCCTTTTGAAAGATTCTTAAAATAATCGGCATCGAGGCTCAGTTTATTTTGCACCCATTCCTTGTTATTTTTAAATATTTGCTTGATATCCATATTCTATTTTTTTTTCAAAATAAAAAAACGATTTAGTGTATGTTTTTGTTTTTAGAATTGAAAAAATAGGCTGTCAGAGGTTTAAAACTATTTAGGCAGGATATACAAATGCATATTAATTTAAACGCTTGGAAGTTTGTTAATTTTCATGTATGGCCCAAAGGTTTTGCTAATTGCAATACCGTTTAATAATGTTATAAGCGCCCGAAATACCAAGTTCACCGGCGCGGCTAAGGTCGAGTGCGCCACCATCGATATCGTCCATATAAATTTTGGTAAGCCCGCGGTTAAAGTATGCTTCGGCAAATTCGGGTTCCAGTTCAATAGCACGGTTTAAATCATCAATAGCGCTTTTGTATTCGCCGAGACGAAGTTTAATATATGCACGGTTAAAATAGCCAAAAAAGAATCGTGGATTTAATGAAAGTGTCGCGCTGTAGTCATCCATAATTTGCTGGTAATCCACCGATGCCTGCGGTAATTCCGAATTAACACCGGAAGGATTTCCCTTTATCGGAATGCTTAAATCCTGGTGCGATCCTTCTAATATTTCAATTTGTTCGAGCATTTTAAAAAGACAATTCGCGCGGCTGAAATAAGCGAGGCCTTGCTTTTCATCCATGTCGATGGTATGGTTTAAATCGGCAAGAGCTTCGTTGAAATTTCCTGTGAGGCTGTAAAAAATTCCACGGTTTAAGAAGTTATGTGCGCTGGCCTGTATTTTAATTTTCTCGTTAAAAAAGAGAATAAAATTTTCGAAAACATCTTTATACTTATCCACCGATTTGTTTGAAATTGTGAGCAGCGGATTATAGTTGTTTTCTTCATTAATTTCGTCGATTGCCAGGTTGTAATACTGAAACCTGTCGTAATCTACAGCGTTTTTCTCAAATGCTGAAATAATAAAAATCGGCTGTAACTCAATAACAATATTTTTATTCTGAATTCGTCCGTCGTCTACTTCTTCTTCATCTTCAGTCGGCAAATCGCGCGAATCCTCAATAATCAGGTTCATTTTACGGCGATTCCGGTTGTTTTTCGAATCTTCATTATCCGAATCTTCCTGGTCGTCGGTTTGATCGTTCTGTGCCAATGCAGGTCGATTATTCGAAATACTGTCGTTTGCTGCGGCATTGGTGTTTTTTGAAGGCGTATTGCCTGAATTCGAATTATTTCCGGAACTCTGCCCTTGATTACCCTGCTGTTGCTGATTTTGTGCCAGTTTTTCAGCATCGAGCCTGCGTGCTTCCAAATCGAATTGCGGATTAAGTTGTGCTGCAATTTTATAGTCGCCTTCAAAACCAGGGCGTTTTAAAATTTCGCGTGCCATTGCACGGTTAAAATAGGCGCTTGCCATTTCAGGATTTAGCTGAATTGCCATATCGTAATCCATTATTGCACCTTCGTAATCTTCCAGTTTGTGCTTTACAATTCCACGGTTATTAAAAGCGAGCGCATTTGTCGGGTCGAAACTAATACACTGATCGTAATCGCGCAATGCCGAAGCATAATCTTCCATCTCGAATCGTGCAAGGCCACGGTTGAGATAAGCAGCGGCATAATGCGGCCTGATAATTATCACCTCGTTTAAATCGCGGATAGCGCCTTTGGTATCGCCACTTACAATTTTTGCATTACTTCGGTTCATCAATGCGTAAGTCGACTTTGGATTAATTTCGAGCGCTTTGTTGTAATCGGCTATTGCACCATCCATATCTTTTAGCGATAGTTTGGCAATTCCCCGGTTATTGTAAATATTTTCATTGTCGGGATCATATTCCAGCGCTGTGTTATAATCGGCAATTGCTTTTTTAAAATTTTTCAGGTTATGGTAAGCCATCCCGCGGTTCAGGTAAGCTTGCGGGTAAAACGGTTTAATTTCAATAGCCTGATTGTAGTCTTCAATTGCACCACGATAATCTTCCAGTTGATGTTTGGCAATTCCGCGGTAAAAATAAGCTTCAGCCAAATGAGGCTTAAACTTAATAACAATATTAAAATATTCGATGGCGCCGGTATAATTACCGATTTGTGTCCGGGTGCGCCCAACCCTGATGTAGTGATTAATGTTTAACTGTGCTTCAACCGTTAAAACCGCCGACACCAAAACCAACAGAAATAGTAATTTTTTCATTCAACTTAAATGAGAGGGCAAAAATAACATTTTAGTCTCATAGCTTTTGTTTTGATTAATTTTATTTAACTTTTCGGGAAAAATTACAGATTTATGTGTGTACGTTGCGGCTGGAGTAACACCAGCGAAATTATGACCAATTACCACGATACCGAGTGGGGAGTGCCTTTGCATGATGATCGGAAGTTGTTTGAATTTTTTGTTCTGGAAGGTTTTCAGGCTGGTTTAAGCTGGCAGATTGTGCTCAATAAACGTGAAGCTTTTCGGGCAGCTTTTGACAATTTCGACCCTGAAATAGTGGCAAAATACGATGAGGAAAAATTAAACGAATTAATTCAAAATCCTGCCATCATTCGAAATAAAATGAAAATTGCTGCCAGCATAAACAATGCACAACGGTTTCTGGAAGTGCAAAAAGAATTTGGAAGTTTCGACAAATACATCTGGGGATTTGTAGATGGCCGGCCTATCGTAAATAACTTTACCTCGTTAAGCGAATTGCCTGCAAAAACGGAACTTTCCGATAAAATTTCAGTCGACCTGAAAAAGCGCGGTTTTAAGTTTGTCGGCTCAACTGTAGTTTATGCTCATATGCAAGCTACCGGAATGGTTAATGATCATCTTGTAACTTGTTTTCGGTATAATGAAACCAGTAAAATGAGATAAGCTCAATCGTTATCAGAAAATTCAAAATCAACTTAAAATTATACTTCATGAAAAAATTAAATCTTTTTGGAAAAACCGCGATTATTATTTACCTCGCTTTAATTGTTGTTTTCCTCACTTCCTGTGCGCAGGTAACAGCTATCGAGGATTGTGTATCGGGAGAACCGGTGGGTTTTTGGTACGGATTGTGGCACGGAATAATCGCGCCGGTAAGTTTTGTAATTAGCTTATTTAGCGAAAAAATTGCCATGTATGCTGTAAACAATAATGGCGGCTGGTACGATTTCGGTTTTGTTTTGGGCGCCGGTATATTATTTGGCGGGGGTGGAAAAGCTTCAAATTAATATTATTGTTTGTAAGCGATTTGAGCTTTTTGGTTTCATTTTTTATATGGAATAACCTCAGGATAACGAATTTATACACATTCTAATAGCTAAACCTGATGAAATAATATTTTAATTTATTATTTTTAGCGCCGATTCATAAGAAGGGTAGTTTAATTTATTATTTTTTAAAATGAGTTTACGCTGTTTATTTACCGTTTTGTTCACGGTTGTGTTGTTGGGATTCGGACATGCAGAAAATGGAAGCAAAGGCGACAAACCAGCTTCAGCCTATGCATTCACCGACGATATTGTATTACCGGCAACTTCAATAAAAGATCAATATCGATCTGGTACATGCTGGTCGTTTTCAGGGTTGTCGTTTCTCGAATCGGAAATGATTCGCAAAGGAAAACCGGCAGTCGATCTTTCCGAAATGTTTGTAGTTTGGCACAGTTATTCCGATAAAGCCCAAAAAACCGTTCGCGTGCATGGTAACCTTAATTTTTCAGCTGGTGGCGAATTTCACGATGTTACCAACGTAATAAAAGAATATGGCATGGTTCCCGAATCGGTGTATTCGGGTCTCGAATATGGCGAAACAAAACACGTGCACGGCGAAATGGATCGGGTTTTAAAAGAGGAAGTGGATGCAGTGGTGGAAAATCCAAACCGTAAATTAAGTAACGTTTGGCACGAAAACGTAGATGCAACGCTGGATAATTATCTTGGCGCACTTCCCGAAAGCTTTAGCTATGAAGGAATGCAATACACTCCGCAAAGTTTTGCCACCGATTATATGGGCCTGAACATGGATGATTATGTTGAAATTACATCTTACACTCATCACCCGTTCTATTCAAAATTTATACTTGAAATTCCTGATAACTGGTCGTGGGACGCAGCATATAATGTTCCGTTAAATGAACTTGAAGATATTATCGACAATGCGCTGAAACACGGCTATACCATTGCATGGGCAGCCGATGTGAGCGAAAAAGGTTTTGAAACCAGCAACAAAGGAGTGGCTGTTTTACCCGTAGCGCCTACCGAAGATATGGACGATGCTGAAATAGCCCGCTGGGAAGCGCTTTCCGATAAAGAAAAAGAAAAGGAATTATATAAACTCGATAACATTGTTCCGGAAATTGAAGTAACCCAGGAAATGCGGCAGGTTGCGTTTGATAATTATCAAACCACCGACGATCATGGAATGCACATTATAGGTACCGCAAAAAACAATGACGGGAAAACTTTTTATAAGGTCAAGAATTCGTGGGGCGATTATAATATGTACGACGGATATTTCTATGCTTCAAAACCTTACGTGAATTATAAAACCATGTCGATTATGGTGAACAAAAATGCAATTCCGAAAAGTATTCGAGAGAAATTAGAGCTTTAATATAAGGCCCTTCAGCGTTTTCTGAGGGGTTTTTTTATCTTTGGTTGCTTCTAATATTTCATAATGATAAACCGGATTTTTACTGTTTTACTCCTCTTTGTCTCTGTCGTTTCTTTTGCACAGGATATAAATGAAGATTACGGATGGTGGAACAAACTTCACGACTGGCATGAGGGAGATCCGGGATGGCGAAACTGGATGATAATTTCTCCCGGATATCTTGGGCCAAATGCACTGCCTGTTCCCGAAGTAAAAAGAGGCTTTCTGAATCCGAAAACTGAATTTGAAGTAACTGCGGGCAGCCATTTTATGAAGGGCGATCCTACTCAGGATATTTCAAGCAGATTTTATTTTCCTTTTGCAAAAAACAAAATCGCGGTTGAAGTTTACGGAGTTATTCTCGAACATTTTGCTTTTTCCGAAGAAATCAGGGATAGCCGTTTTGCACGAATCAGGGACGGTAAAGGATTTGCTTTTGGCGACTTGTATTTTAGTACGTTAATTCAAATTTCAAAAGACCGGAAATTTCCGAATACTTTATTGCGAATGGCAACAAAAACTGCATCGGGAAACCAGTTGGAAGGCGCACGGAATACAGATAGTCCGGGCTACTTTTTCGATTTGAGCTTTTCAAAAGATTTCGGAAATAAAGATGAAGGATTGATCAGGCCTTTCGGTTTGATCGGATTTTACAGTTGGCAAACCAATGATGAACTTAACCTGCAAAACGATGCGCTGTTGTATGGACTTGGAGCTGATTATGTGAAAAATAACTTGCTGTTATCCGCTTCATGGTCTGGCTATTCAGGATATAAAAATGAACACGACCAACCGATGCAATTCAATTTCGAATTAAGAAAAGACTGGGACAAAAAAGCATTTCGAATTCAATATCTGCATGGATTACGCGACTGGAAATATAAAACTATTCGAATTTCTTTTATCTGGAAGCTAAAGCCGGTCAATTAATTCATCGATTTTTGATATTGAATTGATTACCTTTGCCGAAAATTTTGAAATCGATTTATTCGGCCGCTTAGATATGACAGATATTACTAAAAAGAACTATTGAAATCATACGACAAAGCTTAGGCCGACTGTCAGCGTGAACGCAGTTTTCCAACGGATTTACTCTGTGGGAAGTCTAGTATCGGTTAACTATACGGCAATGAATCAATTTTAAATAATAAAACAAAAATAGTAATGAAGAAACTCTCGCTGGTAATTTGTGTTTTCAACGAAGAGCCCAATATTAAACCGTTGGCAGAACAGATAAAAGCAGCCCTGAATAATTTCGATTACGAAGCCATTTTCGTGGATGACGGCTCTACTGACAATACCCGCAAAGAGATCCTAAAAATTAATGATGAGCGCTTTTTATTAGTCGAACTAAAAAGAAACTATGGACAAAGCTCAGCTTTACAGGCCGGAATCGACCAGGCAGAAGGCGAATTTGTTGTTCTGCTCGATGGTGATTTGCAGAACGATCCGGCAGATGTTCCAATGATGCTGAAAATGATGGAAGATGAGGAGTGGGATATGATAGCCGGAGTTCGTGCCAATCGCAAAGACGGGATGTTTCTTCGCAAAATACCTTCGAGAATTGCCAATTATATGATTCGTAATTCCACCGGAATTCACATGAAAGACCTTGGGCTGCACACTTAAAATATTTACCCGGGAAACAATAAAAAGCATTCATATTTACGGCGAACTTCATCGTTATATTCCTGCATTAATTGCACTTGGAAGGAGCTACAAAAATCACCCAGGTCGATGTCAATCACAGGCCACGCGAATTTGGAAGCTCAAAGTATGGATTAGGACGTACAACGCGCGTAATGAGCGATTTAATTTTAATGGTTTTCTTTAAAAAGTACCTGCAAAGACCCATGCATTTTTTTGGTTCCATTGGTTTAATTACTCTTGCTATCGGCGCTGTTATAAACATTTACATGCTCGTACTAAAAATTATGGGTCACGATATATGGGGAAAACCATTGTTACTGCTCGGAATTCTTTTGGTTCTCGGTGGAATTCAGTTTATTACTACCGGTATTATTGCCGAATTACAAATGCGTACTTATTTCGAATCGCAACATAAAAAACCGTATCGTGTAAAACGGGTGGTTAAAGCGTTTAACATGAAATAGTATATAGCTGTATAACATGCAAATGTGCCTTTGTTTTTTGGCAGAATAATTGAAGGTTATATGTAAATTTGTTTCAAAACCTTTTAAAAAATTTACCATGATTAAAAACATATATAAAACAATAATTTTGGTTGCGGCTGTCCTTATTGCTTCAACCGGTTTTTCACAGGAACGTATTATTCACGGCCAGGTTTTCACTTTCGATAGTATTCCGTTGGTGAATGCTCAGATTAAGGTGAAAAGTACAAAGCAAATTATTCAGTCCGATACCCTTGGAAGATTTTCGGTTGGCTGCAGTAAAGAAGATCTTCTTATTGTTTCAGCCGCGGGATTTAACAGGGAAAAAGTAAAGCTGAATGAAAAAATAAAATTCTGCATAATCAACCTGAACCTGAAACCAGGCGAAAAAAACCGTGAGATTGCTATTGGTTACGGTCATGTGAGAGATAAAGATAAATTAAATGCGGTGGCTAACCTCAACAACGATGATTTAGATTTTTCGCAGTATTCAAACATTTTTGAATTAATACGAGGTCGTTTTCCCGGAGTTCAGATTGTAAACGGCGAAATTATTATCAGGGGAATAAATTCGATAAACAGCAGCAGTGCGGCATTAATTGTAGTCGATGGCGTTCCGTCGGATAACAGCGTTTTGTATTCCATTCCACCTGTTCAGGTAAAAAGTATTAACATAATTAAAGATGGAAGTTCGGCAATTTACGGTTCACGTGGCTCCAATGGGGTTGTTTTGATTGAGACAAAAAGAGGCGGAGATTAATTTCATATAAAACCGGAAGAATGAAACAACTTGAAAAACTATATCCACAAGCTTTATTTCACTATTTCGAAGAAATTTGCCAGGTTCCAAGGCCTTCAAAAAAAGAAGAAAAAATAAGACAATATCTACTTGATTTTGCAGAAAAGAACGGATTTGAATCCAAAACCGATGAGGTCGGCAATGTACTGATTTTTAAACCTGCGATTTCGGGAAAAGAAAGCTCGCCAACAGTGATTTTGCAATCGCATATGGATATGGTTTGCGAAAAAAACAGCGACAAGGTTTTCGATTTTAATAAAGATGCCATTGAACCACATGTTGTAGATGGCTGGGTAAAAGCTAATGGCACAACATTAGGCGCCGATTGCGGCATCGGAATAGCAGCCTCACTGGCAGTTTTGACTTCAAATGAAATAAAACACGGCCCAATTGAATGCCTGATTACTGTGGATGAAGAAACTGGATTAACAGGTGCATTTGCTATTAAACCCGATTTTTTAAGCGGTTCTGTATTGCTGAATCTCGATTCGGAAGATGAAGGGGAAATTTTCATCGGTTGCGCCGGCGGAGTTGATACCGTAGCAACTTTCACCTATCAAAAGATGTCTGTAGCTCAGAACTACGCTGCATTGAAAATTTCCATTTCCGGTTTATTGGGTGGCCATTCCGGCGACGATATTCACAAAAATCGAGGAAATGCAAATAAAATTCTTACCCGGTTTTTATGGAATGCTGCAAATAAATTTGATTTATTTTTGGCAGAATTTAACGGCGGAAATCTTCGAAATGCAATTCCCCGCGAAGCTTATGCAGTTGTGCTGATTCCAATATCAGAATTAGAAAAAGTAAGTTCTGATTTTGAAAAATTCTCAAAAGAGGTTCGCTTTGAATTTGAACATTCAGAACCCGGGTTAAAAGTTGAAATGATGAATGCTGAAAACCCGGAATTTGTGATCGATAAAAAAACGCAGGAGAATTTGCTTAATGCACTATACGCCTGTCCGCACGGCGTTTTGGAAATGAGTACACGCATGGAAGGTATGGTGGAAACGTCAACCAATCTTGCTTCGGTAAAATTTATTGATAACAATAAAATTGAAGTGACCACAAGCCAGCGAAGCGAACTGGAAAGCCGGAAACATTACGCTGCAGAAATGCTAAAATCGGTCTTTAAGCTGGCAGGCGCTGAAGTCATTCATTCTGATGGTTATCCCGGATGGACTCCAAATCCCGATTCGGAAGTCTTACGGATTACGGTTGATTCTTACAAAAAACTCTTTGGCGTTGAACCCATTGTACGTTCCATTCACGCAGGCCTTGAATGTGGTCTTTTCCTCGAAAAATATCCAAATCTCGACATGGTTTCCTTTGGTCCAACAATAAAAGGTGCACATTCGCCCGATGAACGGTTGAACATAGAAACTACAGGTAAATTCTGGAAACATCTGGTGGATGTACTGGAAAGAATTTAAGGAAATTCCAGGCTCTATTTGACAATTCTTAACAAGGGAGAGGCGACAGATTGTGCTCTCAAAAAAATCGAATACAAAAATTGAATTTCAAAATGTTTAGAAATAAATAAGAAGAAATTCTAATAGTTTCCACCAAACTATCGTCCTTCCTTTACGAGGGAAGGAGACGAGGATGGGTAAATTTCAATCCAAAAATTTCCAAACAAATAAAAATTGAAGTATTGAGAAGCAAATTTTGTATTTTAAACTGTTGAACTGCGACTGACAACTGTACACTAATATTTATGTTTCCCCGTTGTCCAGCCTTTTTTGCTTAACCATTTTTCTCCTGATTCAATAGCTCCACCTTCCATCTCCGTTCCCATGGAGTCGTTCCAGCGGTTCAAATAGCCAAACAATGCAACAACACCAGCGATTTCAACGATTTCTCCCTCATCCCAGTGTTTTCGCAGGTTTTCAGCAATTGCATCATCGACGGAATTGGGAACGGTTGATGCAGCAAATGCAAAATCAAGCGCTGCCTTTTCTGCTTCCGAAAATGCTGAATGCGCTTTATATTCCCAGATATTTTCCAGCTTTTCGTTGTCTGCGTCATAACGTTCGGCGGCTCGTATTGCATGCGCCTGGCAATATCGGCAGCCTGCCACATTGCTGCTGATATAGGCAATCATTCGCTTTAATGCCGATGTAACCCTTCCCTGGTTTTCCATCACAGCTTTGTTCATTTCGATAAATGCATAGGCAATCCGCGGCCGGTGATGCATTGTTTTTATACTGTTCGGACAAAAGCCAAGGGTCTCTTCGTAAAATTCAATTAGTTTTTGCAGCTCATGATCTTCTTCTCCCGATTTTGGGAATACAAGTGGTTGTTTCATATAAAATTGTTTGTGGCAAAATTTTAATTATCGCCAATCTTCATAAATTCATCCAGTTGATTTAGCATAATAACTTCAATTAGCGTTGCCATTACTTCCGGCGATTCTTTTAGTTTCAAATATGAATGATTCGAATTTTCGCGTTTCACCCATTTGTTTCCTCCGGTATCGTCAGCTTCACAAAATCCGCCTTCAACTTTGTCCCAATATGTTCCAACACCACCTTTAACTGCATACAAAACCGCAGTTTGGTCGAAGGTGGAATTGTCCAGAATCTTTCCTTCGAATTGATCTTTAATCCAGGGAGCATGTTCGCTAAAGTACAGGAATCCCTGGTAAAGCGGAGTCTGGTCATCGATATTGTTAAATATGGCGCCGGTTTTAATCTGGCTGCCAATTTCAAATCCCGAGAAAGTTACCGGAACCATTAAATTGTTCAGCACAAATTTTGTAACTCCGGGCATATTTCCGTTAAAATTCCATTCATCTTTACCTTTCGGAAACTGGCCTCCCATCATCACAAATTCCTTTACTTTTTTCGATATCAGTTCAGAACCCGATAACGGCGAATAATTATCCGCTCCCGATTTTATTAAATTCTGAATGTTCATCAAAGGCCCAACCGTAACAATGGTGATACTCGAATCGTCAGCATTAGAAAGAATCTTTCGGTAGAGTTCTGTGGCATCCGGAACATCGTTATAGGTCAGTTTTGAGTCGAAATTATTCGGCAATAACTGTATTGTAGCTTGTTTCGCTGGTATATGTTTCGGCTTTTCTTGTTCCGATGGGAATGTTGGGGTGCAGGTAAAACCGGTTAATTGCATCGATTGCCGGAACCGCGTATTTATCAGTTGTCCAGCTCATAATTGCAAGCAGCTCGCAATCGCCTCGTTTTACAAAGGTATGCAACATTGCTAAAGCGCCAAGATCATCAGCATCGCCGCCAATGTCGGTATCGAAAATAATTTTTGGCTGGCTGTATAATTTTTCTGCATTAAAAATTACCAAAATGAAGAATAAGATTTTTAGTGTTTTCATTTTAATTTTCTGTTTCTATATCGTTTAACGAACCTTTATGACTAAGCAAAATAGCCAGTGGCTTTGTGGAGGGAAATTCCGACATAATAATAATTAAAATAACGGTTATCGGCACACTTAGCAACATTCCGGTTATTCCCCACATAACGCCCCAGATTGCCAGTGTAAGAAAAACAACCAGCGGACTGATATTTAATGAATTTCCCATTACCCGTGGCTCAACAAAATTGCCGATTATCATTTGAATTGCCCCAACAATGGCAAGAACAAGTATACCGGGACCGAATTCACCAAACTGTAAAAGCGCAAAAATGGCCGGAAATAATGTGGCAATAAGTGAGCCGATAGTGGGGATAAAATTCAGGACAAATATTAGGAATGCCCAAAATGCCGGGGCATCTATGCCGATAATCAGTAAGGCAAAGTAGCTGAAAAAACCGGTGAGTAAACTTACCATAGTTTTCAGGGCAATATAACTTCCAATAGAGTGATCGATTTTTGCGATAAGCGCAATAGCATGCACGTATTTAGCATCGTCGGGATACATGGCCCTGATTTTTTTTGGAAAAATTGGCTCTTCAAGCAAAAGAAAAACGAGGTAAAGCAAAATAGTAAAAGCATCGCCAAAAATACCGGTAAGTGCTGCCAGCAGGCTGGTTAAAATTTTACCAAAGTTGTAATCTTTAGTCCAATCGGTAATCATTGTGCCCAAGTCGATGTTAAAATAACTGTTTACCGCCCCGGTTATTTTATAGATGTTATCTTCGTATTCGGGCAATGTTTGCGAAATCTGCTGTATGTTTCCTGTAATCAATTCCGCAATAAAAAAAATGGCGCCCAGTAAAATAACAAGCGAAAGAATCGTTAAAATCCAGCGGGGCAGGTTTCCGATATATTTTATTTTCGATAATAATTTTTTGATAACACGGATCATAAACCAGAAAAGTATGGCCAGAATAAAGGGTATCAGAATTGATTGTGCCGAGATTAGCACCACCACAGTTGTAATTACTATCAGAAAAACATAAATTTTTTTTGCGGAATCCATGCCGGTTATATTTTTGGCAAAATACGAATGATTTTTTGAAGAGGGGATTGAGATTTCACAATTAATCTTAAAAAACATGCCGGGCAAATGCTGCTTTGCTTAAAATTGAGGGGATTCAACATTCGGAAATTTCAGGCAATTCGAAATCTGACTTCAAATCATTTGCTGCATTTCGTATTGCAGAATAATATTTTAGAATGTATACATTTTGTAGACGGGAGCAAAAGTTATCATTCTTCCATATTTTCCGGAACGAAGAAAGATTGTTCAGGCAGGTTTCATCTTGGGTTGAAGGACATTTCAATCATAAAATCGGACTAAACACTACATATTATTTTAGTAAAGAATAAAAACAAAAAATGTTTTGTTAATTTAGTGTGGCAAACTCGACAATTTAGGGAACGTATTAAATATGGAAATAAGGTATCGTGCACTTTTGATTTTTCTTCTTTTTGCTGTTTTCGGACCCATCAATTCATTTGGTTTAAATAATATTGATTATCTTGGTTTTCAGCCAGAATCGGCGACAGATTCAACCCGGCAGGAATCGTTTATTTCAAAGGAATTCAGGTATTATGCACCTAAATCAGGATTTGTATATTTGGCGTGGTATGTTAATAATGTTGAAATGGATGAGGCTATCGCCTGGAATAAGGACACAAAAAGGAACAATAATTTGCTGTCCACACCGATGTTGGCAAAAGGAGACACATTTTTTATCCGGTTAAAAGTTCCTGAAGGCACTGTGCTTCAGTATAATTTCTGGATAACCCGGAGCAAACAGGGCCATTATCAGGATTACTGGGATTTGAATTCAAGCGGAACGATTACAGTCACCGATGGGACACCTGTTATAGCAGAAGCCAACTATTCGGTCGAAAAGGAAGAGAAGTCTTCCGGCGTTATTGCTCTTGGATGGTTAATCCTGATCGTACTGGTGATCGGTTATGTGGTAGTTGTATTCCTTGGAAAATTATGGATTAAATCGCCAATGCATTTTGGTTTCGTCGAAAAAGTATTATTTACAGGTTTAAGTCTTCTTCTGTTTCATGCAATTGCGCGCGCAGACATCATTGGCATTAATGCGGGAAACAGCTTAAACTTAAGTAATATTCCCAAAATCATGCTTGCCGGAGTTAGCGACTTTCTGTTTGTATCGGGCCTGGTCGGCTTTTTTGTTCTGCTTCTTCTTATTGTTAAAAATGAACGAAGCAGAAAATGGATTTTTGGCATTTTTACCGGTCTTTCAGTGCTTGCAACTTTAAGTGCTTTTACAAATATTACCATCGTCGTTTTTCTTGGGAAACCATTTACCTATCAATGGTTGTACTATTCCGACTTTCTTGGAAGCGATGAAGCCATGACCGCATTGCAGGAAAACCTGGCTTTAAAAACGGCTTTTAACCTGCTTGCGTTGTGCATTTCAATGTTAATACTTGCACGGATATTAAACCTCGTGTACCGACTGATAATGGTGAATAAGCTTATAAAATACCTGGCTTTTGCATTTATTGGTCTTGCTGTTGTTATTGTGGCTTTCAAGGCCACAAAAACAAGGGAAACATGGACGAAAGGCCAGGCCGATAATGCAGTTATTGCCATGGCATACTCAGTGGTTACACTTAATTCCGATTTTTCTTTTTTTTCGACTGAAGTTCCTGAAAATATGTTGCCGTTTAATCCTACAGCAGGCAAGGAAATGGAACAACCAATTTTGATTCCCGGAAATCATTCGGTAAAAAACGTATTATTTATTGTGCTCGAATCAGCCGGAGCCTTATATTTTGATGCCTATGACGGAGGTTTTAACTTGACTCCAAATCTGAATAATTATGAATCGCAGGCTTTAAGGTTTGAAAATGCATATGCACACGCGCCGGCAACAAATCGTTCGCTGGTTTCAATTTTAGGTTCGATATATCCATATCTTTCCTACAAAAGTTTAACACAGGAATATCCGGCGATACAACATCCTACAATTAGTAGTGTGCTTAAAGGCAAAGGTTACAGAACTTCCTTTTTTTCATCGGCAAACCTCAATTTTCAGAATTGCCGTGCTTTTCTTTCCTCCCGCGATTTCGATCGTGTCGAAGATTTTTCAACCATCGATTGTGGCGAAAAATTTCAGTTGGATAGCGAAAACTATAAGGAAGGAAATGGTATCGATGATATGTGCCTGGCGGATTGTCTTTTTTCATGGTTAGACGAAGATACAAGCAAAAACTTTTTTTCGCTGATTTGGACAGTTCAATGTCATTATCCGTATTTTTTTGAGGGAAAGGAGGAAGAGTTTGGTGTTGAAGGTTACTATCAGAATCGTTATCTGAATGCACTGAAACACAACGATGAACTGATTGGGGAAGTAATGCATATGCTTGAGAATCGGGATTTGGCTTCATCGACACTGGTGGTGGTGGTTGGAGATCATGGCGAAGCATTTGGACAGCACGGACAATATGGGCATGGAACTGTCCTTTACGAGGAAAATGTAAAAGTTCCGCTGTATTTTATTAATTCAACATTATTTCATGGCGAATTAAAAAGTGACATTGCAGGTATGAAAGATTTAGCCGCAACTTCGCTTTCCATTATTGGCGTTGATGTTCCTGAAAGCTGGCAGGGAAGAAACCTGTTAACAACCACATCCGATGAAGCTTTTTATTATGCGCCGTGGTCCGATTATCTTTTTGGTTACAGAAAAGGAAACCTAAAGTATATTTTTAATGAAACCAGGAGCAAAGCTGAAATATTTGATTTAAGCTCGGATAGTTCAGAAAAGGTAAATCTGGCTGGAAAAATCCCGGAAAACGAAATTTCGAATGCGAGAAACCGGCTGGCCGCCTGGGTTCAAAATCAGGATAATTTTATTCGTCAACTTGTTGGAACGGAGTGAAAGCATTTAATAAATTTAATGGAAAATTTAAGTTTAAACCCTAAGTTAAATCAATGAACATAAAGAAAATACTAATATTTGTCGTTCTGATTGGATTAATGCTGATTGGCGCGGCTGGAGCATATAAATACCGCAGCTATATCAAAAGGCTATTTGCTGAAAAGAAAATCAACACTTTTGAGCCGAATAATTCAGAACCCGTTTTGGCAGTATTTTCTTTTAAATCCGGTTTTAATAACAAGACGATAAGTTCGATGCCACATTTTACTGCACGCATAAACAGTAATAGCAGTTGGAATATCTATAAGGAAAAATTAGCAACAATTCCAGATAATACTCCGGTATTGATAACTGTGGAAACCTGGAGTTGTAGCCGTTTCACATCGCCTTATCGAAATCCTCTTAATGAAGTTTTAAATAGTAAGTACGATGACATAATCAAGGATTTATGTAAGGAGCTGATTGGCAATCACCCGAATGTGTATGTTCGTTTCGATCCTGATATGGAAGTTCCTGTAATGCGCTATCGATGGCAGCATTACGGTCCGAATTATATCGAAGCATTTCGCCATTTTGCTGAAGTCTGCAAAAAATATGCACCACAGGTAAAAATAGTTTGGGGGCCTGCTGGTTATCCGGGAACCATGGAATTGTACCCCGGCGATGATGTGGTCGATGCGTCAACTGTAACACTAAAAAGTGATTCTGAACAGACGTTGGATGTATATCCGAAAAACTATTCGGTTCAGTATGATTTATTTCGAAGATTGCATCGTTTGCGGTTTACTAATAAACCAATTTTTGTGCTTGGTTCGCTTCAGAATGCGAATGATTCGGTGAATGAACAACTGGTTGCTCAACTATCACACCTGATAAACGAGGAGAGGGATGTAATATATTCCGCCAAAAATTTTCAACGTTTCGAAAAACCTGCGAAAGGCCGGGCTGACAAAATGCCTGAAATTGGTTTTTATGATCCGAATTCTTTACTGGTTAACGAAGAACCGGTAACTGTTGAACATCTTTTTGCCGATTTTGGCAACTTAAACGATGGAACTTTTCAAAGCCGTTTTAAGGAGGTTTTGGCACGAAATCACAAGGTTATTGTAACTTTCGAGCCATTCAGGATTCCGGTTATTGACCGTGACGACAAAGTCCTTCAGCATATAACAGAAGGTAAATTCGATAGGGAATTGGAACAGTTTTTTAATCTGCTAACTTCCACCAATCAACAAATTTATCTGCGATATGCTCACGAAATGGAAATTCCGATTACGCGTTATCCGTGGCAAAGCCAAAATCCTGTAGATTACATTCATTCGTTTCGTTATTTTATGACCTTTAAAAATCCTTGGCCCGGTAACATCAAACGGGTTTGGGGGCCTGCAGGCGATCGCGGTTCAATAGAGTGGTATCCAGGCGATGATGTGGTTGATTATTTAAGCATTGCCATTTATGGTTTGCCCGATAAAAATATTACCGATCCTGAAAAACAGGAATCGTTCGAACAAATTTTTAACCGAAAATACTGGAGGCTTCGTTTTTTGAATAAACCGTTATTTATTACTGAATTTGGCGTAAAAGGACCTGAAGATTTTCAAACGAAATGGTTGCTCAATGCAGCAAAAGTAATTCGGGAGAATCATGAAATTGTTGGCGTGAATTATTTTAATATGACCGATACACCTAAGGCGTGGGGCAATATTAAACCACCCGACTGGAGTATATCGAAAAAATCGTTTTATACTTTTCTTGAAGCCTTAAAAGCAGAATAGCTTTTTTTGCATTGTTGTTAAAGGTTAGCCAGATTTTTCATCTTCCCGCAAACCCTATACTTCATCCATTGTAAAACCTGAGTTTTCAGGTTCAGTTACAACAGGTTCATAAATGGCTATCGCGAAAGTTAAAACCCTTTGTCAAAGTATATTTATCAAAAACCAAAAATCTTTCAACTCGTTAATACGGCTTTTATAATTCTTTCAGTGAGAAAATTTCTTCTACCGGCACCTTAAAATATTGCGCAATCTTTAGTGCAATCACAGTTGAGGGAACAAATTTTCCAACTTCAATTGTGCTGATAGTTTTTCTTGATACCCCAATTTCATTGGCGAGGTCGCTCTGACTCAGACGATGTTCAGCACGAAATACATGGATGCGATTTTCAAGTTTTACATTCATCGGCTAAACTTTTAATTCTTTTCTTTTACCCAACCCTGAAAAATGACAAAAAAACTTATGCTGAAAGAGGCAAGCATAAAAAATGCGATAAGATTTAAATAAAACTCAGCTGGAAATTCAGAAGCATCTTTTTTGGTTGTTATCAGAATTAACATGATTGAAATAAATGTTAATATCCACGATGATCTGCATGCACGATTCATCGCTGACATAACAAAACTATCCGTAGAGGTTAACAACTGATATCGTTCAGTTCCCGGAATGTACCTTAATTTCCAGTAAACAGTAATTATTAATACAATTATCGCAAGCGCAGCAAGAACTTTTGCTGCAATTAATAACAAAATTTTTGGTTCACCATCAATTAGATAAATTGAAGTTTTAATGGCATATATCAACGACATTAACAACATTGCCAGAAATAGGAGCCGCCTGTGAATATCTACATGGTCTGCGCTCGATTTTTTTTGGGTACTCATTTCTTATAATTTTAATTGATGAAACATTATCGTATCAATATGAAACCTATATTGATCATATTGACACCTTAAGGTTACAATATTAAAACAAATATTTTTAATCTGCAACAAAATGAGTTAAATTTTTTATCACAAATAAATTGCCGGCTCTTTAAGCAAAACAGAAAGGTCGGAATTGATTAAACAGATTTAAAGAATTACCTGGAATAGTAGTAACACTTAGTGCATCTCCGAAAATCCGGGCTATCCTAACTTTTCGTATTCAGGCAAACCCCATTCTTCCTTCATGGAAATACCCAGTTTTTGAAGTTCATTTAAAACAGGTTCATAGATATTTTTGGAAATTGGGATATGAACGCCGGTATCGGTTATTTCCTCGTCCAGGATCATTTTGGCCGCAATAGCTGCCGGAAGAGCAACAGTACGTGCAATAGAAGTATCGGCTTTGGTGGCAAAATCGAGCAATCGCGATTTAATAACCTGTTTTGATCCATCGGCATTTTCAACTAAAAAAGAGTGTAACATAATAACCATATCGCGTTCGCCATTATGTATCATCATTTTTTTCGTCATCAAGTCCGAAGTCAATTCAAAGGTCGAACCATTGGAAAGCGGAACCCGCTCGCTGTCAAACAATCCAAGCCATTCCAGGGCGATAATTGCAGGATCCAGTAATTCAAGTTTTAGTTTTTCCGCCACTTTTTCCTTTACATTTTTCGGATAAACGTTAATTTGCTCTGCAACAACTTCTTTATAGTTTTTACCCGTAAAATCCTGTTTTTCATAACTCACCATTCCAAGCGCTTTAATAGCATCCATGCTGGCGCACCAGTTCGGGTAGCGAAAAGTACCGCGGTACATTGTTTCAATATCAGGCAAATTATAGATGTCGATGTACGAAAGGGAATCGCGGTTTGGATATACTTCCATTTTACCAATCTTCGGAAAATCGATTTTAAGCGGCTTTTTGAAAAGATTTTCAGTTGGAATTTCAATAATTTCCCGGTTCATCAAATATTTTGCGCCGTTATTTCCAGCCATAATTACACCTTTGGGCGACCACGAAAATTTATAATTAAACGGATTGTCGTTTTCTTCGGGGGCAACAAGTGCGCCGCAAAGCGAATAAAATTCCCTGATTTTTCCACCGGACTGATGAACTTTGTCGATAATTCGCATGGCTGTCATATGATCAATGCCAGGGTCAACACCAATTTCATTTAAAATAAGAATTCCGGCATCTTTTGCTCTTTTATCGAGCGATTTCATTTCTTCCGAAATGTACGATGTCGTCACCATGTTTTTTTTATGCTTTATACAAAGCTCGGCAACAGTGATATGATGTGCATAAGGAAGCAAACTTACTGTTAAATCGTGCGTGGCAACCAGATTTTCCAGTGTTTCGAGATCGGCAACAGTCCAGGCAACCGATTTTCCATTCTTCCGGTTATTGATAATTTTGTCTGCTTTCGATTTAGTTCGGCTGGCTATGGTAAGTTCAAAATTATTCTCAAGAATATAATTCACAAGCGGCCTGGCAACCATTCCGGCTCCCAGTAATAAAACTTTTTTCATTTTTTATTTTTAATGTACCCCAATAAACAAAAACCTGTTTTTTGAGATTTTATTCTCCCTTTTTCGTTTGATATTTGAATTAGATAAAGGTGCTAATTTTTTTATAAACATAAACCGATAAAACTATTGTTTTATATCAGATTCGATTTTGATTAATATTTAGGAAAGAATCGTCAACAGATTTGGTATTAAAAAGAAATCAATTTTTTGTTGTTTCTGTAATGAACAATTTAAAGTAATCTGAATTTAATACATACGTGGAAATAGTAATACGAAAACAAGTGGCTCTGATTATTAATTCATTTTCGATTATCAGTTTTAAAAGTATTGGCGTACCTTTCCTAAATAATTGACTGGAATTGGAAATAACAAATAAAATATGGAAGCTAATTCTTGACTTAAACCAATCGGTGAGAGGATTACAATCGTTTGATTTCATTAGAATCACTTTACATCCCGAAGTAGTCATTTCTATCGACATTAATAAAAAGAATGATAAATCAATATTAATTACGCGGGAAAAAAGCCAGTTAGCCGACCAATCATTAGCCGCTTTTTTTGTTGATGATTCCTATACAATTCAATCTTCGGTTAATAATAAGCTCGAGCCGCCGGAATTTGAATTGTTGAATGATTATTTGCCCTGCATCCTGAATTATTTCAAAGCAGTTCAGCATCAAAAAAGCTACGTTATTTCACATTTTGCGCAATCGCTCGACGGAAAAATTGCCACTAATTCAGGACATTCAAAATGGATTGGAAATCATGAAAACCTTGTTCATGCCCACAGAATGAGAGCGCTTTGCGACGGAATCCTGATTGGGGCAAACACTTATTTAAGAGATAAACCACGCTTAACTGTCCGGCATGTCGAAGGTGAAAACCCTGTGAGGATAATCCTTGGAAATTCTTCGTGCAATGAAGCCATTGCAGCAAATTCGAATAATCATCTGCTTTGTATTACATCGATGAATGGCAAATTAATAGCAAAAAACGATAACGAAAATATTGTGAATTTTTCACCGGATAATGGCATGATTGATCCGATTGAAGTAAAAAAGTATCTGTTTGGAAAAGGTATTTATACCGTTTATCTTGAGGGTGGCGCTTTTACCTCGTCATATTTTCTAAAGAAAAAAGCGCTCGATGAAATCCAGTTATTTCTTTCACCGGCAATTTTTGGTTCAGGAGTTTCAAATTTTGCATTAAATCAGATTGACGAAATAAGTGAAGCAGTTACATTTCGAAATGCAAAGTTTATTCCCATGGGAAAAGAAGGAATAATGTTTTCGGGAGAAGTAAATTATTCGCAAAATGGAAGTTAGCGAACTCTGGCATATTTCCGCTTCGGAATCAGTCTTAAAAATAAGTCAGTCTTCCGCCGATTCAGCAGAAATTATAGTACAATCCTGTTACAGCTTAATTAGCGCCGGCACCGAAAAAATTGTTTCGCTGGGACAAATACCTGAACAAATTGCCGAACAAATGAAAGTTCCGTATATGAAAGGCGATTATCCGTTTCCGGTTAGCTATGGTTATTCATTGGTCGGAAAAGTGATTAAAGGCCCCGAAAACTTGATAAACAACTTTGTGCATGTAATGTATCCACATCATAATTTTGCGCTAGTTGAAGCAGACGATATTTTTCCGGTTCCGGATTCGATACCACCTAAACGAGCGGTTTTTGCCAGCAACCTCGAAACGGTGATAAATGCCATCTGGGATTCGAAAATGCAATTAGGCGATAGTATTCTTGTTGCAGGTTTTGGAACGATTGGCGCTTTGCTTTCATTAACATTGTTGCAGTTTCCAGGGATTGACGTTAAAGTGAAGGAGAACAACAAAGCAAGAAGAGATTATGCCAAAGCCTGTGGCCTTGAACTTCATGATAAAAATAATTCACCAACGCAATTCGATATATGTTTTCATTGTACAGGTAGCACAGAAGGATTGCAGTTTTGTATCGATAATGCAAAAACCGAAGGAAAAATAATCGAGCTTAGCTGGTACGGAAATAAAAGTGTAAACATCCAACTTGGAGGCTCATTTCATTCCGGCAGAAAATCAATTATCAGTTCCCAGGTTTCAAGTATTCCCGCGTATAAAAATTCTTCATGGGATTTTAGAAAGCGAAAAGAACTGGTTTTTAAATTACTGGAAAACGATATTTATGATAAGCTTCCGTGCCTGGAAATTCCGTTTGCAGGTGCGCCGGTTTTATTTAACAGGATGAGAAAAGAATTTATTAATGAACCTGGATTAATTATTCAATATTAAAGCAAACGAAATAACAAATTATACGATATGTACTCAGTAACAGTTCGCGATCATATTTTAATTGCCCACTCTCTAAGAAATCCTGCATTTGGCCCGGCGCAAAATGTACATGGAGCCACATATGTAGTTGATGCAAAGTTTTTTTCAAAACAACTAAACGAAAATAATATTGTAATTGATATTGGTTTGGCACAGGATAAATTAAAAGAAGTGTTGGCCGAACTCAATTATCAGAATCTTGATGATCATCCGTTTTTCAAAGATATCCTATCAACTACCGAAGTAATTGCCAAATATATTCACGACAGGATGAAAGAGGCGGTTTCTCAGTCGTTTAGCGGAAAGATAAAAGTTACACTGGGTGAATCGCCTTCTGCCTGGGCAAGTTATACCAATTGTACTTAAAAATGCCGCATGAAATTTTAAAGTTTATCCCGATATTTTCGGGAGTTAATGCCGATACTACAACAAAGAAGCAGACTGAGCGAAGCAAAAGTATGCGACAATTTGTTGTTAAATCGGTATTATCAGGAAGTATAACAACATTGCAATGAAAATTTACTGGTTACAACCCGGTGAAATCGACTCTGTTTCGGGAGGTTATATTTATAATAAAAATATTATCGAAGGTATTCGTTCGCAATCGTTCGATTTGGAATTGTGTATTCCGGGAACCGATTTTCCATTTCCATCAAAAAAAAGTATCGAAAAATGCAAGGCGTTTTTTAATGATACTGAGCGTTCTTCAATTATAGTTATCGACAGTTTGATTCTGGGAACAATCCCGGATTTAATCGAAGAATTTTCAGCAGAACATACCATTGTTGGCATGATTCATCTGCCACTTTGTATTAGTCCTTCTTTTAATATTGAAACAAAAAAGCGTTTTAAGCAAAGCGAAATAAAAAGTTTTAACCATTCAAAATTGCTGATAGTTACATCCGAGTTCTTAAAATCGGAAATTATGAAAATGGGTGTTGACGAGGACAAAATTCATGTTATATCACCTGGAATTAATTCAGAAATAATAAATAAATCTTATCCTGACAAGCCAAATAATCTGTTGTGTGTTTCAAAAATCACAAGTTCAAAAGGACAGTTGGATCTCATTAAGGCGTTGGAGAATATCCGGCATTTGGAATGGAATTTAACTTTTTGTGGCGGATTTGATGAACAGGATAACTATTATAAAAATATAAGGCAACGAATATCAATTTCCGGAATGGAAAACAGAATCGTTTTCACTGGCGAAATTTCACATGTTGAAATTGAAAAATATTATAAACAAGCCGATTTGCTGATTCTGACTTCATATTTCGAAACTTACAGCATGGTGTTGCAGGAAGCAATGGCTTTTAAGCTGCCGATAATTTCTACAAAAACCGGTGCTACAACTCAAACTTCAGATTCACAGGTAACTCGATTTTATCAGCCGGGAAATATTCCACAACTTGAAAAACAGTTATATACTTTACTGAATTATAGTGATGCATATAAAAAACTTACACAAGGATATAGCAATCAATCTGTAAAGTTCTTAACTTGGAAAGATAAAGCGGAACAATTTTTACAAGTGCTTTCAAAATATTATGGAACTTGATCTGACTGAAATATTGATAATTCTTACTTATGCCAGTATGTTGCTCGAAATAGTGGTATTTCCTGTACCCAGTGTTGCATCGAGCTTTCAACTTATTCTTCGCAGCAAACAATTGCCCAATGAAATGTTATATACCAGGATACAAAATCTGAATCTGTGGCAAAAAATTATTATTCTGCTTTTGCCAACGTGTCTAAGCATAATCGCCTATTGTGTTCCGTTAATATTAATTTTCATCTCAAAATTCTCTTCGGTTTTAATCGACAAAACTGAAAATGCCAAGTTGCTTATTGCAGCTTATTTTATAATAATATGTGGAAGAATTATTTCTCTGTATTCGGTAATGAAAATACGCAGGAACAATCGTCAGGTTGGAAAAAGTTTCGAACTCAAAACCGGAAATATATTTTCTGTGTCGCGAAATCCGATTTTATTTGGAATGTATGTTTCATTTATCGGAATGATTATCCTTTTTCCGATTTGGTTTATGTTTATTGCATTCGGATATTATTTCGCACACATGCATTTCCGCATCCTGATTGAAGAGAGCTTTCTAAAGAATAAGTTTGGAGAACGCTACACCCAATACAGGCAACAAACAAAGCGCTATTTTTAATGGAGGCAAATTATTCCGGCATACAGGTAAATGTTAAAAACTGGTTTGAAGGCACTTATCAAAACAGGAAATTCGCGTACTTGCGGCCCGAAGAAGCTTACGAAATTTTTATCTCGCTACTCAATCCAAAAAAAGACGAAAAGCTTCTGGACGTAGCTTGCGGCCCGGGTTTGTTACTTAAAAGAGCAGTTAAGAAAGGTGTAAAAGCTTTTGGTATCGATATTTCAGAAGCGGCAATTCAGCTAAGCAAAAGCTTTGTGCCTGACGCTGTAACATCGCTGGGAAATGCCGAAAACCTCCCATTTACGAATAGTGAATTTGATTTTGTAACCTGTATCGGTTCTTTGGAGCGCTTTCTCGATACGCAACGTTCATTAAACGAAATGAAACGCGTATCGAAGCCTGAAGCCAGGTTTTGTTTTATGGTTCGAAATTCGGAAACGATTACATGGAAATTTTACCGGCAACTTTTGCGACGGAAAAAAACCGTAGCACATATGGAAGCAAAAAATATGAAGGAATGGAGCAATTTATTCCAAACGAGTGGTTTCAAAGTTTTATCTGTTTATGCGGATCAATGGGCCGGATTCAGGCTTCGAAGAAAAATTTTCTTTTGGAAAAAGGTTGATTTCGGAAAACTTCAAAAAAATATTTTGCCGCTAAAATACAGCAATGAATTCATCTTCATACTGAGAAAAAAACATGACGCTTAAAATCGGCGAAATATATAACAACCTGCTTGATTTTGAATCGAAGGCTAAAAAGAAAGACGGAGAAAAAACACTTTATCCGATTCATAAAAAGCTTCAGTTCTCAAGCGAAAAATACAATGATATATCAGACTGGATAATCGATAATTTGCAAATAAATGAAGGAGATTTTATTCTGGATGCCGGTTGTGGTGTTGGCTATGTTTTAACAAAAATTTGCAGCGCTTTAAATTGTAATGGACTCGGAATCAGCCTCAGTGAAAAAGAAATAAAATACGCTTCAGAAAATTGTATTAAAACCGGATTGAATGAGAAAATTTCGTTTGAGCAAATGAGTTTCAATAAAAAATTCAGCAGGCAATTTGATGTTATAATTGCTGTTGAATCGATTAAACATTCAATTTCTATTCAGAATACCATAGAGAATCTTGTTGAGCATCTTAAACCCGGTGGCCGTATTTTTATTCTCGACGATTATGAAACCAACAATCGATATCAGTTTTTAAAAAGTCAGGTGAAAAAGTATTGGGCTGTCGCTTCATTTTACTCTTTTAAAACGGTTGCCGAAAAACTTAGCGAATTAAATTTGCCATTTGAAGTGATTGATTTTACCTCCAATGTGGAATACACAACAAAGAATTTTACCGGAATAAAAATTGAGTTTGGATATTTGTTTTTAACGATTTCGCGATTCTTTCCTTTTTATAAAATTTATAACATATTCTTTGCCGGATTATGTCTTGAGCGGCTTTATAAAATGAAAGCTCTGGAATATAAAGCCATAATTGCCACAAAAATTAATCGGAAATAACGCTTAAATTCTGTATCAGTGAAAACAAAAAAGAAAGTGTGAGTAATACGGATGAGATTATCAAAATAGGAAAATAAAATTTTTCCGGTAAAATATAGGGCGACAAAATGGAGACAAAGAAAATGCCTCCAATCAGAGGCCCGAATTTGGTACGTATTTCTTCCGTTGCTTTTCTGCCAATCAGCAAGATAATAAGGCTATAAAAATAGCGCATAAAACCCGGGATAATTATCCAGTAGCCCGCAAGTCCTTTTTCGTATAATATAATGGTAAATACACACACATAAAATGCATCGGTTTCCAAATCGAAGTAAGAACCGAAATCACTTTTATGGTTGAAATTTCGTGCCAGATAACCATCAAGTCCATCCAAACAGAAAATACTTATTCCAATAATGAAAAGCAGTATACCAGGCATGTGTTTGTAAAATAAACCGGTAATAATTACCAAAATTAGTCGCACCATCGTAATCCGGTTTGCATAACCGGCAAAAGGTTTTATTGCTTTTAATTTGTCGAAATTTATCAGTACGTAATACAGAAAAGATAAAGTTCCTGCAATAACGACCGGAAACCGTACCGGCATAACAGTATACAGTATAAACAGGAAACATAACAGAATGGCATGATAATTATTCCACCGTAATATTTTAACGTCGTTTGTCATTTATTTTTGATATTGATTCCTTCCGGCAGGTAGTTGGGTAAACCTTCTGAACTATCGGCATAACTTCGCATAAATTCTCTTAAAAAAATAGTATATAAACCTTCATGCCTGACGGAATTTTCCAGGTTTGAAATTTTTATTCCGGAGTTAAATCCATACTTTTTAAAACCATTGACAAACGCCGAATCCTTTGCAATGATATGAACCGGCGTTTCAAATCCGTCTTTTGATTTTGCAATTACCGGAGGCTGATGATCTCCAATTAAAATAAACAAGTCGTTTTCACCTTTTTCAACAATAAATTTTGTGATGTAATTTAACTGGTAATTAATAGAATTTCCATAATCTTTAAGTTCAGGCTTTTTAATAAAAACCGATTTTTGAACCAATTCTCCCGGATTCTGATTTAATTCCTGCCAGTTATTTTTAGAAATTACAGGAGCAAAAAAGGGTGTATGCGAATTCATCGAAATAAAAAATAAAGTGAATGGATTTCCCTTCTTATCATCTTTTTTAATATAATCATAAGCGAAATTCAATGAATATTCATCGGGTGGCGACGGACCAAATCCATACAATTTGCCGTTATAATTTAAATCCTGAAATCTGATCCATTGATCGACACTGTAAATTTTTGTGTATTTGTCCCACGGAATTTCCATATCGTTTTGTGGCTTAATGGATGAAAGCCGGTAATTCTTATATCCTGAATTTTTCAACAGTTTTATCAGGCTAACTGCGTCATTCATTTCCTTTTTGCTGGTTAAAACATCAAAAGTTTTTGAGTCGAGAAAATTTATTCCGTAAAGGACCGAACCATAACTTACCCATGATGTGCCACCAAAAACAGGCGATTCGCTTAAAACCGAAGCACTATAAAAATCATTGGCAGCCAATTTACTATCCATATTTGCGATATTCGATAAATAACTTTCTTTTATTTCGCGGTTTGTATACACTATTTTGCCGTAGGATTCAATAAAAATGAAATAGATATTAGGTGAGATTTTCAGGTTCAACTTATCGTATTTGTAATTCTTTTTTAATTCACTTAAATCGATGTTCCGAATTTCTTTTTCAGTGTGGACCGAACGGATGACATTGCTTGCCAGTTCGTAGGAAACATTTATAAATTCCATACTGCTAACCTGTTCTCCGCCATATCGAAAAAGGCTGTATAACATTAGAAGCACCAGGATTAAACCAAATATGCCGGACGTTTTACTAAAGTTTGTTCTTTTAATAATTCTTAAAAAATACCGAATAAACTTATAGATTCCGAAAATTATTAGCGCCAGCAATAAAAGACCGACAACGACTAAAAAGCCTTTTCCATCCGATACGATTTCGAAACCTGTTTTTAGCGATGAAATATCATTATACAAAAACGGTTCGACATTAAATATTGCTTCAAACGATTCGGCATAAACCTGGTATACCAAAATGATGATGTAAAAAACGGATAAGAAAACAGAAGCAAAATTCAGGTTTATTTTTCTTTTAAAGAGAAAGAACAAAAGAACGAGAATGCTGAAATCGATACTAAATCTGAAGATATCGTAGTTTTCGCGGTTAAAAATATATTTAAAAGAATAAAAAATGCCGCCTTGTGAAAATATATGGTACGGGAAAAATGTACCCGAATCAAATTCAAATAAATATCTTGGAACAAATAATAAAAAATTCAGAAGCAGAAAACATCCCCAAAATTTTAATTCATTCCATCTCATGGATTTATTATTTAGCGCGTAACCGGCAATAAGAAACTGATTTAAAAATAAGAGTTAAAATCATGTAAAACATTTAAATTCTATAATTGGTTTGCGTCGATCGTATTATTATGTTATTTATTATCATTCAGGATTTCAAAACAAATTACGTGAGTAAAATTCCGCAATCACTTAACTTTTGTTTCCTCGGTTATTTGAGTTCTTCATTAATTTCGTTCATTCTTTTTTTACACCAATCCACCAGTTCTTTCCTTTCTGCATCTGAAAGCCGCGCTTTTTTATGCATCATTGTATAAGACTTTAGCGGCATGTGTTTTTTCTCAACTTCCTTTTGTATATCCTGAAATGCCCCGTATTTATCAAAAGCATCCATTTCGTCCCATTCAGAAAAATTTAATTCTTTTTTCGCATGGATGATGTGTCTGTTAACCATCCACGAAGCAGGTGAAACGCGATCAAACCACAGGTAAACCGTTTTGTTTGAATGACAATCGAGACATGAGGATTGAATGATACTTTTCACATTTTCAGGAATTTGTTCCGAAGAGAAAATGTGAGTTTCAAGGCTTTCATCGCTGTTTTTTTTGGGTTGAATGAACTGCAAAACGATGATTAAAATAACCGCTATGGATATAATATAAATCAAAAGCTTTTTCATTTGGTCTCTGTTAAATGAATATGTCAATCTATTTTTAACTAATCTAAGATGAAATTCGCAAAAAAGAGGTGACTTCGGTTACAACTTTATTCTGAATCTCCGATTTTCTCCTAACTTTGGTTTTCACATCTAAACCTTTTCGTAATGAACCGTAAAATTATCATCATACTTTCGGCAATACTGTTCTGTTTTAAATTTGTATCGGCGCAAAATTACTGGACCCATTTCAGAGGTTCAACCATGGATGGTCACGCACATGTTGAAAAAGCTCCGTTGCATTGGAGCGATTCAACCAATATTGTGTGGAAAGTACCGGTAAAAGGTTTGGGCTGGTCATCGCCTGTGGTTTTTGACAAACAGGTTTGGCTTACTTCTGCAGCAAAAGATGGCAAGGAATTCTACACGCTCTGTTACGATTTGGAAACCGGTAAATTACTGGATGAAAAAACAATCTTCACGGCCGTATGATCCGCAACGTATTCATGGAACAAATTCGTATGCAACTCCAACTCCCTGTATCGAAGATGGTTTTGTATATGTGAATTACGGAACTTTTGGAACGGCATGCATTAATACACAGAATTTTAAAGTAGTTTGGAAACGCGAAGACCTGAAATGCGATCACATGCAGGGACCGGCATCATCGCCCATTCTCTTCAAAAATATGCTGATTGTGCATTTGGAAGGAACAGAAGATCCATATGTAATTGCGCTGAATAAAACCACTGGCGAAACCATTTGGAAAAGTGTTCGACCTAAAGAAATTTATGATCCGCTCGAACCGGTTTTTCGGAAATCCTATCAAACACCAATTGTTATCAATGTTGAAGGAAAAGATCTGTTAATTAGCAATTCGTCGTTTATGTGTTTTGCGCACGATGTTTACACCGGTGAAGTTGTCTGGACATTTGAATACGGCTTCGATTCAACAGTAAGCCAACCGCTTTTTTACAACGGATTGGTTTTTGTAAATTCGGGCTGGATTTTTCTGGATAACAAACCCTATTTTACGCGCCAGTACGCCATCGATCCAACAGGAAAAGGCGATGTAACCAAAACTCATATGAAATGGATGTACGAGGATGAAGTCCCACAGATTCCAACACCCGTTATTGTGGATGGAAAAATGTATATGGTTCACGACCGCGGAATGGTTACCTGTCTGGATGCAATGAATGCCAAAGTGATTTGGAAAGAAAAGCTGAAAGGAAATTTCAATTCTTCACCGGTATTTGCCGCGGGAAATATTTACTTCTTTAATGTGAAAGGAGATTGTACAATTATCAAACCCGGAGATTCATTTCATAAAATTGCCGAAAACGAAATTGGTGAAACCGTAAAAGCAGTTCCGGCTTTTGTAAATAATAAAATGATTTTACGAACCGATAAACATTTATTTCTGATAAAATAAATTTTTTTTGTACTTCAATACTTCCAAACGAAGCAATTTTCAAACTGATTTCAATTGAACTGTTGAAAATACTTACATGTGTTGAAAATACTTACACTTGTGTTAAGTGTCTGTAAATAAATGAGAATACTGTGATATTCAGAAATAGTGTAAAAATATTCAACAATCTATGTTGTTGCAATTTTTTACAGATTCCGCTTAATGTGCATAAAATCAATATGTTGAGTAAGTAGTTTTATTTGGTATCAAAGTTGGATTTATAGGTTCAGCGTACGTTTCTGAAATTTTTTAACGATTTGAAACAACGAAAAATGAATGTATAAATCAAAAAAAACAATGAAAACCAAAATTGTACTTTCCACAATGCTGCTTGTCCTTGCATGGCTTGGTATTAGCAGTAAGGATGCAGGAAATCCGGCATCTTCGAACAAAGCGATTAAAATTTGTACTACACCTGAAACCAGGAATCTGATTGAATCCTGGGTGACGGATTACTCGGTAAATAATCCCGGAATAAGTTTTAACGTTAGGCCGTTGAATCCTTCAGAATTTTCCAGCGAGCTTAGCAGTGAAAATACCCTGGGATTTATTTTGAAAAATCCGGGAATTCAAATGTTTGATGAAACGAAGTGGCAAATGATTGTTGGCCACGACGTTATTGTACCTGTCATCAATCGCGAAAATCCGTATATTGAAATATTGAATAGCAAGGGAATTTCTGCAAAAGAACTTTCGGATTGTATTAAAACCGGGCAACAGAAAAGCTGGAAGACACTTCTGAAAAATAATCAGGATAAACCGGTTCAATTTTATATCCTTAACGAACCAAGGGTACAGCTGTCGGTTTCAAAATTTCTAAACATTGATCCAGCCGAAATAAAATCGCTCGAATCTAAATCGTCAGACGAAATTTTAAGCTTTGTAAGTAATGATATTTACGCAATTGCGTTTTGTCGTTTGGCAGATATTGTTGACGCAGAAAAACAGGATTTTATAGAATCACTGGCAATACTTCCTGTTGACAAAAACGGAAACGGGAAGCTGGATTTTAACGAAAACGTATTTGCCAATCTGGAAAATTTCGAACGTGGAGTTTGGATTGGAAAATATCCGAAATCGTTGATTTATAATATTTGCGCAGTTTCAGCGGCAGAGCCTGCAAATGAAGCAATAACGGGATTTTTAAGTTGGGTGGTTACATCCGGGCAGCATATGGTTGCAGAACACGGATATTCGGGATTAATTTCTTCCGAGGTGCGATCGAATCTTGACAAACTTACTCCGTCTGCCCCTTTTCCCGGTACTCAGCCTGAAATATACAGCCGGACAAAAGCCATAATCCTGGTGGTTATCACTTTTGTACTGGTTCTCTTTTTTGTGATGGTATTATTCAAAATAAAAGGAAAATCGGGAAAGAAATTCACTGCAAACAGGGTTCAGCCTAAAACGCTGAACGAAGAATTCATAAAAGCCCCGCGAGGGTTATTTTATGACAAGACGCATACCTGGGTTTTTATGAAAAAAGATGGCACTGTGAAAATAGGAATCGACGATTTTCTGCAGAATGTAACTGGCGATTATACGGGTATTGTAATGAAAGCGCCGGGTGAAAAGCTGTCAAAAAATGAATCCGCAATAACGCTAATAAACGAAGGAAGGAAAATTAATATTTACTCACCTGTATCAGGAACAATAAAAGAAATCAATGAAGATTTGGTTGATTTTCCATCGCTTATTAACAATTCACCATATTCATGGGGTTGGGTATATGCTTTGGAACCTTCAAACTGGGCCAGGGAAATCACCTTTTTACAGATGGCTGATTCATATAAAACATGGATAAAAAAGGAATTCACACGCTTAAAGGATTTTCTTAGCTTAATTAGTCAGAATCACGTGGCTGACGGACAATTGGTTTACCAGGAAGGCGGGGAACTTCATGATCATCTGCTTCAGCAAATGGGGCCTAAAGTATGGGAAGATTTTCAGGTTAGGTTTATCGACACTTCCGATTTGAATTAACAGCACAAATTTATTAACTATTGAAATATATCGTCATGGGAATAGATAGAAGAAATTTTTTCAAGGTAATGGGTGTAACCGGGGCTTCGCTAGCTCTGGGCAAAAAACTGAGTGCCGTACCCGCATCAAAGAATCAGGTTGAATTTAATGCGATTTTATATGACTCAACCCGATGTGTGGGATGTCAAACCTGCGAAATGTCGTGCGCCGAAGCTCACGGTTTGCCTGAACCTGAGGATGCTCCTGAAGTTGGAGTAGTTCGTAAAACCAGTGAAAACAGGCGTACTGTTGTTAATGTGTATGACACCTCGAAAGGCGAAGTTTATGTAAAACGGCAGTGTATGCATTGTAATCAGCCGGCGTGTACTGCAGCTTGTTTAACACAGGCCATGCACAAAACCGAACAGGGACCTGTAATCTGGAGAGGCGATAAATGCATGGGTTGCAGGTATTGCATGGTTTCCTGTCCGTTTGATATGCCGAAGTTTGAATATCACAGCGCGAATCCTAAAATCACAAAATGTACCATGTGTTTCGAGAGATTGCAGGAAGGGAAATTGCCAGCCTGTGTTGAAAACTGCCCTGCCGAAGCGCTGGTATTTGGAACACGAAAAGAATTACTTGCGGAAGCCCGGAAAAGAATTGTTGAAAATCCGGATATGTATTACGACCATATTTACGGCGAAACGGAAGCAGGAGGCACTTCATTCCTGTACCTGTCTCCGGTTCCGTTTGAAGAATTAGGATTTAACACCCACATTCAAAATGCGTCATATCCGGCATTAACCAAGGGATTTTTGTACAGCGTTCCCGCTGTTTTTGTGCTTTGGCCAATGATTTTGCTTGGAATTCAGGATGCAACCAAAAACAATAACAAAAAAACCGAAAACAATGAGTAATACAGTTAGCTTACACCTTAAAGAAGAGAAAAAGTCAAGGTTCAGATTTTTCCTTGGCGAATTAAAACCAAAAGGTAAATGGTTTACCTGGTTTAATGTAATTTCCATCCCGATTATGATTTTGGGTTTAATCCTGATTGTTATCCGGTTTTGGAAAGGAATTGGTTCGGTTACCAATTTAACACAGGAAGTTCCGTGGGGACTTTGGATTGGATTTGATGTAGTTACCGGAGTTGCTTTTGCCGGCGGAGCCTATGTGGTTACGTTTATGGTTTATATTCTGAACATGAAAAAATATCATTCCATTGTTCGGGTAACAGTGTTAAACGGTTTTCTGGCTTATGTTTTTTACGCAGGCGCTTTGTTGCTCGATTTAGGCCGGCCGTGGAACGTTATCAATCCAATTATCGGAAACAGTTTCGGAACAAGTTCTGTTTTATTTCTTGTTGCATGGCATTTTCTGCTTATATATGCTTGCAGAGTTAATCGAGTTTTCGCCTGCCATTGCTGAATGGCTTGGCGCGAGACGTGCCTGTAAAATTCTTTCGGGAATGACATTGGCTGCTGTAATTTTTGGCATAACCTTGTCAACTCTGCATCAGTCAGGATTGGGAGCGCTGTATTTAATGGCAAAGGAAAAAATCCATCCACTCTGGTATTCCGAATTTATTCCCATCCTGTTTTTTGTTTCGAGTATTTTTGCCGGACTTTCGATGGTAATTTTCGAAGGTTCGATTAGCCAATAAGGTTTTCAGCGATCAAATCAGTGAAAAAAATCACCATGAACACAACAAAATCATTCGCAGTTTATCAAAAATCTGTGCAGGCGCCATGTTTGCCTATCTCTTTCTTACAGATGTCTTGTTTTCGTTCATGGACAAAACTGGGATTTCTGAATACAACAATGGGGTACTGGTATCTTACCGAAATGCTCGGATTTGTTCTTTTACCAATGCTGCTGTTCTATTACAGTTACCGGAGAAACAATATATACCCTTGTTAAAATAGCGGCTGTAATTACTATGGTTGGATTATTATCAACCGTTTAAATGTTACTGTAATCGGTTTTCAGGTGGGACGCTGCGGTACATTATGTTCCATCGTGGATGGAAATTGTGGTTACGCTTGCAGTTATTTTTACTGAAATCTGGATTTTCAGTTGGGTGATTAACCGTTTGCCTGTATTACGCGATTCTCCATCCTGGGTAAAAAGCGCTCATTAATTTAAACAATTTAAAATTTAAAAAAATGGAAGGATTTACATACACCAATATCTTCGAGACCAAAGGAATTGAATACATCATCATTATATGTTTCTTTTTGATTTTGATTCCTTTTTGGATATATTGTAAATAAGCCACGGGTAAAAACGCAAATTCAAACTGTAGTGAATGCTTTAACTACAGGTTTTTTGCGAATTCCGAAAGGTCTGTTTTACAGTAAAAACCATACGTGGGCTTATCTTGAAAAATCAGGAAATGCCAAAATAGGTATCGATGATTTTCTTATTCACCTGGTTGGTGGATTTAAACTGAATTTACTAAAAACGGAAGGCGAAGAAATCAGAAAAGGTGAAGTTTTGGCTGAAATCGAACAGCACGGAAAACAACTTAAATTGCTTGCTCCTGTTTCGGGTGTGGTTAAAAGCTTCAATGCAATTGCCGCACAGAACACTGAAATTGTAAAAACGGATCCTTACGATGAAGGTTGGCTTTACTCCATTCAACCAATAAATTGGAAAACTGAAACCGCAGGATTTTATTATGCTGAAGATGCTGTTAAATGGATAGGAAGCGAGTTGCAAAGATTAAAGGATTTTCTTAATGTTTCGCTTTTGAAGAATGAAGAAACTCAGATGTTGGTTTTCCAGGAAGGCGGTGAACTTCAGATGAATCTGCTGGAAGGATTGAAAGAAGAAGTATGGAAAGATTTTCAAAATGAATTTTTGGATCAAACCGATTGATTTCTGAACTTAAGATGTTAACCCCTTTGTTCTTTTTTGTAATTTGGTCTGGGATTTCAACAACCGATTGACTAACCTTAAATGGGGAAAAGAGATATTAATAAAACCAGCCAAAAAACCGATAAATCACTTAAACGGTTTTTTCACCGCTATTTTAGTTTCCGGTCATCGATATATGCCAGAGTAGTGTATATTATTGCTATTCTTTCAGTTTTCCTTTTTATTTCATACAGCGTAATTTTCAGGTCGGTTTACGAAGGATATCTCAACACAGTTATCCGGCAGCGGGGAGACAATGTTGGCTCTGTCGTCGAAGGCTCCTTATATTATTCCATGTTGAAGAATGACAAAAGCGCACTTCAAAGCACACTCGATATCATTAATGCAATGCCCGGAATCGATGAGGTAAACATGTACAATAATCTCGACAGCCTGGTTTATTCCACATACAATTCCGATTTGCAGGAACAAGGCAGTCCAAACTGTATAAGTTGCCACGAGAATTTGTCGGAAATGTTTCCATCCAAACAGAAAACGTATAAGATAATTGATTCAAAAAGCGCCTGTGTAATGAATCAAAGTGATAGGGGACACAGGCAATTACTTGTTCGAACTCCGATACTGAATGAACGCTCTTGTTCTGTAAGCGCCTGCCATGCACACAGTAGCGATGATGAAGTGCTTGGCTCTCTGATTATTAAAGTTCCGTTGGAAGAACTCGACTCAGCGGTTTCAAAATCATCAACCGAGTACTTTTTCCTTTCTATTCTTGTTACAATCGCATTAGTTTTTATTCTTATTTTTTTTACACGAAATAAAATTCAGAAACCGTTGAACGAAATAATAACCGCAAGTGAAGCGGTTTCCAAAGGCGACCGGAGCAGAAGGCTGGAAATAAAACCATATTTACTCGACGACATGAAATCGGTTTCGCTCGCATTTAACAACATGCTCGATAACCTGGATTCGGCAAACCGCGAACTGGAAAACTGGTCGCATCAACTCGAATATAAGGTTCAGAGAAAGTCGGAAGAACTGGCAGAGATTCAGAATGAACTGATTCACATTGAGCGAATAACTTCACTGGGAAAACTGTCGTCGTCTGTGGCGCACGAAATTAATAATCCGCTTTCGGGAATTCTGACATACAGCAAATTGGTGGCAAAGCAAATTTCAAAAATTGAAATACCCGAAGCTTCAAAAATCCCTATGTTAAAGTACCTGAAGGTGATTGAAACGGAATCAAAGCGATGTGGAGATATCGTTAAAGGCTTGCTCGATTTTTCAAGAAAAGACCAGGAGAATTTTAAAAACTGTCATCTGCATAATGTTTTGAAAGAATCTTACAATTTGATGGCTCACCAGATGAAAATGGCTGGAATTCATTTTTACCTTGACTTTAATGCTGAGAATGATCTGATATTCTGTAACGACAACCAGATTAAACAGGTGAGCGTTGCACTTTTGGTTAACGCAATTGAAGCCATCACTGTCAATGGTGAAATCATTATAAAGACCACAAACCCTGACGAGGACCATATAAAAATCGATATAATCGATAATGGAGTTGGTATTGCCACTGAAGATGTTACCAGGATTTTTCAGCCTTTTTATTCGGCTAAGCGAAATGCAAGTGGAATTGGACTCGGGCTGGCAATAGTTCATGGAATCGTTCAAAGCCACAAGGGAAAAATAGAAGTTGCATCTGCCACAGGGAAAGGCACAACATTGTCTGTTCGGTTCGAATTGGTTAAAACACGAATACTTAACGAAAACATGAAATTATTTTAAAATGAAAACAACAATATCAATGCTGATTGTAGATGATGAAGAGTCGGTAAGAGATTCGTTGTACCATTGGTTTATCGAAGACGGTTACGAAGTCGATTCAGCAGCCAATGCAAAAGAAGCATTAACAAAAATTGAAGCCCGAAATTTCGATATAGTTTTGGCTGATATAAAAATGCCGGGAATGGACGGACTAGAAATGCACCGAAGAATAAAAGCAATCAACAGCAATGCAATAGTTATAATCATGACAGCCTTTGCTTCGGTTGAAACTGCAGTTCAGGCGTTAAAAGACGGCGCATACGACTACATCACCAAACCTTTCGATCCCGATGATTTAACGCATTTAATCCGAAATGCAGCGCATCAGATTTCTCTAAAAAATGAAAATGAAATCCTTAAAAATAAACTGGTTTCGCTGGAAAACATTGAAGATATTATTGGCAGCAGCAGAGCAATGACGAAAGTGCTGAAAGAGGTGGAAAATGTAGCTCCAACCAATTCTTCTGTAATAATTACAGGCGAAAGCGGAACCGGAAAAGAGCTGATTGCAAGAGCGATTCATTCCAATTCACCACGAAAGTTTTTCCCGTTGGTTACCGTACATTGCGGCGCTTTATCGGAAGATTTGCTTGAAAGTGAATTGTTTGGCCACGAAAAAGGTGCATTTACAGGCGCTATGTTTAACCGGAAAGGCAGATTTGAAATGGCAGACGGCGGAACAATTTTTCTCGATGAAATTGCTACCATTTCAGGAAAGATGCAGATTGAACTGCTGCGGGTTTTGGAATCAAAAGCTTTTGTCCGGGTTGGTGGAAATAAAGAGATAAAATCCGATTTCAGGGTAATATGTGCCACTAATAAGGATTTGAAAAAAATGGTGGAAGTAGGTACTTTTCGTGAAGATTTGTATTACAGGCTGAACGTGGTAAATATATCTATTCCGCCGCTTCGGGAACGAACAGAAGATATTCCGATGCTGGTCAGCTATTTCATCAAAAAATACTGCACTTCCATGAGTCGTGATTTGTTGACAGTTGATTCGGCAGCCATGCAACGAATGGAGGAATATCCTTTTCCGGGAAACGTTCGGGAACTGGAAAATATGATCGAACGTGCCATTGTTGTCGGTAATGGAAAGGAAATCAGGCTGAAGGATTTACCTTTGGACAAAGACTTAATTATTGATAGCAACGACAGTTTAAACGACCTCGAAAAAAAATACGTGCTCAAAACGCTCGATAAGTATAACTGGAACATCAGCCGTACAGCAAAGGCGCTAAAAATTGACAGGGTTACGCTGTATAATAAAATTAAAAAACACCAGCTCTCACATCCTGAAAGATAAACCTGGTGAAAGCAATCTTATAAAAATCAAATCTTATTGACTAATAAAGAAATATCATTGATTTCTCTCGGACATTTCGAGAAAGGTTTTCTTGAACGACTGGCAAAAGAGGTGAGCATTAGTTTCGGAATTAAAGTGAAAACATCGACAGAGTATCGCGATTTTGCTTTCTGTTTCGAACCCGCAAGAAAACAATACGATGCAAATAAACTCCTTCAAATTATTCATAACGAATATGCAAGTCAGTCATTAAAAACAATCGGATTATTCCAGGTTGACTTGTTTATACCAATTCTTACATTCATTTTCGGCCAGGCCATTTATAAAGGTAATGCAGGAATTGCGTCGGTATATCGTCTTAAAAATGAACAATACGGTTTGGCGGGAAATGATAAACTGCTTTTCGAACGATTGAAAAAAGTCATTATTCATGAGCTCGGCCATACGTTTGGTCTTATTCATTGTCACATTCCTGCCTGTGTTATGCGATCCGGGACGTATGTGGAAGATATTGATCAAAAAAAGCACTTCTTCTGTAAGAAATGTCAAATTGAACTTGACAAAGCGCTTTTAGAATTAAATTGTATGGATAAATCAGAATAAATCCTTAACCTTCAGCGCAGTTAAGGTAACAGGCGTTCCCACATAGTCCAGCTGAGCGCAATCAATTGTTCCATCCTGCAACGTGTCGCAACGTATTGACGGTAGTTCCTTAATTTCAGCATCAAAAATTATTTCGGTTCCGTTTAGCTGATACTTGGCAGGAAGATTACATGGAAACAGATAATAACCATTGTTTTCCAAATCGCCAATTACGATTAAATTAGGAACATCGTTTAAAGAAGCACCCTGAATAGTTCCGTGTTGGCCTGTGTAATAGCCGATGGTTGGAAATTGGTCAAAACAATCACCGGTGGTTAATTCAGCATTTTTAAAATCATCTGTACAGCTTGAATAAAACAGAAATAATAGTAACAAAGAAAGGAAGTTGACAGATTTCATAAATTGATTTTTTTGATTTAATGGTAGCATAAAATTAATCTTTTTCAATGAATTTTCACTATTGGAAAAAGGTTCATTTCGACATTAAATTTCTTATGAAATTTGCTTAAAACCATTTTACCCTGAAACTTAGTTAAAAAACTTTCTTACTTTTGCCCGCCAATTTGCATAAATGCTTCGTTTTCAAAAGGAAAACAGAATTTAAAAAACAAATTTATTGCCAATCGGTTTAATTGATTAGATTAAAAACAGAAGATGACAGAAATTAGAAACATAGCAATAATAGCACACGTCGACCATGGCAAAACTACCTTGGTTGACCGAATATTGCACCAGGTAAACCTGTTTCGCGATAACCAGGATATGGGAGAATTAATTCTCGACAGCAACGATTTGGAGCGCGAACGCGGAATTACCATACTTTCAAAAAATGTATCGGTTCGGTACAAGGACACAAAAATCAATATTATAGATACTCCCGGCCACTCCGATTTTGGTGGCGAAGTGGAGCGCGTTTTAAACATGGCCGACGGTGTTTTACTCATTGTGGATGCCTTTGAAGGTCCAATGCCGCAAACCCGGTTTGTACTTCAAAAGGCGATTGAACTGGGATTAAAACCAATTGTGGTAATTAACAAAGTAGATAAACCTAACTGTACACCCGATATTGCACAGGAAAAAGTGTTTGACCTGATGTTCAGTTTGGAAGCAACTGAAGATCAGCTTGATTTTCCTACAGTTTTTGGTTCATCAAAAGCAGGTTGGATGGGGCCGGACTGGAAAACGCAAACAACCGACATCAGTTATCTGCTCGATGTGATCCTGGAATCGATTCCGCCCTCAAAACACAAGGAAGGTTCGTTGCAAATGAGAATCACATCACTTGATTATTCTTCATATACAGGAAGAATTGCCGTTGGAAAAGTTACCCGTGGAAGTTTAAATCCCGGAACTCCGTTGTCGTTGGTAAAACGTGACGGCAGGGTGGTAAAAACGGTTGCAAAAGAAGTTTATTTGTTTGAAGGACTGGGAAAAGAGAAAACAAAAGATCCGGTTCCGTCGGGAGAAATTTGCGCAGTGCTTGGCCTGGATGGATTTGATATTGGCGATACCGTTGCAGATGGCGAAATGCCTGAAGGCTTAACTCCGATCCGTGTGGATGAGCCAACTATGAGTATGATGTTTGTAGCCAATAACTCACCATTTTTTGGTAAGGACGGCAAGTTTGTTACATCGCGTCAATTACGTGATCGCCTGTATAAGGAAACTGAAAAAAATCTAGCATTACGGGTTGAAGACACCGATTCTGCAGATTCATTTTCGGTATATGGCCGTGGAATTCTTCATCTTTCGATTTTGGTGGAAACCATGCGGCGTGAGGGATTCGAATTTCAACTTGGGCAACCAAAGGTTATTATAAAAGAAATTGAAGGTAAAAAGCACGAACCCATTGAGGCATTAACGGTACATGTTCCTGAAGCGTTTTCCGGCAAAGTGATTGAATTGGTGACTCAACGGAAAGGAGATATCGCAAACATCGAAACAAAAGATGCTCGCACTCATCTCGATTTTTTAATTCCGGCACGTGGTTTAATCGGGTTACGAAACCAAATGCTTACCGCAACGGAAGGTGAAGCAATTATGGCACACCGTTTTTATGGCTACGAACCATGGAAAGGCGATTTGGGTGTACGCAGAAACGGAGCTTTAATTGCGTTGGAAACTGGTACTGCAATAGCATATTCCATTGATAAAATGCAGGATCGGGGACGGTTTTTTGTAAATCCCGGAGAAGATATATATATGGGTCAGGTAGTTGGTGAAAATACACGCCTGGATGATCTGACATTGAATATTGTAAAAACCAAGAAGCTCACTAATATGCGCGCATCCGGTTCCGATGAAAAAACCAGCATCGCACCGGCAATTAAATTTTCGCTCGAAGAAGCTATGGAATACATCAGAAACGATGAGTACATAGAAGTTACACCAAAAAATATGCGGATTCGTAAAATTCTGCTTAATGAACACGACAGAAAGCGGCAGGCAAAAAATTAGAAATACAAATATAAATGTGTTGAAAAGCTTCGTTGAAAGACGGAGCTTTTTTGTTGGAATAAAAGTGTGTTTAGTCCTTTATTCATGCGCTATTTAGACGTGTGCTAAATTACATTAATCAATTGTAAATGTTGCGAATAGATTATATTTTAGTCCTTTCATTTTAGGAGGAGAGTCATGAGGGGTAAACAATAATTCTGATTGAAATCCATAGTTAAAAATATTTGAAAACCAACCAATTAGAACTATATGATAAAGTTTAGTTTCATTTTGATTTTTATGTTTTTCGTTTTTGCCTCGTTTTCACAGCTGGTACAATGGCGTGGACCGAACCGCGATGGCATTTTTCAGGAGAAAGATTTGTTAAAATCGTGGCCGGAAAACGGGCCGAATCAAATTCTGGAAGTAGAAAAAATCGGAAAGGGCTGGTCTTCGCCAATTTATGCAAATGGCATGATTTATACCACTGGAATGATTGATACTCATGGATTATTTATCGGCAATTGATATGCAGGGAAATATAAAATATCAGGTTCCTTACGGACGGTCGTGGAACCAGTCGTATCCCGACACCCGATGTTCACCCGTAATCGATGATAATCGTATTTATGTGCAAAGCGGAACCGGACGTCTGGTTTGTATTGATCGTGAATCAGGCAGGGAAAACTGGGCTGTGGAAGTGGATAAGGATTATGAAACCGAATATCATGTTTGGGGAAATTCGGAGACACCATTAGTTGTCGATAATCTGGTAGTTTGTTCTCCTGGTGGAAATAAAACAAGTATCGTGGCTTTCAATAAAATCACCGGCGAACCGGTTTGGCAAAGCGAGTCGTTGGGGGGTGCCCGTGGCTATGCCTCAGCTACAATTTACGAATATAAAGATTTCAGATATATTCTTGCGGTTACAGGTACCAACCTAATCGCACTTGTTCCTGAAACAGGAGAAATTGCCTGGCACTATGCCTATTTCGACCCTGAAAAATGGAAATGGCAGGACAACGGCCTAATCTGGCCTGATACTCCTCTTTTCAAAGACGACGAGATTTTTATTTCTATGGGTTATGATTACGATGCAGTAATGCTGAAAATGAATCCCGACGGCAAATCAGTTTCAAAGAAATTTGTAAATACAACACTTGATAATCACCATGGCGGATTGATATTATATAACGGAAATGTTTTCGGTTCCAATTGGTTGAATAATAGCAGTGGTAACTGGGCTTGCATGAATTGGAATACCGGAGAAATAAAATACAATGAAAAATGGGATTCCAAAGGTTCTATAGTGATGGCTGACGGTTTGCTTTATGCTTACAATGAACGTGGTAATGTAGGTTTGGTTGAACCTGATCCGGTAGGTTTTAAAGTTATAAGCCAATTTAAAATTACAAAAGGCGCTGGACCGCATTGGGCACATCCGTTTATTGCAGATGGTAAACTGTTTATGAGGCATGGAGATGTTTTAATGGTGTATGATATAAAGAGAGATTGATGATATAGGGTAGGAGTTTGTCTCAATAAACTGAGAGTTGCAAAAAGGCGTCACTCTGAACTTGTTTCAGGGTCTTGACATCGGTTAATTAGACAAGCCATACAGAAAAAACATGAAAATAGTACCAACCATATTGCTTTTTTTTATTTCAACTTGCCTGTTTTCGCAGGAAATAGTTCAATTCCGTGGCGTTAACCGAACAGGCATTTACCATGAAACCGGACTTTTAAAAGAATGGCCGGAGGATGGGCCCGAACTACTTCTTGAAATTGAAGGAGTAGGCAAGGGGTATTCACAACCCATTTATGCCGATGGTAAAATTTTTATTACAGGAATCAAGAAAGATACAACCGACATTTTATCCGCCTATAATCTAAAAGGTGAACTGTTATGGGAAACACCGTACGGACGTGCGTGGACGGCTTCCTATATCGATAGCAGAAGTACACCTACATATGAAAACGGAAAATTGTATGTTTCCAGCGGAACGGGTCAGCTAAATTGCATCGATGCCAAAACCGGCAAAATTAACTGGCAGGTTGATGTCATTAAAAAATACCATGGCGAAATATATAAACACGGCGATGCTGAATGCCCGGCATTAACTGAAAATGCAGTATTATTTACTGCTGGTGGCGAAAACACGCTGGTTGCCCTGGATAAAAAAGATGGTTCGCTCATATGGAAAGATAAAAGCATTGGAGGAACAAAAGCTTATGCTTCTCCACTTGTTATCAACCATAATGGTATTAAAATAATTCTTGCACAAACCACCGATAATTTAATTGCAATAAATCCGGAAAACGGGGAAATCTGGTGGAGTTACAATCTCATCCAATATCATAAACATAGCCAGGGTGTTGGAGCACAAACCAATCCACCCATTTATAAAGATGGGGAAATCTTTGTCACCAGCGGTTACAATCATCCGGGAATTCTTTTTTCACTTTCGGAAGATGGAAGGTCAGTTTCGGTAAAATGGAAAAATGAAACCATTGATACACATTTTGGCGGCGTGGTTTTAATTGATGGCAATCTTTATGGTTCCAACTGGGAGAACAATGCCAACGGAAAATGGGTAAGTGTAAACTGGGATACAGGTAAAACCAACTGGGAAACGGAATGGTACAACAAAGGTTCCATTATTTCAGCGGATGGAATGCTCTACTTGTATGAAGAAAAATGGGGAAATGTTGCGTTGGTTGAACCATCACCTGATGAATTGAAGATTATTAGCACGTTCAAATTAAAAAAAGGAGCCGGTCCGCATTGGGCACATCCTGCCATTTATGATGGTAAGCTTTTTATCAGGCATGGCAGTGTATTAATGGTGTATGATATAAATGACAAATAGATTTTGAGATTGCGTAGTGAGAGAAATATGTAAAAATAATTCGTTTGTGAAACTTCTATTTTTGGTATACAGAAAACAGAATACCAAACGATTGGTGGCAGCTTATATCTGCTAAGTTTACTCACTACTAAATACTCACGGCTCATTACTATAATGAATATGAATACCAAAAAAACCATAAATATCACACTTTCTGTTATCGGAATTATCGGTTTCATCATCATATTCTGGTGGATGAACACCGATCCAACACGTAAATTCGATATAAGTGTTGAAGGTGCTGATAATCGTGGTTCAGGCGATTCATTGCAAACGGTTCGGATTGGCGAAATATTTAAGGAATACAATACGGAATACACCGAATTGTCGGAAACCTGGCCGCGCTTCCGCGGTGCAGACTTCGATAACATTTCAAAATCGCCGGTAAAACTGATTGATAAGTTCGGGCCTGAAGGTCCTAAAATTTTATGGAGCATCGACTTGGGCGAAGGGCATTCCGGCGCAGCTATCTATAAAGGTTTGGCTTATGTTCTGGATTATAATGAAGAAAAACGCGCCGATATGCTCCGCTGTTTCTCTGCTGGTCGATGGAAAAGAAATGTGGAACCGTGGCTATAGTTTAAATATTAAAAGAAACCACGGCATGTCGCGCACCATACCTGCAGTTACAGAAGATTATATTGTTACCATTGGCCCTATGTGTCATGTAATGTGCCTGGAAAGAAAAACTGCTAATTTATTGTGGGGAATTGATGTTGCAAAAGAATATGAATCGGAAGTGCCTTTATGGTACACAGGTCAATGTCCTCTTATCGACGATGGAAAGGCGATTATCGCAACGGGGGGAAAAGCACTTTTAATTGCTGTAGATTGTGCCACCGGCGAAAAAATATGGGAAACGCCCAATCCCAACAAATGGCTGATGTCGCATTCTTCGGTAATGCCGTATACTTTTGGTGGAAGAAAAATGTATGTGTACAGTGCCATTGGTGGATTAGTTGCCGTTGCTGCCGATGGAGACGATGCAGGCAAGGTTTTATGGGAAACTCCGGCGTGGAATCACTCAGTGGTAGCTCCATCACCGGTTTGCATGCCCGATGGGAAAATATTTATGACAGCAGGTTATGGCGCCGGAAGCATGATGTTGCAACTTTCAGCAAATAACGGGATGTTTTCGATAAAACCTCTTTACGACTATGCTCCAAAAGACGGCCTTGCTTGTGAACAGCAAACTGCAATTTACTGGAAAGATCATTTGTTTGGGATTTTGCCAAAAGATGGAGGAACCATGCGAAACCAGTTGATTTGTGTTGATCCTGCGGATACCCGAAAAGTAGTTTGGTCGAGTGGCAAAGAAGTCCGTTTTGGTTTAGGTCCGTATTTTATGGCTGATAATAAATTATTCATTTTAAACGATGAAGGAACGCTAACGATTACTCGGCCAAGTACCGAAAAGTACATACAACTCGACCAGGCAAAGATATTTGAAGACGGCCACGATGCATGGGCGCCATTTGCACTGGCCAATGGTTACCTCATTTTGAGGGATTCAAAAAAAATGGTTTGTATTGATTTAAATATTTAGAAAAATGAAAAACAAAGGCATAATCATATTTCTGATGGTTCTGGCAGTAATTATTGTTGCTGTAATTGTGGGCGATTATGTTTCAAAACGGCCCGATAAAAGCGAAGCAAATCCTTACGAATACAACATGGAAGAATTTAAAGATGTGGATGAAGGATTGGTGCTGTATAAGGAAACGAAGAATTTTAAAATCGGGTTTGAAGAACCGACTGCAATTACCATTTCGGATGACAAGGTTTTTGTTGCCGGCGATGCTTCCATAAAAGTTATTGACCTAACAGGAAAATTGCTGAACGAAATAAAGTTACCTGAAAATGTACATTCACTTGAAGTTTCCGGAGATTCTATTTTTGTTGCTTTTGAAAAGCAAATACTTGTTTTATCTGAAAACGGCGATGAATTGGTAAAATGGAATATTCCTGAAGAAAATACTTTTATTACTTCGCTGGTGGTTTCCGGAAAGAATCTGTTTGTTGCTGATGCCGGAAAGAGAAGGATTATTCGTTTTTCAGTTACCGGAGAAAAAATGATGGAATTTGAAGGTAAATCAGGCGATAACGTGATATACGGATTTATAATTCCGAGCCCGTATTTCGATATCGACATAAATTCTGATGGTGAATTATGGGTGGTTAATCCCGGCATTCATGCCCTGGAGAATTATACTTTCGATGGAAATTTACGCGCTTACTGGGAAAATACAAGCATGAAAATCGATGGTTTTAGCGGTTGTTGTAATCCTGCACATTTTACCTTTTTACCTGATGGAAGTTTTGTAACCAGCGAGAAAGGACTGGTTCGAATTAAAGTGCACAAATCATCGGGCGAATTGCATGGGGTAGTTGCAGCTCCTGTAAAATTTAACAATGAAGATGAAGCGCCGGATGTTGCGGTTGACAGTGCAGGAAACATTTATGCACTCGACTTTAAACGAAAAATGATACGTGTCTTTGAATTGAAATAACCCCAGGATTTATCCTGGGGAAGAAAGCGAAACGAATAACAAGGTGCATCCATGCCCGTAAATTGATAAGCCGGCATTTCATGCACCGCAAGTTGATTCGGAGACATGTAAATTAAAAGATGACTCTGAAGGAGTTAAACAAAAATAGCCACGGGTTTTAACCCGGGGAATAAAAGATGAAAAGAAAAAAGGTGCATCCTGGTTCGTTGTTTGAAAAACCAGCGTTCTATGCACCGCATACTGAAAGGATAATTAGGACCATGAACCGAAAAGATTTTTTTATAACCGGAGGACGTTTAATATTACTTGGTGGGATTGCAGCTTCAACAGGCTATCTTATTGTCAATAATAAGGTGTCTGCATCCTGTGATGTATCACCTGCCTGCAACAGTTGCGGAATAGCTGCTAATTGTATAAATCCCGAAGTAAAAACGGCACGGGAAAAGGAAAAAACTCCATAGGAGTTTAATAAAGTATAGAGTACGGGCAAAAATAGGTGCATCTAAGCCTGTGTATTGAAATACTAACTTTCGATGCACCTACAAAGAAAAGTCGATTGAAACGATAACATGGAAAAGAGCAAATCAAAAAACCGGAGGGAATTTATTCAAAGCGGCGTTCGCATATCGCTGGCTTTGGCGTTGGGAGGAGTTGGAGGTTTATCGTTGAGCAAAGCAATAGCCGATGATTATGTCTGGCAAATCGATCCGTTTTTGTGTACACAATGCGGCCGTTGTGCTACCGAATGTGTAATGACACCTTCTGCTGTAAAATGTGTTCATGCATTTGCATTGTGCGGTTACTGCGATTTATGCGGCGGTTATTTAAAACCCGATTCAAATGCAAGAACTACGGCTGCTGAAAACCAGCTTTGTCCAACTTCTGCCATTAAAAGAAGATATGTTGAGAATCCTTACTTTGAATATACTATCGATGAAGATTTATGCATTGGTTGCGCCAAATGTGTAAAGGGGTGTACTTCGTTTGGAAACGGTTCGCTTCATCTGCAGATTATTCATGACATCTGTCTGAATTGTAATGAATGTTCCATTGCCCGTATGTGCCCTTCAGATGCCATAAAAAGGGTAAAGGCCAGCGAAGCATATAAGGTGAAAGGAAACTGGACAAAGCCAACTACCTAATGAAACTGACTAAATAAGTATGAAAAATTCGGTGAACAAAGGAAAAGATATAAGAAGCCACAAATCTCAGGCTACAAGATTCAGATTTTGGAGTTTCCTCCCCTTTGGGGAGGTTAGGAGGGGTCTTTTACTTTTTCTCATCTTTTTCTTACTATCTTTTAACTCATTCTCTCAAAAACAACGTTTCCCAAAACCGGAGTTCGATTCAGGATACACACAGCCAACAACCATTACACCCGAACCACGCGCATTACAACTGGAATATTTTGATGTAATAATTCTTGTCATTGTAATTTCCCTGGCTTCCTATTTCGCCGTAAAAAAACGATCGAGATATGGAATTTTGGGACTTTCTATTTTCACTTTAGCCTATTTTGGATTTTACAGAAATGGTTGTATTTGTGCCATTGGCGCCATTCAGAATGTTACTTTATCGTTTTTCGACCCAACATATGCAATTTCGGTAACGGCATTGTCATTTTTCATAATACCGCTGGCTTTCACTCTGTTTTTCGGGCGAACATTTTGTGCGGGGGCTTGTCCGCTTGGCGCTATCCAGGATTTGGTAGTAATAAAGCCATTGAGTATACCAAAATGGCTCAATAAAACACTCGGTTTAATACCCTACATTTATTTATCGCTGGCAGTGCTTTTTGCAGCTACAGGAACCGATTTTATTATTTGCAGATATGATCCGTTTGTGGGGATTTTCAGAATGGATGCCAAATTTCTAATGATTGTTCTGGGAATCGCCATGTTGTTAATGGGCATGTTTTTAGCGCGTCCCTATTGCCGTTTTTTATGTCCTTACGGAGTTATTCTAAGTTGGATGTCGCGTTTTTCAAAATGGCATTTAAGCATCACACCGTCAAAATGCATTCAATGTAAACTCTGTTCAAAATCCTGTCCGTTTGATGCCATCGATTACCCAACAAATGAAAAAGAGGTTGCCAAATCAGGACTGGGGCCGAAACGATTTGTAACCTATGCGATTGTTATTCCGCTATGGATTGCTGCAGGCGTTTTTGTAGGTGCGAAATCGCATACGTTCTTATCAAAAGCAAATCCCGATGTTTATCTGGCTGAATTGCTGATTTCACATCCCGAAATAAAAAATGATCCCGATAATATCGACGTTCAAACTTTTCTTTCATCCGGCAAATCAATGCAGACACTGGTTGAGGAAGCAGAACATATTCAGAATAAATTTTACATAGGCAGTATGATTGCAGGAGGATTTATAGGTTTGGTAATTGGAATGACATTATTAAATACGGTAGTTTTCAGAAAACGACAGGATTATGAACCACATAAAGGAAATTGTTTGAGTTGCGGGCGCTGTATGGATTTTTGCCCGGTTGAAAAGTGAAGGAAAATAAGCCTCCCCTAACCCCTCCAAGGGTGGGAATAAAAAGGGAAATATGAAAGGTGAAAAATTTGAAATATGTAAAAGAAAAGAACTCTTTAGGAGTTCAACAATAATAGCCCCGGGTTTCAACCCGGGGGGTAAAAAATAAAAGAGAATAAAGGCGCATCCACGCCAGGAAAAATGAAAAGGTATTATGCATGCGCCACAAATAAAAAGACTGGATTGAAAGAGAATCAAAATAAGAATGAACATAAAAGATAAAATAAAACTTTCACAAAACGTCGCTGTCATTTCAGGCATATTTTGCATTACGGTAGCTTTGCTGTTATTGCTTAATTTCTGGCAGATGTCGAAAAATGACCCAACCGACAGCAAAGTTATTCAGGCTTTAGTGGAACGATTAAAACAGGAGCCTAATAACGACGAGCTTAAAGCCGAAATCCGCAACTTTGATTTACTGGCCCGGAAAGCCTATTTTAACAGCCGCTGGCAAGTAAAAACAGGCGCTTATCTTTTGTTGTTTGGTGCCATTGTTTTGGCTTTTGCGCTGCGGTTTTATTATTCGCTAAGATCAAAAATTGAACAACCTGATACGCAGCACGAAAATGAAATTACCAGCCGCATTTTGGCGCAAAAAGGAATTATCGTTGTTGGGGCAGCACTTTTAATTCTGGCTTTTGGAGCATCTTTTATAACTGTAAATCAGCTAAAATATTACGATGCATCCAATGCAGCCAATTCACCGGAACAGGCGCAAGCGGATGAATCAATCGAAGTAATCGATGTCGATAAAAATCCGGCGCCGACAGAAATTAGTTCTATTCAACCTGGAATTCAGGAGAATAAAATTGAAGAAGATATACAGGCGGAAGAAACAAAAAGTGATAATCCTGAAAAAACTGGTTCAGAACCGGTAAATAGAGAAATTAAAACGGAAGAATCAAAATTAACCGCACCGGCTTCAACTGGTTTTACTTTAGCTGAAATAAGAAAAAACAGTAACTCTTTTCGCGGGCCTCTAAGTCAGGGTATCAGTTTCAGCAAAAATATTCCCACTGAATGGGATGGTGCTGCCGGTACTAATGTTTTGTGGAAATCTCCCATTCCAAAGAGTGGTTTTAACTCTCCGGTTATTTGGGACGACAAAATTTTTATCGCCGGCGCTGATGCTGCAAGTCGGGAGGTGTACTGTTACAATCGTACCAATGGTAAATTGCTTTGGACAGGAAAAGCGGATAATATTCAAGGCTCCCCAACAGCAATGCCAAGAGTTACGCCAGATACAGGTTTATCGGCGCCATCCTTAACAACAGACGGCAAAAGGGTGTATGCCATTTTCGCAACCGGCGATGTTATTGCTTTCGATTTGGACGGGAAACGAATCTGGGCAAAAAACCTCGGAGTTCCGAATAATCACTACGGACATTCATCGTCATTAATTACCTGGGCAAATAAATTAATTATTCAGTATGATTCCAACAGCGGAGGAAAAGTGATGGCTTTGGATGGAGCCACAGGAAATCCGGTGTGGGAAACGGTTCGCAAAGCAAAAATATCGTGGGCGAGCCCTGTTTTGGCTGAAGTTGACGGGAAATTCCAGGTGATTTTAACTGCCGATCCGATTGTTGCCGGATACGATGTGGAAACCGGAAAAGAGCTTTGGTCGGTTGAATGTATGATGGGCGAAGTTGGGCCGTCAGTTGCATATAGTGATGGAATTGTGGTTGCCGCCAACGAATACGCCCGCATGGTGGCCATCGATATTCGAACACAAGAAACTTTATGGGAAAATGATGAATATTTGCCTGAAGCTTCGAGTCCGGTGGCATATAACGGATTATTATTTATTGCAACCAGCTACGGAGTGATAGTTTGCTATGATTTAAAATCAGGTGAAAAATATTGGGAGGATGATACCGGTTCTGCCATATATTCATCGCCGACAATTGCCGATGGAAAAATGTTTTTAATGGATAATGACGGAGTAATGCGGGTATATGAATTATCTAAGGACGTGAAAAAGATTAGCGAAAATGAACTGGGAGAAACTGCCGGAACAACTCCGGCTTATCAGGACGGACATATATATATTCGAGGAGTGAACAACTTATATTGTATTGGAAAATAAACCTTAGCGTCTTCGCGCCTTTGCGAGAACAAAATTTCACGCCAAGCCGCAGAGACGCAAAGAATAAATTAAAAATTAAGATAAGACAAAAACAAAACAAAATAAACCTTAGCGTCTTCGCGCCTTTGCGAGAAAAATATGACAAACAATTTTCAATATATCGACCAACTTATTGCCGAAAAAGGCTCCACCAAAAAGAGCCTGATTCCGATTTTACAGGCCATTCAAAAGGAATTTAATTACCTGCCGGAAGATGCTTTAAGGTATTTGTCTGAACAGACATCAATAACTCCTGCAGATATTACAGGTGTCGCAAGTTTCTATTCGCAGTTTCGAATGCATCCTGTGGGCGAGCATATGATAAAAGTATGTGTTGGAACCGCCTGCCACGTAAAAGGCGCCGTGCAGGTGTACGATGCTTTTCGTCGGGAATTTAAATTGCCTGTAGGTGTAAATACGGAAGAATCCGGTAAATATACTATTGAAAAAGTAAGTTGCCTGGGATGTTGTACACTTGCTCCGGTAGTTCAGATTGATGGAATTACCTATGGTCACGTTGCACCCGACCAGGTAGAGCAGATCATTACCGATTTTGAAAGTAAGAAAGGAAAGAAGGATTCAAAAAAAGCCCGTTTTGCAGATGGCTCAGTCATTCAGGGAGAAATTCGGATTGGACTCGGTTCGTGTTGTGTAGCGAGTGGTAGCGAGGAAATTCGCAAAGAAGTGGAAAGTGTGGTGAATGAGAGTGGCCTGCGTGTTAAACTCAAACATGTAGGATGCGTGGGAATGTGTCACCAGGTTCCTTTGGTTGAAGTAGTTCCAAATGAAGGAGAGCCAACATTGTATGCCAAAGTTAAACCCGAAGATGTGAAGAACATTGTTGAATCGCATTTCGAGGCACCGGGATTTTTTACCAAAACAAAAAATAAATTGCTGCATTTGGTGGAAGATATCCAAACCGACCGTAACTGGGAAGGCATTGAACGTTACGAAATCAGCATGCGCGAAAAACCGGTCGCATCATTTTTAGGAAAACAAATTCCGATTGCTACTGAATATCGTGGTATGATTAACCCGCTCGACATTAACGAATACAAAAATCGCGGTGGATTTACTGCCTTACAAAAGGTGTTGGAAACCTTGTCGCCGGAAGAGGTAATTTCAGAAGTAAAAAACAGCGGAATTCGTGGTCGTGGTGGTGCCGGTTTTCCTACAGGAATAAAATGGGAATTGGTAAGAAAGCAACAAAATGAAACGAAATACCTGATTTGTAATGGCGATGAAGGCGATCCCGGCGCATTTATGGACCGGATGCTTTTGGAATCCTATCCTTACCGTGTAATTGAAGGAATGATAATCGCTGCATTTGCAGTTGGAATTCACCAGGGATATTTTTACATCCGCGCTGAATATCCATTGGCGGTGAGGCGAATTCGCGAAGCGATAAAAATTTGCAGCGAAAACAATTTACTTGGTGATAATATTCTCGGTACAGAATTTAATCTCGATTTACAGATTTATGAAGGGGCAGGGGCTTTTGTTTGTGGCGAGGAAACGGCGTTAATTGCCTCCATCGAAGGTAGCCGCGGTTTTCCAAGAATACGTCCTCCTTTTCCTGCAGAAAGTGGTTTGTGGGGCTTTCCAACCTTGGTAAACAATACTGAAACACTTGCTCAGGTTTCATACATTCTTCGTGAAAGTTCGGAGAAATTCAAGAATATAGGCACTGAAAAAAGTACCGGAACAAAGGTATTTGCCCTTGCCGGTAAAGTGGCGCGCGGAGGATTGATTGAGGTTCCCATGGGAATTACCATAAAACAGGTGATTGATGAAATTGGCGGGGGAATAGCAAACGGAAGGAAGTTTAAAGCGGTTCAGATTGGCGGCCCGTCGGGTGGTTGTATTCCGGCAGAATATGCTGATACACCTATCGACTATGAATCTCTGGGAGAAATGGGCGCCATGATGGGTTCAGGTGGTTTGGTAGTTCTCGACGACACCGATTGCATGGTAGATATTGCACGATATTTTCTGTCGTTTACACAGGAGGAATCGTGTGGAAAGTGCACGTTTTGCCGGGTGGGTACAAAACGAATGCTCGACATTCTGGATAATATTACCAAAGGAAAAGCCAACCCTGGCGATTTAGATGAACTGGAAAAGTTAGCCGATTGGACAAAAAAAGGCAGTTTGTGCGGATTGGGTAAAACGGCGCCAAACCCCGTATTGAGTACTTTGAAATATTTCCGCGAGGAATATGAAGCGCACATTAACGGCATTTGCCCAACCGGAAAATGTATGGAGCTGATAACTTATTCGGTAAATGATAACTGTATCGGCTGTACAAAATGCGTACAAAAATGCCCGGTGGATGCCATCCCGTTTACCCCGCATGAAAAGCACAGCATCGATACAGAATTGTGTATAAAATGCGATTCCTGTCGTGCGGTTTGCCCGGTGGATGCGATAGATGTGAGATAGTTCAGAGTTCAAAGTTCAGGGTTCAAAGAGAAACCAAACCCTGAACAAAGTAGGGAGATGATTTAATAATGAAAAAAGATTCTGGGCGTCTTTGCGCCTTGGCGAGGAATAATGATAAAACTAAAAATAAATAACACTGAAATTCAGGTTGAAGATGGAACTTCAGTAATGAAGGCCGCACAAAATATGGGAATCGACATACCCAATTTGTGCTGGCACGACGAACTGGAGCATTTTACATCCTGTATGCTTTGTTTGGTAAAAGATCAAAAGAACGGGAGGTTGTTTCCGTCATGTTCTGTTAAAGCTACTGATGGACTGGAAATCGTTACGGATGATGCTGAAATAAAGGAAGCCAGGCAAACCGGGCTGGAGTTATTATTGAGCGAACATACCGGCGACTGTGAGGCGCCATGTCAGATTGCTTGTCCGGCACACATGAACATTCCGTTGATGAACAGGCTGATCGCAGCCGATAAATTTGATGAATCGCTGGAAGTGGTAAAGCGCGACATTGCGTTGCCTGCTGTTTTAGGACGAATTTGTCCGGCGCCATGCGAAGGCGCTTGCCATCGAAAAACCGTGGATGAACCGGTTTCCATTTGCTTATTAAAACGATTTGTAGGCGATGAAGGAGCTTCACCAAAAATTATCCCGGCTGAAAAAACCGGGAAAAAGGTAGTAGTCATTGGAGCAGGGCCTGCGGGTTTAGCTGCTGCTTATTACTTGCAATTAAAGGGTGTTCAGGTTACTTTGATGGATAAAAATGAAAAAGCTGGTGGTTTGCTTCGAACAGCCATCAGCAATGAAATACTTCCCAAAGAAATTTTGGATAAAGAAATTGAAGTGATATTGAATACCGGAGTTGAATTTCAGGGCGGAATAGAAATTAATACCGAATATTTTGAAACACTGAAAAAGGATTTTGATGCAGTGGTTATTGCAACCGGTGTGATTTCAGAAGATTCAAATAAATTTGGTTTGTCTGCCACTCCAAAAGGAATTGTTGCCGATAAAAATTCGTATCAAACATCCGATGAAAAAGTTTTTGCTATAGGAAATGTATTGCGTTCATCGCGTTTAGCTGTTCGTTCAGTGGGGCAGGGAAAAGAAGTGGCATTTTCGGTTTTGCAGTTTTTTAATGGTCAGGAACCCAAAGGAGAACCACGGATGTTTAATTCCCGCTTCGGCAGGCTCATTAGTACCGAATTTGCAGAGTACTTAAAGGAATCAGTAAAAGATAAAAGAACCTGGCCCGAAAAAGGTGGACGTTCAGGTTTTTCAAAAGAAGAAGCGATCGCAGAAGCCTTACGTTGCCTGCATTGCGATTGCCGTGCCATTGACGATTGTAAGTTGCGGATTTATTCCGACCAATACCAGGCAGATCAAAAACGGTTTAAGACCAGTGAACGTCGGAATATCACAAAAATGATGAATCATGGCTCGGTAATTTACGAACCACAAAAATGTATAAAATGTGGTATTTGTGTTCGACTTACAGAAAAGTACACCGAGAAATTCGGGTTTACGTATATTGGTCGGGGCTTTGATGTGGAAATTGGAATTCCTTTTAACGAAGAGTTAAAACTGGGGTTAACGGCAACAGCAGAAAAAGTAGCAAAGGGTTGCCCGACAGGAGCAATTTCGATGAGGGATGCATAGAATATGTCATTACAAAGGAGGTACGACTGAGAAATCTGTTACAGATTCCGTGCACGACTAATCGTTCAGGCGGGCTCTCTTCGTTGCCAATGACAGTAAGAAAAATAGCTGGAAGCCCAATTTTGGTGGTAGTAAAAAATGATAATATTAGGACTCTGAAGGAGTCAAACAACAATAGCCGTAAGTGCAACCTACGGGAAAACAAATACGAATTAAACCAAACCCAGTAAGGGTTAGCAACACAAATACGAATTAAACCGAACCCTGTAAGGGTTCAACACAGATAAGAATAATATAAAAGTATTACATCAAAAAGATAATTAATATAAGACTCTGAAGGAGTCCAACAAAAATAGCCGTTGGTGTAACCTACGGTAAACAAAAGGGGAATAACCAGAACCCAGTAAGGGTTCAACAAACATCATATTATGGCCACGTTTACACAGATATTATATCAAATCGTATTTTCTACTAAATACGCAGAAAATACAATGGTACTGGACGAAAGCGAAAAACTGTATCATTATATTTGGGGTATTTTAAAAAATAAAAAATGTGTTTTATATCGACTGAATGGAACAGAAAACCATTTGCACATTGTTACCCATGTTCATCCCACTGTTGCTATTTCGTCATTGGTTAAGGATATTAAAGTTGCATCATCAGCTTGGATAAAGGAACAAAGCATATTTCCAAAATTCGTGGGTTGGCAGGAAGGATACGGCGCTTTTACCTATCACATTAATCAAAAAAATGTATTAATAAATTATGTGAAAAATCAACGAGAGCACCATCGGGTTAAGACATTCAAAGAAGAGCTTATCGAATTATTGAATGAACACGGAATTGAGTTTGATGAGAAATATTTGATTTAGTTCAACCCCTTTCAGGGTTGTGTTTTGTATATTATTGATAACCGTAGGTTTTACCTACGGCTATTATTGTTCAATCCTTTCAGGATTTCAAGCCGTTAAAAAAACGTTGATAAATACGCTGAAGGTGTCAAACAATAATAGCAATAAATGTAGCATCAGGCAAAATATGAATTATGAATTATGAATGGATTCAGTACAGATAAGAATGATGCAAAAATATGACATCAAAAGTTAATTGATAGGGGACTCTGAAGGAGTCAAGCAACAATGGCCGTAAGTGCAACCTACGGGAAAACAAATACGAATTAAACCGAACCCAGTAAGGGTTCAACACAGATAAGAATGATATAAAAGTATTACATCAAAAAGATAATTAATATAAGACTCTGAAGGAGTCCAACAATAGCCGTAGGTGCAACCTACGGGAAAACAAATACGAAGTAAACCGAACCCAGTAAGGGTTCAACACAGATAAGAATAATATAAAAGTATTACATCAAAAAGATAATTAATATAAGACTCTGAAGGAGTCCAACAAAAATAGCCGTAGGTGCAACCTACGGGAAAACAAGTACGAAGTAAACCGAACCCTGTAAGGGTTCAACACAGATAAGAATGATGCAAAAATATTACATCAAAAAATAATTAATATGAGACTCTGAAGGAGTCCAACAAAAATAGCCGTAGGTGCAACCTACGGGAAAACAAATACGAAGTAAACCGAACCCAGTAAGGGTTCAACACAGATAAGAATGATATAAAAGTATTACATCAAAAAGATAATTAATATAAGACTCTGAAGGAGTCCAACAAAAATAGCCGTAGGTGCAACCTACGGGAAAACAAATACGAAGTAACCGAACCCAGTAAGGGTTCAACACAGATAAGAATAATATAAAAGTATTACATCAAAAAGATAATTAATATAAGACTCTGAAGGAGTCCAACAAAAATAGCCGTAGGTGCAACCTACGGGAAAACAAGTACGAAGTAAACCGAACCCTGTAAGGGTTCAACACAGATAAGAATGATGCAAAAATATTATATCAAAAAATAATTAATATGAGACTCTGAAGGAGTCCAACAAAAATAGCCGTAGGTGCAACCTACGGGAAAACAAATACGAAGTAAACCGAACCCTGAAGGGGTTCAATAAAATGAATATAGAAGTGGTTAAAGCATATTTTCGAATTATATTTTCTCTGTTAATTATTAGTAGTTACTCCTTTGCACAACCCACCAATTCCTGGCCCATTTTCCGTGGTGACCAGAACCTGACAGGGGTTTCAAACACAACTATTCCCAATTCCCCCAAATTACAATGGACCTATCAAACCGGCGATAATATAAAATCCGCTCCGGTCGTCGACGATGGAAAAGTTGTAGTGGGTTCAACCGATGGTTTTGTATATTGTCTCGATATGGATGGAAAACTGCTTTGGAAATTTGAAACGAACAATTCAATTGAAGCCCCTGCATTAATTCATGACAACATGGTTTTTGTTGGCAATTTGGACGGAATGCTATACGGACTTGATTTACAAACAGGCAAGAAAATTTGGGAATACGAATGCGACAACCAAATTATCGGTTCCCCAAACTGGTGGAGCGATGGCAAATCAACTTTTATTTTTGTAGGTAGTTACGATTTTTTTCTGCATTGTGTGGACGCCAAAACCGGTGAGGTAAAATGGAAATACGAATCCGATAACTACATTAACGGAGCACCTGCAAGCGCCAACGGAAAAGCTATGTTCGGCGGTTGCGACGGATTTTTGCATGTAGTTGATATTGCTACCGGAAAACTCGACGAAAAAATTGATGTGGCGACCTATGTAGCAGGTTCAGTAACCGTTGAAAGCGATAAGGCGTATATCGGCGATTACGATGGCCGGTTTTTCCAGGTAGATTTAAAAGAGAAAAAAACCACGTGGGAATGGTCGGATGAAAAAACACACCTGCAGTTTATCGCATCTCCGGCTTTAATTGGCGATAAAGTTTTAACAGCAAATTACAATAAGTTCTTATATTGTTTCAATAAAAATACAGGAGAAAAATTGTGGGAATATAATACCGGCCGTCAAGTGGAAGCATCTCCTGTTATTGTGAATGATAAAGTAGTTATTGGCAATATGCGCGGTGATTTGGCTATGGTGAATCTTTCGGATGGTAAATTGGTTTGGAGTTACGAGATTGGCAGCCAAATTATAAGTAATCCTGCTGTTGCAGACGGGAAGATCTTTGTGGGTGCATACGATGGAAATGTGTATTGTTTTGGAAAATAGAAGCCCCTTTTAATCTCCCAAAAGGGAGAAAGCAAGGAGTTTAATTTCATGTAGGAATGCAAAAATCATCAATATATACAATTCAAATCTCTCCCCCTTCGGGGGAGTCGGAGGGGGCTTTATGAACATCATTCAAATTATACCCGGTTCGGGCGGGAGTTTTTATTGTGGAAATTGTTTGCGCGACAGCAAATACTTTAACGCTTTGCGTGCCGAGGGTCATCACGTGACTAAAATTCCAATGTATCTGCCGCTTTTTGCCGATGAACACGACATTTCAGATGTTCCTATTTTTTACGGCGCAATAAGTTTATACCTGAAACAGGTTTATCCGGTTTTTCGGAAAGCGCCAAAATGGTTGGATAATCTGTTGAATTCAAAACCCATGATGAAACTGGCTGCATCCATGGCAGGATCTACACGCGCCAAAGGTTTGGAAGACATGACACTTTCGATGCTTTTAGGCGAACAGGGCGAGCAAAAGGAAGAACTCGATGTAATGGTAAACTGGATTGCTGAACATTGCAATCCGGATATCATTCACATTTCTAATGCCCTGCTTTTAGGCCTTGCTAAACGTCTAAAAGAAAAAATTGGCGTACCTGTTCTTTGCACTTTGCAGGATGAAGATGTCTGGATCGATCCCATGAAACCACACTTTCAGGAAAAAATCTGGAATTTAATGCACGATCGATCGGAAGATGTTGATATGCTGGTTTCAGTAAGTAATTTTTTTGCCGATGATATGAAAAGGCGGATGAACCTTAAATCCGATAAGATGAAGACCATTCATTTGGGTGTTGATGTGGAAGATTACAAATACATCTCAACAAAAGAAAAGGAACGAAATGTAGGATATATTTCGCGAATGTGCCATAAGGATGGATTTGATATTGTTGTTGATGCGTTTATCGAACTGAAAAAAAAGCCTGGATTTGACGATGTAAAACTCATTGCAACCGGTGGCTCAACAGGAGATGATGCGAAGTTTAATAAGAGACAAAGAAGAAAGCTCAGGGAAAACAATCTGATGAATCATTTTGAGATTTTGCCTGATTTTGAAGGAAATGAAGTGAACGATTTTTTCAAAAGAGTTTCATTGGTTTCAGTTCCGGTTCGGATAGGCGAGGCATTCGGAATGTATATGATTGAATCCATGGCTTCCGGTGTTCCGGTGGTTCAACCTGAATTGGGAGCATTCCCTGAAATTATTGAGATTTCTGGTGGTGGTGTTACCTATATGCCAAATACGCCACAAAAGTTAAGCGAAACCTGGGCCGACCTTTTGTCAAATCCTGACAAACTGGAAGAACTCAGCCGGAAAGGGTATGAAGGCACAAATAAGAAGTTCAATATTCACAATCACGCTAAAGAAATTATAACTTTATACGAGAGTTTACGACATTAATCTTGGCGTCTTTGCGCCTTTGCGAGAAATATCATGCTACTAAAATTACAAAACATAACAAAAGGTTACGGCGAGCCGGGAACACACAGCTACCGGGCCAGTTCTAAATAATTTAAATTTTGAATTAAAAGAAGGAGAAAAAGTCGCCATTGTCGGGCCAAGCGGCTCGGGTAAAACAACGCTATTGAATTTAATAGGTGCGCTCGACCAGCCCGAATCCGGTGAAATTATTTTTGACGGTAAAGATATCACCAGTTATTCAAAATCCGAACTAGCCGCTTTTCGGAATAAACAACTCGGATTTGTTTTTCAACTTCATCATTTAATGCCACAGTTAAGTTTATGGGAAAACGTATTGCTGCCCATATTGCCGCAGGGAAATAAAATTACGAAGGAGCAAAAAGACTGGGCAGAGTACCTGATTAAAAAAGTAGGTATCTGGGAGCAACGAAAACAAAAACCATCGGAAATGTCGGGTGGTGAATGCCAGCGAACCGCAGTTGTTCGTGCGCTAATAAATAAGCCAAAACTCATTCTCGCTGATGAACCAACCGGTGCGCTCGACGAAGAAAATGCAAATGCGCTCACAGATTTACTAAAAACCTTAAGCGTTGAGGAAGGTGTAACACTGGTTACAGTAACTCACTCCGTAGTTTTAGCCGAACAAATGGACCGAGTTTTCATACTTAAAAATGGGGGATTAGTTTAAAGTTCATTCCCACGGAAGTGGGAATCTCATCAAGAACCGAAAGATTCGCGTTTTCACGGGAATGACAACAACAAAGAGCCAGAGGGGTAACAATGACAAGATTACAATACATAATAAAAACTTTCTTCCACTATTTCAAAGCAAATCTGCTGGTGGCACTTGGCGTGGTGGTGAGTACCATGGTTTTAACCGGTTCTCTAATTATAGGCGATTCGGTGCGATACAGCCTGGAACAGTCAACCTTTTACCGCTTGGGAGAAACCACACATTTGGTATCGGTGACTGAAAGGTATTTCCGGCAGGAAATGGCCCCGGAATTGGAATCAGACAACCGCAAATCAAGGCGGCACCTGTATTATTGTTGGAAGGTGTGGCAGTTGCAGATGGCGGACAACGACGGGCCAATAAAGTGCAGGTTATCGGCATTGATAATTCTTTTGAAAAGATATCAAATACGTCAGTTTTCTCGGAATTACAAAACAACGAAATTGCAATTAGTCAGAATCTGGCAGAACGCCTGGAGGTCAGGGAAGGTGATAATTTGCTGGTCAGAATCAAAAAAGCCAGCCTCATTCCGATGAATGCACCTTTTATTTCTGCTGAAGAAACCAGTGTTTCCTTGCGTGCGACAATTAAAAAAGTAGTTCAAAAAGATGAATTGGGACGATTTAGTTTGAAAAACTCACAAACGGCTCCGTATAATATTTTTCTTTCCATAGAGCGATTGAACCGTTTAATGGAATTTCAGGGAAAAGCCAACCAGATTTTGATTGCTACCGACTTGGACAAAGATGATGTTTTACAGTCGGTGAAAAATTGTCTGACACCTGAAGATGCAGGACTTCAAATCAAAAATATTGAAGCGACTGACGAAGTTGAAGTTTCAACCGAACGGGTTTTTCTTGAAGATAAAATAGCTGAAACACTTCAGAAATTGCCAAGTGCCCAACCGATGCTAACTTACTTTGTCAACGATATTTCTTTACTCGCAACTCGTGGCTCGCAACTCGCAACTCGAAGTATTCCTTATTCTTTTGTTTCAACTTTAGTTTCCGGTCTGAAGGGAAACGAAATCATTTTAAACCAATGGGCAGCCGATGATTTGGGAGCAAAAGTCGGCGATTCAATTCAGTTGAATTACTGGCAAATTGGGCCACTTCGAAAATTAATTGAAAAAGAATCGGATTTTGTTTTGAAGAATATTGAACCGATGACACCGGGATGGGCCGATTCAACAAGAATGCCTCATCTGCCGGGGCTTTCAGATGCCGGTCACTGCCGGGAGTGGGAAGCAGGTGTTCCAATCAATCTGGATGCCATTCGCGATAAAGATGAAAAGTACTGGGACGATTACAAAGGTGCGCCAAAAGCCTATATTTCGCTCGACAAAGCATCGCAAATCTGGTCGAACCGGTTTGGGAAATATACCGCGGTTCGGTATTCGGCTAATGTTTTCAGCGAGAAGGAATACAAACAGGTTTTTGCCAAAAACATTATACCAGCCGATTTGGGTATGAGCGTAGAACCCATTCGTGAAAAAGGGGTAAGCGCTGCAAAAAACGGAACCGATTTTAGCGGGTTGTTTATCGGGTTGAGTTTTTTCCTTTTAATTGCCGGTATTGTTCTGACTTCTCTTTTGTTTCGTTTAAACCTTGAAAATCGTTCGTCGCAGGTCGGATTGATGGATGCGCTGGGATTTCGGAAAAAACAGGTACGCAGATTTTATTTATGGGAAGGTTTGGTCGTTGCCTTGTTTGGAGGAATAATCGGGTTGATTTTGTCAGTGTTTTATACACAAATTGTTTTTAAAATCCTGAATACACTTTGGTTTGACATTGTCAGAACCGATGTTTTGCTGATAAAAATTTATCCGTTAACTGTTGCGATGGGACTTGTTATTAGTGTACTGGTTTCGCTGGTTGCTATTTATATCTCGGTTTCCCGTTTTCAGAAACAAAAAACAGCGGAACTTCAGAAACAAACCGCAGCGGCAAAGAATAAAACCAAAGAAATCGTATGGAATTTAATAATGATTCTTGCGTTGGTTTCAGCCGTGGGTATTTTTGTATCCCAGGTTTTTTTGTCGAAACAAATGGATCCATCAATGTTCTTCATTCTCGGCGGGTTATTGTTAATTGGATTGCTTTTAATCTTTCGTAGGTTTATCATCAGGCTGGAAAGCAAAAATAAAAGTGAACTTGCCTTGGGAGTTTTAGCAAAACTAAACCTTTCAAGAAATAAAGGACGTTCTTTAACGGTGGTAATTCTCTTTGCGCTGGGAACTTTTGTTGTAGTTTCGACAGGTTCAAATAAACTCGATTTGTTTGCGAATGCACAAAATAAAGCAAGCGGAACAGGTGGTTTTCTGTATTTTGCTGAAACAACAATGCCGGTTTTATTTGACATCAATAATCCACAGAAAAGGGCAGAAGAAGGTGTTTTCGAGGAATTTAATGCGGTGCAGTTTCGAAAAGTGGAAGGCGATGATGCAAGTTGCCTGAATTTGAACAGAGTATCGCAACCTGCAATTTTGGGCGTTGATCCCGAAGCTTTACAAGACCGTTTTTCATTTGCAGCAATAATGAAGGAGTTAGGCGATGAGAATCCATGGCTTGCGTTGAACCAAACCTACGATGACGGAACCATTCCTGCCATTGCCGATCAAACAGTTATTCAATGGGGGCTGGGAAAGAAAGTGGGCGATATTTTATTATATCAAAATGAATTGGGTGACACGCTGCGATTAACACTAATTGCCGGAACAACGCCGTCTATTTTCCAGGGATATGTTATTATTTCAAACCAAAACTTCCTGAAAAATTATCCCACGAACAGTGGGTCACATATTTTCCTGATTGACGGAAAGCCTGAAGATGAACAAAAAATTGGCGATGAATTGCAATCGGTTTTTCGCGATTATGGTTGGGAAATGGAATTAACCGCTAAACGTTTGGTTGAATTTTATTCGGTAACCAATACCTATCTTTCCATTTTTCTGGCGTTGGGAGCGCTGGGTTTAATTCTCGGAACTATTGGATTGGCCGTTATTCTGGCCCGCACACTTTTGGAACGCCGTCGTGAAATCTCGGTAATGCAGGCCATTGGTTTTAGTAACCGTCCCATTTTCAAAATTATTACTACTGAATATCTGATTCTTCTGTTTACCGGAGTTTTGATCGGATTTATCACTGCAGTGGTTGCTACACTTCCTGCGTTTCTTTCAACCAATTCCGATGCATCATTCAGTACCGTCGCTTTGGTTACTGCACTGATTCTAATAAATGGATTCCTTTGGATTTTTGGGTTATCCTGGTTCTCGCTTCAAAAGAAAACTTTAGTGACAGGGTTAAGGGTGGAATAATTTAATTTTAACGCAGTTTTAGTCTTAAATTCATTGTACCGATTTTTGAGTAACTTTGAATAAAAAATAAGATGGAAAGTTTACTTCACAGAATTACCATTGATCCTGACATTTGTCATGGAAAGCCAACTATTCGTGGTCTGCGTTATCCGGTTGAGAACATGCTTGAATTGTTGGCTTCAGGAATGTCAGTCGACGAGATACTTCATGATTATCCCGATTTGGAGAAAAATGACTTTTTAGCATGTTTCGCATATGCAGCCAAACTTACCCAGGTTAAAAGTATTTACAAAATAGCGCAATGAAGTTTATTGTTGATGCTCAGTTGCCCAAATCATTATCTGATTTTCTGAATGATAAAGGTTTAGACTCGATTCATACGCTTGATTTTCCATTCGCAAATAAAACAAAAGACTATCAAATAGTTAAAAAAGCGCTCGATGAAGATCGGATAATCATTACCAAAGACAGTGATTTTTTGGATTCATTTCTGTTAAAATCTGAACCCTGAAAGTTAATTCTGATAAAGACTGGAAATATTAAAAATCAGGAGTTATTAAAATTTTTTGAAGATAATCTTCTTAGAATTATTAATTCGGTTACTCAAGGTAATTTGGTCGAAATCAACAGGAATGAGATTATTGTACAGGGATAAATTTTTTAGTCTTGTACTGAAAAAGCCCATGCAGAAGAATACCGAATAATAAATTAGCAAAAATGCCAATGAAACCAGAATATACAGTCGCACAACTTATCGAAGAACTTAAAAAATTTCCACCTGAAATGCCTGTTATTACGAACGGTTATGAGGTTGAATATGAAAATTTAATCTTACCCCAAACGATAAAGGTAAAGTTTGTTCCCGACGAGCCGTATTACAACGGCCAGTTTCACCAAACTAATGAGCAAGGGGAAGATGTATTTGAAGCCGTAGTTATTGCAAGGGAAGTCAGGCCATTTAATATTTAAACAGATTAAGACGAATGAGTGAGTGGAAAGGGAATGAGTTAGAAGATACTTTTAAAATCAATTCTTCAGAAACTTCAATTTACAAGATTTACTGATTCTGTTTTCTGTTATTTTCTCTTTTTACAAATTCCACTTTCGCCCAAAAGAAACTCAATTTCTCTGTCATTGCCTTTTACACCGCAAAAAACGACCAGGCACATATCAGCTTTGTAAACGAAGCCAACAACTGGTTTTTAAAAATGGGTAAGAAACATCATTTTATTTATGATTCCACCAACGACTGGACAAAAATGACCACAGATTTTCTTTCAAAATACGATGTAATTGTTTTTCTGGATACACGGCCGGATTCTTTGCCACAACGGGAGGTATTTCAGAAATATATGGAAAACGGTGGCGCCTGGATGGGATTTCATTTTAGTGCTTTTGCGCTTGACTCCTTCTGCTTTTCCGCAGGATTGGGATTGGTATCATAACGACATTTTTAGGTTCGGGGCAATACAAAAGCAATACCTGGCGGCCTACTTCTGCTATTTTGAAAGTGGAGGATAAAAACCATCCGGCAATGAAAGACTTGCCGGAAAAATTTAAAGCATCGCCAAACGAATGGTATCGCTGGGAAAACGATTTGCGCGAAAATCCGGATATTAAAATTCTGGCATCGATTGATCCTGAAAGTTTTCCGTTGGGAACCGGACCAAAACCGACATGAAATATGGCACGAGGGTTATTATCCTGTGGTTTGGACAAATATGAATTACCGGATGATTTACTTCAACATGGGCCACAACGATATTGATTATGAAGGCGGAACAAACAAGGATTTATCATACACATTCAAAAATAAAGTTCAGAATAAAATGGTTTTGAATGCCTTGTTATGGCTTGGAAAAAATGGGAAAAGATAATGGATGAGTTCTACGGTTTCTGATGTAAAAAACTATCAGCCCAGTCGTCCGGAATTTCACGGACAGCCTTGGTTAGTTTTTCTCCCCAAAGATGTGAAATCGCAGAAAGATCCTTTTCTTCAAAACGTTTGATTATCAGGTTTGGACTGCCTGCCGGATACACAATTACATCCAGCGGATAACCAACATCGTTTGCCGATACGCGTGTGGAATCAAAGGAAAGAAAACCTGTTTTTAATGCAAACCGGAGACTTGACTGTTCATAATTTATTGTTCTTCGCAAAACAGGTGTTCCATAACCCGAGTTTCCGATGATGGTAAACGGATAGCCTTTCCCGATTTTTATCCAGTTTCCCTGTGGATACAACATGTAAAGTTTTTGTTCTTCGTCGTGTTCGAGCTGGCCGCCAACAATGGTGTTTATGCTGAATTCGATGCCACTTTCTTCCAGTATTTTTTTATCTTCCAGGGCTACGCGTTTAATTTGTTCGCCAAGTACATTTACAACCTGGTACATGCGGGTCATTTTCTCCAGTTTTTCTTCCAATACTTCCGAAAAATAGGTTAATGTTTTGTCGCGTACCGAACGCAAACCCGATGTCATAAGAAAAATGTGGTAATTACCTTTGTCGTAGATTTTATATTTTTTCGCAGTAACGGTTTGGTTTCCCGAAGTCACACGTGTGTCGCTCAGCGCTACCAGTCCTTCTTTTAACCGTATTCCTAAACAATATGTCATTGATTGATTTCTTTATTCTGTTCTTCAACTAAAACATGATAGTTTGTTTTATTGCTGCCTTCACCTTTAATCACGCCTTTTAGTGTTGTGCAATCATTTATATCAATTCCGTGGGCAATTTTAATATAATGATGATCTTCGAGCAAATTATTTGTAGGGTCGAAACCAATCCATCCGGCGCCGGGAATTAATGCTTCAACCCACGCATGCACAGCACCGGCTCCGACAGCACCTTCACCGGGATTTAAATAGCCACTTACATAACGCGACGGAATATTGTTTTTACGCAAAACAGCAATCATAAGATGGGTCAAATCCTGGCAAACGCCTCGTTTTTCATTCACTGTTTCTTCAACCAAACGGTACGGATTTTCAATATTAGTATCATAGGTTATTTCAGAATGTACAAACTCGTTTATCTTGTTTACAAACTGAAAGATGCTTTCGGTTTTGTCTTTTTCAGGAAACAGATAATCGGCGGGAATTTGTGTGTATTTCCCTTTTGTAAGAAATAGGTAGTTGTCGATAGTATAAACATCGGATGTTATTACTTTTTGTTCTTCCTCAGGAGTTAAAACCGGGAAATCAAAAGGATTTTTTTTCTGATTATTTACAGTGCTTATAAGTGTAAAATTGAAATTTCCTTTGTGATTTTTTAAACGAAACCGCACATAATCGAACCCGAACATATTTTTGCCGGTATAGTAATTTGATACTGGATCACTCGTAAAATGAATCTTTTCAATTTTTTGGTAAGAAAGTGTGGCCGGACAAACCAGGAATTCAAGAACAGCTTCACGAATAAACGAACTGTAGTTATTCTGCGTGTGATACGTAATTTGATATATGGGCATCCTTATTTAAAATATTCTTCAGCAATCATGTCACTAATTAAGTAAATTTTTGATAATAATTCTTCCAGAAAATCATGTAAGTTATCATCAATTTCTTTTACATCGAGATATTGGTAAGGTACAATAATTTTGGCTACTTTAAAGTCGATGCTTTTTTTGCTCTTCGATTTTTCGGGATTGATTTTTTCCAAATATTTTAAAACCTGTTTCAGCCTGTTTATTACAGAACGGGGAAAAAGCGGATTGAACAATAAAAATTCGAGCGTATTCAAACGATTTGGAAGACTTGTGTAATATTTGTTACACATATCTTTAGCCTCTATACAATCGAGCAAAATATCCCATTCCTGTTCCTGAATCGCATCACCAATTTTAAGTTTGTTTATCTCGTTTATATCGTTCAGTTTACTAATCATTATGCGAACAATCTGGGACGCGCTTTCAAGGTGCAGGCCAAGCTGAATAAAAAACCAGCCAATATCGTAAAGCAGCGTATACTGAATTCTTCCGCGTACATTGGAACAGTTGCGAAATACACTCAGGGTAAAATCGGAAAGTCCCCGGGTTTTGTATATATCAACCGGATAGTTGGATACAAGCAGATAGAAGTTATTTATTGCCTCCCATAATTCCGTTGAAATGCCGTCGCGTACACTACGCGCATTTTCCCGCGCCATAAAAACCGCCGATAAAATGGAAACCGGATTATTTTCATCCAACGCTGCAGCAACGAGTACTTCTTCTTCGTTAATATTTCCTGAAATATCGGGTATCTGTAGGCCAATCATATCGGCTATCGACAATATGGCCAGTTCTCGCTGTCGCGGATGCGGGCTGTCGAGACTGGAAAAATATTCAACATTAATATACCGGGCCAAATGTTCGGTACGTTCGAGGTACCTGCCCATCCAAAATAAATTTTCTGCTGCTCTTGATAACATGCTGTAATTTTAGTGTAAAAAAGGAATAAGTTTCGTGTATTTATTCAACAATCCAGGTGTCTTTTGAGCCGCCGCCCTGCGATGAGTTTACTATTAAACTGCCTTCTTTTAATGCGACTCTCGACAATCCGCCTTTTAATACATACTCATATTTATTTCCGATGAGGCTGAAAGTTCGCAAATCCACATGCCGTGGCTCAAATACCTTTTTGCCTTCAATATAAGTGGAATGTACCGAAAGATTCATAATAGGCTGAGCAATATATCCACGCGGATTATTTTTAATGAGTTGCTTTTGTTCCGAAATTTTTTCTTTGCTTTCTTTTGCGCCGATAAAAATGCCGTATCCTCCCGATTGATCTACCGGTTTTACAACCAGTTTTTCCATGTTTTCAAGCACATATTTGGCTTCACTTTCCACATCGCAGCGATAAGTTGGAACATTTTTCAAAATCGGATCCTGGTCCAAATAATATTTTATTACTTCGGGAATAAATGCGTATACAGCTTTGTCGTCGGCAACGCCGGTTCCAGGAGCATTTACCAGTGTAACATTTCCCTTGCGGTAAGCGCTCATTAATCCGGGAACGCCTAAAGCCGATTGCGGATTAAATACAAGCGGATCGAGAAAAGCATCGTCGATTCGACGGTAGATGACATCTATTTTTACCGGACCTTCTATCGTGTGCATATACACAAAATCATCATCGATAAACATGTCGCGTCCTTCAACCAGTTCAACACCCATTTTTTGCGCCAGTGCCGAATGTTCGTAATAAGCCGAATTGTACATTCCCGGTGTCAGAACCACACAAACCGGCTCATCGACTCCTGTCGGACGAACCGAATGTAAAACTTTTAACAGCGTCGACGGATAATCTATAATTGTAGAAACATTAAACTGTTTGAAAATTTGTGATAAGGTTCGTTTCATGGCTTCACGGTTTGCCAATACATAGCTTACGCCTGAAGGACAACGAATATTATCTTCAAGAATATAATAATTTCCATCGGAATGGCGGATTAAGTCGGTACCGGAAATATGGCAGTAACTTCCTCCCGGCGGTGTGAAATCGTTCATCTCTTTCAGCATATTCACGGAAGAAAATATTAACTCTTTCGGAATGATTTTGTCTTTCAATATTTTTTTATCGTGATATAAATCATGCAGGAACAAGTTGATAGCATGCCCACGCTGCAACAAGCCTTCTTCGATTGTTTTCCATTCCGACTGATGAATAATTCGTGGAAATAAATCGAATGGAAAGATTCGCTCGATACCCCTGGCGTTATTGCTGTATGTTGCAAAAGTGATTCCCTGGTTTAAGAATGAATTTTTAGCCGAATCGTTTATCATCTGGAATTCGGTATCGGTTATCGTGTCGAAATTTGAAATTAATTGCTGATAGTAATTTTGAACTTTTCCAACGGATGAAAAGACTTCATCGAACATTCCCTGGATTTTTGGATAGTTATTAAATAACCCTCCGCTGTTTTTAATTTCTCCCCATGTATTCATTGTGATATTTTTTGCCTGATTTTCAGCTTTCGTGTAAATTAGTAAAAATTTGAAAATATCACCTACTGAATGTCGTGAAAATTGTTTCAATGCAAGCATTTTGATAACCATTCATTAATATAGCTTACAAATTGTATAAGTTTGAAATCATTATTTATACCTTATATAATCTTAAGCGCCAATCGGTATAATCTTTAAAAACATTCCTGAATATGCATTGTTTCTTTTGGTAAATGCGCAAAGGATTATGCCCGTAAATATACCCGAAACAGGACAAAAGAGAATTGTAATTATAGGAGCTGGATTTGCCGGTTTAAAATTGGCAAGGATGCTTTATCGCCATAATTTTCAGATTGTATTAATCGACAGGAATAATTACCACCAGTTTCAGCCATTATTTTACCAGGTCGCCACTTCCGGACTTGAGCCAAGTTCAATTTCATTCCCATTGCGAAAGGTTTTTCAGAAAGTACAGAATGTATTTATTCGCGTAGCTGAAGTCAGTAATATCGATACCGAATCTAAAAAACTTCAATCAAGTCTGGGAACTGTATGGTACGATTATCTTGTAATTGCAACCGGTGCAACGACCAACTTTTTTGGAATGGCAGGTTTCGAAAATAACAGCATTCCCATGAAATCGGTTTCCGAAGCATTGTATCTTCGAAATACTCTGCTCGAGAATTTCGAAAGAGCAGTTACCATTCGCGATGAAACCAAAATTCGGAAACTGCTCAATGTGGTAGTTGTTGGCGGCGGCCCGACAGGTGTTGAAGTTTGCGGTGCATTGGCTGAAATGAAAAAATATGTTCTGCCAAAGGATTACCCGGAACTTGATTTTGGCTATATGACGATTACACTTGTTGAAGCAAACGAACAGCTTTTACACGGAATGAGCAGGAATGCCGGAGATAAAGCACTGGTTTATCTTGAAAAACTTGGCGTGGTCGTGAAGTTGCAACACCGGGTTTTAAATTACGATGGCGAGGAGGTTGAACTGGAAGATAAAGAAAACTTTATGACAAATACATTAATTTGGGCTGCCGGAGTTAAAGGACAAATGCCAAAAGGATTAAAAGAAGAATTTATTGTGAAAGGCAACAGGATTAAAGTGAATGAATTTAACCAGTTGCCGGAAATTCCTGAAATATTTGCCATTGGCGACATAGCTTACATGGAAACAAAAAAATATCCGTATGGCCATCCGCAAGTTGCTCAGGTTGCACTTCAGCAAGCTGCTCATCTGGCAAAAAATTTTCGAAACACTCAAGCCAATAAACCTCTGAGCAAATTTGAATATACCGACAAAGGTTCGATGGCAACTGTTGGCAGAAACAGAGCTGTAGTAGATTTGCCGCGATTCAGCTTTGGCGGTTTTTTCGCATGGCTGGTATGGATGTTCGTTCACCTGATGTCGATTGTAGGTGTAAAAAACCGGCTCGTTATTTTTGTAAACTGGCTTTGGAATTATCTTACTTACGATCAGTCGCTTCGTTTAATATTGCGGCCTGACGATCATCGCGGGAAAAAACAATAAGGAATTAACGAAAGCAATTTTCAATATTCCAATCTTATATTTTAATCCGGTAGTTTTCATTTGATATCAATAAGTATATAAGATCCGTTTCACTTTTTGCTGTCGCGATAAAATGTTTGGTTTTGCAGCTTCCAGGTATTACTTTTAAACATTGGATTTTGATTTGTAATATGGCTAAAGACAAAAATACCGGTGAAAATACAGATAAGATAAAAGCGCTGGAAATTCTGCTTTCGGAGAAGAAATTCGAGTTGGAAGAGGCGCTGGCGTCGCTTGAGGAAGAAAAGGCCAACCGGCAGTTTTATCAGCTAATCGCCGATTTTACCTATGGCTGGGAACTTTGGTTCGAGCCAAACGGAAACATTAAATATTGTTCGCCATCGTGTTTCGATCTAACCGGATTTACATCCAACCAGATTCTCGGTTCTTCGGGCATTTCCAAATTGCTGGTTTATGAACCCGACCAGCAAAAATATGATGAGTTCATTTCAAATTCACTCGACCAGTTATTGGTTAACCAGGTGCTTGAATTCAGGATTTTAACCCGTTCGAAACAGTTACGATGGTGTATGATAAATGTTCGCGGAGTATACGATAAGCTTGGGAAATATCTTGGAATCAGGGCTTCCATACAAGACATATCACGATTGAAAAAAGCAATGGGACATATTCAGGAAATGGAAGCAGTAAAAGAACTGGAAGACCGAACCCGGCAGCGTTTGCAGACGCAACTCATCAGCAAAGATCGCGAACTGGTTTCATTTCTGCTGCAGTTGTCGCAAAAGAACGAGCTGCTCTCAAAAGTCACTAATCATGTGGGTAAAATGAAAAGCAGCAATGCGGACAGTAATCAGAAACACATGAATCAATTGCGGGATATTCTCGGAAACAACACAGAATTAAGCATTGACTGGACCATGGTAGAAAATCAGGTAGAGAAAATTCACCCGGGATTTACCAGTCGCCTTCAGGCAAAACATCCCGGAATATCAGTGAAAGAGAAAAAATTGTGTACTTATCTTCGGTTGGGTTTATCGAGTAAAGAGGTTTCAGGCTTATTAAATATGGCGCCTAAAAGTGTGGAGATTGCCCGGGTTCGTTTACGAAAAAAAATGAAACTTACTTCCGGAATTCGCCTTGTAAAATACCTCAATCAATTATAAATATTAGGTTTAATCATATTTTATTTAATTAAGTGTATTGTTTTCAATATTTATAAGATATTGCAATTCAGTAAAATAAACATATATACGTTAGGTTTAAATTTTAGTTTTAAGTGTTTTTGTTAGGTTTATTATTCGATTATGTGAAATGTTTCATCTAAATTTGGGATGTTTAAAAATTCGAACAAATAATGGCGCAAAGCACAAAACTAAAGTATCGAAATCTTTTCGATGAAGAAATCGGACAATTGGTACACCAGGGATGCTCATCCACCGACTGGAGTCTGGTTCAGGTATCACACGACTTTATTCCCGACCATGTAGAAAACTGCAAATTTAGCGGGCACATAAGGCTAAATAGCTTTCGGGGAACAGTTAAACTTACCGGTGGAATAACATTTAATACCGGAATTTCGAACGCATGGCTGCATAATTGCGAAGTAGGAAAAAATGTACTTATTCATAACGTACGACAGTTATATTGCCAATTATGTTATTGAAGAAGGTGTAGTGATTCACAATATAACTACTCTGGCAGTTGATGGTGAAACATCGTTTGGAAACGGATGTTTTGTCGAAGCCATTAACGAAGGCGGAGGAAGGGAAATTCCTATGTACGATTATTTGTCGTCGCATGTGGCTTATATTCTTGGTTTATATCGACACCGGCCAAAGTTGGTTAGTATGCTAAAAGAAATGATATTGGGTTATGCTGCGTATGTGAAAAATAATCGGGATGTAATTGGAGCCAATTCAAAAATCCTGAACTGTAATACGCATTGATAAATATAAAAACCGGCGCGGCAACGATTATCGACGGCGCAAAAAAACTGAGAAACGGGAGCATAAACAGTAATTACGAAGCGCCTGTATATATTGGCGAAGGTGTAATTATGGAAGATTTTATTGTAAGTTCCGGTGCGCGAATTACCGATGCCACGCTGGTTTCGAAATGTTTTATCGGACAGGGTTGTGTGCTGGATAAACACTATTCTGCCGAAAACTCTTTGTTCTTTGCCAATTGCCAGGGATTTCACGGCGAAGCGTGTTCCATTTTTGCCGGGCCTTATACGGTTACACATCATAAATCTACTTTGCTTATTGCCGGAATGTTTTCGTTTCTGAATGCAGGTAGCGGCTCCAACCAAAGTAATCACTTGTATAAATTGGGGCCAATTCACCAGGGCATTATGGAGCGGGGCGGAAAAACCACCAGCGATTCTTATCTGCTGTGGCCATCCAGGATTGGCGCATTTTCACTGGTAATGGGGCGACATTACAAACACTGCGATACCACCGATTTTCCGTTTTCCTATTTAATTGAAAGTAACGATGAAAGTATACTTGTACCTGCAATTAACCTGAAGAGTATCGGGACGATTCGCGATACACAAAAATGGCCGAACAGCGACATAAGAACCGATTCAAATTTACTCGATTATATCAATTTTAATTTACTCAGTCCATACACCATTCATAAAATGATTAACGGCCGTGAAAAGTTGCTATCCATCATCAGAATTTCGGGGGAAGAAGCAGCCGCATACAGTCTTGATAAAATGAAAATTGAAAACCGGGCGCTTTTCCGTGGAATTAAGTTGTATGAAATGGCCATCTGGAAATTTCTGGGAAACTCATTGATTACACGACTTCAAAACGGAAAGATTCTACAATGATGAAGATATACGAAAAGCATTGCAACCCGACACCGCTTTTGGCCGGGGCCACTGGGTGGATTTGTCAGGATTGATTTGTCCTTATGAAGCACTTGATCAACTGCTAACAAATATCGAAAACGGTGAATATACTTCGTTGGAAGAGGTGAATTCTGCGCTTGCAGTTCTTCATAATAATTATTATAACTACGAATGGACCTGGGCTTCCGAAGCGTTGGCAAAATTCTACGGGAAAAACATTGACGAACTTAGCGCTGAAGATGTAGTTGCTATTGTTGAAAAATGGAAAGCAAGTGTTCTGGAAATGGACAGTTATTTATATGAAGATGCCAAAAAGGAATTTTCGATGAGTAAAATGACCGGTTTCGGAATGGACGGTATCAACGGGGCAAGAGAAGAAGATTTTGCACAGGTACGTGGTGAATTTGAAAGTAATAAAACAGTGATTGCCATTCGCGAACACATGGAGAAAAAGGAAAAACTCGGCAATGAAATGATTGAAATAATGAACAATGTTTCAAAGGCAACTTTAAACATTAAATCTGCCAACTGAGTCGTTCAGGCGGGCTCTGAGCTCTTAACCTCTGAACTCTGAACCCATGACATTCTCTTCGTTCGGTCACTGCATGCTTTAAACTTTTAACTTTTGACTTTTAACTTTTGACTTTGAACTTTAAACTGTATTGTATGTGTGGAATAGTAGGTTATATCGGTAGTAAGGAAGCTTTTCCTTTTTTGATTAAAGGGTTGAAATGGCTCGAATACAGAGGTTACGACTCGGCAGGAGTTGCGCTTTTGAACGGCTCGTTAAACGTATATAAAAAGAAAGGAAAAGTAGCTGAGCTTGAAAACTTTGTACTTGAGCAGAATTATTCGGGAAATGTAGGTATTGGCCATACACGATGGGCAACACACGGCCAACCCAGCGATGAAAATGCACATCCACACAATTCAATGAATGGAATTTTCACCGTGGTGCATAATGGTATTATTGAAAATTATTCCGAATTAAAAGCCGATCTAATGCATCATGGTTACAAATTTGGCAGCGAGACTGATACCGAAGTTCTGGCCAATCTGTTTGAATATATTTATAATCAAAGTGAAGAAATAAACGCAGAAATGGCGGTTCAGCTAGCGCTTTCAAAAGTGGTTGGCGCTTATGGAATTGCCGTTTTGTGCGCAAAGGAAATCAATAAAATTATTGTAGCCCGCAAAGGCAGTCCGCTGGTTGTGGGACTTGGAAACGGCGAATATTATATTGCAAGCGATGCAGCGCCTATTGCCGAATATACGAGCCAGGTTATTTATCTGAATGACGAAGACATTGCAGTAATTCAGAGAGATGGATTTACAGTGAAGAACGTACGGAATAACCCGGTTTCCATAAAAATCAGCAACCTCGATCTCGAAATCGGCGCACTGGAAAAAGGCGGGTTTGAACATTATATGCTGAAGGAAATTCATGAACAGCCAAAAACCATAGAAGAGACGTTTCGCGGCAGACTGCGTGCGGATTATTCGGAAATCATATTAGGTGGCTTGCTAAATGTGTTTCCTAAAATTATTAAGGCCGAACGAATTATTATTATCGGTTGCGGAACATCGTGGCACGCAGGTTTAATTGGCGAATATTTGCTTGAAGAATTTGCACAGGTTCCTGTTGAGGTTGAATATGCCTCTGAATTCCGCTACAGAAAACCTGTGCTCGGGAAAAACGACGTAGTTATTCTGATTAGCCAAAGCGGTGAAACTGCCGATACTTTGGCAGCGCTTTCGTTGGCAAAGGAAAAAGGCGCTACAGTTATTGGTATTTGCAATGTTGTTGGTTCCACATTATCGCGCGAAACCGAAGCCGGGGTTTACACGCATGCAGGAATCGAGATTGGTGTTGCGTCGACAAAAGCATTTACAGCGCAGGTTACCGTGTTAACCATGTTTGCCTTAAAACTTGCAAAAGCCAAAGGAACAATTGATACGGACGAATATCAGCTTTTAGTAAAGGAATTGGCAGAAATTCCGGAAAAGGGGAGAATCATTCTTCAGAATAACGATAAAATAAAAGCCATTGCTGAAAAGTATAAAGATGCTGTCAACGCGCTTTTCCTGGGTCGCGGATATCTGTTCCCGGTTGCGTTGGAAGGTGCGCTTAAACTGAAGGAAATTTCCTACATCCATGCCGAAGGTTATGCTGCCGGTGAAATGAAACATGGCCCGATAGCGCTGGTAGATGACAATTTACCGGTTATAGTAGTTGCCCCGCAAGACGATTATTACGAAAAAATAGTAAGTAACATCCAGGAAGTAAAAGCCCGGAAAGGAAATGTGATTGCCATTATAACCGAAGGCGACAAAGGACTGAAAGAAATGGTAAATGACTACATTGAAATTCCAGCTTCGCATCCGGCACTGGCGCCGCTGTTAACTGTTCTTCCCTTGCAACTACTCGCATACCATATTGCTTTAATGCGGGGTTGTAATGTGGATCAACCGAGGAATTTGGCAAAGAGTGTTACTGTGGAATAATTTTTTTGAATTAGGCATATTGTAGATATCGTTGATAATAGGTGGATGGGGTTTTCCGAAGGAATCCCTTGGGGGAAAACCCCTCTACAATCAGCTTTTCATAAATCCGTTCACTGAAGTGAACAGCCTGCCCCGGTTTGTCGGGGGAAATTTATACATTATTTCCAATTATGATAGCTATCTATTGCCGTCTGCTTTAGCTGACGGATTTTATAAGTTGCTGTTAAATATGGCTTTAGCCACATGTTGGTTTGTATAAGTTAAACACCAAATTCAATAAGTTCTTTTTACAGAAAAGCTGCCCTATTTTGTGAATAGGTAAATTATAAAAGCAACGATATGGATTTGCAATCTCAGAAAGCGATCATTATAGAACGGTTCAAACAGGTGGAAGATGAGAATCTGATCCGGGCAATAAAAAATCTTCTCGATTTTGCACAGAAAAAAGAAAGTGAAGTCTATGAAATTTCTGAAGCCACTCAGAATTTGGTTATGGACCGTTTTGAAAAATTAAAAAAAGAACCTGAAAAACTTTTGGATTGGGATGAAGCAAAAAAGAAGCTTGAAGCCTGATGAAAAAGTTTAAGGTGAAAATTGCCCCTGAAGCGCTGGTGCAATAAACAACAGTCATAAATCGCTTTTTAAACCAATATAAAATCCCTCAAAGAAGCTACATAAATCTCCAAAAGAATTCCCACGAACGATCATTCCACATAATATTAGCTCCGAAACCGGTTCTCGGATCAATATCCGGACAGGCTGTCAATCCCGAGACTTCGGGAGTTCAGGTTGTAGTTCCCGCTATTCAGGACAGGCAGTACCGTATCCAGCAGAACGCTTAATTGTTAGGGGGCTGGGCTTTAGTCAATTGTTGGTTTAAACCTATCAAACGATTTCCAATATTTATCTTTGTAAATATCATAGTCAATATTCAGTCTATTTCTGTAATCAGATTGAAATTTAGTAAGAATTTTTGAAGGTAATCTGAAATCTTTGCAAGCAAAATAAATTTCTCTTGAACTATCACCTGTTTGTCTGCCAACATTTAAGTATCCATCAGAATCTTTAAGTTCAAGCATTAGTTTCTCCTCAAAATCGTTCATTAATTCATACGTTTCTTTATCAGGCATTCCATTTTCATGGCCTTTATATTTAATTTCGATAGTTAGAATCCATGGGTGAGACACTTTACTATCCCAATCAAGTAAGGCAGAGTTTACAATCGCAATGAACGGTTTTCCATTGTTTAAAGTCGCTTCAAGTGAATTGTAACTATCATTTTCTGTATTATATCTTGTTCCTTCGTACTTCTCAATAAACTCTTTTTGTCTCCAAAGAAGGAAATCCTTTAGTTTTTCTATTGGAATCAACTCTTTTTCGGCTTTATCTTTTCCGATTATCTGCATACTATCGATAGTTGTTACGGAATTTAATTCACCTAAATAATTATCCATGAATATGTATACTCCATTGGTAATTGGTTCTTTTAAATCTTCTCTATAATCAGCGTGAATTATGGTAATATCAATTTCATCAGGATATCCAGGATTGTTGTTGGAATAAAATAATAAATTCTCTTTGCTAAATTTCAAATCACCCATGCTGATATATACGTCATTAATATTCAAGGCAGGTTTTAAAGCAGTGAATTTCCAATTATCAATTTTGGGAGCAGATTGCACCAAATCCTCAACAAATACAATATTTTTTATAAACTCCATCAGCGGTTAATACTAATTCTGCTGTGCTATTGTTGTACATCCCGGCTAAGAACCAGTATCCTTCTCTTAGTTGATTAAGTTTTGATGACAATTTATTAAAGAAATCTCGTTCAATATTTCCTTGAGTTTTTATGACTTTGAAAAAATCCTTTTCATTATTTTGAAACCAGTTCCAAAAATCATCATTTGATTCTATCTGTGTATCTTTTGTTCTTTTTAAGTTTTTAAGTATTCCCATTCAATTTAAGTTTTTTTATGTGCAGGATGTTCATCTGTCTTGCCCCTAACCATTTGGTGCAAGTTGCGGAAGCGGATTTCAGAGAGCGTACCTATCCGCGAGAACTAAACTGCTATACAGGAATCCGCGGATGGCGCACCACCAAACACCGCCATGCAATATGCACTTAGTAGTTATTTTTTATTTTAACAGCATAGGTATTATACTAAATACTTTCTTAAACAAGTCAAACAAGAGTTGTCCTTTATTTGTGTCTAAAGTTAAAGCAACTGAAATACTCATGATTGATGAGATTGCAATACTTTTCCAATCAAATTTATTTAGTCGATTCATCGCTTCAATTAAGTAATCCAGTTGATTATTAACGACTTGTTGTTCTTCAACAGTAGTTTCTAAATTTTTATGGATTAGCAGCTTTAATTCCTCTATTGCCATTTTAATTTATGCTTTCTAATCAGAATTAAAGTCTTCTTGATTTTCGAAATTTATTTCAGTGAATCTTAAAGACTTATTACCCTCTTTATATTCACTCCATAAATCAGGTAATTGTAATTCTTCAACATATTCATCAACATGATTTCTAATCCAGTCTTTAAATGCGTCAAAAACATCTCTAAAAAATGCCCATCCATCCAACGGATATAAATCTGACATTTCATAACCCAGAGAAAAATTTATAAACCGATAATCGAGTAAATCATAACTACTTAATGCTATTTAGATAATTGAAAATTTCATTTTTGTATTTTTTTCTCATATCAAAACTCTATTTATATTGAAAGAAATGTCTGATCAAAATAGCTGCTAACTATGTTTATCTGTTCATATTTCCTAATCCATCAAAACAACTATTGTTTGAAATGTTCCCGTTAAATAAAATCATATTTTCCTGAAATCCCGGGGTGGCGTTCCTGCGCTTCGAATCTTGCCTGTATGTCACCGGGATTCAAGGAATTAAAAGTAATTGAAAACAAATTAAAAGGCAACAGCCAAGTTGAGTTTGGAAGGAATCTAAATAGAAAAGAATTGAAGGATTGATGGATTGATGGATTGATGGACTGATGGATTGATGGATTGATAGGATTGTATGGATTGAAGGATTGAAGGATTGATGAACTGATGGACTGATGGATTGATGGATTGAATTGTTGTGAGGTAATAAAACAACTGGCTCAAGAAATAAGGAATAAGGAATAAATGATAAGGAATAAGAAACAGAACAATTTTTTACCGGTGATTTAGCGAAGCGCCGTATCGCCTATGCTGACCGCGTTCGCATTAAGCTTTTAGCGGTTGCAAAAGCTTCGGCGTAAGCATATACAAGGCCCGTATCTCGAAACTTCGGGAATGGTGTGGGTGCCTCTCCCTGTTAGCTTTTGCTGGCGGGGTGGGCTACTCGATGTGTGCTGTAGTTTAGTATTATCATTTTATACATTTCATATTTTTTTTAACAAATTAAGTGCAATTAAATATAGCATGATAAACGGGACGGCTGGAATTGAAACAATAAATCCAGCAATTAAAAATTGCTCTTCAAAAAAAGCTGATAATACTATTATCAACAGAGCAATACCGCTAATTATGACATAAACTCTACACGATGTTCTTCCAATTTTTCCTGTAATATTAAAGGAAATTGCAAATAACGCAGTAGCTAAATAAGTTAACGATACTTCAACCACTGATATTAATCCAAATAGTTTTCTTATTGGCAAAAACCATTCTGGTCTGTTTTCAATTCCAGTCGAGACCTGAAATTTAAATAACTCCGATAAATAAAATCCCCAATAAAGCATATTTATAATAAATAGGGGTATAGCAATCGAAATAGCAATCCAACCTAATTTAGAATAATAATTTTCTCCTTCTTCTCTTAATTTTTCCGTTAATATGGCAAGTCCGAATGCAACAAAAATTCCTGCTATAACAAGCATAAAATATCGTACTTGTTGTTCCGGCATAGTTTCAACCCAACTTATGGCAGTTTCAGGTGGTGGACCAAGCCCAGCAAACATTGAAATTAGGATGAAGGGAATAATAAGTAAAAAAGCTCCTTTCGCTGTTAATATGGCTTCTTTATTTTCACTTCTTATCTTACTAAATCCAAGAACCCAAGCTGAATAGACCATTAGAATGGCATTAAGAATCCATATTGGAACATATATTTTATAACTACTATATCCTATGCTAAATGCCAAGATAAATCCAATAACAGGTATGGAAAGAAGATATATGTAACTTATTTTCCTTGATTTTTCGTTATATAAGCTTTTCATAAGAATAGATTTTTGCTACACATTCAAATTAATTTGTGACTTCCAAAGTTACAGCCAATTATGTTTATCCACTCACATTTTCCGTATTAATCAATACAACGGTTGTTTGATATGTTCACGTTAAATAAAATCATATTTTCCTGAAGTCCCGGGGTGGTGTTCCCTGCCTTCCGTTCGGCAGTTCAGGCAGGCTGCGCTTCGAATCTTCCTGTATGTCACTTGAATTTTTGTGCATTAAATGTAGAAATAAATTTTATTAATCCTGACTTTCTCTGGTAATCGCCATGTAAAAATGTTACGGTCGTTTCCCCGCTTTCTGACCGGGTTCGAAAAATAATTTATCTTTGCGCGGAATTTTAAAACTGAAATTATGAAGGCGTATGTTTTTCCCGGTCAGGGAGCACAGTACCCGGGAATGGGAAAAGATTTATATGAAAATTCAGCAGAAGCCAAAGCGTTATTCGAAAAGGCAAACGAAATTCTCGGCTTCAGAATTACCGATATGATGTTCGAAGGTGATGTGGAAGACCTGAAACAAACAAAAGTAACACAGCCTGCTATTTTTTTGCACTCGGTTTTGCTGGCAAAAACCATAAAAGATTTTAAACCCGACATGGTTGCAGGCCATTCGTTAGGAGAATTTTCAGCTTTAGTTGCCAACGGAGCTTTGAATTTTGAAGATGGTTTAAGGTTGGTATATGCCCGTGCGCTTGCCATGCAAAAAGCCTGCGAAACTGAACCTTCCACAATGGCTGCTATTGTTGGTTTAGATGATAATATAGTTGAAGAAGTTTGTGCAGAAATCGACGATATTGTGGTTCCTGCAAATTATAATTGTCCCGGACAACTGGTAATTTCAGGTTCTGTTTCAGGAATCGATAAAGCCTGCGAAAAATTAACCGAAAAGGGTGCAAAACGAGCGCTTAAACTTGTTGTTGGCGGGGCATTTCATTCACCGTTAATGGAACCTGCCCGCGAGGAACTGGCAGCAGCAATCGAAGCTACCAAATTTAATTCTCCGGTTTGCCCGGTATATCAAAACGTAAACGCGCAGGCAGTTTCCAATCCTTCGGAGATTAAGAAAAATCTGATGGCCCAACTCACTGCCCCGGTAAAATGGACTCAAATTGTTCAGAATATGATAGCTGATGGTGCCACTTCTTTTACCGAAGTTGGCCCCGGGAAAGTATTGCAGGGTTTGGTTAAAAAAGTCAATCGCGAAATGGAAACATTTGGAATTAACAGTTTTGAGTAAAGCGGATATGTATATCCGGCAATGCGCCACAAAAAAATAAATGTAATTGTATGAACTCTCCCTCATTCCCTCTCTTCGCGAAGAGAGGGACGATTGTATCGTAGATATAATCAGGGTGAGTTGCACAACTTGATTACGACAATTCCAATTTTTTGTAGTGTTTTAGGCAATATAAAAATTACTGTTGTAAGAAAGCAGATAATCAAAAAAGCAAATCAGGAGATAAATGGAATTCCGGCAAATAACCTGGATTTTTCCTTTTATTCCAAATCTTTTTTCTGCAGCATCCGGTATATTGTCGATTTTCCTATTCCAAGTTTTGACGCTACCAAACGCACATTTTGGTTGTACTTGGTCAGAAAGTGTTTTATAATTTCGTTATTGTATTCATCAAGTGTTTTTTCGCTTGCCAGCAGGTTCTGTACGCTGTCATCAATGTTCATGTTCAGGTGATTGGCTTTAATCACATTTCTGTTTGTCATTACACAGGCCAATTCCATCATTGCTTTTAATTCCCTGATATTTCCCGGAAAATGATAGGAGAGAAGCATCTTTTTTGCTTCTTCTGAAATATCTTTTGCATCCATGTCGTTTTCGCGGCAAAATTCGTTTACAAAATATTTTGCCAGCAAAATAATATCATTTCCCCTGTCGCGCAGTGTGGGAAGTTCTATGGGCAATCCAAGCAAACGATAATATAAATCCTGTCTGAATTTTCCTTCAGAAACCAGTTTTGAAAGGTTTTTATGCGTTGCTGTAATAATCCTTACATCGAGCGGAATGGTTTCGGAACTTCCAAGCCGAACGAGCTCGCGTTCCTGTATAACTCTCAAAAGTTTAGCCTGAACATTAATGTCGAGATCGGCAATTTCATCGAGGAAAAGCGTGCCGTTATTTGCCTGTTCAAATTTACCTGCTTTTCTTGAATCGGCACCAGTAAACGCACCTTTCTCGTGACCAAAAAGCTCACTTTCTACTAGTCCTTCGGGTATGGCTGAAACGTTTACCGCTATAAACGGTTTGTTGCTTCGTTTTGAGTTATAGTGAATTCCTTTCGCCACCAATTCCTTGCCCGTACCGGTTGCTCCTGAAATTGACACGGAGATTTGTGTTTGCGAAGCTTTCTCCATTAATTCGAAAATATGCTCGATTTCCCGGCTGTTTCCTTTAATCAGCTTTCTGAAATTGTATTTCTCCTTAACCGCATCTTTTAAGAGAATGTTTTCAGTTTTTAACTGATCTGATTTCCGGATATTTCTAATGATATTGCTTAGCTTTTCCCTGGTATCCGGAGCTTTCATGATGTAATCGTAAGCGCCGTTTTTCATCAAATCGATAGCTGTTGTAATATTTTCCTGCGCAGATATTACAATAACATTCGTCTCAGGTTTTCTTTTCTGAATTTTTTGTAATACATCATAACCTGTCATATCCGGCAGGGTATAATCGAGTGTTACTACATCAGGGTTTTCATCAAGATTGCCAGAAAATCACGGCCGTTATGAAATGTCTTCACATTATAGCCGTCGCTTACCAGTTGCTTTTTAAGCACCTGAGCATAGAGCATATTATCTTCAACTACAAATATTTTATACGAGGTATTATACTTATGACCGGGCATTTTTGGATTTATTAAATTGTACATGATTGACTTAATGGTTGCAAAATCGGTGTCAAAATAGGAATAATTTTTCAATTTATTCTCTATTTGAGACAAAATTTTGATTTGTGGGACAAGAATAATTGTTTTACAATGGTGTCCGGATAAAATTAGAGATTGCTTCTCCGCAACTGTCGGATCGCAATGACCTACAAGTGGGAATTTCAGGCCATTAACGCTATCTATTAATAATGTCATTGCGAACGCAGTGAAACAATCTTTTTGTGCAGCATTACTTTTGTCGGATAAGAGCTTATCTTAATTAGAATTGAAAATTGATTTTTTTTGATTGAATTTCATTTCGAATGTTAATTTTATAAATGTAAAAAAAACTTTTTTTAAGATTTCAGCATAAACAGTATTTTTCCCGTTTCATTTTAGTTAATTGTATGCTGAAATTTCAGATAAAAAAATAATATTATGAAATACAAAGCATTTCATAGATTATCATACGGATTTTATATAATTACAACCGAATTTGAAGGTAAGAAATACGGTTATATTGGAAACACAGTTTTTCAGGTAACTTCGAGCCCTTAAAAATTGCAATCAGCGCCATAAAAATAATTTTACAACCGATAAAATATTTAATAGCGGAAAGTTTTCAATTTCGGTTTTGAAAAAGAATGGATACTTCATTGATTGGCGAATTTGGTTTTATGACGGCAAGGGATATGGATAAATTCAGAAATGTGGAAACCATCACTTCGGTTACAGGTGCTCCAATTGTTGTTGATTCATCGGTTGCCTGGTTCGATTGTAAAGTGGTCGATTCGATGGATGTTGGTTCTCATGTTTTAATTATTGGTGAAGTTTTGGAAAGTGATATTATTTCAGGATGAAGAACCTTTAACTTACGCATATTACCGTGAAAAATATAAAATGCTTTCTCCTAAAAATTCACCTACATATATTGAAAAGGAAAAACTGGACAATGAAACTGAACCTGAGCCGGAGAAAACGAAGATAAAAAAGAAGAGCCTGAAAAAACAGAAAAGTGAAGGTAGTATGAATTCGTTTACCTGCGGAATTTGTGGGTTTGTATACGATCCGGAAGAAGGCGATCCTTCGGCTGGTATTCCTCCGGGAACACCTTTTGAAGATTTACCCGATGATTATCGATGTCCGATTTGTAATGCAGGAAAAGAATATTTTGGGAAAATGCTAAAAAATTCAGGGAAAAATTAAATTTGCTCCCTGTTTTATAATATTCCACAGAGCTTATGTATAATATCAATGCAATTATTTAAATCACTATTTTGTAGCGCAATAATCTGGTTTTTGAAAAAAGTTGGAACCAAAACCAAATCTGTTTTAAATCATAATCGATATCTGCAGTGTTAATTTCTTGTGCAGTAGTATCCAGAAGTTTTATGTTTTTCCATTTTTATGAATAAATATTTTGCCCGGCCAGTTTGAGAAAACAAATCACCTTCGTTGTTTTTTTCCAGTCCGTCAACTCCGCCGGCATCCTTAACAAGTATTTTTATTTTTTTTGTTGGAATATCAATTTCATAAATATTCTTATCACCAACATAAAGTTTTTCTTTTTCGAGTAAATAATCCGTTTGGAGTTCAAAGGTTCTCCTTCAAACAAACATTAAGTTTTCCATCTTTCAGTGCATAAATTTTTTTTGTCCTTGTGTCCGAAACAAAAATCATATCCGTTCATACAGGCAGCCACATCATTCAAAAAAACTGCATCTTCAGCATTATATTTTTTTATAATTTTTCCATTTTCAATGTCAATTTCAACCAGTTGATCAATATCGGAAACATATAATTTTCCTTTATAAATAGCCATTCCTTTTGGTGCATTTAATCCTTTTACCCATTCTAAGATTTTATACTTCCATCGGAATTTAAAATGCAAATAAAACCATTGCCATCTTTTTCTGAGGGATCGCCATTGATATTCGCAACATATATTATATCGCTGTCCGATCATAAAGTACGGATTCAGGAGTTTTTAATCCTTTGGTTTCCCATACTTTTTCAAGTTTTTGTGCATTTATTTTTGTAGTACCAAATAGAAAGTTAGTACAAGCACCGGTAAAATTGTTTTCATATTTTATTTTTATTTAAATTAGATGGATATAAGTTACTATTTTTAATCTTACAATCCAAACGAATTATTGATTGACATTAAATGCTATCGATAAACATGATGAAAAGAACCGGAATATTTTTAATCTTCGTGATGACATTTTTATTTTCCCACGGCCAAAATCAAAACCTTCAAAAATTTTATGTCGGAACATTTACTTCGGAAGGAGCTGAAGGAATTTATCTGTGTGGCTTTAACGAAAAAACAGGTGAAGTATCTCTCTGAAATACCTTTAAGGCAATTGATAATCCGAATTTCCTGAAAATTTCACCCAACAAAAAATACTTGTATGCCGCTACCCGGCCAGGTAATGAAATTGAACAATCAGGTGGATTTGTGGCTGCTTACAAAATTATTGATGATGGTGCGCTAAAGTTTCTAAACAAACAAAGTTCGAATGGTTTGGATCCTTGTCATATAGATGTTTCTGCTGATGGAAAATTTGTTGCAACAGCTACCTACGGAGGCGGAACCACATCGTTGTATCCTGTTAACAATGACGGAAGTTTACAGCCTGCAAGTTCAGTAATAGTAAATAATGGTTCCGGCCCTGATAAATCGAGACAGGATAAGCCACATGCACATTCCATTAAATTTTCACCATTTGGAACGCAGGTTTTTAGCGCCGATTTAGGAACAGATCAGCTTAAATATTTATTATCTCGAAAATAACCGCCTGGTTCAGCACGGACAGGAATTTATGAAACTGGATCCGGGTTCCGGTCCGCGACATTTTGTTTTTTATCCCGGGTGAAAAAGTTATTTATGTAATCAGCGAATTAAATTCGACGATTACATCGTTTGTTTTAAAAGGTGAACAGTGGACAAAACTTCAGACTATTTCAGCCTTACCAAAAGATTTTAACGGAGTTAGTTATTGTGCCGATATTCATATTTCACCGGACGGAAAATATTTATATGGCTCCAACCGGGGAGACAATTCCATTGCAGTTTTTAGCATCGATGATTCCAAAAAGCTTACAAATATTGGATTTGTTTCGGTTGAAGGCGACTGGCCCAGAAATTTTGCCTTAACTCCAAATGGCGGGTTTATGCTTGTTGCAAATCAAAAAAGCGGAAATATTACTGTTTTCAAAATCGATAAAAATACGGGAATGCCTCAATTTACAGGAAATGAAATTAATTTACCCAGTCCGGTTTGCATTGAGTTTCTAAAACCCTGATTTAGCTGAATTTTGTACTTATCAGTTTGATGAATTCATCGCGTGTTGCAGTTTTCTGAAATGCGCCTGTAAAATCGGATGTAGTGGTCATTGAATGTTGTTTTTGAATTCCGCGCATTTGCATGCATAAATGCTGAGCTTCAATAACCACGGCAACACCCAGTGGTTTTAAAGTATCCTGAATGCATTCTTTAATTTGTGTTGTTAGTCGTTCCTGAACCTGCAACCTTCGTGCAAAAACATCGACTACACGGGCAATTTTGCTTAATCCGGTAATGGTTCCGTTGGGAATGTAAGCAACATGCGCTTTACCAAAAAACGGAAGTAAATGATGTTCACACATCGAATAAATTTCAATATCCTTTACAATTACCATTTGGCGATAATCTTCTTTAAACATAGCCGATTGCAAAATTTTAACCGGATCGGTTTGATATCCCTGCAGTAAAAACTGCATTGCTTTTGCCACTCTCAGGGGAGTTTTGTCCAGGCCCTCACGTGCAATATCTTCGCCAATGATTTTTAAAATGTTTGAGTAATTTTTTGAAAGTTCAATTGTGGCACTTTCGTCGTAGTTTTCAATTCTTTCGTAATTATTGTTATTTTTAAGCGAATACATATTTTTTTGAATTAAAATTAGCACAAAGATTAACTTTTTTTGCAAAAATCAGTAAGAAAGATTAGTTGCATTACAAATCGAAATAATTTACTAAACAAAAAATATGAAGGTCTTAATAGTAGCAGCGACCTGGATGGAGGTTAAATTACTGGTTGACGAGTTGGAACTTATTGAGGAAAAAAGTCATTTTTTAAAACAATTCAGAACCGAAAATATCGATATAGACATTTTAGTTACCGGAATTGGAACAACATTTACCACATTTCATTTGACTGACACCTTAAAAGAAAATAGTTATCAACTGGTTTTTAATGTCGGTATTGCAGGAAGCCTCATAAGGGGATTGGCGATAGGCGAGGTGGTTAATGTGATTTCGGAAGAGTTTGCCGATTTGGGTATTGAAAAGGAAAATGAGTTCTTAACGCTTTTTGAAACCGGATTTATAGATTCGAACGAATTCCCGTTTGAGCAGGGAATTCTTAAAGCTACGGATTTTAACGGATTGCTAAATATTAAAAAGGTCAGAGGAGTTACCACTAATAAAAGTCATGGCCGCGACTCGAGTATTGCCGAAATTCATCAGAAATTTTCTGCGCATATCGAATCGATGGAAGGTGCAGCAGTGTTTTATGTTTGCGGATGGATGGGTATACGTTGTTGCCAGATTCGGGCCATATCCAACTATGTCGATTCAAAAAACTCAGCATCCTGGAATATTCCGCTAGCGCTTGAGAATCTGAAAAATGTAGTTTTGGATGTTTTAAAAAAACTTGCTGTACCTGTAAACTGAAACTTAGCTTCGAATTATCTTTTAATCATATCTGCCTTTGATAATTATTTCAATATTCAGCAGTTGAATTTGCATACCCGAATGATCATCTAATATTAAATTCACTTCTTCAGTTAAATTGCATAACTATAATAAGTAGCTGAATTTAAGCTTTTAGGCTTGAATTTATCCCGATAGTTAACCGGTATTGTTTTACTGAATATTTTGCGGATTAAAAAAAGTTCAATTTATTTTGTACTTCATACAATAAAAAGTACAAAATGAAGTTTGTAAATTCGAGGCCAGATTTTCAGAAAACAGAGTTTTTTACTGATTCAAACAACCACTTAGATAAATGATTATAGTTACGGGTGCAGCCGGATTTATCGGCAGTTATTTAGTCGGGAAGCTAAATAAGGCAGGGTTCTCAAATCTAATTCTTGTAGACAGAATTAATAATCCCTGGAAAGAACAAAATCTTGCAAATAAACAATACAGAAAATTTGTTGACCGCGATAACCTGTTTAAATGGGTTGTTAAACATGCACGCGACATTCAGTGTGTATTTCATCTTGGCGCCATTACGGATACCGCGAACGATGAATTAAAACTGTTTCAGCAACTTAATGTAATGTATTCCCAGCGCCTGTGGAATATCTGTGCCGAAATTAATGTGCCGTTTATTTATGCCTCGTCTGCTGCCACTTACGGAAATGGTGAAGTTGGCTTTTCCGACATACATAGCAAAATTCCAAATTTAAGGCCTTTGAATTTGTATGGCTGGTCGAAACAGGATTTTGATGTTTGGGCATTAAAACAAGTCCGTACACCAAAACAATGGGTTGGGTTAAAGTTTTTTAATGTATACGGACCAAATGAATATCATAAAGGGCGGATGTCGTCGGTGGTGCTTCATGCTTACAAGGCAATAAGGGAAACCGGGAAAATGGAATTATTCCGCTCGCATCATAAAGATTATAAAGACGGCGAACAAAGCCGCGACTTTGTTTTTGTTGAGGACATTGTGGATGTGATGCTGTTTTTTATGGAACACGGCAGAAACAGTGGAATTTACAACGTTGGTACCGGCAAAGCCAGGTCGTTCTACGATTTAACAAAATCGGTTTTTACCAGTTTGAAAATCGATCCGAAAATTTCATTTGTCGATACTCCGGTTGATTTACGCGGGAGATACCAGTATTTTACTGAAGCCGATATTCATAAACTTCGAAACATTGGTTACCGAAAAGATTTTACCGAACTGGAACAAGGCGTCGACCAATATGTCAGCGAATTTTTAGTGGAAGAAACCTGTTACTAAATAGCTGTTCTTTCTGTATAAATTCAAAAATCCCGATCATATATGACCGGGATTCCAAGTACATATTAATTATTTCCTTTATTTCGAAAACACTTTCATATTCGAATTAATAAATCGTTCGATAAAAAGCAGAATCGAAGAAGCAATTAAAATTCCTGCGATACTTAACGGTAAATTTCCCATTTTAGCAAAAATCGACTCGTAACCCGAGGTTGCTTTATCGAGGCCATTGAACAAATTATTTAATTCGCCAGATGAAGTTGAGGCCGAATTCTGTACAATTAATATTACCGCCAAAAGAGCGACGAACAAAATCAGGATAATCCAGAATCCTTTTCCGAGAATGCGTTCCGATTTTATTTTTTCCAGCGCTAAGTCTTCAGCTAAAATTTTATCCATTACACGCGAGGAGAAACCTTTACCTGGTGATTCCAGCTTCATATCTCTCGGAGTAAAATTTTTAATTTGATATCTTCCAATTCGTTCATAATATAGTGTATAATTCATCTTTTAACATTTCATTTAAAATCGTATAGAGCTTTTTTCGGGCTCTGTGCAGCTTTACTTTCGCATTGCTGGCTGTGAGTTTTGTTACCTTACTGATTTCATCAATCGACTGATCTTCGAAATAGTAAAGTAATATCAGTGTATATTCATCTTCAGGAAGTTTCTCCAGAGCAGCTTTAATATATTTTGCACGGTTTTCTTCCGGAATACCATCCAGATTTAGTTCATCCACGTCGTGCGAAATCTCAACATCATCGGTGGAAACAAAGTGCTGTTTCTTTTTTCGAACCTCCGAAATACAATTATTATATGTAATGCGGTATAGCCAGGTCGAAAATTTGGCAGTTCCTTTAAACGTATGCAACGATTTGTAAGCCTTTATAAAACTTTCCTGCGCCATTTCTTCGGCATCTTCACGATTTCTAAGAACTTTTAATGCGATCGAAAAAACAATATCCTGGTATTTTTCAACAATAAATGAAAAGTAATTTGCCTCTCCATTCAATACTCTTTCAATATAGTAGGTATCGTCTTTTTGTTCCATCTGTGCTTTTGACGTAAAAACTATATTCAAGTTACAAATTAATTTAAAAGAATTTTTTGAAAAAATTGTAACCGAAGAACTATGCCTGCGTCCAAAGGGCAGAAAACGAAATATTAACAATTAAAATTAAATATCATGGAAGGAATTTTTGTACCAATCGGATTTTTTCTGGCATTATTTGCCATATTATATGTTTACTGGACAACCCGGACCAAAGAAAGGTTGGCCTTAGTAGAAAAAGGAATGGATGCCGGAGTATTTAAAGGTGAATGTTCAGAATATGCACTTTTAAAATGGGGAATCTTCTTAATTGCGCTTGCAGTTGGTGTGGTCTGTGGTTTTGCATTTTCAAGGGTTATCGACGAAGTAGTTGCATTCTTTACTATGATTCTGCTTTTTGGTGGAATCGGTTTGATTGTATCTTTCTGGGTAACCAAGACATTTTTGAAAAAAGATAAACAATAAGACTTGATTATTCGAAATAAAAAACGGATGGGATTTCTCATCCGTTTTTTGTTTGCGATAAATTGCGGGCAATTCACGCACATTTTTAGATATTCAAAAAGTCTCAGGTTCTTATATGCTTAAAACCATTGTCTTTTTCTGAATAACAAAACACCCAAAATCGAAAGAATTAACGAACCAAGCAAAATGGCAGGCATTGCCCAAACAAAATTTTCCATCAGGTTAGGAACGTTCATACCGAAAATGCTGGCAATTAAAGTTGGAATCATTAAAATGATGGAGATAAGTGTCAGTTGCTTCATCACCACGTTCAGGTTGTTTGAAATAACAGAAGCAAAAGCATCCATCATGCCGCTTTGAATATCGGAATATATCTGTGCCATTTCAAGCGCCTGCTTGTTTTCTATCATTGCATCTTCCAGCAAATCTTCATTTATTTCAGAGGTAATTTTTTTCGAATTCCGGAGTTTGGCTAATACGATTTCGTTCGCTTTAATTGAAGTGATAAAATAAACCAGGCACTTTTCCATTTTCAGTAATTTGTTGAGTTCCTTGTTTTTAATCGATTGTTCGAGATCCTGCTCGATGGATGAAGTCATCTGGTTAATATGTTTCAGGTATTTCAGATAAATGTTTCCTGAGCGCAAAGCCAGGCGAAGAATAAAATTTATGCTGTCGGTAATTTGCCGGTACTGGTCTTTAAACGGTGATGGCTGACCGAATGGCAGCACTTCGTTATCCTGCAGGCAAAGGGTTAACGTAAATTCGCTGGCGATAAAAATTCCGAGAGGCACAGTGTGAAACGGAACGCCGTTGTTTTTTGCTTCCACCGGAATACGGAGGATGATTAAGGTCCAGTCATCATCGAATTCAACACGCGGCCTTTCGTCCTGGTCTAAAACGTCGGTAATAATATCGCGGGGAAGCCCAAATTGTTCGGTTAATTTTTGTTGTTCGTCGGGAGAAGGATGTACGATGTTTATCCAGCAGCCTTTCTGAGGTTCAGTGATTTCATTGTAACCACCGAAAGTTTTGAAAATTTTAATCATGATGATGCCTCCTTTCCTTTGTTCTGCAAGGAAGCATAACGCAGCCCCTTACAGAAGAGTTAATAGTTGAATACGCTTATGATACGGGTCTTCGTTCATTATTGTACTTTTTAATTTTCGAGTGCAAATGTAGTCGTTTTGGGCTATGATTGTTCTGTGAAGTGAATTTTTCTTTTGTCCGGATATCTGGCGGCAGTTCCTATCAGTTCTTCCAATTTTGTAATTAGCTCTCTTACTCGCGAAAGCAAAGGTTTAACTGCATCGGCATCAAATTCAATAAAATCGGCATAGTCAGTCTCTTGTCGCCAATCAAACAAATGGGTGTAATGTTTTAGTATTATGTTGTCAACTTCGGAAAAAAATTTTGCTGCGATAACAGTTAGGCGATTTAATTCAATTAGACAAGTCTCTGATATTTTTATTCTTTTAATGTCAGAAGTTAGGGAGAGTTTTATTATGAAATAATAGGCTTGTTGCCAAAACGTACAAAATCAAGACCGAGGAACTTAAAATGATCCTATTTCGTTCGGCCCGATTAATTGTATATTCCATTTCGTTTTTCAAATATTTTCCTGCGTATTATTCTTCAATACTTTAATAATTTTTTTTAACCGGTAAATTTCAAAACTGCTCAAAATGAAACTTGTCATAAAGCCAATCCAAAGGATTAAGTTCCCATTTGGATAATGTTCCAATTTGAGGAGGGCTCCGATTAAAATCAAAAAAGCTGATATTCCAAGAAGAATACTCATTAATTTTTCAGTTAGTTTATTATTCATAGGTTTCTATTTTATGATTTTTAAAATTATCATTTAAAATATTAGATACTAATTCTTTATCGGTTTTTCCATTTACCAGGGAACCTGTATTTATATCAATAATTAATTTTGAAATGGATGAATTGTCTTCTATTTTATTCAATATTAATTTGGTAAGGGCATACAGTTAGTCAATCTGGTTTCTCATTAAGATTTTATTCCCAACCTTAAATCCAATGCCGATGAAAATTATTATTATTCCGAATGTCAGATATTCCCACTCACCTCTGTAGTTTATGGAAGGCATGCTGCCGTGCCGGCCCGGGATGCTGGCAAGCAATACCTGAATAATATTGGCGATTACAAATCCAAATCCGGAAATGAAGAATAATTTGTTCAGTATTATCAGCAAATCTGAAATATTGTCTTTTTTCTTCATTGTTTCCTTAATAATGAATTTGTCTCGCATGAAATTTAATATCATAACGAGAAGGTAAGCAGCAATAATTATAAAAACTAATTTCACAAAGATTGAAGTAAAACCGCCTAAGAAATCGGCATTCAGGTTAAATGATTGTTTTTGGTTCATTGGTTAATTTTTTAAAGATTAATAATTTGAATTTATTTTTATTATATAGAATTCTTATTTCGGAAAGACCTAATTAGATCGCCTGATTAATTTTTTACAAATTAAGTTATTTATGGAATTTTAAATCATAAACGCCTTTATATGTTTTGGATCGAAAAAATAATAACTGCAATGGTAAGAAGGCACTTCATGGTTTCCGTTTTTTTTAATTTTATTTTATCATCTGAAATCCTGGAGTGGCGGTCCTTGCCTGCCGTTCGACAGTTCAGGCAGACTGCGCTTCGAATCTTCTTTGAATGTCACCGGGTTTTCGGTATTAAATTTACGTTTAAAAGATTTAAAATTCAACGAATTTAAATTTGTAATCAATCTAAATTGCAGTGGAATTGTGTTTCGTAATAAAAACCTGCAATCCTGAGAATCCGATGTGATGAAATCGCACCGCGGCAAGGCGATTATTTGAAAATCTGCTGTTGTTTTTTAGATGCTGAATCAAGTTCAGCATGACGTGCTGAACTTGCATATCGTTTGAGCTAACTATTCCGTATAATACCGAATCATCTTTTCTATTGATTCAATACAAACCGGGCAAAAACTTTTGGCTTCATTGCTTTTCATCCGGCAATCGATATACGGACTGTAAATGCCTTTGCTCATATAACCGCCACCTTCGTATGCGCCAACTGTATTTTTGTACTTCACTTTCCGGGGAGTGGGAATTGCGGTTGTATCGGCAACCATGTCCTTCCATTTCTTATCGAAATCCTTTAGTGTTGTTAAGTTGGGATCCCATGGCTCAATGTCCAGGTTGTAAAAATCTTCGTAAGCAACCGTTGAAGTATAATATTCATCACCTAACCCAGCAAACCCATGTCCGAATTCGTGGACAAGCACTTCTTTTGTTAACCGGTTATTTGCTGTACAAACCGTAACGAGATTGTAAAAGCCGCCACCACCATAACGTTTAGAATTTACTAATAAATAAATCTGGTCGTAAGGAGCAACGGCAGCAACATCGTAAATATCCTTCATATCGTCGGAAGTAAGATAACGGTCTAAATCGAATGTGTAAAAGGTGGAATTGAAAAGCGTGTTCACATAAATATGTTTGCCCGGAACATCGGTGCCTGACTCTTCTGAAGGACAAAGCACTGCAGTAATATTAAACTTCTCTTTCTCCGATTTGAACGGTTCTTCTTCAAATAAATAATTACTTACTCTGCGTGCATCTTCCGTAAATTTCTTCATTTCGTTTTCGGTATATCCTTCTGCCAGAATAACAATATCGACTTTGTTTTCCGGTTTGCCATTCTTCAGAATTTCCACTGTTTCGTACGATGCGGGCTTTTCTTGCAGAATAAAATAATTGTCGGGATCGATTTGGGTTTGATAGATGGTTTTGAAATCGCCTTCCCATTGTCGGGCGTCGATTTCGAGCCTTACCATTCTTTTTGGGAAAGGAAAAATAGCTGCCTGGTAAAATGTTTTGTCTTTTATTTTAGCTTCGGCAGTGGTTTGCCATTCCTGGAAAAGCGTGCTAAACCCTTTGGAGAAAATCAGGCTGTCCGATTTCAAATCAAAAACGCGGTAACGGTAACTTCCGAAGTTAAATGGATCAATCAGATTTGTTCGCGTACCTGCCCATATTGGTTCCTGTTTTATCTGAACCGGATATACTTTTACTTCCTTATTGTTTCCGCCTAATTGGAAATCGAACCGCAAGGAAGTGTTCTTAAAATACTTGTTATAGTTTATCTGCGGGAAGGAGAATAACGGGAAGAGGGCAAGAAATGCAATGATCATCAGTCTCATTTCGGCATCATTTATTAATTTTGGCTGAAATTAGTAATTATCAGCTAACCGGCTGAATTGAACAGGTATTAATTTACCGAAAAAATATTCGTTAATAATTAATATTTATGTATTAATCTGATGCTCTGTGGCCATCAAAAAAACAGCTTTTAAATGAACAACGCTTACAAATTTTTCCTTGAATATTTCCGTGATATAGCAGGATTGGATCATTTTGCCAAACCATTGTCAGCAATTATTTGCATTGTCATCATTATTATTGTGGCGTGGTTTTCGCATTTTTTAACCCGGCATATTATACTAAGAATTGTCTCGCATATTGCCAAAAGAACCAAAACCAACTGGGACGATATCCTCGTGAAAAATAAAGTATTTAACGGTTTGGCGCATTTGGTTCCGGCATTTATTATTTATTACAGCACCAACTTTTCGTACCCTGTAATTCATCAGCCAATAAGCGAATTGGATCCTGCAACTTTGGCGGAATTGTCGAAAGATTACTATTTCACGCTGGCCGGACTATTACTGAAGTTCTCGAAACTGTATTTTACTATTATTATTGTATATGTAGGCAGTACCATCCTGAATTCGGCAATGGACATTTACAATACGACCGATTATGCGCATCACCGGCCGGTGAAAGGCTATGTGCAATTGCTGAAAATCCTGATTTATTTTATGGCGGGAATAATGATTGTGTCGGTGCTGCTTGAGCGCGACCCAACTGTTTTGCTTGCAGGTTTAGGTGCAATGGCTGCCGTTTTGCTGTTAATCTTTAAAGATACCATATTTGGGATTTGTGGCATCTATTCAGCTCTCGGCAAACGAAATGGTTAAAATTGGCGACTGGATTGAAATGCGAAGTCATGGCGCAGATGGAACAGTAATCGATATTACACTTAACACCGTGAAAGTGCAAAACTGGGATAAAACCATCTCAACTATTCCAACTTACGCGCTCGTTTCCGAATCGTTTAATAACTGGAAGGGCATGGAAGAATCGGGCGGAAGACGGATTAAACGCTATATTTCCATCGATACAGGCAGCATTAAATTTTGCGATTCAGCAATGCTCGGCAGGTTTGAAAAATTTCTTCTGATTCGCGATTACGTGAAACAAAAGGAAAAAGAGGTCAGGGAATTCAATAAAAGCAAAAAGCTTTCCGATGAAGATATTATCAGCGGGCGGCGCCAGACCAATATCGGAATCTTCAGAAAATACCTTGAAGTGTATCTCCACCAACATCCAATGATTAACCAGGATATGACTTTTCTGGTCAGGCAACTGCATCCAACTCCGACCGGACTGCCTATCGAAATTTATGTTTTCTGTAAGGATAAAGCATGGGCAAATTACGAAGCAATTCAGGCCGATATATTTGATCATATTTTTGCAGTAATTCCCGAATTCGAACTTCGTGTTTTTCAGGAACCTTCGGGCGCTGATATTTCGAATGCGATATTAAAATCGAAATAAAGTAATTTGGATTGAAATCGGGTTTTAAGTTTCAATTTGTTACAATTACTATGTTATTAAGCAGGAATATTTAACATTTATAGATTTTTCATACATTTGCCCGATAATTTATAATTTGGATGCAAATCGAAATAAATGGAGAAACACCGGATTATTGTTCACTCTAAATCTTTACTTTCCGACTTTCCTGAAAAACATCTCTTGTAAACAAAAGAAAAAAGACAAAACATTTGATTGATATGAACAACGATAATTTTATTGAACAAGCTGCTGATATTGATGCTCTTGATGAAAAGATTCTAAAGTTAATTACAAAAAACGCACGAATTCCGTTTCTTGAAGTTGCCCGCGAATGCGGTGTCTCAGGCGCAGCCATTCATCAACGCGTACAGCGGCTGCTAAATATTGGAGTGGTTAGCGGTAGCGAGTTTATTGTGAGTCCTCAAAAACTTGGCTATTCAACTTGTGCTTATATGGGGATTTACCTCGATAAAGCAAAATACCATAAACAGGTTGTTCAGGCATTAAGAGGTATTCCTGAAATCGTGGAATGCCATTATACTACAGGTCAGTATGCGATTTTTGTTAAAATTCAAACCAAAACAAACAGGCACCTAAAACAATTGATTGACGACGAATTGCAGGAGATTGAAGGTATTGCACGAACTGAAACATTTATTTCACTCGAACTGGATTTTAAACGCCAGGTTCCGATTAAATAATAAAAAAGACCGGTAATTTTGCCAGTCTTTTTTTATCTTATTCTTCCTTATAAACAAAGTCGTACGATTCGTTGTGCTGACTGATATCCAGCCCGATTTTTTCTCCATGTGGCGAAATTCTTAGCGGAACAATCATATCAGTAATTTTATACATCAGCAGCGAACCTCCAAATGTAAATACACTTACTATAACCAAAGCCAGCAGGTGAAACAGGAATGTTTTATATTCGCCGTGAATCAGGCCAACATCGTTTGCGAAAATGCCTGTGGCAATCATTCCAACAATTCCTCCCATACCATGCGCTGGAAATACATCAAGTGTATCGTCGAGTGTGGATTTGGTTCTCAGTGTAATAGCATAATTACTGACAAGAGCCGCAATAACACCGATAAATATACTGGAACCCACATTTACAAATCCAGCAGCCGGAGTAATTGCTACCAAACCTACAACCAATCCTATTGCAGCTCCAACAGCCGATGGCCTTTTGCCTTTCGCTGCATCGAAGAAAATCCAGGTTAGCATGGCTGCCGCCGATGCCGTGTTGGTATTTACAAGTGCAGATGCTGCAACATCGTTGGCTGCCAGCGCCGAACCTGCATTAAACCCAAACCATCCGAACCAAAGCATACCGGCTCCCAATAATATATAGGGTATGTTTGCGGGTTTAAACTCTTTCATTGCATCTTTTCTTCTTCCCAGGAACATAGCCCCTGCAAGCGCAGCAAATCCCGCCGACATGTGAACTACGGTTCCACCGGCAAAGTCAAGGACGCCCCAGTTTCTCAGGAAACCGTTCGGATGCCAGGTCCAGTGTGCCAGAGGAGCATAAATAAATAGTAAAAACAGGCACATAAACAGCATGTATGCCCTGAAACGGACCCTTCCGGCAAAAGAACCGGTTATTAAAGCCGGCGTAATGATGGCAAATTTTAACTGAAACATGGCAAAAACAGCTAACGGAAACGTTGGCGCGAGGTTAGGATCGGTTCCTCCGCCCACGCCCCGAAACATAAAATAAGTGGCCGGATTACCAAAAAGCCCGTACCCTTCTGCTCCGATGCTGTCGCCAAATGCAATGCTAAATCCGACGATTACCCACAAAACGCTTACAATTCCCATGGCAATAAAACTCTGCAGCATAGTTGAAATAATATTTCTGGGCTGAACCATTCCGCCGTAAAAAAATGCAAGACCGGGAGTCATTAATAATACGAGTCCTGTGGCAGTTAACATCCACGCCGTATCCCCCGAATCGAGGTTCGATAAATCCTGGTCTCCTAATCCCGAAGGAATAAATACCCCTAAAAGTGCAACGATTATAAGTAAGGCTAACATTGCCCACCAACTAACTGAATTTTTCATTTAATAAGTTTTAGAAATTTGCTGTCTTTGCTATAAAAATATATATTATTTGTCAGATATCGAATATCACTATAGTGAATTTGGAAAAAAGAAAAAAAACATCTGATATATTAACATTTTGATAACAATAGCTGAAGAATTTATGTTCATGTATTAAATGTTTTCATTTTGTTACTTTTATGCAATAGAATTGTCAAAATGATAATTTATGTTATGGAATTTGTAATTTTATTGGAAATTTGTACGATATGACACTGAGAAATAAATTAGACGATGTTGATTTAAAAATATTAGATATCATTACCAAAAATGCCCGGATTCCGTTTAAGGATGTGGCTGTTGAAGTAGGTATCTCGCGAGCTGCCGTTCATCAGCGGGTTAACCGGATGATTGACCTTGAGGTGATTGTTGGTTCCGGATACCACATCGACCCAAAAAAAGTAGATTTCAGAACCTGCACCTATATCGGCATTTTCCTGGAAAAAGGAGGTTTGTTTACCGAGGTTGTCGAACGTTTGCAACAAATTCCGGAAATTGTTGAATGTCATTATACAACCGGACAGTACGCCATTTTTATTAAGGTATATGCGAAAGATAACGAACACCTGAAAAAAATTCTGAGCGGTCAGATTCAGAAGATTCCCGGCGTTGCCAGCACCGAAACATTTATTTCTTTGGAAGAATCGTTTAAAAGAACGATTCAGGTTCATGAATGAGTTCGTTGCCGAACGGCTTCGTAAATCATTAAAGCTGCTGAAACCGAAACATTCAACGACTCGATTTTACCAAATACCGGAATTTTTAATTGCTCGTGTGTCAGGTCTAAAATTGCAGAAGAAATTCCTGTGTCTTCCGAACCCATAACAATTCCCAATGGTGAATTTAGATTTGCTTCGGTATACATTCTATCCGCTTTTTCGGTAGCCGCTATAATCCTGATTCCTGATTCAGCAAGAAACTGAACAGTTTTTGCCAGATTTTTTGTTTTGCACACCGGAATATGATGGAGTGCACCCGCCGAGGTTTTAACAGCATCGGCATTTATTTTGGCCATTCCTTTTTCCGGAATAATAATCGCATCGACTCCTGCACATTCTGCCGAACGGGCTATTGCCCCAAAATTCCTGACATCGGTAATCTGATCTAAAATAAGTAAAAAAGGATCTTTTCCCGATTCAAACAAAACCGGCAAAAGCATTTCGATATTGGAATATTCAATCGGCGAAATGAATGCGATAACCCCCTGGTGATTTTTTCGAGTAACCCGGTTTATTTTTTCCAGCGGAACATACTGAAATGCAATTGCATTCTGTTTTATGAGAGATATTAGCTGTTGAAACAGATCATTGCTCAGCCCTTTTTTTATAAGGACTTTCTCTATGTTCTTTCCGCGATTGATAGCTTCAATAACAGCACGGGTTCCAAAAATAAATTCGTCTTTTTCCATTACGAGGTTTTTTTCGATTTCCACTTTTCGAGTTCATTGTTTTCTTTTTCCCACTGTTCAAGCATTTTGTCCAGTTTGCCTTTTACACTTTCATATTCTTCAAAAACTGAATGGTCATCAAGATTCTCAGGTTTAGAAAGAAGGTGGTGAAGTTCTTCATTTTTCTTTTCAAGTTGGTGAATTTTTTCCTCGGTAGTAATTACCTGCTTTTCCAGCCTGGAAATATTTCTGCTAATTTCTTTGCGATCTTCAAAACTCAGAGTTTCTTTATTATTCGATTTCCCATTGCTGCTTTTTACTAAAGTGGAATTTACTTTAACCCGTTCCAGCTCCTTTAACGATTCAATTTTCTTTTTTTGAAGGAAGTCATAAATTCCGCCTAAATGCTGTTTAATTTTTCTGTTCCGGAATTCGTAAACACAATTGACCAGGCCATCCAGAAATTCTCTGTCGTGAGAAACAACAAGTATGGTTCCGGTAAAATTAATCATGGCATTTTTTAATATTTCCTTTGTTCGGATATCCAAATGGTTAGTAGGCTCATCGAGCACAAGAAAGTTGACAGGTTCGAGTAAAAGACGAATCATTGCCAATCGGGTTTTCTCGCCGCCGCTTAAAACTTTAACTTTCTTGTCGGCATCTTCTCCTGAAAACATAAATGCTCCCAATATATCACGGATTTTAGTCCGTATATCGCCAACTGCAATTTCATCGATGGTTTCAAAAACGGTAAGTTCTTCTTTTAAAAGTTGCGCCTGGTTTTGGGCAAAGTATCCGATTTTTACATTATGACCGAGTTTTAGTTCGCCTTCGTATTTCAGTTCATCAATAATAATTCTTGCCAATGTGGTTTTTCCTTCGCCGTTTCGCCCGATAAAAGCAATTTTATCACCGTTTTCGATAGTCAGATCCACATGGTCAAGTACAAGATTTTTGTCGTATCGCTTACTTATGTTCTTAGCTTCAACGACAACTTTTCCTGAACGCGGAGCGGGTGGGAAATTTAATTTAAGCGCAGAATTATCTTCTTCTTCAATTTCAATTCGATCAAGTTTGTCTAACTGTTTAATTCTGGATTGCACCTGAACCGCCTTCGTGGCTTTATAGCGAAAGCGTTCAATAAATTTTTCGGTGTCTTCGATCATTTTTTGCTGGTTCCTGTAAGCTGCCAGATTTATTTCCCGCTGTTCCTTTTTCCATTCCATGAATGTGGAATAATTCATTTTCTGGTCGGTAATTTTTCCAAGTGAGATTTCAATGGTTCGATTACAAACTGCATTCAGAAAAGCTTTGTCGTGCGAAACCAAAACAACAGCACCTTTGTAATTTTTTAGAAAATCTTCGAGCCACTGAATCGATTCAATATCCAGATGGTTGGTAGGTTCATCGAGTAAAAATAGGTCAGGTTTTTTTAGCAGTAACTTTGCCAGTTCAACACGCATACGCCATCCACCGCTGAATTCCGAAGTTTGACGGTTAAAATCAGAACGTTCAAACCCAAGGCCGATAAGCGTTTGTTCCAGTTCTGCTTCATAATTTTCACCACCTAAAATCGCATAGCGTTCATTTAACTCTGTTAACTTATCCAGCTTATTCAGGTATGCTTCCGAATGAAAATCTTCAGCATTGGAAATTTCAATATTTAATTGGGCAATTCTTTTTTCCAGTCCGATAAGCTCTTCAAATGCAAGAACCGTTTCATCCTTTAATGTCCTTGTATCGTTGAGCTTCATTTGCTGGGGTAAATAGCCAATGGTGGTGTCTTTTGGAATACTCACCACTCCGGATGTCGGATTTTCAATCCCTGCGATTACTTTTAGCAGGGTGGTTTTTCCTGCGCCGTTTTTTCCGATTAATCCTATCCTGTCCTTTGGATTTATTAAAAAACCAATATTTTTAAATAGTTCAAAACCACCAAAATTCAAATATATTTTATCAAGTGCAATCATACTTATTTTGCTGAAAGTGGGCAAAGATAGCGATTAAACCTGAATCAAGGAGAGCTAAGTCTTGTGGTAAAAAAATGTAAGATCTTGTTGAAAAAGGACAAAAAAAATACCCTCGCGGGTAAAAAGAAGGAAGGGGAAAGAACTATGGACGCTTTTTGAAGATGATTGATGATTTACAAACCCCTAAACACAAAACCAATCATAAATACAGAAGTTACTTTCCCCTTTTAAGTTTTATTGTAGAAATAAAACCAACCATTAAATCGATTCAAAGATAAATAAAAATGTTCCGTACATAAAAGCCATTTTAAACATAAAATTGCGATTATGTGAAATAATGCGTTCGTTTTCCCGAAATGGGAAAATCATTTTTTTAATGGGAAAAATCGACGATAAATTGGGCTTTTCGGTTATACTTTATCCCTTATATTTGCCGAAAAAATTAAAGTGGCGCGAAAAAAGAAAAAACCTTTTTATGAAGGAGTAAGAATTGAAGACATAGGTGCTGAGGGAAAAGCGTTGGCCCGGGTTGGCGATATGGTGGTTTTTACAAAATATGCTGTTCCCGGCGATGTGGTGAATTTACAGGTTACCAAAAAACGAAAAAAATACGCAGAGGCGGTAATTACAGATTATAAAAAATATTCTGACGACAGGGTGCAGGCATTTTGTGAACACTTTGGAATTTGCGGCGGATGCAAATGGCAATTTCTGCCATACGAAAAACAATTGTTTTATAAGCAAAAGCAGGTTGGTGATCAACTAAGGCGAATCGGAAAAATTGAGATTCCTGAATTGCAACCAATACTTGGCTCGTCAAAAGATACTTTTTACCGAAATAAGCTTGAATTTACATTTTCAAATAAACGTTGGTTGAGTTATGACGAAATGGATGCTGAGGTAACAAACAATAACGCGCTTGGATTTCATATACCCGGTTTGTTCGACAAAGTAATTAATATCAATAAATGCTGGCTGCAGCCTGAACCATCAAATCAAATCAGAAACTTTATTTACAGTTATGCCAATGAAAATGAATTGTCGTTTTTCGATATAAAAAATCAAAGCGGCTTTTTGCGTACATTAATAATACGAACGACTTCCACTGGAGAAACCATGGTTATTCTCTCTTTCTTTTATGATGAAGAGATAAAAAGGAACATGCTTTTAAAAGCCATCGACAAAAATTTTCCTGAAATTGCATCCTTATTATATGTAATCAATCAAAAAGGAAATGACACAATTACCGACCAGGAAATTATAGTATTTAAAGGCAGAGATTATATTCTCGAAGAAATGGAAGGATTGAAATTTATGATTGGCCCGAAAAGCTTTTATCAGACAAATTCGGAACAAGCTTACCATTTATATAAAGTTGTTCGGGAATTTGCAGCGTTTAGCGGAACAGAAACAGTTTACGATTTATATACAGGAACTGGAACTATTGCCAATTTTATTGCAAAAAATGTTAAGAAAGTAATTGGAATTGAATATGTCCCTGAAGCGATTGAAGATGCTAAAAAGAATTCGGCATTGAATTCCATCGATAATGCATTGTTTTTTGCCGGTGATATAAAAGCAGTTTTGAACGATGATTTTACAAGAGAGCACGGTAAACCTGAAATTATAATTACCGATCCGCCCAGGGCAGGAATGCATGAAGATGTTGTAAACACAATTCTCACTATTTCGCCCGAAAAAATAATTTATGTAAGTTGCAATCCGGCAACCCAGGCACGCGATTTGGCCATTATGGACACTCAATATAAAATAGTAAAAGTTCAGCCTGTTGATATGTTTCCGCATACCCATCATGTGGAGAATGTGGTTTTATTGAAAAAAAAATAATCCTGAAACATATTTTCAATTAATTTTGCCCATTATTTAATTACAATCATAATTGTTATTAAATGAGTGCGAGACGCTTAGATGATTTCCTGATTTTTGCTTTGGCATTTTTTTTGCAAAACGTTGCAACTGATAGTTTTACATTTTACCTAAATTCAATCAATTATGAAAAAATTAATGGTCCTTTTATTAGGAGCAATACCACTGTTACTGAATGCGCAAAATAATTGTAATTTCTTTGAATACCGCCAGATACAGATTGATACAACAAACTTAAATACAAATCAAAGTGACTTCGGTCCTGCTATTGTAAATAACCAGTTGTGGTTCTCGTCATTCACCGGCGATGAAATACAAAAGCTGTCCCGCGGTGAGACAAAAGGTGTTTATTATGATTTATTTGAAACAGCTCTCGATTCCAAAGGAAATTTAATTCCACAGAAAAATATCAAATTTCAAAAAATAAGTGCAGGTTATCATGCAGGCCCTGTTTCATACTGCAAACAAACAGGTGAATTATTTGCCACACTCAGTAATTACGATAATCCTGAAATAAGGAATAAAGTTTATAGAAAAGCAGATATTCGATTAAAAATTGTGATTGCCAAAATGATAAACGGCGATTGGCAATTGGTGGATGAATTTCCTTTTAACGATTCCACATATTCTGTTGGCCATCCGGCGATTTCGGTTTCAGGCGATACGCTGTTTTTTGCCTCCGATAAACCAGATTCAGGCGCAGGTGCAACCGATATATATATGTCGGTCAGAAAAAATGGTAATTGGGGAAAACCGGTAAATGCTGGGCAACACTATTAATACTTCCAACGATGAAATGTTTCCTTTTTTCTTTCGCGGTAATATGTTGTTTTTTGCTTCAAATCATGGCGATTCAGGTAAAAAGGATTTCGATATATATTATTCATGCATGGAAAATGGTTCATTTTCAAACGCTGAAAAACTAAATAAATTCAACTCAAACGAAGATGATTTTGGCTTGATAATTCATCCGAATGAAGAATTTGGATTTTTTGCATCCAGAAGGTCGGGTGGCAAAGGCGATGATGATATTTATAAAGTAGAATTTACAGGTGAATATAACCTGGAATTGCTGGTAATGGATAGAAAAACAATGGAGCCAATCTCTAATCCTAAAGTCAGTTTTAGTGATAATGTAGCCGGAAATGTAAACGGAATAATTGTTAAACGTGCTTTGGAAAAAAATAAAACTGTTACAGCAACCTCTCAGCTCGAAGGTTATCAAAATTCTTCTGTTGAAATCAATACAGCTGGAAAAGCTTATGGAATAATCGCAGATACAATTTGGGTTGAAAAAGTGGTTGTGGGACAGAAATTTGTGATGGAAAATATTTTTTACGACTTCGATAAATGGGATATTTTGCCCGAATCGGAAGTAGAGTTAAATAAACTGGTTAAAATAATGAAGGAAAATCCAAGCTGGAAAGTAGAGCTTGGTTCGCACACCGATTGCAGAGGTTCAGATGCCTATAATAAAAAGTTAAGTCAGAAAAGATCGGATTCGGCTGTTGCGTACATTATTCAAAATGGTATATCAAAAGACAGGATTATTGCCAAAGGATATGGAGAAAGTCAATTGGTTAACCGTTGCGATGACGGCGTGGATTGTACCGAAGAAGAACATAGACAAAACCGCCGTACAGAATTTAAGATTCTTGAAATGGATGGGATTTGAATAACGCATAAAATTAATGAAGAAGGCTGTATTCGTTGAATATGGCTTTTTTTATGCTTGAACTCGAAATTTAAAACCCGTATTAAAAAGCGCCGCCAATCATTAGAATAAACACGATGATATTTGCGGTATTCTGTTGATTTTAGCTCCCGAAAATAAGAAATATTGAAAACCTGATGTACATTTCGAAAAATAAACAAAATAAATTAAACATAATTGAAAAATGTCTGCCGCAATTACCAGAACATTTTCGTATCTTAAAATTGAAAAATACTTAGATATGAAAATCCTACTTGAAAATATTAAAGAACTGGTTCAGGTTGTAAAGGAACCTTTACTATATCGTGCAGGTTCCGATATGAAAACAGTTACAACAATTAAAAATGCGTTTGTAATTATTCGGGATGAGATTATCGAAGAATTTGGTTCAATGGACCAGTTAAAAGATAAGTACATTGATGACGATTTACTGGTGGAAATCGATTGTTCGAATCGTTTGGTTTATCCCAGTTTTTGCGATTCGCATACTCATTTGGTTTTTCCTTATTCAAGGGAACAGGAGTTTGTTCAGCGAATAAAAGGATTTTCTTACGAGGAAATTGCAAAAAATGGTGGAGGAATTCTGAATTCAGCCAAAAAATTAAAAGAAGTTTCTGAAGAGGAATTGTACGAAAGTTCAATGCACCGAATTATCGAAATTATGAAACTGGGAACAGGTGCTGTTGAAATAAAAAGTGGTTACGGACTTGATGTGGAGGAAGAGATGAAAATGCTCAGAGTAATCCGGATGATTAAGGAAACAGCGCCAATTTGTGTACGCTCAACATTTCTTGGCGCTCATGCAGTTCCTGAAAAATACAAAAACAACCGCTCTAAATATGTCGACCTCGTAATTAATGAAATGATTCCACAAGTGGTTGAAGAAGAAGCTGCCGATTTTATCGATGTTTTTTGCGATCAGGGATTTTTTAGTCCGACGGATACCGACCGCATTTTAATGGCTGGAATGAAATACGGATTACGTGGTAAAATTCATGCTAATGAACTTGGCCTTACTGGTGGCGTTCAGGTTGGCGTAAAATATAACGCGTTGTCTGTCGACCATTTGGAATATGTTGGAGATGAAGAAATTGAATACCTGTTGAATTCAGAAACCATGCCTACGGTTTTGCCTGGTGCAGCATTTTTTCTTAATCTCGGATTAGCACCGGTCCGAAAAATGATAGACGCCGGATTGCCTGTAGCTTTGGCCTCCGATTTCAATCCTGGTTCTTCTCCAAGCGGAAATATGAGTTTTATTTCTGCACTTGGATGTATTCGTTACAATATGCTTCCTGAAGAAGTGATTAATGCCACTACCCTAAATTCAGCTTATGCCATGGGAATTAGCGACAGCCTTGGAAGTATTTCGAAAGGTAAAACCGCCAATCTGTTTATTACCAGCGAAGTAAACGGAATTGAAAGCCTGCCTTATTTTTATGGTTCAAATCTTATTGAAACGGTGATTATTAATGGCGAAGTACAGACATTTTAAGTACTGAATAAAATCATATCATTATTCCCGATAGCTTTCTAATTTCGCTTTTGCAAAAAGTTGAAATTTGTTATGAAAAAAATTATAGAATGTGTTCCAAACTTTTCTGAAGGAAGAGATGCCGGTATCATTAAAGAAATTACCAATGCCATTGTAAGTGTTCACGAAATTAGTTTACTCGATGTTGATCCGGGCAAAGCTACAAACCGCACAGTGGTAACTTTTGTTGGCTCACCCGAAGATGTTATCGAAGCTGCATTCCGGGGCATAAAAAAAGCTGCTGAACTCATCAATATGAAAAATCATAAAGGTGAACATCCACGGTTTGGTGCTACTGATGTTTGTCCATTGGTTCCGGTAGCAAATGTAACCATGGAAGAAGCAGTGGAATATGCCCGCAAACTGTCCAAAAGGGTAGGGGAAGAATTAGGAATTCCGGTTTTTTGTTACGAAAATGCAGCGTTTACTAAGGAGCGCAGAAGCCTGGCCAATTGCCGTTCAGGTGAATACGAATATTTAAAAGAAAGAATCGGAAGCGAAAAATGGAAACCCGATTTCGGTCCATCTGCCTGGTCGGAACGTATTGCAAAAACAGGAGCCACAGCCATTGGTGCACGAAATTTTCTTGTTGCCTACAATATAAATCTGAATACAACATCTGCGCGGCGTGCAAATGCAATTGCTTTCGATATTCGCGAAGCAGGTCGCGTGAAGCGCGAAGGCGATACATTAACAGGAAAAATTGTAACCAATGAAAATGGAGAACCGGTTCGTATTCCAGGTACATTGAAAAAAACAAGAGCTATTGGATGGTTTATTGAAGAATATGGGATTGCACAGATATCCATAAATCTAACTGATATTACAGTTACTCCAGTTCACATGGCATTTGATGAGGTTTGTGAAAAAGCCGCTGAAAGAGGAATCCGCGTTACCGGTTCCGAATTGGTCGGTTTAATTCCTTTAAATGCAATGCTCGATGCAGGAAAATATTTTCTTCGTAAACAAAATAGATCGACAGGAATTTCGGATGATGAAATAATAAAAATTGCAATTAAATCGCTTGGACTGGATGAATTATATCCGTTTGACCCGAAAAAGAAAATCATTGAATACGTTATTGAAGAAAAAAACAGCAAAAAGCTAATCGATTTTACACTGATGCATTTTATAAGCGAAACCGCTTCTGAATCTCCTGCTCCCGGTGGCGGATCGGTTTCAGCATATGTTGGAGCTTTGGGTGCGGCTTTGGGCACAATGGTTGCCAATCTTTCTTCACATAAAAGGGGATGGGACGATCGCTGGAAAGAATTTTCCGATTGGGCGGAAAAAGGTAAACATTATCACAATGCACTTTTAAAATGTGTCGATGAAGACGCGCAAGCCTTTAACCTGATAATGGTGGCGTATGGTTTGCCAAAAACATCGGAAGTGGAAATAATGGAAAGAAAACTGGCGATACAAAATGCTACGCGTAATGCCATCGAGGTTCCTTTAAAAGTAATGAAACTGGCTTTTGAATCGATGGAAGTAGTACGTGGAATGGCAGAAACCGGAAATCCGAATTCAGTTTCCGATGCAGGCGTTGGAGCATTATGTGCACGAACTGCCGTTGAAGGAGCATTTTTAAACGTTAAAATAAATGCTGCCGGATTGGATGATAAAGATTTTGTTTATTCCCGGTTAATGGAAGCTGAAACCTTGCTCGAAGTCTGCCAAATTATCAGAAAAGGAAATTCTCGAAATTGTGCACCGAAAAATTGAACGATAATCCACGCTCCCGATTTTTCAAAGATGAAAAGCCCGATTTAAAATTAATTCTCTGTTAAGTTTAAATTTATTCATATAAAGAAAAATATCTTTATTTTAAATTTGAATATCTTTGAATTGAATTTAGAAATCATTTTAAGGATATACAAAAATGACCAATTCAGATAAAAATAAAATGAACAGGGTCGTGCCTGAACCAACATTACGCAGGTTGCCCGGTTATTTATTTTATCTCGAAAAGGCAAAGAAAGAAGGAGTCATAAATATTTCAGCACCGGTTATAGGAAAAGACTTAAAATGCGATCCTACACAAGTGGTAAAAGACCTCTCATTCACAGGAATTAAAGGAAAACCCAGGGTTGGGTATAACACTTACGAATTAATACATGCATTGGAAGACTTTCTCGGATTCAACCGAACCAATGAAGCCTTTCTTATTGGAGCAGGAAATCTTGGGACGGCATTAATGGCTTACCAGGAACATCAGTCATTAGGCATAAAAATCATTGCTGCTTTCGATACCGATCCAAATAAAATCGGAACCGATGTTGGTGGAATTCATATACTGCATTACAACAAATTATTTCAATTGGCCAACCGTCTAAATGTTAGTATTGCAATTTTAACAACACCAAATCAGGTAGCGCAGGATATCGCTGAAGACATGGTAAACTGCGGCATTAAAGCTATTTGGAATTTCACTTCGGCAAACCTGAATCTGCCGGATGAAGTTATTGTACAGAATACCTCGATGAGCGCTTATGCCGCAGTGCTCTTAAGAAGACTTAACGATATTGAAAATTAACTTTTAAAAAGCACAAAATCATGAAACGAATTACAAAAATTATTCACTGTTTAAACGGTAAAATAAAGAAAAATATCTTTAATAGAATTGGAGATGCTGAATCTATGGAATATGGCCAACTTTTTCCTATCGACGAAAAAGAGAAAAATGGCGAAGATTTGAAGCGGGAAAATGAATATTTCGATAATTACAAGATAACCACACGCTGGCAAACAGTTTAATTTTTCGCTAACTGCTCATTGGGTGAATACTTTACTACTAGTTTATTTACTGGCTCAAGTGTGCGTAAATAAGCATAAATAGCCTTTAAATCAGTAGTATCCATTTTGGCGTATAAAGTCCATGGCATTACTGTGTTAAAGCCTTTTTCCACATTTTGATGAACATAACCCGAATCGCTGTAAACTTTAAAACGGGTTAAAAATGCTTCTTCTGTCCATGCACCAATCCCGGTTTCTGTGTTGCTGGTAATGTTGGCTGATCGAACGATGCCATTGGGTAAAATAAATTCCTGGTTTCCTGAATATGCCTGTTCCATTAGTAGTTTTCCTTTTTCCATTGGTGTGTGACATTCCACACAACCGGCAATTGTAATTAAATATTTCCCATATTCGGTCTTATTGCTTTTGGCAGGAATTTCCTTGTGATCAGGTTTCGAAGGAATAAAATTCATTATGAGGCTAAATGGAAATTTTGCTTCCGACTCAGGAACTGTATTTTCAACCGAAGGTAAAGTTCTTAAATAGGCAATTACAGAATAAATGTCTTCTTTCGATGCATTTCGATAGGCAACATAAGGCATTGCAGGAAATAATGCTCTCCCGTCTTTGGAAACACCCATAGTTATCGCACGGTAAATCTCACCGTCGGTCCAGTCTTTTAAATGATAAGGAGTTAAATTCGGTGCGTAAAAATTTCCGGGAGCGCCATATTTTTCGGTAAAATCGTCGCCACCACCTATAAAATGAGGTTCAAGTACCGGCCCGGCAAATTTGGTCATATCACGATGGCTGTGGCAATCTACACAGCTCAGTACTGTCGTTGCAAGGTATTCGCCTCGTTCCAGTCTTTCAGGAGTGATTTCAACTTTAATATCCGGAGCCGGGCCAACCTTTGGCAATGCGAATTTAACATATAAAACAAATACAATGATTACTATAACAATGATTGAAGGTATAATCCAGAGCAACTTTTTCATAATCTTTCGTTCGTTAGTTTCTTGTTCAATTTATAAAAAAAGATTAAAAAATCCTAATCTTTAAATATAAAAATTATTCGGTTAAAAAACAGGTTATTTACCATAACTTTATTATTTTTAGATAGCAATAAATTCCACAAATTGAGGATATATGTAGACATTCTTAAATGATTGCAACGTATTTATTATCCTCTTTTAATGATGAAAATCAGTAAGTTATCGAAGATGTTGTCAGAATTTGACTGATGGCACAGCTTTGGAAAGTAAATTTCATTAACCGATAAAAAATTACAAATGAAGAAGATTTTAAGTTTTATGCTTTTGCTTGTACTGGTTGCATGTTCTACAGTACCGTTAACCCACCGCAAACAATTTACAGCAATTCCCTCCAACGAAATGTTAAGTCTTGGCGAACAAAACTACCAAACAGTGTTAAGCCAGTCTAAACTTTCAGATAATACATCGTATGTAAATTCAGTTAATCGGGTTGGGAAGCGGATTACAAGCGCTGTGGAATCTTATTTAAAGGAAATCGACCGTGCTGAATTAATCAATGGTTACAAGTGGGAATTCCACGTTATCCAGGAGGAAACATTAAATGCATGGTGTATGCCCGGCGGCAAGATTGCTTTCTATGAAGGTATTATGCCGGTTTGTGAAAACGATAATGGAATTGCGGTTGTAATGTCTCACGAAATTGCTCATGCAGTTGCAAAACATAATAATGAAAGAATGACACAGCAACTGGCATTACAATTGGGCGGAATGGCGCTTTCCAATGCGCTGAGCGAGAAAAATGAACAAACACAGCAAATTGCCATGACGGTTTTTGGTGTTGGCGCGCAGGTTGGCGTTATATTGCCATACAGCAGAAGTCATGAATCTGAAGCCGATGAGTTAGGCCTTTATTTTATGGCCATGGCCGGTTATGATCCAAGAGAAGCAACTTCGTTTTGGGAAAGAATGATTTCCAAAGGACAAAGTGGAACACCGGAGTTTCTTTCCACGCATCCCGATCCGCAAAACCGGATAACCCGCTTAAACAAAGTAATGCCACAGGCTTTAAAATATTATAAGGAATAGATTCCAAAGAAATTAGCAGTAAATCCGGTTTGAACAGATAATGTTGGTTTGAGTGATCTTTAGCTAAGTTATTTTGATAGTCTATAAAGCCAAATTAACAACAGTTATTCCTGCACCTCCAAAATCCACATGCTCATCTTTGTAGCTTCTTACCATGGGTTCAGATCGTAAATAATCGCGGATGGTTTCCTTTAAAATTCCATGGCCTTTTCCATGAAGAATACGAAGCTGGCTCACTTCAAACATTATGGCTTCGTCGATAAATTCCTGGATATTTGAAATGGCTTCTTCCACACGCTGACCACGAATGTCAATTTCAGGTTTAAAGGAAAGTCGTCGTTCCGAGAAATTTGTCATCAATCGCGATTGACTTGAATTGCTGCCTTTTTCAATCTTTTTTGCTTCGTTGTTGCTCAAGCGTTCGATTTGTTTTCGCGGAAGCGTTGTAATAAGTTGGCCAAATGCCACAACAGCATTTTTATCACTTAATTCAATTAAATCGCCAATAGTATTTTGTCCCTTCATTCTTACTTTGTCTCCAGTCTTTAATTCAATTCGTTCCTGCAGCTTTTCTTTCGAAATTGCTTTCTTCGATTCTTTTGGCCGACGTTCATTCCGCTTCTTTTCGCGTTCCTGTAGTTTTCTGATTTTATTTTCAATCGCCTGATCTTCTGCAGAAGTCTTTTTGTTAATTTCTGTTTTCAGCGAATCCAGTTTTTCTCTCGCTTCCCTGGTTTTTTCCTTTTCCGCTTGTGCCTTTTTTATTTCGTGAATTGTGTTTTCAATTTTCTTGTTAACGCCTGAAAGTAAGATTTCAGCGTCTTCCTTTGCTTTCCTGAGAATTTCCTTTCGCTGACGTTGCGTTTCTTTTAGTTCTGCTTCGTAGTTTTCAGCCATTTCATCCAGGATTTTCTCCACTTTCCTGATTCTCATTCGCTTGTTTTCCCAGTATTGTTTGTCGCGGTTAATTTGTCGAAGGTTTCGATCAAAATCGATGTGTTCTTTCCCTATTTTTTCGGTGGCTTTGTCGAGAATATCTTCCGGAAGTCCTATTTTTCGTGCAATTTCAAAAGCAAACGAACTTCCCGGTTTGCCGATTTCCAACTGGAATAACGGGTTCATGTGTTGCGAATCGTAGAGCATTGCGCCGTTTATAATCCCGTCTGCAGAGGATGCAAAATGTTTCAGATTGGTATAATGTGTTGTTATTACACCAAAACTTCCGAGTTGATTAAGTTTATCGAGAATGGATTCAGCAATAGCGCCGCCAAGCATGGGTTCTGTACCTGTTCCGAATTCATCGATAAGCACCAGTGTTTTGTCGTCGCTGTTTTTAACAAAATGCTTCATATTCATCAGATGAGAGCTGTAAGTGCTCAGATCGTTTTCAAGTGACTGGTCGTCGCCGATATCGATAAAAATCCGGCTGAAAATTCCGGTTTTACTTCCTTCGCTGATTGGGATTAACAAACCACATTGCAACATATATTGAAGCAACCCGACTGTTTTCAGGCAAACTGATTTTCCACCTGCATTGGGGCCCGAAATAAGCAGAATGTGTTTTTCGATGTTGAGTCGAATGTTGAGCGGAACAATTTTACGATTTTCCTTTTGAAGCATTTTGTACAACAAAGGATGAACGGCATGAAACCACTCAATTACAGTCGAATCAGTTAAGTCCGGATTTATTGCATCAAATTCAATTGCCAGCAAGGCTTTCGAACGGATAAAATCAATTTCACCCAAAAATTCGTAGGAATAAGATAATTCATCAAGATAAGGCCGAATATCATTTGAAAATTCAGTAAGTATCTTAACAATCTCTCTTCTTTCGGCATATTCCAATTCGCGAATTTCGTTGTTCATCTCCACAATTTCGTTGGGTTCAACATACGATGTTTTGCCGGTTGAAGATTCGTCGTAAACAATACCTTTCAATTTTCTTTTATTTCCTGCGGCAATTGGAATTACAGCGCGGCCGTCGCGAATGGAAACTGTAGCATCTTCTTCGACTAAACCGTCTTTTTGAGCTTGCTTTAAAATAGATTGCAATTTTCGCGACATGCCCGATTGCAACGATAATATATCTTTCCTGATTTTTGAAAGTTCAGAAGTGGCGTTATCTTTTATCTTTCCGAATTTATTGATAATGTTATCGATACGATCATATACATACGGGAAAACCTGGACATTTTGTGTTTTTTGCTTTAGCAACGGAAATAATTCATTTTCCTGTTTATTGAAAAACAAAACGATTGCTCTTACGGCTTCCAGCGAACGTTTTAAGTCGAAAAGCTCGGTTTCTTCCAAAAAACGGCCTTCAATTTTTATTTTCTTTAGTGCATTCCGTAAATCGTAAAAATGTGACGAAGGAAAACTGTCAAACTCGCGGACAATCATACAAAACTCACTGGTTTCGCCCAATTGGGCTTTTATGGTTTCAAACGAATCCTGAAAACGCATTTCTTCAACCCATTCAATACCCATGTTACTAACGCATTTTTGCTGTAACATTTCCCGAATCCGGTCGAAGCCTGTTTTTTGCTCAAAATTTTCAGGATATATCTGCATTGCTTTTTCTTTTCAGCGCAAAAATAATAAAGATGCTTAGAGTTGAGGTTTATAGCCTTAAGAAATGAATGAAAGCATATTTCAAATACTGTATTTATCACCATCTACTAAACAACATGAATCAGAATTTTGCTGATCAAATACTGCAAAAATACTGAGAGCGACATCAGGATATTTCTGATTCATTGCTATTTATTAATAATTTGTGATTTAATCGACTTAATATTTCTAATTTAGGCCGCTGCAAACCACAACCATTAAATAAAAATGAATAAACTACGTAGATGGTTCTACGACTTAAATGTCAGAGCCAGGTTTATCACCCTAATCGGAATATTTCTGGTGACGCTTCTTATTCTTGGTTCAATTACTGAAATTCTTTTTAAATCGAGCCAGACTATAACCATATTGGTAAATGAAGAACGTGTATTTGTTGAAAACTTTGATTCAGCAATTGAGCATTTTTATAAATATGTGACTTCGGGCGAAGAGGATCAGATTTTACAATCAAAAAAGCACTTGCAGAAGGCAATAATTATTGCCAGAGAATTTTCGAGAATCGATACAACAATGAGAGAAATGCCTGATGCACAAAGGCTGCCTTATATGTATGAAATTTACAAGGAAGGTGTTGATTTCGACATGAGTAAGATTGTACTGATGACGAAGCAGATTAAGCTGTTTGCTCTCATAAATCCTGAAATGTTGAAAGACATTCAGGTGGTTGCTTTCAATGCTTCAATACTGGGAGATAAAGTATCAGCAAACATCGACGATTATGTCACGAACAGTAGTCCCGAAAAGCTTACTGAGTTGCAAATACAATTCGACAGAGTGCACGAATTTACAGATCAATTTTCTTCAAAACTTTATAGCATTTCAAGATATTTTACCCGTCTGCTTTATCTAATAATTGCCGTTCTTACAATTTTATTGGGAGTTTTTGTGACCTTGATTTCGGTTTGGATTTCTCAAACTATTTCAAAGCCAATTAAAACACTTGTTGAAAACTTCAGGGAAATGGCTAAAGGAAACCTACAGTCGACAGTAGGAATCGAAAGTGACAATGAAATCGGCGATTTGTCCAAAGCATTTCATGTGATACAACTTGGTCTTCGCGATGTAATTTCACATTCCAAAAAAGTGGCGGCAGGCGATTTTACAACGCGGCTTAAATCAAATTCGGGGGAAGATGAACTTACACCTGCTTTAAATGTAATGGCTGCCAAATTGGAAGAATCCAATATTGCTTCTGAAAGAGAAAGCTGGATGCAAAAAGGCTTGAACAATCTCGATGATCAAATGCGCGGCAATCATACCGTAAGAGAACTGTCGGACAGAATAGTAACATTTCTAAGCCGGTTTCTTGGAATTGAAATGGGAGCAGTGTATGTTTTCGACGAAGTTCTTGGGCATCTTGAATTAACCGGTTCGGTGGGAATTAATAAGAACGAGATAAAACAGATTGTTGAAATTGGCGAAGGATTAGTCGGCAGCGCTGCAAAAACTGCGGAATGCCACATGATTGACGTCAAAGATAAATATCAGAAAGTATACAGCGCTTCGGGTGAAATTAATCCCGAAAAAATTTATCTGATTCCGATGCATTTCGATAACCGAATTCAGGCGGTAATCGAACTTGCTTCAGTAAATAGTTTGTCCGAATTAAAAATCGATTTTCTGCGTACGATTAAAAACAGGGTTTCGGTAAACATAAATGCATCGGTTGCAAGGTACAGAAATAACGAATTTCTGGATAAAATGACGGAACAGGCTGAAGCTTTAAAAAAGCAGGATCTGGAATTAAAACGGCAATTGGAAGAGAATAAAGTTATTCATGATAATTTATTGAGGGAAACCGCTTTGCTCAATTCTATGTTGCATACGCTTCCTGATTATGTTTATTTTAAAGACACGGAAAGCCGGTTTTTACGAATCAGCGAATCGATGGCAAGCTTATTCAATGCGAAATCGAGCAAAGAAGTACTCGGTAAATCCGATTTCGATTTTCATTCGGCAAAAGATGCAAAACAATACTTTGAAGAAGAGCAGAAAATTATAAAAAGCGGAAAAGGATTTATCGACGAAATTCGGCAGGGAATTGATGAAAACGGCGAAGATTTATGGACATCGGTAACCAAACTGCCGATGTATAACGAAAATGGCGATTGTATAGGAACGTTTGGAATTTCGAAAGATATAACCAACATTAAGAAACTGGAAATTGAGGTTAATCTTCAGAATGATCGGTTAAAACAAAACCAGGAAGAACTGAAGACAACTAACGAAGAATTGAACGCCCAGGAAGAAGAGCTAAGGGTTGCCAATGAAGAACTGGCAGAACAAACAAAAATTCTGGTTGAAAACGAAAGAAATTTGCAAACACAACAGGAAGAGCTCAGAGTTGCCAACGAAGAGCTGGAAGCAAAAACCGATTTGCTGGAATTGCAAAAAGCAGAAATTCTGGAGAAAAACCGGAATCTTACCAAAACAAGAAGCGAACTGGAATTAAAAGCAAAGGAACTGGAATTGGCAAGCCAGTATAAATCCGAATTTCTGGCCAACATGTCGCATGAGTTGAGAACGCCGCTAAACAGCATGTTAATTCTGTCAAAACTTCTTTCCGACAATAAGGGCAAAAACCTCTCGCAAGAGCAGCTAAAATCGGTTTCGATTATATATAACAGCGGAAAGGATTTACTTGAACTCATAAACGAAATTCTCGATTTGTCGAAAATTGAAGCCGGTAAAATGACATTCGATTTTAACGAAGTTCCAACAAACGATATAGTTAGCGAAATCAACTATAGTTTCTTACCGGTTGCCGAAAATAAAAATCTTAAGCTTCAGGTTGAAATGAAGAATGACTTTCCTGAAACAATTTATACCGACAGGCAACGGCTGATGCAGATTATAAAGAACCTGCTTTCAAACGCATTCAAATTTACCAGTTCCGGCGGAATAAATGTAAAACTGGGCAAACCGGGAAAAAATGTGCAATTTGTGAATTCAGAATTAAATGAAAATAACACCGTTTTTGTTGCTGTTGAGGATACCGGAGTTGGAATTCCACAAAGTAAGGTCAATGCAATTTTTGAGGCATTTCAACAAGCCGATGGCAGCATTTCAAGAAAATTTGGTGGAACCGGCCTGGGACTTTCTATTTCAAAACAACTTACAAGAGCTTTAGGTGGCGAAATTCATGTGGAAAGCAACGAAGGAACAGGCTCGGTGTTTACTGTTTTTTTGCCGCTCGATAAAGAACTGGTCGGCAAAGAACTATCTGATAGCGTTTTGAAAGAAAACATAACTGAATCAAAACCAAAACCAACACCAACACAAGAGGTGAAGGAACAGCAGGCGCCAAAAGCTTCAGAAGAAATTAAACGCCGCCAAATACCGGTTTTTATGAATGATGACCGGAATTCATCGTTCGACAGGATTTTGGTTTTAATCATTCATAACGAAAAAGAAAAAGCCGGAAAACTGATGGAACTGTGCCATGATAAAAATTTTAATGCGCTGGCAGCTTCAAGCATTTCCGATGGAATAACGCTTGCCGAAGAGTATTCGCCGCAGGCAATTATTATTTCCGCCGATTTTAGCGATCCGGAAGAACTGTCTGAATTAAAGGAAAACAAATATACTGCGCGGATTCCGTTGCATATTATTTCGAGAATTGAAGAATCGGTTTTTGATGAAATAGAAGAACTGGAAACGCCTGAATCAAAGAATTTAGACAAAAGGGTAAAAAGCATTGAAAGTAAAATAAGCAGGGAATTCAAACAGGTTCTTGTTGTTGAAGACGATCCGATAACCCGGTTTACTATTCAGAAATTGTTTGAAGACAAGGATTTGATTATTCATGAGGCAAAAACTGCGAAACAGGCTTATGAAATGATTTCGACACAACCTTTCGATTGTATTATTCTTGATTTGGGTTTACCCGATTATTCAGGCGCTGAATTGCTCGATAAACTTAGCGCCGACAAAATTCCTATTCCGAATGTAATAATAAATACCGCCAAAGAGCTTTCAACAAAGGAACTGCGAAAACTACACAAATATTCCGATTCGATTGTGATTAAGGGCGTAAAGTCCGACGAACGATTAATGGATGAAGTTACTTTGTTCCTGCATCAGGTTTCGAATATATTGCCGAAAAAGGCCGGTGTTCTGGCTGGGTTAAATGGCAATGGCGATGCATTTAAAGGAAAAAAAGTATTGGTGGTTGATGATGATATACGAAATGTATTCGCAATGGCGCAAATTCTGGAAGAGCGTGCAATTGATATTCTGGAAGCCGAAAACGGCGAAGTTGCCATTGATGTTCTAAAAAATAATAAAGATATCGATTTAGTATTGATGGATATTATGATGCCGGTGATGAATGGATACGAAGCCATTAAAATTATCCGTAATACGCCCGCAATTGCAGATGTGCCGATAATCACTCTAACGGCGAAAGCAATGAAAGAAGATTACCAGAAAGCAATCGACAGCGGGGCTAACGACTTTATTTCAAAACCGGTGGATATTGACAAATTATTGTCGTTGCTAAAAATCTGGCTTTTTAAATAAATTATGGAAGCACCAAAAATATTAGTGGTAGACGACAGGATTGAAAACCTGATTAGCCTGGAGGCAATTCTGTCGGAATTTAACGTGACTTTTATACGCGCGCTATCGGGTATGGAAGCTTTAAGGGAAACGTTAAAAGAAGATTTCGCCTTGGCGATTCTCGATGTACAAATGCCTGAAATGGATGGCTACGAAACCCTTTCGTTAATGCGAAAACGGGAAAGAACAAAGTACCTTCCGGTAATTTTTGTTTCTGCAATTCATCAGAGCGATTTGCACATTATCAAAGGAATTTCAACCGGAGCGGTGGATTTTATTCCAAAACCAATTATTCCTGAAATTCTAGTGGGAAAGGTGTCAGTTTTTCTCGATTTATATAACCGTACCCAAAAACTGAATGAAGCGCTAAAAAAACTGGAACAAAATAATAAAGAACTCGAAATACAGAAAAATAAAGCTGAAGAGGCAACGCATTTAAAAACCATGTTTCTGGCGAATATGTCGCATGAAATCAGAACACCTTTAAACGGAATTACCGGCATTTCGAAAATGCTTCAGGAATCCGAATTAAATAAGGAACAAAAAGATCTTACACGCGTTATAGCATCTTCGGCTGAAAGTTTGGCAAATTTAGTGAACGACATTCTCGACTTTTCCAAAATTGAAGCCGGACAAATTAAAATGGAAAAGATTAAGTTCGATTTGCACGATATTATCTGTACAAACATTCAGCTGTTAAGATTCAAAGCCGAACAAAAAGGAATTTTGCTCCGCTCACATGTCGGTAAGGATTTACCTGCAAGGTTGATTGGCGATCCGTACAGATTAAACCAAATTATTACCAACCTTGTGAATAATGCTATAAAATTTACCGATGAAGGCAGTGTTACGATTGCTGTGGAAGAGCAAAAACGTGATTCGGAATATGTAGAATTACTATTCAGGATTACCGACACAGGAATTGGAATTTCGGAAGAAGGGCAAAAAAAGCTGTTTAAGGAATTTTCACAGGTTGAACGATCTACAACACGAAAATACGGTGGAACTGGTTTGGGGCTTTCCATTTGCCGGAACCTGGTGGCATTAATGCAAGGCGAAATAGGTGTAAAAAGTAAAATAAACGAAGGTTCGGAGTTTTGGTTTACACTGAAATTGGCATATTCCAACGGAAAAGATAAAAATCACCGAAGTGTAAAAAATAATCTGCCGGAAAATCTGAAAATCCTTGTATGCCGAAGATAATCTCGTAAATCAGAAGGTAACAAGATTTTATCTGAAGAAGATAAAAGCCGATTGCGATTTGGCGGTCAATGGAAAAGAAGCTTTTGAAAAATTTAAATCGAATAAATACGATTTAATTTTAATGGATATGTTTATGCCGGAACTTAGCGGTGTGGAATCCACAATTCTAATCAGGGAATATGAAAAGAGCAATCCACCGGAAAAGCCTGCCTATATTGTGGCCGTTACCGCAAATACGCTATCCAATGATAAACAGGTTTGTATCGATGCCGGAATGAACGATTTTCTGAGCAAACCATTCAAGGAAGAAGAATTAATTAAAGTCATAAAAAATGCCATCAGAAATTAGCGATCCAATTAAAACGGCTATTGTTAAGGAAGCATCCGATACCGAAGACATAGAAATGGATTTGTTACTTCAGGCGGTATATTTAAAGTATGGCTACGATTTCAGAAATTACAGCAAAGCTCACCTGAAAAGACGGATAAACCAGCGAATAAAACTGGAAGGGCTCACATCTGTTTCGGAATTGCAGCACAAAGTTCTTTGGGAAAAAGATTTTTACCGTTCGTTTCTGCAGGATTTGTCAATAAATGTAACCGAAATGTTTCGCGATCCTGAATTTTACCAGGCTTTCCGAAAAACCGTAATCCCCGATTTATCGACATACGCACACATTAAAGTTTGGCATGCAGGGTGTTCAACGGGCGAAGAAGTATATTCGCTGGCTATTATTTTAAAAGAAGAAAACCTGTTGTCGAGAACGCGCATATATGCCACAGATATCAACAAAAATGTGCTCGATGTTGCAAAACAGGGAATATACAACAGCAAGGATATGGAAGCTTATGCTGAAAATTATGCCCGTGCAGGAGGAAAAGCTAAATTATCCGACTATTACCTTTCGAAATACGGCTCTGTTATTTTTGATAAATCGCTGGCAAAGAATGTGGTATTTGCCGATCATAACCTGGTTACAGACGGTGTTTTTGCCGAAGTAAATCTTGTTTTCTGTAGAAATGTGCTGATTTATTTCGACAAACAACTGCAAAATAAAGTGCTGAAACTTTTTGCCAACAGTTTGGGCAAAAGAGGATTTTTATGCCTTGGAACAAAGGAAAGTATTCAGTTTTCCGATGTTGTGAATCAGTTTGAAAATAGTGATAAAAAAATGAAAATATACCGAAAAACGCATATTTCAAATGGTTAAGGCAATAGTTATAGGAGCTTCATACGGTGGAATGGAAGGTATTAAAACCTTGCTTTCAGGATTACCTGCCGGATTTAATTTTCCATTGCTTATTGTTTTGCATATCGGTAACAACAGCATTAGTGCATATTTATCGATGCTGAATAATAAAACACCGTTTAATGTGAAAGAAGCCGATGATAAGAAAACCATACAACCGGGAGTTGTTTATTTTGCGCCACCAAATTATCATCTTCAGGTGGAGCAGAATTTTACCTTTAGTTTATCAGCCGATCCAAAAGTCAACTTCTCGCGTCCTTCCATCGATGTATTATTCGAAACTGCGGCATGGGCTTACCGAACTGAATTGCTGGGTATTCTGTTAACCGGTTCGAACAGCGATGGGGCAGAAGGCCTGAAGACCATACATAAATACGGCGGAACCACCATTGTTGAAAATCCGGAGACTGCGTTTGCCAAAACTATGCCTGCATCTGCCATAAAATCGGACAAGCCTTCATTTATTCTGAATCTGGAAGATATTCCGGGTAAGATTGTGGAGTTGGTAAATAGTGGGCAATAAAATTCATATCAAACTTCTTTGTGTTTTATCCCGGGTTTCTAAACTAAATTTTCGGGTACTGTTACTTTTACTATCCGGGAGCCTGACTTCCCCAGGACAGACATAAATTTCTTCAACCTGGGAAAGTTGAAGTCCCAAAAACAAAATCTGTCGTTGGCTGAATAATTGGAAATAGTTTCACAATCTGATTCCGGGCACTCTGAAATTTTCGTGGCAAAAAACAATTTATTTTTAATAACTGCTACGGGGCATTTCTCGATATGGAATTAAAACAACTGCTTTTTAGTCGCTTATCGCTTTTCTCCAGATTTGAGTTTGAGGGTGTTACTTTAATTCCGGCAACAAAAATGCAACTTGGTATTTATAATCAGAAAACAGGTTACACCTGTGCAGAATTTTTGATCGGTTTCAGGTATAATTTGAAAATGGAATAAACTGAACTTTATACTTTACACTTCATCCTCTGAACTCTGAACTCTGAATTTTACACTTTGAACCTTACACACTTTAAACTTCATCCTCCGAACTCTCTCACCCTTTCGGAACCTTCTCATCCGGATATCTTGCAGCATATTCTTTCCAGAACGACTTCACTTCGCTTTTCATTTCCTTTGCGAGCGACAAAATACCAAAGAGGTTTGGGATTGTCATTATCGCTATCGTAATTCCTGAAAGTGTCCAGATAAGGGTTGTATCGGTAAAAGATGCCAGGAAAAATCCGATTACGTAAATAATATGATAATAGATAACTTTTCCTGAACCAAACAAGAAGGTAACAGCCCTGTCGCCGTAATATGACCAGCTAATGGCGGTTGAAAAAGCGAACATCAGCAGGCCAATGGAAACTATGTATTTCCCGAAATCGCCAAACCAGCTTTTTGTAAATGCAATGGTGGTGAGCGGTGCGCTATGCATCAGCGATTTACCGGTTAAAGTAAGGCCACTCTGGCCAACCAGTTTCCCGTTATTAAAATCTATTTTACCGGAATACGGCTGGCTGTTTACCCAAACTCTCACATCTTCTGCCACCGAGCGCGCGTGTATTATCGTCGGCGAATTTTGAATTACCCCATCGTTAACTGTAACACTACCGGTAAACACCGGCAAGTCGGTTTTTCCAATTAAATAATTGTGAAGCTGTAGTACATCGGTTTTATTTTGTTCCGAATAATTTCCACTCAACGCAACAAGGTCAGCTTCCTGGAACTGGTTTTCCATTTTGTTGGTCCAAACGCCTGAAGTAAGCAGTACCAGCCCGGTTAGTGTACAGATAATTATTGTATCGATAAAAGGTTCGAGCAATGCTACCAATCCCTCTGATACAGGTTCATGTGCACGTGCAGCAGCGTGTGCAATCGGAGCCGAACCCTGGCCGGCTTCATTGGAGAACAAACCACGGTTTACGCCTCGGTTAAATGCAAAAGCAACGCTTCCGCCTAAAAATCCACCCATTGCAGCAGTTCCTGTAAAAACATCGCCAACAATTGCTGCTATCGACGGAATAATATTTTCATAATTATATAGAATAACCGCAATAGCTCCGATAAAATAGACAATAGCCATTATTGGCACAAGCCGCGATGTAACCTTCGCAATACGTTTGATTCCGCCAATAATTACAAAACCGAGCAATAATGCAAGAACGCCACCGGTTACCATGTGATTTACGCCAAATGTTTCAAAAAGCGAGTTGGAAATACTGTTGATTTGTGGCAAATTACCTGTTCCAAATGATGATAAAACTGTGGCAATGGCAAATATTACAGCGAGCCATTTCATGTTTAAGCGGTTTTTCATGTAGTACATTGGCCCGCCGGCAATGGAACCATCTTCGGCAACTTCGCGGTATTTGTGCGAAAGCGTCACTTCAACAAATTTGGTTGTCATTCCAACTGCTGCGGTTACCAGCATCCAGAATAAAGCTGCCGGGCCGCCAAGGTGAATCGCTAATGCAACACCTGCGATATTCCCGGTTCCAACTGTTCCTGAAAGTGCCGTGGTTAATGCCTGAAAATGAGATGTGTCGCCTTCATCGCCTTCTTTATCAAATTTTCCGCTAACAATTCGTAACGAATGTTTTAAATACCTGAATTGTGGAAATTTTAAATAAATGGTAAAAAATAAACCAGTTCCCAGCAATAAAAAAACGAACCATTGCGATCCGCCGATATAACTGTCGATGAGTGAGAGAATGTCGTTTAACTTATGCACTTTCGATGTTTTTTCAATTATCTGCTAAAAATAACATTCTCTTACAATTTCAGGCAAGTGTTGAAATGTAAATTTGAAAATTGGTTCATCAACAAATTCTGATAAAGGCTATGTGCCGCATTCATATTGAAGTTTTTTTAGAAAAATAGAAATTAAATTCAGGATTAAATTTTTTGATACGAATGCAATAAGATGAATAATATGTAGATATAAAAAACTATTTTTGTATGGAAAGAAAACGAAAAAACAAATTTGGTCAATTAAAAACTTTTAAAAAAAATAGCCATGTTACCAAAATTTTTGTTAGCCGATAATTCACTTGAAACCCCTGATACCATTTTTGTTGTACATACCGAAAATCCGCGATTCATTGTTGAAGCAGATATCGATGATTTCTGGAGCAACCAGGAAATTCACTGGATTGACGGCGAACCTGGCGATGAAGATTTTATTGCACAATTAATGGGAGAAGCCGAAGAATTTCTGGAAAGGGAATTTGATAATGAAGAGCTGCTTGATGAAATTGAAGACGATGATGAATAAGCGATGGAAACCATAAACGAACCAAAAAAACTTTACCGCTCGCGTAATAGTGTTGTGGGTGGTGTTTTGGCAGGATTTGCCAAATACATAAATGCCGATGTTTCGGTAACCAGGATTGTTTATGTAGTGGTGTCAATTCTTTCGGCAGCATTTCCCGGACTTTTGGTTTACCTCATTTGTTGGGCTGTAATTCCACAGGAACCTTTATAATAAATGAGTTTTAACTTTTAAAAATGCCATCGATATACATGCCTGATTGGAGCTAATTCGAATAAATCTAATCGTTCAATTCAGATTTTTCATTCCCTTTGATATTTTTGTTTCCTTATTTCTTTTTAACGCTTTACGCTGAGTCGATTTTTTCAGGGATAGGGCAATGGAAATGTTCCCTTTTAAACTGTTTTCGTAATCAAATTCAAAATTTGTTTTTTAACTTCCTGACCTTTTAAAAGCGCGGGATTTTTCAACGATTAAATCCTGTTTTATTTAACCTGAATTATTTACATCAAATGAGTGAAACAAACCAACTTTCCAAAGAACGTAACCGGATTTTTTCCATCGATTTTTTTCGCGGATTTACCATGTTTATGCTGGTTGGCGGCCTTGAAGGCTTATTCAGTAGACTTGATCCTTCGAAGCAGGGGCCGGGGGTTAATTTTATTCAGGATCAATTATCGCATGTTCCCTGGATTGGCTTGCACTTCTGGGATCTGATTCAGCCTTTTTTTATGTTTATTGTTGGTGTTGCCATGCCATTCTCAATTTCAAAACGATGGGAGAGAGGCGACAGTTGGGCAAAATCTTTTAAACATGTTTTATTAAGGTGTTTTTATTTGCTGCTCATCGGCTGGGCAATAAGTTCAAGCCCAACAAATTCGAACTTTAACAATGTTATGGCCCAGTTGTCGGTTACTTACCTAATCGCATTTCTTCTCATGCGGAAACCGGTGAAATGGCAGATTCTGGTTTCATTTTTACTAATCCTATTAACTGATTTATTATACCGGTTTTGGCCTGTTCAAGGTTTTAACCAGCCATTTGTACCCGGTCATAATTTTGGTTCATGGACCGACATGATGTTAACCGGTTCGCTGGAACATGGAAACTGGGTACCGTTTAATGCTATTCCGACTTCGGCTCATACAATTTGGGGAGTGCTCGCGGGAATGATTCTTAGAAATAGTGACTGGTCGCAGCAAAAGAAGGCGCTTACACTTTTAATCATTGGAGTTTCAGGAGTAGTCGCCGGATATATTATGGGAATTTATATTCCAATAATTAAACACATTTGTACCAGTTCGTTTATAATTGTTAGTGGCGGTTGGTGTTTTATTGCATTGGGTTTATCGTTCTGGCTGGTCGATATGTTGAATTTCAAAAAAGTTCCTATGTTTTTTGCTGTTTTCGGGATGAATCCGTTATTTATATACCTTTTGGGAGGCAGATTCCGGAATTTTTTCACCGCATTGGTTGACCCATTTATTTACCGGATTTTTGGATGGACGAGTGAAGTTTTCCTGATTATTCTATCCACCATTTTAGCAGGAGCAATGTTGTGGTATGTTTGTTATTTCATGTATAAGAAAAAGATATTTATTCGTCTGTAAAGTCAATCTCATTTTGGTCATCTCACCGACTTTAGTTCGGGTGACGACTAAAAAATTAATGAAATATAGAGCCCCATGTTTATTTATTTCAACGGCACATTTCAAGCCCTACTGCTCAAATCCTTTCATCGAAAGCTGAATTCGTTTTCTTGGAATATCAACTTCTTTTACCCGAACTTTTACATGTTCGTGTAGTTTTACGATTTCATTTGGATCGGAAATAAAACGGTCGGCCAGTTCCGAAATATGAACCAGGCCCGATTCCTTAATTCCCACATCCACAAATGCGCCAAATTTGGTAATATTGTTTACAATTCCTGGCAAGTATCATCCCAACCTGCAAATCGTTGATGGAAAAAATCCCATCGGCAAATTCAAAAACTTTAATCGGTTTTCGCGGGTCGCGACCGGGTTTCAGCAATTCGCTTTTAATATCGTTTAGTGTTGGCCAGCCCACTTCATCAGTCAGATATTTCTGAAAATCGATTTTTGAAACCATCGCCTCATTTCGCACCAAATCTTTTAGTTCACATTTTAAGTCTTTGGCCATTTGCTTTACGATTTTGTATGACTCGGGGTGAACTGCCGAATTATCCAATGGGTTTTCAGCATCAGGAATTCGTAAGAAATCCTGCTGCCTGTTCAAATGCTTTTGGCCCCATGCGTGGCACTTTTTTCAGTTCATCGCGCGAGGAAAAAGCGCCATTTTCTTTTCTGTATTCAACTATGTTTTCAGCCAGTTGTGGCCCAAGCCCGGAAATATAGGTGAGCAAATGCTGGCTTGCCGTATTCAGATTTACACCCACGGAATTCACACTCAATTCAACTACAGAATCGAGACTGTTTTTCAATTTTTTCTGATCCACATCGTGCTGGTACTGGCCAACGCCAATGCTTTTCGGATCGATTTTTACCAGTTCTGCCAGAGGATCCATCAGTCGCCGCCCTATGGAAATTGCACCTCTCACGGTAACATCGTATTGTGGAAATTCCTTGCGTGCAATCGATGAAGCTGAATAAACTGAAGCTCCGTCCTCGCTGACAACAAAAATTTTCAAATCGCGATTGTAACGAAGGTTTTTAACAAAGAATTCGGTTTCGCGGCTCGCAGTTCCGTTGCCAATGGCAATGGCTTCAACCTGGTACATTTCCACCATTGATGTGATTTTTTTTGCCGCCATTTTTTTCTCTTCCTGCGGTTTATGCGGATAAATATTTTCGTTGTGAAGCAGGTTTCCCTGTTCATCCAGACAAACAACTTTGCAACCTGTTCGGTAACCCGGGATCGATGGCCAAAATCCGTTTTTGTCCGAGCGGTGGAGCAAGTAAAAGTTGTTTCAGGTTTTCTGCAAAAACTTTTATCGCTTCTTCATCGGCTTTTTCTTTTGAAAGGTTGGCAAATTCAGTTTCAATCGAAGGCTGAATAAGTCGTTTATAACTGTCTTTTACAGCCAATACCACCTGTTCTGAACATTCGTTGTTTCCGTGCACAAAAAAACGTTCCAGGTGTTCAATTGCGATTTCATCTTCAGGGGTAATACTAACTTTTAAAAATCCTTCATTCTCGCCGCGGCGCATGGCAAGCAGCCGATGTGAAGGACATTTTTTCAAAGGTTCGTTCCAGTCGAAATAATCGCGGTATTTTGCAGCTTCATCTTCTTTGCCTTTTGTTAATTTCGAAGAGATAACCGCTCCTGATTCAAAGGCACGACGTACAATATTTCTGGCTTTTTCATTTTCGTTAATCCATTCTGCAATTATATCCCGGGCGCCGGATAAAGCATCTTCAACTGTTTCCACTTTTTCGTTTAGAAATGAATTGGCACGAAATTCGATATCGCGTTCCAACTGTTTCATTATAATTTTTGCCAGCGGCTCCAAACCTTTTTCCCGCGCTATGGTTGCTTTGGTTCTTTTTTTTGGTTTGAAAGGCAGATAAATATCTTCCAGTTCAACTGAATCGTAACAATTTTCAATGCGTTCCTTTAGTTCAGGCGTTAGTTTTTCCTGGTCGGCGATGGTTTTTAATATGGTTTCCTTGCGTTTTTCAAGCTCGGTAAATTTTTCGCTTAGTTCTTTTATTTGTAAAATCTGAACTTCATCCAAACTGCCGGTACGTTCTTTTCTGTATCTCGAAATAAATGGAACTGTTGCCCCTTCTTCAAGCAATGCAACTGTATGATTTACCTGAAGTGTTTTAATTCCAAGGTTTTGCGAGATGATTTCGTTTATTTTTTGATTCATGTATTTCTTGTTGGAATTACAAATGTAGAAAAAGAGAAGTTTTTTCATCAAACTTTTATCATTCAACATTAAACTTGTATTTTTGCACCTCATTTTCAAAAGAACAAAACAATGTTTGAGAGTTTAAGTGACAGGTTGGACAGGTCTTTTAAATTATTAAAAGGCGAAGGAAAAATTACGGAAATAAACGTTGCAGAAACATTAAAAGATATTCGGCGGGCATTGCTCGATGCCGACGTTAACTTTAAAATTGCCAAAGGATTTACCGACGATGTAAAAGAAAAAGCGCTTGGACAAAATGTGTTAACAGCAGTTAAGCCAGGGCAGTTAATGGTGAAAATTGTTAAAGACGAACTTGCATCTTTAATGGGTGGAACTTTTACCGATATTGAGCTAAAAGGAAAACCTGCGGTAATTTTGATGGCCGGATTGCAAGGTTCAGGAAAAACTACATTTTCGGGTAAACTGGCCAGAATGTTGAAAAGCAAAAAAGGCCATAATCCGCTTTTGGTAGCAGGCGACGTATACAGGCCTGCCGCTATCGAACAGCTCAAAGTATTAGGTGAGCAAATTGGCGTTCCTGTTTATACTGAAGAGGGAAATATGGACCCGGTGAAAATTGCAAAAGCTGCTATTCAGGAAGCGAAAAATAAAGGCTACGATGTTGTAATTGTGGATACCGCCGGGCGTTTGGCAATCGATGAACAGATGATGAACGAAATCGCAGCTATAAAAAAAGCGGTCGATCCGGATGAAATATTGTTTGTAGTCGACTCAATGACTGGTCAGGATGCGGTAAACACTGCAAAGGAATTTAACGATCGTCTGGATTTTGATGGCGTTGTGCTTACCAAACTCGACGGCGATACACGAGGCGGTGCTGCGCTTTCGATTCGTGCAGTGGTTGAAAAACCTATCAAATTTGTAGGAACAGGAGAAAAGCTCGATGCGCTGGATGTTTTTCATCCCGATCGTATGGCCGATCGAATTCTTGGTATGGGCGACATTGTTTCGCTGGTAGAAAAAGCCCAGGAACAATTTGATGAGGAAGAAGCAAAACGACTTCAGAAAAAGCTTGCAAAAAATACCTTTAACTTTAACGATTTCCTGAAACAGATAAACCAGATTAAAAAAATGGGAAATCTGAAAGATGTGATGGGAATGATTCCTGGTATGGGCAAAGCCATCAAAAATATGGATATCGATGATGATGCATTCAAACACATTGAAGCCATAATTTTCTCGATGACACCCGGTGAGCGTGAAGATCCTTCATTAATTAACGGAACTCGCCGCAAGCGAATCGCATTAGGCTCAGGAACTGATGTTCAGGAAGTGAACCGTTTGTTAAAGCAATTTGCCGAAACACGGAAAATGATGCGCATGGTTTCGCAGGGTAAAAATGTGCAACAAATGATGGGTGGTATGCAGCAACCAGGAAGGAAATTTTAGAATATAGTTTTCAGTCTCAGTCTCACTCTCAGTCTCAGTTATCAGAAAGACTATTATCCTGTTGTTGACTCGTTCAGGCATTTTTTGAGATTGAATAAAATAAAATAAAATCTATGGAATTAATCGACGGAAAAAAAGTAGCTGCAGAAATAAAAAATGAAATTGCCGCAGAAGTGGCAGAAATAAGGGAAAATGGCGGACGAGCTCCGCATTTGGCAGCCGTTTTGGTTGGTCACGATGGCGGAAGCGAAACATATGTGGCCTACAAAATAAAAGACTGTGAAGCTGTCGGATTTAAGTCGTCGTTAATTCGTTACGAAGATGATGTAACAGAAGCAGGAACTTCTGGCTAAGGTGAAAGAACTGAATGAAGATGTTGGCCTTGATGGATTTATTGTTCAGTTGCCGTTACCAAAACACATTTCGGAACAAAAAGTGATAGAAGCCATCGATCCGAAAAAAGATGTGGACGGATTTCACCCGGAAAATGTGGGAAGGATGGTAATTGGTTTACCTTCGTTTGTTTCGGCTACTCCATTTGGAATTGTTGAATTACTGAAACGGTACAAAATAGAAACCAGTGGTAAAAATTGTGTTATTGTTGGCCGAAGTAATATTGTTGGCCGTCCGTTAAGTGTTTTAATGTCGCAAAAGGCAATAAATGCAACCGTAACTGTAGCACACAGCCGCACAGAAAATTTAAAGGAAGTTTGCGCCGGCGCCGATATTTTAATTGCTGCAATTGGCGTTCCCGGTTTTATTAAAGGAGATATGGTGAAAGAAGGCGCTATAGTTATCGATGTCGGTACAACACGTGTAAAATCGGATCTAACAAAATCGGGTTGGAAATTAAGAGGCGATGTGCTTTTTGATGAAGTTGCAGGCAAATGCTCATTTATAACTCCGGTTCCAGGAGGAGTGGGGCCAATGACAAGAGTTTCGTTATTGCATAACACGCTACTTTCCGCAAAAAAAGAAATTTATAATTAACAAATGATGGTTTTGGTTTGAAGGAAGTTAACAGGTTTCCGTTCTGGCAGAATTCTTAGAATGATTATAAATTGAATGAAAATCAGCGATTTCCGCTTACAAATTTGATGAAAATACGTATTCTAAAATTATTTTTTTAATTTTGATTCACTAACCAATTTGAAAAAAAAACAAAAATTAACAGAATGGAAAGTGCTGATAACAAGGAGTCAATGGATTTTTCTGGCAGCAAATTCAATCAGGAAATTCATTCGAGAGTAGTGAGAGCCGGGAAGAGAACCTATTTTTTTGATGTTAAAACCACCCGCAGCGACGAATATTACTTAACGATTACCGAAAGCAAAAAGAAGTATTCCGATTCAGGAAGATTCCATTACGAAAAGCACAAATTGTTTTTGTACAAGGAAGATTTCGATAATTTTTCGGAATGCTTGCAGGACATTGTGGAGTACATTCGAAAAAATCAATCCGCTCAGAACGAAGACACAGATTCGAATAAAGATTCAGACGAATCGGAAGCAGTTGCTAATTACACCGACGTCGATTTCGACGATATTTAATCTGGTCCGCAATTCAATTTTATTCCAGTTCGCTTAGTTCGAGCCATCGTAACTCTTTTTCATCGAGCTGTGCTTTTAATTTGACCAGTTCTTCCGATTTTCGGAATAAATCATTATGTTCCAAAGTTCCTGAATTCAGTAATTCTTCGATACTTCTTTATCTGTTTTTCCAGCTCAGGAATTTGATTTTCCAGTTCCTGAAATTCGCGCTTTTCGTTAAACGACAATTTTCGCTTAATCTGTTCCTTTGCCTGTGCCTTTGCCTCTTCCCCTGTCTCTTCCTTCTCCTTCTCCTGCGCCTTTGCCTGTGCCTGTGCCTTGCCTTTACCTTCTCCTGCGCCTTCTCCTTCACCTTTTCCTTTTCCGCATCATCTTCAACTTTATTCCTGTATTGCGTATAATTTCCGGGAAAATCGGTAATCACTCCATTCCCTTCAAATATAAAAAGGTGATCGACAATTTTATCGGTAAAAAACCTGTCGTGCGAAACAACTATCACACAGCCTTCGAATGATTTCAGATAATCTTCAAGAACATTAAGTGTCATTAGGTCAAGGTCGTTGGTCGGTTCATCGAGAATCAGAAAATTAGGATTTTGCATTAAAACAGTACAAAGGTATAATCTTCGTTGTTCGCCACCGCTCAGTTTTTCAATGTAATTGTATTGAGTATCAGGCGGAAAAAGAAAATGGTTTAGCATTTGGGCAGCACTCATTTTCGATCCATCTTCAAAATAAATAAACTCTGCGATTTTGTTTACCGCATCAATTACTCTCTCTTGCGGATCGAACGAAATACCTTCCTGGCGGTAATACCCGAATTTTATGGTTTTGCCCACATCTATATTTCCGGAATCCGGTTGAAGTGTTCCGGTTATAAGATTTAAAAAAGTGGATTTTCCGGTTCCGTTGTTACCAATAATTCCAACTTTTTCGAAACGCGAGAATTTATAACTGAAGCATTTAATTAGCTGAATATCGGGAAACGATTTTGAAACATTTTCCAGTTCAACGATTTTCTTACCCAGCCTCGCAGATTTAACCCGGAGTGTAACTGCATTAGTATCATATTGCTGCGAGGCTTTACCCTGAAGTTCAGAAAAAGCATCGATGCGGTATTTTGCTTTGTGGCTTCTTGCCTGTGGCATTCGTCTCATCCACTCAATTTCGGTGCGAAGCAGATTTTTTGCTTTGGCAACACTTGCTTTCTGCATTTCAATACGTTCTTCTCTTTTTTGCAGAAAATAGGTGTAATTTCCCTGGTAGCGATAAATCTGGTTGTCTTCCATTTCAATAATTTCGTTACAAACGCGGTCAAGGAAATAGCGGTCGTGAGTTACCATTAATAGCGTAGATTTTGTTTTTTCGAGATACGCTTCCAGCCATTCAATCATTTCCAAATCAAGATGATTGGTCGGCTCATCGAGCATAAGTATATCTGGTTTGTTAATCAGTACTTTAGCCAAAGCGAGCCTTTTTTGCTGACCTCCGGATAATTCCGCCACTTTTTGTTCAAGAAGGTTAATCTTCAGTTCTGTTAATATTTGTTGTATTTCAACTTCAGCATCCCAGGCGCCCAATTCATCCATTTTTGATGAAATAGCAGTGATTTGTGCCTGGTTGTTCCGGGCAACTGCAAGCTCAAATTCCTTTACCGTATTTAGCTTTTCGTTATCCGACTTAAAAATTTCTTCCAGCACAGTATGTTCCGGATTTAGATTTGGGATTTGCTCAAAATAACCTATTTCAATATCGTTTGTCAGGGTAATTTTTCCTGCATCAGGCGAATCTTTTCCGGCAAGCAAATCGAGCAATGTCGACTTTCCCGTTCCGTTTTTTGCTATTAAAGCCACTTTTTGTCCTTCGAAAACGGTAAACGAAATATTTTCAAACAGCATTAATTCTCCCCAACGTTTCGAAAGGTTTTCAGCCTGCAGGTACGGTTTCATAAATGAAAATTTTGCCAAAAATACGAAATGAATTGGGATAGATTAGAAATAGTGTATAAAAGCAAAAATTGATTAAGGCGCAAGCGTTTTCAAATCCTGACCGTTGTCTTTTATTCCGAATAACAAGTCAAGAAATTCAGGAACGCTCTTCGTTCCGATTGGACCCGGAGAATTCGACAGGAATGCAATTCCGATATTTTCTTCGAAACATAAAGCAATTTCGGATCTGTAACCCAATACGTAACCACCATGATAGGCTACATTCCGGTTTTTATAATCCACTGTTCGCCAGCCAATGGCATATTGTTTCGATTTCACATTTTTCCAGTGGCGAAAATAATTGCGGCTTAGTGGCGAAACTACCTGCGGTGTAAATACCGTTTCGCGAACATGATTGGTAATCAGTGAAGTATCGGTGTTTAATACAGTTAACATAAAGTTCGCCATATCGGATATACTCGCATTTATGCCTGCTGCCGGCGCTGTTGTATAATACCGGTTATTCAGTTTTGTGGTTCTGTAATGACCATTTGCACCAACATGCGGAAATGCTTTATTTTCATTGGATTCAAAAGCTTCAAATCCAACGGATGCATCTTTCATTCCAAACGGGCTAAAAACTTTTTCATTCAGAATATCACAGAATCTTTCCGTGGTTTTTGACGAAACAATAGTATCGTAAAGACTGAACATAACATTTTGATAGCCATATAATTGTCCCGGAGGTGCAGAAATATCCACGTCTTTCAGCCTCGCCATTACAGTTTGAAACGGCACATGTTCTTCAATTAAATTGTCATAAGCATGAGGAATCAATCCGGAGGTATGGCTAAGCAAATTCCGAACGGTAATTTCGTTGGTGCTGTTATTTTCTTTTAGCCTGAAACCCGGAATGATATCGACAACTTTTTCGTCGAGGCCAACCGTGTTATCTTCTGACATAATACCTGCTAAAACACCTGTAATTGCCTTTGAAACCGATGCAAGTCTGAAAATCGTGTTTCTATTTACAGAATCCTTTGTACCGGCTTTCTTAATGCCATAACATTTTAAAAATGCGATCTGATTTTTATAAGTAATTACAACCGCTGCACCAACAGTGCCTGATTCTCTTATTTCTGCAGATAATATACTATCGTAAGGATTTATGGCATTTTTAATCTCAAGCGAATAATCAATTTCCGGAGCATTAGGTTGTTCTTCAATAATAACCTCAGGCACAGGTTTCTCATCCTCCGATTTAATAGTAAATGCCGCTGCTATCAATATAACAGGAACCAAAATAAAATAGTATTTAAGTTGTTTCATGAAAAATTCAAAAAGCATTGCCGCGAAGATATAAAACTGAACCAATTCTGAAAACAGTAATTAGAAAAAAATCAGCAATTTAAACCGTCTCTTAATTATTTCACAGAATCCATTGATTAACTTAAGAACATTTAAATTACGAAGATGTTTTTACTATTCATTATGAAAATGGCTGATAATAATGGGTTTCTTTCAATATGTTCAGAGCAGAGGACGAAAATTTTCAGCACAAATGCTTAGAGGTGAGGTTTTATAAAGTATGCTCATAAAAAAAGCCGGACTCTTCCGGCTTTTCTATAGCTGTTTAATTACTAATCTAAAACTATTCCTACAAATAGGGGAGCAGAAATATCAATCGGTTAGCAATCTATAATTATAAGACTGTTCAAAATCGGTTTTGTTACAAAAAGACTGCAGTTTTTTCTATTACTTTTGCCTTAAACTTAATTTATATGGAAAAGACTGAACTATTCAACTATGTAATTAATTATTTCCAAAATGCGATGCCAATTGCCGAAACCGAGTTAGAATATCAGAATCCGTTCGAACTGATTGTTGCAGTTATTTTATCGGCTCAGTGTACCGACAAACGCGTTAATCTGATTACGCCGGAGCTTCTAAAACGATTTCCTACACCGCAAAAAATGGCTGAAGCTGAACCTTCAGAAGTTTTTGAATACATAAAAAGTTGTTCGTACCCAAATAACAAAGCCAAACATTTGGTAGGCATGGCAAATAAGGTTATCGAGCTTTTTGGCGGAAAAATTCCTGATGATGTCGATGCTTTGCAGAAACTTCCCGGAGTTGGTCGAAAAACTGCAAATGTAATTGCATCGGTGGTTTACAATAAACCCACAATGGCTGTCGATACGCATGTTTTCAGGGTTGCGGCAAGAATCGGGTTAAGCACGAATTCAAAAACGCCTTTGAAAACCGAAATGCAGTTAATTGAACATATTCCAGAAGAGCTGATATCAAAGGCGCATCATTGGCTGATTTTACACGGAAGATATGTTTGTGTGGCCCGAAAACCAAAATGTGAAGTTTGTGGTTTAACTGAAGTTTGCAAATACTATAATACGGAAATTAAAAAATAATAGATGTTTCAATTTTTCATTAACTAACCTATGGGAGTAAGTGCTTATTTATAAGGTTTATAGCGAGTTGTGTGAAATAGGTAGTAATTTAGAAATACTCTAAGTTTGAATTTTATTGAAACTTATTACATTTGCACCTTCGAACATGTTTAACTTAAATATTAGCTGTTATGGCATATAAAATTTCTGATGAATGTATTGCGTGTGGAACATGTATTGACGAATGTCCGGTTGATGCAATTTCTGAAGGTGATATCTATGTGATTGATCCGGAACTTTGCACCGACTGTGGTTCATGTGCAGAAGTTTGCCCGGTAGAAGCTATTTCAATAGACGAATAAATCCGGTCAACATAAAAACCTATAGCCTGTCCGTATTATTCGGGCAGGCTTTTTTATGCCTCATTTTTCCTTTTCGATGAATTTCTGATTATCAGTTCGGTAGGAAGAACTATCGTTTTAAAAACCGTTTTTTTGTTCCTGTTAATTATTTGCGCGATTATCAGTTCTGCAGCCTTTTTCCCGATAACAAAACCAGGTTGTTTTACCGTGCTGATGGATGGTGTAACCACTTCCGAAAAGGGCTCGTTACTAAATCCGATAATGGCTATATCGTCGGGAACTTTAATACCACATTTTTGGAGATGAATTATTACGCTCAATGCAGTTGTGTCGTTGGCGCAAAATATTGCATCAGGAATATTTTTGTTTTTTAACAGCTTCTCAATTGCTATTGTACCTTCCTTTCGGGTCAGGCTGTTATTTATTATTAATGATTCATCGATCGCGAGTCCGGCATCGGTAATTGCCTGGCAGTAACCTTTTTGACGGTTGGAATAGATTTTCAGATTTAATGGCCCGCCAATATGCGCAATTCTTTTTGCTCCTTCCGAAATGAGATGTTGTGTAGCACGGTAAGCCCCGCCGTAATCATCGACTACAATTTTGTGCGATTCTATGTCATCCACAACCCGGTCGAAAAAAAGTATCGGAATATTTTTGTCGGCAAAAAGTTTTAAATGGTCGGTTGAAAAAGTTCCCATTCCAATCGAAATTATCAATCCATCCACGCGGTTGGCGAATAATGTCTGAGCAATCTTGCTTTCCTTTTCAAAATTATCATTCGACTGCGATATGGTAACAGCAAAACCTTTGTTGTAAGCAACTTCTTCGATTCCGCTAATTACAGAAGAGAAAAAATGACGGTTGATAAGTGGAACAATAACCCCGATGGTATTGGTTCTTTTGGTTCGGAAATTTGCTGCCATCGTGTTTGGTCGATAACCCATTTCCTCCGCCGTTTTCTTAATTAATTTTCTGGTAGCTTCACTAATAATGGGATTGTCGCGCAAGGCACGGGAAACTGTTGAAGCAGAAATATTCAGTTTTTTTGCAATATCATGAATGGTAGTCTCGAAACGGTTGGACATAACTTAATCTTTGAACCGTAAAATTAATTAAAATATTTTATTAATGCAATCGATTGCATTTTAGTTGATTTGTTGTATTTTTGTTATCTGTAATAAATCTTATTCGATAAAAATCATTCTGTAATCACTCGGCTTCAAAATGAAGTTTTAAAGATTAACCACATGGTTTTCAAAACAATTATTAGTAATTTGATATTTTATTAGGTATAATGGTATTTTACAATATTACTTATTTGGAATACCTGATAAAACGATTTCATTAAAATTTAAAAATATATATTATGGCAACCATTTACGAAGAACGATTTAATTACCATCCGGAAGATTTTAAAGCCTATGACACCGCAAGAATCAGAAAAGAGTTTTTAGTTGAAAAATTAATGGAACCCGGAAATGTCCGGTTAGTTTATTCAGTTATTGAACGTTATATTGTTGGAGGCGCTGTTCCGGTAAAAGAAGCTTTGGAACTTGAATCTATCGACCCGCTGAAAGCCGAATATTTTTGTTATCGCCGTGAGGTTGGAGTAATAAATGTAGCCGGACCAGGTTCGATTGAAGTGGATGGCACAGAATACAAAATGAATTTTAAAGATGCTATTTATATTGGCAAAGGGAGCAAAAAGGTCGTTTTTAAATCGGATGATGCTGAAAATCCGGCACATTTTTATATTAATTCAGCGCCGGCACATAAAGAATATCCGGTTAAACATGTGACCATGGCCGATGCAAATGTTCTCCATTTGGGTTCGCTTGAAACTTCTAATGAAAGAGATATCAATCAATTACTCATTAATGGCGTTGTTGAAACCTGTCAGTTGCAAATGGGTATGACTGAACTCAAACCCGGAAGTGTCTGGAACACCATGCCGCCACATCAGCATAGCAGAAGAAACGAAGTTTACTTTTACTTCAACGTTCCGGAAGGACAGGCTATTTGCCATCTCATGGGACAACCACAGGAAACCCGCCATATCTGGATGCAAAATGAACAGGCAGTAATTTCTCCCAACTGGTCCATTCATTCAGCAGCCGGAACAAGTAACTATATCTTTATTTGGGGTATGGCAGGCGAAAACCTCGACTATACCGATATGGATGCAATTAAACCACAGGATTTGAGATAATTTATTTCTCAGGTTTTAAATATATATTTTCATGAACAGAAGAAAACTGTTTAAAAATTTGTCATTGCTCGGTTTAGCTCCTTTAGGCAGTAAAATAGCATTTGCCGCCGATTCCAATAATTCTTTACCCGAAAACGAAAGAGAATACTGGATTAGCGTCCTTACAAAAATTGCCGATCCGTTATTGAATTCGCTGAGCAACGGAACGCTAAAGAGAGATATGCCTGTTGAAAGTGCACCGGGACACGAAGCGGACAGGAAAAAAGTTACTTATCTCGAAGCTTTTGGCCGGCTGATGGCAGGAATGGCGCCATGGCTGGAATTAGGTGGCGATAACACTTCTGAAGGACAACTCCGAAAAAAATATATCGATCTGGCACAGAGATGCATGAAAATGGCAGTCGACCCAAAATCGCCTGATTTTATGAATTTTAATGTCGAAAAGCAACCGGTAGTCGATGCAGCATTTTTAGCTCATGCCATTCTGCGGGCGCCTAATGTATTGTGGAAACAGTTGGATGCAGAAACGCAAAAGAACGTAATCGAGGCAATGAAAAGTTCAAGAGTGATAACGCCTTATTACAGCAACTGGTTGCTTTTTAGCGCCATGGTGGAAACCTTTTTATTGTTTGCCGGAGAACAGTGGGATGAAATGCGCGTTGATCTGTCGGTTAAAAAGCATATGGAATGGTACCTCGGTGATGGTATGTATGGCGACGGCCCGGAATTTCACTGGGATTATTATAACAGTTTTGTGATTCAACCCATGCTGCTCGATATTTTAGCTGAAACTTCGAAAAACAGCAGGGGACAAAGGCGATTGTATGATATCGTATTAAAACGATCACAACGCTATGCGGCAATTCAGGAAAGGCTGATTTCGCCTGAAGGAACGTTTCCTCCCATTGGAAGATCGCTGGCATACCGTTTTGGTGTATTTCAAATGTTGTCGCAAACTGCATTGCAACATCATCTTCCTGAAGACATTAAACCGGCACAGGTTCGAGCTGCACTTACAGCTGTTATACAGCGAATGGCAGAAGCTCCCGGTACATTTGATTCAAACGGATGGCTAACCATTGGTTTTGCAGGTCATCAGCCGGATATCGGAGAAACTTATATTTCAACAGGAAGTGTATATCTGTGTTCGGTTGGATTGCTTGCACTCGGATTACCACCTGACGATCATTTCTGGGCGGATAAACCGGAAGACTGGACTTCAAAAAAAATATGGAACGGCGCAAATTTACCCGCCGACCATGCAATACATGATTAAAAATTAAAAACAAAATAGCATAACTATGAATGATTTATTTGATTTATCAGGAAAAGTTGCTTTGATAACCGGCGGCACGCACGGAATTGGAATGGCCATCGGAAAAGTTCTGGGACGCGCCGGGGCAAAAATTTGTGTAAACGATATTTCGGTGGAAAAACTGGAAGGTTGCAAAGCTGAATATGCTTCAGCCGGAATCGATGTTTATACACTGGTTTTTAATGTTACCGACGAAGCTGATGTTGATCGCGGAATTTCACAAATTGAAAATGAAGTTGGTGATATTGATATTTTGGTTAACAATGCAGGAATTATCAAACGAATTCCAATTCTTGATATGGCTGTAGCCGATTACAAACAGGTAATTGATGTCGATTTGGTCGCACCTCTAATTGTTTCAAAACGTGTTGCGCCAAAAATGATTGCCAAACGTTCAGGAAAAATTATTAACATGTGTTCGATGATGAGTGTTTATGGCAGAAGTTCGGTTTCAGCCTATGCTTCGGCAAAAGGAGGCTTAAAACTCCTAACGGCAAATATGACTTGTGAATGGGCAAAATATAACATTCAAATTAACGGAATTGGGCCGGGTTATATTGCAACATCGCAAACGGCCGCGATTCGCGAAGGCAACCACCCGTTTAACGATTTGGTGATGACACGCACTCCTGCCGGCAGATGGGGAGAACCTGAAGATGTTGGAAATGCAGCCCTCTTCCTGGCATCAAAAGCCAGCAACTTTGTAAATGGCCATGTTTTATATGTCGATGGCGGTATTCTGGCTAATTTTGGATATGTAAAAGGAGAAAATGATATACCTGAATAAAATGAAAAAACTGTTATTCTTACTTATTTCGCTTGCTTTGTTTTCGTGTGAGAACGATGAAAGTTTTAGGGTTACTAATCCGATGAGCGTCGATCGCTCGGATGAAGTGCTGATTTTTACCCGGGACGAACTGGCAAAAAAAATTCAGCTAAAAGAAGGTTTATTGCCTGTTTTCCAGTTTGAGGAAGGTAGAAATCTACCCAGTCAGCTCGATGATTTGGATGGCGACGGCAACTGGGATGAAGCGGTAATTCTGGTTGACTTACTATCCAACGAAACCAAAAAAATTGAAGTTGATTTTGTTTCGAAGGATAATTATCCTGAGTTCGATAAACGAACAAATTTACGTTTGGGAATAAAACAGGATGATGGATCGTACAAGGAAGTGGATCAATACAGAGCGCTTCCGTGCGACGATGGTTTTGAAATTATTGCGCAAGCAGAAAGTGTAAGCTGGGAAAACGATAAAATCGGGTTCAGAGTTTATTTCGATTGCAGAAATGTAAAAGATTTGTTTGGCAAGTTAAAACCCGATTTGATTATCGATAAAATTGGAACACCCGAATCGCCAAGTTACCACGAACTGGAAGATTGGGGAATGGATGTTCTGCATTGCGGAAGTTCACTGGGTTCGGGTGGTCTGGCTTTGCTGAAAAACGATTCACTGTACCGTCTTGGCTCAACCGATGTTTACGAATACCAGGAAAATTGCCGAAGGCCCGGTTCGTTCAGTTTTCGAACTGCATTATTCAGGCTGGGAAGTGGATGGCGATATGTTGGAAGCTGTTGAACGAATTTCAATTTATCCCGGAAAATACTGGTTTCAGTCGGATGTAACGGTTACCGGTTGCCCTGAAGGTTCGCAAATTGTTACCGGTATTGTAACCAGTTTTTTGAAACGGGAACCATTTGAATTTAAAGCCGGAAACTTTGAATGCATCGGAACGCACGATATTCAGTCGGAAAATAAAGATGAATTGGGAATGGCGGCCATTGTTCCTCAGAAAGAAGCCGGAAAAATCGGGCGAACTTCCGATATCGATTTTTTTAAACTTGGATATAAAACAGTGGTTGAAAAGAGTTTCAGCAATATTATTTCCGAAACGTATTACATCGGTCAGAAATGCACAAGCGGCGAACCTGCAAAACATTATTTCTTCTCGGTTTGGGGACTGGATAAAGACCAATGGAAAACAGAAGAAGGATTTAAAAAATATATTACTGAAGAAGCTGAAAAGCTTTCAAATCCAGTTCAAATGTAAAATTTGAGAACGGTTGAAAATTAAAAAGCTCATTGAATTTACTATCAGTGAGCTTTTTCTATTTCTGAATAGTTCGTTTAAAACAAATATAGCTGAATCCACCCCTGGATTATTTCCCCTGATTCGGGATCCAGTTGTGAGCCAAACATGCTGTGCGGAATGGAATAAACTGCAAGCATGACAATTGACGCCACAACCGTATATACAGGACGTTCTTTTTTGCGGTTCATAAAAAATGCCAGCAACCAGAATAAAAATGAAATTAAAGTTTTATTATCGGTTAAATCCCAGGCAAAAGGAACACCGGCCCAGGCTTCTCCAAATGCATACCATTGTACCCATGGCCCTAAAATCATTCCACCGATAAACAAGGCAATAACGGTAACATTCGTAAAAAGCTTATATTTTTTATATCGGAACAGCGCCATAATTCCGGCAAGGTTTCCGAGCAACATAGCAAAAAACATAAAGAAAATATGCGGATATAAAACACTTTCAGGAACATGTCCCTTAAACCGGATAACTACCGGATCGTGATCATTCAAAGGATATTCCTGGCCATCTTTAATAAGAAGAATTTTGTATTCGTATTTTCCGGCAGGCGGTAAATTGGGCAAATATCCGCTAATATTGTCATATTGCCTGTTCATTTCAACTTTTGTCCATTCGTCTTTGGTCGGATATTTTCTGTATTCCAGAATTCCTGAAATTTCCTGATCAGGGACTTTTAACTCTACTTTTGCATCCTGTTCTCCTGCAAAAGTCCGTATTAATTTGAACTTATAGTTGGTGTCATTAATTGTAATTTCAACTTTTTTATCGTATGTTGGGCCGGTTCTTCTTTGATAAATTATTGCTGCAAATGTTATCAGAATTGCGAGTATCCAATAAATAACTACTTTCATTTTACATCCTTATTTTTTGAATTTTGCAATAATAATTACTTTTTATGGAAAAAGGGTAGAAATGTATTTTTTTATCAGTCAAAATTTAACATTATTTGGTATTGTTATTCAGGTTTTAAGTTTATAAACTTCTATCTGGTTTTTAATGTCTGTTTTTGTAAATTTGACGTCTGTCAAAACCTAAAACAAATCTCAAATGAACTATAAGAAGGTTATAATTATTGCGGTAATTTCTTCAATAATTATTGCAGCATGTAAAACTGAAACAAGAAACTACCTGCAATTTGTTGATCCACTGGTTGGAACTGCAAAGACTTCCGTTGATAACAAAAACTTCATTTCAGGAAGTACTGAGAATAGAGGTCAAACAATTCCGGCAGTAACAGCTCCGTTTGGTATGACACAATGGACACCACAAACGCAAAGTACGGAGCAAAAATGTGCCGCACCATTTTATTTTGGCTCAATGGCAATTCAGGGATTCAGGGCTACACACTGGCTGGATGGTTCGTGTACGCAGGATTATGGTTCATTTACAGTTTGTCCGACAAATCAAATTAATTTTTCCAGATTAAGCCCGGAGCAAAGGAATACTTTTTACATGTTAAATACCGATACGCTTTCGCCGGCATATTTAGCTGCTATGTTTCCGGAGCCAGGAATAATGGCTGAGCTCACCGCAACCAAAAGGTGTGGGTTTTTCAGGTTTTCGTGGGTTGATGCCCGAAATCCAACAGTTATCGTTGACATAAATAATGATCATGGAGAAGGTTTTATTAAAGTGGATTCTGTGAATCAGGAGGTAGTTGGTTATAATCCTGTAAATCGAATCTATAGCGGAATTGGCAAGTCAGCGGGAATTGCCGGTTATTTTGTCATAAAATTCAGTCATGATTTTTCAGCTTACGGCACATATTGCGGAACCGACTATTCAAAAGGAAAATCAGTCCAAAAAAACGGGAATGATATGGGTGCCTATGTTTCATTCGATTTAAAAAATGATGCGGTGATTTTAACAAAAATTGGTACTTCTTTCACAAGTATCGATAATGCGCGCGAAAATCTGAAAGCTGAAATCAGGAATTGGGATTTTAATAAAACAAAAATAAATCTCGAAAATGAATGGAATGAAATGCTCGGAAGAATTGATATAGAAGGAGGATCTGACGAGGATTATACAAGATTTTATACGGCAATGTATCATAGTCTTTTTCATCCCAGGTTATATAGCGATGTAAACGGGGCATACCCTGGATTTGCTGACGATACACTTATACATAAAGCAGACGGATTCGATTATTATGATGACTTTTCGAACTGGGATATTTATCGCGCGCAAATGCCTTTGTTAAGCATCATTGCACCAAAAGATTATAATGACATGGTTAAATCGTTGATAGTTAAAGCCGAACAAGGCGGGTGGCTGCCAATTTTTCCCATGTGGAACAGTTATACTTCAGCGATGATTGGAGATCATGGTTCAGGTATAATTGCCGATGCAGCAATGAAAGGATTTAATTTCGATATTGAAAAAGCCTATTTCTACATGCGAAAAAATTCATTTGAAACACCGCGTAATTTCGAAGATTATATAGATGGAAAGGGCAGACGTGCGTTGAAAAGCTATTTACAATTTGGATATATTCCTTTGGAGGATGAGGTTTTGGAAGCGTTTCACAAACGTGAGCAGGTTTCACGTACTCTGGAATATGCCTATGATGACTGGGCAGTTGCACAAGTAGCTAAAAAACTTGAAAAGGAGGAAGATTACAAGAAGCTAACTGCCCGTTCTTATAATTATATAAATGTTTTCGATGAGGACAAAGGATGGGTTTGTGGCCGTTTTGCCGATGGAACGTTCACAGATAAGTTTAACGAAAATGAAAGAGAGTACTATATTACCGAAGGAACGCCAAAACAGTACACGTTTTATGTCCCGCACGATATTCCGGGTTTAATAGAAATGTTGGGAGGCGAAAACCAGTTCGAGTCAAAATTAAACACGCTTTTCGACGAACACGGATACTGGCACGGAAACGAACCAGGACAGCAAATTCCCTACCTTTTTAATTTTACAGGAAATTGGGGGAAAACGCAGTCGATCGTTAAAAACATATTGTTATCTGAATACGGTACAGGTTCCGGAAGTTTGTCGGGGAATGACGACGCCGGGCAAATGTCAGCCTGGTATGTTTTTGGTGCGATGGGATTTTATCCCGTTTGCCCGGGTAACAATGAATACCAGTTGTCGTCACCTATATTCCATAAAATTATTTTAAACCTTGATAAAAAATATTACCCCGGAGGCAAATTCACAATTTCAGCAGAATCCGGGAAAAATTATTCGGTATACACTAAAGTAATGTACAATGGTAAAACCATCAAACCGGTTATTTTCCACGAATATCTGCAAAAAGGTGGGGAACTGCAATTCACCGGAGCAGAATAAAGATTAGCATTCACAAGCTTCACGGCAACATAATTCATAATCTATATAGAATAAAAAGTCCTCATACCAAAAATGGTATTGGATGCTCTGGTAGTTTGATGTTCAGTACAATATGTTTTTTAACATATGTCTGTTTTGCGATCAAAAAATTTAATTTATCTACCTTTAATCGTTCTAATTGACCATCTTCCTAAAAATGGATAAATACTTCTGCATACGATTTTACAAAGAGTCGATTTTTTTTATAGAATAATGCCCTGAAAGGGCTGTTGAATTTTGTATTGAATTAAAAACATTAAACAAAAGGAAGCGGCAGGTTTAATAAAATCTTCGAAATAATATGAATAAAGGATTTGTTAGAATTCTTTAATCGCCAAACATACGCATTTATCATTCTTTAAACAACTAAAATTTAATTGCCTATGATCTAAAAGAAATCATTTAATCATTTCAAAAAAAGTAATTTATTAATTAAAAAACTAATCTTAAACTTAACGACTATGGAAAAAAAATGCTTTAAAGGTTTAATATCCTTACTTTTCCTTGCCATAAGTATGGCATTTTCTCCGGGTTTATCTGCTCAAAAAACTGTCACGGGTAAAGTTACAGATATGGATGGTTCGGGCTTGCCTGGAGTTTCGGTTGTAGTTAAGGGAATTGTTCAGGGAACAATTACCGACATTAATGGAGACTATACATTGACTATGCCCGAAGGTGCTGACAAATTATTGTATTCATATATTGGTATGATTACCCAGGAAGTCGAGGTTGGCAATCAAGTTACAATAAACGTTGTGATGAAGCCTGATTTGATTGGGGTAGACGAAATAGTAGTTGTTGGTTACGGCACGCGAATGAAAGAAGAACTGACGGGTGCTGTATCCACGGTTTCGGCTGAAAAGTTGAATGCTACTGCTGAAACCGATGTTGCGAGCCGTTTACAGGGACAGATTGCGGGTGTTTCAGTTACAACATCCAATCGTCCGGGTGCTTATAATTCAACCGTTCGCATTCGAGGTGTAGGAACCATTAACGATCCTAATCCGCTATACATCATCGACGGTGTTCCTGCAGATCCCAGTAATAATATTTCTCCGGGCGACATCGAAAGCATTTCGGTATTGAAAGATGCTTCATCTGCTGCAATTTACGGGACCCGCGGTGCAAATGGTGTTATAATTATCACCACCAAACATGGACGGATCAACCAGCAACCAAGTATTAATTTATCGGTAAGGACCGGCTTGTCACACGCATCAAATCAGTACGACCTGCTGAATACAACTGAATATGCTGAAGCGGTCTGGTTATCGTTTGCAAACAGAGGTGTAGCTCCAAGTCATGCCCAATATGGATCCGGCTCTACTCCGGTCATTCCGGATTATATTCTGCCAGCTGGTGCTAAGCTTGGCGAAGTGGATGAATCGACTTACAGTTACCCCAATAATGTAATTTTCAAGGCTAACAAGCAAGGAACCAACTGGTACGATGAAATCTATCAAAATGCCCTTGTGCAGGAATATGATTTGTCCGTGAATGGTGGTGGAGAAAACTCGACATATGCGTTTTCTACCAATTACCTTAATGAAGAAGGTATTCTAAAATGGACTGATTTCAAGCGCTACACAATGCGTATGAATTCAGATGCGCATTACAAGAAATGGTTAAAAGTTGGTGAATCAGTTCAAATCTCGTATATCGATGAACGGGGTAATTTTAGTGATAACGGTGAAGGCACTGTTGTTTCGTTTGCATACCGGTCGCAACCAATTATTCCTGTTTATGATGTAGGTGGCGATTTCGCAGGATCAAAAGCCCCGGAAATGGGAAACTCTTCCAATCCTGTGCGTATTTTGTACGATGCGCGTAACGATAATGGTCGATGGATGCGTATTCTTGGAAATGCTTTTGCCGAAATAACCCTGATGCAAGGCCTGGTTGCGAAAACACTTTTTGGTACAAACTGGAGTCAGGGAAATACTAAAACTTATACTTTGCCCACTTACGAACATTCTGAACCTAACACAGTAAACGGTGTGGATTATAACACAACAAACACGCTACAATGGAACTGGTCGAATACGCTGAACTATAATAAAACATTTAATGTTGATCATAAATTGAACGTGATGGTTGGAACCGAAGCCGTTGAATATATTAACGTATGGGCCAATGGAAGTCGCCGTGTATATTTCTCTGAAGACCCGAATTACATGCAACTGGGTTCAGGAGAGAGCAACAAGGAAAATAACGGCAATGCTTCTGAATGGTCGCTATTCTCCATATTTGGCCGTCTGAATTATGACTATCTGGGAAAATATTTCCTGGAAACAACCTTGCGACGGGACGGTTCTTCAAGATTCAGTACAAAAAATAAGTACGCAACATTTCCTGCAGCTTCAGCAGCATGGGCTATCTCTGCAGGAAAATTTTATGGAGGATTCACACAATTGGCTCGACCTTTTAAAATTGGAGTAGGTTGGGGTAGTTTCGGGGAACGACCGAATCGGAAATTACAACTCCTATTCAACCTATTCTACCGATTCCTATCGCGCTTCCTATGCCATCGATGGTTCAAATACAAGTGCTGTATCTGGATTCAAACCAGCTACGCTTGGCAATGAAGACGTAACATGGGAAACCACCACTACGTATAATATCGGAGTGGATGCAAATATGTTGGATAACCACCTTGGTGTTTCAGTGGATTTATGGCAACGTGATACGAAAGATATGTTGTTTCAGGAACCAATTCCGCAAGTATTAGGTATAGCTACGGCACCTTTTGTAAATGTTGGTGAAATGCGAAATAAAGGAGTTGACATTGAGTTAAGTTATAATAATACCAGTTCAGGAGGTGATTTTACCTATTCGGCAACGTTAACATTATCACATTACAAAAACGAAATTTTACAACTTTCTGGTGATCCCGATCGGTATATCGATGCTGCCAGTGAACGCCAGAAAACATATACACGTTACGCAGCAGGAACAGCGTTCCCTGAATTCTTTGGCTATATTGTCGATGGTATTTTCCAAACCCAGGCTGAAGCAGATGCCCATCCACAATACGGTGACACCGATTACAACCAGCCAGGCCATTTTAAATACAGAGATATCAGCGGTCCCGACGGTGTTCCGGATGGTCAGATAACACCTGATGACAGAACTTTTATTGGAAGCCCACATCCCGATTTTACTACAGGTTTGAATATTGATTTGGGCTATGGTGATTTCGATTTGAATATGTTCTTCTACGGGAGTTTTGGCAATAAAATGGTGAATTATGTAACACGTTGGATTGATTACGGCCAGTTTAACGGAGGTTTGAGTAAAGACGCATTGTATAATTCGTGGGGAAGTCCTTATTTGAGCGATAATGCAAATGCTAAACTTCCAATGCTCGACCAGGATGATATCTCGCAGGAACCTTCTACTGCATTCGTTGAAGATGCATCTTTCTTCAGAATGAAATCTCTAAGGCTGGGATATAATCTACCGAAAATCACTACTCAACAGAGCTGGCATTAAAAATCTACATGTATATGCGCAGGTAACAAACCTGTTTACAATTACGGGTTACAGCGGACTCGATCCGGAAGTGAATCCTTCTTCAGGTTCAACACTGGGTATGGATAGAGGCGCCTGGCCTACTCCCCGACAGATAATGTTTGGTGTAAATCTTGGTTTATGATGGTTAATTTACTATTAATATTAAACAGAAAGAATATTATGAAAAAAATATCGATAATAATGGTTATGACTGTTTTAATAACCATGTTATATTCTTGTTCTGAAGACTTTCTAATCAAAGAACCTCCTTGGTTCGACTTCAGAAAATGTATTCTACGATGCAAAAGGAATTGATGCGCTGCTAATTGGCACTTATGCAATGGTAGGCGGAAGTTCGCTATGGGAAATTAGTTGGGGGCTTCCATTCAAAACTGGACTTATGGTTCTGCAGCGTCAGATGATGCATATAAAGGATCGGAAGAAGGTGACCAGATGCCTGTAAATGATATTGAACGCTGGGAAGTGCAACCTACAAATGTTTATCCTGCCGACAAATGGCAGTGGGCATTTGGTATGGGAGTTGACCGCGCAAATAAGACTCTGAAAGTGATAAATACAACCGAAGAAGCAGGGTACAATTACAGCCGACCAGGCCAATCAATTCAAAGCCCAGGCAAGGTTTCTGAGAGCTCTGTTCTATTTTGAAGCCCGGCTTGTATTTGGTGATTATGTCCCGATCCTTACGGAAGAAACAGAAGATGCCAACCAGGTTCCAAATGTAAATGCCGATGGTGCAGTGCTAAATTTTATAGTGGAGGATTTGAATTATGCTGCCAGTATTTTGCCGCCTACACAGGCACAGGTTGGCCGCGCTACCAAATGGGCCGCAAAAGCATTGGCAGCACGTGCGATGTTGCAGGATTTCAAATATGCCGATGCTAAACCACTGCTCGACGATATTATTGGAAGTGGGCAATTCACGCTGGTTCCCGAGTTTATCGACAACTTCAACATTGAAACAAACAATAACGAAGAATCCATTTTCGAAATTCAGGCAAATGTGAACGACATCAATGAGTCGTTAAATGCTGAAATGGGAATTGGTTTGAATTGGCCGCAAGGTGGTGATATAGGTATGTGCTGCGGTTTCCACCAACCATCGCAAAACTTGTTTAATGCTTATAAAGTAAACGCATAACGGTTATCCGATGTTCGATACTTTTAATGATTCCGATCTGGCTAATGATGCCGGTATAGCTTCGAGTGAAACTTTTGTTCCAACGGATCACCTGCTCGATCCTCGGGTTGATTATACATTTAGTCGCAGGGGAATTCCCTACAAAGACTGGGGGATAAACCGCGGAAGTAACTGGATACGTAAGCAAACGGACGGAGGCCCTTATTTGCCGGCTTCTAAACCATTCTTCAAAAAGTCTGAAAGATTCAGCCTTTCAACTACAACAGGATGGCAAACCGGAATTAACGCCAACAATTACCGTTATCTTCGTTACAGCCATATAATTCTCTGGAAAGCCGAATGTCGCGCAGCTGCCAACGATCCCGCCGGAGCATTGACTTATGTTAATATGATTCGCGAGCGAGCAAAAAATAGCACTCCTGTAATGGGCAAAGTAATGATTACAACATTACCTGTCGAAGTTTACCCCTGGGGTGAAGAAGGTGATGTCGACTGGACACAAACCGCCGCCAATTATAAAATAGAACTCTATACTTCATTTGCCGATGGAAATGAAGCAATGCGTGCAGTGCAATGGGAACAACGTCTGGAGTTTGCTACCGAAGGAATGCGTTTCTTCGACTTACGTCGTTGGGATAATTTACCCAATAAAATCGGTGGCAAAAGCATGGCTGAAATACTGAATAATTTTGCAAAAGCAGACTTAAGGATTCGTCCTTCATTTATGGACGGTACTAATTTTTCGGATAACGATAAATACCAACCTATTCCACAAACTCAGCTGGATCAACAGGTCGGTGTTTTGGAACAACGACCTGAATACAAATAATCAACATTGATATCGAAATGAAGAGGGATATTTTGTCCCTCTTTTTTTTTGTAGATATTTGTGCAGACTTTTTATTCATCAATTGGTGTTTAAGGCAGATTATTGAGTTTTGTGTGCAGTCTGTTTCCCAGAGGAAAGAAGTTTGTTTCTGTACTCTGATTTTAAACATCTTAAATTTTTATGATAGCCAGAATTTTCACTACATTTCCGACAAATCTTATTTAAACGAATTAGATAAGGATTTTACGTTTTAGCTGTTTTTAAAGTTTTTCATTATAGAACTTTAAGGCTTCAAAGCCGTTGCAGCCTGATATGCGGAAAGTAATATTATTTTATCTTTCCTGTTATTGAATTCTGTAACAGGCACAGGAAATGTAAAAGAAGAACGGAATTAGTATATTTCTTTTTACTATCTTGCATTTCCTTTAACAAATTAAATAATTTAAAATGAAAAAATTTCTTTCACCTTTTATCATTTTTATAATGGGAGTATCCATTGCAACAGCCCAACCGGAAATAAAGCTCGTTAAAAACCCTGCAGAAAAAAAAGTTGATGTATTAATCGATAACGCATTATTCACTTCTTATATCTATCCCGACAATATTAAAAAACCTGTTTTGTGGCCGGTGATCTCGGCCGAAGGAAACGAAATTACAAGGCAATTTCCGATGAAAATGAAAGCAGGTGAAAGAACGGATCATCCGCATCATATTGGTATCTGGCTGAATTATGGCGATGTAAACGGACTTGATTTTTGGAATAATTCAGAAGCAATTCCGGCTGCAAAAGCCGATAATTACGGAACAATTTATCACGATAAAGTAGTAGCGGCAAAGAGCGGAAAAAATAAAGCAGTTTTAGAAACCACTGCTTCATGGAAAGATAATAAAGGTGATAAGTTATTGGATGAATCGACCGAATATGTTTTTTCAACCCAGGGAAAAGCACGGATTATTGATCGCATAACAAAACTGAAAGCGGTAAACGGCGAAGTGAAAATTACCGACAATAAGGAAGGAATGTTTGGCATAAGGGTAACGCGTGAACTGGAATTGCCTTCAAACGGAAAGGTTAAATTGGTTGATTCGCATGGAAATGTTACTGAAGTGGAAGCTTCGGACGATAATATTGCTAACGGAAATTACCTGAGCAGTGAAGGAATTGAAGGCGGCGATGTTTGGGGAACACGTGGCAAATGGATGAAATTGTACGGCACTGTAAACGGTGAAAAAGTTGCCATTGTAATTTTCGATCATCCTGATAATCCTGGCTATCCAACTTACTGGCATGCCCGCGGATATGGCCTTTTTGCAGCAAATACGCTCGGACAGAAAATATTCTCAGAAGGTAAGGAAGAAATGAATTTCGCCATTGCAAAATGGAAAATCAGCAACTTTTAAATATCGGTTGGCAGTATTTTCAGGCGATCCTTCTGTTGACTGAAATCAATAAAATGTCGAATGAATTTAAATCGGAATATTAAAGCCGGTTTTTAGTCTGATAATTTTTATGAAAAATACTCAAGTCTTCCTACATTTGGATTTTTAGATGCTGGAATGGCTTTAAATTACATCTGGATATTCTTTTTTCTGTTCAGCCTTTGTCATTGGTTTGGCAAGGCTGATTTTTATGGGCGATACCGAGGTTTTTCCCGCAATGATGAATGCCACTTTCGACATGGCAAAATCAGGTTTTGAAATTTCACTCGGACTTAACAGGTGTGCTTACACTTTGGATGGGACATTATGAAAATTGGAGAAAAGGGAGGAATTGTAAAAGTTTTCTCAAAACTTATCGGGCCGTTTTTTAATAAACTTTTTCCTGAACTTGGGAAAGGAACATCCTGCATATGGTTCAATTATGCTGAACATTGCCGCCAATATGCTTAATCTCGATAATGCCGCAACGCCAATGGGTTTGCAGGCCATGAAGGAAATGCAGGAAACAAATCCGGATAAAAAAACCGCTTCGAATGCCCAGATTATGTTTCTGGTATTAAATACTTCCGGACTTACTTTATTGCCAATCAGCATTATGGTTTACCGGGCACAATTGGGCGCTGTAAATCCATCCGATATTTTTATTCCGATTTTACTGGCAACCTATTTTTCCACTCTTGCAGGATTAATTGCAGTTGCAGTTTACCAAAAAATTAATTTGCTGGATAAAACGATATTGGCGTATCTGGGAGGACTGACAGTTTTTATATCAGGCCTTATATGGTATTTTTCGACACTCGACAAAGATTCCATTACACAAATTTCGAATGTGGCGAGTAATCTGATTCTCTTTTCGGTTATTGTTGCATTTATTGTGATGGCACTCGTTAAAAAAGTAAATGTTTATGAAGCTTTTATCGATGGCGCGAAAGATGGTTTTAAAACCGCAGTGAAAATCATTCCTTACCTGGTGGCCATTTTGGTTGCTATTGGAGTTTTTCGTGCTTCAGGAGCAATGGACTGGCTGGTTTCAGGATTTACCTGGATATTTGAACAAGTCGGGATAAATACCGATTTTACGCCAGCGCTACCAACTGCATTAATGAAACCCTTAAGTGGAAGCGGCGCACGCGGAATGATGGTGGATGCCATGACAACTTATGGCGCTGATTCTTTTGTTGGGCGCGTTGCAAGCACAGTTCAGGGAGCTACCGATACTACCTTTTATATTCTTGCTGTTTATTTTGGTGCCGTTGGAATTAAAAATACACGTTACGCCGTAGTTTGCGGATTAATTGCCGATTTTGCCGGAATTATTGCAGCAATTTTAATGGCTTATCTTTTCTTTCACTAGAATTTAGGATATTTTTTTTACTCCCTCCTTCGGAGGGCCGGGGAGGCTTATCTTATTAAACATCCAACGAATCATAAACCACAACCTTATTCCACAAATGTGAATTGTCTTCTACAAACTTTAAATGAATCGGGTGTTTCTGGTAAATATCCTGGTCTTCTTTACTATCGAAAAATGCAAGATATGAAACGGAATAGGAATGATCCACCACATCGCGGTCTTCCGTGGATGCAGGTAATCCGATGTGGCTCATCTTAATAGTTTCAACTTTAATAAGCTTGTTTAATGCCTCGAGTAGTTGCTGAAGATGTTTTTCGTTTTTGGGTTCTTTTAGCCAGAAGAAAACGTGGTGCGTCAAAGCACCTTTTATTTTTATTTCACCAGCCATGCTTTTTTTGATAAAGGTAATAAACTTGCCGCAGCAATTCCTGCGGCTGCTTTTTTAATAAATGATCGTCTGTTTTTCATAATTATATGTTTTAGTTCTTGCTATCAATTGTATTTAGGTTTTTTATTCTCTCCACTTCGGGGAGGTTTTGCAGGGTCTTTTAATAATCCCTCAATTTCGCCAATATGCAACTTAAAATGCCGGGGAAAATCCTCAACCATTTCCTTTAAAGTCACTTTTTCATCTTTATCCGCAAACCATTCATTTTCCAGTTTTTCAGGTTTAATTTGCTGAATAACATGCAGAAAATGCAAATGTATGTATTTCCACAACTGAACAAGATTCTCCCAATTCTCATTTTCATAATTCTGAATGGAAATCCAGCGATCGTTATTTCCATAAGTAGCATAATTCGGAAATTCCAGCGGCGATTCACGATATTGCAAATGCACAACCCTGTGCATATTGTTCGATGCCGAATCTACCATATGTCCTAAAATTTGTCGAATGTTTCGTTTCTGGCGATTTCTCGGCACTGTACTTTTCTCTTCAGAAAGAGAATTCAATTGCTGTTCCCATTCTAAAATCAATGGTTTTAGTTCTTCTACAATATTATTAAACATTACAAATCACTATTTTATTCAAAACAATACTTTGTACTAACTACTCTGTACTAACTTCTCTGTACTAACTACTCTGTACTAACTACTCTGTACTATCAATCTATAATCTGTTTACTGTTTGCCTCAAAGCCACCAATTTCTCCAGCAATCCCTCCAGCAAATCCAACTTCAACATATTTGCACCGTCCGATTTTGCTTTCGACGGTTCCGGATGTGTTTCAATAAAAATACCATCCACACCAACGGCAATCCCGGCTTTGGCAATTGTTTCAATCAGTTCAGGTTTTCCACCGGTAACTCCAGACGATTGATTGGGTTGCTGCAGCGAGTGTGTGATATCCAACACAACAGGAACATTCATGCTTTTCATCACCGGTATTCCACGGAAATCAACGAGCAAATCCTGGTAGCCAAAAGTAGTACCGCGTTCGGTAATTATAATTTTTTCATTTCCGCTTTCACGAACTTTATTTACAACAAACTGCATCGCTTCGGCTGAAAGAAACTGGCCTTTCTTAATATTCACTGTTTTTCCGGTTTTTGCAGCAGCTACCAAAATATCTGTTTGCCGGCAAAGAAATGCAGGCACCTGTAACACGTCGACGTATTCAGCGGCCATTTCAGCTTCCTCAGCCGAATGAAAATCGCTTATTACCGGAATTTCGAATGTATGGCTTACTTTCTGCAAAATTTTTAAGGCTTTTTCATCGCCAATTCCTGTAAAAGAGTCGAGTCGCGAGCGGTTTGCTTTTCGATACGAACCTTTAAAAATGTAAGGAATTTGTAAGCGCCTGGTAATTTCCACAACTTTTTCAGCAATATCCATCGCCATTTTTTCACCTTCAATGGCACATGGCCCGGCCATTAGAAAGAAATTTCCCGTGTTATATTGCTTTAGCTTGTCAATTTCGATTTGCATATTTTATTTCCATTTACTGCAAATGTAGGAAGTAAATTGAAAACTATTTCGAGGAAACCGATTGAAGAAACCTGGTTATGGTTTTTTACGGTTCGCTTAATGAAAATTATTCGGGCAATAACGCATCCTAAGAAATAATGATTTTTAGTGTGACCACCTGGTACATTTCATCACTTTTTATGATTGATGTTCATTTTGATTAATGATAGATTTGCCGATGAATTTTTTACGGATCGTTAACGTTTTGCAAATAGTTGGTTAATATCTGTTTAATTAAGAACAACAGTAATATTTGCCTGTTTTATAGAATGCTGTTTTGCAAGCTGGGTTCGATAAGACTAAATAACAATGTTTTAAAACTAATCATATTTTAAATAAATACTAAAAGGTTAATAAATCTTATCGTCCTGATGTTTATTCTATTAATTTTGAAAACTTTTAACAACTAAAATAAATTGCCATGAAACGGATTTTTACTTTATTATCCTCAATTTTTATTATAACATCCATTTTTGCACAAACGAATGTTGATGTGGTAACCGGCGAAAACTATGCAGACGAAGTTTATTACAGCTTCGATAATGATATTTTAAAAACCGCACCTCGAAATACCTGGGATATTGCCTTTAATACCAACCAGATGAGCGTTTCGGTATTGGCAAATAACGGGGCAGGAATGATGGTTTACACCTGGAACAATGGAACCATTGATGACTGGGAAACCGCAGATACAACAGGAATGGCATGGAAGCCGCTTTATAACTCGCTGGAAGACTGGGAATACGGAGCATTTAACGATAATACGGATACCAGCAGCGTTTTCGATTATGGTTGGGGAATTTACAACATCGCAAGTCATAATGTTACCGGCGACAGTATTTTTATACTTCAACTCTCGGATGGCTCGTATAAGAAGTTTGCTATTGAACAAAAAAATGCCATTCAGAATGTCTGGACATTTAAATATGCAAACCTCGATGGTACAAGTGACACCACAATTGTGCTCGACACCGATGATTATGACGCAGAATCATTTGTCCATTTTTCAATTACAAACGATATGGTTGTGGAACAACAACCTTCGGAAAGATGGCAACTGTTGTTTACCCGCTATTACGATTACAACATTCCGTATTATGTAACCGGTGTGCTCACAAATGCAGGTGTGAGAGTACAGCAGGTTAACGGCGTATCACAGGCAGATTATACTGCTTATTCAACGTCCATGATGAACGATACGATTTCGGAAATTGGTTCAGACTGGAAAAGTTTTAATATGGGATCTTTTCAATACGAGGTTGCCGATGATGTGGTTTATTTTGTTCAGGATACTGCAGGAACAGATAATTCGGTATGGAAACTTTATTTTACCGGTTTTGGCGGAAGTACTGACGGTACTTATTCGTTTGTGAAAACAAAAATGAATCCGACCGCCGTAAACGATATTTCGGACAAAAGCCTTGTAGTTTATCCGAATCCGGCGAAAAATGAGTTAAATATTATTCACGATTTTTATGGCGCTACCGACATTTCAATTTATAATATTTCGGGACAGCGGGTGCTTAACAGGCAGGTAAAAGAAAAGGCAGGATTAAATAAACAAACGCTGAATATCAGTTCTCTTCCATCGGGAATTTACAATGCGAAAGTAAGTTCGGGAAATAGTTCCAGGTCAGTAAAATTTGTGAAAGAATAAAATTTTAGCGGGTTTCCGGAGTTATACCTGTTAGATATTAATCCGGTTTGATTTACGATGACATTGATGAGGAAGATATTTTTTGTTCTTGCATTTTTTACTTCAAATTTTATTTTCGCCCAACAGGTGAAAATTGTTGTTCTCGATTCAGTTAGGGGTAAATCTTTACCAATTCCGTATGCGAATATTTGTGTTGAAAGCATGGACGGCGAGGTAAAAAACTATTATGTGACCAATAAAAATGGTGAAGTTACTTTTCCGATGACCAGAAAAGGAATAATCAGTATCAGTTGTATGGGATTTGAACCCCTGATTGATACGCTCTCCGCCGGTATCAATGAAAAACAATATCATCTGTCTACGTCTCATTTCGAATTAAATTCGGTGGTTGTAACCGGCCAGTATAAGCCTGTTAGCACCGACAAATCGATTTACGACATTAAGCTTATTGGAAAAAACAGGATAGAAAGTAAAGCCGCAAATAACCTTGCTGAAATACTTTCTGATGAACTTGGAATCCGGCTTTCGAACGATCCATCTACAGGAACGAGTTTATCGCTTCAGGGAATTACCGGTGAAAACATCAAAATCCTGGTGGACGGTGTTCCCGTTATTGGAAGGCTGGAAGGAAATATCGATCTCAGCCAGTTGAACCTCGATAACGTAAGCCACATTGAAATGGTGGAAGGCCCGATGTCGGTAGTTTACGGAAGCAATGCGCTGGGTGGGGTAATAAATATCATCACGGATAATAATTCGCGATCACATTATAAAACAAGCGTAAATTCCTATTATGAAAGTGTTGGAACTTACAATTTCAACTTTCTTACTTCAATTCGACAAAATAAAAGTACGTATGAAATCAATGGTGGCAGAAACTTTTTTGGTGGATACTCGCCTGAAAATACGCGCCTGAAGGAATGGAAGCCAAAAGAACAATACAATGCAGGAGGAAGTTATATTTTTTCTGATGACAAAACCAAAGCACGCGTAAAGTCCGATTTTTTTCGCGAACGATTGCTCGACAGAAATAATCCCTTTCCTCCGTATTTCGAGAAAGCAAACGACACCTGGTATTATACCATCCGGTTTAACAATAGTCTCGATTTTACCCGTAAACTTAGTGACAATTCTTTTTTCAATTTATTGACAGCGTATTCTTTTTATCAACGCAAAAAGGAAAAATACCTCGTTGATTTAACTGATTTAAGCAAGCAATTGACTACTTCGGCTTCCGACCAGGATACATCAAAATTTAATGCTTACATGGCGCGAGGTGTTTACAGTTATGCACCCGAAGAAAGTGTTTTGAGTTTTCAGGCAGGATTCGATTTTAACCTGGAAACTGCCAGCGGAAAACGCATTGAAAACAACAGGGAGCAAATTGGCGATTACGCGTTGTTTGCCAGCGCCACATGGAAACCTTTTAACGAATTTACAGTTCAGCCCGGATTGAGAGCAGCTTATAACACAAGGTATAAAGCTCCGTTAACGCCGTCGGTGAATTTAATGTATAAATTAGGAAATACTACATTGCGTGGATCATATGCAAGAGGTTTTCGTTCGCCTTCGTTAAAAGAACTTTATTTGTATTTCTTCGACAGTAATCACCAGGTGGAAGGAAATGAAAATCTGCAGGCGGAACGCTCGCATAGTTTTAATTTCTCGGCTAATCAAAAACTGGAAAGCGGAAAATCGACGTATATTTTCGATGTAAAACCGTTTTACAATATCATCGAAGATAAGATAAGCCTGGTTCAGGTCGACCCGGATAATCTGTTACATTACCGTAACGAAAATACCGGAAGGTTTAGCAGTTTGGGCTGCGAAATCTCCGGAACAATGTATTATTCTTCCGCACTCGTTTTAAAAGCCGGCTATTCCCGGATTGGACGGAAAGATGACTCGTTTAACAGCGAAAAATTTATTTTCAGTAATAACTGGAATACAAGCGCCGATTATAGTTTCTGGAAAAACACAGCGAAAGTATCGGTATTTTATAAATACTCCGGAAAATACCCCACCTATTTCTATAATTCGTCCGATGAAGTCACGCTTGGTTACATCAACAGTTTTCACAACATGGACGTTAGTGTGGGAAAGAAATTCTGGCATAATTTTGTTTTTGTTTCAACCGGAGTGAAAAATTTGTTTGATAACAAGGAAATTGGCGGTGAAGGCGTTGGAGCATCATCAGGTCATGGAACCGGTTCCGGAACATCATCACTTGTGGGTTACGGAAGGACATTTTTTGTGAGCATGAAGTTTAACTTTGTGAAGTATTAATTGAAATGAAACGTTTTCTGATATATATCGCTTTAGTGTTTTTAATGACATCTTGTTTTGAAGATGACATTCGCGTTGCTCCCCACGAACAGGGCAATTTAACCGTTGGAACCGTGGAAATGACTGAAAACTATAAATACCAGGTTTATTTCGATTTGGAAACCAACGAAACGGTGAAACATAATTTACTTTCCGATTGGGACCTGGGTTTTGAATCGGCAGATTCGGGCTGGCACGTTATTCTGAATACCTCGAAAATGATGCTTGCCGGAAATTCGATGAGTACCGATTTTGAAGCTGTAAAAAGCAGCAGCGGACTAAAAATGACTTACGACAAATCAGACGGAAAACCAGATAGTACCGCCATTGGCAACTGGTATAATTTAACTGAAGGCAATCCGGAATCGAAGAATCTGGTTTATGTTATCGACCGTGGAACCGATGAAGATTACAATACGGTTGGCAAAAAGAAAATAGTTCTTGGCTTTCAGGATAAAAATACATTTACCGTTCGTTATGCCGATTTAAATGGCAATAATGAGCAAACAGCCACCATTCGAAAAGATACAACCAAAAACTTTGTGTGCTTTTCCTTTGAGAATGGTTTGGCCGATATCGAACCAAATAAAAATGACTGGGACCTGCTGTTCACCAAGTATTCCACTTTGCTGTATACCGATGCGGGTGAACCATATCCTTATCTTGTAACAGGTGTATTAACGAATCCTTATCGTATTGAAGCAACACGCGATTCACTTCATACGTTTGAAAATATTAATCTTGAAATTGCTGAATCCATTACGCTTTATCCTGAGCGGGATATAATTGGCTATTACTGGAAAGTCTATGATTTCGATAACGGAATGTACTCGGTTTTGCCTGAACGAATTTTTGTTATCAAAGATACTAAAGGATTCTATTACAAATTGCGCTTTATCGACTATTACAACTCAACCGGCGAACAGGGATTTCCTACGTTTGAGTTTTTGAGGTTGTAGTACGATTGACCAATCATCTACTCTGCCATTTCGTGTTCACTTAATTTTTATTTGAGTATAATGAAATGGTGACAGTATTGGGAGTCGGACTTTCCCAAGTCCGACAATTTGTCTTCGACTTGGGAATGTGGAAGACCCCTTAAATTGCTGATTTTATTTTGTTTATATTGAGCACGTGAATCGAAATTTTGTATTTTGCCCAAAAATTAAACTGCAATGATTCTATACAAGCGGCAAATATCTTTTCTCCTTTTAATTGCTTTTCTTTTTACAACTTTGGCTTGCAACAACATGGCAAAGAATACACCCAAATCAGGCAACCCAATTTCCGAAGGTTGGTACGCCGACCCCGAAGGCGTAGTGTTTGGCGACGAATTCTGGATTTACCCAACCACTTCCGATGATTATGAAAAACAGGTTTACTTCGATGCATTTTCTTCCAAAGATTTGGTAACATGGGAAAAGCATTCTCATGTGTTGGATACAGCAGCGGTGAAATGGGCCAAACAAGCGATGTGGGCGCCGTCGGTTGTCGAGAAAGAAGGCAAATATTATTTCTTTTTCGGAGCGAATGATTTACAACGAAAAGGAAGCGTTTATTTCGATGAAGATAATACCATAAACCAAACTGGCGGAATTGGAGTTGCTGTTGCTGATTCACCGGCGGGGCCATTTAAAGATTACCTGGGAAAACCGCTGATTGATGATTTTCATAACGATGCACAACCCATCGATCAGTATGTTTTTAAGAACTCAGACGGAAACTATTACATGGTGTACGGCGGATGGGGAAAGTGCAACATGGTAAAACTAAATGACGATTTTACTCGATTTATTCCCTGGGACGATGGAACAGTTTACAAAGATGTTACTCCTGAAAATTATGTGGAAGGTCCGGTCATATTTCAGCGAAAAGGAAAGTTCTATTTTATGTGGTCGGAAGGTGGCTGGACAAACGGAACTTATAAAGTCGCTTATGGAATTTCAGATAAACTTACAGGACCTTATCAACGAATCGGAACAATACTTCAATCCGATGAAAATGTGGCAACCGGGGCAGGCCACAATTCGGTAATCAACGTGCCGGGAACCGATAAGTGGTTTATTGTTTACCATCGCCGACCGATTCCCAATCTCGATCGCGATCACCGCGTAACCTGTATCGACAAATTGGAATTTAACAAAGACGGAACAATAAAACCGGTGATAATGACTTTTGAAAGCGTAAGTTTGAATCCTTAATTTGAATAAGGCTGTCATTATTTTTGGAATTCATTCAATTTTATAAATCATAATGAGGTAATGACGGAAAGCTTTAACAATGCTGTCATTTCGAGTGTTCACCCATATTTTATGGGCATAATGAGGCGATGACAAGAATCTCAAACGAAGCTGTCATTTCGACGAGTATGCGAGGAGCCCGCCTGTACCGGAACGGGCAGGAAATCTCTTCGAACAGGCAGATCTCTCCTATCGTCGAGATGACAGGAAAAATTGAATTATTTCATTGGCATGAAGAATGAGGAGAAATCTCTATCAAACTTAAAGATTTCTCATTCGTGCCTCATTCGAAATGACAATTCTGTTCAAGTGTCTTGTAATAGCCTAATTATACCCAAAGATTCAGGGTAAGAACTTGAAATAATAATTACCGTAATTTTCCATTACAGAACGCGGGTTTCAAAACCAAATTCTTACATTTATGTCAACTTTAATAAACCAATTTAACCTGAAAAATATGAAGCTTCGATTTATTGTTTTGTCATTGATCCTGGTGTTAGGATTAAACTCTCCTGCGAAAATAAAACCGGTTAACCTAACCTGTGAATACCTTGAAAATCCCGAAGTGGTAGATGTTTTACAACCGCGCCTGTCGTGGATCAATGTTGCAGATAACGGCGAGCGGGGTCAAACACAAACTGCCTGGCAGATTCGGGTTGCAACCTCAAAAGATGCGCTTGAAAAAGCTGATTTGTGGGAAAGCAAAAAAGTTGATGGAAATCAATCCATCCGAATAGAATACGATGGAAAAAAGTTAAAGTCAGCGCCAGGAATGTTGGTGGCAGGTTCGGGTTTGGGATAAAAACGGCGAGACTTCCGAATGGAGTGAACCCGCTTTCTGGCGAATGGGTTTGCTTGAACCTACAGATTGGAAAGCAACCTGGATTGGAGCACCGTGGCAGGGCGAAGAAACATTGCCAAAGCCAGGAAATCCGGGAGCTACACTTCCCGATGAGTTGCCACCACCGGCTCCCATGTTTCGAAAAGAATTCAAAATTCAAAAAGAAATAAAAAGCGCTGTGGCATTTGTTACCGGGCTTGGATATTTCGAATTGTATCTGAATGGGCAAAAAGTTGGTGACGATGTTTTGGTTCCCAATCAAACCAATTATGGCAAACGCCCGGGTTTGGAAAACCAGGGAATTCCGGTGCCTGATAATTTCAGGGAATATCGTGTGATGTATCTCGCTTATGACTTAACCGACAAACTGAAACAAGGCGAAAATTGTGTTGGAAGTATTCTTGGAAATGGCTTTTACAATCCTGCAAAATACTGGGCGATGGGATACGGAACACCTCGTTTTCTGGCGCAGATTCATATTACTTATTACGATGGTTCCGAAGATGTGATTGTAAGCGACACATCATGGAAAGCTTCGAAAAGTCCGATTCTGATGGATATGGTTTATTACGGTGAACATTATGATGCCCGTCTGGAACAACCCGGTTGGTGCAATGCCGGATTTGATGATTCCGGGTGGGAAAATGCTGAGACAAAAAAAGCGCCGGAAGGAAAACTGGTTGCACATACTGCGCCTACCGACAAAGTTGTGGAGCAATTAAATCCGATTCGGATTGAAAAAATGTACAACGGAAATTATAAGGTCGATTTTGGTACCGAAGTTTCAGGTTGGGTTCACCTGAAAAATATAGAAGGCCCCGCGGGACATAAAATTGAAATCAAATATTTGAGTAACACTTATTCAGGCGACAATTCGTACATTTTTAGCGGAAAAGGAAAAACTGATTACGCTGCCCGGTTCAACTGGTTTGTATTTCGCGAGGTGGAAATTGTGAACTGGCCAGGAATTTTAAATCCTGAACAAATCGTAGCGGAAGTTGTGAATACCGATGTGAAGGAATCAGCCAATTTTCGAGACTTCAAACCCGATGTTTAACGAGATAAATAAAATCTGGAAACGAAGTCAAACCGATAACATGCACGGCGGAATTGCCAGCGATTGTCCGCATCGCGAGCGTTCGCCTTATACCGGCGACGGGCAGGTTTCGTGTGTTACGGTAATGCATAATTTCGATGCGCGAGGTTTTTATCAGAAATGGATTCACGATATCATTGGCGCACAGAATGTGGAAACCGGTTATGTTCCAAATGGCGCGCCCTGGCAACCGGGTTGTGGCGGTGGAGTAGCATGGGGAGCTGCAATTTGCATTATGCCCTGGGAATTTTATCTGCATTATGGTGCGAAAGATATTCTGGAAGATTCTTATCCTGCAATGAAGGAATATATTCGTTACATGCAAACCTGGGTGGACGATGATGGAATTATGTATTCGCAACGAAAAGGCAGGGACGGCAAGGTGTTGAAATGGTTTAATCTTGGCGAATGGGTTGCACCCGGAGATTTGCCACCGGATGAAATGGTACATACATTTTTATTTCTGGCGTTGTGCCGATTTAACTGCAAAATCAGCTATGGCATTGGGAAAAATCGATGAAGCAAAAAAATATGCAGAACTGGCAGAAGCTACAAAAAAAGCATTTCATAAACGGTTTTATAATAAAGAAAAAGGAAGCTACGGACCTGCCGGCGGAAATATTTTTGCCTTGAAAATGGGCGTTCCTGCTGAGCAATACGATAAAGTGATTTCTGGCTTTGAAAAACGATATCAAAGCAAATGACGGTCATTTGGATACCGGAATTTTTGGAACGCAGTTTTTCTTTGAAGTACTTGTCGGAAAACGGATTAAACGATTTGGCCTACGAAGCAATGAACAAAAAAGATGAACCCGGCTATGGCCGCTGGCTGGATTTGGGCGCCACAACCACATGGGAAGAATGGAACACCGGAGGTTCGCACAATCACCCGATGTTTGGCGGCGGATTGGTTTGGTATTACCGTAAATTGGCTGGAATGAATACTGATGAAAACGAACCCGGTTACCGGCACATTATTTTTAAACCACAGCCTGTTGAAGATGTTTCATTTGCAAAATATTACAATAATAACTTCTTATGGAGAAGCCGGAATTCACTGGGAAAAGACCGACAATAATTTCTCGATGGAAGTTACGGTTCCGGTAGGTTGCACTGCCACAGTTTATGTTCCGGCAGATGAAAATAGAAAAATAACTGAAAGTGGCGCCTTGGTGTCTAACCCGGAGTTTATTCCTGAAGATAAAGATGGCACCGGGTATTATGTTGTAGATGTGGAAAGCGGTGTTTACAAATTTGATGTGGAGTAAAAAATAAAGATGCTAAAACAACTCGTTTTATTTACAGATTCGTTTAAAATCAACTAAAATAAATAATTATCCTATGAAAAAAATATGGTTTATCATTGCGATTTTGAGTTTGTTTGCATGTGCGAATGAGAAGAAAACTCAGTTAAGTTCTCCCGATGGCAACATCGTTATATCCCTTCAAAATAAGAATGGTTCACTTTTTATATCTCAGTTGTATAAAGGAGATACTATTATCGGGAATTCTCCCATCGGATTACAGATTCAGGATTTTGATTTTTCAACGAACGTGAATATTAAAAGTAGTGAAAAATCGACTTTTGATGAAACATGGAATACAGTAAACGGGAAAAACAAAACTGTTCGAAATTATTATAACGAAAAGATATTTCATCTTCAGCAGACAACAGAAAACGGCTTTTCCTGCGATCTGATCTTCAGGTGTTACAACGATGGTTTTGCATATCGTTATGTCGTGAAAAATATTTCGGGAGACAGTATCCGGTGGAATGGTGAAAACACAAAGCTTCATTTTAAAAACGATTTTACTTTTTGGGCATATAACGGTGAACAGCACAATGTAGGCCCTGTAAAATGTTCTTCATCCACGCTGAAAGAAATACGAATTCCGATGGTTCTCGAGCTGAATGATAACTTGTATATGGCGATTCATGAAGCGGAAATAGTACGTTATGCTCCTTTGAGTATTAAACTCGACGGAGAAGCGAAAAGTATGAGCTTTAATATTACAAAAACTTCCGACGAAGGTGAACTCGAAACCTCATGGCGTACTTTTATCATTGGTAACCGCCCGGGAGATTTAGTCGAATCCGACTTGTTGGTTAACCTGAACGAACCGTGTAAAATTGACGATACTTCGTGGATAAAACCAGGCAAATCGCTTTGGGACTGGCGTGTTTGGGGATATAAGGCAGGCGATGGTTTTGAATATGGGTTGAATACCGTTTCCCACAAACGTTTTATCGATTTCGCTTCAGAAAACAATATTCAGTATTTATTGATTGATGCCGACTGGTACGGGCCGGAATTCAGCGAAAACTCTGATCCTACGGCGGCTCGTGAAGGAATTAACATTGAAGAATGTATGGCTTATGCAAAACAGAAAGGTGTTGGCGTAATTTTGTATTTGAATGATGTTGGCGCAAAAAGGTTTGGCCTGGAGCGTGTATTAAAACAGTTTTCCGAGTGGGGGGCTGCAGGTGTAAAATACGGTTTTATGCAGGGCAGTTGGGAACAGAAAGTACGTCATACACGAGAAGTGGTAAAGCTTTGTGCAAAGTATAAGTTAATGGTTGATTTTCACGATAATCCTGTGCCTCCCAGTGGCGACCGTCGTACATATCCGAACCTTGTAACCAGGGAATTTTGTCATGCACAGGCCGATGCCATGCGTTCTTATTTTCCCGAAACAGCAGTTACTTCGCCTTTTGTAAATATGGTTGCCGGCCCGATTGATTATACGAATGGTTGGTTCGATTTGAACAATGCTCAGACAAGAGTGCGTGTATTTAAAGAAATCCCCGGAACAGTTGCTGCTGAAGTGGCTAAATTAGTGGTTACCTACACCGGATGGATGGTATTGCCCGACAGTCCTGAAGAATATTTAAAAAAGAATGATTTGTTTGATTGTATTCGAAAGATGCCGGCTCAATTCGATAGCTTTAACGTATTAGACGGAATAATCGGGGAATTTATTAGTGTCGCCCGGAAAGCTGGCGATAATTGGTTTGTTGGTTCGCTTACCAATCGCGATGCACGTGATATTGAAGTTGATTTTGGCTTTTTGCCGGAGGGGAAAAAGTACAAAGCAACAATTTATGAAGACACCGAAAATACGCACTATCTGGAGAATAAGGAGTCTTACCGGATTGAGCAAAAAATGGTTCAACATGGAGACAAGTTAAAAATCAGTATGGCCCCGGGAGGCGGTAATACAATATTTCTTGAAGAAGTAAAATAAACAAAATATGAAGTATCGATTTGGCTTTTTGCTGGTGTTTATAGCGAACCTGATGTATGCACAAACATCTTCTGTACTTGTTGAAGCCGAAAGCTTCGACAACCTTGGCGGCTGGGTTGTCGATCAGCAATTTATTCCTTCCATGGGCTCGCCTTATTTGCTGGCACACGGAATGGGAGAACCGGTTGAAAATGCAAAAACCACGGTTGAATTTCCTGAAAGCGGAAGATACTGGTTTTGGGTACGTACGAAAGACTGGGTTCCGGATCGGCCGGAAACTCCCGGAACATTCAAAATTATTTTCGATGGCGAAGAATATCCGGAAACCTTTGGGGTAAACGAAGGCTGGCAATGGGTTCAGTCGGGAAGAGTAAGGGTTGGAAATTCAAATCAACTTAACCATTGAATTAAAAGATGAAACCGGTTTTGAAGGCCGTTGCGATGCCATTTATTTTTCAAAAGATAAAAACGATTTTCCTCCGGTTGAACTGGAAGAAATGTCGGCTTGGCGAAAAGAAAAGCTGGGAATTCCGCCACCTGAAAATGCAGGTGATTTTGATTTGGTGGTTGTTGGCGGAGGACTGGCGGGTTGTGGCGCTGCTGTTGCTGCTGCCCGTCAGGGAATAAAAGTGGCATTGATTAACGACCGCCCGGTTTTGGGCGGAAATGCCAGCAAGGAAATCCGGGTTCATACGCTGGGTTTGAAAATGTATAACATTGTGGAGGAACTGGGAACGCAACATTATCCCAATGGCGATGATGGGGCGATTGCTGCCACCGATACCATTGAAATGGTGGTCAGAGGTGAAAAAAATATTTCGGTTTTTCCGAATACACGGCTTATACGGTTCATAAAGAAGGAAATAAAATTACTTCAGTGTGATTGTTTTAATACACACACCCATAAGGAAACCCGTTTTGAAGCGCCGCTTTTTGTGGATGCCACCGGTGATGGATGGATTGGTTACTGGGCAGGCTGCGAAGTACGTATCGGGCCGCGAATCGCGCGATGAATTTGGTGAATCGCTGGCGCCTGAAAAAGCCGACAGCATGACCATGGGAAATTCGATTCTTTGGAATTCGGTGGAAATTGAAACGGAAAATAAAGCAAATCCGGAGAATAAAATCAATGTGGGCTGGAAAGAAGTTCCGTGGGCAATGGATGTAGCCAAAGATTACGATGCCACACGGAGGCGAATGGTTTTGGGAATATGGCTTGCTGATGAATACCATTTACGATGCCGAAGAAATTCGCGACCACCTGTTCCGCGCCATTTACGGAAACTGGTACAATGTAAAACAGGATCCGAAAAATGCCAACCTGAAATTAAAATGGATTGCCTATGTTGCCGGGAAACGCGAATCGCGCCGGATTATGGGCGATTACATTTTAAAGGAAAGCGATGTAATTAACCATCCCGATTTTAAAGATGGCTTTGTGGAAGAAGTTCGTGACATTGATATTCATTATCCCAAAGGCGGAGATTATGATTTTCTTTCTGTTGCAGAATTTACCAAAATTGAACAATACAAAATTCCTTATCGCTGTTTCTATTCCAAAGACATTGATAACCTGTTTATGGCAGGCCGTTGTTTCTCTGCCACACATGTTGGTCTGGGCAGTCCGCGGGTGATGCATACCGCCACTCAAATGGGTGTGGTTGTGGGAACTGCTGCAGCAGTTTGCACTGAAAATGACTGCTCGCCCCGCGATGTTTACCAGTCACATCTGGCAGATATGAAATCGAGGCTGGATAAGATGCGGATAAAAGGAGAGATTAGACACGAATGGGAAAGCCAGTAAATTAGTTTGTCTTTAGTTTTTTACAATCCTCATTTCCTTCCCTCGCGAGGGAAGACGATTGGCCGGTGAATAATAGCTTGTCTAAATAATTTTCAAACTGTCATTTATTAATTGTTTCTAATCGGTCCTTAAAATCTTTTGTGTACAACAACACTATCATTTCTCGTTTTTTATGGAGACTCAGGCCGGATTGATTCCGGTCGGATCGGGGACATGAAACTGTTACGAAGGAATAATTCTTTTATTTTTTAACCGTAAATTGAACACTTAACTTCATAAATATAACTAAGCGAATAAATTAAATAATTCAATATGAAACGCTTTAAAATTATCAACCGTCGCAGTGCGCTTTCGTCAATGCTAAAAGGGGGGATCGGGGCAACAGCAGCTTTTGGTTTCGTTGGTTCAGTGTCAGCTTCTGAAGTTATGGAAGACAGGCAAAACTCAAATTTGGCTTCTAAAAAGCCAATGTTAATGAAAGTGGGTTGCCAGCATGGTGGAACAGGAAAAGAGAACCTGGAATACCTGGCCCGCCACGGCGTGTTTAACATTGATGGCGGTTCTCCAAAAGTGATTGAAGGTGTGGGCTGGGATTTGGATGACTCTCTGGCCATGAGAGATGCCTGCGAAAAATACGGAATCAGTCTGGATGCCTATCATCTTCCGCTGACTTCAGCAGGAATAGAGCATGTGAGTACGCCAAATATCATGCTGGGCAAAAGTCCGGAACGGGATCGTGAAATTGAAATGATTCAGCAGATGATTACAGTTGCATCTAAAACAGGTGTTAAGACACTAAACTATAACACTATAATTCATGAAATCCTACGAACCGGCAGAACCGTTGATCCAAAACGCGGAAATGCGGCGTACAATACCTGGAACTATGAAGAAGCGCTAAAGCAAAACAAACCGAATACCATTGCCGGTGAAGTTTCCATTGATGAAGTTTACGAACGCATAACTTACCTGTTGGATCGCTTGCTTCCGGTGGCAGAAGAATACAATGTAAAGCTGGCTAATCATATTGCCGATCCGCCAGCACCCGCCGGATTTCGTGGTATTACCCGCTGGAACAGCCCCGATGTTTTTGAAGGAATCAAGCGTTTTGCCCGGTTATACGACAGTCCTTCTCACGGATTTAATTTGTGCCTGGGCACAACTGCTGAAGGCTTGAAAGACCCGAAAACCGAAATTATTCCCATCATCAAATGGGTAGGGGAGCGAAACCAGATTTTTAATATTCACCTCCGGAATATCCAGGGCGGCTGGAATAATTTTATGGAAGTTTATCCCGATAACGGCGTGCTTGACTTTGCCGAAATTATCAGAACACTTCGCGATGTTGGTTACGACGGAATGGTTATGCCCGACCATACTCCGCACCACGATGATCCTGCCAGCTATCTCCAGGGACATGCTTATGCTTTTGGATATATTAAAGGAGTGATTCAGGCTGTTGGGGGTGAAGGTTGATATTGGGAATTAAATCTTCAATTTCTTAATAAGAATCCTGCTTCATTCCATACTCTTTGCCGAAGGTGGCGCAGCCTCCACACCCGAACCCCAGTTTTTATTCGCTTTTGGCCCCATTTCCAGTTCCAGTGTTCCGCCGTCTTTTATTTCATCGTGGCTAAACCAGGGCTTGTTCCATTCTTTGCCATTGAGTTTGGCGGATTGGATGTACTTATTATCGTCGGAAACATTGTGGGCAATGATGGTAAAAGATTTACCGTCTCCCAGGTTAATTTCCGAGCGGCTAAAAATCGGGCTGCCGATATTGTAGGAATTGGAACCCGGAGTTACCGGATAAAATCCCAGTTGCGAAAATGCCACAAATGCAGACATTCCCCCACCGTCTTCATCACCGGGAATGCCCATCAGGTCGTTGCGGAACCATTCTTTTAACAATTTGCGGATTCGTTTTTGGGTTTTCCATGGTTCGCCGGCATAGTTGTACAAATACGGAATATGAAACGATGGTTCGTTGGCCATGGAAAATTGCCCTACATTTCCGGTTTGGTCGGGTAGTTGAGCGTAAAAAGCATATTTGCTTTTGCCCAGCGGTTCGTTAAATGTGGCATCGAGATTTTCAACAAAGTTTTTATTTCCACCCATTAAATTGACCAAATCACCAACATTGTGCTGCACATCCCAGCGATAGGTCCAGCCGTTGTTTTCATCGTAATAACGGCGTGCTCCCATGCCACCCGAAAAGCGGTAATCAAACGGTTCAATAAAATTGCCTTTGTCATCTTTGGGATGAAAAAATGCAGTTTCGGAATTGTAGATTTTACGGTAATTGTACGATCGTTTCAGAAAATCATCGGCTTCATCTTCCTTTCCAAGAATCCGGGCAATTTTAGAAAGGCACCATTCATCGTAAACTGTACCTAAAGTTACTGCCACAGGTTGGCGGCCTTCAAACGGATGAACCAAATCGGAGGTTTCTTCCTGATCTTCACGAAGCGCCGGGAAATATCCATGCTCTTTAAAGAATTCATCCAAATCACCAGCTTTTTTTGCCGACCATGGAGCCAGTGTTTTTTCGGTTATTGCACCTTTACAAGCTTCATATGCTTTTTCAAGATCAAAATCTGTTAATCCTTTTGTCCATGCATCCAGAACGGTTGCCACACCGTGGTTTGAATTCATGGCACTTCTGTCACCGTTAATGGTGGGAAAGGTTGGCATCCAGAAATTTTCCCTTTGTTCTGCCGAGCGGATAAATGATTTGATAATATTCAGTTCCATTTCTTTTTCAGTCAGAACCCGCAAGGGATGTGTTGCCCGGTAGGTATCCCAAATCCAGTCGTCGGTGTAAAATGGTTCACCATTGTCGGCATGAATTTTTCCATCAAACGGACTGTAATAATTTCCGTCTTCCGAAATGCAAATCGGGCGCTCGTAGGTTCTGTACAATGCGGTGTAAAAAACTGTTTTGTCGTCATCTGAACCACCTTCAACGTTAATTTTTGACAGAGTTTGATTCCACGTTTCACGGCCTTCAGATACAACTTTTTCAAGGTTAAATCCATCCATTTCGCGGAACAGGTTCTTTTTGGCCTGTTCTTCGCTGATAAAGGAAACACCATATCTCAGGCTTACAGTTTTTGTATTTGCCGAAAAACGAATGACTGCTTCGGTATTTCTCCCTTCTCCGGTTTTTTCACTACCGATTTTCCCTTCATTCAATATTCCGGATTCGTCAGCCTGTTGTTCGGTTTCAAGATAAATATAAACCCTGGTGCCGATATTTTCATTTTGGTTGGACAAGTTCTGATAACCGCTGATACTGTTACCTTCAATACTTAGTTTTCCATTTCTTGTGGAGAGCATGATTGCCGGATTTTCAGCATCGTTAAAAGTGAGTTGATATATTCCGGACTGATGCGAAACACCAAGTTTCACATCGATATTCTCTTCATCCAGAAATACATCGTAGGAATAAGGCGTAATTTTTTCGAGGTCGTAGCTGTATTTGAATTCTGCAGGAATTTCATTTTCAACATGAAAAGGATAAAGTGAAAATGCCGAACTTCCTCTGTGGCTCACACTTATGATGGGTAAACCTGATAATTTATCGGTTGTAAAATCGGCCCTGGCAGGAAGAACACGTAACATGCTGTTGGGCAAACTTACCGTTGGAAAAGTTGGCACCAGTAAATGGCTGATGTTGCCGATATATGGATTGACATAATCCACCGGTGACTTTTCTTTTTCAGTTTTTTGAACTTTAAAGCTGGTGACAAAAAATGATAAAACGACGATTGCAGGCAGTAGCATTTTTTTGATGTACGTACTTTTCATTGTGATTTAACTTTCGTTGGTTTATGTTATTTAGCTAAAATAATTTTTTCCATTCAATTACAGATGAATACCTGAAAGATAAAAGTTTTAAAGTTCGGTTTTCTTTAATGAATACAACTTATTTTTCCAGTATAATCTTCCATGCTAGTTGTCCGGAACGAACAATGTAGAAACCATTTGGCAGATTGTTCACGTTTAGAGCGGTAGTGTTTTCGCCTGGTGAAAATTCTGTTTTTTCCACGCTTACCAAATTTCCAACAGCATTATAGATTGCAAATTTCTGATTGGCTTTTGTATGCGTAATATAAATTTTCCCGTCGGAACTTGGTACCGGATATACCCTCGATGGATTAGCGGCAAAAATTGTTTTTGCATGTACCTGTTCATTTCTGAAATACTTCTCTGCAAAAGCAAAAGCATCCTTGCCAATTTTGGCTCCCATAATCCGGCCGGGAATATCGTCGCATGGTGGATGGATACCACCCCAGATACGGGAAAGGCTGCATTGATCGGAAGCATCCTGATAGGTGGCCCACTGTAAAACCACATCCTCACCTGGGCCCTCTTCGAATACCAGGAATTCATTTTTTTTAGCTACAAATTCTCCCAGTCCACCCGGAAAATATTCGCTTCCCGTTAATGCTGTGATAGCTTCCGCAGCCGCTCTGGAGTATGTTGAGTGCCCTGAAATATAACCCGCGAATGGTGGAGTTACAAACGATGGCCGCTGATAGGGCCACCAGTTTTCAGCCAGAATCCATCCAACGCCTGCCTGGTCGGTTTCCGTATTGTGGATATATTTATGTCCTCTCCAGGCAAAAAGTTTTATTTTTCCAATATTCTCCTGGTTTATTCCGGCCAAAGAATCTCCTTCCTGCACCTGCTCAATGTAACCATCGATTAAAGGAATTCCATCCGGATGATAGCCAGGTAGTGAACTATCGCTGGATTGTCCCATGGATGCCATATAGCGAATAGCGGAAATGGGGCGGATAAAGTCATACCAGCCCTTCACTGCCCACGCTGCAATAGCTGCATCGTGCATGGTTCCGCCCAGGGTAAAATAGGCTTTCACATCCCATTCAAGGGGATCGAGTATTTCTTCTCCTTTGAATTTTCTTTCAAAGTCGGGATGGTCGCTGATATAATTTAGCAATACAAACCAATGCCCGGGCGGAGTTTCGGAATCGGGCCCATCGGCCCAAAACTCTGCAAGCACACGGGTAAAATCTCCCCTTGGAACGATTTGTGGTTCGTAGGGTTGACCGGTCACCGGATTTTTATCCCTCCCTTTACCGATATCTCCACCCTGGAAAAAATTATAAAATGAATTGTGATTCTCAATATTTGCTGGAAGGGAATAAAAGTCGATATTACCCAAACTGGCAGGAGAAATATCCCACATCACACTATCATTAGGATTCAAATGGGAACTCCATACAGATACAAGAGAGAAATTCCACTTGTAAAGGTCCATATCCGCGCCGCTTATCATTTGCTGATTGATTTGCGGCGGCGCTCCGGGATCGAGGAAAACAGTATAGTCACCTCCATCACGTGAAAATATATTGGCATCTTTCATTTCAAGACAAAATGGATTCACATTACCCCATTCCGGACTAAGAAATGCCGGGGTGTGATTGGCAATCACATTACCAGACTGGTCGATAAATACATCCAACTGCAGTGGTTGCCAGCGATTTGGAAAAGTTAAAGATGGATTTCCGGGCAGTACGGGCACCAGGGGCTCATTTACCGGATGATAGTAATTATTTGCATATTTATACGCTTCATTTGAACCATCAGAAAGACCGTAATCGATAAGTGATTGCCCAATAAAATTTCCCAGCGCTGCCACATTCCCCTTCGAATAATCGGTAGAAGTATATTGCGCATTATATCCTAAAATATTCATTAATGCATCCAACTGGTTTTGGGTTTCAGCGTGGTGCGGTGAATCTTTAAAGCGATGGCTTAATAGCCGGTAAGCTGCATAGCTCATAACTGCTTTAACCGCTTCCTCTTTTTTGATATTGGTATTAAATTCCTCAAAATTATTGGAATAACCGTGTAGTTCTTTCCCAATCAGATAGGTGTCGGCTATATCATCAAACAAGGCCCAGGAATCGTAAAGCGCTATGCTGGTATGGAAAAGGTTTCGTGCATGTACGGTAGGCCTGGCATAGTCTTTTCGGATGGCCTCCAGTAGTACTTCGTTCCACATTCGGGCTACAGACACATTTTCGGGAATCTCAGTTGTGTTGATAACAACTTCAATGGTTACCGGCAATCCATAACATTCATTGACTTCTGTTACCGAGAGTTCACCTTTTTCTGCAATTCCCCAGCGAACTTCCACGGTAGATTCGCCCTGTCCATGAATAATCTTTCCGTTTTTAATGCTCCAGTTATACGTACTTCCATTTTTGCCGGAATAGGAATACGAATGTTTACTGAGCACACCTGCAGATTTATTTCCAATGATTGCACCGGAAGGCTCCAGATAGGTGCAGGAACCATCGTTGTAAGTAGCTTCGGGATTGTAACTGCAGGAATTGGGATCTGTACATCCGGGTATTTTATGGCTGGATAATTCCAAAACCTCAAATCCATTATTTTCGGTGAAATGAATAAAGGAGTTTAGTGGAATATCGTTTTCGGAATAAACTTCTTTCAGACCCGATGGCCAGGTTATGGTCAACTCATCAAAATGAGTAACAGAACCAAGTCCAAAATGAACTGGCTGCAGACTCTGCGCCATTAAACCGGCCCCATGATAATAACGTGTTAAAAGGGTATCGCCAAGCGAAATGGTGACAATGGTTCCAATGGCATCACGATTGGAAAGGGTGCCTTCCAAAGCAATCTGAAGCCAGTTTTTATTTGTTGTTGGTGAATCGTCTATCAGTTGATTTTCAAATAGCTGTAATTGATCATCAGTGTTTGAAATCAGAATATCCAAATCGCCATCCAAATCGTAATCGAAGGTAGCCAGACTATTGGAAAGGGATGGTTCAGCAAAACCGTATTCGGCTGATTTATCAATAAATCCTTCCCGGCCAGATTCGAGTTGATTTTCATAATACCGGTTTCCGGCTTTCTTGTTGAATCCGTTTAAAACCATCAAATCAACATCCAGGTCGTGATCAAAATCCTGGAATTGGCAACCCCAGGCCCAGTCGGTGGATTCCAAACCCAAACGTACAGCAACATTTTCAAAAACGCCTTTTGAGGTTTGCTGGTATAAGGAGCTTTCGTTGATGTTGGTAATAAATAAATCAGCCAAACCATCATTGTTATAATCCGATAAGGCGATTCCCATGCCATCCTTCCTGATGTCTTCCAATCCATATTCTGCGGCTTTGTTACTAAAAAAATCATGATTTGAATTGATAAAGACTTCATTAGGCAAATCGAAATCTTTTGTAATGTACAGATCCTGTCTGCCGTCTTCATTGATATCCCAGGGAATTGCCATCCACGAAGCTTGCCCCGAATTATTTAATCCAACTTTTCCGGTAATATCCGCAAATGTTCCATCCTGGTTATTTCTGTAGAATGATCCCTGGCAGGTGAATACGCTCGATACATAAAGATCAAGATAAGCGTCATTATCAAAGTCGAACCATAAAGCGTGTGTATGATAGCAATTATCCTCTTCAGTAAAACCTGCGGCTTTGGTGACATTGGTAAAGGTTCCATCCTGGTTGTTGTGGTAAAGTTCAACATGAAAAACATTGGTTAAAAAAAGGTCGGGATAACCGTCGTTATCATAATCGCCCCATGAAGCACTCATTTTTTCACCAAAGCTGTAAAGCCCCGGAACCGGATTATCCTTATAGTTGTGCGTACTGTTTATTCCCGAGTTTTCGGTTACATTGGTAAATGTTCCATCGTTATTATTTCTGAATAAATAGCTTGTTGCACCATTCTGATTCGAACTTTTGTAGCGGCTTACCACAAAAAAATCAAGATCGTTATCGTTGTCATAATCAGCTACCGCAACACCGTTGTTGTTTGAAATCGCTGAGATATTGCTCTGAAAGCTGACATCTTTGAAAGGCTGGGAAAAAAGGTTTAGCTCCAAAAAGAATAAAAAGGAGAATAGTAATATGAATCGATATACCAAAAATGAGGTTAAGTTTATTTTCTTATTATTCCGGGCCACCTCGATTTAATTTGAAATTGGTTCAGCAATGTATCGTCGTAAAAATCAGAGAAAAATACTAAAAGTTTTGGAAATAAAAATATTGAGCTTTCAGTTTTCCACTTCGAAACCCACATCTTTCAAATTCATTTTGATTTTAATACTGATGTAATATTTTATATTCATCCCTGAATACAATGAAAGACATAGCGCGAACGAGATGCAATCAGACGTTTTGCAAAATCATATGAATTCAGGCAATGGCTCGACAGTTACTTGTTTGTACTCAATCCGTAACGGTTAAACTGTGCGATATCCATTTACCTAAGCCGATAAACAGGTACGACAAAAAAATAAAAACTCCTGTCAGCAATGCAATATTTATTAACGCTTGTTTCCAGCCTAATTGCGAAACATCGATAAAAGGATATGGATAAAAGCCGGAAAAACCTCCGCGGATTAATATATAAACCAGGTAGACACCCGGGTAAATCAGCCATTTCGGAATTGACTTCCATCGCACCAACGATTTCTTTTCATACAAGGCCCAATAGATTATTGTTAATACAGGAATTACCGAATGCAATAGTTCATCCACTACCATTTGAAGTCCTTCGGGATTCCAAATCTGCCGTAAAGCGATTTGATAAATTAACCCTACAGTTGTAATGTAAACCGTAATTGCGGTAAGGCTGCCGGGCCGGTTGAGGTCTGACCCGGAAAATTTTTCTGAAGGCCTGAACACCTGAAATGTAAAATAGAATGCAAGTAAAGCATTGGTTAAAATGGTGAAATAGCTAAAGAACCGGATGGTCAGTTCAATGGCCGGTATTGCCCGGTGTTCCATCATTAACAGATATTGTGTAATTACCGAAAACCAACCTGTTACTGCAAATATTATTGAAAGGAACTTTTTCATAATTTTTAATTCATACTATGAAGCAATTGGTTTAAATTCTAATCTATATAAAACCAAAACAAGCATTTTATGTTCTGAATATCCGCAGATTCAATTCAAAAAAGTCCGTGTTGAAATTTTATTATGTATTGAGGGATTCAAATTCAGGCCGGAAGGTTCTAATTACTGATTTCCTGCAAACGGAATATATCGTATTCTTTCTGAAAATATGGATAATCCCAGCAACCCATCCGGTGAAATAAATTTCCGCCAAAGCCTTTTTTGTAAATATGAACGCCATGCAAAGGATGCGTGCGGTTTAAATTGGGCGCCGAACCAAACATATCGTATTCCGAGCATCCGAGGTTTTTGGCCATTTTTATCGATTCCCACTGAAGGGCATAACTGGCAGGTAAATTCTGGTTGCTTGCTGAAGCGCCATACAGATAAGTTCCGCGTTTATTCGATAACACCAGAAACATCGATGCCAGAAATTTTCCGTTTTTCTGCGCCATCAGCATTTTTATAGTGACACCGTTTTTGCTGTTATCCTGATTTTTCAGAATTGTGGCAAAGAAGTTTTCATCCTGAAGAGGCATTTGGTGGCGAACCGCAGTTTCGCAATATAATTTATACCACTCACCAATGTGTGCTATGCCATATTCATTAATTTGAATACCTTTTTTTTCCGCCTGCCTGATGTTATAGCGCGTATTGTACCGCATATTTAACAGCAAATTATTTTCTTTTTGCGATAAATCGAGGAAGAAGGTATTTTTAGGCAGAATGTCACCGGGACTTTTTTTCAGGTTCCATTTTACCGTATTAAAATTTACCCTGAATTCCTGGATACGGCTTTGTGGCGGCCCGAGCCAGTTACCTGAATTATCGAAATATTCTTCGTCGGCTGCCCACTGGTTTTCCCATTTTAAGTCGTAACGAATAAAAAGACAATTTGCCGGAAGATATGGCCGGATGTTTTCGGAAAGCTGCTCAAGAAACAGCCCTTGATTTTCAAAAACAGGTTCCAGTTTTGGCCCGTAAGGCACATAAGCAAAACAGGAATCAGAATCGATGTATTTGATAAGTACCAGCAAATCGTCGCTGACTTTATTCAGCGAATCGGGCGAATTATTTATTAAATCTTTCGAAACGGTAAGCTCAAATCCAACAGGAGTAAAACCCTGCTTGTTTTTTATGCGGCCCCAGAATGTTGTTTGCGGTAAAATATTGGTCGGCCTTATTTCTTCTATCTCCTTTTTGTCCAGTTGACAAATCATCCTCTTTGTTTTTTTCTGCAAAACTATAGAATTCAATGTTTTCTGAAAAATCTGACAGGGATTATTAACATTAAAGTTTGTCTGGATGTAAAGTCGTCACCCGACTTGGAGTCAGGTGACGACTAAGTGTTGTTTAGCAAGGTAAAACTTATGAAACAGGATTTTTTCTATCTTTACGAACATAATTTTAGCACAAAGCATTTTTCGATAAACCTGATAGCATGAAACAAAAAGCACCCAAAATTTCAAAGCAGGCAATTCAATTTGTATTCATATGTATAAATCCGAAATCAAACAACGGCATTAAGCTGTTGCGGGTTTAACTCACCCCGAAAAGCAGGGAACACCCATATATTCTAATCTAAAATTTTTATTTTATGAATGATCCACAAAGAACATTTAACTGTAAAGACGAGGAACTTCCCGTTATTGGCAATTATGTCGCTTTTAGTGTTAACCGCGACATTGCCGATTTTACGGCGTTCTCTCCCGTATTCACACCCGAATACGTAACGGATTTTCGGGTAAAATAACTGATGTTAACGCATTGGTCGCTCCCGAAACCGAAACTGTAGCTCTTAAATCCATAACCAGCAGGCTTTATGCCACTATGGACGGATTGCTCCCTAAGCTGAAAAGTCTCGATGCATACATTCAGCTTGCCAAACCAAACCTGAGTATTCCCCCGGCTGATTTTGGAATAAGTAAATTGCGAAAAGCGCTTAATCATCACGATGCCGAAGGAGCCATCGATGGCCTTAACATCCTGAATTCGCTTATCGAAACCTGGGGTGCGCCGCTGGTTCCGGTAGGATTTACCGAAGAAAAAGCTGATGAATTAACCGGCGCAGCCTCTTCGATAAACGAGGACAACCAGGTCCAGTACGAAATTGTTTCGCACCGGAAACAAACCGTACAGGAAAACATCGGCCTGCTTAACGATTTGAATGCTCAAATTTCCAATATCTGTAAGGTAGGTAAGGCATTGTACCGAAACACCGACACAGTAAAATACGAGGAGTACGTCTTCTCCAAACTGTTGCGTAAGGTACGCCAGGCCACTTAAAAAAACACCGGTAACGAAGGAACAGAAAAGACAGTTCCCTGTTCTGTTCCTTCAATAACCGGTGAACCACAGATTGAATCCGCTCGTTCAAAAACATTCAAATACACTTCGAAAATTCACGCCTGCCTGTTTATCGTTCACGCTGCAGGTTCTAAATTCCACACTTGCTTCTCTAAAGTTCACGCTTGCCTTTCTAAAGTCCACTCTTCTTTCCCTCAAAGCTCACGCCTGTCCTTCTCAAGTTCATGCTTGCCTGTCTAAAACTAACGCTTGATCTTCTAAAGTTCACGCTTGTACCTCTAAAACCCACGCCTGTGTGTCTAAGGTTCTCTTTATTGGTTTGGAAAGCGGCGCTGGTGAGGTTATGTTGCAATGCGATGAAATTGGATGTAGCGGAGCCCTTAAGGCTTTTATTTTATTGAACAGGTGACCAGGAGTCACCAGCTCAACAAAAAAACTTTCACCTGCTGACTTGAGTTCAGCTGGTGAATAAAATACGCGAATAAACTTTGATTTTACAAGCAAGACAAGGTTTATAAAACTGCGCCAACGATCGAGACGAGGGTAGATGAGTGTGGTTTTTTTGTAATCTTTTTTTTCATCCCAGCTCAAAAGTAGTGATGCCATAAACTTTACCGATATCGGTTTGGGGAGGTTCTCCATAATACATGCGTGCACATTCGAAAACGTATGTTGCATTGTATTTTTCCACAATTCGAACAGCGCCTTTATTAATTATCGGAATATCGAAATAAACCGGTTCATTTGGTGCTGCATTCAGGCAGGCACGGTATAATTCTTCAGCAATAGTTTCGTTATCGGCAAACAGTGGCCCTATTTTATAACCTGTGGAAGCTTTTCGAAGAATTGCAAATCCTTTTAAAGTTCCGTGCTCAACGAATTTGAATGTTTTATTGCCGGGAATATTTAACCAGGGTTTCAGAAATTGTGGCCTTGAAAAGCCAAAGCATTGCTTGTCGTAATCATAAATTTCATTAAAGTCCACAACGGTTATTGTAGAAATGTTTTTGCTGACATCCAATTCAAATCCTGTTTTTTCAAAACGCCTGTCAATGAAGGCAATTTCAAAACCTCCTTTTTGATAAAATGGTTGCATATCCACAACACCGTCCATTCCGATTGAAGTATTTCCGTTAAGCCTTTCGATTAATTTATCACGTCGTAAATACCATAATTTTCTGCCCAGGCCATGCGACCGGTATTCAGGTTGTACGATAAAGATGCCCATAAAACCGTATTCGTTGTTATAGGAAACAATGGCTCCACCGGCTACAAGTCCGGTTTGATTATAAAACCCATAAAATCCGTTAGGGTCGGTTTTCCAAAAAACTTCAGCATCGAAAGGCCCGGGATTCCAGCCTTCCATCCGTGCCCAATCAACCAGGATTTTTACTCCTTCAAAATCCAGTTTTTGAAATTTAAGTTGTTCGATATCCACCATGGGTGTGTTTTTCCAATATATAAGCATAAAACACCCGGGAATTTGAAAAGTTGGGTGAAGCGCCGTACAGTCCGGTATTTCATTCATTTGCAAAAAAACTGAGGCCAGTCAATGGTTGAGATGTGGATGAAAACCTATTTAGAATAAGAATAAATATTTTAGAAAAATTTAGAATATTCTAATAAATTTCTAAATTCGCGCAACAAAATTTTATTATCAATTAGTTTTTAAATCGGGAAGGCACCTGTGTTGACAGGTGTCTTTTTTCTTTTATTTATTTGAAATGCAAGGTTAAACAAATGCGTTTAAAAGCATGGGTCTTTCACACTGAACCAATCTGTACCGATAGATGTTTAAATAACTGTATTTCAAATTTTTTGGAACTTACAACTTTAATAATCCGGCCATGAAAAAATCTATACTTCAAATCAGTATTAATATTGTTTTTACATTTATTTTACTGCAGGTAAATGCACAGAGCGATACCCTGGTAGTCCATAATTTAGGTCATGCCTCATTGATGTTTGAATTCAACAATTTAATTATCCATGTCGATCCCAGAAATTCAGAAGCCGATTATTCAGCGCTTCCCGATGCCGACCTGATCTTTATCACGCATCAGCACGGCGATCATTACGACCTGGATGCATTAAATCAAATACAAAAAGAGTCTACGCTTCTGATTTACTACACAAGCTGTAAAGGATTTGGGATCCTATACCGGCGATATTTCAGTAATGAATAACGGTGATGATACTACTTTCACCGGAATTCCAGTTGAAGCTGTACCTGCCTATAATCACACACTTTCCTATCATCCCAAAGGTGTTGGAAACGGGTATATATTCACCTTTGGACAGAAACGGGTTTATGTGGCCGGCGATACCGAAGATATACCCGAAATGGACAGTATCGATGTTGATATTGCGTTTATCCCAATGAACCAGCCTTATACCATGACAGTTCCGCAAGCTGTGAATGCCGCATTAATGATAGAACCGGATATATTATACGTTTATCATTTTGGCAGTTCGGATACAGCGCAATTAAGATCAGAATTAAGTACATACGATAATATTGAAGTGAGAATGGGCGAATCGGTATATTATGAAAATACGGGCACAGCTACCGGCTCACTGCAGTTAAAAAAGGAAATGAAACCTCTTATTTATCCCATACCGGCGAATAGAGCTTTAAAGGTTGAAAATGAATATCCGGTTGTTCGGGCGTCAATCTATACCATCGACAGTAAATTAATCCGCCAATTTTCACCAGGTGCATCGAATTTCGAGTTTCCGGTCGGGGATCTCCCTCCCGGCAAATACCTTTTAAAACTCGAGACCGATAATAATGGTTCGGTTTCAAAATTTATAAAATACTAACGGACTTACACATTCAGCTTTTTCGCCATTTTCTGCGCTGTTAGCGCCAGTTCGGTGGCCAGAAAACAATGTGCCTGTGTCATTGCGGTTTCGGTGCGGTTTACCACATCGTTTACCAGTTGTTCGCCATAGGGCATATATACATCGTTGCAATTGTAATATTTCACCTCTTTCTGATCGACCAAAAACAAATGATTACCTCCTTCGCGCCCTGCGATATCCACATATTTGCGCATTTCAATATACCCTTCGGTTCCAAGGATAAATGTTCGCCCGTCGCCCCATGTGGGCAGGCCATCGGGTGTAAACCAGTCGATACGGATATAGCCGGTTGCATGCGGACTGCGGACGCTCATGTCGCCAAAATCCTGGTATGCCGGATAATCTTTTGTGTTGAAATTGGCAATCTGCGAAAAGTTCACTTCGGCTTCTTTCGAGTTTGTGTAATATAAAAACTGGTCGCATTGGTGCGAACCTATATCGGTAAGAATGCCTCCTGCCATTTCGGGAACAAAAAACCAGTCGGGCCGTGTTTGCGGATGCATGCTATGCGGGCCAAGCCCAACGGTTTGGACGACTTTGCCAATAGCGCCGGCCTGAACCAAATCACCGGCTTTTACCGATGCTGGACTTCCCAGCCGCTCGCTGTACATTATGGAATAAATCCGCCCGGTTTCCTTTTGAACTTTTTTTACCTCGTTAAACTGTTCGAAAGTTGTAATTCCGGGTTTATCCGACATATAATCCTTTCCGGCTTTCATTACACGGATACCCAGCGGAGCACGTTCAACAGGAATAATTGAACTTGCCACCAGTTGAATGGATTTGTCTTCCAGAATTTCTGCCTCGCTTTTTGCTACTTTTGCATCGGGAAAACGGCGGGTAAACTGCTTAAGTAAATCGGGTTCTTTAACATACACCGAAATCAATTCGCCACCACCCTGAATTAAAGCGCCAACCATCCCGTAAATGTGGCCATGGTTTATGCCGATTACAGCAAACTTTATCGATTCTTTTGGCGCCGGGCGCTTTTCGGGCTTTATAATAATTTCCTTAGGTCGCGAGGTATTATGAAGTCCGTTTCCGTACATGTTGTATGGTAACATGGATGCAGCGGTTAAACCTGCAGCCGAAGCAAGCGATTGGCGGAAAAAATTTCTTCTGTTAGATTTCATATCGCAGGATTTTATGTTTTTGAAAAATGATAGATAAACTTACGATAATTTTTAATTTTAGCACTTTGTTTAACATTTAAATCGCAACCAATGAAACTTAAATTGAAATCTTTGCTTATTCCCGTTTTTAGCATCATCCTTTTTTCTGCAGCAAACGCAAATATCTCGCTACCCGAAATCTTTGGCAGCAACATGGTTCTTCAGCAAAAATCGGATGTCAAAGTCTGGGGTTGGGCAAAACCCGGCGAACCTGTAAAATTAATGGCAGACTGGTTGTCAGACGATTTGGAAACCAAAGCCGATAACCAGGGAACATGGTCGTTGATGTTAAAAACACCGGCTGCCGGAGGGCCTTTTACAATTCGCATCAATGGGTATAACGAAATTGTATTTGAAAATGTATTGATAGGAGAGGTATGGCTCTGTTCGGGTCAATCGAATATGGAGTGGTCGGCAAATGCAGGTTTAGTAAATAAAGAGGAGGAAATTGCAAATGCCAGTTATCCAAAGATCAGGTTTTACACAGTGAACAACAGTACTGCTGTCTATCCACAAAATCATTGCACCGGCGAGTGGGTGGAATGTACGCCGGAAACCATGCGTAATTTTAGCGCCATAGGATATTTCTTTGCCCGCGATGTACAAAAAGTGCTGGATGTTCCAATCGGAATTGTCAATTCAAGTTGGGGAGGAACACCAGCAGAAGCGTGGATGCCTGAAGAAGTGTTTGATAAAGACTTTTTTTTGGAGGAAGCAGCTACATTGCAAAAATCTGTGCCTTGGGGACCTGTTGAAAAAGCAAGAATTTATAATGCCATGATTAGCCCGTTGGTTCCTTTCCAGATTGCAGGAGTTTTGTGGTACCAGGGCGAGGCAAATACAGTAAATGCCTATGCATACAAGGAACTGTTATCCGGTTTAATCAGCAGTTGGAGGAAGGCCTGGAAGAAGGATTTCCCGTTTTACTTTGCTCAAATTGCCCCGTACAGGTATGGTGATAATTTTAACGGAGTTGAAGTTCGTGATGAGCAGCGTCAGGCATTGGAAGTGGAAAACACGGGGATGGTAATTTTAAGCGATATTGGCGATACGCTGGATATTCACCCGAAAAACAAACAGGGAGTTGGCCTTCGTTTTGCTAATCTTGCACTTCACCGCTATTATAAAGCACTTGATGCTGAAGATTCAGGACCTTTATTTCAATCAATGACCATTGAAAAAAACAAAGCAATTATTTCGTTTACCCATGCCGAAGGTCTACATTCAGCAGATAAGAAAGTCAGCTATTTTGAAATCGCCGGTAATGACGGCGTGTATTATCCTGCTGAAGCAAAAATTGAAGGGGAAAAAGTAGTGCTGAAATCCAAAAAAGTAGATATTCCCAAAATGGTTCGTTTTGCATGGCGGAATACGGCAACACCACAATTATTTAACTCTGCAGGTTTACCTGCTTCAAGTTTCAGAACGGAATAGATTCAGTTGTCCTGTCATTTCGACGAGTTTGCGAGGAGAAATCTCTTATTTGATGCAGATTCTTGTTTTTGTCATCTCGACGATAGGAGAGATCTGCCTGTTCGAAGAGATTTCCTGCCAGTTCCGGTTCAGGCGGGCTCCTCGCAAACTCGTCTGCCAAAGGCATCGCTTTGCGGGAAATGACAGCTTTATTCATGCCGTCTGTCATTGCCTCGTGGTGCCAAAAATTGTTAATGAGAGCCCGAAAATGACAGCTATTTGGGACTTCGACTTTCCGAAGTCGAAGAATTTTTGTCGGACTTTGGAAAGTCCGACTCCCGATTACGGGAGGCAAGGCGTGGCCTCCTTACAAAAAATTCTTATCCAAAAACTGTTGGAACTTTTCTTTGTATTGTTCGCTTACCGGAATATAAACCTTCCCAAAAATAATCCGGCTGCGTTCAATTGTATCTATTTTCTCAAGATTAACAATAAACGAACGATGCACCCGCATAAATTTCTTTTCGGGCAATTTTGCTTCCAACGATTTTAATGAGTTGATGGAAAGTATGGGTTTAGGCTCGTTTTGCAGATAGACTTTTACATAATCTTTTAACCCTTCAATGTAGGTGATATCATTAAAATTTATTCGCCTGATTTTATATTCCGATTTCAGAAACAAAAATTCGTTGTTAGCTTCCACAGTTTCCTTTTGTTCCCCACGTTCCAGTTTTATTAACCGTTCAGCTTTTCGGGCGGCTATCAGAAACTCCTCGTAACTAAAAGGCTTTAATAGATAGTCGACAGCTTCCAGTTTAAATCCTTCCAACGCATAATTCGCATAGGCGGTGGTAAAAATAATTTTTGGGCGGTTTTCAAGGATTCGGGTGAATTCGATGCCGGTTAAATCGGGCATTTGAATATCGAGGAAAATGAGGTCGACATGATTTTCCTTTAAAAATTCCATGGCATCGATGGGATTATCGAAAGCCTCCACCAATTCCAGAAATGGCGTTTTTGACACATAGCCCGAAACTAACTGAAGGGCAAGAGGTTCATCATCGATGGCAATGGTTCTGATCATGATAATTCAATTTCAAGATGTACATGGAATGTTTTTTCCTTCGATTCAATATTCAGCACATTTTTTCCCGGAAATAAAAGTGCAAGGCGTTTTTTTACATTATCGAGGCCAATTCCTGAGTATTTTTCTCCGGTTTCTTTTTCAGCCGGTTTCCCGATGCTGTTTTCACAATTAAAAATAATTTGCCCGTTTTCCACTTTCATCAATACCGAAATAAACGATTTTTCGCGATAGCTGATGCCGTGTTTAAAAGCGTTTTCAATAAAGGGAATAAACAACAGCGGTGGGATTTTTATCTGTGTTCCTTCTTCCGGAAAATCCACATTTAGCTTTACTTTGCCTGATAACCGCAGCTTCATTAAATCGATGTAATGTTTCATAAAATCGATTTCGTGACTCAGCATCGTTTCTCCGCGTTCCGATTCATAGAGCAGATAACGCATGAGCTTCGAAAGTTTCAGCACCGCCTCCTGTGCATCTTTTGTATTGATTTCGATTAACGAATAAATGTTGTTTAAAGTGTTAAAAAAGAAATGCGGACTGACCTGGTTTTTCAAAAATGCCAGTTCTGAGTTCAGTTTTTCCTTTTCAAGTTCCTTTTGTTTTTTCTCGGAAATGGAATGTTGTTCAATCACTCGCAAGCCAATTGAGAAACCGGTTACGATTACTGAAATCAGGGCAAAGTAGTACACGCGTAACTGACGGTACGGAGGACGGGGAATTTTTCGTCCTTCATCGATATTTTTGAATGCCTCTGCAATCATTTTCTCCCGTTCCGGGTTATGAAAGAGATTTTTGTTAATCACGTAATAAAGAAAATAAAACCCGATAATGGTAACAAAAGCTGAAATTACATAGATAGCTTTTCGGTTTTTCATGTACAATTGGGGTACCAGCCAAATGTAATTCACATAAAAAATGACTCCGTAAATGGCTGCATTCAGGTAAAATCCCCAAACAATAAAGGTGTTGCTTCCCCAAAAACGATCGATGATTAATTGTGGTAAGATAATGAGTACCAGCCATGCCATTGCGTGTAAAACAATGGACCAGATTCTGTCTTTTGCGGTAGTGCCTATCATTTTATTTTTTATTGAAATCAAAGTTAACTGAAAATTCAAAACTTAACGCCTGCAGTTTCTGAATTCTGTTCATATCTCCACGCTTCAACAGAATTCAGGTAAACTGCTTTTATTTTGGCTATTCCGGAATCAAAGCTACATTCAACATCATTATAAAAAAAAAGGAATAGAAGAATGGGATGATTTTACCGACGGATTGTCAAATTTTATCGAATTGAAAGTGTTGAAAATCATGAATAGCAGAATTATTAATAAATACTCTGTTCTGTGCTTTTTTGGTTGAAAATTTATAAAAGTTGTAACGAATCCTGAAAAAGGCGGTCTTTATACTTGTTTGAACTACTAATAAGCTGATTTATGACTCAAATTTTTTTGAAACGCCAGATCTTAAACGTTTTAATTTTACTTTGTTTTTTTACAAGTTATTCACAGCCAGAAGATAGAAGAACTTATCAAACTGCTTTTACTTCAACGGCGCCTGAAATTGATGGTATATTAAATGATTCGTGCTGGAGCCAGGTGGAGTGGGGAAATGATTTTATCCAGATTCAACCTTATGAAAACAAACCACCTTCGCAACAAACAAAATTCAAAATGCTTTTCGACGATAATAATCTTTATGTTTTTATTCGAGCTTTGGATTCGGAACCCGAAAAAATCAGCCGCCGAATGTCGCGCAGGGATTATTTCGATGGCGATCGTGTTTCGGTAATCATCGACAGTTATTACGACAAACAAACTGCATTTGCGTTTACGGCAATGGCATCGGGTGCGAAAGGCGACGAGGCTGTTACAAATGATGGAATGAACTGGGACGATAGCTGGAATCCGGTTTGGTATTTTAAAACTTCCATCGATAATGAAGGCTGGTGTGCGGAAATGAAAATTCCGTTTAGCCAGCTTCGGTTTGGGAAAAAGGCGGAGCATATTTGGGGCATTCAGATATGGCGAAATATTTTTCGACTTGAAGAGCGTTCAATGTGGCAGTATATTCCGAAAGGTTCGCCGGGAGAAGTTCATTTATATGGCGAACTTCACGGCATCGAAAATATTAAACCTAAACGCCAGGTGGAGTTGCTGCCTTATGTTGTTGCAAGAACTGAAAGGTTTCAAAAAGAAGAAGGTAATCCGTTTCTGAATGGAAAGAAAAGCGCTTTGTCGGGAGGACTTGATGGTAAAATAGCAGTTACCAATGATCTTACTCTCGATTTCACTATCAATCCTGACTTCGGGCAAGTGGAAGCCGACCCTTCGGAAGTGAATCTCACCGCATTCGAAACCTATTTTTCGGAACGAAGGCCGTTTTTTGTGGAAGGAAAAAATATTTACCAGTTTCAGCCATCAAGCACAATTGTGATTCATAATATGGGCGCTGATAATTTGTTTTATTCGCGAAGAATCGGTCGATTTCCTCATAATTATCCTGATTTATCCGACAATGAATATGCTGATGTTCCGGAAGCAACTACAATTCTCGGTGCATTAAAACTTTCAGGCAAAACAAAAAAAGGATTATCTATTGGAATTCTTGAAAGCGTTACTGCCAACGAAAACGCTACCATCGACAATAATGGCGACAGAAGAAAAGAGTCGGTTGAACCATTGACTAACTTTTTTGTCGGGCGAATTCAGCAGGATTTTAATAAAGGCGAAACAGTTTTGGGAGGAATTATTACTGCGGTGAACAGGGAAATTACCAATCCGGCGCTTAATTATCTTCCCATTGAAGCCTACACCGGAGGTATTAATTTTAATCATAACTGGAAGGAAAGAACCTGGTATCTGGATGGCAATGCAGAGTTCAGTTATATTAGTGGAAAAGAAGAAGCTATTCTGGCTGCGCAACAATCATCTGCCAGATATTATCAGCGTCCTGATGCTGATTATGTTTCAGTCGACACTTCAAGCACTTCGCTAAGCGGTTATGGTGGAACGCTTAAATTCGGGAGGTCCAGCCAAAAAAGAGTCCAGTTTGAAACCAGTTTAACAGTCCGTTCTCCCGGACTTGAGTTTAACGATGTCGGCTACATGCGTTATTCCGATATTATTCACCATGGAACCTGGGTGGCCTATTATATACGCGATCCGTTTTCAATTTTTAATAATTTCTATCTAAACACCAACTACTGGATGTACTGGAATTTCTCCGGCAAACATTTATCTACCTATTTGAATACCAATTTTTATTCGCAATTCAAAAATCGCTGGCGAATAAACGGCAATATCACTCGGGTAGGGGAGAATATATCTACCAATCTGCTGCGTGGCGGCCCCTCAATGACTTTATCTGGTGGCGTAGACATGAATCTAAATATTTCAACAGACCAATCAAAAAAAATTTCGGCGTTTATGGGTAATTACCAGGGAATTGGATTCGAGAAAAGTTACCGCAGGCAGGAATACTGGTTAGGATTGAATGCGAGGCCGGTAAATGCATTGTCTGTCTCTTTTGAACCTTCATTCAATCTTACCAATAACACGTTGCAATATGTTTCAAATACCAAAATGGGGAACAATCAGCGCTATATTTTTGGAACGCTGGATCAAAAAACCCTGAGTTTTACATTTCGGATAAATTATACATTTACGCCGGAACTTTCATTGGAATATTACGGGCAGCCATTTGTTTCGGCAGGTACTTACAACGACTTTAAACGAATTACCGATCCGCATGCCGGTGAGTTTGCAGACAGGTATCAGGTTTTCACCGGAAACGAAATTTATTCTGCAGATTCCGACAATTCCTATATAATCGATGAGAACAATGATAAAGTGCCTGATTATTCTTTTGGCAATCCGAATTTTAATTTCAGGCAGTTTCGTTCCAACCTGGTTGTACGCTGGGAATATTTGCCCGGATCCACATTATTCCTGGTTTGGTCGCAGGGTAGAACCAGTACCGGTTCCAACGGAATGTTTGCGTATGGCGAAGATATGAATCAACTATTCAGTGTCGATCCTCACAATGTATTTCTGATTAAGTTTTCGTATTGGTTTTCTTTATAAAATTTTCTAAATGATTATATATCTGAATATTCTGTTGGGTGAAGCATCCATTTGTCGATATGCGAAACTGTATTTTTGTATTCTTCCATCCCCGAAAGTTTTTTCCAGTCAGGATGATCGCGGAATGCATCCCAGTGTTTTTTATTCGAATCCATATTTTCATAAGATGTCAGGTACATCAGGTTTGGCATAGCACAACCCGATATTACCTGGCCGTAAAATATGGCATTACTACCTACACTTTTGAAAATTCCGGTTTCGCCACCTTCGTTAAACATTTCCACTTTTTTGCGATGGATTTTTTCCGTGGCGCTCTGATAGCTTCTCAATTCGAATATCTGTTCGCTTTTAGGTGTATTGTATTTGTACACTTCCAGGTCAGGATGTTTTACAAATGCTTTTAACAAAATAGACTCAATTCTTTCGTAAGGAGGATTATCGAACGCTGCATTGATATACTCGCTACCGCTTTTTTGGAGTTCTTTGTCATCTGCAAGTTTGTCTTCTGTTTTTTCCAGTTCTGCCAGGTTTTTCAATGGAATTAATACAAAGATTTTTGTTCCGGCTGCCGGATCGTCGGCAATAGGTTTAAAAACTCCGACTGTCTTCACCCCTGCTCTGTGTAAAGCCGGAATGTATGCGTTTTTTAAATAATTGTCGAGTCGGGTTTCCTGTTCCGTGTTTTTAATGTTATAAACTTTTAGCTGATAATAATCGCGCGCCGAAGTGGATAAAGTGATCGTAAAAGCCAGAATTAACAGCACCAGGGAGAATAATCTTTTTGTGGATTTTTTTGAAAATTTCATGATGATTAAATTTAGATTTTATTGGTTTATTTTCAGAACAGAAAGATATTAAATTTTTATGATTTGATTAACCTTTTTAGTTTATACTTTACTTTGTTTATCAATTTATATTCCGGTACATACAATTCCCTGTGTGTTTCCTTAAGCATATTCTTAAGTGGAATATCGGCCGGAACTTTAGAATAATCAATATTCTGAATTCTTGTATTAAAAGCAAAACCACCGGACAACCAATGACTGTTTTCTCCCATAGTTTTATACCGGTATTTTCCGTAATCCACCATGTCGTAACATTTCCACAACTTTCGGTAGCGCAACATTTCAGGAATGTTCAATCCGGAAGGATCATTTTCAAGCTCATATCCATCGTAACCTGAATAAGGATCATCATTCAGGAAATTATCCAGAATCTGTTTGCTTTTTTGTTCCTGTTCAGTCCATGGAACAGTAACCGGAAAAATACCTTTCATTTCTTCAAAATGAGATTTCTCTGTCATCCCAAATGATAAAGTGTGAATGGCTGGGTTTTGCAAACAGAAACGCGCATTCCATTGAATTGGCGTTAATGGTTTTACCGCATTTTTTACCTTTTGCGGCGCATTAAACAACTGGCCGCCTTTATCGTTTGGTGAAATAATAAAAACGCCCATATCCTGTTTTTGTGCTGCGGCAACCGCTTTTTCATTTCGCTGATAGAAAATAATAATAATGCAGGTTAACAAAATCAAACAATCCTGTTTCAATGGCATCGATAATTGTATGACGCTGAGCATGTGTACTAAATCCAACGTGTCTTATAACTCCTTCTTCCTTCATTTTTAGTAATTCTTCCACCGCTCCGCCTTTTTTGCAGGCAACACGAAAGAGTTCACCGGAATTTAAACCATGCCAGCCATAAAAATCGAAATAGCCGGTTTGCAAATCCTTTAACTGGTTTTCCACCATCTCACGCATTTCACCTGCTGTAAAAGCGTGTCCTTTCGTCATTAAGTGATAGGAATTCCGTGGAATTTTGAGTTCTTCATTTAAAACTTTTCCGTACAGGGTTTCACTTTTTTTATAGCCCCACGCAGTTTCAATATGGTTTATGCCGTGGTCAAAAGCAAGTTGAACGACATCGATACATTGCTTTAAAGTATCGTCAGGAATTTCATGCCGCGGATTGTTCCAGCCGTGTTTGTAGCGCATACCACCCAGGGTTATTGCACTAATTTGAACATCGGTTTTTCCAAACCGCCTGTAATCCATGTTTTTGTTAAAGTTCAGAATTTGCGTCATAAATACTCAAAGAAATAATGCCGTTGCCAATAAATAAAAAAAGAACAACAATCGGAATTTATTGTTTTCTTTTATCCTACTGAAACTATCAAAAGTAAAAACAGATGTAGTTTCAGCAATGCGCTTAGCGAATTAAAAACGCTTAACGCAGGTTACTTCCGACAGAATTTATACCGTTTTACTTATGAATTTGCACCTCTATATTTTATGGTATTATGCCGATAGATATTTTAAACACAATAAACTACGAAGTAAGATTTATTGTGTAATTTAAAATACTAATCGGTATTATTTCTTTCCCGGATATACAGGGCTCATCCATTTTTCCTTTTGGGCATATTTGCTGCCGCTTGCCCAGCGAATGCCGCGGGTTAACAATTCCCACGAATCAGGAATATCGAAATCGGCAGGAGTGTGGCCAACAGAAATATAGAAAACGCGGCCATTACCATACATCTTTTTCCATGCAACCGGAATTACAGCGCCTTCAATCCATTCATCGGGATCGGCGCTGAAAGTAGTAGTTGCCAACACTTTTACATTCGGATCGACATGCATATAATATTGTTCCGACTTAATTTTGAAATCACTTAATCCATTGCTGACCGGATCTTTTTTATCCGTTATTTCAACCGTATAATCCCTTACTCCTCCCGGGTGGGCCACCCACTGTCCGCCAACCATAAACTGGTATTCGGTATTTTCCCTGAAAGAATCGCCTAAACCACCGTGAGTTCCGGCAAGGCCGGCGCCGTTTTTTACCGCATTAAGCAAACCTTTTTCCTGTTCGCCGGTAATTTTCGACATGGTAACCGATTGAAAAATCAGGTCGGTGTTGTCCATAATTTCCTTATTTGTATAAACTCCAAGTGAATCGGAAACGGTAACAATTGCACCCTGAGATTCGAGCCATGCTTTTACTTTTTCGGTAAGCTCTTTTGGATGATGCCCATTCCAGCCTCCCCATACCATCAGCACTTTTTTGCCTTTTAACGATGGCAGGTTATCGGATTCTTTTGCGTAAGCATACATTACTATAAAGATTAAAAACGCTGCAAGCATAAAAGCTGAAAGCAGCTTTGGTTGATTTTTGTGATTCATGTTTTTGGTTTATTGATTTTTATTAGAAAGAAAAATAGAAATTGTTTATACCGATTTATACTATTTATTTCAAACTACTCTTTCCATGCTTTTGATAAGGCTTTATAGGTTTCTGCAGATTTATCCACCCTTTCCGGATTTCCGGTTCCAAGGTAACTGCGCATAAATCCTTCGGCTGAATTCCAGCATGTTTGCAGCATTCCCAAATAGTTGGCTTTCATCTGATTTGTAGCACCTGCAATTAATTCGCGGGTAAGTTTTTCCTGTGCAAGTGCATTTTCTGTGTTTCTCCACGGACAAGTTAAAACCGGTAATCCTTTCGCTGCAAAAAGCACAGCGGTCGGGTCGGGCCGTTCGTAATGCCAGTCGCAGATAATCACATCTTTCGGTATCATATCAATAGCATAATGTGTATTGTTATAACTGCCTTCCCATAAACCAATCCCGGTTTCTTTTCCGTCAATCAACCGGTCGCCCCAAATCAGGAGTTCCCGATTTTTTTCATTCAAATGATTTCTGATTTTTGTAATCTCGTTCGCAAAAAGCATAGCAGGATCTTTACCATAACAACGCTTGCAATTTTCATGTCCGATATAAAAAACCTCATCCATTCCCGCATGAAAGGCATCGGTTTCAAACACATCGCAAATTTCATCAACAACATCGAAAACTACTTTATGAACATCGGGATGAAGCGTACAATAGCTTTTGCAATATAAGCCGTCGGGATTTGGCCATTTATATTCACCCGGTTTTGGGAATCTGAATGTCAGGTGTTTCATCAAATTCAGGATAAGCTTCAAGCAATTTTCCTACTTTACTTTGCCACGACTGATGGCCAAGCAAATTAATCTGCGGTATCAGCCTGATATTGTTTTCTTTGCAAACCTTTACCAGTTTCTTTACATCAGCTTTTGAATACGGATTATCGCCAACCAGTTCAGGATGTGTTTGATACTGGTAATTGTAATCGATTCTTAAAATCAGAAGGTTAAGTCCTGAAGGAGCAAGTTCGTTTTTAATAAAGTCGGCAAATTCATCCACATTTTCGGGTGAAGGCGCTCCAACACACAGGCCACGAATGGGATAAGGAGACTCCGCTTTTGTTCCGGAAGAAAACAGAAGAACTGCAAGGAGAATCAGATAGAAATGTTTCATTTTCTTGAATTTTAGTTTATTCGATTTTTATTGGTATAGATTAGGGCTGAAGATACAAAAAGTTGGCGATTTCAGACACATTTTTGCCGATTCTGCTTGAAAAAGAAAAACTATTTACCTCTCTTTTTGATATCTTTTTTGTAATAGTCTTTTACGATTTTTCCAAATTGTTTGTCCCTTTTTTGTTTTTCTGATAATCAAAAATTCAGGCACTCTTTTTTACCTTATTTTTTTCCACCGTTGCCAAACCATTTTAAATCAAGCGACCAGTATCCGCCGCCTTTAATCAACAGAAAAATACTTCCGAGCAACATCGAAAAATCAGTTCGGGCAGCGTGCATCATTTCCCAGAAGCCTTTATCTGTAAGAATTTCGATTTTGGTTGTTGAAATCGCCACAATCATTATAATGATTAATGCAATGCTTGCATAACGGGTGAGGAAGCCAAATAAAATAAAGGCGCCGCAAAGCATTTCAAAACCGCCGACAAAATACCCGAAAAATTCCGGCGAAGGAAAGCCAATGGTTTCGAAACGCCCTGCACCGCGCAAAGCTGGAAAGATATACTTCTGTATTCCTTCCGAAAGGAATACAATGCCAACCATAAGTCTTATCAGCATTGTGGTTTTGGCTGTATCGGTATGAATAAATCTTTCCCACATTTTATTTTTTCGGTTTAAAATCCTGGTTGCTAAACATCTGTGAATCCGGAACTTTTACAACATTAAATCCGAAATTAGCGGCCTGGTGACAGGCATTACATGTGTTTGTAAGCATTGTAAAACTGCTTTTAAATTGAGTCGGATTTTTCTTGTTAATAGCCGAAGTTACACTGTCAAGCGCAGGGTAAATCATCGGAATCAGTTGTACTTCTTTTCTGTCGGTTTCGTATTTTTTAAGGTTCTCAATCGTTTCCCTTATTTCATCCATTTCGAAATTTGCCAGATCCCAGTTACCGTTTTCACCGGCATACCATAGTTTGGCATGATGAGCCTGTACATAACCCATAAATTCGCCAAAACCTGGTTTGTAGGTTTCCGAAAGCTTTGTTTCAAGGCTATCGATGTGGTTTTGTAACACCGTTTCGTTATTGCTGTGTTGCTGGCAGGAGAAAAGACTGATGGTCAGAATAAATGTAAGTATCTTTTTCATTGTCGTGTATCTTAAAGATGACGTTTCCGGTTATACTCCGGTTTTTCACAACTGATTATATTTCGTTTAGGGCTTGTATAAACGTGGCAGGCTGAACCTGGCTGAAAGTGAAGCAAGTGAAACCTGATATTGTTTAGTTTTCTGCGTTAAAAAGTGTTATAAAAGCGGAGTATTTTCAATAATAAAAGAAGTGGTTGTTCCGGTGAAAAGAGCATAGGTCTTTTTATCCCGGGCGTCGTTCGCCGGTTTTTGTGTTTGCATTTGTACCCCGGCCTAAAGTTGTTAAGCGCTTTCAGGGCATGAGTAATGATTGATAAATTATTTCATTGAGTTTGATTCATCAAACCGCTTCTGAAAAAAATTATTCAAAGGGAAGTTCATCAAATTCCTTTTGTTTTTCTTCGTACCATTGATGCAAAGCTTCAGGCGATTCCATTAAATCCTGCATTTTCTGCATAGCATCCATGTGGTCACGATCGTGTTTATGAAACATTTCAACGCCGTGCTTTCTGCTCATTTCTGCCATTTCTTCAAACGTATCGGCTTGAAATTTTGTATCGCATGCTCCTCCTAACTGTCTGCAAGTCATTGTTTTCATTTGTATAATTTTAATTGTTTTTCACTCTGTTCAATTCTAATATAAAATATATTAGCCTCAATTAAAAGATTACAATTAAATCAGGTTTTTGTTTCTGTGGCGAAATTTATTCCTTCCTGAAATCCAACCCTTTTTTATGTAGCGCATTTTTCAGTTTTGGCATCGATGTTTTTCCCATTCCATGAAGTGTAAGAATTTCCCTTTCAGTCCGTTTTGAAAGTTTTTCAAGGGTATCGATTCCAGCGTTTAAAAGCGCTCTTCGCGCAGGCGCTGATAACAAGGATAAAAAACCGTCGGCAGGTTTGCCCTCGCTTTCACAGACGGGACAGGTTGGGCAATCGCTGCTTTTATAATAGCGATGGCCTTTTTCGCAGATTCTTAAAGTTCCTTTCATAAGAATAATTTACTGAAGAATCTCCCAAACAATCCCGATTCGTTTTTGAATTTCAATCAATTGCGGATTTAAATTCAGTTCCAGTTTAGCTTCGCTTCGTGCTGCACTGAACATCACCTCGCTGTCTTCCATGGTAAGGATATCGTGCGATCCACCGGATGAATTAAAATTGATGTTGCGAATTTCACCCAGTTTGATGTTCATGGCTTTGGCAATCATTTTAGCTTTATTATTTGCATCTTCCACAGCCATGTTGATGGCTTTCTCCAGTTGTTCCGCTTTTTGTTTTTCGCTTAGTTTAAACGAAATATGATATCCGAATTTAAACTCCTCGTCTTTCAGGGTTTCAATCACTGCCGACAGTTTTTCCACCGTGTACTCTTGTTCAACAGTAACCTGTATGTTGCCAATATAGCCATCGAATTTCTGTTCGCGTTGATCCCAGATATAATTTTCGTTTACGCTCAGGTTATCCGATTGGATGGATTCTTCATTTATCTTGTTTTTAATCAATGCATCTTTTAACAGGTTATATTTTTCTACCAACCGTTTTGTACAGTTTTCGTATACCGAATCTTTTATCTGAATCGGGATATTTACCACAAATATTTTGGGTGTTACCTTAAAAATGGCCTCTCCCTGTACGTTGATAACATTGCTTTTTTCCTGCGCACTAACAGTTGCAGCAGCTAAAATAAGGATACTTAAAAATGTGACTTTCAATTGATTTTTCATAGCTGAAAATTTGAGTTGTTTTGTTTATCAGAATGTAACAGATGTGTAATTATATTTGTTGAAAACCTGACAGGCAATGAAGATGCCAAACTGAAATTATGATGGAAATTTACCGTATTATGTGCCACCCGGTATAAAATCAGGTAGTTGCTTGTTCAATGAATTCAGTTGAAAAAAAACACCCGGCAATGAAAACTGCCAGGTGTTAAATTCAATATTGAATCGTATACCATTTAATAATGCTGTAAAATCCCATTTTCCGCGTATCGGACGGGAAAGCATCAGATTGGCAAAATCGTCGCCTGTAAATTTTTCAGCTTTTGGATCATATAGTAAAGGGCGCTGCAGTTCGTACGCAATATTGGTTATGTTACAAACCGATGCGGTGCGGTGTCCTGTTTCAACGTCAGAAATAGGTTTTGCCCGTTTTTTCATGGCGTCCACCCAATCCTGATAATGATTGTCGCTGAAATAAACTCGCTTGTCGTTTGATTTTAAGTCGGCTTTTGCGAGCGAATCGTTCGGGAAAGTACGAAGGAAACTGCGGCTTACTTCAATTCGTCCATCCGTGCCAATCATCTGCACAGCGTTTCCGTCGTTTTCGCCGCCCCAAAGTTTGTGGTTTACTCTTACGCCGTTGGCATAAATCATCGTCAGGCCATGCGTTTGTGCCGGTTCCTGTGGCGGGATAAACTGTACCGGGCCCGATGCGTCCATATCCAATGCCCATTGAGCAATGTCGAACATATGCGCACCCCAGTCGGTAACCAAACCACCACCAAAATCGCGGTAGCCACGCCACCATGCCCAGTCGCCGTCGGTGCTTGTTGGGGCCAGCTCTTCGTTATATCCACGATACAGCGATGGCCCTACCCATTCGTTCCAGTCCAATCCCTCGGGAACCGGTTGAGTAGGTAAATCGCACTGTTTTACCGGTTCGCCTACGCTAACGTTAATTTCTTTTATCTCGCCAATGTACCCGTTACGCGCCAGTTCCACTGCATGACGGAAATCGCGCCACGAACGCTGCATATTTCCTGTCTGAAATACACGATCGTATTTTCGGGTTGCATTAACCATAGCACGGCCTTCGGCAACAGTCAGCGCCATTGGTTTTTCGCAGTAAATATCCTTTCCGGCTTTTGCTGCATCCACTACAACCTGGGCATGCCAGTGGTCGGGAGTTGCAATCACAACTGCGTCAATGTCTTTTCTGTCCAATAATTCACGATAATAATGATATCCGTCGACTTTCGCATCGATATTTTTTTTGCCGTTACTCTTTTTGGCAGCTTCCATAAAGTTGTCAAGCTTCTTTTTATAAACATCGCAGGCAGCAATCGCAACGGTTTCTTTGCATCCGCCAATTCCGTCGAGCAACGTGTAAATCTGTTTTCCGTTACCAATGTAACCCAGGTTAATTCTGTCGTTTGCGGCAACAAAGCCGTTTCCACCCAATACATGGCGCGGAATAACTGTGACTGCAACGGCTCCGGCAGCCGTTTTCCCAATAAAATTTCTTCTGTTCATTTTTGTCATTTTGAAATAGGTTTTAATTGATTCGTACAATATTATTATTTTGAATTTCCCTCACTTTCTACTTTTCACTTTCTACTTTTCACTTTTTACTTTCTACTTTTCACTTTAAACTTTGAACTTTGAACTTTTCTCTGAACCCTGAACCCTAAACACACTGAACTACCCTCCATCTTTTGCACACCTGAAGCCGGTGTTAAACAACGATGTTTCCTTCGAATTCATACCTCTGAAACTTACTGTATAGCTTAATTCCCCGGCCTGATCGTAAAAAAACGAGCCACCCCTGATAACCTTTACATTCGCATCTTCAGGGATTTCTATGCTTCCACCCGGGTATGCTTTATAAGTATCGGCACACCACTGCCACACATTTCCGCCCATATCGGCAACACCAGCTTCGTTGACACCAAAAATGCCCGCCGGCGATGTGTATAAAAAGCCATCGCTAACTTCCGGCGACTGCAATGTTCCCTGCCAGGTATTGGCAAAATATTTTCCATCAGCGGAAATACGATTTCCCCAGCTAAACCGCTTATCGGTATTTTTTCCACTTCGTGCTGCATATTCCCATTCGGCTTCGGTGGGAAGTCGTTTCCCGGCCCATTCAGCATAAGCAACAGCATCATTCCAGCTTACATGCGTTACAGGATGATTTGGTTCGGCATCAGGGCCGTTTGGGCCAAAAGGTTTTAGCCAGTATGTTCCCGGCAATAATTCCCAGTTCATTGCATCCAGATTATAAACACCCGAATCGCCAAACTTTTCAGCTTCGGTTTTAAACCCGGTTTCTTCCACAAATTTGCTGAATTGATCAACGGTTACCAGATCTTTGTCAATGCTGAATGGCTTTACAGTTACTTCGTGTACAGGTCGTTCGTTGGGCATTCCGTTTACTGAGCCCATTAAAAACGAACCCCCTACGAAATAAACCATTTTTGCTGTGTAAATGCTGTCGGAAGTTGGAGTTTCAGTTTTAATCTGAGCTGTCTTATCTTTTTTCAGGCTACTATTTTCAGCTTTTTTTTGTACAGGAACCTTTAACGAAGAATCTTTTTCTTTTTTCCCCGAACAGGAAAATATAAGCGCGAAAAGTGTAAAAATCAGAATCTTTTTCATTGGTTCAATGTGAAATGTAAAAATGGTTGTTTTTATTGTTTAATCAAAATGAATTGAAATGAATTTTGGCCCATACTAAATCGTTAAATTCCCTAAATATTTCATAAGATTTAGTTTTCACGAATTTTCAACGATTTGAATATTTTGATTTTTCAAAGCCAATTTTTATTGTAATATTGTGTGCGTTACGAAATAAAAGTTTTGCAGGGACAAAATAGCAAGGTTTGCAGTTCAATCAATATTAACCATATAACCAATGAAATTATATCTCTTTAAGTAAAAGGTTCGATATGGGCATGAACCAGATCGAAGCAGCAAAGTTAAACAAAACCTGATTCAATGAAACTTACAACCATCGACATAATCATTATTTTTGGATACCTGATTTCCACTGTTATTATCGGTCTTGTCTTAAAGAAAGTAGCACAGCGAAGTAAATCGAATTACATGCTTGGAGGTAACAAGCTTCCGTGGTATATGCTGGGTTTATCCAATGCATCGGGAATGTTTGATATATCGGGAACGATGTGGCTCGTGACCCTGCTTTTTGTGTATGGTTTAAAAAGTATCTGGATTCCCTGGCTTTGGCCTGTTTTTAACCAGATTTTCTTAATGGTTTTCCTAAGTATCTGGCTGCGACGTTCGAAAGTTACTACCGGAGCCGAATGGATTAACACGCGTTTTGGCCGAACCCGCGACAGTAATCTTTCGCATGGGGTAGTGGTGGTTTTTGCGCTGATTATGTGTTTGGGTTACCTGGCTTATGGTTTTATTGGGCTCGGAAAATTTGTGATGATTTTCATCCCGTGGGATATCGTACAGCCCCATATTCCTTTTCATGTTCCACTGGAATATGTTCCGCATATTTACGGCATTGCCTTTACTATGTTTGCAGTTTTTTATGCTGTTTTGGGTGGTATGACCAGTATCGTTTGGGCGGATGTTTTACAATATGTTATCATGACAATTTCGGCTGTTTTGATTGGCATTCTGGCTATGAAAGCTATGGCTGTTGAATCGCTGAATGTACCGGATGGCTGGTATTCACCGTTTTTTGGCTGGAACCTAAGCGATGTAAACTGGAGCGGAATTATCGATGAAGTGAACCACAAAATTGCCAGTGACGGATATTCCCTGTTTTCCATCTTTTTTATGATGATGGTTTTTAAAGGAGTGCTGGTTTCGCTTGCTGGCCCTGCGCCAACGTACGATATGCAGAAAATTCTTTCCACCAAATCGCCAAAGGAAGCAGCAAAAATGAGCGGTTTTGTTTCGGTAGTGCTTATGCCTATTCGATACTTTATGATTGCCGGTTTTGCCATTCTTGCGCTGTTATATTACGACAGGCTTAACCTACTCGTTGCCGGCGAAATCGATTTTGAACAGATTTTGCCTTCTTCCATTGCCGAGTTTGTTCCGGTTGGTTTTATGGGATTGTTGCTGGCAGGGCTTCTTGCGGCATTTAATTCCACTTTTGCAGGTACATTAAATGCTGCACAGGCATATATTGTAAACGACATTTATCTTCGTTATGTAAAACCCGAAGCCGACAATCGCCAGATTAAAAACATGAACTACCTAACCGGGGTTTTGGTGGTTATCGTTAGCATTATTTTTGGAATTTTTGCACAGGACGTAAACAGTGTGCTTCAATGGATTGTATCAGCGCTGTACGGAAGTTATGTGGTCTCCAATGTGTTGAAGTGGTATTGGTGGCGCTTTAACGGTTATGGTTATTTCTGGGGAATGGTTTTCGGCCTAGTCCCGGCTTTAATCTTTCCGTATGTATTTACCGAAACACTCGATTTATATTATTTTCCGTGGTTATTGCTGATTTCGCTCACCGGCGCCATAATCGGAACTTTGTCTACAAAACCGACAAAAGAAGAAACCTTAATCGATTTTTACACCAATGTAAGGCCGTGGGGATTCTGGGGCCCGATAAAAGCAAAAGCAATGGCCGCCAATCCATCGTTTATGCCCAATAAAAACTTTAAACGTGACATGTTTAACGTATTAATCGGAACCATTGCGCAGACTGCTTTAGTGGCTTTGCCCATTTATATTATTCTGAAAGACACTTTCCCAATGTGGATATCTATTATAATAACCCTGGTTTGCGGATTTATTCTGAAAAAAACCTGGTGGGACAAACTGCCGGAAGACTAACGCGGTTCAGAGTTTAGAGTTCAGAGTTCAAAGTAATACTCTGAACCCTTAGACTCCGAACACTGAACTAAAAATTATGTTTTCAACAAAAAAAGAATTTAATAAAAGACTTAAGAAGCTCAAAGATGAGCATGAAAAACTGCTTTCTAAGAAGAACAAAAAGCGGTCAAAAAAATACAACGGCATTTACTATCGTTACAAACGACCAATATTAACGGCAGATCATGCTCCGTTGCACTGGCGATATGATATGAACTATGATTCCAATCCATACCTGATGCAGCGATTTGGAATAAACGCAACATTTAACAGCGGAGCCATTTATCTCGATGGCCGGTTTTTGCTTATGGTGCGCACGGAAGGCTGGGATCGTAAATCTTTTTTTGCTGTTGCTGAAAGTCCGAATGGAATTGATAACTGGCGCTTTTGGGAAAGGCCTGTAATCCTACCTGAAACCGAAGATCCGGAAACCAACGTTTACGATATGCGCCTGACTCAACATGAAGATGGTTGGATCTATGGTGTTTTTTGTGCCGAACGAAAAGACCCGAAAGCCCCCAAAGGTGATACTTCTATGGCAAATGCAAGCGGGGGAATTGCAAGAACAAAAGATTTAATCAACTGGGAACGGCTGCCTGATTTTATTTCGCATCACGGGCAACAACGAAATTTGGTTTTACATCCCGAATTTGTGAATGGCAGATATGCTTTTTACACCCGTCCGCAGGATGGATTTATAGAAGTCGGCGGCGGAGGAGGAATAGGCTGGGCGTTGGTGGATGATATCACCAAAGCCGAAGCGCCTGAAGAATTGATTATCGACGAGAAAATATATCATACCATAAAAGAACTGAAAAACGGTCAGGGGCCTGCACCCATAAAAACGGACAATGGCTGGTTACATCTCGCACATGGCGTTCGTGGCTGTGCTGCCGGCTTACGTTATGTGTTATTCATGTTTATGACCGATCTTAAAGATCCCTCGAAAGTGATCGCACGTCCCGGAGGCTATTTTATGGCGCCGGAAGGAGAGGAGCGTATCGGCGATGTTTCGAATGTATTATTTGCCAACGGATGGATTCGCACAGAAAACGACGAAGTGTTTATTTATTATGGGTCTTCGGATACACGAATGCACGTGGCAACTACAACCATTGACAGGTTGATTGACTATTGCATGAATACGCCGGAAGACGGATTTCGCTCGGCAGCAAGTGTTCAGACCATAAACCGTATCGTTGATAAAAACAAAGGTTTATACTAAATTGCAGGCTCCACTTTAAAAATACTTTAATATGAAAGACGGATTGCCGGTAATTTTATTTAAAGATGAGGAACACTGGATTAACTGGCTGGAAGAAAATAAAAATGAAACCGGTGTTTGGGTGCGAATTGCAAAAAAGAACAGCGGCATAGCTTCAATCACCTATCAGCAGGCCGTGGATATTGGTTTGTGTTACGGCTGGATTGACGGCCAAAAACAAAAGTTCGACGAAAAAACCTATGCTCAACGCTTTACACCCCGAAAACCAAAAAGCAACTGGTCGAAGGTGAACAAAGAAAAGGCGCTTCAATTTATTGCTGAGGGAAAGATGAAACCTGGAGGACTGGCAACCATCGAAAATGCAAAAAAATCAGGTGCATGGGAGAAGGCTTATGAGCCGCAAAGTACAATCAAGGTTCCTGCCGATTTGCAGAAAGCGCTAAAACAAAATCCGAAGGCCGAAGCATTCTTTAAAACATTAAACAGTGCAAACCGGTTTGCGATTCTTTACCGTATTCATATGACAAAGACAGATGAACAAAGGGCGGAAAAAATTTCGTCGCTGGTGGAAATGCTTGCCAGAAATGAGAAATTTCACGATTAGAATTTATCTTTTCAGTATTAATTCGAATTCAATTAACAAATGGGAAAAACATATAACTGGGCGATTTTGGGTTGTGGTAAAATAGCACGAAAATTTTGTAATGATTTAAAGTTGTTGCCCAATGCAAAGTTGTATGCTACTGCATCGCGGGATTTTCAGCTGGCGACTGATTTTAAAAACGATTTTGGTTTCGAAGTGGCTTATGGCAGCTACAAAGAAATGGTCGGCGATCCCAAAGTCGATATTGTATATATAGCTACGCCTCATTCCTACCATCGCGAACATGCCCTGCTTTGCCTGAAAAACAAAAAGGCTGTGCTTTGTGAAAAGGCATTTGCAATCAACAAAAATGAGGCTGAAGAAATGGTTGCCGCCGCAAAAGAAAATCAAGCATTTCTGATGGAAGCTTTCTGGACCATGTTTCAACCCAGCTTTGTAAAAGCAATGGAGATTTTAAAATCAGGTGAACTGGGGAAAATAAAAATGGTACGTTCCGATTTTGCTTTTAATGCTCCTTTCGATAAAACCAAACGTTTATATAATGTCAGCCTTGGCGGAGGTTCTTTGCTCGATATCGGGATTTATCCGGTATTTGCCGCGTTAACATCATTGGGAAAACCGGAAATGATAAAGACCTTTGCCGTTTTTAGTGAAACCGGCTCCGAAGAAAATATCAGCATTATTTTTAAATATAAAGACGGCGAGATGGCTAATCTGACTTCAGGATTTTCCTCGTATTCGCCCACACAAACCGAATATTGGTGCGAAAAAGGCTATTTGATTTTAAATACGCGTTGGTATATGCCAACTAAAATCACGATTGTGAAACAGGGCGAAGAACCAAAATCGATACTTTCGGGCCACTCAAACGGAACAGGTTATCATTATGAGGCAGCTCATGTGATGGATTGCCTCGATAAGGAAATGATTGAAAGCGACCGGATGCCATGGAAAATGAGCCTGGATATGCTGGAAACGCTCGACAGAATACGAATCGATGCCGGAATTTTTTATCCGGAACACGATAAGAACTTATTTTTTTAATAAACTTTTACACTTTTAACTTTGATCTTTACACTTTGAACTTTACACTTTAAACTCTCTGTTGTGGACTTACAAAAACTAAAAAAAGAATTTGAAAATGAACTAACCGACAACATCCTGAAATTTTGGGTGGAGGAAGTTTATGATATCAAACGGCACACATTTGTCGGAAGAATTTCCAATGACGGGAAAAAATATCCAGAGGCGCCGTTATCAGCTGTATTTACCACACGAATTATGTGGACATTTTCTGCAGCTTACCGGATATATCCGACAGCCATCTACAAGAAAATGGCCGATGAAGCATTTCGGATTTTGGTGGAAACCTTTTGGGATAACGAAAATGGCGGAATCTACTGGAGTGTTCTTCCAAATGGTAAACCTGTAGACACCAAAAAACAGTTTTATGCCGAAGCATTTTGCATTTATGCGTTGTCGGAATATTATATGTCTTTCAAAAGCGAAAAGGCGAAGCAACTGGCTGTATCAATGTTTATGCTGATGGAAAAGTATGCACACGATCCGATTTATGGCGGATATTTCGAGGCAACCACAGCCGACTGGCAAATTACAGAGGAAAAGCAGATAACGCCCGGAACCAGTGAAGTTAAAAAGTCGATGAACACTTCGCTGCATATCCTTGAAGCTTATACCAATTTTTACCGTATCTGGAAGGACGATAACCTGAAGAAACAGCTTCATGCCATGATTCGGATTTTCCTGGATAAAATCATCAATCATGAAAGCTGGCACTTTTATTTGTTTTTTGAAGCAGACTGGACTGTACGTTCCGAAATCGATTCGTATGGCCATGATATTGAAGGAAGCTGGTTGCTTTTAGAAGCTGCCGAAGTTTTAGGCGATGAAGAATTGATTGAAGAAGTAAAAAAGGTTTCCATCAATATGGCTGAAGTAACAAAAAAAGAAGCTTTCAGCAAGGAAAACGGAATGTACTACGAAAAAGACGAAGGCCGTTTACAGGAGCAGTTCGACTGGTGGCCACAAGCCGAATCGGTAATTGGGTTTTTTAATGCATGGCAAATATCCGATGATTCCGGTTATCTTGATCAATCCCTGAAAAGCTGGAGATTCATTCAGAAAAATATAATCGACAAAAAGAATGGAGAATGGTTTTGGGGAGTGGATAACCAATTAAAACCAATACCGGGCGATAAGGTGAGCGGCTGGAAAGCACCTTACCATAACGGAAGGATGTGCATGGAAATGATGCGGAGAATCGAAAGCCTGGAAAATTAGTTTGTTTATTTTATGTGGATAAAACATCAACGGAATTTAGCTGTTATTTTTTTATTGCTGACTGTTATTTCAGCAGGATGTCAGGATAAAAAGCATGAAAAAATGGACAAAACAACAGTAAAACAACTTGATTTAGAACGATATCTCGGAACCTGGTATGAAATTGCGCGCTTCGATCACCGGTTTGAACGCGGATTAGTCGGTGTGACTGCTAACTATTCACTACGCGATGATGGAAAAATAAAAGTGGTAAACGAAGGGTACAAAAAAACACTCGATGGAAAACACGATGTGGCAGTCGGAAAAGCCAAAACCACCGATGACCCCGGGAGATTGAAAGTCTCATTTTTCTGGATTTTTTACGCCGATTACCTGGTTCTCGAACTCGGCGAAAATTACCAGTGGGCCTTAATTGGCAGCACTTCAGATAAATATTTATGGATACTTAGCAGAACACCAATATTGGATGATGCTTACAAAAAATCATATTCTGGATAAAGCAAAATCACGTGGTTACGATACTTCAAAACTGATTTGGGTAAAACAAAAGGAGAAGTAACGAAAGAAATCAGAACTTGCCTTTCAGTTTTTCCCATTCCGGTTTTAAAACACTGTAGTAAATTGTATCGCGTCTTCGGTTATTGGTCATTAAAGTGTGGCTTCTTAAAATGCCTTCTTCAACGGCGCCAACACGCAACAGTGCTTTTCGGGCAAATTTATTTAATACATCAGTTTTCATTTCTACGCGTTCAAAACCGAGTTCTTCAAAGCAGTATTGAAGAAGCAGATATTTGGAATGATCATTTGCTCCGGTTCCATGGTATTCTTTACAAATCCATGTCCAGCCAATTTCAATCCGTTTATCGCATTCCGAAATATTTCCCAGGCTGGTGGAACCAATTATTTTGTTTTTCTTTTTATCCAGAATGGCAAGCGCAAGCCGGGTTTTCGCTTTGGTTTGTTCAATTGCAGTTTCAACCCAATTCTTTAGCATTTCAGGATCGGAAAGGTCTGCAGTAAAGTAATACCACATGTTTTTATCGGTGGTTTGAGGAAGAAAACTGTTGTAGTCCTCGGGTATAATCGGCCTTAATTTTATGAAATCATTTTCAAGAGTTAAGTTGAAATTCATGGTTAAGTTTAAATTATCGAAATTACTTTTTGCTTTTAGCTACATCGTTATAAGCCGATTCGAGCGCATTGAAAACCAGTTCATCCGGAACTTTTGCAAGTTCGAAGGTGGTCCATCCCTGTAATCCCCATTTATTTGGAACCGGTGAAATTCCTTCGCCAAAATTGCAAAGAACTGCTTGATCTGCCACGGTGAAATTTAATATTGGCGCTGTTGCTTTGTTCGTGCAGAGTGGCAAAAATTCTTCGGTTGATTACTTTAAATGCTCTTCTGTCGAAATGTGGATTTTCCTCTGTTTCAGGAAAAGAAAGCGCCATTTTTACAAAATTCAAATTGTTTTTGGTCATTTTTGGATACTTGCTTGCAAACACTAATGAAACGACTTTTTTTAGTTAAAGTTCATTGGAAAGTTAATTGGAATACAAAAGCATTTTATACCGATATATGTTTAATTTTGCTCATCAATTTCACTCCGTTCATTTCTGAATATTAAATATCTATCGGCATAATACCACAGATATTTGTGAGTAATTTTGACTATAAAACGGTATTAGTTTCACCGCAGCGTATTCCTTTGCATACGACAGGTAAGCGAAATGTGCCAGGATGTTTCATAGTTTCTATTGACCCAATATTCCAGGATTCCAACAAATTGCAGGTCAGCAGTTCTTGTCCAGATTACAACGCGCTTAGCCATTCGATGCAATTTACTGCTTGCAGCTTGAGGCTTGCGGCTTGAAGCTCAAAGCTCGAATCTCGTTGCTCACGGCATAAAGAAAAGGGTAATATTAAATAAGAAATATCGAATAAGAAATAAGGAATCACGAATTTCAATGCCTCGTAAACTTATCAAATACATTTATCACAGGAAGAACATTTCCATCGTTATCAAAAAAACCGCGTGAGCCAATTCCACGTTGCCCGCCAATTGCCGGTTCCCACCAGAAAACGCCAATGCCGCGGTTGTCCGAAACATTCATAACAACGCGGTTAACTTCTTCCCAGAATTCCTTTTGTCCTTCCGGAGTTTCCGGGAAAGGCGCCGGTTTATCGCGGTATTCGGCCGGCATCCAGTTATACGCGGCTTCAACAACAATAATGTCTTTTTTGTAGGTTTCAGCAGTTTTATTCAAACAGTTACGTAAATCGAGAATACTTCCATGCCACCACGGGTAATACGACTGTCCGATAATGTCGTACTGAACATTATAAGAATTCAGTTTATCAAAGAAATATTTGGTGGCTTTCCAGTTACCGCCTTTGTCGATATGAATCATAATCTGCGGATGAGGTTTGTTGCCGCAACCGGCATAAACACCGTTGACGCCGGCCTGAACCAGTTCGGCAAAATTATCCCAGTTTTCAGGGATTTTTCCGTCGGGCCACATCATGCCATTTATAATTTCGTTTCCAACCTGAACCATATCGGGGAAAGCTCCGGAATCGCGAAATGCAATCATCGTTTTACGAGTGTACTCATATACTGAATCCACCAGTTCTTCGTGCGATTTTCCTTCCCATGCCTTTGGGAGAAATTGTTTTCCGGGGTCGGCCCAGGTATCGGAATAATGATAATCGAGCAGAAATTTGTATCCCATTTCTTTTGCTTTTTTTGCGAGCGTAATGGTATATTCCAGATTATTGGGAAGTCGCGTTGGCGTGTGAAACAAACGCAACCGAATCCAGTTGTAACCGTGGTCTTTAAAAATTTGAAGACCGGGTTTTGCCTCGCCGTTTTCCTTAAATGCAAAACCGTTGTCTTCCGACTGTTTTAAAAACGAAAGATCGGCACCAATGGCATATTCCTGTGCAAACGATGTGGAATTTACGATTATTAAAATGGCTAAAATGGAAGTGCCTTTTTTTATAAGTGAAACGAGTTGTGATTGTAATATGGTTTTCATAGGTTGAATTTTAAAATACAGGATTTGAAATTAATCAAATTAACACACGAAAAAAAGATTGAACGCAAAGAATATCAGAGAAGACATAAAGTTTCACTACTGTTCTGCTAATTTTGAAAAGATTCCTTGCTGCGCTTCGGAATAACAGGCGCCGGGCAACGTTCGCTAAAGCCTCTTGCATTATAGTTTGTTGTCATTCTGAGAGTTCACCTAATTTACAGATTAGGCATAATTAGAAAATGACAGAGATGCTGAAACAAGTTCAGCATGACGTTCGAATAACGATTGATGAGATAGTTAAGGACGTCACCCTGAACTCGTTTCAGGGTCTTGTTTGAAAAACTGTCATTGGCAGCGTATTCGCCGGCTGGCGGAGCAGCGAAAGAATCTATTGCATAATTACTTATTCTTTAGCTTTTGAATCTTCTGCGCTACAGAACCTCTTTCACCAAGCCGGATAAGCCACAACAATACCATAATGCGAATTCCGGGACTGGTAATGATAAATGATTTTAAAGCCACCTTTAAATCTCTTCGGCGAATATAATCCTGTTGGCCCGATAATGCTACCTTTGCCAGTTCTGTTGCCGATTTCCATGCGCCATTTCTTGCTTTTTCCATACTGAAACCAACGATCAGATCGTCCACTTTTCCCGTTTTCGACAATATCCATTTTAGCATGGGCCATATTCCCGAAAGGCTGTTTTGTACTTCAACAAGCAACGACGAAAGAATTTCATTAATCCGGTTAAAATCGTTCTGAAGCAGTTGAATATCCTCACCGGGAGAAACTTCGGCAGCGGCAATTGCCAGGTCGAGATTGATATGTGCATTCATCCCAATTAACAGGTGTTGCAAAACCAGCGGCCTTTTTCTTTTTGTGAGGATGAATGCTTTTTCCCACGATTGTGAAACCTGCTTTTCCGATTTCCATGCATTCCATGCATCGATATAACGCCGCGCAAAAACAATGTCCAGTTTTTCCATCAGCAGGCCATCTTCAAAAAAATTATTCTGAATGCCTTCTTTTATTTTAACGGTTACCTTTTGATAAAGCGCCGCAAAATAACCAATCGGATCGTTGTTTTTTTCCGATTCCGTGATGATTTCTTCCAATATACGGATGACATCGTCAATTTTGTTGATTTCGTTGAAACTCATTCCTGTATTAATTTCCAATCCTTCAAAATTGTTCAGTAAATCAGCGGTTTTCAGTTTTCTCTTCAATTTCCTTCCTCAATACAACATTGACTGAAATTTTCGCCTTTTCGAGCAGGTAAACCCGTGTTCCCTTTTCGCGTGCATATTTATTTTTTATTTCACCAATCAGCCTGACGTTTTCAAAGAAATTTCTTTCCCTGTCCCTGTTTTTGTCTTCATCATAAATTTCCTTTACCATTATTACGTTTACAATTTCAAACTTATCCAGCGGATACCAGTGAATATAATCGGCATTCATGGAGTAAGCTTCCGAATAGTTTTGTTTCGAATAAAAATTAATGGCGCCTGCTTCACCGTAATTGTCGCAATGGATAATGGTTTTATTTTTCTCATCAACCAGCGTAAATGCCGAATCTACTATGGAGGCGAGTTCCTTCCAGCCAAGCATATCGGCAAAATCCTGTGGTATGTCATGCAGTTTCCCGTCTTCCCAGCGTGTCAGCCCAGCTTTATCGAACAATTCCTTTTTCTGTATTATCTGTTCAGGTGAAAGAAGCGGTAATATAATGCGCAACATGGTTCCGTAAATCAGCACAGGCAACAATATTAACGGTATTTTCAGAAAACGTGCCCAACCGGATTTCATGAGGCGCTCAAGATAAACAGCGCCAAAAGCAAGAAACACAGGATACAGGCCAATGGAATAATAGTCTTTGGCCCTGAGATAAATAAACAGCGCCATTGTAAAAATAAAGGCATAAAAGAAAATCCTGTACTTTTTAAATTCCGGGTAAACAAAAAATGAAATAAACGCTGCAATTAAAACGATTATTGAACCGGTAAAAAAAAGGAATTGTGTGATAATAAAATTCCAGCGGTCGACATTTACGAGTTGTGTTTCGGCTAAGGTACGCAGATGGCTGACCACCGGAAAATGGTTATTGTATTGCCAGATGAGGTTAGGCAAAATAAGCAGAAACGAAATGGCAAGCGCAAAGTAAAAATGCCGGTTGGTAAAAATTCTCCGGTATGGAGTAAGCAGCAATGCAGGAAATAAGCCCAACAGTAAGAATGCAATATTGTATTTATTTAAAAAGCCAACGGCAAAAACAACTGCGGCAATATACAACCATTTGCTTTTTTCGGTATTGATGTATTTTAACAGGATATATAAAAGTATTGTCCACATTAAAAAGTCGAGTGAATTGGGCTGATAAAGGGTGTTAATACGAACAAAAATTGAAAACAAAATTCCGGTTTCTGTCAGGATTAGGGCAAACAATTTTCCATTTAATTCTTCCACAGTTTTCCAGGCAACAACCATTGTTAACGCGCCAAACAAAGCCGGAAAAAATTTCACCCAGAAAACGGAATTTCCCATATTGCCGATGATATACGATATGATTCCGGTAACCGGCGGCACCGATAAATAACCCCACGCCAGGTGTTTTCCCAAATCGAGGTGAAGGAATTCATCGCGGTGCAGTTCGTAAACCGGGTTAATGGCAATATACTGCAAAGCAAATTTCAGCAGGATAAATAATAACAGAATCCAATTCTTTTTGGTCATAGTAGTAAATTAGCGGTTTTAAAAATACGACAATCGCATTACTTCTGCATTTACACTTTGAGATTTTTTTGAAAGCAACAACCAGTGCCTGTTTAAATACCGTACAACTAACAGATTTTTCCCCCTTTGCCTTCAAACTTCCTGCTTTCCGCAACTTAAGGCTTGCAGCTTGTGGCTTGAGGCTTGTGGCTTGAAGCTTGTAATTCACCGCTCACAGCCTCACAGCAACACGCCAACACAGCAAAACACCAACACAGCCCCACAGCAACACGGCAACACAGCAACACAGCAACACAGCAACAGTGCAACACAGCAACACAGCAACACAGCAAGACAGCAACACAGCCTCATTCCTTCAATCCTTGTTTAGATTCCTTCCAAACTCACCCCGCCTGTTGCTATTTCGTTTATTTTCAGTTATTTTTATTCCTTTGAAGCCCGGTGACGTACTTGATGGATTCAAAGTGCAGGCCCGCCTGAACTACCGACGGATTCGAGGCGAAGGACTGCCACCCCAGGGATTTCACGAAATATATATTGGATGGTAAATGCTAATAAGTACTTACAAACGCCCGCCTGGATAATTCAGTCGGACAGGCTTAAAAACGGATATGGTTTTAGAAACCAGTATTTTAACGAACTAAAGCTATAAATGAAATTTATTCAGATGAACTTACAACATAGCTATGGGGCATTTTGAAAAAAGAGAATTACTGTTTGAAAAACACCAATTTTAATTTAAAAATTATTGGTTATCAGCAACAAGTGAAAAAATACAACAAATGAATGTAGATATTTTTATTAGAAATATTGAATACGGAAACTATTTCACAAATCAGTTGATTCTCTCTTCAACTTTGCTCGGTTTATTAATAGCAACGAGTACATTTTTGCTACAAAGCGGATTCTCTTAATTTGAATATAGTAGAACAATGTTTCTTAAATATTACGTCAGATTAACAAAGTTTCTGTTTTTGCTTTTAGCATATAACATTATTATTTCGATAATATTCTTATACATAGAATATAGTAGTTCAATTGCTTTTATCTTCCACGCTCTTTTCAGTCTTATTTTCATTAAATACTTCCTAGATTTTTATTCACATAAAGGATATATACACACAGTTTTTTCAACTAAATATAATCCAAGGAAAAATCGTTTGAGAAAATACTTACGGTACATCTCAAATCTTGGTTTTATTCAAATCCTTATAATAATAATATTATTGAGTATTGTAATTATTTATCCTCTTATTCTTGGACAATATGGAGAGTTTACGGAAAGACAAGGCTTTATTTCGACTGTAATTTCTTTTGTTTTTTGTGTAGTTTCATTAATAAGAATTCTTCCACAATTTTTTAACTTTTCAGAACAAGAATACAAGCAAAAGCAGAACAACGAATTATCAAAGGAAATTGAAGTAGATATTACTCAAGAACTTCTAATTCTTAAAGAAACTTTAATAAAAAACGGAAGAAAAGAATTGGAAGAAATAATTCCAACAAAAAAGATTAGTGGAGAAATTCAAATTCATCTATCGGACAAAAAGGACGAAGCTTTTTTCGTGATTAATGCATGGTTAAAATCTTCAAATGTTGAACAAATAGTACGTTGGATTGAGGAATATTCCTATGATTATTTCAAAGAACTCAATGACACAAATGTTGATATTAATTCGTTTGTTCTTTCATTCATATTGCGAATTGACGGAGTGAATGAATCTAAAATGTATTTCATTAGAGCAAAAAGATCCGAGTTGGAAGAGTCCTTTAGTAAAAGTTATGACCCTTCTGGATTTGTTAAGTCTATTAAGAATAAGGTAATAGATGAATTATTTAGAAGTGTTTAACAAAACATAAATAGCTATTAAATCATAAAATGGAAAAACTCAAATAAAAAATCAAAATTATGGGACTATTTGGCAGTAAAAATAATCACACTGAGTTAGTAAAAAAAATGGCTCATGACACAAATGATACTAATGTAGAAATCGGAGAAATGATTGTATTTATGGAAAATAATCTGGAACTAATTAATTCAGTTCATATTGATTCTATAAATCTTGCCAAGAAAATCTTGGGTAAACTCTCAGAGGAAGAAATGGAAGAACTTGGAGAATTAACAGAACGTATTGGAAAAGTACATAGCACTTTTAACGAAATTCATAAACAAATTATTGGATTGTCTGAAAATCAATTGGAAAGAACTCAGACTGCAATTGATATCTATGGGATTATTGGAAAAGGATAAAAAGCGCCCCCATAACAAAATGTAAATGTAATGCGGGGTTCAGCGGTTTTTGTGGCTGCGGCTCGTTGTTGCAACACTGCCAATTCGTCTTTGACGATTGACGAAAAATTTGAAATACTGAATAAACGAATTCGCTCAGTGCAGTTTTGAAAGTGAAGTGCTTCGAAAACCCGAACTCCACTTAGTGTGCCGTGAAGCAATGATTCGGCAAAATAAAGTTCATTGTCCATGCTGTAATTGAGATGCCTGCCTGCGTACCTTGGTAGGCAGGGTGGATACCAGTTGTAAGGTAGAACCACCGGTGTCGCCTTGAAGGAGGGGGCATCAAACCACCTAAAGGTGCTGTATTTAAGAGGTATGGTGCTGAGCGTTTAGGAAAAAAGGCTATGCCATGAGCATGGTCAGGTATGGATAAAGGAGATGATCCGCCAGCTGGCGGAACCGCTGACGAGGAGCCGAGAAGTTGCCATATCCAGTCAAAAGCTGGAGAGTAAGCTATACAGTGATAAGCACAGCGGGCACCTGTCTACTGGCTGTGCGGCAGGCGTCTTTCAGGCGGCATGACCTTTATCCGGGCTTAATTACGGAACCCGGGAATCTGTCCTGCAATGGCAAGGGAAATGCACAATCCCGCTAACAGCGGGAGAGGCAGAATACCGACGAGCAGGAACAGGGACGGACTAACCCGTAGTAGCGATGAAGTTTCTGTAATGGGAATGGACCGCGTGCCGCCTAAAGCTTTAGCGGTGGCGCAGCGAAGGGGTTAGGTTATACAGTAGCATAACATTTAACAACTCTGGAAAGAGGATGAATTTATGGAATGAGACAAAATCGGTACCGGTAAGCCGCGAAATGGTATGGGCGGCTTACAAGAAAGTAAAAGCCAACAAGGGGAGTGGAGGTGTTGATGAAATCAGCATGAAAGAATTTGATGCTGACAGGTCAAAACACTTGTACAAACTTTGGAATCGTATGGCATCGGGCAGTTATTTTCCACCGCCTGTTAAAGAAGTTGAGATAGCCAAGAAAGACGGTAAAATCCGCAAACTTGGTGTCCCAACCATTACCGACAGGATAGGACAAATGGCGATTAAAGATTACTTAGAGCCAAGGTTTGAAAAGATATTCAGTACAAATTCTTATGGTTACCGACCGAACAAGAGCGCTCATCAGGCACTCACGTCGGTACGTAATAATTGTAGGGTGACAGACTGGGTAATCGACCTCGACATAAAAGCTTTCTTTGATAATATCGACCATGGGAAACTGCTGCTTGCCTTGGAGAAGCATGTTAGCGAAAATTGGTGCTTATATTACATCAAACGATGGTTGAACGCGCCTGTGCAAAAGAAATCAGGAAAACTGGTTCCGAAGCAGGGCAAAGGAACACTACAGGGAGGTGTAATAAGTCCGTTATTAGCCAACCTGTTTCTGCATTATGCCATGGATAAATGGCTTGAGCTAAAGCACAAAGCGGTGAATTTTGTTCGTTATGCCGACGATGCAATAATTCATTGTAAGAGCAAAGCCCATGCAGAATGGCTGTTGGAAAAGATACGTGAACGGCTGGAAGTTTGTGGATTGGAACTTCACCCTGAAAAGACAAAACTGGTTTACTGCCGGGACTATCGCTGTCAAGATGACCATGCGGTAGTAAAGTTCGATTTTCTTGGATATTCGTTTCAACTACGCACAACCAAATCGCCCAGAACAGGTAAACTGTTTCTCGGCTACGATTGTGCCATAAGCATTAGTTCAAAGAAACGCATAGCAGACCAGATGGAAGAATTGGATATTGTTGGTCTGACATACAAAAGCGTAGTAGGCGTTGTCCAATTTTTAAATCCGTTTATTCGGGGATGTGTAAACTACTTTGGTAAGTTCAGGAAACACGAGTTGAATCCAATCTTTCAGTTATTGAGAAAGCGCATTGTGCGCTGGGCAAGAAAGAGGTACAAACGCTACAAAACCAGTGTAAACCGTGCCTGTAAATGGTTCGAAACTGTACGGAAACAATTTCCAACTCTGTTTTACCATTGGCAAATAGGATTATGTGGATAAAGCGTATATATTTGTATAGCAAGAGCCGGGTGACGGGAGACTGTCAAGTCCGGTTCTCCCGCTTGAAGCGGGACAATTTGTGAGAGGCTTAGGGTGAAACTCCCTATGCCTACTCGACCAAGAGACCGTCAGCTACAAACATTAGTATAATGAAAAACAGGAATCGAAAAAAGTGGAAAAAATGGTTTTTCTGGAGTTTATCCATATTGTTTTTTGTAGGTTTTGCATTACTGGTGAATTTGATCTGGTTCAAACCTTTCAAGATCGAACACTTTTATGACAGGGCATTTATGAGATTTGGGTTACAATCGCCCGAGTTGGTCAGTAATATGGGCATTCCAATATTGTCAAACCGGGCAAAAGGTCAGCTCACTGATATTTCGGATGCTGCAAGCTGGAAACGGTTCAACTTATTCAAAAAGGAACAAAAAGTACTCCACTCTTACGATTTCGATAAGCAATCCCCAGAAAATCAATTAAACACAAAAATTTTAGACTATTATTTGCAAGACCAAATTGATAGTGAACCGTTTTTTTATCACGATTATTCCGTTTCCCAGTTATCGGGTGTACAAAATGAGTTGCTCTCATTAATGATTGACCAACATGGTGTTCAATCGAAAGAAGATGCTGAAAAATATATTTCCCGGCTCAACAAGTTCAAAACAAAATTTGATCAGCAAATGGAGGGATTGCGTATACGGGAAGATAAAGGGATCATACCGCCAATATTCATCATTGAGAAATGTCTGGAGAGTATGTATGAATTTCTGGGCATCAAAGACCATTGGTTAGCTAATCAGGATACATTTGACATTGAAGGGAATATCCTTTACCATGATTTTAAAACCAAAGTGAATGCATTGAAATCATTGGATGAATCGGAAAAAGACGATTTATTGAACGCAGCAGTGGACGCTATGAAAACCAGTGTTTTTCCTTCCTATCAGTCCTATATCATTTATTTCGAAAAACTCAAAGGAAAGGCTACTATGGATGCCGGGGTGTGGAAACTCCCTCAAGGAAAGGAATATTATGAATTCAGGCTGAAAAGTGCCACAACTACAGATATGTCGCCGGAGGAAGTGTATCAACTCGGGCTTCAGGAAGTGAATCGAATAAAAGGAGAAATCCGGGCTATTTATAAACAACTAGGCGTACAGGATACAACCCTGACCCTGGAAGAGGGCTTTAATCAGGCCATTCAAAACCGCAAGGATGCTTACCTCTGCAAAAATGATGGAGAATCATTTTCTACTACAGTGTTAAATGAATATTCCAGAATTATTGACACCCTTAAAATTAAAATCGATAAGGTATTTGACTTGAAACCAAAAGCCGACCTGGAAGTAAAAGCCACACCTCCATTTATGGAAAGTCTTGCTGCGCCATATTACGTGGGGCCACCAAAAAATGGTTCCAGAGGTGGCATATTTTACGCCAATCTCCGTGGGGCGGATCGAGAAAGATTCCATTTTACGGATAAATATGAAAAACATTGCAAGTCATGAAGGCATTCCGGGACATCATTTTCAAATCGCCTTGCAGACAGAGATGAAAGATATGCCCATGTTTCGGGGGTTCCCATTATTTGGAGCTTTTAATGAAGGTTGGGCGGTCTTTAAAGGTTTTGACCTATGAATTGGGATTTTATAACGATGATATCCCTGGTAATTTGGGGAGATTGAGTAGCGAGATGTTTTATGCGGTTGGATTGGTGGTCGACGCCGGCCTGCATTATAAAAAATGGACCAGGGAAGAGGCTGTGGCATACATGGAACATAATACTTTTAGCCGCCCTGAAGTGAATATCGAGTCAACGATAGATCGCACTATTGTGTCGACCGGGCAAGCATGCTCATACATGGTGGGCAGATTGAAAATTCTGGAATTACGTAACAAAGCAAAACAAGAACTGGGAGATGCATTTCAACTTAAAGAATTTCATAACGTTGTACTCAAGAATGGATCACTTCCATTGGTTTTATTGGAAGATCAAATTAATCAATGGATTCAGGAAAAGAAAAGTTTGTAGCTAACATTTTTATCGGTAATTTCGCACTCATTCCGGCATATTAAATAATACAGATACCTCAGTTAATAATCAAATGTCGTTTAAACCAATAAGAATGTCCTCGGATAAAATCAGAAAATTTGATTAAATCAGAAAAAAACAGCTAATAAATAGGACTCTGAGAGGTCGGCATGACCCAGTGATGAGTCGGTGTTGAACTATATCCCGGTTTATTTTGCAGGATTTTTTTCTATGTACTTAACGACGGTTTTAGGTTGGTTTATATTGAAATTCAGGTAATTAATGAGTACTCGAAATTGCTCTGTCACAAGATAGAAAGAGATACAAATATAAGAATCTTGCTTGTTATATATTTTTAAACTTATGAGGAAAAAGAAAATAGAAACAGTGGAATTGAGATGAAAAACAATTTTAACAATATAAATGAAAACTTTAAGGATGCTTTTGAATCAGCTATCCCGAAGGGATTTAGTTCAACAGTGCATATTGCAAAGCGGGGTCAGTGGGGCAATCAACTACGCTCCGAAGCTTCGAGCTCGCATCACCGTTCAGTCATCGGCTGACTGACATGATGCTCTCCGAAATCCGCTACAAAAAATTAGTGTGCCTGGAAGCAATGATTCGGCAATAAAGTTCATTGTCCCGGTTTTTCGGGATAAACTATACTGTAAATAAGATGGTACTGAGCGTTTATGAAAGGCATTCCCAGGATCGTCAAGTATGGATATAGGAGCAACCAACCATTAGCGCCAGGCAAAAAACGAATTACTGCACATTTAATATTGCAATAAATAGAATAATTGTTGAATTCGTTGTGCATTTCGTATCTTTGTGAAATATAGTATATTAAAACTATGAGAACACTATATCAGAAATTTGAAACACTTTTACAAAATACGACAACCGATTTTAAACGTTATTTATACGAAAAGTCTCGTGGGAAAGTCGAATGATTGGGATTATTGGTGCTCGTGGAGTTGGTAAAACAACAATGATTTTACAATATATCAAGGAAAATTAGATAGTAAAAAAGCGTTATATGTTTCGGCAGACGATATGTATTTTGGTGAAAACAGACTTATTGATTTAGCTGATGACTTCTATAAAAATGCAGGAGAATATTTATTTATTGATGAAATTCATAAATACACAGACTGGTCCCGCGAATTAAAAAATATTTACGATTCATTTCCAACTTTAAAAGTTGTATTCACAGGTTCTTCTGTACTTGACATACTGAAAGGTTCTGCTGATTTAAGTCGTCGAGCAATAATTTACAAATTACAAGGACTCTCATTTCGTGAATATTTGAAATTCTTTCATAATTATGAAACAGAAATTTACTCCTTAAACAAATATAAATAATGAAGTAAAACTTGCAAATATTCAACATCCACTACCATTATTTAATGACTATTTGAAACGTGGATATTATCCTTTTGGAATTGAAAATGAAATAAATTTACGTTTAGGACAAATTATTGTACAAACATTAGAATCAGATATTCCGCAATACGCAAACCTAAATGTAGGAACAAGTCGAAAACTTAAACGATTGCTTTCCATTATTGCTGAAAGCGTACCTTTTAAACCCAATTTTTCCAAAATATCAGAAATGATTAATGTAAGTCGGAATTCCTTAGATGATTATTTTTCATATATGGAAAAAGCAGGACTTATTGGGCAGTTGCGCAATGAAACAAGTGGTATCCGTGGATTAGGAAAAGTTGATAAGGTATATTTAGATAACACAAATATCATTTTCAACCTGGTTGGAGATAAATCAAATGTTGGAAATTTGCGAGAAACATTCTTTTTCAATCAAATGCGAGTAAAAAATGAAGTAATATCTTCAAAAAAAGCAGATTTTATAATTGACGATTATACGTTTGAAGTTGGAGGAAAAAATAAGCAACAAAACCAAATAGAAAAAGACGGTAAATCATTTGTTGTAAAAGACGATATTGAGTATGGTTATCTCAATGTGATTCCTCTTTGGGCTTTTGGATTAAATTATTAAAAAGATAAGTTCAAACAATGCCAGGTGTTAATATTTTGTATAAGTAATGGCAGGCAAAGTGGTAAATAGCAAGGTTTGTAGTGCGCTCAAACTACGTAGCGGTTCGCCAGGAAAAAAATCCGCAATCTGCCACAAATCATAGCTTGCCGGGAAGCAGTGAATCGCAAAATAAAGTTCATTACATGCTGTAATTAAGATGGTGGAATAGGAGTGTATCGCGTGCTGTCTAAAGCTTTAGCAGTGACGCAGCAAAAAAGCTAGCTAATTTCAAATCCATTTCGCTAACTCGCCAACTGGCGGGTAAGAGCTTATATTTTTAGCAGAAGTTAGAAGAGCCGTATTCCACCACGGCTCTCCCGCTTGCAGCGGGACAAGTTGGGAGAGTGGAGGATTGTAATCCCATACTCCTACTTGACCCAACGGTTGCGGTTCATGGTCAGAAACCGTGTGCAAACTTTGATTTTAGGTTCAGATTGAGATTTTCTAAATTTGTATTTCAGAATCCGGACATAACCAGCTTAAAATTGATTCTGCAAAATATTTGTCGGATTATACAATTCGGATAAAGTTTAGTGATGGAAATGAGAGACTTGTAGATTTTAAACCTTTTTTATTAAAATCTCTTCATCCATCGATTAAAAAATATTTAGATGAAAATAAGTTTTCAGATTTTTCAATAACTAATGGAAATTTAAACTGGAACGATTATGAATTAATTTTTCCTCTCTCTGATTTATATAATGGACGGATAGGGGCATAAACCACGAAACCACAACACGCGGTTATAAGTAATGACGGGTGATTTGGTAAATTCAACATAAGCCAATTTAATTTTATAAGCAGGCTGCTTCATTTTTGCAAAAACAAAAATTATTTATCCCCACAATAATGCCCGATTTCCCATAATAGAATTCTACCCCAAACCGAAGTTGAAATTTCTTAAAACAGGGCCCGAAAAAACTAACGCCCACTCTACTGCGCATTTCGTACCGCCGCCCATTGTGGCAAATTTTAGCAGACTTCCTGTGTCTACAGAAAAATTCAATATATTTGAAAATCATTTGGTAAAAATGGAGCAAAAATTAATTGATAATGTGGATAATGCTATTGGAGCATGGATTAAATCTTCGGATAATAACTTCGATGAAATGCTGGATTTTTGTAAAATTGGTCGAAATAATTGGGCACTTTTTATTGGGCATTTGTGTATTGAAAAGTTATTGAAAGCATATTATGTAAAAGTTTACCATAAACATTCTATGAATTTGCATAATTTAACAAGAATTGCTGAAACGGCTAATTTAGAACTTACAAAGGAGCAAAAAGCAGATTTTGCAATGATTACAACATTTAACATTTCAGCGAGATACGATGATTACAAACAAAATTTTTATAAAAAATGCACGCCTGAGTTTACCGATTTCTGGATTGAGAAAATAAAAAACTATAGACTATGGATAAAAGAGTTATTAAGATAATTAAAAGCTATATTCTTTACTTAAAAAAGTCAAATTTTGAATTTGATAAAGTTTATCTTTTTGGTTCGTATGCCAAAAATAAACAATCGGCCTATAGTGATATTGATTTAGCATTCATTTTCGATAAACAAAAAGAGCTTGATTACTTTGATTTGCAAGTTCAAATGTTGACATTAGCCAGCGATATAGACACAAGAATTGAACCACATCCAATGAGTTCAGATGATTTTACACCTGAAAATCCTTTAGCATTTGAAATTATTAACACGGGTAAAGAAATAGTTTAAAATAAAAACCTGCCAAATATTTTTATAACAGATGTCGGGAAAACAACAGGCTGACGAGAACCATCTCCTCGATTTATTTTTCATAAACATGTCAATCCTCCGGATTTATAAGCAAGCTGCTTCATTTTTGCAAAAACAAAAATTATTTATCCCCATACTAATGCGCGATTTCCAATTAAAACCTTGCTCAAAAAAAAACAACGCTATGTTTTGAAAAAATCATAACTATGTTTTTCGGAAATCATAACTATGTTTTTGGAAAATCATAACTATAATTTTTTGAGCCCGGGAGCAACTTTCCGAAACCCGCGCTACGCCTCAACTTTAGATAAAGGTCCCGGAATTTTCGCCGGCATTGATTTTACATCTTTATTTTGCCTTTGCGCTTTTCCTTCCAAATTGTATGTTTACACAAAACCAATAAACATATCAATGGAACGAAGAAACTTTATCAAAAATGCCAGGCTTGCTGTTGCAGGCGGCGGTCTTGTGCATAACCATCGATAAATCATATTTGTATGGTAGCTATTTGTCAAATACAGCTACCGATGAAAGCGACATCGATGTTATGATTGTTACTGAAAATGAGGATGACTATCTCACTGGAAAAATTTGGAGCTTGACAAGAAAGGTGAATATAAAAATAGAGCCTTATCTTGTGGGTAAAAAGAAATTTGCAGATAATGAGGATTCTCCGTTGATTGATTTGCCGTCTACCCGTCATTTTAGCCCAAGACTAACCCATCCGTGCCTGCCAGCCTCAAAAAGCTTTTATACATAATGCACCAGCCCCGCATTTGCACATCCTTATACACCGGTTTCCCATACCTGACAGCGTCTTTTCGGCTTATCAGCGTTTATTCAATCAATAAACATCAAACATCCGGGACAGGAATTAATCTGGCAAATAACACGGGTAGCAGAAGGTATAAATAACTTTTTTAGTTGTGGATTGTTGGTTGATTTGGACTTTGACTATGATGAATTAAAACGAACATAATGAATAATAAAATGCAGCATTTTCCAGTGGTAATTATCGGAGCAGGTCAGGCAGGTTTGGCCACGGCTTATTATCTTAAAAAGATGAAATTAGAATTTATTATTCTGGAAGAAAACGATAAAATTGGTGATTCATGGCGAAAAAGATGGGACTCGCTCCATTTGTTTACTCCCGCAAAATATGACGGTTTGCCGGGTTTGAACTTTCCGGGAGATAAAAACAATCTGCCCGGAAAAGATGCAATGGCTGACTATTTGGAGGTATATGTAAAAAAGTTCAGTTTTCCGGTTCAATTGCAATCCAAAGTAAAACGTATTACGGAATCGGGCGACCGGTTTTTAATTGAAACATCGAAGGGCGATATTACAACTCAAAAAGTGGTAATCGCTACCGGAACTCATCCTGTTCCAAAAATACCTGCATTTGCATCACAATTGTCAGGCAATATACATCAAATCCATTCTTCGCAATATAAAAATGCCGGATTGCTTCCCAAGGGAAATGTTTTGGTGGTGGGAGCGGGTGTTTCAGGTGTTGAAATAGCTGTTGAAACTTCAAAGCTTCATAAAACATACATCGCTGGAAAACCAACTTTTCATATCCCCGACCAGGTTTTTAAATATGCAGGTGGTTTATACTGGTGGTTTGCAAACCATATATTAACCATTCAAACACCCATGGGCAGAAAAGCAAAAGGCCATATATTGCATGGAGGCGGGCCTTTAATCAGTATTTCTGTTGATGAACTGAATTTATGCGGTGTACAGCGCTTTCCAAGAATGAAAGGCGTCAAAGAAGGATATCCCGAATTTGAGGATGGTTCCATGATTCAGGTTGCAACTGTAATTTGGGCGACCGGATTCAAACCGGATTTTTCCTGGATTGATATCAAAATAACCGATGATACTGGTTGGCCACTTACAAAAAGAGGTATTTCGTTAATGAAAAAAGGATTGTTTTTTACGGGAATGCCGTTTCAGTTTGGACTAACATCAGGTTTAATTGGCGGAGTAGGACGGGACGCTGCTTACATCTCAAAAAAAATAGCCGCAGCTTAAAACCATTTCGAACTGAATTCATCATTCCTCATGCACCCCCGCTGGTGCAAATTTGCAATTTGTGTCTCAGCTCTAGCCGAAAAATTCTTCGACTATATCATGTCTGTGCCGGGGGTTAACCCGCCCGGCTGAATGCCGTTCTGGCGGGCTGTTTTGATTTTGCAACTAAACTATCCGGCTACTGCCCAATTCAACTGACATTATCGCACAAATTTCACCGCGTGAATTCCAGGTATAATCCCTCTAAATATTCCTGCGGAATTCCATGGGTATAGAAACTTGTATGTATACAATTAGTATGACTCCCACATACCCTGAATTTGAGAACTGTAGCACAAGCATGAAAACATTCTGGAATAGAATCTGTTCAATGATTGTTTTTCGTAACTTTGATTTTTTTTAGGCATAAAAGGTGATTGATATAAAAAAACAAATTGAGTACTGGACAAACGGAGCTGAGGATGATTTATTGACAGCTGAATTACTTATTCGGGAAAAACGAATTTTACATGGATTGTTTTTCTGTCATTTAGTGATTGAGAAAGCTATTAAGGCCCATATTGTTAAGACTGCCGGTGAGGTCGCCCCGAGGTCGCATAACTTAATTTATCTATCAGAAAAAGCAGATTTGGTATTTGATAGTGAAACTGAAATGTTTTTGGGTATTTTAATGAAGTATCAGTTACATGGACGATATCCTGATTATAACCCTGTCCTGCCTGATATTTTAAAAGCAAATGTATACTTCGAAAAAACTAAAACCTTATTACAATGGCTAAAAGAGAGATTATAGAAATATTGAAGAAATATATTTTTGTTTTACGCTCAGAGGGGATAACCATCGATAAAGCATATTTGTATGGTAGCTATTTGTCAAATACAGCTACCGATGAAAGCGACATTGATATTATGATTGTTACTGAAAATGAGGATGACTATCTGACTGGAAAAATTTGGAGCTTGACTAGAAAAGTGAACACAAAAATTGAGCCTTATCTTGTTGGAAAAAAGAGATTTACAGATAATACGGATTCTCCGTTGATTGATTTAGTAAAAAGGACAGGATTAGAAATAGCATAAAAAACTACAGGCTACAATTTAGCGTTCTGATGATATGCAATGCTTAATTTGAACACCCGGTAGCTATCGGGCTTAACGAAGCCAAAAGATGAGCTTATATTTTTAGCAGTAATTAGAAGAGCCGTATTCCACCACGGCTCTCCCGCTTGAAGCGGGACAAGTTGGGAGAGTGGAGGATTGTAATCCCATACTCCTACTTGACCCAACGGTTGCGGTTCATGGTCAGAAACCGTGTGCAAACTTTGATTTTAGGTTCAGATTGAGATTTTCTAAATTTGTATTTCAGAATCCGGACATAACCAGCTTAAAATTGATTCTGCAAAATATTTGTCGGATTATGCAATTCGGATAAAGTTTAGTGATGGAAATGAGAGACTTGTAGATTTTAAGCCTTTTTTATCAAAATCTCTTCATCCATCGATTAAAAAATATTTAGATGAAAATAAGTTTTCAGATTTTTCAATAACTGATGGAAATTTAAACTGGAACAATTATGACTTAATTTTTCCTCTCTCTGATTTATATAATGGACGGATAGGGGCATAAACCACGAAGCCACAACACACGGTCATAAGTGCCGGGTGATGTGGTAAATTCAACATAAGCCAATCTAATTTTATAAGCAGGCTGTCAGCACTTCTTTTTTGCAAAAACAAAAATTATTTA
>CAWGFJ010000018.1:0-45741 GCA_963821855.1 uncultured Prolixibacteraceae bacterium | reverse complement strand
GATGAAGATCGGGAAGGTTATGTTTCTACCAAATCCAAATATTCAATCGGTTTTTCCATTTCGGAAACATATTTGGAGTATGGAAGTATTGCATAAAGTACTGCACAATTCCAACCGGGAAAAGATTGAAGAACTATATAAAATACATAGTAGTGAAGAAATGCTTGATCGTACTTTGGAAATTATCAGAGTACCTCAATCACCCAAATATCTGTTTTCCCAGAAAATGAAAGATTTACTTCAATTGAGTATTTCCACTTTTAATCATGTTGTTTTTGATTTTCTGAAAGACCAAAATTTACCGGTTTCACATTTAAATGAATATTCCTTTTAGAAAACGAAGACAGTGTAGATATTAACCGAGTTTTTCAATTGTTTAAAGAAAATGGAGTAAAAGTTCCGGGATATTACGATGAAATTGAATTTGAAATAAACGGGCAAAAAGGAAAATATAACCGTAGCCGTTCCGGTTGTTTTTTTTGTTTTTACCAACGAAAAATTGAATGGATTTGGTTGTACGAACGCCATCCTGATTTATTTATTAAAGCCCAGGAATACGAAAAAGACGGCTATAGTTGGATGGATAATGAAACTCTTGGAAGAAATTATTCAACCGGAAAGAATGGCTCAAATTAAACTCGACTATATTGCCACTTTACAGAAAAAACTAAATGGCAAAAGTAAATCAAACAAGCTTGTTGATATTTTAGCCGATGAAAATGAAGTTTGTGCGAATTGTTTTATTTAAATTTGACCTAGTTATTTCTTCCCAATCATTTCAAGAATTCAGATTTTGAGTTTATTATTTTGAATTCCTTACTTATTGAACTGGATTAAATTTCCTGTAAATCTTCGATTAGGTCTTTAATTTCGTCAATGCTCTTTGTGCCAAATGCTTTTTCATCTTCTTGATAATAATATTTTACTTCTGGGAAATACCATTGCTCTATATCCTCCACTGAGCATTCAAGATATTGAATCTAACATCCATACTGTGAGTAGTAACAGTCTCGTTCCATTTTTTGATTTTTAGTTTATAACAGTTATATGGTTATTATAATTTGCATTGTTGAGTTCATATACTCTATGCATTTCTGCATGAATATCATCTTCATTGTCATATTTTCCTAGCATAAATAGTAGTAAATTCTTTTTTAACCTATCTTCTCCTGTTAACATCTTTTCATTCCAATATAGATATTTCCAAGTTTCGGATGATAAATTAAACTCTACTTGTCTTATCTTTTCCTTGAAAATCTGCAATTCATCTGCTTGAAATTCTTTGTAAACATGGGCTAATAATTTGTGTCCAACAGGTCTTAATAATAGGCTACCTCCAGTTTCATCATTACGATGAATCGATAAATTATTAATTTCTACATTTTCATTCCCATCAATATAATCTACCAATTCGGGAAAGCATTCAAATAATGTATCCCAGAATAATTTTGCTCTCTCATAAAGCTCGTCAAGCTCTTCATTAGAAGGTCTTGAAGTATAATAAACGGGAGCTTTTGAAAAAAAGAATCTTGTTCACAGAATTTATTGTCACCAACGTTGTTAAAGAGGTAACATCGTTATTCGGTATTGACCCATTCTTTGAATTTGAGATACCATTTGGCTTTGATAAAACTTCATGTTCAGTCACAAGTTTTCTGGAAATTATTGCCGCAGCATCATCTTCGTCTAGTATAATTAATTCAGCCCCCCTAGGCTTCTCTGCATATTTATTTAAAACAGTGAAAAGTCTTCGAGTTCTTACCAGATTATCATGGTCATGAATGGCAAAAGTAACTGGAACATCTAAATCCCCTATGTCTGATTTTTCTGTATATGCTTTTCTCAAACCTAATAATCTATGTTGACCATCAAGAGCAAATATTTGTTCATCTCCAGTTAATGACAACACGCCAAATCTACTGTTTAATATATCTAATGAAGATTCGTCTATAATACTTCCTGCGATTTCAAAACTGCGATTTATATCAATTTCTGTCCACTTTGGTTCGCCTTTATGAATTGCTAAAACTAAACTCCCAAGAAACCTTTCACCGTTTTCAGAAATATATTCTTTAATGGCTTAATTCGAGACTCTTTTATTTCCCGCTGTAAAATTTCGTTGATATTATTGGTATATAATTCTTCGGATTCAGAAACGGTAATAACCCTATTATTATTTACAATATCTTTAATTTTCATTACTGTAGAATAATAATCCCAATGACCTAGATTTCCGTGAGTACAAGCTAAATGTATCATTATTAATAAAATTGTCTTGTTAATCTTGCCTCTCCATGTAGTTCTTCATTTAAAGGTGGAATAATGTTATTAAATATATTCTTTTCTATATTAATAATCTCTTCATCAGTTTTAGTTGACAAATCGAAATAATATACAAAAGTATTATTGGGCCAACAATTTGTTAATCTCATAATGTTTCTTGCGGAATTTCGGTTTCCAATTGCATTTACGTATTGTAAAAGCGTCTAAAGAAATTATGATTAGTTGTTCCCTCCTGAACTCGTCCAACATATAATAAATGCTTAATTAATACACTTTGGTGAAATGGGTGATTAGGCTCTAAAAAGAACATGTATATTCCCTTCCCATTTTTAATATTGTTAGGCATGTTATCGCGAATGTTTTCATCAAACTTAAATCTTACCGGAATTCCAAGATTGTGATTTTGTAACAAGTTCCATTTATTAGGGTCGTGGTAGACACTTAAACGGTATGGTGGACCAAATTTATAAGCCTAATAATATTTCGTCGTGTGTTAAATACGCCATATTATGATGTTAAAACATTAATCTCCTATACTTCGCATTAATTGTTTCATTCCTGCGAAGTTCAATATAAATTCGGAATAATACGATTGGAATGCATCTTATTAATATATTACAGTTCTTCAATTTCTTCATTATTATTTGCTGGTTGAACTAATTCCAAAATTACATTTAAAAAACCTGAGTTTTTATAAAAGTAATTCGGGTTATCTTTCAGTTTTTCTTCCATGTAATACAAACCATAATTAGCGTATTGTTCCATAGTGTCTTTTAAATATCTACAGCTTGACGATCGGATATTTCTCCTTTTTCAAGGCTATTAGATCTAATTCTTTGGTTTTAGCGACTAATGCTGTAAAGATATATTCTCGTAATCTTGGATATGCTTTGCTAAACTTTTTGGAATCTAAATTTCCCCAATATTGAGTGGGTTGACCAAACGTTTTTTTTTCTACCAATTCTCTCTTTTTATTTGAATAAAGCCCTATGAAGAAAGCATATATGTAAAGTTCGTAACCTGCACCCAATGTTTTTCCCTTGCCATCGTTAATTCAGAAGCGCCAACACCATAGTCAGTAAATTTCCTAATAAGAATTTCTTCAAATCTAGCTTCCCATTTTGGATTACGTCTTGCCCAAAAATCAAATAAATTTTCTGCCGCCATTGTTATTCTTTTATTAATGTTAGTTCTGTTTGAATGGTTGACAAATCGTGTTTGTCGAATGGCGTTCTTTTTTTCATTCGATAAATTGTACAATGCAAAGAATCAATTTTATTGGAATCCAATGAACCATTATCTGTTAAGAAACTTTTAGAAAAAATAATGCATTGTTTTTTAATGTCTGAAATCACATTAAAAAAATCGCTCTCTTTTTGCGGTGCAAATGAACTTGTTGGTGCATCGAAAATAAGTGGATAATCGTTTTCTCTCTTTATTGTTGTAAGTTCAGAAATTGCAAACAGAACCGACATAAACATTGTCGTTTTCAATGCCTGATTAGGATTAGCAACAAAAACATCATTCTTATCCTGTAATACAATTCTTGCTCGGCCTTCTGGCGTTTTGATAATTCGAATAATTCCATGAAAGCCATCAATGTTTAGCTTTTCGAGATAGTTATTAGCCTTCTCTTCGAGGAGTTCAAGAAAATCATTAGTGTTTTTTTCTTTCGCATATTTAAATGCACTTTGTATTTTACTAAAAGCTTTGTGAACCTTACTGTAAGTATTAGCTATTGAAGATTTAGCTAATTTATCATATTCGTCTTGAGCATCTTGCAATTTACTCTTTATAATTTGCTCTTCCTTTTCAAGTATCAGTATTTGCTTTTCAGCTTCATTTCTGTAATCAAACCAATTTTTAATATTTTCATAGGCATTTTGCAGTTGTTCTTCAGTAAAAGTATTGTTTTGAGCCAATAGTTTTTTCTTATTATCTTCTTCGAGGTCAATACTGTCCTGTATTTGTTTCACATCAGTTTTTCGTGCTTCATTAAAATCGATTCTATCTCGTATTGTGTTAGTCAGATTATTAATTTCTTCTTGATTATATCCCAGACTGATGCTCTTTTGTTCTAATTCTTTGGCAAAATTATTTTCGAAAAGTATGTTCTTCTTCTTTTCTTATCTTTTGGTTTTTGGCTTTCAAGTAGAGTATTAAGTTTTTCAATCATAAAATTATATGCCATCAGTACCTTTTTTTGCTTCTCTCCCACAAACTTTACAAAACTCATCTTCAATCATTTCTTTCATCGTATTGGCATCAGGAATGTACACAGAAAGCGGAATTATTCCTTTTGCCAGACTAGTAGAAATTTCATTAAACGCTTCTTCTTTCCCTTTTTGCTTTTTATCTTCATCTTCTAGCCTCCTTTTTTCCCTACTGAAAGTATTTACTTTTTCTTGGTATTCATTGAAAATTGGAGAAACCCAGACAAAATCCACATTTCGTCAAGAAGCTTTGTTGTATAATCTTCGTTGATATGTAATTTCAATTTTTTGTTTTTTTTCGTTTAATGATTTTAGCCTTTCATTAATATCTTTCAAAACGGAACTAGCTTCTTTGCTACTCTCAATCTCATTCAATTTCGTTGAATAATTATTTGCATTTTCTCGATTTGTCTCAAGTCTTTTTCGAACCTTGCTTAATTCACCTCTTAAAAGTTCTAATTTGGAACTTAGCACTTTTTCTTGTTGTGAATTTTGTTTGTCTGATTTCATCGCTTTTTCGTAGGCCTTTCGCGATAAGTCTTCAGCGTAGTCAACAAATCCCATATTATCTTCTTTTCCTGTGTAATACGGGTCAAATTCTCTAATGTTGGAGAAAGTTTCTATAAGATATTTAAGTGCATCCGGATTGTTAAACACGTTAAGATTTTCCTCGCCTTTAAATAAACAATACTTTCGTATAGCAGCATCAAAGCAACGGTCTAGCAACGTTCCTCCATGTATTTGAATTCTTTCCGTGCCTTGATTATACCAACCTTTAAATTGAAAATCTTCAGTTCTGATTTCGTTGTTTGAATTTTTCTTAAAAGCAAAAGATTTCTCAACTATTTTTTCTCCATCATGTTCGAAGGTCATAGATACGCGTAAAATATCGCTTTCAAATATTGGTAGTTCTGAAAGCTTCTTTTCAGAAACAAGCCTAAAATCGGAATTTTGATGTGTAGTATCAAATAGCCATTCCAATGCTTCAAAAAAGGTTGTTTTTCCATCTCCATTATCACCCACAAAAAGAACCAAGCCATCATTAAATCTGATAGTATTTTTTCCGTAGTAACTTCGAAAATTTTCTATTGTGATCTCTTTAATATTCATAGCATATTCTGATTAAGAAAGTTAAATACTTCATTGTAAATCTCTTTTTGGATACTCTTTTCTGAACTTCCTTTAATGCCACGAATTATTTTGGCTACAGCCACAACGACGGGAATATCACTTTCTAAAGCTTCTTTAATGGTTTGGAAATCGTTAGGGTCATATTCGTAAGACGAACTTAAGTTACTATCCGATAAAACTAAGTGTAACATTTTATCTTCGTTACTCATTGTGATATAAATTTAGGTTATAGTGATTCATTATATCTAACAATACATCAATTGCGTGCGAACTATTTTCAGACAATGAAGCAAAGTTGTTAACCCTTTCTAATTCTTTTTTTAACATACTACGCTCCATGGGGTAACTATCAATGCTTGAGCCTACTTCAGGAATGACAACCAAGTCATGTATGTAGGCAAAGTTTTTATCAGGGTGCTGACGTAAAATTCTCCCTCGCCGCTGAACAAATTGTCGTGGATTACCTGTACTTGCACAAAAAATTGCTAATTCTGCCCTTGGTACATCTACTCCTTCATCTAAGACATTTCATTGAAGTCAATACATCAATTTCTCCATTCCGCAAACTGCTCTAATATATTGTCTTTCTCATTATGCCTGAAATAAATTTCCTGTATGTTAGTTTTATTATCAATTTCTTTAACTCGCCATTAGTAAAAACATCAATTAAATGAACTGCTCATTATCATTATCGGTCTCATCTGATTTCAATAAATGTCGGTCTGTCTCAAAATAATCATTTGGGTCATTTCCTTCGGGGACATATACAAGGGTATATTTCAAATTTCCTTTTTTTTGATACTCTTCATTAATAATATCTTTAAATACTATCTAATTTATTATCTGCCTTGTGAATAATGCGTTTTCGAGCAATAATAGAGATTGTAAATTTCGTCTTTTTATCAAAATCGTCTTTTAGGTGGATTGCAATAATTGGCTATTTTAAGTAGACAATTTTATATATTCTTTCATCTCAGATTCGGTCAATGTAACAATTTGCGGATAATAATCATATACGGCACAATACATTTTTGTTTATGGCCTCTTTCATTGAATACTCGTAAGTATAATCTTTCTCACTTTTAAAAAATGCATAATGTTTTGTATTACTTTCTTCTTCAATATTGTCGTTCAGGTGTTGCCGATAATCCAATTCTTCGTTTACAATTCATCTTTCGGTTACAGTTTCAATATGACTCGGCGAACCCATATTGTGACATTCGTCTGCAATAAGTAATGGTTTTTGCAGGTAATTGGTTCAATTACTTCCGAAAAATTTCTTCTTCGAAAAAGAAGCATATGTAGATATTACAATAAATGAAATTTGCTTCTGTTGGGAAAAGATGTTCACGTGTTTATAAGCTGTCAAAATCATTTTTCCAATTACTTTTGAATTAATTTTATAATATTTTTAGTAAAATTAAATTTTTTACATTCTTCTTCCCATTGATTAACCAATGTCATTGTTGGAACTAATATTAATGCATTGATAATAACCTGTTTTCTTATAAATCTTCAAGAGACAATTTAATGATGTAATTGTTTTTCCTGTTCCAGTTGCCATTGCAAACATTCCCTTGTTGATTATTTGTTTCTCCATTTTTGATAATGCTTCTGCTTGATATGGCTCTTGGTCCTTCAGGATATGGAAATCTTGGCGCATGTTTTTCCTCGTGTACTTTTTCTTTAAATTTTGATAGTGTAATTTTTAAACGCTTTTTCAGTTAAAGGATGTTTTGAAAGTCTTCTCATAAATTGAACCTCATCATCTATTAATTCATCTAAATTTTTATCCTTTCCATTTGCATAAATTACTTCTATTATTTGGTCAGGGCTTAAATATTCAAAACCTGAATCATTCTTTTTCCAAATTCTTTCAATAATTTCAATATTTTCCTTAACCTTCATTCGTTCAGATGTTTCCCCCCATGATCTCGCAATAGATAAACTTTCCCCATTATCGACTAAGCCCTTTTGAAGTAAAATTGCAACTACCATTAAAATATATTTGATTTGTTCCATCGTCAAATATTCCTTGTTTGAAATGTGCTAAACGATTAGGTTTTAGTTTTACAGGTAATATTTTTAATCGATCCTGTTTCAACAAATATTTTAAACAATCAAAAAAATGTTGATCTCCATTTTCAAGTATTTTTGCTAATCCTTCTAAATCATTTTCAATTACATATTTAATTTCTTCATCTCTTGCTATAGATTCTTGTTCTAAATCTTCAGAAATAAGTTCTTATCTTTAATTGATAAATAATGATTTGTTATTATTCTTAAATTCCTCCATTATGAATAAATTGAGCAAATCCATAAGCTAATGTTCGAATGGCATTTGAACTAAAATATCCAAGTTTCAAATCAATTCTTTTACATTCAGGAATTATAAGCATAAAAAATTCAATCGGAAGATGTTTACCATCCGAACTATATTCTAAGGTATCTGGATATTTAATAGAATCTAACATCTATTTACATATATTTTGGTTTTTAAGGTTTGTCTAAATTTTGGTTGTCTAAAATTAATAATGTTTTGTTTAATTGCAATGGCAAAAGAGCTTGACATTATATAATACTGCTTTGCGAATTAATGCAAGTGGTTGCTTTTTCGTGTACATTCATACTGGCAAATGTACAACATATAACAACCTCATTTATAAAGGATTTACTGCAATGCTAAAAGTATTGTATGTTTAGAAAAAAAATGGTGGTGATGAATGATGCGACTCAGGCTTGAGTCGAATGTCCCGAACATGAGCATGATTCTATAGACAAGTGCTGGCGCTGGAATCATTAATAAAACCTTTCGCACCGGCATTTAGCTCCGCTGATTTTCAATTCGGGTTTGGTGTTTTTACCTTTAATGCGGCTCATGTTAAAAGAAGTGGATTGCTTTGTGGTGAAAATCACATACCCGCAAATTTACAACATAAACACAAAAGCTGATTACGCCTGATTGTTTTCAAATTTCATAAACCTCTCACTGAATAATCTGAAAAAAAAAGCTCCGGTTAATTTTAACTAACCGGAGCTTTTTTTTAATTGAGTATCTCTCTGATTTTCCAACGTTTTATTTCGATTCTTTCAATTTTTGAATCCCGAAATACAGGATAAAAAATTTCGACTTTTACCTGCCAAACCGGCCCCCGTCTTTTAGTGACTGACTCACCATTGTTAACATTCGCACTCATTGTTTTCTTTTTAATATTGTTTTCTAATGACTTTCGCTGAGCAATTTAGAAAAAAAGAAACAATATTCAGAAAATTATCCGCCAAATAACGAAAATTACAGGTGAATGCCCTAAAACCGGAATTTAGAATACCGCCGGAATATACTTTTATTATAATTCGCCTTTTACAGAGTACCCCCGTTTCTCGATAGCTTTTTCAATTTGCGCCAACTGTACCGTATTGGCATCGTATTTTACAACTGCGGTGGAATCGTTTAAGCTAACTGCTACCGATTCGATTCCGGCTAATTCATTCACGCCTTTCTCAACCGACTTAACGCACATGTCGCAATCCATTCCTCCAATATTAATGGTGGTTTCAACAATTTGAGCTTTTTCAGTTGCCGGTTCTTCCACTTTTGCATTCTTTGTTCCCGACTGGCAAGAAACCAAAGCAATTATTGCCAGCAGGTAAAATAATTTTTTCATTTCAAGTATAATTTTGAATTTGATTTAAAGATTTAATTCCAATCGGTGATAAATATTTCGTGTCACCAACCACAGCATAAACAAAGCGAATCGTAAAATGTTTGCTATTTTGCTTTAGTACAATCCTTCAATACTCAGGTATCTTTCACCATGATCGTAGCTAAATGTTAATATTCGCGAACCTTTAGGCAAATCGTGGATTTTTTTTGCAACTGCCGCCAACGATGCTCCTGAAGAAATTCCAACAAACAATCCTTCTTCCTTTGCCGCGCGCTGTGCGTATTCATAGGATTCTTCCTTTCCAACTTCGATGGTACCGTCAATAACGACGTATTGAAATTCTGGGGATAAAACCGGCGCCTATTCCCTGGATGGGATGCGGGCCGGGAGCACCGCCACCAATCACCGGGCTATCTTCGGGTTCAACTGCAAATACTTTTATATCCGGAAATTTTTGCTTTAACACTTCGGCAACACCGGTAATATGTCCTCCGGTTCCCACGCCTGTAATCAGGTAATCAAAGCCTTCAGGAAAATCTTCTACAATTTCCCGCGCCGTATTATCGCGATGTGCAGCTACATTTGCCGGATTATCAAACTGCAGCGGAATCCATGAATCCGGAATTTCGGCCGAGAATTCCTGCGCCTTTGCAATCGATCCTTTCATCCCTTTTTCCCTGGGAGTTAATACCAACTCGGCGCCAAATGCAATAAGCGACTTTCTGCGTTCAACCCTCATCGATTCGGGCATGGTTAAAATTAACCGGTAACCTTTAACTGCTGCAACCAAAGCAAGGCCAATCCCTGTATTTCCCGAGGTGGGTTCAATAATTACCGAACCTTTTTTAATAATCCCCTTTTGTTCTGCATCCTCCACCATCGAAAGGGCAATCCTGTCTTTTATGCTTCCACCGGGATTTGTTTTTTCAACTTTCACCCATACTTCATAATCCTTTGGAAACAATTTGTTTATTCGAATATGCGGTGTATTTCCGATGGTTTCCAAAATGTTCTGTACTTTCATTTTTTGAATTTTAAATTCGGTTAAATAAAAAAAGCCTCCCTGTGGATAGAAAGGCCTTTATGTTTTATTTTGAAACTAATTCTCTCTAAATTTTAAAAAACACCTTTCCATTGCTACAGTGGCAACAACACATCTCTGCAATATTCAAGTTGTTTTTCAATCAAATTGTTCATTTTTAAATAATTCTAAGTAAGAAACAGTAAATACTGGAAATTGTTTTTAAAAAATTAATTTTTATACCTCAGCCATTTAATCAATTCTTTTATGTTTACTTTTTTGCCGTACATAAGCAAACCGATCCGGTAAATTTTGGCGGCGGCAGCTATGGCTCCGGCTGTTGTTAATATCAGCAGAAACATGGAAAGCAATAATTCCCAGGTTGGAATTCCGTATGGAACGCGCGCCAGCATTGCCACAGGAGACGTTAACGGAATCATTGAAGCCCAGAATGCTACCGGCCCTTCAGGATTTTTCGCAATCGGGAACAACAACATAATAGATAATATTAGCGGAAAAGTAACAGGAAAAACCATTTGCTGTGAATCTTCATCGTTATCTACTGCTGCTCCAACTGCGCCTAACAACGAACTGTACAACAGATATCCTGCTAAAAAATAGAATACAAATGAGAAAAAAATCAGCGGCAGGTTCAAATTTCCAATCATCTCCATCACTTCATTTACCTGGTTCGATTGCGAAGCCTGCGCCATTGCCGGATTCATCTGGCCCTGGGTATCCATTATACTCTGGCCCATCTGCTGCGCTGATTCAGGCGAGAATATTCCCTGAACCACAATAACCGCAATACCACCAAGTGCAATCCATATGGCAACTTGTGTTAAACCAACCAAAGCCGTTCCGATTATTTTTCCGGCCATTAACTGATAAGGTTTTACCGACGAAATAATAATCTCGATAATCCTGGTTTTTTTCTCTTCCATTACGCTGCGCATAACCATTGCGCCGTACATAAACACAAAAAAGTAAATAATAAAACCCATGGCATAGCTGGCAATAAATGCCACTGCCGAAGAACTCTTCTTTGCTTCGCCGGATTCCGAAATTTTAAGCGTATTCAGTTTAACCCTTGTCCGCGTTGATGCCAATTGTTCTTCCAAATCGGGAATTCCTGTTTTATCGATAATTTTTTGTCGTTTTTCGTTTTCAATATAACTGCTGAGTTTTCGCTCAATCTGTTCGTTTAGCTCAATCGGAACCTGTTTGCCGGAAATTAGTTGCGCCGAATTACTCGTATATATATTTTGCGGGATGTATAAAACGGCATAATACGGGCTTTCCTTTAAATTGCTTTTTAATTTTTCGTATTCTTCTTTCGGAATAAAAGTGTATGTGGTATAGCCTTCCTGTTTAAATTCACCGAGAAAAAGTGAAGAATCATCATACACGGCTATGTTTCGTTCCTTTTTATCGTTTTTTATTGAAAGTATAATTATCAGCGCAAACATGCCGATAAAAATAAAAGGTACAAGCAAAGTGAGCACGATAAACGATTTCTTCCTGACCCTTTTCAGGTATTCCTGTTTTAGTATAAGTAGAGTTTTATTCATTTTCCTGTTCAGATTAAGTTCTGTATTTTTATTCTTTTATATTGCTCCATAATGCGGAAATTAAAAGCAGTTGGTTAGTTCGATTCTTCAACTGCTTTTATAAAAACATCATTCATGCTCGGAATAACTTCTTCGAATGAACGGATTTCGGCTACCGGAATTAATGACTTTATCAAATCGTTGTTGGAGTTTCCATTTAAATATTGGACTGTGAGGTGATTTTCTGTTTTCTCCTCACTATGGTTAAGTATTTTATACTGTAAGCCAAGCGCTTTTTCTACTTTTTCAATTTCGCCATTATACCTGACTTCAAAAATATTCGATTTATATCGCTCGCGAATTTCGCTGGTGGCGCCATCCACTATTTTTTTCGATTTATTAATCAGCGCAATATGGTCGCAAAGTTCTTCTACCGAGTCCATATTATGCGTTGAAAAAATAATTGTTGCGCCATCGTTTCGCAATTCAAGTATTTCCCGTTTCAAAAGTTTGGCATTTATGGGATCGAAACCACTGAAAGGTTCATCAAAAATAAGCAATTCCGGACGATGGACAACGGTGGTTATAAACTGAACTTTTTGCTGCATACCTTTGGAAAGCTCCTCTATTTTCTTATTCCACCAGGTCATTATTTCAAATTTCTCGAACCATTTTTTCAGGTTTTTCGTGGCATCATGTCTGCTCATTCCTTTTAGCTGCGCAAGATAAATGGCCTGATCGCCGATTTTCATTTTTTTATACAATCCACGCTCTTCGGGCAAATACCCGATTTTTGAAATATCTGCTCTTGTCATTTTTCTGCCATGCAAAAAAACTTCTCCGTTATCGGGCGCTGTAATCTGATTGATGATTCGGATTAAGGTTGTTTTTCCTGCGCCGTTTGGACCAAGCAATCCAAAAATACTTTGTTTGTTTACCGAAATGCTGACATTGGTTAAAGCCTGTGTGGTTTTAAAAACCTTATCGACATTCCGCGCACTAAATACTTCCATTGATTTTGCTTTTATCAATAGGTAAAGAATGAGGGCTTAAATTACATTTTTGATTTTATTTTTTCTAACTAAAATCTTTTAAATGTGTTTTTGAGGGATAATTCAGCATAAAAAAACCGGTAAATTAAGATTACCGGCTCTGTTTATTGGAATTGAAAATCTATTTCTTTGGTTTCGCCGGTTCGATGTCATCAGGCTCCTGACTTTTTTCATCGGCAATGGTAACTGTTTTTTCTTCCTTCGATTTTCCTTTTAAATAATCGGGTAATTCCATTCCAGCCGATTTAAATACATCTTCCAACGGTGGAATCGAACCCAACATTCCCTGCATAAAATTAGCAGTCGAAGTTTTGCCATCTTTTCCGTTTCCTGTTTCCCAAACAGTAACTTTATCGATTTTAATGTTTTTAATTGCTTCAACCTGTGTTTTTACCAATTCAGGCAATTTGTCGGCAATCATCATTAATACAGCCTTTTGTGCGTCGTTTCCGGCTGCTTTTACCAATTGGTCAAATCCTTCGGCCTGTTTACTTAATATTTCATATATGCCTTTTCCTTCTGCTGCCATTTTCAAAAAGATAGCGTCAGCTTCACCTTTGGCAATTCTTCTTTTTTGTTCTGCAATAGCTTCGGCATCGATTTCCACTTTTTGTTTATCGATTTCGGCAGGCACAACAATATTTGCTGTTTGTGTGGCTTTATCCCTGTCGGCACGAACCTGTTCAGCCAGTTTTTCAGCAGCATAAGCTTCCTGCAAAGCCTGCGCATCAGTTACTTTTTCGGCAGCAACAGCACGGCGGTTTGCCTCGGCTTCTCTTTCGCGCCGATCGGCATCGGAATTTGCAATGGTAACTTTGGCTACGTTTTCACCTTCCACAGCAGTAGCATCGGCGCTTGCAACCTGAACACGTTGCTCACGGTGAGCCAACGCCTGACCAATTTCTCCATCACGCATTTTCTCAGCCACGCTCTTTTTGGCATCATTAATAGCTTTTGCTGCCGCCTCTTTTCCCAGTGCTTCAATATAACCCGATTCATCGTTAATATCGGTAACATTTACGTTAATTAGCTTTAATCCGATTTTCTTCAATTCAGCTTCCACATTTGAAGAAACAGCAGCAAGAAATAAATCGCGGTTGCTATTAATTTCCTCAATTTCCATGGTAGCCACTACTAAACGAAGCTGTCCGAAAATGATGTCTTTAGCCAGTGCGCTTATGGCTTCCTGATGCAAACCCAAAAGTCGTTCAGCAGCATTGTTCATCACATTGGGTTCGGTGGAAATACCAACAGTAAAGCGCGAAGGAACATCAACCCTGATGTTTTGTTTACTTAGCGCGTTAGTTAAATTAATTTCGATTGAAATCGGTGTTAAATCCAGAAAGGCATACGCATGAATGATAGGCCAGATAAATGCAGCGCCACCATGTATACATTTCGCGGAGCGGCTTTCTTTGTCGGCACCTTTGCCGATTTTTCCGTATACTACCAGAATACGATCCGAGGGACAACGCTTATAGCGCCTCATCATTGCCACTATAATGATAAACAAAAACAAAGCGGCAACACTAATCAGAATTACAAAATAATCGTTCATTGATTTTTGGTTTTTTTATTTGGTACTTAATTTCCTTGTTTTTTTACCAGAAGAATATGGTCGTCGATTACATCGATTACCTGGATAATTGATGATGTCGGAATTTTTTCGAAATCGTCGGTTATTGCATCGAGCGTTTGAAGGCTGCCCTGAACATTCAACTGAACTTTTCCCAAACCAGCTCTTTTTGCAGGAATTACCAGGTATACTTCTCCGAGTTTACCGATTGCATTTTTCATGATTAATGTTCCGCTTTCAGCCATGCGCGACATTAAATAAAAGAGCGTAGCCATCAATAACATCATTAGCAAACCACACAATACCGCAAGTAAAATTACCAGCCACGATTTTATTTCTGCATGAATAAACCCGATTCCCGACCAGCCGAAAACGGCAAAAAAAGCCACTATATTTTTTAATGAAATAAACTGAAATGGAATGGAATCGCCGTCAGAAATATCACCATCGACATCGGTATCAACGTCGGTATCCATTTCGCTGCCAAAAATTGTTAATATCAATAAAAGAAGAAAAACAACAGTTGATGGTATGGTTACAATCCAGAATATTTGTTCGAACAAACCCACTTCAGACCAGTTGGGGAGAATTGAATTAATTAGCATTGGATGAAAATAAATGTTAACGACATAAATTTAATCTTATATGTCATTACTACAAAACAGAAATTACATGAAATAGCATATTTTCTGTAAATTATGTTGAACAGCATTTTTTCCGCATTTAGAAATTATGCGAAATGGTTATAATAATCAAATGTTTGCTAATTGAAAAGAAGAAGAACCAGGGGATAAATTAATACGGAATCGGCAATTAATCCAAAGTATTTACTTTTAATCAGCGATGGAAAAACAATAATCATTAACAACGTCAGGCTCATGAGATTAAGCACGACGGATTCTTTCCATGTAGAAAATAAAAAGCCCGAAATCAGAGAAAATACTATTGAAATAACAGCTATTGAAACGGTAAGGATCCTGGTTTTCTTTTTTCCTATTTTTGTAGAAATAATATTGTAGCCTTCATTTTTACCTTCATTTATTTCGGCATAAGCAAAAAGTAAAACATTGACACATACCACAAGAAAATAAGTGACGGTCAGAATTAACTGAATTGGATTTATACCACCATTCATGAGGATTATCCCGCCAAAAATCCCCCAGGTGTACAATGCCGAAATCAAAATCTCTTTTGGAAAGAATGCATGTTTATTACGGAAGATAAAATTCAATACCTGGTAGACTATAACCAGGATAAATGTACTGATGCCAAATGTTATCAATTCCTTTTCAAGATAAAAAAGAACAAAACAGAAAGAAATGAGGATTAAAAGAATTCCAAAAAACAGCAGTATTTTTCTGTGTCTGAAATGAAATTCATAATTATCTGATTCAGTCTTTGTTCTGATTCCATCCAAAATATGATCGACGATGTAAATTACCCAAACTGCTGATACAAGCGTAATGTAGTAGTAAACAGATGGTTTATGTTTAAAAATATGAGACGCAAAGTATAATCCGCCAATTGCTCCCAAAACAATATCGACGCTTATATGCCGGAGAAAAATAATTGCTTTTGCGGTGATGCGAAAAACATGATTCATCACAAAAATGCTATATCATAACAGCATCGGATTAAAAATTTAATTTGGCTGTAAAGTCAGATATTCAGAATAAGTATTTCTATTGCTTTTGAAGCACGTTTTTCACGTATAAAATAACCTTCCACCGGTCTTCAGGACGAAGAATAAAACCCTGCGGCCCCATAATTCCAAACCCAAGTGTAACCTGGTGAAACATTTCACCCTGAGGCTTTGCTTTCATTTTATCGTTGATTAACGAAGCCGGCGGATAAGGATATCGTTTACTGGTATATAAATGTCCCTGACCATTTCCTAACTCGCCATGACATTGTTTGCAATTCCTGCTAAAAACAAGTGCTCCACGCGCAATATTCTCTTCGGTAGGCTGAAAAGGATTAACCAGTTCTTTACCGGCGCGAATCATATCCTCTTCTGTTTTTTCATATGGAAATGGCGTATAACCTCTTGGAATAGTTCCGTCAGGCGGTAATCGTTCCGTCATATTATCTTTGAAATTCGGGTTTTCAGAATAGGTTTCAAAGGCCTGCGAATACATCATATCAGGGAAATAAACATATCCGGGTTCATTACGTTTACGGTTACACGAAAACAAGCCAAAAGCCAGTAATACAATAATTCCAACATATTTTAACTGAATTTTATTCACTTTTACCATTGCTTAAAAATTAATAGTTTGTGTGATATTCAAGGCTTTCCTTAAAGTATGGATGATTTACAGGAATTAACGATGCCTTTGTCAATCCATATAACACAACCAGAAAAAATAAGCCTAAATAGCCAATGGTTAATCCAACTTCAAAAATTCCAATTTTTGCATTTTCACCCACTAACACCGGGCATTATTGCCAGAAAATAATCCAGCCAGTGTCCAATAAAAACTATTATTGCCGCTAATCCAAGAATTCTGTCGATCCGTTTGGAATCTCGGGCCATTAAAATCAGGAACGGCATTACAAAGTTGATGATGAGATTTGCATAGAACAAGGTATTGTAATGATGAAGCCTTTCGTAAAAATAAACGGTTTCTTCAGGAATGTTTCCGTACCACTGAAGCAGATATTGCGAAAACCAGAGATACATCCACAAAATAGAAAAAGCAAACAGGTATTTCCCAAGGTCATGCATATGTTCTTTATTCACATGTTGCATAAACCCGATTCGCCTGAGGAAAATTACAATGAGAATTATTATCGCCATTGTACTGACCAGCAAACCTGAAAATATATACCAGCCATAAAGCGTACTGTACCAGTGAGCGTCAACCGACATTAACCAGTCCCAGCTTGCAGTAGAACTTGAAATGGCAAAAAATACCACATATATTGAAGACAAAATCCGAAGTCGTCTAAAATATTTCAGACTTGAATTTGGATCTGTATCCATATCGGTCGATGTCTTTCTTAAATAATAAGTTAGAACCGTCCAGACAATATAGTAAATGAAAAAACGAATATAAAAGAATGGCAGGTTTAAATAGGCTCTTTTGCCCTGTAAAATCGCATCCAGTTCATCGGTATGTGTCCAATGATACAGATGATGAATTCCAAACAGAAATGTGATGAGCATTAAAATTCCGGAAACCGGGATAAATACACTCATTGCTTCGGGAACACGCTGTATACTTGTTTGCCAACCCGATTCACCCATTGCATGAACAGCAACAAAAAAGGCGCCTCCCAACGACAATGCAAGAAAATAAAAGTTATTCAGCAGCAGATTTGCCCAGAAACGATTGTTCGAAATTCCAATGGTGAACATTCCGATTATCAATGTTAATCCACCCACTGCAATCATGCCTAAAAGAGCCATCCTGGTTTTTCTGTCCAACACAAATTTGTTTTCCATAAGTCTAACTATCTCTTTTATTCTTTTACTTCAATTATTTTAGCTCCTGCTGCCTCCATTTTTTCCACAACCTGTTTGCTTTTATTTTCATCAAAACCAGCAACAACCACAAAATGGTCGTCGGTAATTTTGGGATCATAAATTTTATTTTCGGCACCTAAACCAAGCTTTGAACGAAACAGAAAGGCAATAACCATAGCAAATGCAGCAAACAAAACAGTACATTCAAATGTAACCGGAATAAACGACGGAGCTGCGAAATAAGGTTTACCACCAATACTCATTTGATATCCGACAGTAAATACCCATTTTTGAAAAAAGAAACCTGAGAATGCTCCGATTGCACCGCCGATAAAACCAACGCGGGGTAACCACGAACGACGGATTCCCAATACTTTATCCAGCCCGTGAACAGGAAAAGGAGTAAAAGCATCAAGAATAATAACACCACTTTCTTTTAACTTTTTTATTCCTTTCAGAAGATCTTTTTCATCTTCATAATAAGCCGAAACATATTTTGTTACTTTCTTCATTTTTCGTTTATTTTCTCCGCAGAACTTTTTATCACACTTTTAATTTCAGCAATTGCAATTACCGGGAATACCCTGATAAACAGCAAAAACAATGTAAAGAAAACTCCAAGTGTTCCTACAAATAATCCTACCTCCACAATACTTGGCGCATACATTCTCCAGCTCGATGGCAAATAATCGCGATGCAACGAAGTTACCACGATTACAAATCGTTCGAACCACATTCCAATATTGATAAAAATCGAAATAATAAATGTGACGGTCAGGTTTCTTCTGATTCTTTTAAACCAGAATAATTGCGGAGTGATAACGTTACAGGTCATCATAATCGCGTAAGCCCACCAGTAAGGTCCGGTTGCACGGTTCAGAAATGCATATTGTTCATACGGAACTCCTGAATACCAGGCCATAAACAGCTCGGTTAAATAGGCAATACCAACAATTGAACCTGTGGCAATAATAATTTTATTCATCGATTCCACATGTCCTACCGTGATATAATCTTCCAGGTTCATTGCTTTTCGCGCCACAATCAGCAAAGTAAGTACCATGGCAAAACCTGAGAATATAGCGCCTGAAACAAAATAAGGCGGAAAAATTGTTGTATGCCATCCCGGAATTACAGAAGTTGCAAAGTCCATACTAACAATACTATGCACAGAAAGTACAAGTGGAGCAGCTAATCCGGCAAGAATTAAGACTGATAGATTCGTGCCTGGCCCAATGTCTTGCAGAACCTACCCAACCAAAACTTAAGTAAGCCATATATAAATTTTGAAAATTTCTTTTTTGCCCTGTCTCTTACAGTTCCGATATCAGGAATTAATCCTATGTACCAGAATAAAAGTGAAACAAGGAAATAGGTAGAAATCGCAAAAACATCCCACAATAACGGAGAGTTAAAATTTACCCAAACATGCCTTGTATTGGGATATGGGAAAATAAAAAATCCTAACAGTAACCTCCCCATATGAATTAAAGGGAAAAAACCGGCACAAGCTACAGCCATTAATGTCATTGCTTCAGCCGATCGGTTAATACCCGTTCTCCATTTCTGCCGGAATAACAAAAGTATTGCTGAAATAAAAGTACCGGCATGGCCAATACCTACCCACCATACAAAGTTCGTGATACCAAAGCCCCAGCCAATGGTCCGGTTCAAACCCCAGGTTCCTATACCAAACCATACAGTTACGATTGTAGCAACACCACCGGCAAGCGCCATCAGAGAAGTTAAGGTAATTCCCATATACCAGTATTTCCCCGGCTTATTGGCCATTGGAGCTGTTATATCCCTGGTAACAGTAGAATAATCTTTTGTTCCTTTAATTAATGGTTCACGTTGAGGAGAAACGTACATCCTTATAATTTTTAGTTTATTTTATTTATTCGCACTCTCGGTTTCTAAACTTCCTTATTTCTGACCTTCGTTAAATATCCTACTGAAGGCAGCGTATGGATTTCTTCCAACAAATGATAATTTCTTGGATTTTTGAAGAATTTTGAAATTTTGCTGTTTTCGTCGTTTAAGTCACCAAAAACGATCGCATTTGCCGGACAGGCCTGAGCACATGCCGGTTGAATTTCACCATCTTCAAGCATCCTGTTTTCCAGCTTGGCATTCAATTTTTTCTCCTGAATTCGCTGCACACACATCGAACATTTTTCGATAACACCTTTTGCGCGGACAACAACATCAGGATTAAGTACCATTCGTCGTAAATCCATTGTCATTCCTGCAGGATCGTAGGTATTCATTGGAATAGAATCAGCTTTATTGTAATCACGGAAATTGAATCTTCTCACCTTGTACGGACAGTTATTGTTGCAATACCGGGTTCCGATACAACGGTTGTACGCCATTTGGTTTATCCCTTCATGACTGCTCATAGTTGCGCCAACCGGACAAACATTTTCGCATGGCGCGTTATCGCAATGCTGGCACATTACAGGCTGCCGAACCACTTCCGGGTTTTCTTCATCGCCTGAATAATACCTGTCGATTCTAATCCAATGCATTTCACGCGCCATTTTAACCTGTTGCTTGCCAACAACCGGCACGTTATTTTCTGCTGAACAGGCAACCACACATGCACTACATCCGGTGCAGGCGTTCAAATCGACCGCCATTCCCCAGTGATGTCCTTTAAATTCTCTTGATTTGTATAGTGATGTATGATGCTTTTCAACTTCTTCGTGCATTTCGTTGCCCGCAGCAGGATTACCAATATATTCTTCCAAAGTTGTCTCACGAATAATTGCCCGGCCTTCCATGGAATGATGCGTTTGCGTTTTTGCAAATTCATGCACGCCTTCCACTTTTTCAATCTGAACACCGGATTTGGAATACATCCTTGTATTGCCGTTATAATGAACCAGGCGAAATCCGTTATCACCAATTCCATCGGCAACGGCACCGGCTTTTCCCCGGCCATAACCCAATGCTATCGAAATGGTTTTATATTCCTGTCCCGGTTGAATCAGTACAGGAAGTACAATTTTATTGTCAATTTTTATTATGTTTCCTTCTTCAAGGCCCAATTCTTCGGCGAGCCTTAGCGAAATACTTGCATAATTATCCCAGGTAACTTTTGAAACGGGATCTGGCAATTCCTGCAGCCAGGGATTATTTGCCTGCCTGCCATCTCCAACGCTAATATTCTGATACAAATCAAGCTCGATACCATCGCTGCCTTCGGATTTAACTCCCGCAATTTGTGGCGCTGAATAAGCTACATTCGATTTTGAACGAGAAGGATTTTCAAATACGCCATCCTGCAGGCTTTTTACCCAGAAATTGTAGAAACTTCCGTTAAATCCTGAGTTGAAATAGATGCGGTCTTCCCAGTTCTTCTTAATAAAATCCAGGTAATCAATTTCAAATCCTGCCCATTTCAGCAGGCTTTCCTGAAATGCTCTTGTATCGAACAACGGCCTAATTCCGGGTTGCGCAAGGCTGTAATAACCGGGTTTAATTTCGTAATCGTTCCAGGCTTCCAATGCATAATGATCCGGACAAAGATATTTGCATTCTTCTGCGGTTTCATCTTTTAAACAGGGAATTGAAACCGAAAGATCGACTTTCTTTAACCCTGAAAGAAACTCTGCGCTGTTATGATAATCATATACCGGATTTACACCATAAATTATTAATCCGCCAATTTTACCGTCATTCAAGTCCTTTGTAAGGGTTGCCATTTCTTTATCAGTACCCTTTTTAACGTTCAGCGGTGTATCCAAGTCGATTGTATTGCCAATATTTCCCAACATGAAATTTATGCCATTCACAATCATTTGGGATTCCACATCGTTTGAACCACAAACCACAAGCGATTTTCCTCTGTTTGCCAACAGATTTTCAGCCAGTTTTTTAACGTCTGTGGGTGATGTCTCCGTTGAAATTGTATTTTGTCCGGCGCTTTTTGCAATTTCATTATACAAATTTGCAAGAACCACTTTTTGTTGCGAGTTCTTAACTACAATGCGCTTGTCAGCGTTACTTCCGGTTAGCGTTAATCCTGCTTCCAGATGAATGTGACGAGACATTTCAGTTGAGCCGTTTTCAAGTTTTCTGCCCTGCGAATACAATTTGGTGAATTCAATTGGCATTAACCAGCTTCCCAGAAAATCGGCTTCAAAACCGACAATAAGCCTGGCTTTATCAAAATGATATGTAGGAATAACATTTTTACCGAAAGTAGCAGAATTTGCTTCATGAATCGCACTTGCTGAAACTGCGTCGTACTGAACATGTTTTAAAGAAGGATAAACTTTTTTAAATCCATCGATTACAGCAAGTGTTGAAGGGCTGTTTATGGTTGGAGTTAATAGAACAATTGTACTATTATTTGCTCGTATGCTTGTTAGCCTTTCTGTTATTTCATCATCCACCTGTTTCCATGATGCTTCCTGCCGCGAAATCATTGGTTTCTGAAACCGCGAGGTGTCGTAAAGACTAAGTACGGAAGCCTGAATCCGCGCGTTTGTACCGCCTTTGGTAACACTTGACAATGTATTTCCTTCAATTTTAATTGGCCTTCCGTCGCGAACTTTCAGAAGAATACTGCAATAATCATTACCGTCAAAATAGGTGGAAGCGTAGTAATTGGCAACGCCGGGAGTAACTTCGGCAGGTTTAATTAAATAGGGTATTGCCTTTCTTACCGGTTGCTCACAACTGTTTAATACCGCGGCTGAAGCAATGGCAAATCCAAAAAGTTTAAGAAAATCTCTCCGGTTTGTCGGTTCGGTTTCAACCGTTTCAGGTTCAATGCCCAAACCATTCGAAGATGATTCCAGAATACTGCTTTTTATCCCGTTTTTTACTTTGTACTCTTCAATGCTCTTATAGTATTGTTTATCCATTAAATCCGCAGTTTTAACTTATTAATAATGACATTTCATACAATCTGTTCCGCCGATTTGTTCAACGGTAACCGAGTCTATTTTGCCTGAAGTTATTTGATCGTGATATTCTTTATATGTCCGGTAATAATCGTTTTCCACAAACTGAACTTTATGGCTCCGGTGACAGTCAAGACACCATCCCATCGATAGCGGGCTATACTGTTCCATCAGATTCATTTCTTTAACCGGGCCATGACATTCGGCACAATCGAGTTTTCCGGCGCCAATGTGCTGCGCATGGCTAAAAAATACATGGTCGGGCAAATTATGAACTCTTACCCACTGAATTGGCTTGTTATTATCGTATGCGTCGTGAATTTTGTTGATTTCAAATTTTCCTGAATTTGTTCCTTCACGAACAATTAGATGACAGTTCATACACACATTGGCAGAAGGAATTCCAGCCGATTTACTAAATTCTGCTGTGCTGTGACAATACAAACAATCCGTTTGATTGATTCCTGCATGTACCTGGTGTGAAAATTTTATAGGTTGAAGTGGTGCATAATTTTGTTGCCTTCCCAATTGTGTTGATTCCTGATACAGAATTTTTGTCAACCATGTTAGCGAGCCAAGTAAAATAATTACCGTGATCAATCTGAACCTAATCATTTTAATAATAATTAATTCAGCTAATGACCAGACAACTATCAAAATAAGCACGATAAAACCAACCAGCCACATGATATTTAGCTTATGCTTTGGATATCCTTTCTCGGCCATATCGGTCAAATAGCTTTTAATCGCATGTATATCTGCGTCTTCCAACGTAAAGTCTTTGTGTACTTCCATCAATTTTTTACTTGATGGCGCCATAAGAACCTGCTTAAAAGAAGCAAAATCCATATTCTGGTATTTTCGGGCAATATCCATTGCAGCCGGATTCCAGTTGAATGTATCTATTTCGTTTATGTAATGGCAGGATGCACAAGCTTCATATTTTCGGCCGAATGGAAGAATACCAAGGAAAAAACGTTTTCCACGATTAATATCACTCCCCACATGTTCGACTGAGTCTGTGGAATGTTCACCTCCGCTTTCCGAAACCTGAATTGTACCTCCACTTTTTGAAGTATCCATTGCAGTGGTATCGGCGACAGCATTTTGCTGAACTTTTGAAGTGTCAATTTCAGAAGCTAATGCTGCGCTATCTTTTGGAACTTTGGAAGTGTCAACCTGGGAGTCAGCGTATTTTACAATAATAAAACAACCAATAAAAACAATAAGGAAAAAACGGAAAGGTATTTTTCTAACACCAATTTTCCTTAGAAAAAATTCTCTCATCCTGCTCAGTTTAGAAATAATTCTTTGGTCTTTATATTTTAAACACAATTTCTAACAAAAATTGTTGCAAAAAGGTTTCTTAAAAGTTTTAAAAAAGTGCAGAAAAAGATTAACAATAGCAATTATTGTATTTGCTTTAGACAAATTGTTTTTAAGCCATAACAGACAAATGATTAATTTACACAAATTTAAACTGCTTAACTAATGTTTTGATTGTAAATATTTAGACAGACTGGTATCTGAACTTCAAAATGATTTTAATTTAACCCAAAATCTTTTTTTTCCACTTTTGTTATATCATGCCTTATCACAATTCGCTGTTCATATTTTTATAATTAAATTCAAATGCTAATCGTAAGAAAATAAACCGAATCCCCACACATTCTTAAAACTACATTCAATTCTCTTTCAATTTTTATAATTTTAGCCTCTTTCAAAAAAGGGTGAAAAAATACATTAATACAGTTTCAGCTTTCCAGTTTTTCCAGTTAATCAGGTATTCGACTTTGATATTAACCGGAATTGTATTTACTAAAACCGCATTGACCAAAACCGAAATCGGTGAATATGAATCTTTTGTTTTTATTGCGGGTGCTGTAAGTTTCTTTTGGCTTAACGGATTGCAAAAGGCTTTGCTGCCGTTGGCCGGCAATAATAGCAAAACCAATATTTTCAGTGCATTTGTTGTGCTCCAGTTGTTGGGAATTATTGCTTCAATTTTCCTGTTTAGCCTGCAGCCTTTTTTTTCTGGATATTTACTTAACGGAAAATTAATTCCCGAAATCAGCTTATTACTTCTATTTATTGCAGTAAGCGCTCCGGCAGGATTGGTAGAATATTTTTATCTGATAAAAAAGCGGAATACTGCTATCATCATCTATTCCATAGTATCATTTTCAGTGCAACTTATCCTGGTAGTTTTACCTGCAATTCTTGAATATCCCGTTCAGATGGCAATAAAAGGGCTGGTTCTATCTGCAATTCTGCGATACATTTGGCTGCTGATAATACTGTTTGCAAATCGCGAAATTTATTTTTCATTTCCGGTAGTAAAAAAACTATTGGCGCTTGGGGGTCCGTTGGTTGCAGCAACTTTGTTGAGCGGCTCGGCACAATTTGTCGATGGTTTTATAGTGACATCAAAATTTGATGAAGACACGTTTGCAGTTTTCCGGTATGGTGCACGCGAACTTCCGCTGGCAATGCTTTTAGCCAACGCAATGAGCAATGCCATGCTAACTGAATTTACTGATCGCAAAAAAATGAATGCGAATCTTCACAGGCTAAAGTCGAGTGTTCGTCGTCTGATGCATTTTCTTTTTCCACTAACCGCGATTTTATTGCTTATTGCTCATCCGGTTTTTCCTGTTCTTTTTAATCCTGAATTTGCGGAAAGCGCCACAATTTTCAACATTTATCTTTTACTCATCATCAGTCGTATGCTTTTGCCTCAAACTCTGTTAAACGGTCTTCAGATTTCGAAACCAATAATGTATGCCGCCTTTTTCGAACTTGTTTTAAATATTGCCTTAAGCCTTATTCTTGTCCAATATTGGGGCATTGCAGGAATTGCATTTGCAACGTTTATCGCCTATCTTTTCGAAAAAATTTATTTGATTTTAGTGGTTCACCGTGCGTTAAAAATATCGCTCAAATCGTATATTCCCATAAAAAGTTACATTTTGTATTCTACTGGAATATTATTGATTTTTATCATCTCCGAAATCATCTTTCGTTAATTTTGAAGCAGCAAATCAACTATAGATAATAATGACAATCATTCTCGATAACCAGGAAACAGAACAAAAATTTCAGCAGATTTTAAACCTGATAAAAACACAGAAAAACGGCGATGTTTCTGATTTGATGAGTAAGAAAGGAATAAAATACAAGGTCAACTGGGGACTTTCCATTATTCAGCTTCGGGCAATTGCAAGCCGGTTTGAACCCGACCATTTACTGGCCTTAAAACTATGGAACAAAGATTGGCGCGAAACAATGATTTTATCTACAATGCTTGATGAACCCGCGCTTGTAACGGAAGAACAAATGGATTTCAGGACAAAAGGTTTTGAGAATGTTGAAATAGCCGAGCAATCGTCGGCAAACCTTTATGTAAAAACAAAATTTGCTTTTATTAAAGCGTTGGAATGGTGTCGCGGAAAAAAACATTTGGTTCGTTTTACCGGAATACATTTAATGGGAAGATTGGCCATAGTGGAAAAAAAAGCGATCGATGAATTATTCGATCCGTTTTTTGATGAATTGCTAACACTTGCGAAAGACGAAAAGTTGCATACTGTATTCCACAGAACAGCAATTGCTTTGGGAAGCCGTTCGGAATATTTAAGCGAAAAGACCATTGAACTTGCAAATGCCATGCAATTAAGCGATTCGGAAAAAGCTGCAAAACTGGGTGAAGAATTGTTCGAAGAATTGACCGGACCAGATATACAATCGTTATTAAAAAAGTGACTCCTTTTTTCATATCAAATAAAATTAGCCATCCGTTTTTATTCACTGAAATCTTGTCAGCTAAACCCAACTGGCAGATTATTTGTTAATCATGGTCTTTCAGCAAATAAATATTGAATTTTAATTTTTAAGTCATGATAAATATTACAAAATCTTCAAATCCTGTTTTAAAGGATAATGCGTTCAGAAAAGATTTTACTTCTTCGTCGGAAATAATGACAATTAACGGGACGGTGAACAAAACTGCCCTAATGCTTCTGTTGGTTGTAGCCGGCGCTGTTTATACCTGGAAAAAATATTTCGGAGTGATAGACAGCAGCCCTGAAGCGGCTTCAGCGGCTATTATGCCGTGGCTGGTTATTGGAGGAATAGGTGGGTTTATTACCGTGCTGATTACGGTTTTCAGACCTCAAAGTTCCGGAATTTCGGCACCGGTTTATGCGATTTTCGAAGGACTGTTGCTTGGCGGTATTTCTGCGCTTTTCGAATCGATGTATCCTGGCGTGGTAATGCGTGCAGTTGCACTAACACTTGGAGTTTTTATGGCCATGTTGTTCTTTTACCGTTCGGGCATAATTAAAGTAACCCGGAAGTTTATTATGGGTGTATTTGCAGCAACGGCAGGAATTGCGATTGTATATCTTGTGAGTTTTATCGGAAGTTTCTTTGGAATGAACATAGCATTTTTAACCGGAAACAGCAATTTTAGCATAGGTTTTAGCCTGGTAGTTGTTGCCGTTGCAGCATTAAATCTTGTTCTCGATTTTTCATTTATCGAAAATGCAGCAAAATCGGGAGCACCAAAATATATGGAATGGTATGGCGCATTTGGATTAATGGTGACCTTAATCTGGTTGTATCTCGAAATTCTGCGCTTGCTTTCAAAACTGGCAAGCAGAAATTAGAAAACAAACCATTTGTTCGCGCTCCTGTGATAGAATAAATCAGCATTACTTTTACTATTTTTGCAGCGCCGGAAAAAAATAAAACATGTTTATTACAGAAGTTCGTGACAATAAAACAAAGGAACAATTTCATCGTGTTCCACATCTTATTTATAAAAACGACAAAAATTGGGCATGCCCGCTGGAGGGTATGACTGAAAACATTTTTACCCCCGAAAAAAATCCATCATTTAAAAATGGCGATGCTATTCGCTGGATATTAACTGATGATTCGGGAAACTTAATCGGACGCATTGCAGCTTTTTATAACCTCGACAAGTCGAAAGCTTTTGAACAACCAACCGGTGGCTGCGGATTTTTTGAATGCACCGATGATCAAAATGCAGCCGATACACTTTTTAACACTGCGCGCGACTGGCTGAAAACCAAAGGAATGGAAGCCATGGACGGGCCGGTTAACTTCGGCGAAAACTACATGAACTGGGGTTTGCTTGTCGATGGATTTATGCCACAGGGATTCGGAATGCCTTATAATCCACCATATTATCTGCCGCTTTTCAAAAATTATGGATTCGAGGTTTATTTCGAGCAATACAGCTACCATTTAGATATTACGATGCCCGAACTTCCTGCCCGTTTTTGGAAAGTTGCCGAATGGGTTTCGAAAAAGCCACAATACAGCTTTAAACATTTTTCGTGGAAAACACCTGAAAAATTCATCGACGATTTTGCAACTGTTTACGATAATGCATGGCGTTCACACGAACATTTTAAACCGATCGACAAGGATGATCTTCGCGATTTTCTTACCAACGCAAAACTGTTAATCGAAGAAGAATTTATCTGGTTTGCCTATCACGAAGAAGAACCAATAGCCTTGTATGTAATGGTACCAGATTTAAACCAGATACTTATTCATTTAAACGGGAAAATGAATTTCTTTTCATTCTTAAAGTTACTTTGGCTGAAAAAGCGAAAAACCATGACACGTACAAGAGCATTGATTATCGGTATTTCGCCTAAATACCAGCGATCGGGAATTGAATCGGCTATTTTCTGGAATCTGCGCCCGGTGATGTACCGGAAACCCTGGTTTAAGGAATTGGAACTCTCGTGGGCAGGCGATTTTAATCCGAAAATTGTAGCATTGTATGAATCGGTTGGAGGCAAAAAAACAAAAACGCATTACACTATGCGGTATCTTTTCGACAGAAACAAACCATTTAAACGTGCGCCGCTAATCGAATGAGAATAAACACAAAAGCAAATGATTTTTAAGAGAAAAATGGTTTTTCTTTTTTTGGATAATTAAGAACAATATTTATCTTTGCAGCCCGATTGAAACAGGTTATAGTTAATAACAACGAATGGATTGCATAAAAGAATGTAACCATTCACGATAAAAATAAGTGAAATGAAAAAAGGAGTACATCCAAAAGAATACAGGCTGGTAGCATTCAGAGATATGTCGAACGGACATACTTTTTTTACCAAATCGACGGTAAATACAAGAGAAACTGAAGTTATCGACGGTGTGGAATATCCATTATTCAAGATAGAGATTTCCAACACTTCGCATCCGTTTTATACCGGTAAAGTGAAATTGGTAGATACTGCAGGCCGTGTGGATAAATTCATGAACCGCTACGCCAAGCACATGGAAAACAGGAAAAAATAATTGTTTTTTACCCGATATGAAAAGGCTCCGTACTCCGGAGCTTTTTTTATTTCCCTCACCGAATTTTATTTCCGCTATAATTTCAGTTTATCAATCTTCCATCGTTGTTTCAAATCACTTTTAAACTGAAAATATGGCTGCATTTCGTCTGATTTGGAATGAACAATTAGCATAAAATTTCTATTTCATTAATTGGCATAGCTCTTGCAAAACCAATTGGCTGTTATTTCAAATAAACTGCACACGTCAGTTTGTCACAAAACAATATTATAATGGGGAAATTAAAAAACACAGTTATACAACATATTTTAGGCTCGGGTTCGATTGAACGCGATAACGATTTTTTACCAATAATTGCCGACGGCGACGACAGGGAACTGAAAAACACAGAAGTTCCCGATATTCTTCCAATACTTCCTTTACGTAATACAGTGCTTTTCCCGGGCGTAGTTTTGCCAATCACGGTTGGGCGGGAACGTTCGCTCGAGCTGATTCGCGATGTGAACCGCGGAAGCAAATTACTTGGTACTGTTGCGCAAAAAGATTATACCATCGATCGGCCTGAAACAAAAGATTTGTACGCTGTTGGCACGGTTGCCGAAATTCTTAAAGTACTTGAAATGCCCGATGGTTCTACATCGGTTATCATTCAGGGAAGAAGGCGCTACCGAATTTCGGAATATGTAACCGATACGCCCTATTTTAAAGCGCGGGTTGAACCACTCAATGATATTAAACCGGAAAGCGACAACGAGTTTAGCGCAATAGTCGGTTCATTAAAAGATTTGTCGATAAAGGTTGCACAGTTTTCAGCAAACGTTCCGCCTGAAGCCACATTTGCCGTAAAAAATATTGAAAACTCTACTTTCCTAATCAACTTTATTTGCTCGAATACCGACATTAATGTGGAGGACAAACAAAAGCTGCTGGAAATTGAAAGCCTGAAAGAAAGAGGTGTTCAGGCTATTAGCTTTTTGGTGAAAGAAGTTCAGATGCTGGAACTTAAGCATGACATTCAAAAAAAGGTAAAAACCGACCTCGACCGCCAGCAAAGGGAATATATGTTGAACCAGCAAATGAAAACCATTCAGGATGAATTAGGTGGCAGTCCTGTTGAACAGGAAATTAATGAAATAAATAAAAAGGCAAAAGCGAAAAAATGGAACGACGAAGTTTCCAAATTCTTTAAAAAAGAGGTTGAAAAACTAAGTCGTTTAAATCCTGCCGCCGGTGAATATTCGGTTCAGTTTTCGTTTTGTCAGACATTACTCGACCTTCCGTGGAATGAATACACCAAAGATAACTTCGACCTGAAAAATGCCTCAAAAGTTCTGGATGAAGATCATTACGGACTTGAAAAAGTGAAGGAACGAATGCTGGAACATCTTGCCGTTTTAAAATTGAAAAACGACATGAAAGCTCCAATTCTGTGTTTGTATGGCCCTCCGGGAGTGGGTAAAACATCGCTCGGAAAATCAGTTGCAAGGGCATTGGGAAGAAATTATGTACGGATAAGTTTGGGTGGCCTTCACGATGAATCCGAAATTCGCGGGCACAGAAAAACCTATATCGGTGCAATGCCAGGTCGGATAATTCAAAATATTAAAAAAGCAAAATCATCAAATCCGGTTTTCATTCTTGATGAAATCGATAAGGTTTCGAAACATTTTCATGGCGATCCTGCTTCGGCTTTGCTTGAAGTACTTGATCCTGAACAGAATTCAGAATTCCACGATAACTATATTGAAATGGATTACGACCTTTCAAAAGTTATGTTTATAGCCACGGCAAATACATTAAGTACCATTGCGCCTCCATTGCGCGACCGGCTTGAGCTTATTGAAGTGAGTGGTTACCTTGTGGAAGAAAAAATTGAAATTGCAAAACGTCACCTTATTCCAAAACAACTTGAAAATCATGGACTGAAAAAGAAGGACGTAGTTTTTACCAACGATGTTATAGAATTAGTTATCGATGGCTATACAAGAGAATCAGGTGTTCGTGAGCTTGATAAAAAAATTGCAAAAATTATGCGGCGTATTGCCCGAAAAATTGCTTTTGAAGAATCGTACAGCAAAAAGCTTACAAAGGCAGATGTTCGTGAATACCTGGGCGTAACTGAATATTCAAAAGAAAAATACCAGGGCAACGACTTTGCCGGCGTTGTTACAGGATTAGCATGGACAGCGGTAGGTGGCGAAATTCTGTTCGTGGAAACGAGCCTTAGCAAAGGGAAAGGACAATTAACGCTTACCGGTAATCTTGGCGATGTAATGAAAGAATCGGCAATGCTGGCGCTGGAATACATAAAATCGCATGCCGAACAGCTAAATCTTGAATCTGAAATTTTTTCGAACTGGAATGTACATGTTCATGTTCCGGAAGGCGCTATTCCAAAAGATGGCCCATCGGCAGGAGTTACGATGGTAACTTCACTCGCATCGGCATTTACACAACGGAAAGTAAGAAAGAACCTGGCCATGACTGGCGAAATTACACTTCGTGGAAAAGTGTTGCCGGTTGGAGGAATAAAGGAAAAAATCCTGGCAGCAAAACGTGCGGGTATATCCGAAATTATACTTTCGGAACAAAACAAAAAGAACCTGGAAGAAATTAAGGATATCTATATTCAGGGACTAAAATTTCACTTTGTAAATACCATTATGGACGTATTTGATATTGCTTTGTTAAAAACGAAGGTGGATAAGCCAATAGAAGTAAATTAATTCTAAAATTTTCGGTGGAAGGTTCGAACAATTTAACATATTTCATATCTTTAAAAAAGTAATTTGCACCGGTTGATGTTTTATTTTTGTTCGCAATATGTACAATGAAATCAAAAATCTTAATGTCAGGCAACAAGCCGGAAACAACTTTTAACCTTATGAAGAAATCATTTTCAACACTGTTTTTAGTAATCATTTGCTTCATCGGATTTGGGCAAAATGCCAAAGAATTGTACAATTCTGCCAATAGTAAGCTGGATAAAAAGCAATACAAAGCTGCAATCAGAGATTATGACAAAGCCATCGGTTTATTTAAGAACTTCACAGAAGCCTATTATAACCGGGCATTGGCTAAAAATTACCTTAAAGATTACAAAGGCGCCATTGAAGATTATACAAAAACGATTGAACTTGATCCAAAAAATGTTCTGGCTTACAATAATCGCGGACTGGCAAAAAAAATGCTTAAAGACTTTGAAGGAGCTATTGAAGATTACTCAAAAGCAATAGAATTGAACGAAAACTTTGCATCGGCATATTTTAACCGCGGAAATGCCAAAGTGCTTATGGAACAACCCGATCTTAGTTGCGATGATTTCCGTAAAGCGCTTGATTTAGGCATGATGAAAGCAATGGAGTATATAAATAAGTATTGCAAGTAACGTTGTACTTCATTTCGAAGGAATTATACGACCGGTGAATCTTTAGTTTAATTACAGCTTGCAAAAAGTTTGCGAAACCAATCCTACCCATCCGACGACGGAATCAACCGCGCACTTAAATCAGGTTCAGGCATATCTTTATCCAGCGGGAACATGGGACGATTAATGCGTTTGTAACCCAACCTTTCCAAATCCTGATCGACACCGCCCGGAGTTAAAGCCATAATCCAGTCGGCACGCATATCATAAAGTTCAGGAACCAGGTAACCAATTTTAACTACAACAATGTCGGACTTCCGCGGATTTAATCCCAGTTGCGTAAAATCCTTTTCGTAGTGATACGGTTTTCGCTTTGCTGTTACAATAACATTTACACTTCCAACCTGAACAACAACCTCGGTTTTTGCGTCAGGATCGTCCTGATAAATTGATTTTACCGTGCCCGAAAGCTTTATCGGTGGTGAAAACCGGTGATCAATTGCAGCGCCGGCAAAACCTTCCACATGATTGCCAACTCCTGCTTTAACGGCTTTTTCCACCAAATCAGGCCCGGGCAAAGATGCATAAATTAACGAAGGCCCGTTTTTGGATTTAAATTCAGGCCGTTTTAAAATTTCCGCCAGAGTCCAGGTTACGTCACCTGCTCCGCCTGCTGTTGGATTGTCGCCCATGTCGCTGATGATAAACGGATGCTTTTTACTGGCAATTGCCATATCGAGACATTCTTTCAGCGGTGCAACAGGCGCTACAAATTCAAATTCATTTCTTACATCCCAGAAACTTTGCGCAAGGTATTCTGCACCATTAACCACTTTTTCCTTATCATCGCCGGTAACCATAACCACCCCGTGATTTCGCGGTTCATCAGCCCACGCATATCCAATCCAAATAGCAGCATCAATAACTCCTTCCTGATCGGCAACAGGAGCCACTTTTGCGTACAGACTTTTGCCGGGTTCTATCCTTGTGCTGGTTTTTTCTCCCGGCAATAAAATCGGAACCGGCACCCAGGCTTTATATTTTGGTTTTCCTTTGCCACTTTCCAATCTATCGAGCAGATTTTCCAGCGCACGTTGTTTCGATTGCAATGCATCTTCATGAGGTGCCATGCGGTAACAGGTTATTAAATCGGTATTTTGTGCCAGGCGTTGCGAAACATTTCCATGTAAGTCCATCGATGTTGAAATCAGTGCTTCTTTCCCGACAACTTCTCGTATTTTCAAAATAAAATCTCCTTCGGGATCGTCCAGGCCAACCACACTCATTGCGCCATGGATATCAAAAAAGATTCCATCATAAGGCAAATGCTTGTTTCAGCATTTCCAGGGTTTCATTAACCAGCGAATCGTAGGCTTCGCGGGTAACAATGCCTCCGGGAATGGCATGCCCCTGCAAAGTTGGAAACCAAACTGCCCTTTTCCGATCAACTGAATCTTTGTCCATAAACGGGTAATATGAAAAAATGTCGTCACCACGTTTGCTTCGAAAACCTTCTGCATGGGTCACTGCAGGTGAAAAAGTACTCGACTCGATGGCGAGTCCGCAAATGGCAATCCGGGGAAGATTTTGTATGGCATCGCCTTGCTGTTTACTTCTATTGCTATTACAAGTTGAAAACAATAACGATAATAGAATGACATGCGCGAGATAACGAACTTTCATTTTACAAAATATATTTATTGTGTAAATATAGAAATGTTTTCAGGGAACGATTTCTAAAAAACGTATATATTCATTGATACAGTTATTTCATTCCCATTATTATAAAATTGCAAATTTTAGCCGATACACCTGAAGCCGAAAAGTATAGGTGTTCTTTACAAAAACAGAATATTGACTTGATTTGATTAAAATTGTATATTGAACCTCATATTCACACCATGACCCGTTCGACACAAGAAAAATTTTTATTAACCTAATGTAGATAATTATGAAAAGAATTTTGAAAGTCCTTAAGTGGGTTGGTATTGGATTAGTTGTAATAGTCATTGGTTTTGTAGTATTTGTATATGTAGGCTACAACAGAAAATATGAAGCTCCATATCCGGAGATTACTGCAAGTAAGGATTCAAGTTTAATTGCCCGAGGCGAATATTTGGTTTATGGCCCGGCACATTGCGTTTATTGCCATGCCCCTGTTTCGGAAATTACAAGAGTTTTGGCTGGTGAAAAAGTTCCTTTAAGTGGAGGCTTCGATTTTATAATGCCACCCGGGAATATTTATACGCCAAATATTACGCCTGATGCTGAAACAGGAATTGGCGATTTTACCGATGGCGAAATTGCACGGACGTTAAGGTATGGCGTTAAACACGACGGTAGCCCTCTTATTGATTTTATGCCTTTCTATGATATAAGCGACAGGGATCTGACGGCGATTATTTCTTATCTGAGAACAGTACCACCTGTTAAAAATAAACGACCCGCTAATGAATGGAAATTCCTGGGTAAGGCAATTCTTGCATTTGGTTTGGTTAAACCTATGGGTGACGGTGAAGTTCCTGCCGCTCCGGAACCTGATTCGACTGCAGTATATGGAAAATATCTTGCAGAAAGTGTAGCTAACTGCGCAGGATGCCATTCGCCCCGGAGTATGATGACTGGTGCTTATATCGGGCCAAAATATTCAGGACAATCTAAAATGGAAATAACGGATATGAGCGGACAGATTATACCGGGAAAGCATCTGGTAACGCCAAACCTTACTCCTGACCAGGAAACCGGTCGGATCGCTCTTTGGCCACAGGAAGTATTTATCGCACGGTTTCGTGCAGGAGAAGCTATACCCGGTACACCCATGCCGTGGGGAGCATACAAAACCATGACTGATTCAGATCTGAAAGCAATTTATAAGTTTCTAAAAACTCTGGATCCTGTGAATCTCTTACACCGGTTGGTATTCAGGATGGAGATCCTGAATAAAGCAAAAGATGTACTTTCATCATACAAATATGCTTATGGTTGTATATTAATAGATGGAAACCATGATTTTATATGATCTTAACGGATTATTACCAGTTTCCCTGAATCAAAGATTTCTGATTGATTTTTTAGGTGATAAAAATACATCCCATTGTCCAGATTGAGATGAATCGTGTGATGCGATTTCGAAACATTTTTTTGCATTAACTGAATACCTGCTGAATTATACACCGAAAAAGTATAGGCTGAATTTTCAAAATTCTTTATTTCAATATTAATTTCAGTGCTTGCAGGATTTGGATAAACTTTAACTCCCTTCTCATTTTTAAATATATTCGTATGGGTTGTCAGCCTGTAATCGGTAAGCTCGCCAAAACATTCCAAATCTTCATCATTTAAACAAATCAAATCATAATCAATATTGTGGTTTTTCAGCACATTCACAATAACAAAATTATCTCCTGTTTCTTCTCCCATTCCGCTGCCAATCATACTTATATTTCCATATCTGTCGTACATAAAATCGGCGCTCCAGTATGCTGCCCCAAAGTCGCCTGCAAACAGAAATACAGGTTTGGGATAACCTGTGAACAAAGGTTCCAGCTCAGACCAGTAGTTTGTGGAATCTGCTTTTCCAGCAAATGAATTTGGACGATAATCTGTGTAAACCGAATTTTCTTTCCACCATAAAATCTGATGAAAGAACACAAACAAGTGATTTATTTTGTCTTTATTTTCAGAAAGTGCATTTTTCAGAAATTCAAGTTGATCGCCTGAAATATTCCAGCCATCCGGATTCGGATCTAAAACTACAAACAAATCATTTTCATAGATAAACGAGTAATAAGTGTCGCCGTATCTTTCTTCAAAAAGCGCCCTGTTTTCCATATCGTGGTTTCCTACGGCAAAATATACAGGTAAGCCAAGCGAATCGAGGTCTGCATCAACATTGTTCCAGCTTGCTTCCGTTGGATTAGGCCTGGCAATATCGCCGGTTAATACCCCGAATTTTATCTCAGGACGACTTTTTATGTACGCAAATTTCTGTTTAAACGGTCGGTGCAATCCAATATTACCACCACCAGGATTTCCGTAAGTATGGCCCGCAACAAAAAAAGAATAATCGATATCCATGTTTTGTGCATCCACTATTGCTGGAAAGGTAAACAATACAGAAAACAGAAGCAGCAGCATAAATTTTAACGGGCTTATTTGAAATCCTGTAACCATAAAATTAAAGTTTGTTGTAAAAATATTACAATTAAATCAAAAGAGTATTTCTGAAATATTAATTTTGGTGTTTTACAATTTATACATGAAATTTCCGGGTTACCCAACCATATTTATTGTTATATGTTTTATTGCATTTGCTTGCAATTCTGAAAAAAAAGTTCAGGAAGAAAATCAGCAGCAAACATTTATATGTAATGCTGATTCAGTCGATGTAACAAAAAACGAATTTCCTGAAGCAAATCAGAAAGAACTGTATTTTTCGGGCGGATTTGCTCAAACAAACGAATATGCGCATTCAGGTAATTATTCAATAAAATTATTTCCCGGCCGTCCATTTGGATTTACTGCCACACTGAAAGGCATCCGGGGCGACGATTATATTCGGGTTACAGTTTGGCGAAAAAACCGGAATGATAACGGCGTAATTGTAATCGATGGAGGTCCCGGCAACTACATAGCAGGAAAAGAAATTGTTGAAGAAGATCGGAACGGATGGGAAAAGATATATCTTGAATTCTTTGTTCCACCGACATTTACCCACGACAGCGCCAAAATATATACATGGATTAATAGCCCGGATACAATTTATTTCGACGATTTCGAAATAATGCATAGCAATAATAAAACTTATCCGGATTACAAAAATCTTGCTGCCATGCAAATTCATGTGGATACAAGCGATATTCACCGGTTTGAAGACAAAAGATTAACCGCATTTCAAACCGGAATATTAATGAATTCGGATGATGACTATGCACCTTCGATATTGTTCGATGGCAACGATTTTCTAAGAGGGGAACTTCGCCTGAAAGGTGACCTGGTGGATCATCTACTCGGAAGAAAATGGTCGTTTCGCATTAAGCTGAAGGATGATTATACATGGAATAACCTTCGGACCTTTTCGGTACAAAATCCGGTTACGCGGTACTTTTTAAATGAATGGCTGGCACATAAAATATTTGATCAGGAAGGAATATTAACCACCCGATATGGTTTTGTTCCGCTGGAACTCAACGAAAAATCGCTCGGAATTTATGCCTGGGAAGAGCATTTTGAAAAACAATTGGTTGAAAGCCGCAAGCGCAGGGAAGGGCCAATAATCCGGTTTAATGAAGATGTGTTCTGGAAACGAAATCAGGAAATTACCATTACCGGGAAAAACTGGGATATCGACTACTTTTCAGCTGCTCAAATTATTCCGTTTAAAGAAAATAGTATTGTTTCCGATTCCTTAATGCGATTTCAGTTTGAAGAAGCCGAAACTTTGCTGAATCAATATAAAAACCGTGAAGCGCCAGTTTCCGAAATTTTTGATGTAGATAAGCTGGCGCGTTACTATGCACTGCTTGATTTAACACAGGCATACCATGGATTTACCTGGCATAATCAGCGTTTTTATTACAATCCGGTAACATGTTTGCTTGAATGCATCGCCTTCGACGGATATATTGATAACGGAATCTACCGAAGATTTGATGAACCGGTTTCAGGATTGGTAAATCCTGCAAAAATGACAACGCTTTTAAAAGAAGAACTCATGTTGTACCAGGTGTTTTGCGATTCTGCGTTTAATACGCACTATATTGAATATCTGACAAAATTCAGTAGTCCGGAATTTTTGAGCAGCATCGTTTCAAACTATAAGACGGAAGCTGATTCCTTAGCCGGAATTATCAGAGCAGAATACCCATACTACAGGTTTAGTTTCGATTTTATAAGACAGCAGGCCGAACTTATTCGACAAAATTTACCGGCAATTGCTGCCAATGTCTACAAAATTGGAGAAGCAGTTTCAAAGATTCCGAATGAAAAATTCAGGCATGAATACACCACGGAAATAAATCCCGATTTGGTTCATTATCAGGTTCACGCTTATTATGACAGAGCGAAAAAGCAACTGAGTGTTCAAAACTTCACCAATACAACAATAACAGTTGTGGGCGTAATACTAAAAGACAAGCTTCCGGTAAATTTTGACAGCGGAAATGTGCTTTCGCCATTTAATGGTTATGATAAATCTGAAATAAATTTCACGCTGGAAGATTCTCCTGAAATTTTGCTATTTTCCGTTGGAACGGAAACTTTCGAAACTACTGTAAGCAACTGGAAAGAACCAGGTGAAAAATCTCAACGACAAAAAATCGAAAAAACAAATCTGCCCGAAAAAATCCAGGTTATCGGTGGAAAAGTTGTTTTGGATGGAAATTACACTTTTGATTCGGATGTGTTTATTCCACAAAACCTAACGCTATTTGTAAAACCGGGAACCAAAATCGATTTGATCAATAATGCCGGCTTCTTTTGTTCTTCGACAGTAACGATGGAAGGCACAATTGAAAAACCGATAGAAATTTCATCTTCCGACAAATCGGCCAATGGCTTTAATATTCTGCAGGTTGAAAATCGTTCAACCCTGAAATACGTTCATTTTTCGGGATTGGGAAGTATTCGAAAAAAAGGCTGGCAAACGCCGGCTGCCGTAACCTTTTATGAATCCGATGCAGATATCGATAATTGTATATTTGCGAATAACTCCAATTGCGACGATGCATTGAACATGGTCCGTTCCGATTTTTTAGTGCGTAACTGCAGGTTTGAAAATACCTTTGCCGACGCCTTTGATTCCGATTTTTGTACAGGTAAAGTTTTGGATTGCACCTTTGAAAATATCGGAAACGATGCGATCGACTTTTCGGGAAGCGTTGTGGACATTATTGGTTGTACCATGCTTGAAATAAGCGATAAAGCAGTTTCAGGCGGAGAGAATTCAACGCTGTATGTCGAAAATTGTAATATCGATAATGCGAATATCGGTGTAGCTTCCAAAGACCTTTCGTTGGTGAAACTAAATAAAATTACAATGAAAAATATCGTGTACGGATTAGTTGCATTTCAGAAAAAACCGGAATACGGCCCTGCAAAAATTGAAATTGAAAATATTAGAATGAGAAATAAAATTGCCTTTCAGAAAATCGAAATTGGTTCAACATTAAAGCTGAACGGAAAATTAATGCAAGGCAGAGAAAGAAAATTAGCAGTAAAACTTTATCAATAAAACTATTATGGACAAGTGGAATTTGTTTCAGCGGTTTTTAATAACCGAAAGCGCTCAAATCTCGATTACCGATTTTTTAATCAATGCCGCCATTATTCTTGTATTATCGCTGATACTTGAATTAACGTATTCAAACTGTGCAAAAAGCTTATCGGGCAGAAAAGCGTTTGCCGCCAACTTCTTTTTAATCGCATTTACCACCATGCTCATTATCTCCATTGTGAAATCGTCGCTGGCTTTATCGCTGGGTTTGGTAGGTGCATTATCGATAGTACGGTTCCGGTCGGCTATTAAAGAACCCGAAGAACTGGCGTACCTGTTTTTTACCATTTCAATCGGGCTTGGCTTAGGCGCCAATCAGCGAATCATCACCGTTGTTGCTGCAATCATTTTGCTGGCCATAATCTGGATCCGGCATTTTAGTTCAAAAAAAACACGCAGGCAGAATCTCTATCTGACTGTTAGCGGAAGTGGCGCCGAAAAACCTGAACTCAACAAAATAGATGCACTGGTACAGCAAAATTTTAAAGCTTCGAAACTGGTGCGCTACGACGAAACTGAAGAAATTATTGAAGCGGCATACTGGATAGAAATTAAAAACACCGACATGCTGCAATCGTTTAAAAGCAAACTAAATGAGGTAAATCCTGCCATTAGGGTGTCGTTTGTTGAAAATAATTCATTTTAATTTTTCGGAATGATTACGGGGTATACGGAATTAAAAAGCTATCGGTACGAGCGGAAATTTGTTGCAAATCATTTATCTCCGGTTCATGCTGAAGCCATTGTCAGGCAGAATAGTGCGTTTTTTACTCCTGTATATGTGCCGCGGAAAGTGAATAATATTTATTTTGATACTCCCGGACTCGATTGCTATTTTGATAACCTTTTTGGAAACGGAACCCGCTGGAAAGTGAGAATACGCTGGTACGACGAATTGATAGGCGAAGTAAAGGTCCCGATTCTGGAATTCAAACTTAAAAAAGGGTTGGTTGGCATAAAAAAGTCGTTTCCGCTTCCTGCTTTTGAACTTAAAAAAAGTGGATTCGATGCTCCGGTGTTTAAATTGATTTTTCAAAATGCAGGTTTACCCGAAGATGTTTACGAAAAACTGGCTGGTCTGCAACCTGTGCTGATAAATTCCTATTCGCGAAGTTATTTTTCCTCATTAAACAAAAAATTCAGAATTACTATCGACAATAACCTGGAATACTATCATTTACGGCCTACATGGAACCATTTTGAATTTGGTTTTCAGGAATACCGGAAAGTTGTGCTAGAATTAAAATACGACCGGGAAGCCAGTGATGAAGCAGAAAAAATAACCAATCAGTTTCCGTTCAGACTGGATAAGAACTCAAAATTTGTTGCCGGGATGAGCCATTTCCGAAACGATATTCCTGAATAATTTTGAAAGGAGATATTTCCATTTAAGTGAAATTTTGTGTTGACAGGTCGATAGACAGGTTTTAGCGATTTGTAGTTCTTATTTCTTATTGGTTTAATAGTTAAGATCGGGATAACTAATTTATTTTTCATAGTTACCCCGATTCTTATTATTTCCCCGAAAATAAGTTATAAGTATTGTTCCATCCTACTTCATTTTATATCCGTCGGAAAGCGTCATCAAAAAGGCGACAACAGCATCTTCTTCCTCATCGCTAAGCCCAAGGTTCCCCAATTCTTCGGTATTTACATTTTGTGGTACTTCGGGTGCAGGCCACTTTTTCACATCGCGGGTATTATAAAAATGAACGACATCTTTTAACGATAGGAACACGCCGTTGTGCGTATATGCTTTTACAAAACCGTTGCCGTTTTTCTTTCCTACATTACGCAGTGTCGGCACTTTATGTTTTCCTGCATTCTCGCGGGCCAAAGATGCCCATCGCGGATTTGTCGAACTGAGCGTTGCCAGATATCCGCCCAATCCGTAATCCACCCAGTTTTCACCTTCCGGATTTATTGCCGAACCATCATCCAAATAAACTTCGTCCATATCGTAGAACGGGTTGTTCGGGTTTTTAGGCACGCCCAGGTTATCGAAGGTAAAATCGGTGAAAAGTGCATGTTCGCCATCATTTGGGTGGCAGGCTGAGCACATTGCTTTTCTGACATACAATCTCAGCCCCATGCTTTCCTGATCTGTGAGTTCTGCTTCTCCAGCAACATAAGCATCGTATTTGGAAGAAAACGGGTTGACTTCAGTTGAAGCTTCGTAAGCGGCAATAGATAGACCAATTCGATCATAATTCATTTTAATCTCAACATCATTTCCATAACCGATTGGGTCTCCCCACGCTTCTTCCCAAAGGCCGGCATATTTGGAAGCGGCAATTTTCATCAGCACTGCTTCCATCGAAGGGTTGTTTTGTTCCACCGGGTTTAAAAACGGGCCCAGAGCCTGTTCGGCCGATGGCAATCCATTACGTGAAGTTACATCCGTATTTCCAAAATAATGTTCGCCGGTAGCACGTCCATCCCAGAAATTTCCGCCTATAAATAATTCTTCTGCGCTGTCGTAATGAAAGATTGGACTAAACGTAGCATACGCTGCACTCGGCGGTTTGCGGTTTCCAAACCGGTGTGGATCAGCCCCGCGATATACCGAACCCTGATGGTTTATGCCCGATATTGGCCCGGTAAATCCTACTTCCGGAGCATGACACGCGGCACATGCCATGCTTCCGGGTGATGAAATTTTATCGAAAAAGATGTTCTTACCCAGTAATTCCATAGGTGTTAGATCGCTGGCTTTTCCTTTTTTTAAGGAAGCCATTTCCTCTGCGTTGGTTAAAATTTCCTTTTGACAGGAAAAAACAAATGTGGTTAAAGCAATAACCACACAAATGAAAATAAAACTCTTTGATTTTTTCATAATGTTAGTTTTTGGTTTTTATAAAATGTACTGAAAAGATTTAGGCAAAATCCTCATCTAATTATACATGTATAATTTACGCTAAAAATCAATAGTTTACAACATGTTAATAAACATTTGTGACTATTCGTTTTAAATGTGGTTTGAAAATTAATTCGAATATCATTATTGCTGTATAGCCAGAAAGAAGCAAACTAAATTTAAATGGATTATTTCACCGACAGGAAAACAGCCTACTGCAAAAAAACAACCATCGCTATAGCAAGTATCGCTGTTGAAATTAAAATGAACCACCCGGAACGCATATGACTTCGCCAGCGGAACCAGATTAATATTCCTGTAATGGCAAAAACAATCATGGAAACAGCTAATAAATCAAGCAGTATTGCCCAAATTACATATAAAATTCCACCCTGAAACCCGTGAATCCTATGGATGCGCTTATTCGCTTCGTGAAAATTGATGTTATGAGTACAAACTACAGTGAGGCTATCAAGTGCCGGTCGTACAGTGACGACATTCCTGACCATAGGCCTGTAATAGGTAAAAACAAGTTCATTTTCCCGGTTTCGCTGAAAACTCATCCTCCCCGAAATATCAAATTGCTGCTTGATTTCATTACCAAATTCTCTCATCCGGGTTGTATCCGGCCTGTAACTCAGTGGATATGTGTTTTTAATGACCGTGTTGGGCTGATGACTAAACCAGTTTCCTTTGGCAATAACCAATCCCGAGAAAACATAAAGCAGGGCAAACACAAAAATAAAAGTGCTCACTGTAAAATGAATCTTCTTTAACAACCGGCTGAAATCTATCCCACTATCCATATGTACAAAATATAAATCAATGAAACTACTCCCGATACCACAATGGTAAACCATTGTCTTCTGTTTGTTACCGCATGATTAAACCAGAACCACATACCCGTGATTATTGCAACAAGTGCGCTCAGCCCGGATATCTGACCGTAAAAGGTCCATACATTTATCAGCGGATCACCCAAACGGTTTCGGGTACTTCCAAAATGTAACGCACGCAAAATTTTTCCAAAGCTGTAATGTATTTCATCCACATCGATGACCTTACTGTTGCGGTTCATTTTTACTTCGTAGGTTCGGGCAGGCCTTTCAATTTTAAACCGTACATATCCCGTATCACTTTCGCGGAATTCCCACGGTGGTAAATGCCCTTTTATTCCCAGTTCCAGTCGAATAAAATTTGATAATGAATCAATTTTCAATGCGGGGTCAAAGTCGATATTTCTGCTAAAATTTAAAGTGTCAGTAGGATTTTCCCGGAAAAACTGATGTTGGAAATTCATTGCACTAATACCAATCATTAATAAATAGACGGCGCAAATCAACCCGGCGTAAATATGAAGCCGGTGTATCAATTTATATATGCGTTTTTTTGTCAATTTTCTGAAATAAAAAACCGGTTTGCACCGGCATGAATTTCAAATATAAAAAAAAACTATAAATGCCATTCACCTTCTACTTTTCTTAGCTTTATCCACATTCATAAAAAGCGATTTCAACTTCCGGTTCTATGCATAAATTCATATTACTTTCACAAATCATTAATCGAAGGTTAATTGATATTTCAACAAAGCAATGCGACATTGTCGTTTCTAATGAACAACATTTTAAGTTTTACCCGGGAAAAACTTGCACCACCAAAATTAGCATAATGTCCAGATATTTTTGTATCCTCCTGATTATTAATTATATTTCAGAAATTGAATATATAAAGACGAATATCTCACGCTATGGAAGAAGATAAAAGCAATACGCCGGAAAAGAAGAAGACAACTATGCAGGATAAAGCCGACCAATGGATCGATAAAGCAGAAGAATTTATGGATGAAACTTCCGAAAAGATTCATAAAAGCGAAGCCTATAAAAAAGCGGATAAATCGGTTGAAAATGCCACAAAAAAATTATTCCGAAAAGCCGGAAGGTTGTGGGGAAAATCGGAACGCTATCTCAAAAAAAAAGAAAAAAATAACGATAAAAAATAGTCCAAACCAGACTTTCCTGTTATTCTATATTTGATTGGATTGCAGGTAATCCGCACTATTTTCTCCGAGAACCCGAATGTGCGAGGGGGAGGTGGTGAACTTTTAAATACATATTATTTGTTGATTTATGACAACCACCCCGTCAGCGAATCAATGTCGAACATTCCACAACAAAATTCGTTTCGCTGACACCCCTCCTGTCAGGAGGGGAAATCCTTATTCCATATTATTTCCATATTATTTAAAATTTTTAATGCTAATTACTTGCACGAATTTCTCCTCCTTCAAGGAGGAGTACCCGAGTGTGCGAGGGGGAGGTAAAGGTCACTTCTTATTTCTCCCAAATTCAAGAATATCACCAATTATCACATCAGGATATTCATATGCCCACCGGTTTTCGTACCTGAAAACAGTAATTTCATGATTTTTCAGCCAGCCATCTCTTTCTGTATCAAGGGCTATATTTATTAAATCGGCATGTGGCTCACCGTCAAGTTCAATGGCAAGTTGCAACTTTGAACAGTAAAAATCAACTACATATTTGCCTACTGAGTGTTGTCTTCGGAATTTAAACCCACCAACCTGGCTGTTTTTTAAAATTTTCCATAGTGCAGCTTCAGCTGCTGTTGCATGATTTCGAAGATATTTCCGAACCGTCTTTAATGATTTTCTGTTGTGGAGTCGGGACATTTTTTGATTTAAAATTAGTGATTTTGAACCATTTTATCAACTGTCAGCCTGTGCTGACCTATTCGTCGGGAAATCAATCATGTCAAGAGGGAAAATGTATTAAATGTATCAGCACGAATTTCTCCTCCTTCAAGGAGGTGTACCCGAGTGAGCGAGGGGGAGGTGGTGAACTTTTAAATACATATTATTTGTTGATTTATGACAACCACCCCGTCAGCGAATCAATGTCGAACATTCCACAACATAATGCGTTTCACTGATACCCCTCCTGACAGGATGGGAAATTCTTATTCCATATTAATTCCTGTACTATTTAAAATTTTTATTGTTCATT
>CAWGFJ010000017.1:0-6626 GCA_963821855.1 uncultured Prolixibacteraceae bacterium | reverse complement strand
CGAGTTGTTTTTCGTTTTGGTTTTGATGTATAGACGTGCTGTTTGCTTTGGCTTGTTCAATATAATATTCGAGATTATGTTTTTGGGCGTATAGCTGATAAGGAAATAAAAACAGAAATGCCAGAATAACCGGCATGCTAATTTTTTTCATGACATTTGAATTTAGATCGTGACATCAAAACAGCCATTAAAGGTAATGGAAATGGCTAAAAATTATTTGTATGCTTTCGAAAAGTTTTGGATTATCATTTTTAAATACAGGTAGAGCTTCGAAAATGATGAATGCTTAAGTCCAGGTTATTCAAAAATTCTAAAAAGATTTTAATGCAGATGAAAATATCAGAATTCTTGAGATACAGCAGATTTCAAAACAATCTGAAGCCGGAATTAAACTTTCTTAAGACTTCATTAACGCTAATTAACAGTAAATAAACAGAGTTTCTTGCCATGAAAGTTACTTTTACCATTGTTAATAAAATTAAGAATGCGAATATGGATAACCATATGGATTGTTTCAGGTTTTGCAGTTTGCGGAAATTGCCAAAGCCCGAATTTACAGCTTACACAATTGCCGAAAAAGCTGGCCTTATTTTCGCAAAACGGTTTAAATATTTGCAATGCGCTATTAATTAATGACGAATGGCTCGATACAAAAGAACCCAATGACCTGAATGGTTCCGGTGGTATTCCGTTGCTGCCTGACAATTACAACGAATTTAACAGCATAGCAACAAGCCGGACCGCAATACATAAAGCCAAAATTCATTCCCGTTTAATTCCTGTTTTACTTCTCGATCTACCTCCGCCTTCGATTTCAGTTTAACGATTAACATACATCCATAGTAAATCTGATTTTTCCTGATGAAGGAGAAATCTCGCGATATGGCAAAATATATTTTATAACACGTAAAAAATTGAAATCATGAAAACAATAGTAGATAAAACAGAAATTCAGAAAAAGCGTATTGAACCGTTTCATTTCAGTATCGACGATACGCACGATAAAGTTGAAATAATGAATTATGAAGAGGAAAAGAGAATGCTTGTAATTACCCTGTTTTCCCTGATGTTCCTTGAAGACAATTTCAGGTTTTTATTCCACGGAAATAAACTGGTAATTGTGGTTACCGAAAAAGTACAGACGTTTGAAAGCGGAATGCCCGTTGTCGACTGGCACAGGTTTAACCGTTACACACATGAAAGATTCCGAAATGTAAGTATTTATTTACCGGGTGATAATTTTTATATGCTCCGTCATTTTTTAATACCCGAAAAATATCTGCTAAAAATATTTCTTGGTCAATTAACGGATAATTGATTTATTAATAAAGGGTGTAGCAGTTGCGTTGCACCTTTTTTCTTTTAATTGTCAGTCACCTGCCTTTTCAAAAATCACAAAGAGGATAGATTGAAACCCGAAATGACTCTTCGCTTTTTTAACTTTATACAAAAACCATATTAGCTTGATTTGGAAGAAATAAGAGTGGCCTATTTCTCTGTTTTGGAAATTGTATTTTTAAACAAAGACGCCTTTAATCCTGTTTAGGAATGATATGAAAAACAATGTTGACAGCATATTGGGACGGAAAAAAATTAAACCCACAGCAATGCGGCAACTTGTGCTTGAAGTATTGCTGAAAAAGCAGAAAGCAATCAGTTTATTTGAAATAGAGCAGCAATTTGAAATTGTGGATCGCTCAACCATTTTCAGAACTTTAAAACTATTTCAGCAAAACTGTATCATTCACAAAGTCGACGATGGCACCGGAGCGGTTAAGTATGCGTTATGCAGTGAAGGTTGCACCTGTTCGTACGAAGATTTGCATGTTCACTTTTTTTGTTCACATTGTGGTCAGACAACTTGTCTAAAAAACCTTCCGATCCCTGATTTATCCTTGCCACAAAATTTTAGTTTTAAAAGCGCCAATTTTGTAATTAAAGGGATTTGTGCAACATGTAACTGAAATTTGCAATCCTATTGCAATGATAAAGACTGTATTTTTGCGCTATATTCAAAAGAAACACGATGAAAAACCTTTTACTTGTATTCGTGGGGCTTTTAGTCGTTTTTAGCAGTATTGCCCAAAACCAGGTGTTTTTTAAAGTTACCGATATCACTGGCGAACCGCTGGTTGGGGCAAATATTGTTTTATCCGGAACAGCAAAAGGTACGGTTACAGATGGTAATGGAATTGCAGAATTAAAAAATCTCCCCAACGGGAAAATTAAAATTCAGATTTCATTTATAGGTTTCGAAGAGAAAACGATAACCCTAAAACTTCCCGATGACAATAACAAAACATTTGAAATAGAACTTGAATCAGGTGAAGAGCTGGAAGAAATTGTGATTTCCACTACCCGCTCCTCAAGGACCATCGATGATATTCCTACACGGATTGAAGTTATTTCAGGAGAAGAACTGGGTGAAAAAGCCGCAATGAATTCAAGTAATATCGGGATGCTACTCCGGGAAACTACAGGAGTGCTTATGCAGCAAACCTCATTAAGTTCAGGTAATTTGAGTATTAAAATACAAGGATTGGATGGCCGATATACACAAATATTAAAGGATGGTTTTCCGCTTTATGCAGGGTTTGCCGGTGGCTTATCGATTATGCAAATTCCCCCGCTTGATTTAAAACAGGTTGAACTGATAAAGGGGAGTAATTCGACTTTATATGGAGGTGGCGCCATTGCTGGTATCGTAAACCTGGTATCCATTGTTCCGGAAGATAACCCCGAATTAAGCATCATGCTTAATCAAACCAGTGCATTGGGAACAACTGGAAATATATTTTATGCACAAAAATATGGCAAAACCGGAATGTCGCTATATAGTTCCATTTATAATCAGGTGGCTTATGATGCCGATGATGATAATTTTTCCAATATTCCTAAAACCAGATCTTTTAGTTTGAACCCAAAATTTTATTTCTACATCAAGCCGAATACGGAACTGATTATAGGGCTAAATGGAACATTTGATCATCGAACCGGTGGCGATATGGAGGTAATCGATGGTAATGCCGAAGGAGATCATGTCTTTTCTGAGGAAAATTTGTCGCAGCGTTATTCAACCCAATTATCGTTTGTAAATAAACACGATGAGCATTCCTTCAGTTTTAAAAACAGTGTAAGTTATTTTAACCGCGAATTAACAATACCGGCCTACCGCTTTTCGGGAAATCAAATTTCAAGTTTCACCGAAGCACTTTTTATTTTAAGTAAAAAAGAAAACTCAGATTGGCAGTTTGGCGCCAACCACTACTATGAATCATTTAATGAAGACCGTTTAGTTACAGTCCCGCTGAGGGATTATTCACACAGTACGTTTGGAGGGTTTGTTCAGAATACAACTGATATTTCTCAGCTAATTACGCTTGAGACCGGATTCAGGGCAGATTACAATTTAACATATGGCAGCTTTTTTCTTCCACGCGTTTCATTGCTTTACAATGTGAACAAAAATCTTACAACAAGACTGGGTGGCGCAATGGGGTACAAGCTCCCGACCATTTTTACTGAAGATGCAGAAAGAATTTATTTCAGGCACATTAAATCTCTTTCAAAAGACAATGCAAATGCCGAAACTTCGATGGGAGGTAACTTTGATATAAATTACAGAACCGTGTTTTTTGATAAACTGGCTTTTTCCGTAAATCAATTGTTTTATGTTACACAATTAAAAAACGCCTTGGTTTTACGGGAAAATAACAACTTAAATGATTACTTTTTCGAGAATGCTGATGGCAACATAGTGACTTCAGGGTTTGAAACCAACCTAAAACTGATGTATAATAATTTTAAACTTTTCTTTAATTACGCGCTCATTAATACAAAGTTGAAATACGATAATATTAATAATCAGAAACCACTCACCCCGAAAAACAATGCAGGATTTGTGCTTATGTACGATGAGGAAGAACAATGGTCGGTTGGATATGAATTGTATTACACCGGCTGGCAGTTCGATGAATCGTACAATAAGAAATCCGACTTTTGGATAATGGGTTTTATGGTGATGAGGCACTTTAAGCGCTTGTCGGTATTTATCAATTTCGAAAATTTCACCAATACAATTCAATCTAAATTCGAACCATTGGTTTTACCTCCTTACAACAATCCCATATTTCCCGATATTTGGGCGCCAACCGATGGATTTGTTTTTAACGGAGGCTTTAAAATTAATCTTATCGGAAAATAAATGTTGTCAGCATTTGTTTTGTGCACTTGTATGGTTCGGTATAAAAGTCCGGTGATATTCACGGATAGAGTAATTATATTAAATGAAAAGGGTGCGCCGGCAATCGGTGCACCCTTTCTTTTAACAAACGGATTCGAAATTATTGTTCGCTTTCCCGTTCGTATTTGCAGCAATCGGGTAGTTTATCTGCGTCTTCATCTTTTGCTTTGTGGTTCGCAGTATCGTTACCACCTTTAGCAATGGCGGTTTCAATTGCATCCACCGAAGTTTTAGTATCATCAAAAACTACCTCAATTTGTTTAGTCTTAACATTCCAGGTGGCTTGCATTACACCATCTACTCCGAGAGCTGCCTGTTCAATGTGCGTTTTACATTCGGCACAATCGCCTCCCTTTACTTCAAACGATTCTGTCGCATTTTCGGCAAACAAGGTTAAAGCACCGAACATGAACATAGCTACAAAACTTAACATTTTTGTTTTCATGGTATTAAATTTTAATAAATAATTATGTTGTCTTTGCGGCGACAACGAGTTAATAAATCATCGTTAATCATTAAATACATTCAGTATTTCTTTCACGATTGCGGATCGCTCTTTTCCAAACTTGGATCCGAAAATGAAATAATACTTAAAGCTCCTGAAATAGTGTTGTTTAGCAATATCATATGCAGATAAATGGCTCTCAAATTGAAATATTTTTATCAATTCGATAATACTTAGTATGCTGAATATTCTGGATTAAAGGTTAAAGCGCCCAAACAGGCTGTTCAATAAAAACAGTGGTCTTCACCAAATTTTATTCACCAGCTAAACCCAAATCAGCAGGTGGCGCGCTTTAAGAACAGGCATCGCATTTTAATCGGGCAGGTGAAAGCCGTACCCAAACACTAAGTTTGAACTACGATTAAAACGGGTTTAGGGAATACGGGGATTTTGGGAAGGGAATAATCATGCTCATCGTGGCAATCAGATAAATCCCGGGTTAGCCTATTTATTTTGCATTTTCCAAAACCTATTGAATAACATGTTGCAATTTTAAATGAAATTTTCTATTTTCATCAGCTGTAAAATAAACCTAAGTTAATTTAGCTCAAAACCAGGTATTCCGCCTTCAAATGCAGGCAAACAACCCGGAAAAGAAAAAATGCAAAATTAACCTCGTAGCAGAATAGTAAATGCTTAACCGTTTCAAAATACTGATGTATTCAACCGGAAATATTTCGATTAAACCTTTATGGCCTGTTTGTAAACAGGGTACTGAAATAAAAGCCGGCTGGCTTTTGCAGAGCCTGCCGGCAGAGTTAATTATCGCCCTTTTAAAGGCAAATGTAAAACTATTCAAAACTAAAAATTTATGTCGAATTTAACAGATTTTGATGAAAAGCTGGCCGACATTGAAGCCATTGCGGAAGACGATGTCCGGGCCCCTTCCACTCCTGTGGATTCCTATTTACAGGAGGCTGAGAATCTCAGTCACTGGTGCAGTGACGATGCCACGCAACTTGCTGTTGTAGGTATTACAATCGAAAAAATCAACGACCTCCCGGTACGTGCCGGAGCGCTGCGCGAAGCACAATCGCGCTGGTTTCGTGACCGCTATTCCAGGGAAGAGGCACAACGCGAATGGGACACCCTGTCGCCTGCAGCCTATGACTTACGCGACGAGCTTATCCACACTTTCCGTTACGCCTATCGTAACGATGAAACAATTCTGTCCCGTATTTCTGAAATTGCCGACGGAACAGGTAACGAAGACATGATCCAGGATTTAAACGACCTTTCGGTTTTGGGAAAAGCAAATCCTGAGCCGCTGGTTTCCATCATGTTCGATGTCCTGAAACTGGATACGGCTGCCGAAAAAGCCGATACCATGGCCGACCTGCTTGCCACTGCCAATGGCGAAAAAGCCGGCCGCAGCGAATCGAAACTCATCCGCGACAAAGCGTATACTTATCTTAAAGAGTTGGTCGATGAAATCCGTGCAGCCGGAAAATATGTTTTCTGGAAAGATGAAGCCCGCTACAGGGGCTATTTAAACCAATACCGGAGAACACATCACTCTTAACACCGGGGAGGCTAAACCGGCGAACAATATTTCCCCGCTTTTTTAAGGGAAAATAAATCAGGGGGAGGTTCTGTCACTAAAAAGATGAAACCTTCCCCTTTTTCGCAGCAAAAAATCGAAAAAAACACCCAAAAGATGATAATTTCCAACGGAAAAGTGAGTCATTCCCCGGGAAATATGACAAATTGACCTGGAAAGATGGGGTCAGGTGTTGGAAGAAAGTATATTTTGGAAGGAAAGATGGGGTATAACCTTGGAAATATGCCAAATTGTCCTGGAAAGATAGGCCCTGGTGGTGGAAGAACACATTAATTCATTGGAAAGGTGGGTCATACCTTTGAAATTTAACAAGATTC
>CAWGFJ010000016.1:0-246952 GCA_963821855.1 uncultured Prolixibacteraceae bacterium | reverse complement strand
TGCTTGTAACGATGCTGTAACGCAAAATAAATTTACGATTAGTGCTAAAATTGTGTATTTTGACTTCATAATTCCCCTTATTTTCATAATTAAAGAGTTTAATCTCTTACAATATCGGGAAAACAGGCAAAATGTCATCAATAATTCACCATAGTTTTTGGCAGCACTGTTACTCAACCACCAACTTACCGTTCCTATTTTCCATTTGCCAGATGTAAATTCCGGGTTTAAGCGAGCGGATATCAATAGTTTGCGTTGGGACGGCTATCGTTTTAGTCAACATTATTTTACCTTGAATGTCATAAATCCTGAATTCGCCTTTCACGTTTCCGTTCATTATTTGAATTTTTTTTGGAGGCGGGATTGGGATTAACAACATTACATTGATTGTGATCCATGGATAATTTTTAACAAAGTTTCGCTAAGAGAAAATTTTTATTGAAGCATTTATTAATCCTTCACACAGCGGACTGAGAAATACCTTTTGGCTAATGATGATGGCGGTTCAAAACCTGCTTCGAAATTATAACCTATTCCTGTGCCAATAATTACCCCGAGACGATGTTGAAGTTGGATGTTTTCACTTGTAGTCCAGAAATATGCTTGTTCCCCGATATCATCGAATGCTTTCAGCGTATCGGCTTCAACATAATATCCTCCTGGTAAGGCAGAGAAGCCCAGCTCATTTGTATTTTGATGTTGCGTTTGCCAGGTTTTGGCTCGCAGTTTTCTAATATCTCTACCAGAAGCTTCAAAAAGTTCAGCCCACTCTGCACTGGAAGGAACATGCCAGCCTGGAGGGCTGATGCCCTGTATCCCACTGGGGTTAGTGTTTGATACAGCCAAGCCTGTAGTCTCTTTGAGGGAATACAATCTGCCGTAAGTAGTGCAGTTCCCAGCATTATTATCATAGCAGACACCCGCACCTGCATATCTGAGATTTTCTGCCATCCATACCTGGTCGCCAATACACACTATCTTGTACACTTCCCCATCACGTGGATCTGTAAAAATGCTATCCGGACAACCCCATTTGAGATTTCCGGAAAAAAACTTTGTGAGATAAAGTGGATATTGGAAAGGGCCATCATTTCGTCTGAGCATCCGATAAAATTTATTGAAGTCTTTCTCTGTACTGATATTCATTCCAAAAATAGTAGAATCCGCCTTATTGGCCTGACCTTGAAGTTTACCATCAGATGATAAATGGGCAACGCCTGTTGTGTCGTTGTCTTGCGCTAAGCGTTTAATTAATTTAATTTCAACTTGGCGACAAAAATCATCATTAGCAGTGGTTGACATGCCATTTTCAAATGCATAGGCATAATAAGTTCCTACATTTCTGCTTTCCAAGGCTTCAGCCATACTATAATTGGGCAGAAAAGGGCTTTTATAACCGCTGTAACAGTAGTTGCCAAAAACCACCACATCGGTTAAATCCAGATTGGAATTTCTGATATAATCAGCGGTAACATCCAGGCAAATAAAAATTTCTATAATTTTAGTATTGGCTTTTTTATTAAGCTTAAATGCAGAAGTCATTTTCAACTCGCCATTTTCGAATTTTTCCATGGGGTAATTATCTGCTTTTTCTAATAAGCCCTTGACTTCATCTGATGTAAAATCTTCCGCTTCGGGATACGAAAGGGTAACAAGATCGTAAAGACTAAAATTATTATGGCCACCATGAGTATTCAATATCACCATGCCATAATCGTCCATCGAATTAATATGACTTAACCTGACATCGTTTTCATCTATATGCGTAACTTCTAATTTAACATCGCCGCCTTCAAAATAAGGCAAATAACTGTCATAAGAATGGTTGGGATAGGAAAATTCATTGATATACGGATTCAAAACCAATACCTTTTCATTTTTAATTTTAACAGTCTTATTCTGCGATGAAAAACTTTTCAACGTTGCTGAACCTCCGCCCCCCCTGTATTTATGGTTCCCATTGGCATCAGTCTCCATAAACAAAATAGAACTTTTCAATCCGTTTTTTAATGTAAACTCTATCCTATATCTGTCAACATAATAACCCGATGCTACTTGGTCATGCTCAGATAAAAAGTTTCCTACAGCATGTAAAGCTCTTAAGGTATCATTGTATTGAGAAAAGTTGTCCTGAAAAACTTGGGCTGCCTCTCCGGTAATGTTTATAACAGTAGATAATTTTTCAAATGTGCCACCTGGTTGGTTCGCTTGTTCGTCATTGTCTTTTTTGCAATTAGATAAAAACAGCAGAAGGCCAATGTTTAAGATAATTAGATAAATGTTTTTCATCGTGATTTATTGTTTGTTTTTGTTTTCTTCTTGTTGTCGGGTTGCCCAATTGGTTGTTCACTAAAAGAGTTTAATCTCTTACAATATCGGGAAAACAGGAAAAATGTCATCAATAATTCACCATTGTTTTTGGCAGCACTGTTACTCAACCACCAACTTACCGTTCCCATTTTCCATTTTCCAGATGTAAATTCCGGGTTTAAGCGAGCGGATGTCAATGCTTTGATTGGGCGCGGTTAACGCTTCAGTGAGCATTAGTTTTTCCTGAATATCATAAATCCTGAATTCGCCTTTCGCGTTTTCATTGCTTATTTGTATTTCATTTGTTGCGGGATTTGGAAATAGGCTGAATTGTTGTTCACTGACTGTTTCAAGAGCACTAACTAAATTTGGGATGCGTGGTGCATAAAAAATTTTATAACTCTTTGTTCCATAACAATTAAAATACAGTGTGCTATCAGCTATGGAGATAAAGTTATTGTAAATTGTTGCTTGTCCTCTCGTCTGTTGTTCAGAACCAAAACCACCACCCAGCCTAGTCCAATTGCTTGTAGCCGGTGCCAATGATGAAAAGAAACCATAAGCACTGGTACAGTAAAAAACATTGTCGGGGCTCAAACCAACGTATGTGATTATTGAAGTAAACGGTAACATGAGGTACTCCCATTTTGGGTTATTTTCCGTTGTGTAGCCAAAAATTGAACCCGATTGAAAATACAAGGTATCGTTCTTCCACCACAGGTGATGCTCCGAAAATGGACTAAGGTTATTCGTTTTTGAAATGTCCTGCCACGTGCTGCCGTTGTTTGCCGAGCTAAACAATTCCAATTTTTCGGTCATATAAAACAACTTGCCCTCCGAGCTTCTTGCCGCGCTGAAAACTTCTTTAGCTGTTGGTACTTTTGTAAATGTTTTCCCATCGTCAATGGAATAATTAAAACCACCCGGCACGGAATAATACAAGTTGCCAAATTGGTCGCGCCGGATAAGTCTACCTGCAACTCCTGTAATTTCTACGAGTATTTTCCCGTTGTCGGTAGTTTTGTACAAATGGGGTTCAAAACCAGTTATGCTGGTATTTTTAACCATGTATAAATCGCCATTGTTGGCATAAAATGCAGTGATATATAAACCTTCGGTTATTTCTGAAAAGTTGCCGTTTGCAGTATTTTTCGCATACACTTTTCCGGCTTGCTTTACCGGGAAAAAAACTTGTTGGCCGGAATAGTAATCAACCACCAAACGGTAGTTTTCAGCGTCAGTGTTGTCTGGGATTTGAAATTCGGTAAACGTTACTTGTGCCTGTGCTGCTATTAAAAAACAGCAAAAAGCAATTGTGGGTATTTTTTTCATTTTATTAGGAGAAACAATCATTAACCTCTATTCCTTTACAAACCGCGAAACACTATTTCCATCTTTCGACTGTACCCCAACAAAATAATTCCCGCCCGGCAAACCCCCAACTTCAAGCAAAGTATTGTCGCTGCTTATTTTTCCTGAACGTACGGTTTGCCCCATTATATTGAGGACTGTGTAATTGGAACCGATTAATTTTTCATTGGTTTTTATGGTTAATTGTTTATTTGCAGGGTTGGGGAAAAGTACAATTTCAAAATTGTTGTGGGCGATTTCGGCAACAGCGGTGTTTGGCGTGCCAATTCGATAAAGCTTTTGACTCAGGTCTGTAAAATACAAAGCATTGTTGTAGCTGGTTAAACCAGTTAGCTTGTTCACATCAACCAAATCGCCGGAGCTATAAGTTATAAGTTTTGTGTTTTCTATGGTGCCATGGGTTTCCCAAAGGTCGTTGTTCAAATAATTAGCGTTGTTATTATCATAATTGCACAAAAAATACAATTTACCGTTTGCTTGCACAAAATTCCTTGGACTGTCGGTACTGTTGCCGTCGGAAATCACTTTTACCAAACTGCCGCCACCGGGTTTTCCTTTTGTTTTGTAGAGAGCATATTATAAAAATGTTCATGTACCTCCTACAATTTTGCTGTAATAAAACTCCCCGTTAAAAACAGCAGTACTATTTCCCACATTATCTTCAAGCAAAGTGGTTCCTGCCTCTGTACCATCGGTTGACCACAGTTGACGGGGTTGTTTATCTCCGAGCATTGTAAAATATGCTTTCCCGTTATATTCAACTATCCCGCCTGGGGAAGAAAACTCCTCTTGAGGGGCAATATCTTTAACTAAATGTGTCCCCGCTTCAGTGCCATCGCTTACCCAAAGTTCTGCACCTTCATTTACAGTGATTGCACTGAAGTACATTTTATCGCCAACGATTTTGAACCCGGCCGGATGGCTGGCCCCTGAGGAATTAATTTCCTTAAATAATTTTGTACCTGTTTCAGTTCCGTCGCTTACCCATAATTCTATATTGTTTTGCGCGTTGTTACTTGCGCTGAAATACAATTTGTTTTTATACACGATTGTACTGAAATTCAAGCCACCCTCAAGCATAGGCACAGAATTTTCAACCCCAGGATTAATGTCTTTAAATAGCTTTGTCCCACTTTCCGTACCATCGCTCACCCAAAGTTCTCTTCCATGCTCATCATCTTTGCCAATAAAATAGAGTTTGTTGTTAAGAGCAAGTAGCATATTTATATCACGTAGCCATGCAGGTTTTAAATTCTTCACCAAGGCTGTACCTACTGTTGTACCATCAGTGGCCCATAACTCAGCATAGTATTCGGCACCTATAATCACGAAATAGCTTAACCCATTACATTCAACATAGCCGCTGCGAGCAGTGAGTTCTTTTAACGGTTTTGAGCCTGTTGCAGTTCCGTCCGAAACCCAATCACCAAAGGTTTTAGTTTTAGAATCATCTATTCCTAAAAATAATTTCCCGTTTGAAACTGCAAGCTTATATACATTATCCATTACAAATTCGGGGGTTTGGGCGTTTGAATAGGCATAAAAACAAACAAAACTGTTGTGAAAAGTAAATGTTTTAATTTCATAATGTTTATTTTAAAATGTTATTGACATGGCTGTAATTTGGGGATGAATTTTTTAAAGGCTTATTCTTTTACAAACCGCGAAACCCTATTGCCGTTTTTTGATTTTACCCGAAACAAATAAATTCCACTTGGCAAATCCTCCACTTTAAGCAATGTATTGTCGTTTGCTATTTCACCTGAAAGCACCGATTGCCCGGTAATATTGATAACAGAATAGTTGGCACCGATCAATTTCCCATCGGTTTTTATGGTCAATTGCGTTGTCGTTGGGTTGGGGTAAACCTGAATCTTTTCTGAATAAATATTTTTGGTTATCCCCACTGTAGCGATGGGATTTAGTTTTAGTACAAAAATGTCCTCTCCCCCGCTGGAGACCACATTGAACATCCCGCTTCCGGGATCAAAATCTGTTGTATTCTGAAAGGAACCGGTACAAAAAATGTTTCCGGAAGCATCCGCAAGTAAAGAGTTGCCAACTGTGAAACCCGTGAATCCTTCTGACGTGCCGCCAAAAGTGTTTGCATACACAAAATTCCCATCGGTATCCAGCTTTGAAATAAACATATCAATTACACCTATGGGGGTAAGAATAAATTCTTCAGTTCCAGGATCAAAATCACCCGCACCGACATAACTGCCAGTAGCGTACAGGTAACCTTTGTTGTCCAAAACTATGGAGTTCCCGCTATCGCCACCAAGTGATGCACTGCCGCCAAAACCTTTTGCCCAAACAAAATTTCCAGAAGCATCAAGTTTCAAAATAAAAATATCATAATAGCCACTGCTGCATGTAATATTGAAAACTCCGGCACCTGGATCAAAATCACGGGTACCCCCAAATTTACCGATTATATATGCATTACCTGCCTTATCCAGTTTCAGCGAATGGGAATCTACCTCGCCAGAAATACCAGTTGTTTGTTTTGACCAAATTAATTTGCCGGTGCCGTCCAGTTTGATATAAAAACTGCCACCGTCCTTCAAGTTGAAGGTTGAGTAATTTCCGTAAAAAGTGCCACTAATCACGATATTGTCAGATCCGTCAACGACCATTGTTTTAACTGCATCGGTATAGTAATTAGTTTCACCACCAAAAGCCAATGCCCATTCAAACTCACCGCCACTTTCCAATTTTAAAATGTAGGCATCGCCTGTGCCATTTGGTGTTACACTGAATGTTCCTGTTCCGGGGTTCAAATCATTGCTTCCTTCAAAACTACCACCTATAATAATATTGGCTGAACTGTCAAAAGCGATAGAATAGACGGTATTTTTCGCAGTGCTGCCGTTGCCGCCCCAATTTTTTGCCCAAATGAATTCGCCATCCGAATTCAATTTTATCAAAAAGGCTTCCTGTGCGGGCGTGGCAACGGTGAAAACACCGGCACCCGGATTCAGATCCACAGTGCCTCGGAAGGAACCCCCTATCAGCACATTTCCATTGGGGTCAATGGCAATATTCCCGGGAAAATCGTAATTTGTACCACCAATTTGTTTGGCCCATAAGAAATTTCCTTGAGCATCAAGTTTTGTGACAAAAACATCATATTCCCCATTTGAAGTTAAGTTGAAAGTTCCGTCTGATGGGTCAAAATCAACTGTTTGAGAAAAAAAACCTGTGGTATAAACATTTCCAGAAGCATCCATGGCCATAGCTGTGCCATTATCAGATGAAGACCCGCCCATTTGCTTGACCCATACCAAAGTCGGGTTTTGGGCATTTAAGATTGTTGCAAATAAAAGCCATGCAATAAATGTTGAAAGTAAATTTCGGATTTCCATAGTACTATCATTTTTGTAATAAAAGAGTTTAATCTCTGTATTGTAATCGGGAGAAAGCGTAAAATGTCATCATTCAAACCGATTTTTAAGAATATATCAATCCACTATTGACTGCCTCTTTTGGGCGGTAGTGGAAACAGGAAAAGTGAACGTGGGAAAAAGACGAAAAAAAAACGAGCACCAAAACTCATTTGCAGCACGTTTCTTTTCTTTCCCCTCACCCCTCGGGGGATGTTGGGAGTGGGCTGTTACTCTATTTAGGAAGTGGATATCCTTCTAATTTTTTTAGGTTGGCAGCTATTTCCGATTCCGGGTATTCATAATCCTCAAGTTCGCCCGCCATATATCTGCTATAACCCACCAGGTCCATTAACCCGTGTCCGCTGAAGTTGAAAAGAATCACTTTTTCTTTTCCTTCTTCTTTGGCTTTTAATGCTTCGCGAATGGTTGCTGCAATGGCATGCGTGGTTTCAGGTGCAGGAATAATTCCTTCGGTTTTCGAAAACAGCAAACCTGCCTCAAAACATTCGCTTTGGTGAATGGCAATAGCTTCCATTAAATTATCGCGCAAAGCAGCGCTAACCAACGGCGCCATGCCATGATAACGTAAACCACCGGCATGAATTGGAGCAGGAACAAAATTATGTCCGAGGCTGTTCATGGCCAGAAGCGGTGTCATTTGAGCCACATCGCCATTGTCGTAAATAAACGGCGCTTTGGTTAATGTAGGACAACTAAATGGTTCTGCACCGATAATTTGTATATCTGCCCCATGCATTTTTTCGTACATAAACGGGAACGAAATTCCGGCAAAATTACTTCCGCCGCCACAACAGCCAATTACTATATCAGGTTTTTTAACTCCTGCAATGGCCAACTGTTTTTTCGCTTCCAGGCCGATGATGGTTTGATGAAGCAAAACATGATTTAACACCGAACCCAGCGAATAACGTGTTCCTCCGGTTGGGTCGGTAACAGCGGCTTCCACTGCTTCCGAAATGGCGATTCCCAAACTTCCGGGGGTATCCGGAAATTCAGCAAGAATATTTCTTCCGGCCTGTGTTTCGGTACTCGGACTGGCGATACATTTGCCGCCCCAGGTTTCCATCATCATTTTACGGAACGGTTTCTGGTCGAAACTTACGCGAACCATAAATACTTTACATTCGATACCGCCAATTTGTGCACATGCAAAAGATAAAGCGCTTCCCCACTGGCCGGCGCCGGTTTCGGTAGTTAATTTCTTAATGCCAAACTGCTTGTTGTACCATGCCTGCGCAACCGCAGTGTTTGGTTTATGACTTCCGGCAGGTGAAACGCCTTCGTTTTTGTAATAAATTTTTGCGGGAGTACCAAGCGCTTCTTCCAGTTCGTAAGCACGAATTAAAGGGCTGGGCCTCCATTGTACCAAAATATTCCTGATACCCTCTGGAATATCAATCCAGCGTTGCTGACTCACTTCCTGTTCAATCAGGTTCATAGGAAAAACCGGAGCGAGCATTTCAGGTCCTACAGGATTTCCGTCGGGGCCGAGTGGCGGATTTAAAGGCGAAGGTAAATCGGGTGCAAGATTATACCATTGTTTGGGCATTTCCGATTCATTCAAAAAAATCTTTTTTTGTCTGGCCATGATTTTATAGTTTTAATTTGATTATAAACAAAAAGAAGGGATTTATTGCATCATAGCAATAAATCCCTTCTTCCGATCCTATGACCGCAAAAAAACAGATTGATTCCGCGCTTCCATTTTCACGTTGCGCCAGTTCCATTCTTTTCCGTACACAGGACTTTTATACATATCTCTCTTATTTTGAGCCTGTAAAGCTAACACTATTTTTTTTTCAATCAAATAAAACCGGTTTCAATTCTGAACAAAATTCCAATCCCTTTTTCAATTCAGAATGATGATAAATTATCAGTTTCACGGAATGCTTATTCAAATTAAATCGAGACATTTTTTTGTTTTTGCCTTTCAACAGGAATACCTATTTTTGCAGCTACTTTAAAATCAGAAGAATTCAAATGAACAAACCAATAGTAGTTAGCGGTATTCGTCCAACCGGATATTTACATCTTGGAAATTATTTTGGTGCCGTGCGTAATTTTATCCGCATGCAGGACGATTTTAACTGCTTCTTTTTTATAGCTGATATTCACTCGTTAACAACACATCCTACACCTGGTGATTTGCAATCGGGTGTAAAACAGGTGTTGGCCGAATATCTTGCCTGTGGAATCGATCCTGAAAAAGCAACTATTTTTATCCAGAGCGACGTTCCCGAAGTTTCTGAATTATATGCATTCTTAAACATGAATGCCTATTTGGGCGAGTTGGAACGTACAACTTCTTTTAAAGATAAAGCCCGTCAGCAGCCGGAAAATGTGAATGCAGGATTGCTGACTTACCCGGTTTTAATGGCTGCCGATATTATTATTCACAAGGCTAAATATGTTCCGGTAGGAAAAGATCAGGAACAAAACCTTGAAATGGCCCGGAAGTTTGCCAAACGCTTTAACCGCATGTATGGCAAAAAAGTATTTCCATACGCCAAAGCCTTTTACGTTCGATGGCGGCGATATGATAAAAGTTCCCGGTCTTGATGGTAGCGGCAAAATGGGAAAATCGGAAGGAAATGCAATAAACTTATATGAAGATCCGGCATCCATCCGTAAAAAAGTAATGCGTGCCGTTACCGATTCGGGCCCGACAGAAATGAACCAGGTAAAACCTGAACCAATTCAAAACCTGTTTACATTGATGAAGATTGTTTCCGCACCGGATACGCTGGCTCATTTCGATGCGCTTTACAACAAATGCGAAATCCGTTATGGCGATATGAAAAAGCAGTTGCCGAAGACATTATATCATATACAGCGCCGATTCGCGAACGGATAATTGAAATCCTTCAGGATGAGGAATATTTGGGAAAAGTTGCTAAATTTGGTGCTGAGAAAGCACGGGCTTCTGCTACTAAAACTTTGGAGGAAGTAAAAGAAGTTATCGGCTTTAAACGATTATTTTAATTTATCATACCCTGAATGATACTTAGCCGGGCTGTTGCCCGGCTTTTTAATGACACTCCATTTTTAGGAACGAAGTGAACTGAAAATGGTAAGTGGAATTAATCCCGAAAGTGCAACGTAGCGGGATAATGACTCAATATTCAGGAATGAAATGAACTGAATGTTGTAAGTGGAATTAATCCCGACAGCGCAGTTCGTCGGGATGGACACTCAATATTCAGGAATGAAATGAACTGAATGTTGTAAGTGGAATTAATCCCGACAGCGCAGTTCGTCGGGATGGACACTCAATATTCAGGAATGAAATGAACTGAATGTTGTAAGTGGAATTAATCCCGACAGCGCAGTTCGTCGGGATGGACACTCAATATTCAGGAATGAAATGAACTGAATGTTGTAAGTGGAATTAATCCCGACAGCGCAGTTCGTCGGGATGGACACTCCATTTTTAGGAACGAAGTGAACTGAAAATGGTAAGTGGAATTAATCCCGATAGTGCAACATATCAGGACTCATGATCAAATTATCACCGGATGAAGCCGGGGGTATAATAAATTATTTTCAAAATGAACAAAACATATTCTTTCAAAGCCGTTATTTTCGATATGGATGGGGTAATCACCAAAACAGCCTTAACCCATGCTGCAGCGTGGAAAAAAATGTTTGATGAATATCTCTTGAAAAGAGAAAAAGAACACGGCGAGCCTTTTGAAGAATTTACCCACTCAGCGGATTACCTGCCTTATGTCGATGGGAAACCACGCTATAAAGGTGTTGCCGATTTCCTGGAATCAAGAGGGATTGAAATTCCGTATGGAGGCCCTTCCGATTCTCCCGGAAAAGAAACCATTTGTGGTTTGGGAAATCGTAAAAATGAAGCTTTTAATGAAGTTCTGGCTAAAGAAGGCGCCGAAGTTTATCCTTCCACAGTAGAACTTCTTCGTCAATTAAAAAATGCCGGAATAAAATTGGGAGTCGCCTCTTCGAGTAAAAACTGCAAACCGGTTTTGGAAGCCGTTGATTTACTCGATATTTTTGATGTACGTGTCGATGGTGTTGTTTCGGCAGAGCTTGGATTACAAGGCAAACCCGAACCCGATATTTTTACCACAGCATGTGATAAAGTTGGCGTTAAATATGCCGAAGCAATTGTTGTGGAAGATGCAGTTTCCGGTGTTCAGGCGGGTAAAAAAGGGAAATTTGGATTGACACTTGGCATTGCCAGGGAAAATAACCGGAAAGAACTTGAAGAAAACGGGGCAGATATTGTTGTGGAAGACCTCGAAGAAATTGGGGGTTTGGAAGGTTTGAATAAACTTTTTTCAAAATTTCGTGATAATAAATAAAAATGAGCATAGTAAAACTATTGGAAAACAGAAGCAATTCAGTATGCGAATTGTGCGGTTCTTCAAATGAACTGGCGGTGTTTACTGTTCCACCGGCAACCAATGCCAGCGAAAACGAGAGCATTTAGATAGTAATGGTGCCGTTTTACAGGTGGGCGACACGGTAGTTGTGATAAAAGATTTGAATGTAAAAGGAGGTGGTTTTACCGCAAAACGTTGAACAGCGGTTCTTAATATATCGTTGGTTCAGGATAATCCGGAGCAGATTGAAGGAAAAGAAAATGGGTAGCAAATTGTGCTGTTAACACAATATGTAAAGAAAAATGATGTGAATTACTTGTTTTGAAATATATAAAAGCCGGGCAGTTGTCCGGCTTTTTTCGTTAATTTTAACGCTGTTCTAAAAGAGCTAAACCAATGAAAAAATCGATACTTGTTCTAACTCTCGTTTTTTTTGTCTTTTCGTTTTTTGCAAAAGCAGATAAAATTAAAGTGCTGATAATCGATGGGTACAGTAATCACGACTGGCGCTACTCCACCGAAATAATAAATACCCTTTTGTTGAATTCAGGCTTTTGTGAAGTTGATATTTCCACAGCGCCCACCAACGATTCTCCCAATTATAAAAGCTGGAATCCGGAATTTTCAAAATACGATGTTGTAGTTCAAAATGTAAACAGTTTGGGAAACGGAAATTCGTGGCCGAAACCGGTTCAAACTAATTTTGAAAACTACATGAAAAATGGTGGAGGAATGTATGTTTTTCATTCAGCCAATAATTCTTTTCCCGAATGGGAAGAATACAACAAAATGATTGGTTTGGGCTGGAGAAAACCCGATCAGGGGGTTGCCATTGAAATCAAAGGATAATAAAATGGTAAAAATTCCGGTTGGTGTTGGCGAAGGTACAAGTCATGGTGCACGCGTTGATTTGGTTGTAAATGTGCTGAAATCGCATCCCATAAATAATGGATTTCCGACAAAATGGAAGACTCCCGATATTGAATTATATACCTATGCCCGCGGACCGGCAGAAAATCTGGAAGTTTTGTCGTACACTTACGATGAAAAAACGAGTAAAAACTGGCCGGTTGACTGGGTGGTACACTACGGAAAAGGCAGGATTTACAATGCTACTTTTGGTCATCTGTGGAACGACCAGAGAATGCCACCGAGTATTCAGTGTATTGGGTTTCAAACTACTTTTTTGAGAGCGATTCAATGGTTGGCGGGAGAGAAAGTTACTGTCGAAATTCCGGATAATTTTCCAAATGAAAATGAAATTTCTTTACATCCTTTTGAATTGGTTTATTCTAAACATGACGGCTGGGAAGATTTGTTTAACGGCAAAAATCTGGATGGCTGGGAAGTAAAATGCCTTCCAAAAGACCACGACAAAGTTTTTTGGCAAGTAAAAGATGGCACAATTGAGTGCAATTCCATTGGCCAACCCGACCACAATTATGTTTGGTTAATCCATAAAAACGAATATACCGATTTTGAATTGCGTTTGAAATTCCAAATCTTCAAATCATCAAAAGGGAACAGCGGTGTTCAGTTTCGCAGCCGGTTTGATGAATCGGATACTGCCCGCGCAGGAGGCTGGTTAAGTGGGCCGCAAGCTGATATTCATCCTCCCACACCATTTCGTGCCGGATTAATTTACGACGAAACCGATGGCGTAAATCGTTGGATTTATCCGTCGATGCCCGACTGGAAAATTAGTGAAAGCGATGTTCCCAAAACAGCGCTAAAAACAAAACTGGTTTATGCCGACAATAATCCGGATGCCTGGAATACCATGGAAATTATTTGCGAAGGGATGAAAATCCGAACATTTGTAAACGGTAATCTTGTAACTAATTTTGATGGAACAGGAATTCTCGACGATGCAATTCATATAAAAAACAAAGTAGGCACTTCAGGAAAAATTGCATTGCAGCTGCATACTTCCGATGAAACATTGATTCGTTTCAAGGATATTAAAATCAGAAAATTTTAAAAGAAAAATGAAGTCTCAATCACCTGGGATTAGCAAATTATAACAATTTGAAATAAAAAACATGAAAATATCGACCATGAAAAAGCCACTTATTTTTCTTGCCTTTCTCTTCATTAGCCCTGCTTTTGTGTGTTGCCAATCTCAATCCGATACATCCTCCGAGCGTCAGGTTGTAAAAATAGATTTCAACCAAACAGCTCAAACCATTGAAGGTTGGGGAAGTTCCTTATGTTGGTGGGCAGGACAGGTGGGCAAATGGGATGAATCAAAAATTGATAGCGTCATCGATTTGATTACATCTCCTAAAGAATTAAACATGAATATTTTTCGTTATAACATCGGTGGCGGAGATGATCCTTCACATATCGACGGGCACATGGTGAAAGGTAAAGGAAAGCGTGCCGAAATGGAAGGATTTAAAGCATCGGCAAATTCGTCGTATAACTGGGATGCAGATAAAGCCCAGCGTTTAATTATGCTGAAAATAAAGGAAAAACGGCCCGGTGCAGTTTTCGAAGCATTTTCAAATTCGCCGCCGTACTGGATGACTTACAGTGGTTGTTCAGCAGGAAATGAAGATCCTAAAAAGGACAATCTGAAACCCGAATTTTATGAAGCTTTTTGCGACTATCTTGTGGACATTTGTGTGCACTACAAAAACGAATTCGGAATAGAATTTAAAACACTTGAACCTTTTAACGAATCAACTTCGGCCTACTGGAATTATCTGGGAAGCCAGGAAGGATGCCATTTCGATGCGGACACACAAATAAAGATAATTCGTTTGCTTTATACAAAACTAAGAGCTTCAGGATTGAAAACCATAATTTCGGCCTCCGATGAAACCAACGTTTTGTCGGCCATAAACGTTTTAAAAGCGTACAAAAATGCCGGCGACATTCTTGATAAAATTGGCCAGATAAACACGCATACGTATTCAGCAACTAATAATGAAAGAATTGATTTACACAAGCTGGTAGTAAACACAGGAAAAGATTTCTGGCAATCGGAAACAGGGCCGCAGGGACTACCGCGTAGGGCACGAGGTTTGGAAAATAACCTGCTGCTTGCTCAAAAAATGTTCGATGATTTAAATCTCATGAAACCACAAGCCTGGCTCGACTGGCAGCTGCTGGAGGAAAACAGCGATGTCTGGAGCCTTATTAAATGTGATTTCAAAACTGAGGATTTCGAACCTGTTAAAAATTTCTATGTAAGAAAGCAAGTAACCCGTTTTGTCAAACAAGGTTATACATTTATAGAAACCGGTAATGAAAAAGTACTGGCTGCGATTAGTCCCGATAAAAAGGAATTAGTCATTGCACTCAATAATTCAGACCGAACCGGAGAATCATTTCAGTTGAACCTGGAAACCATAGCAGGAAAAGTACAAGAAGCAGAAGTTTATCGAACCAGTAACGATGAAAATTGCAGTAAACTTCTTTCATTAAAAATTAAAAATAGTGCCATGGAATATGAAGCTCCGGAATTATCGCTTACCACGTTTGTCATTCAGCTAAATTGAAAGTTTTGCATTTTTTTTCTGCAGAATTTGGATGAATCGCTACGTCACCAGAATAATATTGTAATTTTAAGCTTTGTTGAATTGAATAACTTAAACCACTATGAAATTCATTATGAAAATCAGATTTTTTTTGCTAATCCTGTTAATTGCTGCTTTTACTTCGTGTAATAATGAAACAAACAAAGAAAATCCGCCTCGGAAGCCAAATATCGTTTACATTTTAGCCGATGATTTAGGATACGGAGATGTAAGTTGCCAGGGACAAACCCATTTTCAAACGCCAAATATCGACCGTATTGCAACGGAAGGAATAACTTTCACGCAACATTACGCAGGCTCAACGGTATGTTCTCCATCGCGTTCAGTATTATTAACCGGGCAACATACCGGGCACACTCCCATTCGTGGGAATAAACGGGACGAAGTTGGAAACTGGCCAATGTCGGCTGATGCGGTTACCGTAGCCGAAATTCTGAAAAAGAATGGCTATGTTACCGGGGCTTTTGGAAAATGGGGATTAGGTTATCCGGGCTCGGAAGGCGACCCAAATAAACAAGGCTTTGATGAGTTTTTTGGTTATAATGATCAAACGCTTGCACATAATTATTATCCGTATTTTCTGAATCATAACCAGGATACGGTTTGGCTCGAAGATAATGCCGGAACAGGAAAAGGAACCTATGCGCCGATTCCCATACACGAACAGGCTTTAAAATTTATAGAAGAAAATAAAGACAAACCGTTTTTTATGTACTACCCTTCGGTAATTCCGCATGCCGAATTGGTTGCGCCCGAAGAATACATGGAAAAATACCGGGGGAAATTTCTTCCTGAAAAAAGTTATGAAGGTGCAGACGAAGGTGCTCCACGATATAAAACCGGTGGTTATGGTTCACAGCCCGAAGCGCATGCTGCATTTGCTGCAATGATTAATCTTTTGGATGACCAGGTGGGTGAAATTCTGGCGAAATTGAAAGAACTTGGTATAGACGATAATACAATTGTAATATTCACTTCGGATAACGGGCCGCATGTGGAAGGTGGTGCAGATCCTGATTATTTCAATAGCAATGGCCCGTTTAAAGGATACAAACGCGATTTATACGAAGGCGGAATTCGAATGCCGATGTTTGTTCGCTGGCCCGGAAAAATTGATGCCGGAAGCAAAACAGATCATATTTCTGCTTTCTGGGATTTTCTTCCAACAGTTACAGATTTAATCGGTGCGGAAAACCCGGAAAATATCGATGGAATTTCATACTTACCTACGTTGCTGGGAAAAGAAAATCAGAAGGAGCACGATTATATGTATTGGGAATTTCATGAAAAAAATGGCCGGCTGGCTGTTCGTCAGGGCGATTGGAAATTAATTCAGTACGATGTGTTTTCACCTGAAAAAACAACAACCGAACTTTACAATCTGGCAAACGACCCCGGAGAAGAAAATAACGTGGCAGAAGAAAATCCGGAAATCACAAATAAGCTGTTAAAAATTATGGAATCAGCCCGAACAGAATCTGACGTGTTTACGTTCAAAAAATGATATTTTTATTATCCTAAACCAATATTAATACAATGAAAAAAAATATTCTCTTTCTGTTGATTGTACCCATCCTTTTTTCCTGTCAAAACAGTTCGAAGAACAATACCGCTGAAAAAACAGAAACAAAACCAAATATTGTTTACATTTTGGCCGATGACCTGGGTTACGGCGATTTAAGTTGTTACGGACAAACCCATTTTCAAACGCCAAACCTCGATAAAATGGCTGCCGAAGGAATGTTGTTTACCCAGCATTATGCCGGGACAACGGTTTGCGCACCTTCACGTTCTTCATTAATGACCGGCCAAACCACAGGTCATACGCCCATTCGCGGAAATAAGGAAGTGCAACCCGAAGGACAGTGGCCTATTCCGGATTCAACTTTTACCATAGCAGAAATGTTGAAACAAGCCGGTTATGTAACCGGAGGTTTTGGCAAGTGGGGACTTGGGTTATCCCGGCTCTGAAGGCGAACCAAACAAACAGGGTTTCGATGAATTTTATGGATACAATTGTCAGCGTATTGCACATAATTATTATCCTTCGCATTTATGGGATAACGAGGAAAAAATTATTTTAACCGACAATACCGGAGATAAATTTGAAGAATATGCTGCAGATTCCATTCACCACCATGCACTTCAATTTATCGAGAAAAATAAAGACAGGCCTTTTTTCCTGTATTACCCATCGACCATTCCGCATGCAGAACTGCTTTTGCCGGAGAAATATCTCAAAGAATACCGTGGCAAATATCTTCCTGAAAAGGAATATAAAGGAGCCGAGCCGGGTGATGCCAATTTTAGAAACGGAGCTTACGGAACTCAGCCCGAAAGTCACGCAGCCTTTGCTGCTATGGTTACACATTTAGACAAACAGGTTGGCGAAGTTTTGGCAAAATTAAAAGAACTGGGACTGGATAAAAATACGATTGTGATGTTTACTTCGGATAACGGCCCGCACCTCGAAGGCGGAGCAGATCCGGATTATTTCGACAGTAACGGTCCTCTGAAAGGTTACAAACGCGATTTATACGAAGGCGGCATCCGCGAACCTATGATTGTTTGGTGGCCCGGTAAAATTGAAGCAGGATCGAAAACCGATCATATTTCTGCATTTTGGGATGTGATGCCAACAGTTGCAGATTTGGCCGGAATTGAACCTCCTGAAAATATCGATGGAATTTCTTTTCTACCCACACTTTTGAATCAGAATGGACAAAAAGAACACGATTATATGTACTGGGAATTCCATGAACAGGGTGGAAGACGCGCCGTTCGAAAAGGAAACTGGAAACTGGTTCAGTATCATCTTTTTAATCCGGAAAAAACAACGACCGAATTGTACGATCTTTCAAAAGATATCGGCGAAGAAAATAATGTGGCGGATCGAGCATCCTGATCGGGTAAAAGAATTAATGGATTTGATGAACGCATCGCATGTTGAATCGGATGTTTTTCCGTTTCCTAAAGAAATTGTAGGAAAATAAAGTAATTTCATTCACGCAAACGTGTGAATCTGACATATTAAGAAAAAAAATGGAAATAGATTGTCATAAATTTTCCAAAATGAATATACGAATTTCAAAGTTCTCTTTCTTATCCCCCTCCTTTGGAGGGGTTAGGGGAGGCCTTTTTGATTTTCTGTTAATCATTTTCCTCTTCACTGCCTGTCAGCCAAAACCAGATAAACAACAAAAACTCAATTTCCTTTTCATCCTCGCCGATGATTATGGCTATCACGATTTAAGTATTATCGGGCAGTAAATTTTACGAAACACCCAACATCGACCGAATTGCCAGGGAAGGCATGATTTTTACCGATGGTTATGCCACCTGTCAGGTTTGCAGTCCGTCGCGGGCAAGTATTATGACCGGCAAATTTCCGGCACGGCATGGAATTACCGATTGGATTGGAGCGCCAACCGGAGAACAACTGGCGAAATGCAGGACGGTTTAATCAGCTTCTTCCACCGGAATATGTACACAATCTCCCGAAGGAATATACAACCTTGCCGGAAGCTATGAAAGAAGCGGGTTATAAAACTTTTTTTGCCGGGAAATGGCATTTGGGAAGCAAAGGTTCGTGGCCCGAGGATCATGGTTTCGATATTAACAAAGGTGGCTGGGACGCTGGCAGTCCAAAAGGTGGTTATTTTTCACCCTACGAAAATCCGAATTTAACCGATGGTCCCGAATGGTGAAAACCTCGAAATGCGGCTGGCAAATGAAACCATAAAGTTTTTAAAGGAAAATAAAGACACATCCTTTTTTGCATATCTCGCATTTTATGCCGTTCATGGACCCATTCAAACCACTGAGGAAAAATGGGCAAAATATCGTGATAAGGCAGAGAAATTGGGAATAGCCGAAACAGGGTATAAAATGGGGCATTTTTTACCCATCCGGCAAGTGCAGGATAACCCCGTTTATGCTGGTTTGGTTGAAAGTATGGACGATGCGGTGGGTGAAGTTTTAAAAGCTTTGGACGAACTTGGACTTGGCTGAAAATACGGTAGTCATTTTTACTTCCGACAACGGAGGCGTAGCCGCAGGCGATTCGTATTCAACGTCGAATCTGCCTCTTCGCGGCCGGGAAAGGTTACCAGTTTGAAGGCGGAATTCGGGAACCCTATTTTATTAAAGTTCCGGGAATGAATTTATCCGGTAAAAAAAGTGACACGCCTGTAACCGGAACCGACTTTTATCCCACTATTCTTGATTTGGCAGGTATTCCGCTAAAACCGAACGAACATAACGACGGAGTGAGTCTTGTTCCCTGTATTGAAAGGAGGAACCATTGCTGAACGTCCGCTTATCTGGCATTATCCTCATTACGGAAACCAGGGAGGCGAACCTTCATCCATCATTCGGTTGGGCGACTGGAAACTTATTCATTATTATGAAGACGGGCATGAAGAGCTGTATAACCTTAAAAATGATGAGGAAGAAACTACCGATGTGGCTGTCGAAACATAAAGAAATTGTAAGAGAACTCAGTGAGAAATTATTCAATTACTGGATGAAGTGGGAGCAAAATTCCCGGTGAAAGATCCGGAATATGATCCGCAAAAGGAAAAAGAATATTTGCAGCAGGTAAAAAATGTACGGCTGCCACGTTTGGAAAAACAACGGCTGGAATTCCTTTCAAAAGATTTTGACCCGGGAAATAACTGGTGGGGAAGTATGGTAACAAAAGACTGATTTTTTTTCATATAAATTTGTTTAGAGGTAAACAAAGAAACCGGCGAGGTAACCATGAAGTTTAAATTGCCATTGTGAGCCTGATTTGTTACCATAATATTTTTGTGATTTTTAGGCCTCTTTTGCCAACATTATAAATCTTTGATAAATTATATTGCAGATTTTGCAATCTGAATCAATTATTCTAATTTTGGTGGTACGGAAATCGGAAAAATAGTAGTACAATGGAAAAAATAACGTTGAGTTTGCATAATGCTTTATTAAAAAAACAGATAAAGGATTATGCACAAAAAAGTGGGCTAAGTGTTTCCGGAATTGTTGAGAATTACCTGCAAAATCTGATAAAACTGGAAAGACAAAAAGCTGAAACGAATTATAAATTACCGGGAGAATTGAATTCATTGCTTGAGGGCATTGAAGTAAGTGAGGAGTTGCAAAAAAAAGATTACAAAACCTTAAGAGACGAAATGCATGCCAGCCGTGCCGAATAAGATTCAACGGGTTTTACTCGATGTGAATGTTTGCATTGATATCATTGTAAATCGCTCCCTTTCGCCCGAAACCAAAAAAATACTATTTGCTGTATTTATTCAGCAAGATATTGATGTTTTTGTGCCTGCATTGTCAATTGACACTGTCTTTTACATATTGAGCAGTTCCATGAAAATAGATAAATCAATAGCCAGGAATGCGATACAAAAACTTCTGAAATTCACAAAGTTATTGCATTCCACAGACGAAACGATACAGAAGGCATTTGATTCCAATTTTTCTGATTTTGAAGATGCATTGATAAATTCTCTGGCAGAAACAAACAATATGGATGCGATTCTTACCAATAATATTTCGGATTTCATCAAATCAGATTTGCGGGTATATCGACCGGTTGATTTTATTGTTTTATTAAGGTGAATATTTTCTATTCATTCTGTAATTACTATCTGTCTATTCACAGGTCAATCAACTATCATATATTTCCATGCAGGTGTCAGTTTTATGGAAATGCCTTCAATCTCAAATATATCGGTTTGATTGTAGGTCACTATAACCCCTTCTTTCAATCCAAAAAAGTCAAGTGCACTTTTTAACCCGTGAATTTCCCTTTTCATATTCATATCGTCAACATGCCAGCATACCTGCACACATTTTATAGCCCTGCCTTTGTTCGTTACTACAAAATCACATTCCCCCGATTTGTTAAAATAGAATATTTCCTGGTGTTTACGGCGAAGGTACAGGAAAACGGCATTTTCCAATTGCCTTCCATAATCATCCGTAAAAGTGGTTTTTATCTGATGATAAATACCCAAATCGGTGGCATATACTTTTTTCGGGTTCCTGCTCTGAGCTTTAACAGAGAAATCAAACTGTAAAACAAAATCGACCAGGTATGAATCTTTTAAATACGAAAAGTAATCAGTTACTGTGCTGGTAGCAGTTATTCCAAATAACCCGGTTAATCTCCGTGCCGCAACCGGTTTTCCGATATTTGACACTAAAAAAACGGTCATTTCCCTTAATCCGTTTACATTACGGATGTTATGCCTCACAGCGATGTCGCGGTATAAAATGTCATCGACCAATTGCGTAAGAATATTTGCTCTCCGGTTTTTAACAAATTCAGGCATACCACCTGTTTGCAGGTAATCATCAAAACTTTTAACGCTATTTTCAGGTTTGTTAAACGCAAGAAATTCATTGTAGGAAAAAGGATATAACTCTAACGATAAATGTCTGCCTGTGAGGTGCGTTCCAAGTTCTATGCTTAATAATGATGCATTGGAACCTGTAATAAACACCAGAAATCCTTCGTTTAATTTTTGATTGATAAAAATTTCCCATTTATCAATAATTTGTATTTCATCAAAGAAAAGGATTTTAACCTCCCGATTTTCAATTTCTGTATTCAGACGGGTAAAGTCAGATGTTTCAAACCCGGATAGTCGTATATCCTCAAAATTGAGAAATAACACTTTTTCTTTTATTTGCTTTAGTGTTTGCAGCATCAATGTACTTTTGCCACATCTTCGGATACCTGTTATGATGGAAGCAAAATTTTCAACCACCGGAACCTGATCCATAACTTCCCGGATTAAGCCTTCCGGTTTTTTTGTTATCTCATTTTTCTGGGCATTAATAACTGATGCAATTATTGATTGTGGTATCATTCTTTTTGAATTTTTAAGTACAAATATACTATGTTGTTTGATCGTGTCAAACAATATTGTCCATTATTATCAAACAATATTGTAGTTTACAATCAAACAATTTTATATTTTTGCCATACTTTCCATCAATTCGTACGCAATTTTATTGCTTTCAATCCGCATCATACTCTCTTCGGCGCTGCCATAGCTGAGCAGGTTGATGCTGCCGTACCAAACTATTTTTTGGTCGATAATGGCAAATTTCTGATGGATGTTTGTTTTGAAAACCAGGTGGATGCCGGAGTTTCCATTTGTTTGGTTGCTTCGTTCCAGGCTGTTAAATCTTTGTTTTGAAAATCTTCTGCCGGACGGGTTACCACAATAACTTTCACCTTTTTTGCAAGGGCGGGTTCCAAATCTCGCATGATTTGCTGTGTTCTTCGTTTGGTAACAAACGGACTTACAATCAGGATTTCGTGTTTTGCATGGATTATGTCGTTTGAGAAAACCGGATAGAAATTGCTTTTATCAAAAATGATGTCCACGTTTTCTTCTTTTCTATCTGTTGTTGAAAAAAGTTCACCTTTCATTTTATAACCGATAGATGCGTATCCCGAAAGCCGCCGGTTGTACATCCGTTCAAACATCCGCACATGAATGTCGATGTAATCGAAAATGAGGGCCTCTTTTTTTCCTTCGAATAGCCGGTGCAAACGGCCTGCATATTGCTGAAGCGTTCCTTTCCAGGAAATGGGCATCGCGAGAAACAGCGTATCGAGCCGGGGTTCGTCGAATCCCTCGCCAATAAACCGGCCTGTTGCAATTATGGTTAGCGGTTTATCTTTCAGGCGCATTCTGCAATTTTCTGCATGGTTTCACGTGTATCTTTATTTCCCATTCCGCCTGTAACTGAAATGGCATCCGGGATTTTTTCCCGTAACATTTCGGCCAAAATTTTTACATGCTCCACCCGTTCCGTGAGGACAATACAATTTTTATTTTTTTGGTGGCATTCCACCACATCGTCCACAATCAGTTGATTTCTGATTTCGTTTTTTACTATTTCAGCATACAGTTCCTGAATGGTCCATTCTTTTTCCTCTTTTTCTGCCAATGAGTGGATTCTGAAAGAAGTAAACCGGGGAACAATGATAATGATTCAAACGGTCTTTTTTCTGCCTGTTTTTTTGCATCGTCGCGGTAACGGATTGGGCCGCAGTGCATAAAAATAATGGGGTGGTGGCCGTCTTTTCGCGTGGGTGTGGCGGTTAATCCATAAACATATTTTGCAGAAACATTTTTAAGAATCGATTCAAAACTAAATGCCGGAACGTGGTGGCATTCATCCACAATCACCATCCCGTAATCTTTTACAAATTCCTTTACTTCGCCCATTCGCGATAACGATTGCATGATGGCAATGTCGATAATTCCATTTCGGGTTTGTTTTCCTCCGCCAATCTGGCCAATAATATTCCTGGGCTTTTTACTTCGTTTGTCTTTAGTCTTTATCTGTTCATTTACAGTCAGAAATTCACTGAGCTTTTCTTTCCACTGATTGACCAGACTGACTTTATTGACCAAAATGAGCGTGTTTACTTTTCGTTCGGCAATAAGTTTGATGGCTGCAACGGTTTTGCCGAAAGCCGTGGTGCCACAAAGAACTCCAGTGTTGTTGGCCAGCATATTTGCAACCGCAAAGGGTTGTTCTTCCCTGAGTGCCCCGTTAAATGTCACATCAATTTTTTCTCCCTGATTGGTTTTGTCAATCCAGGTTGATTTCACTTTAACTTCATCCAGTAAAATTTTCAAATCCTGCTCACATCCTCTCGGCAAACAAATATAATCGCTGGTTTCATCGGCACATGAAATGATTCGCGGTTTATTGAAAGTGGAAAGCCGCATGGCCTGTGCTTTGTAAAACTCCGGGTTTTTAAAGGCAGCCAGTCGTTTTATCCGGTTTATTGCTTTGGCAGAAATCCCTTTTTTGGGGACGAAAATCATATTGGCTTTTACAATTTCAATGGTTCCGGGAAAATCCTTTTTATCTAAGTATTTCCTTGTTTTTTTCCCACGGTTTTGATTGTTCTGATTCTTCGTCATCTTTTTTAAGAATTCCAAGTTCATTCCCCTGGCTTAACTGTTCTGTAAATGAATCTAATTTGTTCAGGTGACAGTCGTTTTACTGAAGATAAAAATGCCCATTGATCGCTGTAACGGCCGGAAGTTTTCATCGATAAAAACGCTATTACCTTTTTCCCGGGCCTCTTTTTGCAGTGGCAGCGCAATCAAATTACCGAAGCCTCCTTTGGGCATGGTATCCTGGTTGGGAAATAATCGGTCGTAGGATTTAAAAGCAATTTCATGCCGCTGATTCATGGCATAAGTAAGTAAAGCGCTTCCAAATTTCCGGGCAGTTGAGGCCGGAACCGGCTGCTCAAAGAAAAACCAGGCATGAGCGCCATTTCCCGAACGGGAGCGTTCCACCACAACAGGTATTTCAAAATTAACACATACTTTTCTAATCGAAGTAATATCTTTTTGCCACTCTTCACCGTCAAAGTCAATGGCCAAAAACCAACAGGTTTCATCAGGAAGCAGCGGATAAATTCCGGCAACTATTTTTCCCCGCAAATGATCTTCAATAGCCTCACTGTTCAGCTTCAGGTAATCTTTGTTTTTGCATGCCGAACATTTAATTTTTGGTTTTTGGCAGATTCCCGGAACCCATTCATTGCCGCATGCGGGTGAATAGCCGGAAATTCCTTTTTTTAAGTTTTCCCATCGGGTTGCAAACACATCTTCACGGCCTTTAAAAAGCGACATAAACAGATTTACTTTTTCAGCCGGAGATGAATATTTGTCGATGGTTTTGGTTACTATTTCATCCGAGGCAATATCAAGGTTATTTGTTTTTGGCTGATTCCTTGTAATTTGTTCAACTTTTTCATTTTCAGTTGCAGACTCCTTTCCGGTTTGATTTTCAAGCTGTTGTATTCTTTCTTTAAGATGTATGTTTTCAACCTGGAGGGCGCGGTATTTTTCTGTCAATTCACTGAAATTCATAAAAAAGCAACCATTCATTTTTGTAAAAATAGCAAAAAGAAATCACTGCTTTCTCATTTTTCCCATCATAGATTCTCCTTTAATCCAAAACGTTGTTCAAGCGAATTAAACCCTTTTATACCGAAACAGATGGAATTCCTTTCAACCTGAAAGATAATCTGGAATAACATGCAAACCTTTATGAAATGTATCCTGAAAAAGTAAAAGAATTGAGTTCCGGCTTAAAGGCCAATGTAAAAACTGAACTTGATGGTGCTCCGGCTAAAGTGAATTAAAAAAAATTTCATATTATGTCAATAAATTTATCTGTAAATTTATGCCGAGTAATCGTAAATCAACAAAAATGAAATTCAAAAGCCTGATTTTACCGTTAATAACTTTTATAATTGCAACTTCCGTATTTGCCCAGAAAACCCAAATCATTTACCTATCCGGAACCGATGCGGCTAATACGGTCGACTGGGATTTTTTCTGTACCGATGGCATGAACAGCGGAAAGTGGACCAAAATTCCGGTGCCATCAAACTGGGAATTACAGGGTTTCGGAACCTACAATTATGGCCACGACTGGCGAAACAAGGATATTAAACTGGGACAGGAACATGGCCTTTATAAACACGAATTCAATGTACCGTCTGACTGGAAAGGCAATACCATAAATATTGTTTTTGATGGTTCGATGACCGATACCAAAGTGAAAATTAACGGCAAATCGACAGGCCCGATGCACCAGGGAGCATTTTACAGGTTTAAATACGATATCAGTAAACTGTTGAAATACGGCAAAACCAACCTGCTCGAGGTGGATGTGGCCAAACATTCGTCCAACGAATCGGTTAACCAGGCCGAGCGGCAAGCCGACTTTTGGATTTTTGGTGGAATTTTCAGACCTGTATTTCTGGAGGTTTTGCCAAAAACACACATGACCCGCACAGCCATAGATCCCAAAGGCGACGGAATGTTTAACGCTTTTATCACTTTAAATGAATCGAAAGATGATTATAATGTTGATGTGGAATTATTTGATTTAAAAGGGAATAAAGTTGGCGGAAATGTTCAGGCTGAAATAAATAAAGGTGAAACTGAAAAATGGATTTCCGGGAAATTTGATCAGGTAAAAGCCTGGAATGTTGAGTGGCCCGTCCTTTACGATATGAAGATTTCGCTGAAAAAAGGAGACGATGTTTTACATCAGGTTACCGAGCGAATAGGATTCCGAACCGTGGAGTTACGGAAACATGACGGAATTTATATAAACGGAGAAAAAGTAATATTCAAAGGTGTTTGCCGCCATTCTTTCCGGCCTGAAACAGGCAGGGCATTGAGTGAAAGGGATCATCTGGAAGACATTCGTATTAATGAAGGAAATGAATATGAACGCTGTTCGTTGTTCGCATTATGACCCGGATAAACGATTTCTCGACTTGTGTGATTCGCTGGGCATGTTGGTACTGGACGAAGTTACGGGCTGGCAGGATAATTACGATACCATTATTGGCCCGAAACTGATTAAGGAAGAAATTTTAAAAGACGAAAACCACGCGAGTGTGGTTCTATGGGACCACGGAAATGAAGGCGGCTGGGATTTTGCCAACGAAAAAGCATATCATGAATTCGACATTCAGAAACGGCCGGTAATTTATCCGTGGCTGCTGCACAACGGAGTTGACACACATCATTATCCTGATTTTAAATACGCTATTCAACGCTATGTTTACGGAAACGATCCGTTTATGCCCACCGAATTTATGCACGGTTTGTATGATGGTGGCCTTGGCGCCGGGTTGAACGATTTCTGGAATGAATATGAAACATCGCCATTACTGGCAGGAGCATTTTTGTGGGTATTTGCCGATGAGGCTGTGTTGCGAACCGACAAAGAAGGAACGGTTTACGATTCCGATGGAAACCACGCTCCCGATGGAATTTTAGGCCCACACCTCGAAAAAGAAGCCAGTTTTTATACCATTAAAGATATCTGGTCGCCGGTGCAGATTTCGCCGGTTACGATTAATAAAGAATGGAATGGAAAACTCTTCCTTTCGAACAAATACATTTACACAAACTTGAATAAATGTTCGTTTAGCTGGAAAGCTCATTAAAACCGGTTTTGGCAATACGGCAAATAAAGTATTAGGTCAGGGAAAAGTGAATAGTCCGGATGCAGAACCGGGTGAAACTGTGGGAGTAAAAATCGATTGTGGCAATGCACTTCAGGATGCCGATTTGTTTGAATTTACCGCTACCGATTATAATGGAAAAGAACTATACACCTGGAGCTGGCCGGTAATTCAGCCGGAAGAAAAAGCTGCTGAATTGGTACAAAAACTCGAGTCAGAAAATTCTGAAATTTCTGTTAAATGAAACCGGTGATGCTGTAATTGCTTCAGTTTCAGGTTTGGAAATTTCTTTTAGTAAAAAGGACGGTACTTTGCTTTCGGTAAAAAACAGCAATGGAAATGTATCCTTCACAGGTGGTCCGATGCCGGTCGGAGTTGAAATCAAAAGTTACAGGAACCAAATGGGGAAAAGATGACAAGGGTAATTTCGCTTTAACTATTTCAACCCAAAATTATCCACAGGAAATAACCTGGACATTGGAGAAAAGCGGTTTGCTGAAATTGGAAGCCAGTCCGCTGGAAGGAAGATTAAAAGACATTGACTACGTTGGAATTGGATTCAATTATCCGGAAGAAAAATGCACCGGCATAAAATGGATGGGCCGTGGGCCTTACCGCGTTTGGAAGAACCGCTTGAAAGGCGCCAACATCGGAGTTTGGGAAAAAGCATTACAATAACACCATTACCGGAGAAAGTTTCAACAACCTTGATTTATCCTGAATTTAAAGGATATCACGGAAATTTATACTGGGCAACACTGGAAACCACCGAATCGCCGGTTACAATTATTTCCGAAACGCCCAACCTTTTTATGCAATTGTTTACACCAGCTAAACCGCAACAGGTTGCTGGCGGAACTTATCCTCCTTTTCCGGATGCTGATATTTCATTTTTGTATGAAATTCCGGGAATCGGAACCAAATTTCAACAGGCTGAGGTTATGGGACCAAATGGTCAAAAAGGGGAATATGGAGGCCATCGCGGAGATGAAAATTACCCGATAAAATTGTGGTTTGATTTTAGATAAAAAAGCCCCCTCCAACCTCCCCCGGGGCTACTATATACACATCTCTTTGGGAATATGAATTATAAAAAATTATGAACGGTTTAAATAAGAAATATCGAATAACAAATAAGAAATCAGGAAATATTCTTTCGATTTTTGAACACTTTTTTATTCGTTATTCCCTGCCCGTTCCGTATCAGGCGGGCTTATTATTTATTTCTTATTTTCTTGCATTTATCAAATTCATATTTGTGTATAAAGCGTTGCCTGAGGGTGAGGCTAAAAGAGTGTTGAGAATTCTAATATTTGAAGCGCGTCAGTTTGCAATTTTTGAAAATGGAGCCCAAGCGCGCGCTGTACAAACAGAAGCTGAATAATGGAAAGAATAAATAATTCATAAAATGAGAGAATCAATATTTGTTTTGGTGATTGTATTAACCTTATTAGATATTCATTCTGTAGCACAAAGTAATGCAAACGTCGAATCAGGCAAACTAATAGTAGCAGCCTGTCAGTTTCCTGTTTCTGCTGATATTTCTGAAAATTATAACTGGATAAAAAACCAGATTATTGAAGCCAAACTAAAAAAGGCAGACATTGTGCAATTTCCGGAATGTGCCCTGTCGGGCTACCCGGAAGTCGATTTAAAAACACTGGAAGGATTTGACTGGGATTTGTTGATTGAAAAAACCGATTCCATTTTAAGCCTGGCCAAACAACTGAAAATTTGGGTGTTGCTGGGTTCTATTCATCGGCTTAAGTGACGGTGTGAAACCACATAACAGTTTGTATGTTATTAACGATGAAGGCAAAATTGTGGATCGATATGACAAAAGATTTTGTACCGGCGGAGACCTGAAACATTTTTCTCCCGGCGACCATTTTGTGAATTTCGAACTGAATGGAGTGAATTGCGGATTGTTAATTTGCTATGATGTTCGTTTTCCGGAATTTACCGCGAATACCGGAAGCGAAATACCGATTTGATTTTTCATTCCTTTTACAATGCCCGGCAGAAAAACGGTAGTATTCACCCGGTAATTATGCCGATTACTTCGCAAGCGAGGGCGGCAACCAATTATTTTTATATTTCACTAACCAATTCCTCTGCAGCAGAAAGCTGGCCATGTCATTTTATTACTCCTGATGGGCTCATTCAAAATAAACTTGAAACGAATGTTCCGGGCATTTTAATTTCAACTGTTGATATCTCACGAAACTATTACGATGCAAGCAAACCATATCGGGAAAATGCAATAAACGGGATTCTCAACAGTGGAGAAACCGTAACAGGATCCACATTCTGAAAACAGAACTGAAATAAGAAGGCAATAGAGAATATCAGCATAAAATCCTTCGATATACCGTAAGTATTCGCGCAAATTCCTATGGTCGATCGTAGGAATTCAAGCTATTTTAATAAAAAGCTTTATTTTAGAAATTAAAACTCAATAATAATCCCAATGGTCGGAAGAACTGTTCCGGTGGTGTTTTTTACGGTTTCCAAAACATATTTCGTTCCGTTGTCCGTAGTTTGAAAATTTCCGTTTTCATCTTCTGCCCGAACTACGATATCCTGCTGTTCAGCCTGGAAATTGTAAAGATTTTGGATATCGATGTAAAACTTCATCGTAATCCTGTTCAGATAAAATGATTTGTCAACTCGTATATCCAACTGATGAAACGGTTTGTATCGAAGCGAATTTAATTTTGAATAATCCAAATACGGGCCACCGGTTAAATCCCAGGCATCTACGAGCGCACTTTTCTCCAGTTCCCATGGAGTGTATGGCAAGCCACCAACAAAACGCCAGCGGCCACCTACACGCCAACCCTTTTTCAAATCTTTGGTGGTTGTAAGTGTGAGTAAGTGTTTCGAATCCCAACTGGAAGGAATGTACACACCCGAACCGTCGCCAAATTCACTTCTTACAAGCGTGTACGACAGATTTAAATTAAATCCTTTCGTTGAATTTATCCTGGCCTGAAATTCCGCTCCGTAAGCTCGGCCGTCAGAAATTGAAATTACCTCTTCGTCGCCAACTACGCCAAAATCGGCCCCTTTATTGGCAAGGCTAATGCTGTCTTTTACCGAATACGGATAATGATTGTATCCTTTCCAAAATCCTTCGAGAGTAAACTGAACCGTTGACTTTGGACGAAATTCCAGTCCGGCAATAAAATGATTTACCGAAATGTATTTCAGGTTGTTTTCTTTATTGACAAGCACATTGTTCTCTTTAAAACCAAGTGAAGTGTAGGTAGGTAGCTGGAAATAACGTCCCGTGTTGAAATTCAAACTCCATTCTGGTGTTAAACTGTACGATGCCGAAAACCGTGGCGATAGCTGTTTGAGCAGATTGTTCATACTTTGAGAATAGTTATTGGCATCGGCGCGTAAACCCAACGATAGAGCGAGCCTTTCATTAAAGATGGTTTTACTAACTTGTCCAAAAAGGCCCCACTTCAACAAATTAATATCGGTGGAATAATTTATGTTGAAAACCTGGTCGTTGTAAAATCGCCGTGTTTTGGTATCATTGGTGTAAGTTACCACATCGAAATTAGCGCCATAATTGATTTTGAAATCCTCCATACGCGTGGTGTTTTCAAAACGAAACTTGTTTTCAATTTCCTGCGATAAATAATCAAGAATTTTATTGGCTTCCGAGCTATCATTATTTTCAAGGTATTTGGTAGCTCCGTTATTCAGATGGCTTCGACTGGCAACAAAAGTATAATAGCTGTTTTCGGCAAAGTGTTTGTATACCGCGCCAACCGTGTAATTCCACTGGTTATTTTCAGGAAGCTGGCTCAGAATATATCGTTGTTGTTCATCCGGATTTTCGATGTCGAGATTAAGTTTTGAAACATCGTATGCGCCCAACCCAATCAGTGTGAGTTCATTCTTTTTATCGAAACGTGTTTTAATTTTAAATTGTGTGTCGGTAAACGTGGGTAAAAACGGCAATCCGAGAGCGCTAAACAGAAACTGCAAATAGGAACGGCGCGCTGAAAATACATAAGTCGTTTTTTCGCCTAAAGGACCATCCAGAGTTGCTGCCACTTCCGAAGCTCCCAAAGTACCCTGGAATTTAAGTTTATCGCTGTTTCCATCCACCTGGTTAAATTCGAGTATACCGCTTAGCGCGTTTCCACGGTTGGCAGGAAATGCACCTGAATAGAAATTTACTTCGCGAATAAAATCAGCATTTAAAACGCCAACCGGCCCGCCGGAAGCGCCCTGGGTGGCAAAATGATTGATAAAAGGTACCTCCACGCCATCGAGGTAAAACCGGGTTTCCGATGGCCCGCCGCCGCGAATGATAACATCATTTCTGTAGGCAGGAGTGGACTGAACTCCCGGAAAAGACTGAATAACTTTTGAAATATCACGATTGGCACCAGGACTTTTTTCGATTTCGCCAATTCCGATGGTTCTTAGCGAAACCGGGCTTTCCTCTGTTTTTCGAAACGGCGATGCTTTTACAGTAACTTCTTCAATCTGCTCTTTTTGCTTTTCAAGCTGAATTTCAATAAAACTTGTATTGGCAGCGCTAATCTCAATTTCAGAAGAAATTGCTTTCTTATAACCAACAAATGAAGCTTCAATTCGAATAAATCCGGGTTTTATCCCAATAAACTGAAAGTTACCGTTCTCATCGGTTATAGTACCTGAATTTGTACCTGAAACCAGAATAGTAACAAATGGCAACGGTTCATTATTTATCGCATCGACAACCCGGCCTTTTAGCGATATGTTTTGTGCTTTTGTTGAGATTGAAAACAACAATAAAGCAGTAACACAAATGACAATAAATTTACAACATCGAATCATCTTGTTCAACTAAAGTATTAAATGCATTAAACAAAATTGTTTTGGAAAGGTTGAGAAATGTTTTTATATATTCGTAACAGAAATAATTTTGTGATGAGAATTGTAATTCAAAAAGTCTCCAAAGCATCGGTCACTGTTGAAGAACAGCTAATTTCTTCTATCGGAAAAGGATTATTGGTTTTGCTTGGAATTGAAAATGCCGATACTGAAGAAGATATCGATTGGCTGGTAAAAAAGATGTTGAATTTGCGCATATTTAACGACGAAAGCGGAATAATGAATCTATCTGTTCAGGATATTGGTGGCGAGGTGATTATCGTTAGCCAGTTTACGTTGCATGCAAATACAAAAAAAGGAAACCGCCCGTCGTATATTCGTGCTTCAAAACCTGAATTTGCCATTCCAATGTATAAAAAGTTTATTCAGAAAACCGAAGAAATTCTGGGTAAAAAAGTTGTAACCGGTATTTTTGGTGCAATGATGGATGTGGAGTTGATAAATGACGGCCCGGTAACAATTATCATCGATTCAAAACAAAAGGATTTTTAAGCTTAAATGTTCTTTAATCCCAATTTTATATGAAATATTGGGATCATAATCCTATTTTTTTATATAAATTTGGGATCAAAATCCCAATTTTTATGTTTTTATGATTAAAAGGAAGCTTGAAGACATTGTTCTCAATAAAATCGGAAAAGGAAAAGCTATACTTATTTTGGGTGCGAGACAAACCGGCAAAACAACATTAATCCGAAAAATTCTGAAAATTAGTTCGCACGAAACTTTTTTCCTTAATGCCGATTTGCCAGTGGTTCAACAGCAACTTCAAAATGTAACTTTAAATGGATTGAGACAACTTTTGGGGAAATCAAAACTTGTTTTTATCGACGAAGCGCAACGCGTTCCTAATATAGGAATTACCCTGAAAATAATTGTCGACGAAATTCCCGAAGTTCAATTAATTGTAACAGGTTCTTCCGCGTTTGAATTGTCGAATAACTTAAACGAACCGCTTACAGGAAGAAAATTTGAGTACAGGCTTTTCCCAATTTCGTGGGCTGAATTGGTAAATGAGAATAATTATATTGAAGCGTTTTCACAATTAAATCAAAGAATTTTGTTTGGCATGTATCCCGATGTTCTTAATAACCTGGGTTCAGAAAAAGAAATATTATATAATCTTACTGATAGTTATCTTTACAAAGACATCATCGCATTTCAACAGATTCGAAAACCTGAATTCGTACAAAAACTATTGCAAGCACTTGCTTTTCAGGTAGGTAGTGAAGTTTCTTATAATGAGCTATCGAATCTGTTACAAATCGACAGAAAAACAATTATTCATTATATCGATTTATTGGAAAAGGCTTTTGTAATTTTTCGTCTACCGTCTTTTAGCAGAAATTTACGCAATGAGTTGTCTTCGAAAATTAAAATATATTTTTATGACACTGGCGTTAGAAATACCTTAATTAACGATTTCAGGCCATTTGATTTACGGCCGGACAAAGGAGCACTTTGGGAGAATTTCTTAATTTCGGAGCGGATGAAAGCAAATCACTATGCATTGAAAAGGGTGAATTCATATTTTTGGAGGACGCATCAAAAACAGGAAATTGATTATATCGAAGAATCAGATGGAGCTTTATGCGCATTTGAATTTAAATGGAATCCAAAGAACAAAGCAAAATTTTCAAAAACGTTTCTCGATTCATATTCTGTAAAAAATTCGCAAATAATAAATTCGGAAAACTTTTATCAATTTGTAACCAATGAGTAAACAGGAAATTTCTATTACCGAAGCTCAAAAAATGGTTGATGAATGGATTAAGACCATTGGAGTACGCTATTTCAGTGAATTAACAAACATGGCTATTTTAACGGAAGAAGTAGGGGAAATGGCGCGAATAGTAGCAAGGAAATACGGCGATCAATCCTTTAAAAAATCGGACAAAGAATATAACCTGGGCGATGAAATGGCCGATGTGTTGTGGGTTTTAATTTGTCTGGCTAATCAAACCGGTGTCGATTTAAACGACGCTTTTATAAAAAACATGGAAAAGAAAACCAGCCGCGATAAAGAAAGACACAAAAACAACAAAAAACTACAATGATATTTGTGTATTTTAGCGAAACGAATCTAAATTGTATACCATGAACTTAAAACTTTTATTCCTGATGATGATAATTCTAATGACAACAGCTTGTTCGAACAATAAATCGAATCCCGAAAAGTGGAGCGATGAAGAAGTAAATTCCTGGTTTAATCAAAAGGAATGGCTAAATGGTTGGGATGTTTCTCCCGATCCTTCGATAAATAAACGGAATCTGGCCATTTATTATCATAAAAATCCGCAACACTGGGATCAGGCGTTTCAGTTTTTGAAAACAGCCGACCTGAAAAATCTGCCGGTTGGAACTCAGGAGCTGGAAGGAAAACACCTGTATGTGGCTGTTTCAGAATACAAAGGAAAAGAAAAAGCTGACACACGTTTTGAATCGCACAAAAAATATATCGACATTCAGTATGTAATTCAGGGTAAGGAAATTATAGGTCACACTTCTTTGGATAATGTAAAAGTTGTGGAACCGTACAACGAAGAAAAAGATATCGCATTTTATCAATCCGATAGCGGCGACTATTCAACAGCAACTCCTGGAAATTTTTTCATTTTCTTTCCCGACGACGCTCATCGGCCTTCGATTTCGGCAGGTGACACAACTATGGTTAAAAAGCTGGTTGTAAAAGTAATGATTGACTAAGATTTAAGTTGCTGAATTTAAATTGAATTTCCGGACCTTATTTTTTACGTGTGGTAATATATTCCATTAATTCGATGAGTGACGAGCGTGCTTCAGAATCGTTGAATTCTTTTAAACCAGTGATTGCCTTTTCTTTAAATTCGTTCATTTTTTGTTCAGCATAAACTAAACCACCTTTTTGAGTGACCAGATGAATGAGTTCTCCAACTACAGCCGAATTTTTATTTTTGCGCTTAATCAAACTGAGAATGCGTTTTCGTTCGGATGTGTCGGAATTATTCAGTACATACAATAATGGTAAGGTTATTTTCTTCTCTTTAATGTCGTTTCCGGTTGGTTTTCCGAGAATTCCTTTTGCCTGGTAGTCGAAAATATCGTCTTTAATCTGAAAAGCAATTCCAACATCCTGGCCTATGCGATACATTTTTTCCACAATTTCCTCGTCGTCGGTAACCGAAGCTGTGCCAATAGCCATACTTGTTGCAATCAACGAAGCTGTTTTTTTTCGTATAATTTCGAAATAGGTTTCGTCATTTATATCGAGTCTGCGGCTTTTCTTAATCTGCAGAATTTCACCTTCGGCCATATCCTGCACTGCGCGTGAAATCAAATGAAGAAAATTGTACTTTTTATTTTCAAGCTGAAGTTGAAGGCCTTTTGCAAGAATAAAGTCGCCGACCAAAACAGCCAGTTTATTTTTCCAAAGCGCTTTTACTGAAAAAGTTCCGCGACGTTCGTACGATTCATCAACTACATCGTCGTGAACCAATGTTGCCGTATGTAACAATTCTACCGAACAGGCTGCCAATTGTGAGAATTCATTGGTTTCGCCATGCAATTTTGCTGAAAGAAAAACAAACATCGGACGAAGCTGTTTCCCTTTGGAGCGGTATAAAAAATTCAGAATGTTTGAAAGTAGAGGAATATCACTTTTCAACGATTGGCTGAAATAAGGCTCAAAATCTTTGAGTTCCTGTTCAATGGGAGCTTTAATTGTACTAATCGTTGACATTGGCAAAAAACCTCTATTTTTATTTTCGAGCGAACATAGAATAATTTCAGCTAAAAAAGCAAGCTTTTAACTAAAAATAACAAAATTGAAGCCCGAATTTTAGAGCTTAATCAAACATTATTCAAAATCAATTCAAATTAACAGCGCAGAATACCATTAATATTAAATATTTATATATTTGCATTTGTAAAAATAAGTAATTATGTTAAAAATCAGGGAGTTAGATGCAGAACGCCTCGAAATGGCAGCAAGCATGTTAAAAGCAATGGCACACCCAATGCGGATTGCTATTCTAAATTACCTTGAGGGTGGCAAAAAATTGACAGTTACCGAAATACACGAGTTGTTGGGAATTGAACAATCAACTACATCGCATCATTTGGGTATTTTAAAAGATAAAGGTGTTTTATGCTCACGCCGCGAAGGAAAGAATACCTTTTATTATATGAAATATGATATGATTGGTCAGATTATGGATTGTTTGCATGCATGCACCTGTGACTAAAAAGCCTCCGTAGGCAGTTGGCAGTCTCAATTTCCAGTCTCAGTTTGCAGTCCCTGTTTTCAGGTTTAAAATTTGTATCAGTCGTTTTTCTTCCTGTTTTGAGTTTGGTATAAACCTCTCTTTTTACGCGGCCTGCTAGTATTGAATCATATTTCTCCATAAATTTTTCCACGGCAGGTTTGCCACTTTTCTATAATTCACGCAGAGCCCACGAAAGCGCTTTCACAATCATATCATCGCTATTCGAAAACCACTTTTTCGTAAAGGATCTGCAAAAGATTTTAGCTGTCGGATTATAAGTTCAGTTTTCATACTTTTGTGTTTACTGAATGTCTTCTGCCTGAGTTTTAATGGCGCTGACTAAAATGTGAAAGTACAGTTAAAAATGTGTTTCATGATTAAAAAATTTCATTTTAATAAAACTATTAATCTTTCAATACCATAAAATATAACGCCATGAATTATGGAACAAAGCAATGAAGTAATCAATCAATTGGTCACTAATTATTGCAATAAAAATCTTGACAATGATTATCTGAAAATTTGCACGAAGGTGATACTTGATATTCTGAAAAAAGATAAATCTGTTTTTGAAAGAGGCAAGCCTGAAATCTGGGCGGCATCGATTGTCTGGGCAGTTGGCAGCGAAAATTTTCTGAGCGATAAATCATTTCAGCCATATGCAATGCTATCGGATGTTTGTGATTTTTTTAGTGTAAATTCATCCACAGTCGGACAGAAAAGCAGGAAAATAAAAGATATGCTCGATATCAGTATCGGGAATCCGAAATACCGCTTACCCAATTCCGAATTCGGAAATTTTTTGGATTCGCTGGTTACAACAAAAGATGGCCTGATTTTACCACGCGATATGATAGAGGATTCCGATAAGGAAGACAGGGAAGTTGAAGTAATTGATGAAGAAGCTTCACCTGAATACTACCTTTTAATCTTCAAACCAGTTAAAAAAGTGGCAACCGCCATGTTCTATCAATTGGAATACCAGTTAAAAAAAATACTCGGCAAGGAAGACCGGTTTATTAAATCGGGAATTACCGATAACCGGAAAATTTAGGTTTACATTTTGGGGTTGGTGGGATTCTGTGGAGAGAATACAGGAATATGCGCATGCCAAAACAGAATTTGTAATCAGCGATATTTATTACGATGATAATCTGGAAGGTATTGATGATGTTGTAGCATAATACTGAAATTTGCTTCAATCGGTTTTTCGTTATTTTTACCCAAAATAGAAGATTATGGAACTTGTTTTTGCAACAAACAATCAGCATAAATTGAAAGAACTTCAGGCAATTCTGGGAGATAAAATAAAATTGCTCAGTTTAAACAATATTGGCTGTAGCGAAGAAATTCCCGAAGAACAACCAACACTCGAGGGAAACGCAAATCAGAAGTCATTTTACGTGTATAATAAATTTGGTTTCAACTGTTTTGCCGACGATACAGGCCTCGAAATTGAAGCATTGAATGGCGAACCCGGAGTATATTCTGCGCGGTATGCAGGTGAGGAGAAAGACGCAAATGCCAATATGGAAAAAGTTCTCGGGAAAATGGTTAAAATAAATAACCGCAAGGCACGTTTTAGAACAGTAATCTCGTTGGTTATAAACGGGGTGGAAAACCAGTTTGAAGGCATTGTCGATGGTGAAATTCAAAGGGAAAAAAGCGGGAATGAAGGATTTGGCTACGATCCAATATTTCTACCTTCGGGATTTGATAAAACATTTGCTGAAATGGACTTAACCGAAAAGAACAAAATCAGCCACCGGGGCAGGGCAGTCGAAAAACTGGTAATTTTTTTAAAAGAAATGAAAATGTAACAAACCAATTTATGCAAAAGTATTTCATTGTTTTTTGTGCCTTACTAACCGTCTTTTTCGCTGATGCACAACGGAAACAGGGAACATGGCAGGATTATCTTTCCTACGGTTTAGCAACAAAAATCGCAGTTTCGGAAGACCGTATTTATTGCGCCACCGAAGGCGGTTTATTTTACTATGATCTTCAGGATAACAGCGTCGCAAAATTCTCGGGTTTCAACGATTTATCCGACTTTGGAATAAATACAATTGCATACAGCGCTCAGAATAATGTGCTGGTAGTTGCTTACAAAAACAGCAACATCGATTTGGTTTACGATAACAAAGTGGTAAACATTTCCGACATTAAGCGGAAACAAATAACCGGAGATAAAAGCATTAACAATATCTCTTTTATTGGAAGCGATGCATATTTGTCGTGTGGCTTTGGTGTCCTTGTTATAAATCTTGGAAAACAGGAAATAAAAGATACGTATTATCTTGGCGAAGGAGCTTCGTCGTTGACAGTGAACGATGTGGAAAGTGACGGTTATTACATTTATGCTGCTACCGACGAAGGAATATTGCGAGCGGTTTTCGACGGAACCAATCTGCCTGATTATCAAAACTGGGAAAGAGTTGAAAATATTCCAAATGCTACCGAAAAGTTCAATTTTCTTGAAAACTTCAACGGAAGCATTATTGCCAATTACACGCCCGATGAATACGCCGGCGATTATTTATACCGGTTAAACGGAGATGAATGGGTTAGTTATTTTCCGCAAATAAGATACACTGGCGACATGCAGGTGTTCGAAAATTATCTTGTTATTTCCAGTAGGGAAAATGTATATATTATCGACAACAACAATTCGGTTATTGGGTTAATCAATCAATATGTAATTGGCAATGAAACCATAAAACCCATTAGTCCAAAAAGTGCTGGAATTTCGGCAAACGGAACTATTTTTATTGCGGATTCCAAAAATTCAATGATAAAAATAACGGGCGAAAATTATGAATCGGTTTACCCGGGAGGACCATTGGATAACAATATTTTTAGTCTTCTTGCGAATGGAAAAGATTTATGGATTGCTCCGGGCGGAAGAAGCGACTCATGGAATAACACTTTTGAGTTGCCACATTTTCAATTTTACAGTGGAGAACAATGGAAGTATTTCAACAAAGAAAATCATCCGGAGCTCGATGGTTTTACAGATATAGTTTGTTTTGCAGTCGATCCAACCAATGCATCTCATCTTTTTGTCGGAAGTTGGGGCGGTGGCGTATTGGAATACCGGAACGATGAATTTCTGAATCGCTATACGAATTTGAATAGTCCATTACAGACTTCGATTCCGAAAAGCCCGGAAGAGCCGTATGTACGAATAGGAGGAATGGACTTTGATTCAGATGGAAATTTATGGATTACCAATTCCACAGTGGCACGTAACCTTTTAAAGTTGTCTCCCGACGGAAGTTGGGAAGAATTTTCATTGCCTGAAGCCGCTAATTCATTAAATGTCGGACAGATAATTGTAGTACAAAACGACGATAAATGGATTGTTTTACCCCGGGGATATGATGCCTATGTTGTCGATAAAACAGGTGAGCGTAAAAAAAGATTGCAGATAACATCTTATTTCAACAATGGCGAAAACGAGATTTTTAACCGCATGAATGATATTTATTCCATCGCCGAAGATAACGACGGAGCGATTTGGATTGGAACTTCAAAAGGAGTTGCAGTTTACAGCAACCCTTACCGGATTTGGGATTCCGATAATTTTTATGCCATTCAGCCCAGTCTCGATTTAAACGATGGATTGTACCATCCGCTGTTGGAAACTGAAGCAGTAACTGCTATTGCTGTTGACGGTGCAAACCGTAAATGGCTTGGCACACAAAACTCAGGAATTTATCTTGTTTCGGAGAATGGAGACAAGGAAGTTCTTCATTTCACAACTGCCAACAGCCCTATATTCTCCAATAATATTACTTCAATTGCCATTAATCAGAACAGTGGCGAGGTATTTATTGGAACCGACGAAGGTTTGATTTCATATATGGGTGAAGCAACCGGCGGAAAAGATTCTTACGAGAATGTGTATGTGTATCCAAATCCGGTTCGCGAAACCTACGACGGGCCTGTAACGGTAACCGGATTAAAGGAAAATACAGACGTGAAAATTACGGATATAGCCGGAAACCTTGTTTATAAAGGTACTTCGCTTGGAGGCCAGGCTGTCTGGAATGGAAAAAATTTAAACGGAAACCGCGTTCGTACGGGAGTTTACCTTGTTTTTTGTAACGATGATTTGGGTGAAGAGACCACCATTGCCAAATTGCTATTTATAAACTGAAAAATTTGAATAATTCCATCAAATGCTGGTAACTACCGAAGGAATCGTTTTACATTCCGTAAAATACGGCGAAAGCAGCGTAATAGCCACAATTTTTACCAACGATTTTGGAAGACAAAGTTATCTCATCAATGCTGCGCGCAGTAAAAATTCGAAAAACAAAGCCAGTTTATTGCAACCACTTTTTCTTGTCGATTTGGTGGCTTATCATAAACAATCAAGCAATTTACATCGTGTTAAAGAAATAAAGAGCTCGCAGATTTATCAGGAATTATCTCTGGACATTGTTAAATCAACGATGACAATATTTCTTGCCGAGATTTTGTATAAATCGATAAGCGAAGAGGAAAGCTATCCCGAGATGTTTGATTTCATTAAAAACTCGCTACTTTATTTCGATTTAATGGAAGTGGGTTTTTCCAATTTTCACATTTGGTTTTTGCTTCGGCTAACCGAATACCTCGGATTTCTGCCCGATATGAAAAGGGTCGGATTTCAAAACTGGTTCGACATGAAAAAAGGTGAAATAGTTTCATTTCAGCCTTCGCATCCATTTTATGCCAACAAAGATAACACTGAATTTTTAGTCGATTTGGCCGTTCTTAAAATACACGAATTAGCTGCATATAAAATTCCAAGGAAAATGCGCGATTCATTAATTAGCAATGTAGTTGACTATTATCATCTTCATTTCGAAAATTTGGGAGAAATAAAATCGTTGAATGTGTTAAGAGAAGTTTTTAAATAGCGGATTTTGTTCCTCTGAAAATAACTGTTTCGAAAGTGAAAATATCGGCTGTTTTCCAGCCATTCCAGCCAATTCCGGCTTTATCGCGTGAACAATAACCCAGAAACTGTTCCAGGTTCCAGTCGTATTTTGTAGCTACCTGTGGTAATAAAGTCCCGGTGCGAAAATTTTCCTGAATGTAAATTCCATGTTTTCCCAATACAATTTCATTTACTGAATTAATTTTCTTTAAAGATGAAAGTACCGATATTTCAAGTTCCATATTTTCCAAATCTTTCAATCGGATTTCGTCGAATCTTTTATCTTTTAAAGCCGATACAGCAATTTTCTGAATGAGTTGATTTAATGTTTTTTCCGATGCAAAACTACCCACACAACCCTGCAATTTTTCTTTTACGTAAACGCTCACAAAAACTCCGGTTTTTTCGTTTAAAATACCTTTCGACGACGAATTTTTGATATTGCCTCTTTTACCAGTTTTCAAATATGTTTCCACCGAGTTAAAAGCTGTGGCCAGCAACTCTGTTTTTTCATCTTCCGAGATTAAAAAGAATGTATCGTTTTTTTCGGCGACAGAAATTGCCCAGTAACCTACAACCCGTTTTCGGTCGTGATATAGTTTTGAATCGCCCGAATTCATGTATTTCAGTTTTTTAAACTGAAGATTTGCACTTTGACTCAAATGAAGCAAGGTAAGTACCGAAGTCCAGCCACATAGCGATGTAGCGAGATTATTGATTTTTAAAAGTTTATTTCTTTCCAGAACAGATAAAAGTTGTTCCGGGTTGTTCGTGCAAATGGCATTGGCAGTTTTTGCGTCAATTTTATATGCATCATCAAAATTAGGGTAATGCGAAAAATCGGTGCTTATAACAAACAGATTTTCAGGAGTAAACCATTGTTGTAATTCACTGGCAATTTTCTTACATGTGTTTGGGTCGTTTGTTCCAAGAATTATCGGAACCAGATTAATTTGATTATTCAGCCTGTGCTGCAAAAAAGGGAGTTGAACTTCGATGCTGTGTTCATAAATATGAGCTTCAGTTCTGTTTTCAAAAAGCGTGGATTGATTTGCAAGCTGTTTACAAAATTGAATATCCACATTAATTTCGCCAAGCGGTGTAGTGTAATTTCCGTTGTAATATACTGCAGCACCATCGAATGAATATCTGTGGCTCGATGCAATAATAAAAATACGTTCGAATTCAGCGTTCGCAGGAATTTGCTGATACGCTGCTGCGGCAACTTTACCACTAAACATATAACCGGCATGTGGAGTTATTATGGCTCTTAATGCGTCATTTTCAGTTATACTCGTTTTTGTCCGTTTTGTTTTCAGCAGAAGTTTCTGAGAAAAAATCGTCGAGCTGATTTTCTAGCACAACCCGTTTCTCAGCATAAAACTGTCCCGCAAATTGAGGTTTACGAACCGTATTTTTATAAGACTGGTTTCTCATCAATTGTTTCTGTCATTCAAAGTTAAGGAGAATCTTGCAGAAATCATTTTAATTTAAAATATTGTGGTACAGCATAGCAAATGTATTTTGAGTGCATTTTAATTTGATATTTAACTATAGTTGCAAACAATAAGCTGTGCAAAACTTGCGTTCCTTTCCTGAAGACGCGAATTAGGATTTGATTAATTTTAGCCCATAAATATTGTAAAAAAAGTACTATGAACCGAATATTGTTATTTTTCATTCTGATTGTTTTTGCGTTTGCATCATGTAAAACCACAAAACAACAACCACAGTCGCAATACACCAGCGATACTACTGCACAACCGAAGGTTTTTAAAGTTCCTGATTCGGCAATGAAAGATGTGGAACAACCAAAAGCTGCGACAAATGAAAAACCGATTTCGATGAAAAAGGAACAGGTTACATTTACTCAACCGGAAGACCGCACGGATAACGAAACCAATTCCTTTTTTGTAATTTTAGGCTCATTCAATCAGTTGGATAATGCAAAAAATCTTCGTGAAACTTTGCTGAATGAAGGCTTTACTCCGATCATTCTTCACAGCGAAACAGGCTATTACCGGGTTTGTGTCAATTCATTCAAAAATGAAATGGAAGCCCGTGGCCGCGTTAGAGATTTACGACAGGCATTCCCAAAATATTCCGATGCCTGGCTGCTAATAAAACAATAGATTTGATTTGAATCCAACATACGCTGCATTTTATGCGGCGTTTTTTGTTTCCACGAGTTTGTTAAAAAATCCTATTAAATCCGTTCTGCCCGTAATTTTGAGCAATTTATAATATTTCAGTATTACATTTGTAATCTTTTAAAATACAGTTGCACCAATAAGAAATACACTTTGGAAATGGCAGACGAAAAAAAACAAAAACTACTCGATCAGCGGTATTTAAAAATGGCGGATATATGGGCGCAGAATTCATATTGCAAGCGCCGAAAAGTGGGAGCCTTACTTGTAAAAGACCAAATGATTATTTCGGATGGTTATAATGGAACGCCCTCCGGCTTTGAGAATATTTGTGAAGATGAAAACAATATTACCAAATCATACGTTTTACATGCCGAGGCAAATGCCATAACCAAGGTTGCAAAATCGGGCAACAATAGTTTGGACGCAACGTTATATGTTACTTCGTCGCCTTGTATGGAATGTTCCAAACTAATAATTCAGGCTGGTATTAAAAGAGTTGTTTTTACCGAAAATTACCGGCTGGAAGATGGAATTAATCTTTTAAGAAGAGCAAAAATAGAAGTAGTGCAGGTGGATTTAGATTAAGAATGATGAATAAAAAGACAATTATAATACTTCCAGTTTTGATTGCGGTTTCGATAGCTGCGGGGATAGTCATCGGGAATCTGTTAAAGCAAAACACTCAACCCGGATATACCGGTTTTACAGTAGCAAAATCAAATAATAAATTAGCAACTGTTCTGGATTTGATTCAGCACGGCTATGTCGATAGTGTTAATACCGATGATATTGTGGAAAAAACCATTCCTGAAATTCTGAATAATCTGGATCCGCATACCGTATATATCCCTGTGAAGGAGATGAAGGAAGTGGAAGAGGAGATGTCAGGGAAATTTTCAGGAATTGGTGTACAGTTTTCCATTATGGAAGATACGGTAAGGGTAATTGATGTTATTTCAGGCGGCCCATCGAGCAAAGTTGGAATTATGGCGGGCGACAAAATTGTGCGTGTTAATGATTCGATTATTGCCGGAATTGATGTCACAAATAAAACTGTAATGGATTTATTACGTGGCGAAAGGAACTCAAAAGTGGATGTAGGAATTTATCGAAAAGGTTTCGAAGGCGAACTCGAATTTCAAATTACCCGTGGCGAAATACCCATATTCAGTGTCGATGTTTCCTACATGATTGATAATGAAACCGGATTTATTAAAGTAAGTCGTTTTTCCAACAAAACCTACCAGGAATTTATGCAAGGCATGCAAAAGCTGGATAAGGAAGGCGCACAAAAAGTTATCATCGATTTACGTCAAAATCCCGGCGGCTCATTGGTTGCAGTTTTGCAAATGCTGGATGAATTTCTGGATAAGAACGAACCGATATTATATACCGAAGGTGTAAATCAGCCACGGAAAACGTATACCGCTTCCGGCCACGACCGATGGAAAGAAAAACAGATTTATGTCATGATTGATGAATTTTCAGCATCGGCAAGCGAAATTTTTGCAGGCGCTATTCAGGATAACGACCGTGGAATTATTATTGGCCGGCGTTCATTTGGAAAAGGTTTGGTACAGGAGCAAATTCCGCTAAATGATGGCTCTGCATTTCGTTTAACAGTTGCAAGGTTCTATACGCCAAGCGGACGTTGCATTCAAAGCCCGTACGATGAAGGCAACGAAGAATATTATAATAAAATTTACGAGCGTTTTCATAACAGTGAACAATTGGTAGCCGACAGTATTCATTTTGCCGATTCGCTGAAATATGAGACCAAAAGCGGCCGGACAGTTTATGGCGGCGGCGGAATAATGCCCGATATTTTTATACCAGCCGATACAACCGGGAATTCAAAATACTTCACAAAATTATTCCGAAAAGGTTTAATTTATTCGTTTGCCTATGCGTATGCCGATGAACATCGTGACGTTTTAAACGGGTTTTCCTCTGCTGCTGAAATTAATGATTACCTCGACGAACATCATTCGCTGGATGAATTTATTAGTTATGCTGCCGAAAAGGGTGTACCACGTGATAACCAGGGATTAAAAGAATCCGGGAAAGTTATAAATACTCAAATGAAAGCTTATATTGCCCGAAATATTATGGGTGAAGAAGGCTTTTATCCGATTATTCAAAGCATCGATAAAACATTGCTAAAAGCGATCGATATAACGCATAAGAATCTTATTGTTCAGACTTTGAATCGGAATGATTCGGTTTCAATTGTGCCGCAATTGCAATAAAGTAATATTCATTTTGAAGTTCTTTATTCACAAATGCCAGTAAATTCGGTTTGAAATATCAATTCGAATTGTTTTTCTCTTAATTTTCCAAAAATGAATTCAGTTGAATGTTTATAGGTCAGTACGCCGGTTTTTGTTTTTTTCTCCCATATTCCATGTTCAATTTCAACTGAACCTTCTAAATCTGTTGCTTTTTCAAAAGTAAAAACAAAATATCCATTGGGTTGAAGTATGCGCTTAACTTCATCGAAAACAGGAATAAGCGGATGAATTAAATGAAAAACTCCGTTTGAAATTACTGCATCAAACATTTTGTTGTTTACCGGAAACGGTAGTTTCTCCAAATCGTGTAAAATCAGTTCTTCAGCAATATTTTTTGATTTACAAACTTCAAGCATTTTTTCGGAACCATCAATTCCCGTAATTAAATGCCCTTCATTTTTTAAAGGAATTGAACTTGCTCCTGTACCAATTCCCAGATCAAGTATTTTTGATTTTGGTTGAAGAAAAGGATTTATCATGGTGAAAATCACTTGCGGCCCAATCCAGTTTTCGTTGCATATGGTATTGTCATATTCGAAGCAAATTCGTTAGCCAGTTTCAGATTTTCTCCGGGCATTCTATCATTATTTTTGAAGTTTTAGCATTTGTTTTGCATATCGTTTTCCCAAAATTCTGTACGATTTTGAATTGAAATGTGTATTGTCGCCTCTGTGTTTCAGTCCTTTACTTTTTACAAATGCCGCATTTTTATCTTCTTTTATTACCTTTTTTGTTGCATTCATTACCACTTCTGCCGGCGATGGTTTTAAATCAGGATATTCTTTTTTATTGGTTTTTATTTTAAACCTGCCAATTTCGCCTGCAACAAATGGAGCATCTTCATTTTGACCGAGTTTCCCGTACGCTGTGAATCAGGTTTCCAGCTTTTCTTTATATTCATAACAATCTTCAGGATTTGAATCACTTTCACCCTGATGCCATAAAATGCCTTTTAATGTTCCGCTTTTCAAAGCTATTTTTAATCGTTTTTCCATGTCGTCGAACGGATAAGTTCCGGTTTGTTCATAAAGATACTCCGGGTATTCCATGCATCAATTGGCGAACCACCAACAGCACAGGGTATTAATCCGATATTAACACCGGGATTTGCTTTTGCCATTTCAATGCCAAAACTTCTTCCCAATCCAACACCTGCAATCGTTTTATCAAAATGAATCGGATCTTGCGCAGGAACCCATTTATTGTTTTTATTTAATGTGAATACGTGTGGATTTATAACCGTATCCTGTGCTTCAACGGTTCCACGGCCTGCCATATTCGATTGGCCTATAAGCAAATATAAATCGAGATTTTTTTCCTGTGCAGCTAAGTTGAATGCAGAATTAACAGGAATGTAAAAAAAAGTGTTGTTTAATTCTTATTCATCCGAAATTATATTTTAGTTCAGATGAAAGTATAAATATAATGATAAAATCAGGGAAAATCTATTTCGAAATTTCCAGCATCCTGAAAATCGGAATTCTTGCCTTTTTCAATCACTTCTGCATCGAGAGTTATTTCAGGTAGTTCGTGTTTTAAACAAATATATAGTTTTTGCAAACTGTTCAATTTCATGTACGAACAATCGTTGCAGGCACAAGTTGAATCCGACTGATGGTGCCGGAATAAATATTTTATCCGGACAAGCTTTTGTCATTTGGTGCAAAATTCCGCTTTCGGTAGCCACAATAAATTTTTTGGCATCACTTTTCTGAACATATTTTAAAAGTGAAGTTGTTGAACCAATATATTTCGCCAGCAGTAAACACCGGTTTTTCACATTCCGGGTGAGCTATAAATTCGGCATCGGGATGGTGTTCCATCAGTTCGATTATTTTCTCAACCGAATATTGTTCGTGAACCATGCAGGCTCCGTCCCAAAGCACCATATCGCGGCCGGTGATACTATTGATGTAATTACCCAGGTTTTTATCGGGCGCAAAAATCAGTTTCTGATCTTTAGGAAAGCTTTCGACAATTTGTTTGGCATTTGCCGAAGTACAAACAATGTCCGACATGGTTTTTAATGCGGCAGTTGCATTGATGTAGGTAACTACTTTATGGTCCGGATATTTGCTTTGAATTCGGCAAATTTATCAGCCGGAGCCGATTCAGCCAAAGAACAACTGGCTTTTAAATCGGGAAGAATAACTTTTTTTTCAGGATTAATAATTTTTGCTGTTTCGGCCATAAAATGAACACCAACAAAAACAATCATTTCGGCATCGGTTTTTGCCGCTGCCTGCGCCAAACCCAAACTATCGCCAACATAATCGGCAATATCCTGCAGTTCTCCTTCCACATAAAAATGACTGAGAATTACCGCATTTTTTTCTTTTTTCAAACGATTAATCTCTTCAACGAGCTTTATGGAAGGATCAATGGTTTCTTCAATAAAGCCGTTCTCCTCCAACATTCTATCCAATACTAAATGTTCCATTATCTTCTCCTTTGCGGTTGCAAAAATAGCAATAACTTTCCTTATTTATAAAAACATGTTGAATTGATGGCAATTCTTTCATTACAATACAGATTAAAAGCATGTTGTACCATGAAAAATTGAAAGCTAATCCATCTATTACTTTTTATGCACAAATTCTGTTAATATCAGGTATTTATTATTACAATATTCAGGTAATCAGGATTATATCATATCGATTCATGTTAATAATATAAATCTCTTCTTCACAATTAATTAACATTTATTAGAGCCTAATGTCTTAATTTTAAGTTTTCGATTAAAATAAAGTTTGTAAATAAATGGATTAATAATCAAATGATTGAATTTAATGATTTCGAAAAAATAATTTATCGATATGCCTTAAACTTCTTGTTTAACAAAAAATTAATAGTTATTCAGATAAATGGATATGCATTTATTTAATTTTACTGCACTTATAATAACAATTTAAATATGAAAAAAGCACTGTTTACATTCGCATTCTTAACTATTTTGTTAATAATGTTCAGCGCATCATTGGTTGCGCAGGTTACTACTTCTGCTATGACCGGAATAGTAACAACCGAGTCGGGTGAACGACTTCCGGGAGCAACTGTACTGGCCATACATGAACCTTCGGGCACCCAGTATGGAACAATCACAAATATCGATGGTATATATGATCTACAGGGTATGCGTTCAGGCGGGCCTTACAAAGTGGAAATTTCTTTTGTGGGATATTCAAAAGAAACGTACACCGATATCAGGCTCTTTCTTGGTGAAACATTTGTTTTAAATGCCACATTAACAGAAAGCGCTGTTGATGTGGGTGAAGTTATGATTGTTGGTACGAAAGCTTCGAACGTTTCAACACGACTAAAACCGGGGCAACCACCAATATTTCGAATGAACAAATGACTTCGATGCCTACTATTAACAGGAGTATTTCCGATATTGCCCGTATTTCGCCTTATACAAATGGCATGAGCATTGCCGGTGGCGACGGACGTTCGACCAACTTTACAGTTGACGGTGCCAATTTTAACAATAACTTTGGTTTGAGTTCGAATCTACCCGGTGGAGGTAATCCTATTTCGCTGGATGCAATTGAAGAAGTTCAGGTAGTAATTGCTCCATTCGATGTGCGCCAGACAAATTTTATTGGTGGCGGAATCAATGCAATTACCAAATCAGGAACCAATAATTTAAAGGTTCAGCTTATACTTATTTTACAAATCAAAATATGCGTGGAAATAAAATCGGAGATGTTGATTTTGGAGATCGCGATGAGGAATCAAGAAAAATTTATGGTGTAACGTTGGGTGGGCCGATTATCAAAAATAAATTGTTCTTTTTTGTAAATGGAGAATACGAATTGCGTCCCGGGACAGGTTGTCACCTGGAGACCATCTGAAAACGGTGTTGCCAATACCGATTTGTCACTCTCACGAACCAGTGTTTCGGATATGGAGAGAGTTAAACAACATTTAATCGATAATTATGGCTATGATCCGGGTTCATATAATAATTACCCGGCTGATGAAAGCAATAAAAAACTTTTAGCCCGTATCGACTGGAACATCAATGATGCCAACAAATTGAGTTTACGGTATAACTATACAAAAAATCAGGCATGGAATCCAACCAACGGTAATTCAAATGATGCCGGTTTCCGTAACAGGTCAATGGATCGTATTTCTCAATATTCCATGGCTTTCTCCAATTCAATTTATTCAATGGATAATATTGTAAATTCATTTTCTTTGGATTTAAACAGCCGGATTTCTGATAAATTTTCAAATCAGTTTCTTTCTACCTATTCAAAAATACAGGATATCCGCGGTTCCAATTCTATCACCATTCCCTTTTATCGATATTATGAATGGAGTTACCGAGGATGGAAAACAGATTCTTGAACCTTACATGTCGGCTGGTTACGAATTGTTTACCTGGAACAATGGTGTAAATAATAATATTTTCAATATTATCGACAATGCAACTTTTTATTTTAGCAGTCATAAAATTACCGCAGGATTTAGTTTTGAACACCAAATGGCAAACAACTCCTATATGCGAAACGGCACAGGATATTATCGTTATGCAAGTATTGAAGATTTCTTAAATCAGGCTGCGCCAAGAGATTTTGCATTGACTTATGGTTATGATGGCGAACTAAATCCGGCAGCGGAAGTTGCTTTTAACCAGTATGGTATTTATGCCCAGGATGAATGGAATGTTACTTCTGATTTAAAATTAACCTATGGTATACGTGCCGATTATTTGAAATATGAAGATAACATTATCAGAAATAATGCAATTTATGCGTTGGATTTTGGTGGTAAAAAAATTGATACCGGCGAATGGCCGACAGCTAAAGTTCAGCTTTCACCAAGAGTTGGTTTCACCTGGGATGTTAGTGGGAGACCAGATCACTGAAACTACGTGGAGGTACAGGTATTTTTGCAGGAAGACTACCACTGGTTTTCTTTACGAATATGCCAACCAACTCAGGAATGGTGCAGGGTAGTTATGCAGCTGTTACAAAATATGATTCCGATGGCACTGTAACAAGTGTTGATCCTGTTCTGGCATCTTTGGCCGGACCAATGATTACCGATGTGAATGAAATGATATCAACATTAGAATCTGCCAAATACAATTACTCCTGAGCAAGGTGTTTTACCACGCGATATTAATGGTATTGACCCTGATTTTAAAATGCCCCAGGTTTGGAAATCTTCATTGGCTGTAGATTATGAGATTCCTGTTTCATTTCCTATGTCAGTTACTGTAGAAGGTATTTACACCAATAATATTAATGGTGTAATGCTGAAAAATTATGATCTTAAACAACCTGATAATAGCTGGCAACGTTTTAGTGGCAGCGATGACAGGTACATTTATCCGGCATGCAGCGATATTTCCTACAATTCAAAAAATGCATATGTGCTGACAAATAACAGCGAAGGATGGGGAGCAATCGGAAATATTACAGTTAATGCCGAACCTGTAAACGAATTTAAATATAATGGCAGCTTATACCATCACCGAATCAAAAGAAATTTCGGGTATGCCTGGTAGTAACGCTGCGTCTGCTTACAATGGTCTTGATTGAAGTTAACGGACCGCATTTGCCGTGAGTTCAGCGTTCGCAATATGTTGTACCGGACAAAGCTATTGCTTCTGTTTCGTACCGGATTCAATATGCCAATAATCATCTGGCAACAACAGTTAATTTGTTCTATACCGGATATTCAGCCGATGGATACAGCTTTACCTATACGAATGATATGAATGGTGACGGATATGCAACAGATTTGATTTATATTCCGAATGCAAAAAGGCGAAATTAATTTTGTAAGCTCGGCAGATGAAGATGCATTTCTTCAAATTTATTGAACAGGATAAATATCTGAAATCACATAAAGGCGAATATGCCGAAGCATATGCTGCAAGAGCTCCATGGGTACATACTTTTGATTTACGTCTTGCACAGGATTTCAGTATCAAAGCCGGTAATACTACACATACGTTGCAGTTCACCTTCGACTTTCTGAATTTTGGCAATTTGATAAACAGTGAATGGGGAGTTGAAAAGAACATGTTCTCTGCAAACAATGGCCAGATATTGAAATATGAAGGTAAAGATGCCGGCAATGTTCCAAGCTTCTCGATGGTGAAAGACGATGATGGAAATTATTTGTCGGAATCATATTCTACTTATTATAATTACAATCAATGCTGGCAATTACAGCTTGGTATTCGTTACATTTTCTAAAACGAAATAGAAGGTTTACATCACGATAAAATTAAGAAGAGGCTGTCTCAGTTAGAGGCAGCCTCTTTTCGTTATTACAGGTTTTATTTCATTCAATATTGTAGTTTTAAACAACAATTATATTTTAATTCAATTATCTTTTCAACTATTTTTAACTAAAGTAAAACCGATTTCTTTCCTATAAAATGGCTTCCATTCAAAATTCGTAAATAATTAACAATTTTTCTGTAAATCATAAACACCAGAAATACAATTCGTTACAAGATAAATTAAAAATAATTTGAAAAAATATGGTACTATGTGTTGCATGGTACTAAAATAATTACATATATTTGTATAGCAAATAACATGGTTACATAAAGTAATAGTCTTAAAAAAGTTCTTTACAGATTGTAACGAAAACAAAAAAGCAACGTCATAACAACAGAAAAACAGGAAAACAGAAAACAGTGAACAAAAGAAAACAAAAACAGAAACAAAAAAACAAAGCCATGAAAACAAATTTTAAATCCCATAAGGGAAACAATGTTCGGAAAGCAATTCTCAGGTCAGCAGCAGTTATTGTAAGTTTTGTACTGATTAGCCTCACCGTTAGTGCGCAGGATTTTTGGAAAAAGCTTTTAACCAACAGCAGTTTCAACGAAATTGCTCTGGCAATGACAGAAACATCGAAAAAGCCGGCAAGCACAGCCAATTCAGAAACGAGCGCTTCGGCAACTTACATTTTAAATGATGAGCACGAAGATGCTTTAAAAGTGGAAGATTGGATGCTTAACGAAAACAACTTCAGTAATTCAACCATTCAGAACGAAGAAGAAACAGAAAGCAAATTAAACATTGAAGACTGGATGTTGAATGAAAATTTATTCGAAAACAATGTGGAAGCAGAGCCTGAGTTGAAAGTTGAAGACTGGATGATTTCAGAAAAGGTATGGAATATTTAAGGTATTCCATACTTTATTTCAGAAAAGAGACTTTAGTTAAAAACGAATCAATTGTAATACAATGAATATAGAAAATGCAAAAGCACAAATGAGGAAAGGGGTTTTGGAATACTGCATTTTGCTTGTTCTGGATGGGAAACCACTTTATGCAAGCAACATCATTGAAGCTTTAAAAGAAGCAAAAATGATTGTAGTTGAAGGAACACTTTACCCGTTACTTACCCGGTTAAAAAATGCCGGTTTGCTAACTTACCGGTGGGAAGAATCGACACAGGGGCCACCGCGCAAATACTACGAGTTAACAGAAAGCGGCCGAAAGTTTCTTGGCGAACTTGAAGAATCCTGGGGCGAATTGGTAGAAGCTGTAGCTAAAGTTAAACACAGCAAAACAGTTTAATCAAACATAAATAATCAGAAATGAAAAAGACTTTCACAATTAATATAAGCGGTACTATTTTTCATATCGAAGAAGATGCGTACGAAATACTTCAAAAATACCTGGTAAAACTAAAAAATCATTTTGGTTCAACAGAAGAAGGCAAAGAAATTATTGCAGATATAGAAGCGCGTATTGCCGAATTATTCAATGAAAAATCGAGCGAAGAGAAAAAAGTAATTACCGTTGAATCGGTAAACTCGGTAATGGAAATTATGGGAAAACCCGAAGATTTTATGGATGAAGGTGAAGAAACCGATGAATTTATCGGAGGCGAAACAAAACGCAAACGCCGGCTTTATCGCGATCCCGAACATCGGGTGCTTGGCGGCGTTTGTGGCGGCCTGGGCGCTTATTTCAACATGGATCCGGTAATTTTGCGAATCATATTTGTTGTATTGTTTTTTATTACTTCAGGTGCTGCATTGCTGGCGTATTTCATTCTTTGGATAGCTGTGCCAAAAGCAATTAACACTGCGCAACGTCTTGAAATGAGAGGTCAGGAAGCTACGGTAAAAAACATCGAACGTTCGATAAAAGAAGAAGTGAAGGAAGTAAAAGAAAGCTATAAAAAATTTAAGGAATCCGATACATATTCAAAAAGCAAAAAAGGAGTAGAAACTGCAGGCGACGTAACATACAATGTATTTAAAGTAATACTGAAAGTGTTTGTGGTTATCATTGGAATAATCCTTATTCTTTCCGGGTTTTTCGGACTTCTCGGATTTATTTCATCCATAGTTATCGGTAATTCCTTTGTTCAGGGCTGGCCGTTAATCTGGGGGCCTGAGGTTCATGTTCCCGGCTTTTTAAACCATTTTGTTGAAGCAGGTACAGTAACTTTCGGACTAATTGCTGTGGCCATTTTAATCGGAATTCCAATGCTTGCCATGCTTTTTATTGGAACAAAACTGGTATTCAGGTATAAAACCAATAATACCGCAATCGGATTAACAATGGTTGGAATCTGGTTAATTGCACTGGTTTCGTTAATTGTTGTTTCGGCAAGCCAGGTTGGAAATTACAAAACCCGGTCGTCTATGACAAATACGGAAACGGTTTCCTGCGATTCATGTCAGACATTGTACCTGAAACTGGGCGAAGACAAATATGACGACTATGCACGAATGGATTTGGATATTGAAAATTTTAAAGTTGCAGTTGTCGATGGAGAAGAAGTTATGCTTGGTCAGCCAACACTCGATATTGAAAAATCGGGAAGTGATGAATTTGCTGTGTTGATAAAGAAAACTTCGAGAGGCAAGACGCGTGAAAATGCAAAGGAATCAACAGAGGATATTGTTTACCGTTACCAGGTTACAGATTCAACTATGGTTTTTGACCCTTATTTTATTTTGGAAGAAGGCGTGAAATGGCGCGGACAGGAAGTGAGAATCACAGTGAAAGTTCCGGAAGGTAAAGCGGTTTACCTTGATGATGATATGGTAAAAATAATACACGATATCGAAAATGTGTCGAATACCTGGGATGGCGATATGGTTGGAAAAACCTGGGTAATGAAACCTGATGGGTTGACTATGAAAGATTCAGAAGAATAATTATACAGCTCAAATTTATGGTTCCCTGTGGTTTTTGGCTACAGGGATTTTTTTATTCAAATCACTCTGGATTAAATGTAATGATTCAGTTGTTAGCACGTCATAACTCTAAACAGTGGATTATGAAATCAATCAGAATTCTTTTAATTGCAGCAATTTTAGTCTTTAGCCAATGCAGCAATGGCCAAAGTAAATCCGACAAAATGTACAATGCATTTACCGACATGGACGGCGTTACCAATATTAGTTTTTCAAAAAATATGGTAGATGCAGTTAATATAAATGTGGGCGATAAAGGTGACGAACAAAAAGTTACAGGAGATCTGTATCGGGTGCGTTTCATGGCGTACAATCCTGAAAAAGGGGATATGAGCGGCTCTCAGTTTATAACGAAAGCAGTGAGAATGCTACCATGGCAATACATGAAATTTGAAGACAACGATAGCGATTCCAATACAGAGATCTGGCTATTGGGCCGTAAAAGAAAATTTAGGGAATGTCACGTGTTTATTTCAAACAAAAGCGAAAATCAGAGGCAGTTTGTTGTTTCGTTTTATGGCGATTTCACCGTGAACGATATAAAAAGCTTAAAATCAAATGGCATGAAAATTTCTGAATAACCCGGAAAAACCCTATATATTTTGTTTTGCATATTTTTTTTAAGCCTGTGTTTTTTCAAAATAAAGACTGGTAGTAATTGTTTAATTATTGTAAAAAAGACAAGCAGGTATTTATTGCAAGCAAATGTCGGGAAAAGAATACAAAAAAGTCTCCTTCTAAATTTGAACTCGCCTGTCCCACATTGAGACAAAATTTAAAATATTTCCCATTAACGTCCTGACTATAAATTTACTTTATATTTTTGCGCCCAATTAATTAAAGAATAGTAATCTAACATAAAGTGTTGTAGTGTTAATCAGATAAATTTGTTTATTTTTACCGCGCTTTTTGTACAGATTAATTGGTGATAAAACTTTGAGTAACACTCAGGAAAATAGGAATACTATATCCCTTCGTGGGGATATTTCTGTTTATGTAGTAAAAAATGCGCTATTAACCAGAACTTATTATGGAATAAAATTTCCCTATCTGTTCTGTTTTATCTGTCTTTTTTTCACACAACTTAGTATTGGTTGGGGGCAAACCACAATCGTTTCCGATGGATTAAACAATACTTCATCATTATTTACAATTAGCGGCGGGAATTTTTACACCGGAAATTCCGGAACAACGGATACCCCGCCAAGTCAGCCATTCGCGATTGAAGGAACACATAGCCGTGGAATTAGCAATGGAACGGCAACACTAACATCATCGACTATTAGCACATTAGGCTATACGAATATTTCACTTTCACTGAGAGCTGCCGCTTTTGCAATAAATGATAATACAGGTTTTGAGAATACTGACTATATCCGAATTGACATTAGTACAAACGGAGGTTCAAGCTACACTACAAATTTGACCGTAACCGGCAATAACAGCTCAAATTGGGCGTATAGTGCAACAGGCATAGCATCTGCAACTTTTGGGTTGGCCGCAACATTTGCACCTTCAGCAGGCGGAACAAGGACCACCGATGGTTATAGCACGCTATTAATTACCAACCTGCCTGAGACAAGCAATCTACGGATAAGAATAAGTATGAACAACAGTACAACTGCTGAGCTTTGGTTAATCGATGATTTTAAAATTACAGGAATCCCCTGCGCTCCAGTAAATTCATTTCCCTATACCCAAAATTTTGATTTGTGGGTAACAAGCCCTGATCCGGAGGCGAGTTGTGTATCGGATGGAACTATATCTCTTCAACAATGCTGGACTAATGAATCGGGTGATAATATCGACTGGATAGTCTGGACAGGTGGAACAAACTCCGGCAATACCGGCCCCGGTTCCGATCATACCTCAGGTTCAGGAAAATATTTATACACCGAATCATCTGGTGGGGCAGGATGTAATAATGCATACAGGATATATTACAAGCCCTGTATTTGATTTTAGTTCACTGATTAATTCTGAATTATCATTTTGGTATAACATGAATGGTTCCAGCATGGGCTCTCTGTCTGTCCAGGTTTCTGTTGACGGTGGTGTCAATTGGTCGGCGAATCTTTGGAGTGTTAGCGGTGATCAAGGATCTGCCTGGCAGGAAGCAACTGTTGATTTGAGTGCTTTCCAGGGTCAATCATCCGTAATAATCCGGTTCGCGGGTCTTACAGGCAGTAGTTATCAATCCGATATCGCAATTGATGACATTACAGTTTCAGGAATAAGTTGTATTCCTCCCGATGTTCCAACTTTATCTGCATCACAATCGACAATATGTAACGGAAACAGTACAACATTAAGCATTGGTTCAGGCAACCTTAATGATGCCGATCACTGGCAATGGTATTCCGGGTCATGTGGCGGAACTGCTGTTGGACAGGGTACTTCAATTTCAGTTTCACCTGTAACTACCACAACCTATTATGCAAGAGGTGAAGGGTATTGTGACGGTATTGCATGTGGCTTGATTACTGTTACAGTTAATCCTGCAGTACCGGATTACGAAGCGAATATAACGGATGCTTCTTGTCCTTCTGACCTTGACGGAAGTATTGAAACTACTTTGCCCATCCCAATCCAGTTTAATGATCCTGACTATATTGACATTAATTCCACACTGCTTTCCAATAGAAGTGAATTTACTTTAGAGGGTTGGATAAAAGTCGATTTGGCTAATATTGGTTCCCGTATTAGTTTATTTGGACAAAATGACGCTATTGAATTTGGTTTCGCAAGTTCTTCTGTGTTAAATTGCTGGACGGCTTCGGGCGGTAGTGTTTCAGCTACAGACATATATCCTTCAGATGATGATTGGCATCATGTTGCAGCTGTAGGAAACGGAACAAGTATAATATTGTATGTGGACGGTGCGCCAGTTGCAACCGGTGGTTCAACAACCATAAATTACGGAACTGATACAAATTATTCATCAAAAATAGGTGCCGGAGTTTGGGATGCTACAGGTGGATCTTTTCCAGGTTCAATGCTGAAAGTCGGAATTTGGAATGTTGCGCTCGATGCCGCAGAAATCAGTTATCTCGCATCAGGATATTATGACTATACCGGTTCGGAAACAGGATTACTGGCAGGATTTAACTTTTATGATGGAAGCGGTACGGCTTTAACATCAGTAATTTCAGGAACTGATGGAACATTTAACGGAACTCCCACATGGAACGATCCATATTCCTGGTCCTGGACAAAAACCGGAGATGGTTCATTTTCTTCCTCGGCAAAAAACCTAACCAGCATTTCTTCCGGTGAATATAACCTGACAGTTACTTTTGGAAGTTGTACAAAGGCAAAAAGCTTTACTGTTAATTCCAATTTTGATGTTCCGACAATATCGGGCATTTCAACTCCTTCAACACTTTGCGAGGGGGATTCTTTTAATCCATCAACTCCTTCTGTAAACGACAATGGATCGGCTCTGACTTCACAGGGTTGGGAAATTGAAACTTCTGCAGGTTCAGGAATATTTACTGGTTTATCGGTTCCGCACACCACAATTTTGAGTGATGATGGGAAAAATATAAGATATGTTGCTACAAACAGTTGCGGAGCTTCATATAGCAATGAAGTTATTTTAACGGTGAATGCCCCGCCTGTTGCATCGGTTTCATCAAACAACGGCCCGGTTTGCTTAGGCGACGATGCCGAATTTACCGTAACAGGAACCAATGGGGCTACAATCACATATAACGTAAATGGCGGAAGCAATGCTACAGCAACTTTAACCGGCGGAACAGCGGTTATTACGGTAAGCGCTGTAACAAGCGATCAAACATTTAAATCTTATTTCAGTGGCTAACGGACCATGTACGCAGCCATTAAGCGAAAGTTCGGTTGTTACAATTTACACCGCACCAACAGCAACTTTATCAGGTAATGCTGATTGTTGTAACGGGTCATCGGCAAACATTTCGGTTTCTTTTACCGGAGTTTCATCCCTGGTCGGTGACCTATACCGATGGTGTGGCACCGGTAACACTCAATGGAATTACCAGCAATCCTTATTCAATCAGTGTTTCACCAACTTCTACTTCCACCTATTCACTTACAGGAATGAGTGATGCAAGTTGTCCCGGAACTGTAAATGGCAGTGCGTTTGTGGTTGTCGACGGAGAAATCCTTTATTCTGAAAGCAACGATACAACCATTTGTCCGGGCGGAACTGCCAGTTTAATAATAACGCCTGATGATAAAGATGTACTTTTTGATGGAACCAATGGACGCATAAATATTTCAAATAGCAACTCAATTAATACATCTGTTTGGCAGAACAGAACTGTTGCCTTTTGGTTTAAAGCGCCGGATGTTGCGACCAGGCAAATATTATACGAAGAAGGAGCACAGGTAAATGGCTTTTCAGTTTATCTTGAAGGTGGTTACATTTATGTTCATGCATGGGAGAATAACTTAACCTGGGGCGAGGTCAAAACTCCGGTAAATACAGACACTTGGTATTATATAGCTTTTGTTTACGACAGTAATGCTTCCGACGGCGAATATTTTAAAGGATATCTGGACTGTACTTATTTTGGTGGAAATTCGGATCCTTCCGCAACAAACGGTTTGAATGCTCACTCAGGTGATATTAATATTGGAATGAATGGAGGAAACACCCGTTATCCTGATAATTCCAACAGCAGTAACAGCGACTATTTTAATGGTTACATCGATGAATTTAAATTATGGAACCGATCTCTAACAGAATCAGAATTACTGGCAGAACGTTGGAACGTAAATGATGGATCACAAAGCGGCGCAAATTTAATTGTCTATTATAATTTCAATAACGATTTGGGAACAACTGCCACCGATGAAACAGGTGGCGATAATGGTTCAATTTCGGGAGGTGTTACCTATGAAACTGAAACACCATTTACACCCACTATTTCCTGGTCACCGGGAGGAATGACCGGATTGGCTGAAAACGTCACCCCGGCAGTAACAACCACTTATACATATACTTTAACTCATCCGTTTAACAGTTGCGAAACAACAGGTTCAATAACAGTAAATGTGGAAACGCCAAATCCGGTATCGTTAAGTAGCAACAGCCCGGTTTGCCCGTTGAATGATGCAATTTTTACAATTACCGGAACTCCCGGAGATGCGGTCGATTATAATGGCGATGCCACAGGAACCGCAACCATTGGTGCAGGAGGTACAGCTACGGTTACCATTCCAAACGCAACTGCTGATGTATCATTAAATCTAACCAACATTAACAATGGACACTGCGATTTTTCGCTTACAGGTATCAGTGAAACAGTCCTGGTTGAAGATGCAATTGATCCAACGATTACTTGTCCTTCGAATGTAATCGTTTACTCCGATGCAAACAGTTGTTTAGCTACAGGTGTAAGCCTTGGTTCTCCGGTAGTTAGTGACAATTGCGGAATAGCCAGTATCAGTAATGATTCTGCTGAACCATATGCAATTGGATCTACAATTGTAACCTGGACTGTGACTGATGTCGGAGGATTAACAGCAACCTGTCAGCAAATTGTAAATGTAAATCCTTCAGTAATTCCCGACATTGAAGTTCTTGCCCTCAGCGACAATTGCCAAAGTGGTGATGACGGAACACAAACTATAATCAGCTGGACAATAAACAAAATCGCCGGTGTGGGAAACTGGAATTATTCCTATGTAATAAATGATGGCGTAAGCGATGTGGCATCAGGTTCAAAAACCGGTTTTTCAGGCAGTTACGATGTGGTTGAATATACAGTTGACAATGAGGCCGGAACCGATAAAACCTTCACTATAACTATTTCGGCAGCAAGCGATAGTTGCGGTACAGGCGAAACAAATACAGTAAATAACAGTGATACGGTAACTCTTTTTGGTGTGCCGTTAACAAGCGATATTAATTCAAATTAGAAACCTATTTTTTAAAAAACTTAATTATCAACACTTTAAATTTTTAATCATTATGAAAAAGTTAGTTTTACTCTTCGTAGCGGCAGTATTTGCCGCATTTAGTTCAAATGTTTTTGCCCAAAGCACAGGAACAGCTCCGGCACCTTGGAGCCAACTCATCAGCTATTGTTAATGTACTTCTGGCTATATCATGCAACAAATACGATTACATGGTCGGTAGTACCAATGAAAAGTGATTTTAGCAACTGCGCGCTGGGGCAGACTACTGTAATTGCTCAAATAACGCTGCAACTTACTGACATTACACTGGGCGTCACGGATTAGCCGTAGGAGATCTGGTACCAGCTTATGGTGGTTGAATCAGATGGTTCTTGTTTAAATACAAAGGTATGGAACCTGTTCAAATTACCGAAAGCGAAATTATCGACCACAAATCGTTCGATATCATGTTTGCAGCTGCAAATGCTTCGAGCTTGATACGATAATGCCATTTCTGTTTCTATTGTAAGTAATGCACTTGTTTATAATCATGGTACGGCAACATTAGAATTTACGGTTAACTACCCGGAGCAAGTTTAGCTTCGTCAGCCTGTATCAGGTTATGTATTTGATCTTGCTATTGCAATACCTTCGGGTTTTGAATGCCACACCTACTTTCGATCTGGTAGACGGTACCTGATTTTACTGCCGAGGACGGTTACATCGTTCAAAAACTGTTACTCCGTCAGCTGTTACAATTACATGTTCAATTCGATATCATAAATACGTATGATGAATGAAGCTCTGACTGAACAGATGCTCATGGATCTTACTTCTAACAGCTACAATGTTCGAGTGGAAATACTCCGAATCGCGTGTATCTGAATAATGATACAGCTGGTGATTTACCGGAGCTACTGATGCAAACATAACAGTTATGCAAGACCTTATACTTCTGGTATAAGTTCGAACTAATTTCAATATAGATTACTGGTTTGCCTGAAGAACCAGTTCATTCGGGGAACAATTAAATTGTTTCTCATCCCTTGTTGTTTCTGGCCGGGAAAAATGCGCATGCTTTTTCCTGAGCTGTTCGACATAATTATTATTGGAATTAGTTGAAAGCCAAGGCATTTTTCATAGTGATATTAACTCTCCTGGCTGCCCTTAATGGGGCATCCCAGGAGAACTTTGTTGTTTATGAAGGTGCTGAAACCAGTTATTATGTTGCCGATCATCAGGGAAGTAGTTATGAATGGGAAATATTTGTAGATTTTAGTCCCGATACTGAGGGCAAATCCCTAGTGACTACGAATTTTTATGCACCACCAATAAAAGCGCCATCAGTGTTCACTGGAAAAAAACAGGATGGTTTTATCTTGTCGCCAGGGAAACAGATATCAGCGGATGTACAAATATTAAAGTGCTTCCGGTAAATGTGGTTGCCAACGAAAGAGCAATCAGTTTTGAAACTACGGTTAGTGCCGCATGTTTCAATCCGTTGGGAAACGGCTTTAGTTTACCGTTAAAAGTATTCGACAGCGATGGAATGCCTTTAGGTGCGGAATTTTTCCCGATTGACGTAGGTTTCAATGTAAATGGTTTAGATTTTACTCAACAGCTTACATTCCTGCAACAGGAATTGCTTATTGGGAAAAACCTCCCCGGAATTGATTTAGATCAGCTCAGTTCTGTTACAGTTCAAATCGAAAGCGCTTCAGATAAAAGTGCGGAGCAATATTATCCTGTTAACGGTGAAGATGTTCATGTGCGAACCATTTATCCGGTTCCTGAAATCGACTTTACCTATTCCGACAATGAGGTAGATAAATCATCGACCGGAACTTACAAAGTGGATATTTCTACAGGAGAAACTCAGAACGCAGTTTATCAGTGGTCTGTCGACCCGCCGGAAGGAACCGGCACCGATTTAAAATTGCTTACCGGGAATGAAGCAAATATTTTCTGGGACGGCCCGCCGGGATACTATAATCTCAGCGTATTCGTAATTGATGGCAATGGTTGTTACAGCGATACCATTGGGAAACGGATTGAGCTCAGAAAGTCTGATCCGGTAGATTTCATGGTTAATGCCGGGCCGGATACAATTATTGGAAGTTGTGATCCGTATACTTTTGCGGCTGTTTATCCGGCAGACAATTCGTTACACGTATTCATGGAACCCGGTTGCGAATCTTAGTAATCCGAATATTCCAAACCCGGTATTCACTCCCGGTGCAACCACAACGTACGAGCTAACGGTTACTTCAAATAAAGGAATTTCGGTAAAAGATTCGGTTACCATTACAGTTGTTGATTTATTGGCAATCGCTGGTGAAGATGTATATATGGAATCTGGTTCTAACGCCATGTTAAACGGTTCAGCGAGTATTGGGAATGAGCTTCAGTATTCGTGGACTACATTCACAGGAACTATCGAAAGTGGTGCAAATACGCCAAATCCGGTTATCAGCGATTTCGGAACCTATTACCTGGAAATTACTGATAAGTTCGGTTGTACAGGCAACGATTCTGTTTCGGTATTTCGAATGGCGCACGCACCAATTGCAAATAACGACTTCGATACTACCCGGTATATGACAGAGGTAAAAATTCCGGTTCTCAACAATGATACCGATGAGGAAAACAGTATCGACTCCACATCGATGACCATAACACTGCCGCCATTTAACGGTACAGCATATGTCGATTATGATGACTATACCATTCATTATCGCCCGAACCAGGGATTTAATGGTAATGATAATTTCGAATACCAGATTTGCAATACATACGAAAATTGCAACAAGGCAAATGTATATGTGCTGGTTACCGGTTTCAGTTTCTTAATACCTGAAGCATTCTCACCAAACGGTGATGGTATTAACGATTATTTTGAAATCGTGGGAATCGAACATTACGAAAATAACACCTTATCCATAATTAACCGCTGGGGAAATAAAGTATACGAAGCCACAAATTATGGTATAAGCACCACCCCAAAATTCTGGGATGGAAAATCGAATACAGGGTATAGAATCGGAAATGACGAACTTCCGACAGGTACCTATTTTTATGTGTTAAAGCCTGGAAACGGTGAAAAACCAATTTCAGGATCCATTTATTTAGACCGGTAATGTGATGAGGACAGGGAAAGCAATACGATATTTTTTAATTACGCTTGTTACAATAATTGTGGCAGGTAAACCGGTTTTTGCCCAGCAGGATCCGCTGTATACGCAATACATCGATAATCTGCAGATTGTAAATCCGGGGTTTGCAGGCTCTAAAAATTCGGGGAATGTAATGCTGGTTTCGCGAAATCAGTGGGTGTCGCTTTCGGGTGCGCCTGTTACACGTTCTTTATCGTATAACACGCCAACCAGCGATAAGGTAGGTATCGGTTTTTCGCTATTGTACGATAAAATCGGCCCGCAAAAACAAACCGGCGCTTATTTCGACTATTCCTATTTTCTGCGGATTAGCGACAACTTTAAAATGGGAATGGGCTTAAAAGGCGGCGTTACTTTTTACAGGGCCGACCTTACCAGCCTTGTTACCATTGAGCAGGACCCGATTTATTCGCGCGACATCTACAAGAACTTTTTACCCAATCTGGGTGTGGGATTATATGCTTTTTCCGATAACACCTATTTTGGAATTTCGGCACCCAAACTTATCGAGAACGTTATTAATCGCGATGATTATCAAACCGATTATGTTAACCGGGAAGAAATACACCTTTATGCTGTTGCCGGAAGCAAATTTGAGTTAGGCCCCGATTTTCAGTTAAAAACCAATGCAATGCTGCAGTATATTAAAAACACGCCCATTTCGCTGCAGGCAACTGTTATGACCGGTTTCAGGGAAAAGTTCTGGCTGGGAGGCATGATTCGTTTTGGCGATGCTTTTGGCATTGTTTCGCAGTTTCAGGCAACTGACAATATAATGATTGGCTATTCCTACGATATCACTACTTCCGAACTCAACGTGTTTAGCAACGGAACCCACGAAATCATGTTCAGCTATAGCTTTAGCATGTTCAGGTAACTTTTTATTTCCTTATACTCGCGGCTGACCGTTGGCTGGGGTTAAGCTGACTGTCTTTTATTACGAAAAAAGCCTAAAGGTCACTCAATACAAAACTGGCAAAAGCAGGCCGGTGAAATAGATTTTTTTATTTCTTATTCGATATTTCAGATTCTCTTTTATTGAACAGGTGACATCGAGACACCAGTTCAACTCCCACCTCTCCATCGTCTGCGCCGAAGGCATCCATTTGGGACAACGAGAGGGAAGCCTGCCCGGATGATTCGGTCGGACGGGCAGTTCAGAGTTTGCAACCTGGTTTCAACATTTTGTTTTGTGCAATTTTTTCATATTTGTACTGATAGCATTAAAAATGCGATTCAACACACCTTACTACGGAAGACTCCACTCAGGATGACTGTCAGGCTGAGCGAAGTCGAAGCCTTGTCTGTGATTGAAAATTTATATTCGGATTTGTGGTGCTTACGAGGGCCGGGCCGGAGTTGAAGCCAATGTTGAAAAAAATACGAAAATTTTTATCGGCCGACAAAAAAACTTATCTTTGAGTATGACAAATAATCAGGAAAATAATAGCCCGCTTGCTGAAGTATTTGGCTTTCCAATTAGAAATGAAGGCACTAAAGCTCAACGCTATAGAAATCAAAAATTATGTCCGTTTAATAATAAAGTTCCTAATTGCACAAAGGATAAAGCAAACAATCCTCTCGGAGTAATGTAGTGTTTGGAATAACAATACTTCAGTAATAACCTGTCCTACCAGATTCAGAGAAGATTGGATTATCATAGAAAATGCAGCAAATTTTGCATTTGGGTCAAAATCAAATTGGACTTCGATATCAGAAATTAAGCTGACAGATAAAAATGGACAATCCGCAGGAAATATCGATTTTGTATTGGTTCAATACAATGAAAAAGGTCAATTAATTGATTTTGTTTCTCTTGAAGTTCAAGGTGTTTACATATCCGGAAATTTAAGAAACCCTTTTGAAAAATATATTAGCAACCCCACCAAAGATTTTGAATGGCCAACAGGTTACAACTATCCTAAGCCGGATTATCTTTCCTCTTCACGAAAACGTCTCATTCCTCAAATGTTATATAAAGGTGGGATTTTTCAGTCATGGAAAAAGAAACAAACTGTAGCGCTTCAAAAATCATTTTTTGAAACTCTTCCTAACTTACCGACAACAGACAAATCAAAAGCTGATATTGCCTGGTTCTTGTATGACCTTGAGTTCAATAAAGACCAAAATCAAAATAATTTAGTTTTAGTCGATACAATTTATACGGAATTTGAACCTGCCCTTTTAAGAGTTACAACACCGGAACCGGGTAAAGTATCTGATTTTATAAATATCTTACAAAACCGTCTTGATGTACATCTGGACAAGAACTCTCCTGATGCACCATCGTTAACAGACATAATAAGCGTTTAATTATGGACGGACAGTTATCAATATTTGAAACTCAAGGAAAAAAGACTGACAAAATAAAAGTAGTTAATGTAGCTTCAGTTCCTCAAAGAAGTCCGTTCAGATATCCTGGTGGAAAAACCTGGTTAGTTCCTCTTGTTAGAAAATGGTTGAAACAATCTAAGGACTATAAACGTTTAATTGAGCCATTTGCCGGCGGTGGAATAATAGGATTAACAGCTGCATTTGAAAATTTAGCCAATCATATTACAATGATTGAACTTGATAATGAAGTTGCAGCAGTATGGGATGTAATATTAAACGGAGACCATAAATGGTTAGCAGACAGAATCTATGGATTTGAATTAACTTCTGAGAATGCAAACAGGATACTACAAAAGGACAAAAAAACAATCAAAGAACAAGCATTCAGTACAATTCTAAAAAATAGAATTTATCATGGGGGTATAATAACTAAGGGGTCGGGATTAATTAAAAACGGAGAAAATGGAAAAGGAATTAAGTCTCGTTGGTATCCAAAAACTCTAAGAGATAGAATTCTGGCTATTGGTTATGTAAAAAACAAAATACAATTTATTACTGGTGATGCTTTTGCGGAAATGGAAAGAGTAAAAAATGATAAAGATTGTTACTTTTTTATTGACCCTCCATACACTGTTGCGGGAAAAAGGCTTTACACTCATTTTGAAATTGACCATGAAAAATTATTCTCTTTGACCTCAAAACTCAAAGGAAAGTTTATGTTAACTTACGACGACACAAAAGAAATCAGAGATTTGGCCGTAAAGTACAATTTAGACTTTAGAACTATACCAATGAAAACAACCCACCATATACAAAAGAATGAAATTATTATTTCAGATAATTTTGATTGGTGGAAATAAAAAACTGGCACCACTTCCCCATCGTTTAAAATCGGAAAAAGTTAAGCCTGCCCGGATGTTTCGGTCGGATTAGCCGTTCTGAGTTTGTAACTCCGTTTCAATATTTGTTTAGTGCAATTTTTTCATATATAGCAGGCTACCCATTGGTCGGGGATAAGCCGAAGAAAAAACTTACAAGTCACTCAGTATAAAACCGACAAAAGCAGGCCGGTTAAATAGATTTTGTTATTTCTTATTCGATATTTCAGATTCTCTTTTATTGAACAGGTGACTTTGAGTCACCAGGTCAACTCCATCTCCATCTCCCCCTCGTTTGCATCAAAATCACATTTCAAATTATCTCTTCACAAACTTCATAGTCGATACGTCTTTGTCTCCTTTAGCCTGAATGATATAAATTCCCGGAGTCAGATTCTGCACGTTTAGTTTTGTAATATTCCTGATTGACGGATTTTGTAACATCATTAATTTGCCTGTTACAGAAAAAATCCGAATTTCATTTATTGGAACCGAAGAGAGCAGGTTTAGTTCTGTTTCAGCAGGATTGGGATAAATTGAGATTTCATTATTCAGAACAGCGCTTTCCTTAATATTGGTGCTGACATGAGGATCTTCAAATTTTCGGGTGGAAAATAACCTGTATTCTCCGGGAGCAAGAACAATATTTTGTTGTGCCGAAGAAAAATCAACAGAATCGCGGGAGAAAAATTCGTACCATTTTCCGCTTTTCTGAAATTCGATATCGATGGTTTTTTCTGTGATATCAAAATTTCCCATAGTCAGTACATGATTATTTCCGTTATCGAATTTATACCATTTTATCGCGCCGGTTAAATTGTAGGTAAAACTTTCGGGAGTGAATTCCTCATAGGTCTGCTTTAATTCATTCAGTTTGGCCATTACCTGAAACAAATCGGAGCGATCGGTATTGTTTAAATATTGCCAGTACGAAGGTTTTTCGATCGGTCCGGCAATTATTGTTCACCGATCCATCAGGGCAACGGTTTATGGAGAGGTCGTAACCGCGTTCGCCAAACTGCCATATCATTTTTGGCCCGGGCAGGGGCAGGAAAAATACTGAATTGAGTTCGATGCGATCGAGTGCGGTATTCTGGTTCCTGATATTATAATCTGCAAACGACTGACCATTTAATTTGATGGTGTACATAATTCGTTCTTCATCGTGGCTTTCTGCATAGGTAACCAGGTTCGGTTCGTTCCAGCCACGCGATAAATAAACGCCCCAATTCAAATCGGAATTGCCTGTATTTCCCATGGCAGCCTGTTCGTAGGCGCCGTGCATAATTCCCCATAAAAAAATTCCATGGTTAGCCAACGTTGTTTCTTCTGAATTTTCGGCAAGATGTTCCAGGATTACCAGGGCATTATTTTTCCGTGCCCAAATCTGGTCGGCCATTCGTTCCAGAATCTGAATTCGTGAAGCATCATAAGCCCAGCCATCGCCGGGTGTATTGGTAAAACCTTTGGTAAAATCGAAACGGAAACCATCCACCATATATTCCTTCATCCAGAAGCTGTTTATACTGTCGACCAATTCCTGTGTTGCAGCCGATTCGTGGTTAAAGTCGAAACCCCACTGGTAAACCGGGTTTGGCGAGCTCACATTGTACCAGGGATTATCTGGTGTTATCGTCCAGTTGTCCATATACATTTGTACAAACGGACTGAGGCCATAACTGTGGTTTAAAACCATATCGATTACTACCGCGATACCACGTTTGTGGCATTCGTCAACCAGTTTTTTCAGTTCGTCTTTCGGACCGTAGTATTTATCGGGGGCAAAATAAAACGAAGGATTGTATCCCCAGCTGTTGTTGCCTTCAAATTCATTTACCGGCATTAATTCAAGCACATTTATGCGTAAATCTTCCAGGTAATCCAGTTTTTCGCGAACCGCTTTAAACGTGTGTTCGGCCAAAAAATCGCGAATAAGCAATTCATAAATAACCAGTTTATTTTTATCCGCAATTTGAAAATCGGTTGCTTCCCAGTTGAATTCATCCTGTCCGGGCTGGAGCACTGAAGCTACCCCGTCGGTTTTATTTTCAGGGTAAGCAATTAAATTGGGATAAGTTTCATCCGAAATATATTGGTCGTTCCACGGATCAGAAATTTTTTCGGTATATGGATCGGCAATTTTTATATTTCCATCGATTAAGTACTGAAAAATATATTCTTTGCCTTTTTCGAGGTTAGGAATTTCGAGCCAGAAATAGTCGCCGTCTTTTTTCATTTGAAAGTCGTTGGATAATTTCCAGTCGTTAAAATCGCCCAATACAAAAACATTTTCTTTTAAAGGAGCCCATAAAACCAGCGCTGCCGAAGTATCGGAAGGATAGTTGATGCCTTTTCGGTAAGCAGTGGGTTTTGCTTCGACGATAATTTCATCTTTTACAAAAACCTGCATCGAATCGTAAACCGTTTCGCTATTGGCAGTAGCTTCAGCAATTAACCAATGATAACCGTTTTCGGTGAACGTGTAGTCGCCCGACAATTGTTTTCCGGTGCCCTGTATAAGAATATTATCATCTGTTTTAATTGTAAAGTCGGCATCAACAGTAGTAAAAGCCGAAACAGTTATTTGCTGATTATGTGTAAATATTGAACTGTTTTCCGACAAAGAAATCCTGACAATAAGTTCTTCTTCATAAATATCGACATATAGATTATTGGTTTGGCTGTTGCCATCAGCAGAACGCAATACAAAAGCAAGTTGTAACAGCTTTTCATTTTCCGGCGCCGAATAAAAAGACCGGATGTCGGGCGTTATTTCCAGTTCGTAAATACCGTCTCCGTTGTTGGTTAACTTGGGTTGGGTTGAATTGTTTCCCCAGCTTTCAATCACATATTTCCAGTCGCCGTTGTTGGCGCTGCTTTCAGTAATTAAACCTGTATGGGCATATAAATCACCTGTAAAATAGCCTAACCTGCTTTCTTTTGATGAATCGAAAGTAATGGTTACATTTTGTGACGCAACAGGTAATACAGGATCTGATGTTATTTGGGAAGAAGCCCAATAACCCCAAAAACACGCAATTGCAACGAGTAAATATTTACGAAGCTTTTTCATGACTTTTAAGAAAAAAAGGGGTTGCCGTTTATCACTGACAACCCCAACCGTTCCAACTAAACTTAGTTTTTTACAACCGAGTATCCAAAACCTGCTACTTCAAGATTAAGAGTAACAGTATAATTGCCGGCTTCGGCAACATGTATATTAGCCCCGTTTTCTTCCAGAGAGCCATCAAAATTATCATCACCATAATTTAAATCCCATGCATCGTTTGCCCGGAATTTAATATCACCGACAACCAAATCAAGCGTTACCGACCATGTTTTAGTATCCATACTGTATGTCATATTCTGGTCAGCATCCCATCCGTTCGGTGTTGCATCACCAATTAAACCCCAGTCGGTTTTCATAAATGAATAGGTCAAAGCGTTTATATCGGCTCTAATCCTGTAGTAACCGGCTTCAGGAACGGCAATATCTGTTCCGTTGCTTTCGAGAGTACCATCGGCACCATCATCGCCCCAGTTAATTGTCCAGTCAGGAAGATCAGTAAACTTGAATTTGATGTCGCTTCCAACCATATTCACGTAACCGTTGTATTTTTCATCCTGTTTTAGTGAATAAATCTGCTGCGCCTTGTCGGGGCTCCAGTCTGCTTCGTAACCGCTGGCTGCCTGGTAGTTTCCGGGCAAATACAGCGATGGATAAATAATTTCCACCGTGAATGGCAGAATATTCATTACCGGAACGTTTGATGCCAGTGTTTGAACATTGTCGTTAACCGATGCATTTACCCTGATTTCGAAATCGGTGCCCACATTGGTTTTGGCACCCATTGACAGCAGCTTTTGATTAAGGTTGCTTACGGTTATACTGAAACTGGTATTGGTAGTAACGGCCAAATCAACAGCACCTTCGAAGTCTTTCCCGGCTTCGGCAAGCTGCAGCGTGTAAGTGGTCGCTGAAGGAAAACCAAAATCGGCTTTTGTCCATGAAAATGTTTTGAAGACATCATCAGCCTGGTCTTCCGTCAGAACATAGGTCCCTGAAACATCCTCCATTGAAGGTGGCGCAAATACACCAACTACAGGTTCGAATTCTTCTTTTGCACACGAAAAGATTAGAATGGAAAGGATGATAATACTTAATATATTGTTTGTTCTTTTCATCGTATCAAATTTTTCTTGTGATTAATAACCCGGGGTTGGCGTTAAATTCGGATTTGCACCTAAATCGGAAGCAGGGATCGGGAAAAGTTTGTACTTGGCATCTACTGCTTTTCCTTCTTTTACTGCGCCTTTCCATGCCCAAAGGTACTCGCCGCCTGTAAACTTCCCAAAGCGAATCAGATCGGTTCTGCGATGTGCTTCCCAATATAACTCGCGTGCTCTTTCATCCAGAATGAAATCAAGCGTTAAATCAGCCTGGGTCACATTTCCGAAATCATCGCCGTAAGCTCTTTCTCTTAATGCGTTGATATACGATAAAGCGGTTGCCATATCGCCACCCGAGCCACCTCTGATTACTGCTTCGGCATACATCAGGTATGAATCGGCAAGGCGGAACAACGGAAAATCGGTATCAGGATGAGTTTTGTCTACACCCGGAGCGCCGGTGGAAGTAACGTTTTTCCATTTGGTAATGGCATAACCTTCGGTAAATTCAAACAAATCTTCAATTTCAAGATTTTGCCCGTCGGTATAAAACATGGCACGGCTGTCGGAACTGAATTTCTGAACATCGTAGGTGTAATCCGGAGTTCCAAGCGTCATGGTTATTTTATAGCTGCCACCATCTGCAATCGCAATATTGTCGCCGCCATTATCCAAAATACCGTCGTTTCCGGTATCGCCATAATTAATGGCCCAGTCATCGTTTGCCCTGAATTTTATTTCACCTGCTGCCAGATCGATTTCGGAAGTCCAGGTTTTGGATACGGGATCAAAATCCATGTTCGTATCACTGTCCCAGCCGCCGGGTGTTGCAGAACCAATAATTCCCCAATCGGTTTTTACTGCCGAATAGGTCATATCATCGATATTTACATTGATTTTGTACAATCCACCTTCAGTAACTGCGATGTTTGCACTTCCCGATTCCAGGGTTCCGTCGCCGCCGTCATCACCCCAGTTTACATCCCAGTTTGGTCCCTGGGTGAATTTAAATTCAGCGGCATCGGCAAAATATACATATCCTTCGAAATTGTTGTCGCTATTTACCGAAGCAAGTTGTGGAGCTAAATCAGGCGACCAGTCAGTTTCGCTGTAGCCCGCTGCTATCTGGTAACCTCCGGGAACATAAATCACCGGGTAATCAGCAGTTTTTGCAGCGCTTTTGAGTTTTGGTGCCAGCGTTGTCAAATCAAGGAAATTACCCACAAATTCTTTTGTGGTGCGTAATCCGCTCCAGCCACCGTCAATTCCAAAATCAGCCGGGGACCATGGTTCCGCCTACAGGAGCGTGAACAAGGAATGTCGTTCCTCCCCAGGTCCTGGTATTTGTCCCGTCCTGGTTAATGGCGAAAATGAATTCGCTTGATTTGCTATTATCGGCAAGGAAAAGATGTGAATAATCACTTTCCAGAGAAAAACCGGCTGCGTTTACTTTGCTGGTGTAGGTAACACATTCAGTATATTTGGGTTGACCAGTATAAACTTCAGCATTCAGATACAATTTTGAAAGCAACATCCAGTCGGCAGCCTGGTCGGCTCTTCCGTATTCATTTGTTCGCGGAGCCGCAAGCAAAGGCTCAATAGCGAGTAATTCCGATTCAACATAGTTAAAAAGATCAGCTCTTGAAATCTGTTCAGGAAAGAAAGATCCAACCTGATCTTCTTCGGTAACGAACGGAACGCTTCCAAACATATCGATTGCATGATAGTAACTCAAAGCGCGAAGAAATCTTGCTTCGGCGCGAAACAACTGAATATCGGTTTTATCGGTTCCGGTAATTCCCCTGCCGTCCAGTTTTGCATCGGAAGTTTCACGGATAAATTCGTTACACAGCGAAATCTGGTAGAATATACGATAATACAGGTTGGTAATAAAGCCATCGGTCGACGACCAGTCGATATCGTGGAAATCCCTTAACGTTGCGTCGTTCCAACCGATAACAGCTTCGTCGGTCGGCAATTCCTGTCCATACCACAAAGCGCGTAAATACTGGCCGAAACCTTCATCCAAACCGCTGAGGTCGTTGTTTCCATCCGGTCCGTTCTGACCGCTTACTGCCAAACCTGCGTAAAGTTTTGCAAGTACATTGATGTAGTTTGCCGGGTCTTCATATACCTTTCCCGAAGTAATTACATCCTCATCGATAGGGACGGTATCCAAATCTTTGGTACACGAACCAAATGCAATTGTTAATACAAGTGCAATTATGCTTATTAATTTATATTTTTTCATTTTCATGATTACAAGTATTTTCGATTAAAAACCAATATTCACACCCATCAGGAATATTCGTGGACGAGGATAAATATTATTGTCAATACCACTGCTTACTTCCGGATCCAGTCCTTCATAATTTGTTACAACAAACACATTCTGAACTGATAAATACATTCTCATGTTCATCCTTTCATTATAGAAATTCTTTAGGGTGTAACCTAAGTTCATATTATCCATTCGCAGAAACGATCCATCTTTTATATAGTAATCCGAGAAATACTGTGGATTCTGAAAACGAGTTTCAAGCACATTGGCAGGAATATTATTCATGTATCCTGAAGACCAGTAAAGATTATTCAGTGAACCACCGGCAGACCAGTTGTTGTTGTAAACATAGTTGCCCAGGTTTATTCTTCCGTTAAAGCTGAAATCCCATTTTTTCCAAACCACTTTTGAATTGAATCCCATAAATACATCGGGAGCGGCTTTTTTGTAACGATATCTGTCGTCACCAGTAATCTGGCCGTCGCCGTTTCTGTCTACGTATAAACCTTCAATCGGTTTTTGGTTTTCATCGTAAACCTGTTCATAAACAAAGAATGAGTTGGACGGATAACCCACCGAGTGAATCTGTATCATATTACCAACTGCCCCTGAAATCCCACCGGTGAAAACACCCAGATAACTGGGATCATCAGTTGCTGTCAATTTTGTAATTTTATTTTCGTTATAGGTTGCATTTAATCCAATTTCCCAGGTCATATCCGGTTTTGAAACCGGAATTAAATTAATGGTGAATTCAACACCCCGGTTTTCCAAATCGCCAACGTTGGTTAAAATCTGGTTGGTAAGGTTGGTTCCTGCCGGAACAGGAATGAAATTGATTAAATCGTCGGTTTTGCGGTAGTAGGCATCGATTGCACCGGAAATACGGTTATCGACAAAACCGAAGTCCAAACCCACATTATAAGTGGTGGTTTCTTCCCATTTAATATTTGCATCGTATCCTTCAGGGCGATAAGTGGTAAGATACTGGTCGCCAAACTGGTAACGTGCATCTACGCGGCTGAATGTGTAACGTGGCAAATACGGATAGTCGTTACTACCAATATTTTGCTGACCGGTAATACCATATCCCACACGTAATTTTAATTCGGAAAGATTTCTTGCATTTTCAAGCCATGGTTCGTCGTTAATCTGCCATGCAAATGCTGCCGATGGGAATGTACCCCAGCGAGTATCGGGTGAAAATCTGGACGTACCATCCTGGCGAACTGTAAATGTTAAAAGATATCTTTCTTTCAATGTATAGTTCAAACGTCCGAAGAATGAAACCAGGAACGATTCGGTAGGATCATAATTTTTAGGTGTTAAAACTTCAGAACCTGAACCGTTGGTTGCAAACTGGTAACTGTCTCTCCAGAAATGCTGCCATGAATAACCGCCCATAATATCGATTTTGCTGGCTATCGATTCAATCTCTTTTACATAGTTCAGATAAAAATCAAGAACTTCGTTTTTCTTATCCTGTGTATATTCTCTGAAGTAACCTCCGCCGTTTCCGAATGTCCATGCAGCGAAATTATTTTCTGTAACTATACCTTCGCCATGCGAAATGTCGTATCCCAGGTTTAAAGTTGCATTTAATTCCGGCAGAAAATGTAAACGATAATCTAGCTGAACATTACCTATACTTCTTTTTACATTCGAAATATCGTTATGTAAATTCAGCAAGGCAACAGGATTCGACGGCGCCAGCGTATTCGGGTCGCCGTTTGACTGAAGCCAGGTATAATAACCGCCGTATTTTGGTGAACCTGAATGTACCGGACGGGTAGGATCGAAGGCTACGGCGCTTCCGATTGCCCCCTGGTTGCCAAAGTCATTTTTAATCAGCATACCTTTCAGGTTAACATTAATTCTTAAATGGTCGTCGAAGAAACTCGGGTTGAATCCAACTGTTCCGGTTCCTCTTTCCATTCCCGAATTTTTTAGTATACCGTTTTCGTTGGTATAACCCACAGAAACGCGGAATGGCATATTTTCGATATTTCCGGTTAAGCCAAGGTTATGATCGGTGCTGAATGCGGGTGTAAAAATTTCGCTTTGCCAGTCGGTATTTGCATTTCCAAGTAGCTTTGCCGCATTTGAATCGGCGCCTTTTTCCTCGATTACCACTTTTCTGAATTCATCGGCGGAAAGTACATCCATTTCTCCTGATCTAATACTTAGTGAAGTAAAACCATTATAGCTGAATTGCAGTCCGGCACCTTTACGGCCTTTTTTTGTGGTAATAATAATTACACCGTTCGATGCTCTTGATCCGTAAATTGCGGTTGCCGAAGCATCTTTTAAAACTGTAAAGGTTTCAATATCGCTTGGATGAATTGTGCTCAACGGGTTTCTCATACCTGAAATTCCATCGTTATCGATAGGAACACCATCAATTACAATTAACGGGTCGTTGCTTGCCGAAAGCGAAGAACCTCCCCTGATGCGGATGGTTGCTCCTTCTCCCGGCGCACCGCCACCGTTTGTAATTTGAACACCGGCAATTTTACCTGATACCAATTCCTGTGGCGACGTAATGGCGCCCATGTTAAAATCGTCGGAATTAATGGCGGTAACTGATCCGGTGGCATCTGCTTTTTTAACCTGACCGTAGCCAATTACAATAACTTCATCAAGATTTTCGACCGATGATAGTAACTGTACGTTTAATGTCGATGCATTTCCAACGGTGACTTCTTTCGAAGTGTAGCCCACAAATGAAAAAATCAACACCTGATTTGTTTCCACGTTTAACGAATAATCACCATCGAAATTGGTAGCTGTCCCTACTGTAGTACCTTTAACTACAACCGTAACACCAGGTAAAGGCTCGCCATTTTGAGCATCGGTAACTTTACCGGTAATTGTTTTTATCTGGGCAAAACCACCGTATGTGATTAAAGCCGCAAACAAAAACAACAAAACTTTAAGGTTTTTTTTAATAATCCTCATTTTCAACTGTTATTAGTTTTTGAATTTTTCAACGTTTAGTTAAACATAAATACTGTTTTTAAAAGGCAAGAAATCAACAAATTATAAGTACTTCTTTGTTAACTTTGGCAAAAATCCTATGCGAATCTATAAAAAATGTTAACAGTTTGTTCCTTTTTTTAACACTTGCCTTCATGCAAACGTTTGCGGTGACGTTTGCACTCAATATGTTATAAAACAGGTGGTTACTGGTAGGTATAAATTTGTGAAAAAAATACCGGCGATTTCATCCTGAAAACATAAGTTTAAAGTTATTTTTGAAACCATTTAATATTAGAATGCTGAAACATTTTCGTGAAATTCAATAATAAAATAATTGCTAAGCCATTCATTAAATGGGCCGGTGGAAAAGGTCAGTTACTCAACAGGTTTTTATCTTTCTATCCGAATGAATTAAAAGCCGGAAAAATTAAAACTTACTATGAACCATTTATCGGTGGCGGCGCGGTATTTTTTGATGTGGTTCAAAAATTCAGAATAAAAAGAGCATTCCTTTACGATATAAATGAAGAGCTTGTTTTAACCTACAGAGTAATTCAGAACGACGTTGCAAAACTTATTGAAACACTTGCTTCAATTCAGGATGAATATTTAGGATTAAACGAAACAGAACGTCCGGAATATTTTTATTCGATACGTTCGCTTTTTAATAAAAACCGGCTTTCGACAGACTATTCAGAGTACAATGCAGGCTGGATTACGCGGGCTGCACAAATTATTTTTTTAAATAAAACGTGCTTTAACGGCTTATTCAGATTTAATTTAAAAGGAGAATTCAATGTTCCGACAGGAAAATATAAAAAGCCAAAAATTCTGGATGAACGCAATCTTCTCAAAGTTTCTGACATTCTTCAAATCGCAACCATAAAAAATGCTGATTTTACAGAAGTGGAAAAAGACCTGGTTAATAATTCCTTCGTTTATTTCGATCCACCGTACCGGCCGCTAAATTCAACGTCCGGTTTTACTGCATACAGCAAACATAAATTTGAAGATGAAGAACAAATAAAATTGGCACATTTATTTTCGAGCCTGGATAAAAGAGGCACAAAATTAATGCTGAGCAATTCCGATCCTAAAAACCATAATCCGGACGATAACTTTTTCGATGAAATATACAGTGATTTTAATATTGCGCGAATTCCTGCAACCCGGATGATAAATTCAGTTGCAACGAAAAGAAATGCTATCAACGAAATTATGGTTACCAATTATATTCCGCAAAAAGTGATTTAGTTATGTTCTAAATTAAGCTGCAATTAGCTATAATTTGTGAAATATGTTACTTTTATCATTACTGAAAAAATTGACAAAAAAGCCGGCATAGCCTTTTTAAACCTGTTAAAATGAAGAACGGATTAGTGACCATAAAAGATATTGCAAGAGAATTAAAAATTTCTCCGTCAACCGTTTCAAGAGCGCTGAAAAATCATCCGGATATTAGCGAAGAAACTAAAAAAGCCGTTAACGAACTTGCAGCCAAACTTAAATACCAGCCCAATGCTGTGGCGCTTAGTTTAAAGCAGCGCAGGAGCAGTACTATCGGCGTTATTATTCCCGAAATCGTACATTATTTTTTCTCATCTGTAATCAGCGGTATCGAAGATGTTGCTTACGATGCAGGATTCAACGTAATTATTTGCCAGTCGAACGAGAGGTATGATCGGGAAGTGGCAAATGCACGCACATTGTTAGCCAACCGGGTTGATGGCATATTAGCGTCGGTCTCCAAGGAAACCAAAGATTTTAGTCACTTTTATAATTTAACAGACAACAATGTTCCTTTGGTTTTTTACGACAGGGTTGTCCCGGGATTTGATGCCGACCAGATTATTATCGATGATTTTGATGCAGCTTACAGGGCAACCAAACACTTAATCGATGGGGGTTTCAGAAAAATATTCCATTTTGCCGGCCCGCAAAACCTGCTCATCGGGCAACAACGCAAAGACGGCTATATAAAAGCGCTAAATGAAGCAGGACTCGAAGTGGATTCAAAAAGAATTATTGAAGCCGATAATTTTGAAAAAGCGCGGATTGCAGTTTTGGAAGTTTTAGAAAACAAATTACCCATTGACGGAATTTTTGCCGTGAATGATTTAACTGCCATCGGCGCAATGCAAACACTACAAAAAAAGGGAGTGAAAATTCCCAAAGATATTGCTGTGGTTGGCTTTTCCGATGGCCGATTATCGGGAATTACCGATCCTACATTAACTTCAGTCGATCAGCATGGTTACGAAATGGGTTCAATGGCCACCGGGTTATTATTAAAGCGAATTTTCTCTGAAAACCGCGATTATCCTTTTGAAACTAAAATCCTGAATGCAAATCTGATTATAAGGGATTCTTCGGTTCGGTAAAATATTTTTTCAAATAAAATAAAATTCTTCGCAAACGTTTGCAATGGGTATTTCAAATAAAAAATGCTTGTAATTAGGCAATTACAGCAGCTCTGATCATTTGGATAATTCAAATTTTGTGTTTTATATTTGTGCAGGCAAATCAACATTTCAAGCTTCTTTATTAACTCACAAATTTCCAATGCTGAAATTTTAATTTTAGCAAATCAACATTTTAACATAGTGTTATGCGAAAAAAACCATTGCTAAGTTTTTGGCAGATTTGGAATATGAGTTTCGGTTTTTTGGGAATTCAGTTTGGATTTGCACTACAAAACGCGAATGTTTCAAGAATCTTTCAGACTTTGGGAAGCGATGTCGACCGGCTGGCTGTTTACTGGCTTGCAGCGCCGTTAACCGGTTTAATCATTCAACCCATCATCGGGCATTACAGCGATAAAACCTGGGGAAGATTGGGAAGACGCCGACCCTATTTTTTAGTTGGTGCAATTCTGGCTTCCATGGCTTTGCTGTTTATGCCAAATTCACCCACACTTTGGATTGCCGTTGGAACGCTTTGGATAATGGATGCTTCAATCAATATTTCCATGGAACCGTTTCGTGCATTTGTTGGCGATAATCTGCCATCGGAACAACGAACCAGAGGATTTGCAATGCAAAGTTTCTTTATTGGAACAGGCGCTATTGTTGCTTCTTTTTTGCCTTATGCAATGACCAACTGGTTTGGCATTGAGAATACTGCGCCGGAGAGAATTATTCCGCCATCGGTGAAGTGGTCGTTTTACATTGGCGGAGCTGTTTTTCTGTTTGCAGTTGTTTGGACCGTATTTAGTTCGAAGGAGTATTCCCCGGAAGAAATGAAAGCATTTGAAGAAGAAAAGGTGAAAGCAAATCCTGAAGCCCGGGCTGATTATCGCTCTCCTGAAAAACTGCAAAATGCTTTTCTTAGAAATGGTTTAATTTTTCTCCTTGTTGGCCTTGCTTTTAGTTATTTCGTTTTTTTCAGAAACCTTGAAAAGGAACTTTACATTTTAGGCGGTGGCCTGGCAGTTTACGGGATGATTCAATTAATTACGTTATTCCTCACAAAATCGAATAAAGTAAACAACGGATTGGTTGAAATAATTACCGACATGGTAAATATGCCAAAAACAATGGGCCAGCTCGCAGTAGTTCAGTTTTTTTCGTGGTTTGCGCTTTTCGCCATGTGGATTTATACCACAGCCGCGGTTACGAGTCATATTTACGGAACAAGCGATACAACTACTGCCATGTACAACGAAGGCGCAGATTGGGTTGGAGTCTTGTTTGGCGTTTATAACGGTTTTGCCGCTTTGGTTGCATTTGGACTTCCGGTGCTTGCCAAATACACGAGCAGGAAAACAACACATGCTGTTTCACTGGCGATTGGTGGCCTGGGCTTGTTGTCGTTTTATGTCATCTCAAATCCAAACATTTTGCTGCTTTCCATGGTAGCGATTGGTATTGCCTGGGCAAGTATTTTATCGATGCCTTATGCAATTCTTACAGGTTCTTTACCGGCAAAAAAGATGGGCGTTTATATGGGAATCTTTAATTTTTTTATTGTAATTCCACAAATTCTGGCTGCCAGTATTCTTGGATTTTTTATGACACACTTTTTTAAAGGCGATGCAATTTGGGCTTTGATAGTAGGGGGTTTTTCCATGCTAATCGCGGCAATTTCGGTAGCCTTTGTTAACGATGTCGATAGTCCGGACAAATAAAAATAAAATTCAGGTTTTAAGAATTTCAGTACGATGAAGTTTCAATAGTAAATTATTACGGATGAAGGCGGGTAAACGTTTAAACAGTTTTAGTGAAGTGGAAACACATGAAATGAATTCCGGCTTTTGCCGGGACGAATTCCATACGATAACATAAAGATTAAACAATTTTAATCGTATGAAAAATTATATCAGGTATAATGAATGGTTGATTATCGAGGACAATTTTTATCCCGAATATAACCGCATTTCTGAAAGTATTTTCAGTATTGGGAACGGGAAAATGGGTCAGCGGGCTAATTTCGAGGAAAAATATTCCGGCGACTCATTATGTGGTTCTTACATAGCCGGTATTTATTATCCCGATAAAACAAGAGTAGGCTGGTGGAAAAACGGGTATCCCGAATATTTTGCCAAAATAATAAATTCAACCAACTGGATTGGAATAAACATTACTGTTAATGGCGAAGAGTTGGATTTGGCAAAAGTTAAAATCCATTCATTCAGGCGTGTATTGGACATGCAAAAAGGTTTACTGTCGCGTGAATTTGTTGCTGAATTAAAAAATGGAAATAAAATTGAAGTTCATGCAAAACGCTTTGTAAGTATTGATGAAACCACGTTAGGAGTAATCAGGTATTCAGTTAAAGCATTAAATTTTTCCGGTGAAATTTCGCTTACACCATTCCTGGATGGCGATGTGTTTAATGAAGATTCAAATTACGATGAAAAATTCTGGACAGAGATTTCAAAAGAGATTGATAAAGATGAAGGATTTCTTACGCTGGAAACGCTGAAAACAAAGTTTCAGGTTTGTACAGGAATGGGTTTTCGAATCTATAAAAACGGAGTGCTGCAAAATCCGGAACCCGTAAATTCACTAAGCGTCAAACGAATCGAATCATCAGCATTGTTGCCGGTTAAAAAAGGAGACACAGTAACTATCGAAAAGTTTGCAGCCACGCTTTCTTCACTTGATTATGAACCTGACACATTGGTTGACAACGCAAAAGATTTAATCCGTTCAGCAAAAACAAAAGGTTTTGATCAATTATTTGAGAATCATAAAAATAAATGGCTCAAAAAGTGGGAGACAAGCGATATTAAAATTGAAGGCGATATTGCAGCCCAACAAGGTATCCGGTTTAATATTTTTCAATTGAATCAAACGTATTCCGGACAGGATGAACGGCTGAATATCGGGCCGAAAGGTTTTACAGGAGAAAAATACGGAGGCGTTACCTATTGGGATACTGAGGCATATTGTCTGCCATTTTATTTAAGCACAGCACCGATTGAAGTATCCAGAAAATTGTTGCTGTATCGTCACCGCCATCTGACCAAAGCAATCGAGAATGCTGAAAAACTTGGATTTAACAGTGGCGCCGCGCTTTATCCGATGGTAACCATAAACGGAGAAGAGTGCCATAACGAATGGGAAATCACTTTTGAGGAAATTCACCGAAACGGTGCGATTGCGTATGCCATTTTTAATTACGTTAACTATACAGGCGATAACGATTATCTTGCACCTTACGGATTTGAAGTTTTACTCGCAATCAGCCGATTCTGGAGCCAAAGGGTAAACTGGTCGGCAGAAAAGCAAAAATATGTGATGCTTGGCGTAACCGGTCCAAACGAGTACGAGAACAATATAAATAATAACTTCCATACCAATTACATGGCGGTTTGGACACTAAAATATACACTCGAAGTAATCGATTTTTTGCAGAAAGAATATCCCTTTTTGTATGGCGAGCTGGTAAATAAATGGAAGTTCAGCGAACTAAAAGAAACATATCGGTGGAAGGAAATTATCGAAAACATGTATTTCCCCATCGATTCAACCGGAATGATTTATCTTCAGCAAGATGGTTTTAACGATAAGGAATTGATACCGGTTTCTGAACTCGCTGAGAATAACAGGCCAATTAACCAGAAATGGTCGTGGGACAGAATTTTACGTTCGTGCTATATTAAGCAGGCCGACACTTTGCAAAGCATGTTTTGGTTTGAAAGCAATTTTAATTATGACACCTTAAAACGTCACTTCGATTTTTATGAGCCGTTAACCGTTCATGAGTCATCGCTATCGCCATGCATCCATTCTATCCTGGCAGCAAAAATCGGTTACGAAGAAAAATCATATGAAATGTATTTACGCACCGCACGGCTCGATTTAGACGATTATAACAACGATACCGAAGATGGCCTGCATATTACAAGTATGGGCGGAACCTGGATGGCTTTTGTTATGGGTTTTGGCGGAATGCGCGCACAGGATGGTAAGCTTATTTTCAATCCGTTTTTACCCAATAACTGGAAATCTTATGCCTTCCGGATTGATTTTCGTGAAGCTCATTTAAGTCTTGAAATGAAAAATGAAACATTAACCATCATCAATTATTCATCAAACAAGATACCTTTGGTTGTTTGGGGAAAGGAGCTTGAAATACAGGGAGACAGTACAAATAAATTTTCAAAATAAAATCATGCATAAACTTATTCTGACAATTTCAGCCTTAATTTTTTTTCTGAATTCATTCGCCAAAATCGAAAAGATTGAACGCGTTGAACCTATTTTTTGGTGGGCCGGAATGAAATCTCATGAATTGCAGTTAATGGTGTACGGCGATGATATTTCAGCCAGCAATGTTGAATTGAAATATCCCGGTGTAAAACTGGAAGCTGTTTCAAAAGTTGAAAATCCGAACTATTTATTTCTCGACTTAGTGTTGGACGAAAATGTTCAGCCCGGGAAATTTGAGATTCGTTTTAAACAAGGAGAAAAAACAGTTGCTACTTATTTATATGAATTAAAAGCGCGTGAGAAAAATTCAGCCAAACGTATGGGATTTAATTCTTCGGATGTGATTTACCTGATTACTCCTGACCGTTTTGCGAATGGTAATCCGGAAAATGACTGGGTGGAAGGTATGAAAGAAAAACCCAACCGAAACGACAAGAATGGCAGGCATGGCGGCGATATTCGCGGAATAATAAATTCGCTGGATTACATTCAGAAATTGGGATTTACAGCAGTCTGGCTAAATCCGGTGCTTGAAAACAACATGACAAGAGTTTCCTATCATGGTTATTCGACGACCGATTTTTACAAGGTTGATCCGCGTTACGGAACCAATGAAGAATACCGGGAATTAAACGATGAACTGGATAAACGCGGGATGAAACTGATTATGGATATGATATTCAATCATTGTGGCTCGGAACATTGGTGGATGGATGATTTGCCGATGAGCGACTGGATAAATAATTACCCCGATTTTAAAATAACCAGCCATCGCAGAACCGTTAACCAGGATCCGCATGCATCGGAAGCAGATACAAAAGCAATGGTCGAAGGCTGGTTTGTGCCGTCGATGCCCGATTTAAACCAGCGAAACCCGTTTATGGCAAAATACCTGGTTCAAAACAGTATCTGGTGGATTGAATATGCAGGCCTGGAAGGAATCAGACAAGACACATGGCCATATCCGGATAAATATATGATGGCAGAATGGACAAAAGCTGTTTTAAACGAATACCCAAATTTTAACATTGTTGGCGAAGAATGGACGATGAATCCGGCAATCGTTTCGTATTGGCAGAAAGGAAAAGTAAATACCGATGGCTATGTAAGTTACCTTCCGAGCCTTATGGATTTTCCTTTGCAAAATGCAGTGAGCACGGCATTAAGCAGCCAGGAAACCTGGGGAAACGGATTAATTCAGATATATGAAGCTTTGGCAAACGATTTTCAGTATCCTGACGCCGGTAATCTGGTCATATTTCCTGATAACCATGATATGTCGCGTTTTTATGTACAGGTTGGTGAAGACGAGGATTTATTAAAAACGGGCATTGCTTTTTTTCTAACCACCAGGGGAATTCCGCAGATTTACTATGGTACGGAAATACTGATGAGGCACGAAGGTAGTGAACATGGAAATATCAGGGCAGATTTTCCCGGTGGTTGGAAAGGCGATGAGATAAATGCTTTTACGGGCGAAGGATTAAGTCTTCAGCAAAAAGAAATGCAAAACTATGTGTCAACCATTCAAAACTGGCGAAAAGAAAAACCAGTGATACACCATGGAAAACTCATGCATTTTGCACCTGAAAACGGCATTTACGTATATTTCAGGTATAACGATAAGGATAAGAGTAATGGTGATTCTTAACAAAAATAAAAGCGGGCAAACGCTCTCAACACAGCGGTTTTCCGAAATGACAAAAGGATATAAAACGGGTAAGGAAATTATTTCGGGGAAAATAATAAATGATATTTCTGAAATTAATATTGGCCCTAAATCGGCAATGATTATTGAGTTAAAACCGGAATAATTGTAAATTGCCACTGATAAAAACGAAATTTCCTTTGAGTATGAAATCCAATAAAATCATTTTACTTCTGCTGTCCGGAATTTTTATTCTTGCAGCTTGCAATCGTAACACAAAGAATGCGCAGGATATTGCCGGCGATGAAGAAACAAATCCATTGGCCTGGGCTGATGATGCAGTGATGTACGAAGTGAATGTAAGGCAATTTACGCCCGAAGGAACATTTAACGCTTTTGCAAAACATTTGCCGCGATTAAAAAACCTTGGAGTCGAAATTTTATGGTTTATGCCTGTTCAGCCAATTGGCGAAAAAAACCGGAAAGGTTCGCTTGGGTCCTATTATTCCATCAAAAATTATAAGGCTGTAAATCCTGAATTCGGAACTTTTAACGATTTCAAATCGGTAGTAAAACAGGCTCATGAAATGGGTTTTAAAGTAATAATCGATTGTGTTGCCAACCATACATCGTGGGATAATATATGGATGAAGGATCATAAAAACTGGTACACTCAGGATTCTGTGGGAAATGTTTTACCGCCAAATCCCGACTGGAGCGATGTGGCAGATTTGAATTACGATAATCCGGGATTAAGAGCGGCAATGCTCGATGCGATGAAATACTGGGTAAAAGAAGCCGACATCGATGGTTATCGCTGCGATTATGCAGGAGGCGTCCCGACAGATTTCTGGGAAAATGCACGTACCTCGCTCGACAGCATTAAACCGGTTTTTATGCTTGCCGAAGACCAGGATAATCTTGATTTGCTGAATTACGCTTTTGATTGTAATTATGGCTGGACCATGCATCATTATATGAATGAAATATACAGCGGCGAAAAATCGGCAACCGATATTCGGGGCTATTTTGCACAAATCGATACCACATATCCTGCAGGTACATATCCGGTTCAGTTTACATCGAATCACGATGAAAACAGTTGGAATGGAACAGTATATGAACGATTGGGCGATGCAGCACAAACATTCGCAGTTTTATCATTTACAGTTCAGGGAATGCCATTAATTTACAGCGGACAGGAGGCAGGATTAAATAAACGGCTCAAATTTTTTGAAAAAGATAAAATCGACTGGATGCACGATCTTTCCATGACCGGATTATATGAAAAACTAATTGATTTAAAGCAAAAGAATATGGCGCTTTGGAATGGCGATGCAGGCGGTAATATGGTATTTCTCGACACATCGGCTCCGGAAAAATTACTGGCATTTAAACGGGAAAAGGAAGGAAATTCAGTAATTGTAATTATGAATTTATCGGACGAAAAGCTGGAAGGCTCGGTATCTTCCATCCGCGAAAATGAGTTAACTGAATATTTTACAGGCGAAAAAGTTACATTGGGAAGCGATGAAATACTTTCGCTTGATCCCTGGCAATACATGGTTTTTGAAAAAGAATAAAAAGAATATTTTTTTTCAGCTTCTCTGAACCTTTTTATAAAGCCATTGTTTAGATATTACCACAAAATGTAAATCTCACGATTTACTACCATAATGATGGTTTGGTTTTTGGTTTAGTTTAGGTTTAGGTTGATTGAGAAAAGGCTGGTTGTTGAACCGGCCTTTCGTCTTTTATACCGTATCCCGAGGCCTCGGGAGTAGTATGGGAGGTTTTCCCTGATAGCGTTTAATTAAGAAAAAAAATTAAGAAGATTTGAGAAGCTTCCACTCTTTTCCACCTTTGGTCGGGACTCAGGGTGACTGTCAAACTGAGTGTCCACCCAATTTTTTATTGGGTACAATGTGCAAATGTCGGATCGCCAAGAAAAAGGCTGTCATTTCGAGTGTTCACCTAATTTACAGATTAGGCGTAATAAGAAAATGACAGAGATGCTGAAACAAGTTCAGCAAGACGTTCTAATAACGATTGATGAGATAGTTAAGGACGTCACCCTGAACTCGTTTCAGGGTCTTGTTTGAAAATCTGTCATTGGCACGAGGAACGAGGAGAAATCTCTTTGATTAGCAGATCTCCTTCGCGCCAATGAAAGATTTTTTTAATCGTGCTCAATATGAATAAAATAAAAAATACAAACTGCGGGGACTTCGGCTTTCTCAAGTCGAAGACAAATTATCGGACTTGGGAAAGTCCGACTCCCAATCCTGTCATCATCTCATTATGCTCAATTAAATTGAGTGAACACTCGAGATGACAGGAAAAATTAAAATCTGACATAGGCAGTGTAGTTGAAGTCTGCTATCGCTAACTAAACGACATTGCATTGGAGCCTCTCCCTGCAAGTGTTTGCTGGTGGGGCGGGCCACTCGATAATGGGCTGGGCTTTTTCATCTCGTCAATCGGTTTTCTACTCATAAATACTGATACCTGCCAAATAAGTATGCGTTTAAGAGCATTGCTTGTTCACTATGATAAAGTTGCTTCTCTTTGTCAAACTTTGATTTCGTAGTTAAAAATGTCTGTTCGTCTTCTATTGAGGAAACCAAAGTCATAAATTCTTTAGCTTGAACGTTGGTTGGGAAGTTGAAACAGTAGTCTTGCCCATAAAATGTTGTGGTCTCGTTTTATTTTTCGTTCAGTTTTTCAATTTAAAAATAAGATTGTCCAATTCCAAAAATTTGTCTTTCATAAGACTCAAAGCAAAAGCTCCTGCAGAAGCGCTAAAAACGGAAAAGTCAAACGCTCCTTTTATTCCAATTGAAAAAGTCATAGACAATGCAAATATTAAAAGCAGAAATCCACTCAATTTTGCGAACAATTCTGTTTTAATTCCTATTATCAGGAAAGCGGCAAAAATAATTTCAGCCGCGGTTGCTAAAATTCCGATTGTTGGGATTAATGAGCTCGGAATCCAGGGATTTATTAATTGTGTATAGCTTAAAAAATTATCCCAATTTCCCCAAACAGAAACTTCTTTGCTCCAAATTCCAAATCTGTCCGCTACTGCTGATAGAAATCCGAATGATATTGCGAGTCGTAAAAAGAGCTTTATTACTTTATTATTCATCTTTCCTTATTTTTTAGTTATTCAACGCTGTTTTTTTTCAAATGGACCGCAACTTTTTTATCTGTTCATATTCTCCGAATCTATCAAAACAACGGTTGTTTTATACGTTCATAGTATTTCAATAATTAAACATTTCTACGCATACTCAAATTCCTAATGTTTCTAAATGTTTCAACTTGTGATACATCAGAGATGCACTTATACACTCTTTTAATTCCTCTACCGGAATTTTCTGATTTAATTGAAAGACGATTGCTCGATTTCCCTCGTATTGAAATTTGTGGTCAAAAACTAACCTGAAAGTATCAACCAATCTACTGGTGCATTGGAAATACATTGCATATTGGTCAGGGGCTTTTTCTTTCCAATCCATTCGCAAGGTACTGCCGTTTTTGGTAACAAAACTAGGTTCTCCCCATTTTAAAGTTTCTTCCAAAACGGTTACACCTTCGGTTTCTTCTGCTGTTTCTATTACCAATTCCCGAAGATGTTGCATTTTATCCCGAACAAAGTCGGGATAATTCGCAAAGACTGCATTTACTCTTGGGTCTGTTTTTAATGTTAATTTACCCATTCGTTTGTTGTTTTATACCTACGTAAAAATCTACTTCCGCATCAGAAGGATTTTGTGCTTTTTCTCCGAAAATTTCAAAATCGGCATCATAAGTTCTGTCCAACTCCATTTCGAATATTTTTGACCAATGATTGACGATTAAGCCTTGCATCAAGTCTCCTTTTGTCGTTGTCTTGATGTAAGTTCCTCCACTAATTGATTTACCTGCCATTCCGCTGGGAATGTTATCCAAATTTTCAACTTTGCAACCAAGTATTACCGTATATGGTTTTGTATGGTCGCTTTCATAGTCCGTATAAAGTGAATAAATTTCATTATCAACTTTGTTAGGGATTTTTGTCAAAATATTCTCGGACATAAATTTACCCCAAAGTTCGGCAATTTCTTTGCTTGCCTGTCCATTATCGTTTGTTGTTCTAATCGAGATTCCGATTATCTTAAAAGCTTCTATTTTTACTTTTTGCATTTTTAAAATTTTATGATTTAATGCAAAGGTAAATTGACCTTGTGCCAAAGGTGTGTCAGGGGTGTTTTTATATTTTTCACTACATTTTTCGAGGTATTCTTGCAAAGTCATTTTATGAGGTTCAAAATGATTTCCCATGGATTTCCATTTTTTGAATGCAATCAAGCCGGAACGCTCTAAAATCATTTCTTAATTTGCAAAAGGCGATAAGTACCCAATTGTCCTGTGTAGTGTAAAGTGCAAATGGTTCGATTTCTCTTTGACTTTGTTTGTTTTCCAACGACACGTAATCAATTTTTACCATTTGATAATTTGATATGGTAGATTGAAATTGTATCAGAAAATTGCTTGTTTTTTCGTTCTCACGGTTATTGCGTACCTGTATTTTGTTGGTCAACAATTCAGTTTTTTCTTTTTGGGTATATTTTAAAACAGATTTGATTTTAGTTATGGCACTTTCGTATTGTTCGGTCAGGGATTGGTCTTTATTTTTACTAATCAGTTGTTCCGTTGTTATTAATGCATTCGCCTCTTCCTGGGTAAACATTACGGGTGGAATTCTGTAACCGTCCATAACGGAATATCCTTTTCCTTCTTCCGTCACGATTGGAATTCCCGATTTTTCAAGTGTTCGAATGTCTCGATAAACTGTTCTAATGCTGACATTATGCTTTTCAGCAATCTCTTTTGCAGTTACAATCCGTTTTGATTGTAATTGTGTGACCATTGCTGTCAATCTTGAAAGTCTCGGTTTATCTTCTGCCATTGCTGTTTTTTTTGCTTGTGGCTAAGAGTTATGTATATGTACCAGGTGCATATAATTCTTTTATATCGTTTACTTATTTTTTAGAAAGTCACTTCCTGAAACCCCGGGATGGTTTTCCCTGCCTGCCCTGCCCGAATAGTCAGGCGGGCGTTCGGCAGTTCAGGAAGGCTTCGCTTCGAATCTTTCCTGTATGTCACCTGATTTTTTGTGCATTAAATGTAGAAATAAATTTTATTAATCCTGAATTTTCGGCTATCAAAACGAATAAACCATAGAGCCGTTGACGCGGTGAATAGCTTTTATAGTTGGCGCAAATTTGCCCCGAACTTTCGATGTTTGTCTTATTGTGGAATATATTTTTTGCTTTTGAAAAGCGAGGCAATGGTCACAGACCTGCGTGGGAGCCTCTCCCTGTTAGCGTTTGCTGGTGGGGCGTGCTACCCGATTACCTACAGTTTTTTCTTTAAATTGTTTCGCTTAATCTAACATGTTTTTCGACTTTAGGTCTCCATCGTTCTTGATTGGACAATGTCTCGAAAATTTTTTCTTAATTTCAGTTGCAGAAGCTTAGCTCGAATGATTTGGTCTTTGGATAAATTTTTCATTCTTATTAAACGAGCTTCCATTAAAGCTGTGGCTTCAGATTCACGTTCTTTATTTGATTTATATCTTGAATCTACACCATACTCAGCATCTTCAATCATGAAATATCCTTTTTTTGTTAGATTTTTGAATTCATCTTTTTCAACAGGTAATATTTCAACAGAATATACTTTTCCCGTTGATATTTCAATAATCTTCATACAGCAAAGATACTTTAAGGCTACAAAAATTGGAAACTATTGTAGCAAGATGTTCCAGATAGTGGAAAGTATTTATAAATTGTGGGTAACAATGTTATCTGTTCATATATTCCGAATCCACCAAAACAACGGTTGTTTAATCTGTTCACATTAAATAAAATCATATTTTCCTGAAATCACGGGGTGGCGTGGTATGAGAGCCTCTCCCTGTTAGAGGTTGCTGGCGGGGCGGGCTACCCGATTGTGTTTGTGCCCAGGTCCACACTTTATGAACCACCGGACTTGTCAGCTTTGGCTTGCGCGAAGCATGCGCGGCTTGCAATTTGGTTGGCGTGGGGTCACTACTTTCTTCTTTGTTTGTCAACCTTTAAAACTGTTTACCAATGCATCGAACTTTTTCTCGATTGCAGTTTTGTTGTTGCAATTTGTGGGTCTGCACATTATTGCTGCCCCTCTTTACTTTTAAAGTCCGTTATGGTCTTTCCATCATAACGGTACACTCCATCAAATGCGCCAAACCAAATACTTCCGTCATTGGCTTCTAAAATCCCAAAAAGGTTTAGTGATTGTGTTATTTCAGTTACAGTTGGCTTTTTATCAGATAATGACTTTTCATCATAACGGGAAAATGCAAACTTTCCGTTGTCATTAAAACCACTGGTCCAAATGTTTCCTTTTTTATCTTCGTAGACACAGCGCACATAATGCCTGGTGAAATTGGCAAATGTACTGCCGTCATAGCGCCACAGACCGTCATCTCCTCCAAGCCATATATTGCCTTTTTTATCTTCGATTATTGACCAAACATTCTTAAAAGCCTTGCCTTCATTATTTCTGAAAATGGTAAATGTTTTTCTCCTGATAGAATCGGGACGGGCATCATAAATAAAGGTATTGTCTTTGGTGCCAAACCAAAGCCTACCCGATTTGTCTTCAATAATTGGAAAAGTTGCACTATAGCCATTTGTAAAATTCGGAGAAGAATTCGCTGTTCTATTTTCAATCACAGTATCTCCTTTCAGCATATAATTGCGAAATGATTTTCCATCGTATCGGCTTAATCCAGCACCGGTGCCGAACCAAATATTACCGGCTTTATCTTCACAAATAGACATAACCAAATTACTGGCGAGACCCTCCCTGGTTGTAAAATGTTGAAAGCCTGCCTGTCCGGTAGGCAGGGATTTACCCTGCCCGACTCCGTCATTCAGGCGGGCATCGTAATAATAAACACCGGAGCCATAATTACCAAACCAAAAATTTCCTTTTCTATCTTCTAACACCGAAAAAAAGCGATCTGGAAACAGGTTACCTGTGATATTGGTAAAGGATTTTCCATCGTACCGAATAATTCCTTCGTTTGAAGCAAGCCAAATGTTGCCCTTTCTATCTTGCCTGATGGTACGAACCGAGGTGTTAGGTACATGGGAAGTGATTGAGTCTTTGGTTTCGGTCTTGATATTATCTTTAGGTAAGTTTGTTTGGCTTTGTCCACAGGACGTGTGAAAAACAAACACCAGGAACAAAGCACATACATGTACGTTTTTCATAAGTTCTTTTAATTATTGCCAGGAATGCTCTATTAAAGTAAAGTTGTGTTACGCTATTAGCAGTTCATTCCTTTTGTTTGTTAGTCCGTTACAGTCTAGTGTTTATATTCCGAATAAGTAATAAATGTTTTTCCATTGTAAAGGGAAAGGCCACCATCACCACCAAACCAAAGATTTCCAGTTTTATCCTCCAAAATGAACCTGACTTCCTGATTGATTAGTCCGTCTTTTGTTGTAAAAGGAGTGAAAGATTTCCCCTGCCCGACTGAGTTATTCAGGCGGGCATCGTAACGGCTAAGTCCAGCACCACCAAACCAAAGGTTTCCCTTTTTGTCTTCTATAATTCGGAAAATAATGTCAACGGATAAGCCATCTTTTTTTGTAAAACCTGTAAATGATTTGCCATCATACCGGTAGGCCCCACCCCAATTGCTGAACCAAATATTCCCGTTTTTGTCTTGCAGTTGAGGCCATGCCCAATTTTGACCAGTTCGAATCGAATCGGACCCGTAACTTAGTTCTTTTGCTTTAATGTTGATTACAGATTTACCATCATCACGATACACACCTTCGTTAGGTCGCCCACCAAACCAAATGTTACCTGCTTTATCTTCTAAAATATGTTCCACATTATTGTTATTGTTCCCGAAGCCAGCTGCATCTTCATTAACTATAAACGGAGTAAAGGATTTGCCATCGTAGATATAAACACCATCAATTGTTGCGAACCATAGTTTTCCGCTTTTTGCTTGCATGATACTGAATACCCAATGCGAGTTGCGATATAATTGATTCTTGTTGGGAGGCTGGTTTTTTCGTAAAGGAATCTGGATTTTAGCAAACGTTTTTCCATCGTAAAGACAAAGCCCCGCATTTGTACCAATCCAAATTTTACCATCTTTATCTTCCAAAATGCAATAAATATTATTACTATTTAGCCCATCGGCCACTAAAAATTGGTTAAACGATTTTCCGTCATATTTATAAAGCCCATTTTCTGTGGTTCCGAACCAAAGGTTACCGGCTTTGTCTTGTAAACCGCATTGAACATTGCCATATCGAGGGACGCCAATGGTTTTTATAAGTTTTGGATGTTCCGTTTCTATTGGCAAGTCTCTTTTAACTTGTCCGTTGCAGGCAATGCCAAAAATTAATATTGTGAGAAGAATAAAAACGTGTGCGTATTTCATAATTTCTTTTAATTGCTTAAAAGTTTCAAAAGCCTAAAAGATTTTGTACCGGAATGAAATAGTCAATATATTCTTTCGAAAGACCTGCCATTGAATCGATATACACCACTTGGATCTGTTCCTCCAAGCCACAATTCACCTTGTTTGCTTTTATGGATAATCCAAATGAATTTACTCTCAAGTCCATCGGCTTGAGTAAAATTTTTCACGGTATTACCATCATATCTCCATGCCCCAAATTCTACAGTCCCAAACCAAATATTCCCTGAAGCATCCTCTCCAATGGAGAAAATTCTCTCAAGAGAATTGCCTTTGGTGTCCTCCTTTTTTAATTTTTGTTGTGCTGTGAAATTAATGGTTTCCTTTCCATCATATTTTAAAACACCAATTCCATTATTACCAATCCAAAGATTTCCTTTGCTGTCTTCGATTATGCTTCGGATATGCAAAAAACCGGTTTGTTCGTTTAGTCCCAGATATTCATTATCCAGTATCTTAAAATCTGATCCATTATATCCTATTACCGCACCGTAGGTTCCAAACCAAAGTGATCCACTTTTACTTTTGACAAAAGGTGTTGAAATTGAATAGGTATTCTCTAGCCCTGATTTTACTTTAACCGGAAATGTGCGATATGAAAGTTTTTTTCCGTCAAACTGATACACCCCTGGATTCCCTTCAAGTTTGTTGTAGCCAGTAGTTTCATCGCCTTTAAACCAAAGGTCACTTTCGTTTAACTTCCATTCATTCTTTGCGTTGTAGTTTCGTTCCCTGTATGTAGTTATTTCTTTCCCATCATAAGTACTTAACCCTCTCCCACATTCAAACCAGATTATGCCATTTTTATCTTCATAAATACTCCTTACCTGGTTGTTACTTAACCCGTTTTCTGTTGTGAAATATCGGAGCTCCCCATTATGAAGTAAACACACTCCCTCGTTGTAACTACCAAACCAAATATTCCCTTTACTATCCTCTAAAATTGAACGAACTCCTGTCGTGTATTTCAACAATTTGCTGTCAGCTTTAGTCTGTACTATCTGATTTTCCTTATTTGATTCACTTTGGTTTTGTCCTCCGCAGGAAGTGCAAAAAACAAGCATCAGGAATAAAACATATACTTGTATGTATTTCATAATTTAACTATTTAATGATCGGCTGCACTTTTAAAGTCCGTGATGGTCATTCCATCATAACGATACACGCCATTTCCGGATCCAAACCAAATACTTCCATCGTTAGCTTCCAAAATCCCAAAAAAGCTGGTGGTCCTGACATAATTTCGGTTACAGTGGGCTTTTTATTGTACAAGGACTTTGCATCATAACGGGAAAGTGCCCAGACCTTCCCATTAGGATTTACTTCACCAGTAGTCCAGATGTTTCCTTTTTTATCTTCGATTATTGCATAAGCCCCTCTCTGCGATACCTTTGTAAAGGTACTGCCGTCATAACGCCAAAGACCTTGTGAAACAAACGACGAATCGCCGCTTTTATGTTCTATTGTCGTCGCACCGAACCAAATATTCCCTTTTTTATCTTCGGTAATTCCCCAAACGTTGTTAAACGCCTTGCCATCTTTGTTTTTTAAAACGGTAAATGTTTTTCTCCCGATAGCAATCGGGACGGGCATCATAAACGAACATATTTTCTCCTTGTGCACCAAACCAAAGCTTGCCGGTTTTGTCTTCAAGGAGTAAACGAATATTGTTACTGGGAAATCCATCTTTTGTGGTAAAATTTCGAAAAGATTTCCTCTGCCCGACTGAGTCATTCAGGCGGGCATCGTAACGGCTTGCTCCAAACCAGATATTACCGGCTCTGTCTTCATAAATATGCAGCGCCATATTACTGGCAAGCCCATCCTTTGTAGTAAAATGCTGAAAGCTTTTCTGCCCGGCAGGCAAGTGATAAACACCCGAATCTTTGGAAGCGAACCAAAGATTTCCTTTTCGATCTTCCAAAACATCCCAAAAGCTGGAGACGCGGGGCGAACTTATTTCACTTGATATATTCGTAAAAGATTTTCCATCGTATCGAAACACGCCTAAGTAAGAAGCAATCAGAATGTCTCCGTTCCTGGCTTGCCTTACATGCCGAACCATACTCACAGGCACCCTGGAGGTATCCGCCTCTTTAAGCTGAGACTCAGAGTATCCTGCTCTATTGTACTTGATATTATCTTGTGGTGAGTTTGTTTGGTTTTGTCCACAGGACGGTGCAAAAAATAATTATAAAGAGCAAACCAGATATGTATTTCATCATTTTCTCATTATTAGTATCAATTCCAATAAAGCTACAAGTCTTTGTGCCCGGCTTTAGTAAAGCGCCTGTAAAAAAATGTAAACGAAATGTAAAAGTTGCTTGTATAGCATAATGTGAATGTTAAATACTGGATCTTTGCCATTAATGATTGTTCACATCGGCCTATCTGCCTGTAGAAAATAGCGCGGCATTGCAAAGGTGGCTTATTGGTTTGTGATGCCGTGGTGCTGTGAGGCGGTGTTACTGCATGATAGTCTCGTTATATTAGCTCAACTTCTTACTTCTGACTTCCGACTTCTGTTTACTAATGACTAATGACTATTGAATTTTATCTTTTCATAATCCCGTAGCACATAATCTTCAAAATAATATCTACACTGTTTTCAAGGTTAGTGCTGCCATAATTTCCAGCGGTGAGTGGCATTTCAAGGCCTTTAATTGCAGTAGTAATTCCAATAGCTGCAAGGTTGAAATCATAAATCTCAAATTCATTTTTGCGAACTCCTTCAATCAATATTCTTTTTATCATCCGAATTTCATCCTGCTCGTATTTATGTTTCATTTCTTCAATAAAACCTACTGCAGTAACATCATTCTCGATAGCGTGGTAGAAATTCGCCAAACCTCTGAATGTTTTTAATTTGGTTAAAATATAATCGCGCAATTTGTCCACCGGATCGGTATTTCTGTTAATTACAATTTCCAGTTCATACGCCAAAATTTCAACTTCCTTCATGATAACTGCCTGAAACAAATCTTCTTTACTCTTAAAATAGTAGTAAAGCGAACTTTTCCCTTTTCTTACTGCATTGGCAATATCGTCGAGTGTGGTTTTTTTGTACCCGTATTTACTAAATATTTCGCGGGCGATTTTAAGGATGTTTTCACGGTTCAGATCTTTCTTGTTACCGTTGCTGCTGTTGACTTGCATTTTTTATCTTCCTTTTGCTGGATTCAATTTCGTAAGCAAATATAACTATTTATTTAACCTGTAAAATAGTTTTGAACTTTTTACCCTAACAGACGAGTAAATTTATTGAATTGCAAAAGCCCTGTAAACAGGTGAAAAAGATTGACTTGCTATTCGAAAATGTGTTTTATTTCTTCTGAACAAGTAATAAATCAAGTTGTTTTCGTTCAAGATTTGTACGCCATATTTTTACTGTAACTTCATCGCCCAATTGGTATGTTTTATTGGAATGGCGGCCTACCAGCGCATAATTTTTTTCATCAAAAATGTAGAAATCGTCATCGAGTTCGCGTATCGGCACCATTCCTTCAATTTTATTTTCCAGCTCCACAAAAATTCCCCATTCGGTTACACCGGAAATTACACCCGGATAAATTTTACCGATATAATCCTGCATAAATTCAACCTGCTTATATTTTATCGACGCACGTTCGGCATTGGTTGCCCGGGTTTCCATGTCGGATGAATGTTTGCAATAGTCTTCATATTTTTGTTCGCTTACCGATCGTCCTCCTTCAAGATATTTTTCGAGCAAACGGTGAACCATCATGTCGGGATACCGGCGAATAGGAGAGGTAAAATGAGTGTAATAATCAAACGCAAGCCCGTAATGCCCGATGTTTCGTGTTGAATATGCTGCTTTTGCCATCGCACGTATTGCAAGCGTTTCAATAAGATTTTGTTCTTTTTTCCCCTGCACATTGCTGAGCAAATTATTCAGCGATTTTGAAATAGCACGTGGCGTATTTAATTGAATTCCATAGCCAAACCGGTGAATAAATGAATTGAAATTAACCAGTTTGTCGGTGTCGGGCTTATCGTGAATCCGGTAAACAAAGGTTTTTGGCGTTTTATTTTGCACTTTTTTCCCGATAAATTCAGCTACTTTTTTATTTGCAAGCAACATAAACTCTTCAATAAGTTTATTCGATTCTTTGGCTTCCTTAAAAAAAACAGAAAGCGGTTTACCCTTTTCATCAATTTCAAACTTAATTTCAATTCTGTCGAAAGCAATGGAACCTTCACTAAATCGCTGTTCCCGAAGTTTTACGGCAAGTTTGTTCAGTGTTAACATCTCATCGGAAAGTTCACCTTCGCCGGTTTCGATAATTTGCTGCGCTTCCTCATAGGCAAACCGGCGATTGGAATGTATCACCGTTTTGCCAAACCATTGCTTAATTACTTTTGCCTGTTCGTTTAATTCAAAAATGGCTGAAAAACAAAGCTTGTCTTCATTTGGCCGGAGCGAACAAACCCCGTTTGATAATCTTTCGGGAAGCATCGGGACAACCCTGTCGACCAGGTAAACCGAAGTTGCCCGGTTTTGAGCCTCAGTTTCAATAATTGTATTTGGCGTAACATAATATGTAACATCGGCAATGTGAACGCCAACTTCCCAGTTTCCGTTTTTGAGTTTTTGCAACGAAAGCGCATCATCGAAATCCTTTGCATCTGCCGGATCGATGGTGAAAGTGGTTACTTTGCGCATATCACGGCGTTTCTTAATTTCTTCGGCAGTGATTTCAAGTGGAATTTTTTCTGCGGCTTTATTTACATTTTCAGGAAATTTATATGGAAGTTCAAATTCGGCTAAAATAGCATGCATTTCAGCATCATTATCTCCTGAATCTCCTAAAACTTCAATTACTTTACCCACAGGATTTTTAGCTTTTGCAGGCCATTCCGTAATTTCGGCAATGGCTTTCTGACCGTTTTTACCGCCGTTTAATTTTTCCGGAGGAATAAAAATATCGAAACCGAGCTTTCCGGACGGAATCAGAAAAGCAAAATTACGCGATACCTCTAAAGTGCCCACAAATGCAGATTTTGCGCGTTCGAGAATTTCTATCACTTCGCCTTCCAAATCATGTTTTTTCCGCGTGGCGAACATTATTATTCGAACCTTGTCGCCGTCCATGGCATGGTTCAGACTTCGCGATGCAATTAACACCGGGCGGTCTACTTCTTCGCTGTTGACATAAGCAAAGCCTTGTGGCTGTAATTCAACAATTCCTGTTGCAGTGCCGGTTTTGGCCTTTAGTTTGTATTTTCCACGAGCAATCTGGTCGAGGTATTCGTCATCTTTTAATTCTTGTAAAACGATGTTTATAAGTTTCCGTGTTTCAGGATCTTTTATTCCCAACCAGGTGGATATTTGTTTGTAATTAACAGGTTTACCCGGTTCTTCATATAAAATGGATAAAACTGCGTTTTTAAGTTTTTTCTTGTTAAATGTTCCCGACTTAAATTTTTTGAAGCCTTTTTTTCGTCTCTTTTTTTTCGCCATAACTGCTATTTTAAACGCTGCACAAGTTAATCGATTTAAACGGAGAATGTTTTTTGAAGCTGAATTTTAATGAACACTAATTTAACAACTCATAACATTCAATGTTTGCAGGAATTTGTATGTTTGTAATCCATTTTTAAAACATGTCGGTTAAGGGGAAAATACCAATCTTATTTATCGCAGCCATGGCCTGGATTCTGGCTGTTTCGTCGTGCGCAAATCTTGGTATGCCCACAGGTGGGCCACGCGATTCAATTCCCCCGGTGTTGATTGAAACCACGCCTGCATATAAAGCGCTGAATTATAAAGGCGACAATGTGCGTTTTACCTTTAACGAGTATATCAACACCGAAGATATTTCGGAAGAACTGGTTATTTCGCCTCCGTTAAATAAGCGGCCGGTTATTCGTACCAAATCAAAAACGCTGATTATTGAATTTAACGAGGATTTGAAAGACAGCACAACTTATTCGCTGGATTTTAAAAATTCGATTGCCGACAACAACGAAAAAAATCCATTCAAAAACATGCGCTTTTCCTTCAGTACCGGCGATGTTTACGATTCGCTCAGGGTTGCAGGAAGAGTTATGAATGCTTTTAATTTCGAGCCGGTTGAAAAAAGCCTGGTAATGTTGTACAAAAATCTGGCAGATTCTGCCGTTTACACTTTAAAACCATACTACATTGCCAAAACGGATAAAAAAGGCATATTCATGATTGATAATATCGCTCCCGGAAAATATCATTTGTTTTCAATTATGGATAATAATAACAATATGATGTATGACGAAGGCGCTGAAGAAATATCGTTTGTTGACTCGGTAATATTTCCAACGGCCGAATTTGTGGAAGAATTGGATACGGTAACCGTTGGAGTCGATTCATTTCTGATTTTGGGACATACACATTTTTATCCCGATCCTTTTTATTTGCAGCAGTTTACCGAAGATATTTTCGAACAGTATATCGATTCGTATAAGCGTGAATCGCGCTATAAGTGCATTTTCGTGTTTAATGAATCGGTGAAAGATACATTTTCAGTCAGGGTATTGAATAAAGAAACATCGAAAGATTGGTATCAGTTGGAGTACAATGAAAAGGTAGATTCGCTGGTAATGTGGCTGGCCGATACCACATTGGCACGTTCCGATTCATTGTTAATGGAATTAGGTTATTTTCAACTCGATTCGGCAAATCAGTTGTACGTAAAAAAAGATACGCTTGAACTCAATTTTACCCCGAAGGAAGATAATTCCACAAGGAAAAAGAAAGTAAAAGATGAAGATGAAAATAAACCGGCGCCTGTCCCACAATTTAACTGGCTAACCACCTTAAGTTCATCAACTGTGGAACTAAACCGGGATATCGGATTAATTGCCCCTGAACCGGTAAGTTATTTTGACAGCACAAAAGTTCATTTGTATTTAACTGACGATACACTGAAAACACCGCTTAATTTTGTAATCAGAAAAGACACATCGGCATGGCGCAGATATAATTTATCGTATAAATGGGAGCCTGACGAAGACTATACACTTGAAATTGACTCGGCGGCCAGTGTAAATATTTTTGGTATAACGAGTAAAAAGCTAAGCAAAAAATTTTCCGGGCGCGAGGAAGATTATTATGGCTCGGTAAATATGGAACTCACAGGTGTTGAAATGCCAATGATTGTTCAACTGGTGCAAAACAACGACGAAGAAAAGGTGCTTTCTCAAAAAACAATCGATAAGGATGAAAGTGTTTTATTTGATTTCCTGGCTCCGGGAAAAATAAAAATAAAGGTGATATATGATAAGAACGGAAACGGAAAATGGGATAATGGAAGCTTTCAGGATAAAACGCAGCCTGAACGTGTTGCATATATAAATGAAGTTCATAAAGTACGTTCCAATTGGGATGAAACAATTCGCTGGGATGTAACACCCGATCCTACTTTTGTAAAAAATGTAAGAGATCTGGAACTGGAAGAACAACAGCGCAAGGAGGCTGCGAAAAAAGCACGCGAAGAAGCCGAACGTAACCAAAGCGGTGAAAACCAGAATTTATTGCAGGGAGGAGGTAATAACATTATTCGGCAATAAAAAATACTTCTTAAATTTGAAGATCAATATATTTCAAAATCAATAATTATGGCCAGTGTGAGAGATTTAAAAAAAGACATCGATTTAATCATGTCGATGGTTTTGAACGATTGCTTTTATGTGTTGGAATACAACGAAAAAGTCGATAACGAAGCTGTGATGCAAATTGCAGGCGATGTCATCCAAAAACATCGTGAATTAAGACTTCGTGTAAACCATCCTGATGGGAAAGACAATCCAAAACTGGTTAAAAAATATTATGGCAACCTCGTAAGCGAAATGCTTGGATATGCCGATGAATCGCTCGAAAAACTATCGGCAGAGGTAAAAAAGGTAGCCTAAAACCGATACAAAACAGCTCCTGAAATAATAAACAGAAAAATAAAGTTTGCGGGTTTTATTGTCACGTAATTTAATTATTTGACACGCTATAAAAGATTATTAATTTTGCAGCGTTCTGTAAATAGTAATACATCAGAAATGAATGATTTAAATGTTCAGGAAAATAAAAGCAAAAACCTCCGAAACAATATTATCGTTATTGTGCTTTCTGTAATTTTAGTGGTGGTTGTTGTGTTATTTTTTATGCAGCGTAACGAACATCGCGCAATGGTTCAGCATATGCACTCAGAAAAGGATTCCATTCAGGTTGAATTAACAAATATTGCTGCCAGTTACGATTCATTACGAACCGAAAACGATACCATAAACGAACAACTTATGCTGGCTCAGACAAAAGTCAGGGATTTGCTTGTTGAAGTGGAACAAACCAAAAAAGTGAGTTACGACAAAATAAACGATTATCAGAAACAAGTAACAACACTGAAAGGGATTATGCGCGATTTTGTGGTTCAGATCGATTCGCTAAACCAAAGAAATAAGCAATTAATGGCTGAAAACCTTGAAGTTAAAAAACAGGTAAAACAGGCAGAAATTAAAAACGAACAGCTTAGCCAGGAAAAACAGCAGCTTCAGCAAAACCTGAGGCGGGCGGCAATGCTCGAAGTCCGCGATTTAACGGTTGATGCATTGAACTCGCGAAGTAAAGAAACAAAATATGCCAAGCGTGCCGATAAAATCCGAATCTATTTTATTTTAGGTAGCAATGTAACCGCAAAACGTGGCGCTAAAAATATTTATGCACGAATAATGCGGCCCGATCAATTGTTGTTGACCAAATCTGCCGATAATTTATTTCAGTTTGAAGATTTAAGAATTCCATATTCGGCTATGCGTGAAGTAACGTATGAAGGCCTTGAACTTCCTGTAGCTATTTACTGGGACAATTCGAATGAACCGGAATTTATGACCGGAGAGTATGTGATCGATTTGTTTGCTGATGGAAATCAGATAGGCGAAGCAACGGTTGAATTAAAATAGCTGTGTAACGCTTTTATATTCAGCCATCGTAGGAGTATTCCTTAACAGATTTTGGTTCCAGGTTAACAGAAAGCTTTTTCTTCCATTTTTCAAATTCCTCCAATGTATCCGCCACTTTTAGTTTTTGTCCATGGCCGGGAAAAATTACTTTAACTCCCAGCTCATAAATATTTTGCCATGTTTCGAGCAGCGCTTCAGGATCGTTGGCAAAAGGCGGGAAAATCCTTCCATTTTGAAAATTGACAAATGAGTCGCCCGCAATGAGCTTATTTCCGAGAACCACTGATTGTGAACCATTCGTGTGGCCTGGCGTAGAAATAATTTTTCCTTCAATTCCGAATTCGTATAAATACATTTCGTCTTCATTAACAATATCGGCTTTAAACGGACGTGGAGAAGTAAATTTCGGATACACTATTTTCCCAAGTCCGGTAATTAATTTTGTTGATAAGCCTACACCGTTTGGTATGGGTGTATATCCTTTTTTCAGGTTGTCGTACTCGTTTTTGTGAACAAGCACTTTGGCACCAGTCAACTTAACAAGTTCAATTAAATTTCCGGTATGGTCGTGATGCGTGTGTGTTAAAATAATGAGTTTGATATCTTCAGGAGCAAGATCGAACTGTCTGAACAGATATTCGAAGCAAAACATGTTTCCTCTTACTCCGGTATCAATTAAAATAGAATTCGATCCGTTTACGACTAATATTGAATTGGAGTATCCAACCCGCTTAAAAATTGTTTTAAATTCGTTCATTTTCTACAGCGCTCTTCTGTTACCAATATATGAAGGGTTTTTGACAAAAACAATGTTTAATATTATACCTATGGTGTAAATACTAAATTTCGATATTTTTTTCAGACCCTATACTTTTAATTTACAAGACAATAAGACTGCTTATTGCAGTTGCGTAATTTTTTAACTCAAAAAACACTTTTACTTTGCATTTATAAACATAAAATTAAGTTCATGATGCGTATTTTGAAAACCATATTTGCATTTTTGTTTTTCATAACAATTGTGCCATCAACCGCTCAGGAAGCTTTAAAGCAGCCGAATGTGAGAGTTATTCTTTCCGATGACAAAAGTTCGTATGCAGGAATGACTATTGTCAATCAAATCTGGACACGATTTATATGGAACAATCCGGACATTAATGAAGTTCAGCAATATAGCGATTTTGATCTTGGAATTCGTAGAAGCAGGCTTACATTCTATGCCTATTTATTTGATCGCGTTTTAGTTTCAACACAAATCGGTGCTGATGGATTGACTTACCGTTCAATGGATAAAACTGCTGTAAATCTGATAGATGCAGAAACGGAGTTTATCATAATGAAAGATGTATTTCGTATAGGTTTCGGATTGAATTCATGGAATGGCGTATCGCGTTACAATAATCGAAAAATAGCTGAATTTCTGACGGTTGACAATCCGGAATTTGCATATCCTCTCTCCGGAACATTCGATAAATCCGGAAGGCAGCCCGGAATATTCGCTCACGGAACTATCGGTAAATTAAATTACCGTGTTTCAGTTGTAAAACCATTCGAGACAGGAATCGATTTAGTTTCAACACCATTTACTACCGAAAGGCTGAACGAAAACTTTGCAGTAAAGGGTTACTTTAGCTGGCAGTTCTTCGATAAGGAAAACACGCTATTTCCCGTATCTGACTATGAATAACCTTGGAAGAGCAAAATTATTCAATATTGGCCTCGGATTTTATTATCATCCCGAAGCAATGCTTGTGGAAGCAGAAAAGGATTTATCAACAGTTGATCCTTTTCTGGCAGCCTGGCTTATTTCAACCGGAAACGAACATTTACTGCCCAACTTTGCCGGTTATTACCCATCGGCGGTAAGCGATATTTTTCTGACTTCTATTGATTTATTTCTGGATATACCTACAAAAAATAGCGGCGCCATTACTTCTTATTTAGGCTATTATTACAATTTCTTTGGGAAAAACTATCTACGTGCAATGGGTCAAATGAATGTTTCGCGGATGCCGGCGAATATTGCATTGCCACAGGGTATCGGCAATTCACAATGGGAAACCGGTACCGGACACATTATCCGGGGAGAATTTGGTTATCTGATTCCGGGCACAGGAATGAAAAACCGTTTCCAACCTTACGGCGCATTCACTATAAAAAAATTTGACGCTTTGGACGACATTTCATTTCAGTACGATGCAGGAATTAACTGGCTTTGGTACGGGCATAATTTGAAATGGACGCTGCAATATTCTTCGCGGCCAATCTTTACAGTAGTTGAAGAAAAAGATAAATGGACAGATTCCAAAGGACAGGTTATTTTTCAAACCCAGATTTATTTTTAAATGTGGAACAATTTAAGCATCAAACATCTGCTATTCCTGAGGCTTTAATTCGTTTCAGCTAAAAAATTTTCTTACTTTCAGCGATTAAAATTTTTGAGAAATAAATGGCGAAGATAAGGGTTACCAAGAGGTTTCATTTTGAAATGGCACATACACTTTATGAATACGATGGTTTGTGCCGGAACATTCACGGACACTCTTATAATCTGGAAGTTACATTAATTGGCGAGCCACGCAAAGAACCGGGTCATCCAAAAGATGGAATGGTCATCGATTTTGGCGATTTAAAGGAAATTGTAAAACTACAAATTGTTTCCCGCTTCGATCATTCTTTAATGGTAAATCGCCTGGTTCCGGAAGAACAAAAAAACCTGTTAAAAAAAACAACCGACCGGTTAATAGTAGTCGATTTTCAACCCACATCCGAAAATATTGCAGGCTATATTGCGAAAATTCTTCAACAACATTTGCCTGCCGGTGTTACATTATTTAGCATTCGTTTGTACGAAACAGTAACATCGTTTGCCGAATGGTTTGCATCCGATAATCAATAAAAACTATACGAAATGGCCGAAAACAACAAACAAAAACTCTTTTTACTCGATGCTTTTGCATTAATTTACCGCAGTTATTTTGCGTTTATCCGTAATCCCCGGTTTAATTCGAAAGGAGTAAACACCTCGGCAATGCTGGGATTTACCAATGCAATTGTTCAGCTTTTTGAAAAAGAGGATCCACATTTTGTTGCTGTGGTTTTTGATGTTTCGGCCCCAACTTTTCGTCACGAAATGTATCAGGAATACAAGGCTCATCGGGAAGAAATGCCTGAAGATCTGCAGAAAATCAATTCCATACATAAGGAATATTATTGAAGCCTTTAACATACCTATTATTGAAAAAGCAGGTTTCGAAGCCGATGATGTAATTGGAACTTTGGCACGGAAAGCCGAGAAAAACGGATATACCACCTACATGATGACGCCGGATAAAGATTATGCGCAATTGGTTACCGACAATGTTTACATGTATAAACCGGGAAAATCGGGTGGCGATGCCGAAGTTTGGGGAATAAAAGAAGTTCAGGAAAATTTTGGCATTCAAACTCCTGAACAGGTAATTGATATTTTAGGACTGATGGGCGATACAGCCGACAATATTCCGGGTTGCCCGGGAATTGGGCCAAAAACCGCTGAAAAGCTGATTTCCCAATTTGGCAGTATCGATGGGATTTACGAGAATATCGACAAGTTAAAAGGAAAACAAAAAGAAAACCTTATTGAATTTGAAGAACAAGTCAGGCTTTCGAAAAAACTGGCGACTATTATTTTAGATGTCCCCATTGAGTTCGATACAAAAAACCTTACACGAGATGAAATCAATAAGGAGGCTTTGCTGGCTATTTTTGAAGATTTGGAATTTCGTTCCGTAAGTCAGCGCCTAAAATTAAAGGAAGCCGTGGCTGAAACTGCTTCTCAGGGTACGCTGTTCGATATGGGCACACAGGACGCACCTGCAATCGAAATTAAGAAAAAGAATACTTTCGATACAGTTCCGCACCAGTATTACCTGGTGGAAAATGAAATTCAGCGAGCAAGTCTTCGTGCTGAACTTTCAGTGCAGGAAGAATTTTGTTTTGATACCGAAACAACCGGGCTCGACACCCAGTCGTCAGATATTGTTTGTCTTTCGTTTTCATTTCGAAAACATGAGGCTTTTTGCGTAACTGTTCCTTCGAAACCCGAAGAAGCGCGGAAAGTGATAGAAGAATTCAGGGATATTTTTGAAGATGAAAATATTTCCAAAATCGGCCAGAATATTAAATACGATATGCTAATGTTAAGCAATTACGGAATAGAAGTAAAAGGAAAACTTTACGATACCATGCTTGCACATTACCTTATTCAGCCCGATTTAAAACATAACCTCGATTATCTCTGCGAAATCTATGTGAATTATGTAAAAATCCCAACCGATGAATTAATCGGGAAGAAAGGGAAGAACCAAGTAACCATGCGTTCGGTTTCGCCTGAAAAGTTACGCGATTATGCCTGCGAAGATGCAGACCTTACACTTCAGTTAAAATATGCGCTCGATCCGTTGTTGGATAAATATGAGGTTCGCAAATTATTCGAAACACTTGAAATGCCTTTGGTTCCTGTGCTTACCGATATGGAAAATGCCGGCGTTAGAATTAATTCGAATGAACTAAACAGTTATGCCGAACGATTGCGCTTACAAATCATCGAAATTGAACAGGAAATTTATAAGCTTGCCGGTGAAGAATTTAATATTGCTTCGCCAAAACAACTTGGGCCAATTTTATTCGATAAATTGAAAATTGACACCAACGCCAAAAAAACAAAAACAAAACAATACTCGACTGCCGAAGATGTCCTGATTCGTTTAGTAGATAAGCATCCGATTGTGGAGAAAATTCTTGATTACCGCGAATTGCGAAAGCTGCTGAATACATATGTTGAAACGCTGCCAACGCTGGTTAACAAGAGAACCGGTAAAATTCATACTTCGTTTAACCAGGCAATTGCGGCAACCGGCCGTTTGAGCTCAGTAAATCCAAACCTTCAGAATATTCCTATCAGAACTGCAAATGGCCGGGAAATCCGCAAAGCATTTATTCCTTCGGATAGCGACCACACATTTTTATCGGCCGACTATTCGCAGATAGAATTGCGCATAATGGCAGCGATGAGTCAGGACAAGGAAATGATAAAAGCATTTAGTGAAGGAAAAGATATTCATTCCATAACCGCTTCAAAAATTTACCAGGTTCCGGAGAGCAATGTAGACAGTGATATGCGTCGGAAAGCTAAAACGGCGAATTTCGGAATTATTTACGGGATTTCGGCATTCGGACTTTCACAACGATTGAATATTCCACGTACTGAAGCAAAGGAATTGATTGACGGTTATTTCGAAAACTTTGCAAACATTAAAATATTTATGGATAAGCAAATCGAACTGGCAAGAAATCAGGGGTTTGTTCAAACAATTAAGGGGCGAAAACGTTATTTAAACGATATAAATTCTGCGAATGCAGTTGTGAGGGGAGTGGCAGAACGAAACGCAATAAATGCACCAATTCAGGGATCGGCTGCCGATGTTATAAAAATTGCAATGATTAATATTTACAGGCGGTTTCAGGAGGAGAAGATTAAATCGAAAATGGTGTTGCAGGTGCATGACGAATTAAATTTTGATGTGTTAAAAACGGAGCTCGAAATAGTGAAAGAAATTGTTAAAACCGAAATGGAGAGTGCTGTGAATATTGGTGTTCCCCTTATCGTTGAAATGAATGCAGCCGATAATTGGCTCGACGCACATTAAACTATGATTTACACAATAGAAACGGAAGAAGATTATCAAACCGGCTTGAGAAGATTTCTCGAAATTGCAGGAAGTCAGAAGTCGAGTGAAGAAGAAGAAGAATTATATCTGTTGATGAGACTAATGGAAAAGTACGAACGCAACAATTGTTCACCCGATTAATTGTCATGTGAAACTGTATTTTTTTTAAGCACAATCAGAATTCTACAATCCACATTCATTTAATATCTTTGCGCTTTCAATTCTGAAAATGGCGGAGTACAACAAATACAGCAATACAGCGATATTTACGGAAGTTGATTTCAATATTCCCTATAGAGTAGATTCGATAAAACAGGATAGCTTGGCTGGCACTTCCGATACGTTAATCGACACCATTTCTTCCAAATCTCAAACTATTGCAAATGAGGCAGCAGCACGGGATATCCAAATCCTGAAATCCCGGCGCGATAAAAAAATTTACATCGGGGATTCGGAATATCTTCAGCCAATTACCGAAATCGGTTTTGGCCTGAAGGAAGTTACAGAGCAAAAAGGGTTGCAGTTACCGGTTCGTAAAATAAATAGTTATAATACCGATTGGTTAACCATTTTATTGCTTGTTGCGTTGGTTTTGCTTGCATCCGTCAGGTTTGGGTTCGCCAAATACATTAGTTCCCTTTTCCAGGCCGTATTTAATTATTCCACATCGAACCGTATGTTTCGCGAAAGAAATTATTCCATACTAAGCGGCGCTTTTCGGTTAGATGTTTTGTACTACACGGTTATTTCCGTTTTTATTATTCAGGTGCTGGCATTTTTCTCCATTGGAACACAACGCCCGGGATTTCTTTTTTACGGAAAAACGTTGGGAGTGGTCATTCTTTATTTTCTTCTGAAGAAATTAATTTACAAGATTCTGGGCATAACATTTAAAAATTCGCCCGAAACTTCGGAGTTTATTTTTAACATCGATAACTTTAACCGGGTAACCGGAATATTGTTACTACCCATAGTTGCTTTGCTTGCATTTTACCCGTACCGATATCTTGTAGTTATAGTAATTGCAGGAGCTGCAGCGGTTTTAAGTTTGTATCTTTTTTTGCTCGGAAGGGGCTCATCAATTTTATTACGGAAACAGTTTTCTATATTATATCTCTTTTTATACCTTTGTACCCTTGAATTTTTGCCCTTGCTTTTAATATTTAAAGTAGTAGCTGAATAAAAAAGGGATATGTTTCATTTAAAGCAAAAGAATTTGAAAGTAAAGAGCATTTTGGTTTCGCAACCGGAACCGGGAACAGCGAAATCGCCATATTACGAATTGGCAGAGAAAAATGGGTTAAAAATCGACTTCAGGCCTTTTATTCAGGTTGAAGGTGTAAGTGCAAAAGAATTCCGCCAGACAAGAATTCATATCTTGGATCATACAGCGGTAATCTTTACAAGTCGCACTGCTATCGATCATTTTTTCAGAGTTTGCCAGGAATTGCGTATTACGGTGCCCGATTCAATGAAATATTTTTGCATTTCAGAAGCAACTGCTTTCTATTTGCAGAAGTATATTGTGTACCGCAAACGGAAGATTTTTTATGCCGACGGAAGATTTTCGGATTTAATCAATGTAATGAAAAAGCACAAGGATGAGAAGTTTCTTGTCCCTCTGTCCGATATCCACAAACAGGAAATTCCAACGCTGCTCGACAAGGAAGGCTACAAATACACAAAGGCGATTTTGTATCGCACGGTAAGCAGCGATTTATCCGATTTGAGCGATATAAAATACGATGTACTTGTATTTTTTAGTCCTTCGGGAATAAAATCGTTATTTCAGAATTTCCCCGAATTTAAGCAAAACGATACGCTTATAGCCAGTTTCGGACCTACAACAGCCAAAGCAGTTCAGGAAGCAGGTTTACGTTTGGATATTGAAGCGCCAACATCGAAGGCCCCTTCAATGACAATGGCTTTGGAACAGTACATTAAAAAGAACCTCAAAGGTTAATACAAAAAAGATTTATAATTTTGAAAGGCTGTTCGTCAACTGATGGATAGCCTTTTTTAGTGTGAGTTCGTCTATAGTAGATTTATTGAAAGCGTTTTGACTAACACCGTCCTTTAGGGCGGTGATCATCGAAGCTTGAGGCCAAACGATTTTTTTGTTTTTTGTAAAATAATAAGGTACAAAAAACAAAAAAATCTTCTGAAGGTGATACAATTATATCCTCCGCCCTGAAGGACGGAGTTATTGCAGTAAAAACCTTATTTAAGATTGAATTCACGATAATAATTTAATTGAAAAGTTTGAACAACACCGTGGAGCAAAAATACAGTTATACGTTCAGAAAGGAAGAACGGCTTTGCAGTAAAAAAATAATCGACAGGCTTTTTACTGAAGGTGAATCGTTTTTCTCAAACCAGGTAAAGGTGATTTATTTGTTTACACCGGTTCCTTCAAAATTCCAGGTTCAGGCCACATTTTCTGTCGGGAAAAAAAGCTTTAAAAAAGCTGTTGTCCGAAATTTGATTAAACGCCGGATGCGCGAAGCTTATCGCCTGAATAAACATTTGCTGTACGACCATATAGGCGAAAAACAAATGGCTGTATTTTTCATTTTCGGCGGAAAGGCAATTCCCGAATTTCAGCAAGTGGAAGAGGCCATAAAAAAAGGCATTCGGAAATTGGTAAAAACTGTTCTTTAAAAAATAAGAGCATGAAACGGTATAATATTAAGGAGCTTTACGGGGAGCAAACAGTTTTTTTTAATTCCGGTGCAACGCTTCCGCTTGAATTCAGGATTCAATATTTAAGGAAACTCCGGGAAAACATTCAAAAACACGAAAGCAAAATTGCAGAAGCGCTATACCGCGATTTAGGGAAAAGCGAATTTGACGCTGTAACCGGAGAAATTGGTTTAGCGATTAAAGAAATTAACTTTCATATTAAACATTTAAAACGATGGGCTAAACCGGAAAAGGTTTCCACGCCCCTGTTTTTGTTTCCTACTAAAAGCTATATTCATAAGCAGCCATTTGGTAAAATCCTGATAGTTGCGCCATTTAATTACCCTTTTATGCTCACCATAATTCCGTTGATTGGAGCAATTTCAGCAGGAAATGTAGCAATGGTCAAACCCTCGGAACTAACTTCGAATACTTCTGACGTAATTGAAAAAATTATTGCCGAAACTTTTGATTCAGGTCATGTGGCTTTTATTCAGGGAGGTGTTGAAACCAGTAAGGAATTGCTTTCTTACCGATGGGACAAAATATTTTTTACGGGAAGCGCAAGGGTCGGGAAAATTGTAATGGAGGCAGCGGCTAAATATCTAACGCCGGTAATTCTCGAACTGGGAGGAAAAAATCCTGTGGTAGTCGACGAAGATGCAAATCTGAATATTGCTGCCAAAAGAATTGCCTGGGGGAAATTTTATAACACCGGGCAGTCGTGCGTATCGCCCGATTATATGTATATACATGAAAATATAAAGGATAAATTCCTGCCGCTTTTAACGGATGCGCTGGTACAGTTTTACGGCGAGAACCCAAAAGAAAGCAAATATTTTGGACGTATAGTTAATGCGTCCTCAGTGAAAAGGCTTTCCGGGCTTATTGAAAATGAAAATATTTATACGGGAGGCGAATTCTCTGAAACCGAACTGTATTTTTCGCCTACAATACTTACCGGCGTAAACGAGAATTCGGAGGTAATGCAGGAAGAAATATTTGGCCCTGTTTTTCCGGTTCTGACATTTAAAAATTTAGACGAAGTCACCGCTTTTATCCGTAAAAATGAAAAACCACTTGCTGCCTATTATTTCTCGGAAGACAAGATGAAGCAAAAGGAATTTTTGAAAAATACATATTCAGGCGATGGAGGAATAAACGATGTGGTCATTCATTTTACCAATTTTTCATTGCCATTTGGCGGGGTTGGTTTCAGCGGCACGGGTATTTATCACGGAAAGTTTAGTTTCGAAGCCTTCTCGCATTTACGCTCCATTGTGAAAACAACTACATGGTTTGATATCCCGATGCGCTATGCACCAAATAAAAAATGGGTTTTAAAGGTGATGCGGTTTTTGCTGCGGTAAATTATCAGCTACCAGCTACGAGCCACGGGTTTTCTGAAGTTGAAATACACTTATTTTAAGTAGATTTGGTGTGATTATTGTTAACCAAAGAAAAATTTTTTTCTGTGAAGAAATCACTAAATCTAACCGGAATATTACTTTTTATTTTAGCAGCAATTTCCTTTTTTGGCTTTTCACAACCTTTATTTAGTTTTGACAAAAGCCGGGAACTGTTAGCGAAATCAAATCTGTTTAATCTTCGGTTTCCACAGGAAAAAATTTATCTCCATCTCGACAGGCAAACCTACCTCGCTGAAGATGATATTTGGTTTAAGGCTTACATCCTGAATTCACCCATTACGAATTGCAATCTTTATGTAGAGCTGATAAATTCTTCGGGAGATGTGATATATAAAAACATTACATGGTCGCAAAACGGACTGGCTTACGGCGATTTCCAACTGGCTGACACGATAACGAGTGGCATGTACCAAATCAGGGCATATACCAACTGGATGCGCAATTTCGGTAATGATTGGTTTTTCCGTAAAAATCTTTTAATCATCAATCCGAGGTATGGAGCTTTGTTCACAGATTCTGTAAAACTCAGGAAAAGAGATATCGATTTGCAGTTTTTCCCCGAAGGAGGCACATTCCTGGTAAACCAAAAAAGTAAAGTAGCTTTTAAGGCGATCGATGAAAATGGAAAAGGAATTGATGTTCAGGGAGAGATTGTGGATAACGATGGCCGAAAAATCGCGGACTTCAGAAGCACGCACAAAGGAATTGGAAGTTTTATAATTGAACCTGAACCGGCGAAGAAATATTCGGCAAACGTTAATGTTGCGAACCAATTTGATTTGAATGTTGATCTTCCGGGCGCACAACCGTATGGTGTTAGCTTATCCATCGATGCAACTGATACCGCTTCTGTTTTTTTAAAGGTTTCAGAAAATAAGGCGAAATCTGAATTGACATCAGAAAACAAATATTTAATTGTGGGGCAGGCAGGTGGCTCTATTTGTTTCGTGGATGAAGTTTCTTTGCCGGGTGAAACAGGCAGTTTTAAAATCGATAAAAATACACTTCCGGGAGGAATTATAAAATTCACTTTGTTCGACCAAAATTCCATTCCCCGTTGTGAACGGCTGGTTTTTAATAACCACCTGGATACAATTCATGTGGAAATCAACGCCGAAAAGCAGATGTATAAGCCCCGTGAAAAAGTTCAACTTGAAATAAAAGTATTAAATAATGATGGTTCACCCTGTCTCGCAAATTTATCGATGGCGGTTTGTAAATCGGAAGCAGATTATAAAACCGAAGAATATCCCGATAACATTTTTACCCGTTTTTTAATTAGTTCCGAATTAAGAGGAACAATTGAAGAACCGGCGTATTATTTTAAGGACCACAGCCTGGCGACGATAACTGCGCTCGACAATGTAATGCTCACCCATGGCTACCGGTATTTTGAATGGGAAGAAATTCGTGATGGGAAAGAACCTGAAATTAAATTTCAACCCGACTCGTGCATAACAGTTAAAGGTCGCGTAATTTCAACATTGCTGGGAAAGCCGCTTGAAGATTGCAAGGTTAACATGATTAAAGTAAAAAGCCTGCTGGATATTTATGAAACGAAGACGGATTCGCTTGGCAGGTTTCAGTTTTCGAACCTGTACTTTAAAGACACCGCCCAATTTTCGATTCAGGCACGAACCCGGAAAAACAGAAAAACCACGTGGATAGAACTGGATGAAGAAATAAGATCGCCTGAGGCTCACTACCTGCCATCGGTTTATAAAAGCTATGGGAAAGGCGAAGTACAAACCCATACCTTTTTAAGCGAACTAAGTCCTGAACTTCTCATGAAAAAGTGGCATTTAAGTGATACCATTCTTCTGGGCGATGTTAATGTGTTAGCAAAAAAGCAAGAAGAAGATGATGGTTATACAAGACCTTACACGAAATCTGATTATTCATTTGATGTTAAAACGATGGATTTGTCAAGTAATTCTGTATTTGAAACTATTAGTATGAGTTCAGCTATTGCAAGGGCTCAGCTAAGTCGCAGTGAAGCATTTTTTTTGGATGGTATGCCGGTTGAAAGTGGCTTTTTGGCAGATATACGACCAACCTGGGTGGATAAGGTTGAGTTTGTAAAAATGTATCCTGTAGGCAGGAAATACGTTACAGCAACATTCATCTATTTAAAAAGGGGTATGAAAAATGCAATATCTCCAACGAAACCATTGGGAATGGAAAGCGCCCGGGTTACAGGTTACTCCGTGTTCAGGAAATTTTATTCACCAAAATACCGAAATAACGAAAATCAGGAAGTAAAAACCGATTTCCGAAGTACGCTGTACTGGGACCCTCTTGTTCGCACCGATAAGCGTTGCAAGACGCAAGTCACCTTTTACAACAGCGATGAAGTTGGAAAAGTAAATATAGTTGTCGAAGGAATAAATTCTGATGGAAAGTTGTGCAGGGGTTTAGCCGGTTATGATATAGAACATTGAAAGTTCAAAGTGAAAAGTTCAAAGTGAAAAGTTTCGAGTGTGCCTGCATCTCTGAGGGTATAATACCAATAGATGTTTAATAACCAGGTATGAGCAGCTTGTCCCCAAAAATCGGGAAAGTGAAATTGATGAGTAAAATTAAACACAAATCGGTATTCCGGCTCGGTGGCTTAAAAATTAATCTGCAAAAATGATAGTATTGAATTTATGCTTATTTTTAAGCCACTAAAACCGAAAACCCGGTGACGAAAAAATTTTATTTGGGTATTTTTTGTCAGGTCTTACGACTCCTATAGGCGTATAAGAAGGGGCAACATTCTGTCAAAAGCTGTAACGCATGTTGTACAGTGATAAGCACAGCGGGCACCTGTATACTGGCTGTGCGGCTGGCGTCATTCAGGCGGCATAGCCTGCCCCGCTCAAAGCGGGGACCTTTATTCGGGCTTGGATACGGAACCCGGGAATCCCGACAAATGTCGGGAGGCGGACTAACTCGTAGTAGTGATGAGGTTCCTGTAATGGGAATGGACCGCGTGCCGCCTAAAGCTTTAGCGGTGGCGCAGCAAAGGGGTTAGCTAATATTTGTTTCATTTTGCCAACCCGCCCAGCTGGCAGGGATGAACTTATCTTTGAAACAGGTGTTAGAAGAGCCGGATGAGGGGAGACTTTCAAGTCCGGTTCTCCCGCTTGAAGCGGTACAAGTTGTGAGAGGCTTGGGGTGAAATTCCCTTTGCCTACTCGACTACCAACCGTCAGCGGTCATTATAAACCAACGCAGCAAATAAAGACAACAATGGAGATACAACAACAAATCAAAAAGTATATTGACAGTCAACCTGACTCAAAACGTGCTGACTTTGAAACATTGCATAGTCACATACTTCAACTATTGCCAAATTGTAGATTATGGTTCTTGGACGGTAAAGACGAGAAAGGGAAAGTTATTACCAATCCTAACATTGGGTATGGACTTCAAACGATAAAATATGCAGACGGAAAAACTAAAGACTTTTATCAAGTTGGCATCAGTGGGAACACAACCGGTATTTCAGTTTATGTTATGGGTTTTGAAAACAAAAAGTATTTGCCTGAGACCTACGGAAAAACAATAGGCAAAGCAAGTGTAACAGGCTATTGCATTAAATTCAAATCGTTAAAAGACATAAATATTGACACACTTGAAACAGCGATACAAGATGGAGTTAAACAGACCACTTAATTGGCAATAAATAATAAGCGTATAACAAATGCAATGAACGAAAAAACACCGAACCGCTAACAATACGGATGATAAAAACAAAACATAAATAAAACAATATGACAGAAGAACAATTAAAAAAACAGTTTCAACGGATTAGCGACAACTTCAATGTAGCTGTAATTTCTAACAGAGTTGAAGAAATAAAAAAATGTATAACAAGTGACTGGGTTTTGGTAGACAGTCAAGGAGGAATAATTCCACAAGAAGGATTTTTTAGCGTTCTACAACAAGGAAAGCTCTCTCATTCAACTATGACCAATGAAATTTTAAGAGTTAAAATATATGGCGACATTGCAATAGTTACTAGTCGTGGACAAAATACTGGAACTTGGCAAGGGCAACCTTTAGAAGCGGACGAATGGATTACAGACGTTTATAAGAAGGAAAATGATAAATGGCTTTGTGTTTTGACACATTTAACACCGGTAAAAAAGTAGTTTGACAAATGGTATCAATTGACACCTTTAGAAAAATAGCACTTTCGTTTCCCGAAGCAACAGAAGAACCTCACTTTGAAAAAACTTCTTTCAGGGTGAAAAAGAAAATCTTTGCGACCTATGACGACATAAAGAAAAGAGCTTGTATAAAGTTATCTGAAATAGACCAAAATGTTTTCTCATCTGCCGACAAGACAATCATTTTTCCAGTTAACAATAAATGGGGTAAACAAGGTTGGACATTAATTGAAATGACTAAAGTAAAAAAGGACTTATTTATTGACGCTTTGACAACAGCATATTGCCAAGTAGCACCTAAAAAACTTGCTGACCAAATTAGACCAAATGAAAACGAATAGAGAAGAACAACGAACCGCTAACAAAATGTATAAAACATGGCTGGGGCGCAATGCAAATTTGCAGTTTGGTTTTCTTAATTTCGTTTGGTCGCGTGGGAAAGTACACAGTTTCATAAACCCAGCCACGTTTCATACATAACCGTTACCTTCAATGCAAAAAAATCGAAAATCATCAAAATGCCGGCCAAAATGAACAAAGAACAATTAACATCCGAATTTGAACAAGCGAAAGGACAACTTAAATCATACATTTTAAGAATCACAGCAAGTATGCAGGACACGGAAGACATTGTTCAAGATACTTACGTTAAAGCATCTGAAAAAATCGAATCTTTTCGAGGCGACTCTTCTGTTAAAACTTGGATTTTTACCATTGCATCCAATTTGGCAAAGGACAATTTGCGAGCTAAAAAAAGGTGGACTGAAAACGTGACCGACATTTGCAGAGAAAAAGCTCTGTCAAATCCGAATTATTTTCCAGAGGTTATGCAAATTGTCCAAACTTCACCACACGGACAATTTGAAATAAAAGAACATATCACATTCTGTTTGACTTGTATCTCAAAATCATTACCGTTGGAGCAACAAATTTGTATTCTACTTAAAGAAGTTCACGGATTTAAAGTATTCGAAATAGCCCAAATTTTGGATAACACCGAAGCAATGGTAAAGTATTATCTGCATGCCAGCAGAACCAAATTGGTCAACATATTTGAAGGTAGGTGTGCTTTGATAAACAAAAAAGGTACTTGCCACCAATGTTCCGAGCTAAATGGAATTTTCAATCCAAAGCAGAATTTTGAAATCGAGAAGAACAAAATAGAAATGGCAAAAGTGGCAGAAGAAGGCAACAAAGAACATTTATTGGACTTGAGGCTTCAAATAGTAAAAGAAATCGATCCATTTAATTCAAAAGGTTCTGACTTGCAACTACATCATTTAGAGCATAATAGAGAAATAATGGAAAAATATTCTGAAAAGAATGATGAATAGCCTATCGTTTTGTTTGTTCCAAACGTCAAAATAAGAAACAAACAAAATGAAATAGTTAATCATTATTCTAACATTGACAATTATGACAAACACAGGAATGGATCAAAACGGAAAAGCCACAACCGTTAAAACAACTTTTCACAGAGAAACTTCTGTAAGTATTGACATTGATGCAGACCCAGCAATTGTATGGGCATTATTGACCAATGCTTCGGACTATCCAAGATGGAATTCCACGATTACTTCCATTGAAGGAAATATTGCATTAGGCGAAACAATTAAATTGAAATCAATCCTTGATGAAAAACGTACCTTCAAGCTAAAAGTAAACGAATTTGAACCTGAAAAAAAATTGGTTTGGGGAGATGGACAAGGAAAACGTGTTTACACTATTACAAAAAATAGTGAAGGAACATTAACCTTTTCAATGACCGAAAGAATTGGTGGACTAATGTTTCCTTTATACGCCAAAATGATTCCACCTTTTGAAGAATCCTTTGAACAGTTTGCCAAAGATTTAAAAAAGGAATCGGAAATAATCCAAAATTCTAAATAACAACAATATGAACTACAAAGAAAAAATCGGAACAAAAGAAAATCCAATGGTTTTGAAAACACCACCATTGTCATCAGAATATACAATGCACGTAGATGAAAAAGACGGAAAGGAAATTTTGGTTTGCACCGTAAAAACGACCGTTCTTCATTATGACATTAGATGTATTAATGACCTACACGAGATGCTCAAAAAAAGGGGCGATTGGATGGAACTTGGCAGTAAAGACCAAAAAGTAGAGACAAAGCCAGACACCATCGAACATTGGGGCAGGTCTTCGGACAATCCAATTGGAGGCTGGTATGGTCTGAAAAATGGTTTCAAAGGCAGATTCGGAATGTATATTCCACCACTAATGGAAGCTCTTGGACTTGCTGAAGTCACTCACGAAAAACGCGGAAATAAAATGAAAGCGAAATAAGCACAGCAGGTAACAAAGTACATATTTCAGAGCGGGGTTGGTGTGGTTAGCAACTGCGGCTCTCGCATCGCTGTTCCGTCAGTCGGCTGACTGACATGAACGCTATACGAAATCTACTCCGCAACATTTACCAACCGATATAAGCCATAAAAAAACAACACGAAGAGATGAGAATAATCAATTATTTAACAGATTTATTGTACAGGCACCAGAAGAAATTGGAAATTATCGCAATATTTCTTCTCTTTTTGACAATCAGTTTTCGTTTTAAAAATTTCAAAACAGTATGGTTGTGGAGCGATAAAATATACATTGCTGTAATTTTAGTTTTAATAATAATTGTTATAGCATTGGTTTGGGCAAAAATTGAAAAGAAAAAGACCAATGATTTAATAGAACGTATAAAAAATGAAACAGTCTGCAAATAAACCGAACACTGAAAATCAAATAGAAGAATTGACAACAAGACAAAAACAGGTTTTTGATTTAATAGTAACCGGGAAATCGAATAAGGAGATAATGGATGAATTAAATATTGAATTAAGCACACTTAAAACACACATAAATAAAATTTATAAAATTCTTGAAATAAAATCACGACAACAGATTAAAAAATTAAAAAATATGGCCAATTTGACTTTATGACAATAAATACGCAGGATATCAACCTTTTTTCAACCCTGTATCAACCGTTCTCAACCTTGCAGGCAGCATTTGAACAGATTAATTTTGCAGTTCACCATTTAAGTAAAGTAAAAATGAAAAAAAGAAATCTGTTTATGTCCGCAACTATAATGTGTGGACTTTTCGCTGTTGCATTTACATTTAAAAATGACCAAATTACCTGGCTTTGGATAGACAATAAACCTATCGCAGTTATTTTGGGTATCATTGCAATTGCATTTGGAACATTTTGGATCAGGCATCAAAAACTACTAAATAAAGCCAACAATTAACAAGGCAGAAATAAAAACGGCTTATACAACAATTAGCCTCTAATAAAAATATGCAAGCCGGGCGATGTGAGTATTTTAAAGTTTAGTACATTTATTAAAATTTGTATCGGTTTAATAAGTTGGAGCTTCGAAATTCCGGCCTCCGCCTTTTGCCCGTTAGCAATAGTTTACAAAAAATGAGAAGTTATTCGATATCAATTATTACCAAACTGACACTATTTGTTTTAATAATGCATTTTGCATCCTGTAAAGTATCAAAGCAAAATGCATCAGGTGATGTTGTCAGTAATCACAACAAACCGTTGATTGTTTTTTTAAATTGTTCAATGGCTTATGATTCTATCCGTCAGGAATACAAAATGGATCTTATCAATAAAATCATGGCTGAAGGGAGCATAAAGGAAACAACGGCAAATTCCAGGACAGATGAGAAGGACGATTTAAAATATTCCTTATTAAATAAAAACAAGCAGATTATTTCCGAAGCATATATGCAAAACCCACTTGACAAAAGAATTGAGTATATTGATGAAAATGGTCTTTTGGGCAAAAAGACCATTAGGTTGGATAGCGCCTCATTTTCGTTAAGAATTCAATTAATAGCTGATTGTAAATATGTTTCTTTTGAGAAAGATAACAAACAGCTCCTATTAGTTAACTTAAAAAAATGAAAAAATGAAAAACCTTATTTTTACATTATTGATTTCTTTAACATTTAATATTGGATTCTCGCAGGTATTTGATGTTGATACAATTCAATTTAACGGAAGTACCGATACTTTAATCAATATAGTAATTCTTGGTGATGGATATACTCAAAATCAGTTAGACCAGTTTATAATTGATGCACACGAAAATACTGAAGCATTGTTTAAAGAAGTTCCTTATTCAAATTATCAAAACTTTTTTAATGTATTTTTAATAAAAGTACCATCAAATGAAAGTGGTGCTGCTGATGACCCAAATAATCTGATAGACAATTATTTTGGTAGCGCCTACAATAGTTACGGAATACAACGTTTACTTGTTCCTGTGAAACCGGGTAATGTTACCGATGTACTTGCTAATAATTTTCCATTATACGACCAGGTACTGATGATTGTAAATGACACGAGATATGGAGGTTCCGGAGGTTGGATATCCACATCTTCAGTACATGAAGACGCGTTCGAACTTACCCTTCATGAACTGGGACATTCTTTTACTGATTTGATAGATGAATATTGGGCTGGATCACAATATGCGCGTGAAGGTATAAATATGACACAAGTAACAGATTTACAAGTTCTAAAGTGGAGAAATTGGTATGGGGGGCAAGGTGTGGGTTTATATGCTCACAGCGAATCGCCTTCGTGGTACAGACCCCATCAAAACTGTAAGATGCGTTATTTGGGAAGTACCTATTGTGCTGTTTGTAAAGAGGGAATTATTGAAAGAATTCATTCATTGATTTCACCTTTGGTCTCGTATAACCCTACATCAACAAGTTTAGATCATATGGAATACCCAATTACCTTTAATTTAAATCTGATAGAGCCTGAGCCCAATACTTTGCAAATTAAATGGACTTTGAATAATTCTCTGTTTGAATTGGATACTGATTTAGTTGAAATTGATTCAGATGACTTAGTTTCAGATTCAAATACGTTAAGCGCTACTATAGAAGATACCACTAATTTATTAAGAGTTGATGGACACCGTCAAATCCATTTGGCCGTTGTAACATGGAATATTGAAAAATTAGCAACCGGTATAGAAAATGCTGTGGTATCATCAAAAAAATTGAATATCAACATTTTCCCGAACCCATTTCAAAATTATCTAACAATAAAATATGAAGGAGAATTAAGAGGAAACTTAAAAGTTGAAATCGTTGATATGATGGGTAGAATACAAGTGTCACAAATATTTAAGCCACAAGAATTCACCTCCTTAAACATGTCGAGCCTTAATCAGGGAAACTATATAGTAAAATTATATGATAGGGAGGTTCTGATTGCTACCCATAAAATAGTAAAGAACTAACCTATTGTGTATTTAAGATGTCTGCCTGCGTACTTTGGTAGGCAGGGTGGATTATGGCAGTTGCCGGATTAACCACCGGTGTCGTCTCGCAGCCGAAAGTCGGGATCCGATTCTCCCGCTTCAAGCGGGACAAGCTGTGAGAGGCTGGGCTGAAATTCCCTTTTCCTACCCGACCAATTTATCGTTACCAACAATACAATGAAAGTTGCTTTTGATTCATATATGGTGTATATTCGCATCATCAAAGATTAATGATTATGGCAAGACAAAGTATTTCATTTACAAATCCTAATGACGCTTGGTTAAAAGCGCAAGTTGACAGTCAGGAATACTCAAGCAAAAGTGAATTAGTGAACGACTTAATCAGACAAGCGAGAAAATCACAGGCACAGGTTGATTGGATTAAATCTAAATTAGAGAAAGCAGAAAAGAGTGGATTTACAGATTTTTCTAAAGAGCAAATTCGACAACAAGCTAAAAATATGATTAATGGCTGATTATAAATTAAGTAATGCAGCCAAAGATGACTTAATTAGGATTTATCATTATGGAGTTGAAAAATTTGGAATAGCTCAAGCAGACAAATATTTTGATTCCTTTTTCAAATACTTTGATATTATTTCGCAACAACCATATGCCTTTGAGAGTATTGATTACATAAAAAAAGGATACAGGCGATGCGCTTGTGGGTCTGATAGCATTTACTATAAGATTGAGAATAACATCGTTGAGATTATGGCAATTGTTGGTAGTCAAGATTTAAATAATATCCTATAGCCTGACAACTAAAATTTTAATGGATCAGGATATATGATAATTCAACACATGTCAGTGATATTTATTTTGACATATAAATTATAATTTACCGTTACGGGTATAAAAGCCGAAGCCGAAAAAAATACATTTCGGCTTAGGCTTTTTTTCTGAATAGGCAAGTATTTATTCTTCATCCATAATTTCAGTCTGCATTCGTACCGAATCTTCGTGAATTAATTGAAACAGGATTTTAATAAATGTTTCGTTTAAATCGAGTTTCTTTGCAAGGCCAACACGGTCATCCATTAACTTTGTCCACCGGCCAATTTGTAACGCGGTAACATTATTCTCTTTTTTGTACCGGCCAATCTCTTTTGTAATAGAAACTCTCGAAGAAAGTGTTTCCATCAGTTCTGCATCGATGGCATCTATACGGTTACGAAGCACATCCAGTTGATTATCGAAATCGGGGTTACTGGCATTTTCGTGGCGGATAACCAGTTTGTCGAGCAGTTTTGCCAAATCGGCAGGAGTGAGTTGCTGGGCCGCATCGCTCAATGCACACGAAGGATCGCGGTGCGATTCAATCATCAGCCCTTCCATTCCCATATCAAAGGCTTTTTGCGAGATTTCAAACAGGTATTCCCGTTTCCCGGCAATATGGCTGGGGTCGCAAATAATCGGTAAATTCGGCATCATCCTACGCAGTTCAATCACTGTTTTCCAGTTGGGATAATTGCGGTATTCCGTTTCAGCGAAAGGAGTAAATCCACGATGAATGGCCACAATATTTTTAATTCCTGCCCGGTAAATCCGCTCAACCGCTCCTAACCACAATTGCGCGTCAGGATTAACCGGATTTTTAATCATTACCACTGAATTGGTTCCTTTAACTACATCGGCTATTTCCTGCACCACGAAAGGGCTCGCTGTTGAACGGGCGCCAATCCAGAGTACATCCAATCCGGCGTTTAATGCTTCTTCGGTATGTTGAGCGTTGGCAACTTCGGTTCCAACAGCTAATCCGGTTTCAGATTTTACCGTTTGCAGCCATTTCAAACCAATGGAACCAACGCCTTCAAAAGAGCCGGGACGGGTTCTTGGTTTCCACACGCCACCACGGTACACAAAAACACGTTTGTCTTTAGCCAGGAGTTTTGCTGTTTCCACAGCTTGTTCTTCTGTTTCAAGGCTGCATGGCCCGGCAATCAGCAACGGATTGTCGATATGCGGCAACCATGCCTTAATCGGATTTATGTCAAGTTTTACAGTCATAACTATTTGGTATAAAATTTTGTTATTTTTTCTTCATTCTTTACTAAATGAGGATTTTCAACCTCAAGGATTCCCCTGATTTTGTTGGCATTTTCAATCAGGTCCCACATGCGTTTGTCATCTTCTTCAAAGAGGCAATCGCGGAATTCCTGCAGATGCCTGATATAAACATCAAGCGATTCAACCACGTAATTCCGGTTTTGCTGAAATATAGGATGCCACATTGTGCCCGAACTTTTTGCCAACCTTACCGTAGAGCGAAATCCACCACTTGCCAAATCAAATATAATATTCCGGTCTTCTTTCGTCTGAACGGCATTTGCAAGGGCAAAAGCAGCAGCATGCGGCAGGTGCGAAACAAAAGCAGTACTGTGGTCCTGGTCATCAGCCGACATATAAGCTATGCTCATTCCAAGATTCTGAAACATTTTTTCTATCAAAGCCAGATGTTGCGGGCCGGAATCTTCGTGATCGCAAAGAATAGTGATTTTCCCTCTGAATAAATCCTCCAGCGCTGCTGTTGGGCCTGAGTTTTCTGTTCCCGACATGGGGTGTGCCGGGACAAAGTTTTTTCTGCGCTGATGGTTTTTTATGGCTGCTATAACTGCACGTTTTGTCGAACCCATGTCGGTAACCGTTGTGCCGCTTCCAATTGAATCGAGCACTTTGGGAAGAACAATCAGTTCCTTGTCAACCGGTATTGCAATAATAACAATATCGGCATTTTTTACCGCTTTTTCCAGCGGTTCAACCCGATCAACCAAACCAATTTCAAGTGCCATTCGGGCATGTTCGCTGTTGGTTTCCACACCAATTAGTTCGGTTGCAAATTTCGATTTCCTTAAATCTTTCGCAATCGAACCGCCAATTAAGCCCAGGCCAATTATTGTAGTTTTCATAGTAATAAATAAAAAAAGGCCTCGATTTTTTCGAGACCTTTCGGTAAAATATCTTCACTGAATACCATATCCTACTTTTTGATCCCGAATTGCGAACCATAATAAAAGTAAAAGTAGAAATATGTATTTTGTAATTTCATTTTAATCTTTAGTATTGCGCTGACAAATATAGAGATATATTTTTAAAATGTAACAGTGAATTAAAATTTGCAATTGAATTTTAAGATACCCATATAATTTAATACATACAATAAGTGTGCAGAAAATCCAATCAGCGATCACCGTTCTGCTTTGCCAAAGGTGACTAACAGGCTTATCGAGATAGAAGTCTGTTTTACACCGAAAGAACGTCTCAAAATATTCAACCTTAGTTTTTTATAATTTTTTTGGAATACGCCGGATTTCCATTTTCCGAAACGGAAATAAAATATAAACCCGATGATAAATTACTTAAATCAAATTCACTTGTTACCAATCCGATGTTATTCTTCGATTGTGCTGAATATATGCTTTGACCCTGCGAATTACTGACTTCGTAAAAAAGTAAATCAACCGGCTGATTGCATTGCACAGCCACATTCAATACATTGTTAAACGGATTTGGATAGACCATTATGTTTGTTGGATTGATTGTGATATATGGAGCAGAAACAGGTTGCTGAATCCGCAGATTATCGATTGTCCATCCCCAGCCATGTGCATAAGGATCGGAAAACAAACGAAACCGAATAAGGATGGTATCACCGACGCTAAAATTTCCGTTTTCGAGTAAATTGATATTTCGCTGAAAATACCAGTCGGGTATTGGTGATGTAGTCGAATTATCGCCGCTGATGCTATCATTATAGGCATTTTCCCAGATGGAATATGCGCCCGAGTCGTACCCATCTGTGAGCGGAAACCAAGGTTCCCGATTGTCGCTGCTGGCTTCCACAATTACGTAATCCCAGAAATTATCGTCGCCATATTTCGCTAATGTTTCTCCGGGTTCTACCAGCACAATCTCATCGAAAGTCATAGTTGCGCCTTCATCAAGAATTATTGGATATTTTAAGATAGTCGTAAAATTAAATTCACTATTATTTTTATTCGGGCTCGGATACGGATGCGGACTTTGAAGCGCCGCGTTTTCAAAACCTGGTTGCGTATAAATATCGAAATCAGAAAGCACAAAATCGGGAGTTGGGTTATTAAAGTTGTTGAAATAGCTTGTAACCGGATCGAATATTTTTTCAACTTTAAATGAATAAGACGAATCCGCAGGCAAAACGGCCACATTTTTGGAAATGGAAGAATCGACAGCAAAAATCCGGTAACTTATTAAATCGCCATCATTCAGGTTATCGAGATTAAAATTGAAATTTGCCGAGTAAACTGTATTCGTATCTTTTGTTAACTCAAAGGAATTCTGAGGAATTCCGTTTATTGCATATTCAACAAAAACCGAATCCACGCCAAGGTTATCATTTGCATTCGCTAATATCTTTAAATTTTCCCTGCTTAAAATAAAATTGGGAATTGGGTCGTGGGATATTATTGGCGGCTCATTATCCGGACCAATTTTAACCGAATAATATCTCCGATGGCGCTTCAGCAGGCAAATAAAATTTTCTGTCCTGATTGTCGGTTACGCTGATGTAGTAAAATATTTCACCCGGATTGAAATCGGGTAATATAGTTGCTGTGAAATAATTATTTGTTTTGTCGAATACCATCGATATTGAATCAATTGGAGCCAAATTTTCATTTAGCGAATAATAGAGTTTCAGCGAAGTGGTATCCAGTTCATTTTCACTTTCAATGGTTAAATTGAATACTATCGGACTGATTTTTTCAATGTCTTTTGGTTTATCCAACAGCAACAGAATATTTCTCCATCCCACATCGGCAAGAATTCCGATTGTAATTGGACCCGGGTCATGCACTGCTTCACCTTTCCCAATGGCATGGGTCATTAACGAATTACCTGAACTTGCCGGAAATGTGGCATCGTTTAAATGATAAATGCTTGAGCCGCTGTCCCAGATCGACGGCGCGTATAATCTTGGTTTTATTCCATGGTTGTTAAATCTGGCTGATGGGCTTCGGGAATAAACAGAACCTGACACCAGTTGATTATACAAAGCCTGCGAAGGATTGGCAAATAAATCGGTGTCGACAAGCTGTTGGTTTTTGCTATTTACCACCATAATATCATACGAAGTTGCGTCGCCGGTATCATCGTAGGAATAACTTCCGGTTTTATTGGAAACATCGAAAAAACCTGTAAACCCTAATCCATGTCCGATTTCGTGTAAAACAACCGCAACAAAATCGTACAGTTCATCGGGCGTCTGACCATCGGTTCCAAAATACCAGTTTATGCTTTTATTAAAAGTGGCGTTTATATCGGCATAACCAATAGGATTTATCTCCGATTTTGAAATTTTTTCAGCCAAGGCAATCGGGTAATACCGGTTTTTATGCGGGATATTTTCAAAATCCGTAACATATTCCGCCGGACTTGCACTTCCAAGCGTATTCTTGTCCTGGGTTCGCCAGTTGGCCTGAACATATATCGGAACCGATGATGCAACAATATTTTCCCAGATAGATACGGCATATTCGAATGCAGCTTTTGCATCGTCAGGAAACAGACTATAGGAAACAATGATTTCCGATTTTTTTTCGCGCGATTTTAAAAAGAATTCGGGTGGCGGCGGTATATATATTTTCTCTGTTTTTCCTGAACCGTAACAAACAATTTCAGGCGAAGTGATTTTCTTTTTTAAATTTTCCTGTTGCTGAGCAAAAATAAACCCAGGGAAAAAGAGTAGTAATACCAGTATATATAGCTTATTCATAAATTGGAAATCAATTCAATTAAATACAATTGAAATGGCTAAAATGTTTGGTGCAAAAGTAACGATGTTATGGGTTTAAAGCTGCTTTATACAAATACAAAAAAAGAATGCTGAATTTCTTCAGCATCCCTTTTTAAGCGTCATAATTTCCAGAACTAAAAACGTGTAATCAATCATCAACTATAAAAGCTGTGACTTTTTGGAAAAAACTAAATTGTAAAAAATAACCAATGATGTTATTAATCCAATCAGAGCTGCTACGAAAGCAATAAGTAATAATGTTTTCATCTTCCTAATTTTTAATTATTCTTTTTGTTATAGTATTAAATTTATCATCAGTGATGCTTGCCAGATAAATTCCTGAATCAATCGCTGATAAATCGACTTTCATTTTTGAATTAAACTGATTTCCGTAACTGGTTTCGCGAAAAACTGTTTTACCAGCCAAATCGGTAATCATAATCTCCACGGGAGATTGAGCGTCCATTTTCCTGCAATCGATATACAGGTTATCTGAAAACGGATTAGGGTATATATTAATATCTTCTTCAGCTAACATTTCGTTGTTTGCTGTATTTACATTCTGAATTTTAAGATTATCGATAGCCCATCCCCAGCCATTAACCGAATTATCGGAAGCCAGCCTGAAGCGGAATAAAAGTGTATCGCCGGCAGAAAAACTATTGTTGGCTGTCAGGTCGATATTGTGCTGCCAGAACATATTTTCGTGACCTGATGCATCGGACATGTTACTTTTTAATGTGCCTGAGAACTGCATTTTCCACGAATCGTTTATGCCCGAATCGTAACTTTCTGTTAACGGTTTCCATGTTTTACCCTTGTTTTTACTGGCTTCCACAATTACATAATCCCAATGAATGTCTTCGTTTATGTTTGTTCCGTATTCTCCGGGTTCCACCAAAACAATTTCATCAAAAGTCATTTGTCCGTTTTCGTTGAGAATAATCGGATATTTCAGTTGGGCAATGAGGTTGTATTTTTCGTTTTGCATTTCCGATTCGGGGTAAGGGTTCATCGTATGCAAGTTTCCGCTTGAAAAACCAGTAGGAGTATTAATATTAAAATCATTTATTATGAAGTCGTTTGCACCGGAATTGAAATCGTTAAAATATCCTGAAAGTGGCTGATAAGCATCGAACACCTCAACACTGTAATATCCATTGGCTGGCGCATATTTTTTATTTTTCCTTGACGATTTGTCTTCGGCAATAATGCGATATTCTACATTATCGTTGCTGTTTAAATTGAATGGAATATGTAAATTTCCTTTGTAAGTGTCGTTCATTTCGGCAGTTAACTGAAAAGGTTCCTGATCGATTCCGTTAATTCTGTATTCAACTTTCACCGCTTCAATTCCAAGATTATCAGTGGCTTCTGCTGTGAATTCAATTTCAGGATTAATTTTTGAAACCAGTTTCGAAGGATTGTGTTTTATGCAGGGCGGATAATAGTCGGCACCAATTTTAAACGACAACATATTTGAAGGTGCATGATTCGGATAAGTGATTGTTTTATTCTTATTGCTTATTGCTTCGAAATAATACTGAACTTTGCCTTTAAATGAATTCAGCGGCAAATTTCCTTCAAAATGGTCATTCGAGTTATTGTAGACTAATAATACCGAGTCTTTGGTTTTAAAATAGTCTTTCGAGAAAAACAGTTTTACTTCTGAGTTATCAATATCAGAGCCACTTAAAATGCAGGTTTCAATGGGTAAATTGTCTGCGGTTTCTTCCACATCGGTAATTTCGGCTAATTTGAATGAAACTGCATTCCAGCCAATTTCCGATAAAATATTTATGGTTTTTTCCCCGGGAGTGTGAATTGCTTCGCCTTTATAGCTGTATGGCGACATTAATTCATTTTGTTCACCTGCATTTAAGTTGGCTTCTTTTAAATGATAAATACTTCCGCCCGAATTCCAGAGTGCCGGTGCGAAAATACCTGCGGAAGGAATTCCGCTGTTTTCAGTTGAATAATTAAAAATTAAACTATTTGATGTTAATTGTCTGTGTAATTCTGAAGAAGGATTTTTAAACTGATTGTTGTCAGCAATCCTTTGTCTTAAATTATTAAAAACAAAGTAATCATAAACACTTGGTGTGCTGGCAACTTTACCACATTGTCCAATTCCGTTTTCATCATCAAAAAATCCTGCAATGCCAAGTCCGTGAGCTATTTCATGCAATGCAACGGTTACAAAATCATATTTTGTATCGCCGGTATTTCCGTCGGTTCCAAAATACCATGGCTTATTGCTGTTAAAAGTGCATTCAATGTCAGCATCTTTCGAGCCGTTTAATTCGCGGCCGGCCAGCTTTTCAGCCAAAGAAACCGGATAGTAAATATTGGTTAACGGCGCTTCGGTAAAGTTTTTATGAAATTCGGTTGGTCGGCTGTTGGCTATTATATTTCCATCAAGGTATTCCCAGCGTGCAACAATATTAATTGCAACCGGCGATGAAATGTGTTGTTCCCAGATGGAAACGGCATAAGAAAGAGCAATTTTGGCTTCTTCAGGAAAATTTACAAAGGTTACATTCATTGTGCATTCCTTAGAATTTCCCGATTTTAAATTTTGAATCGAAAATGCAGGAGGAATAAAGCTTTTGTTAACTTCATTCAATCCAATGTTTACCGGACTTTTTCCGGAAATTACATCTTCCCGGTTTTGTCCGAATGCACTAAAAATGGTTGCAAAACAAATAATACATGAAATAAGCGTCCATCTCATTTCAAATTGATTTAATGGTTTGTAAATGTCACCATAAATTTACAAAACGCCGAAGCGTAAGGTGCCTCCTTCCTGCTGATACGAACCGTTAAATTTGCTGATTTTGTATAGGAATTTGACCTGATTCATGGGTTTGTAATCTGTAAAAGAATCAGTGGGTTTGTAAAAACCTATTTATTTTTCCAGCAAAGTAACTGAGTTCTCAGTTTCATCTTTTATGTCAAACAAAAATACTTTTGAACAACTTTTTATTAAAAATTTAAGTGAGTCAAAAGCGTCTGTCTCATAACAGTTTTTTAATTTATGGGTTTGTGATTGTAAAAGTAAAAATAAAATTTATTATTCCAAGCATTTTTTATAGATTCGACATCATTAAAATTTGTCCAGGAATATATTTATGAAATACTTATCAACAACCTTAGTCGCTGGCTTTGTTCTGTTTATGCTGTTTGCATACAAACCGGAAAAAAAATATTACGATGAACTTTATCGGCCTCAGTTTCATTTTTCGCCCGAAAAAAACTGGAATAACGATCCAAATGGTTTGGTTTATTACGATGGCGAATATCATATGTTTTACCAGTACAATCCGAAAGGCCTGGAATGGGGATACATGCATTGGGGGCATGCTGTTAGCACCGATTTGGTGCATTGGAAGCATTTGCCGGTTGCTATTTATCCCGATAACAATTCGGAAGATAAAGTAGAATGTACTGCTTATTCGGGTTCAGCAATTGTGGATGAAAAAAATATATTGGGGAAACAAAAAGGCGCTGTTAAAACCCTGGTTGCATTTTATACCAGTCAGCATTGCGGGCAGCGACTAGCTTACAGTACCGATAAAGGCAGAACCTGGGAAAAATACGAAGGTAATCCGGTGATACCTTATGATGAAAATGATGACGCGCGCGATCCAAAAGTTGTATGGCACGATGAAACGCAAAAGTGGGTAATGGTTTTGTATCGAAAAAGTTCGGAGGATGAAAAATCAAAAGGCATTTCGTTTTATGTTTCCGATAATTTGGTGGACTGGCAATGGAAAAGCCATATTCCCGGATTTTTTGAATGCCCGGATTTAATTCGTTTGGAGGTTACCAATCGTCCCGAAGAATTAAAATGGGTTTTATTCGACGGCGATGGAAGCTATCTTATTGGCAATTTCGATGGAGAAACATTTACACCTGAAACATCGAAAATGAAAAGCGATTTCGGAAGCAATTATTATGCAACCCAAACCTGGAGTAATATTCCGAAGGACGACGGAAGAACAATTCAAATTGCCTGGATGAAAGACGGGAAATATCCTGAAATGCCATTTAGCGGGCAAATGTCGTTTCCGTGTGAGCTTTCGTTAACCAAATTCAGTTTTGGCTATAAGCTGGTCCGAAATCCTGTATCAGAAATTGAACTGTTACATGGCAAACATTATGAATGGAAAAATGAGAATCTGATTCCCGGCATTAATGAAAATCTCCTGAAAAAAGTGAATGGCGATTGTATACATATCAAAGGAGAATTCGATTTAAAGACTTCCGACGGATTTGGTTTTGTGGTTCGCCAAAGCAAAAAGAATCAGGGCGTTGAAGTTTTATATAATGTAAAAAGAGGAACATTATCTGTATTAAATTCAACGGTTCCGTTAGTTGCTGCAAACAATAAAATTTCCTTGGAGATTTTGCTTGACCGTTCTTCAATCGAGATTTTTGCCAATGGCGGACAAACCGTAATTTCCAATTGTTTTACGCCAAACGAAGGAGCAAAAGATTTGGTACTGTTTACAAACGGAGGCGAGCTCATGGTTGATAAACTCGATGTTTACAAAATTGAATCGTCGTGGACTGAAAAAGAATAATTACAGTAGAAAGGAAAAATTATCTTTAGAAGTCAACTCTTCTGGTTCTTCTCCCTTTTTGAAAACCCGGCATGAACGGTTTCCAATCAGTTTCAATTTTCCGTTTTCAAGTTTAAACATGGTTCCTTCCCGAAGTCCGGCAACGTAAACACCCGGATTAACCTCAAGAAATTCTTCGATGCGTTGTTCGCGGGTTTCTCCGCCATGCCCTTCCGGATTTGCATCGAGATAATGCGGATTTATCTGGAATGGAATTAAACCAGTGCACTCAAATCCTTTTGGATCGACAATTGGCATGTCATTCGTGGTACGCAAAGTCGGGCATGCCACATTTGAACCGGCGCTCCAGCCGATATATGGTGTTCCGTTTAAAACTTTTTCACGAATTGGATTCATCAGTTTCAGGTCGTGCAACATGCGAACCAATTGCCAGGTATTTCCACCGCCAACTACAATTGCTTCGGCATCCCAAATAGCTTGCGCCGGATTTTTAAATGTATGAATTCCAACAATATGGTGACCAATTTCAGCGAGGCGCTCCTCTACTTTTTCACAATAATTATCATAAGTAAATGTAACTGCAGCATAGGGAATAAATATGGCAGTTGCTGGCTTCTCACCTAAAAATTTCTGAATCTCATATTTTGGATAATCAAGGTAGGATTCACCCGGCATTGTTGAGTTGCTAATCAGTAGTAATTTCATTTAAAAATGATTTAATTTTTACAAAATTACAGTGAATTTCTGATCATAGAAATGATATTTTTTCATCCCATGTTTATTCATACAGATCTTCCCTATCGCATTCAGCCATTTCAACAAAAAAATCTGCAATCCGGTTAGTAACATCTTCGAGGTATTTCTTCCCTTTTTCGGCAGATGCTTTTTTCGGGTTTCCAACGCCGGTATCTTCTGTAACCTTATCCCACTGTCGCGGAACCCATGCCGTTTTATTTTTTAATCCTTCCAGTTTTGGCGATTTTGCAGTTCCGTCTCCGGCTTCTTCAAGTGGCCTTACCAAATGCGGGAAATAGTGCATTATTACGCAAGTTTCCATTTCTCCTGCATGGTCGCCTTCTTCTTCAAAATATTCCGAAAGATTTAAAATTTTAAACCATTCCACCAGGCTAATCAGCATTTCCGGAAATTGTGCCTGTATTTCACGAATCATTGGCTTAAAGTCATTGCCTCCATGTCCGTTCATCAAAATTAATTTCCGAATTCCCTGGTTATACAATACCTGTGCGATGCTTTTAAAAATAATGATTTGAACTGACGGAGGCGTATGCAAACAAAACGGCAGTTCGATTTGTCCCGGGTTTTGTACACCCAAAGGAATAGTTGGCAGAACCATCACTTTCGCGCCTTTATCCCAGGCTTTTTCGGCTGCTTCAGCGGCAATCCGTGTTGTTTCAAGATTATCTGTTCCATAGGGCAAATGATAGTTGTGCGGCTCAGTAGCTCCCCATGGGAGAATGGCAACTTCATAGTTTTCGTTCTTAACCTGTTTCCAATTGGTTTCTTCTAAAATAAATGGTCGCATTTTTTTTACTTTTTTATAAATATTTTATTGAAAATTATTCCCTCGTATGGACTGAATTTCCCTCCTTCATAAAGGCAGCCCAACGTGTTCGGATTAATCAATGTTAAATCGGAATAAGCTGATGCACCGGAATTGAGCACTTTGTCAATTTTCCATGTGTTACCAAAATCGGAACTTGCTTTCAGGGTCATATTAGTTCGGCTGTCGGTGCTTGCAGGATTCAAAAAATAAAGTGTATTGTTTCCTTCCGAATAAAGCAAACTCGCTTCACAAATGGGTTCAATCAGTGCGGTGTCCGGCTGAATATTCGACCAGGTAATTCCTCCATCGTTACTAAAACTGATTTTCCGTGCTTTTTGTAAACGGTCATAATTGCGCATATTCAACATTAATTTTCCATCCGGCAATTCTGCAACCGTGCATTCATTCACTTTATCCTGCGGAGTCGTTCCACCTAATTTCCATGATTCTCCGTTGTCATCGGAATAAATAATGTGTGAATAATATTTTTTTGTTTCTGCTTCAATATGGTCACAGGGAATTACCAGCCTTCCTTTCTTGTTGTCATATTTCAACTGAATTCCATGACAAGGGCCGGTGGCATACCAGGTCCAGTTTTTCAGCTTGGTTGTTGAAGTTATTTCCGTTGGCTGAGTCCATGTATTTCCATTATCATTGGAACTGCAAACAAAAACACGGCGGGTATCCTTACTTTCTCCGGCAATAATTTGCTTTTCGTGATCTTCGCCTAAATTCCAGGTCATCAGCAAATGTATTTTCCCGGTTTCAAGGTCAACAACCGGCGCCGGATTACCACAAACATTTTCACCATCGTCCCAAATTATTTTTAAAGGACTCCATGTTTTTCCGCCATCATCCGAGCTCTTCATCACCAAATCAATGTTTCCGGTATCGGAAGCGCCATTTACGCGACCTTCCGCAAATGCGAGAATTTTTCCCGATTTGGTAGTAACAATTGCCGGAATCCGAAATGTGCTGTATCCATCGGTTCCACTTTTGAAAATATAATTCAACCCGGTGTGTTGCTTTATCATGTCATCGATTGGTATTGATTGAAAAACAAGATTTGCCTGGCTGCTCTCATACAGAATTCCAAAAGTTTTATCATCTATTTTTGTGAGGCAGGAATAGCCGTCACCGGTTAATTCATCCAGAAGTAAATCATATTCGGTTGACCAGGTTTTTCCGTCATCAAAGCTGATTTTCACTGTTATGCTGTCGCGATTGTATTTGGAAGCCGGATTGCTAAATAAAACCACATTTTGCAGTTTCCCGTCAACTATAAATTTTTCTTTGATTAAACTGGCCATACAAGTCGGTTCGATTAGCGAACGATTGGAAGTGGAATGTTCTTCCCAGGTTTTTCCCAAATCGCCGGTAATCATTACTGCACGACCATTTGATCCGGATTTGTCTTTTGTATTCCGGTTATCACGCATGTTTAGCATGAGTTTGCCGTCATTTAGTTCAATAACCTGTGCCTCGGTAGTTTCCGGTTTTGCGCCGGTTCCGGCTTCCCAGGTTTCGCCACTATCTTTACTGTAAATTATGGTTGAATGCGGCACTCCGTTTTCGTCTTTAAATTGTGCAGGAAAAACCAATGTTCCGTTCGTCATCGTTATTCCTTTTCCGGGCCCTTCGAAAAAGAGTTGCCAATTAGGATTTTTGATCTGGCTCGTAATATTTACCGGCTGACTCCAGGTTAAGCCGTCATCTTCAGATTTTACCAGCATAATTTGTCCTGTTTCTTCAGGAGAAACTACCAGGTTTTGATGCATTCCAGAATCGATTGTCAAATTTGCCGTGAGCCCATAAGCCTGCCACCCAAATTGTATTAGTTTTCCGATCGACCAAAATTGAAGGGTCACCAATTCCATTTTCATTTTCAGGCAAACCACCCAAGGTTATCCATATCCATAATAATTTTCATGGGTTCCCAGGTGAGTCCTTTATCTGTGCTTCGGCTCATACCAATGTCAATGTTGTCCTGCAAATCGCCGGAATTATTTCTTCGTACATCGTAAACCGCGATTAAAGTACCTTTATTGGTAGTTTCAAGTCCGGGAATCCGATAGGTATTCACATGTTATCATCGTTATGTTTTCGCAATGCAATTCCAAATCTGCTTTTCTCTTAAATTTGAAATTTCCACCGGTTTGTATTTCTTATTCCCGATTTTAACTTCCGGAATGGTAGCCAAAACATTTCCGTGTAAATTTGCCTTTTCAGTTAATTTAAACGAAATCAGGAAATTATTGATTCCTGCGTTTAGCTTTTGATGTCCGGGAAAAACTATTGTTAGCAGCGGGCTTTCCCGGCGATTCCAAAGCGGATACCATCGCTCTGCCCTTTGTTTTCTTCGGTATAATAAATCTCAATATTTTCAATATCGTTTTGTATGTCGGTTCCTGAAAGCGCAACCTCCACTTCGCGAAGTGCTAGCGGTTTTTTATTTCCGGTGGTTTCAATTTTAAGCTGAAGCAAGGGATTAGTATCATTGCCTTTTAATACCGGAATTATTTTTTGATGCGATGGAAACTGAAGTTACCTTCATGTTTTGAGAAAACGCACCAACTGTGAGAAAAAAATAAAAACTACAAAAAGGCTGGGTTTAATTTTGCCGGTCATTTTTGAAATATTAGTACATTTTCAAATGTATGAAAATCCATCATTTAAAATTGCAATAATGTAATACCAAATGCAAACGGTGTTAATTCGGGTCCTTTATCCTCTTTAAATAACCGGGTAAAATCGTAGGTTGCAAAAACGTTAAACCAGCGATATCCGGTTCGGAACATCAGGCCGTATTTGAAATCGTGTAAAGAATAATTGTCAGGAACTTTCAACTTCTGTTTTTTATCTGTCCGGTATTTTATTTTGGTGTGGCTGGCAATTCGGTATCCCATGTAAATACCAGTTGAAATGTAAAGCCTGTTTTCATAATGGTTTACAGGGATCTGAAATTCAAGCAAAACCGGAGCTGTGACGTAATACATCGAAAGTTTCGACCTTTGATTATCGTCGAAAAACAATTGCTTCGGAACGATGATATCATTATCCAGTCGTTCTATCGTTGTATTCTTGTCAAGCCGGTAACTTTGAAACTGCATCCCTAATCCGGTTACAATTCCAATGGTATTCCGGTTATGCTGTAAACCGATACTTTGTTGAATAAGATTAATATACAGCGAATTTGACCTGAAGATATCATTCTTCATAAATTCGCTTTCGTAATTCGAATAATCGGAATTCAGCAAGGTATTAAAACCAAAGTCGATACCCGCCCAATGACCGGAGAAATTATCCTGCCAAAAGTTAAATCCGTTTCGTGTAATAGATTTGATATCGATTTTCCGCAGTATTTTTTCAGGGTCTTCCTTTATTGGAATAATGGTATCTGTAACTTGTGCAATACCTCGAATTCCGGGTAATATCAGGAGAAAAGTATACAGAAGGATTCGAATAAATTTTGTTTTCAATGGCGTTTCAATATTCATACACATAATTTTTTGCACAGAATATTATTGTTTAACAAAGTTAACCTATTCGTGTTAAATAAAAGCTGATAATGTGCTTAAAAAAGATAAACTTATGAATTAGTTTCAAAGACTGATTCCGGACAAAAAATCGATGATGATTCCGATGTTGAAGCTCAACCGATTTATAAACATAAAAAAAGCAGGCCTAATAAAAGAACCTGCTTTTTTTTAACAGAGGGCTAAGTTATGAAAGGCATACTATTTTTTGTACATCACTGTAAGTGCCGGTTTTTACGCTATTCCATATTGTTTTTTGGATAGCTTTTAAATAAATCGAACCACAATTTTTGTTTGTAAATGTTGCGATATCAAATTGGCCTGCGCCCGAAGTTGTGCCACTTTGACCTAAACCAGTACCTACCTTGGTATATGTGCCGACGTTTGTTGTTATCGAATAGCTCTGTAAATAGTCATCGTCAACTGTAAACTCACCATGTATTGTATCTCCTTTCATATAGTGAGTGCAGTTTCCCTGATCATCGATATTTAACGTAACTTTTGGATACGTATTATCCATTTGTATAACCTGGCTATCAGTAGTTCCGTTTTGATTTTCGATGGTAATGAGCAGCTTATCGTCGGTACCCGGTGAAAACCTTGCCAACACACTATCAATGTTGTTATAATACGGCTGATAGGTATATACATCGCCAACCGGAACTTCTACCGGATGTGTGACAAGTCCGGTTACAGGATTATAACCCAGTAACGCAAGATTATTATTCAGGTAGTAACTTCCACCACTTGTTAGGTTGGTAATTCTAACCTTATATTTTGTACCGGCAAACGGTGCAGAAATACCTTGAACTACGATAATTCCGCCAAACGGACTTCCGTTAAAGGTGGGCGTTTGGTTGAATTCAATTTTTGCTCCCGGTAATGTAAGTCCCGTGAAATTGTTGATATTATCAGTAGAAACTCCACCAACGGTAATTAATTTAGGTGAATTCGAAGTCCACACAAATCCCGGCCGTATTTGGATGTATGATTCAACAACATTGCCCCAATGAGAACAATCCATACCGGATGGTGGTACATTCCACGACAAAATTGCCCTGATTTTTAGCACCCTGGGACGTTCGCAATTACGTTTAAACTTTGAGAAATCGTAAGGCAGAATAACTGAATATGACAATCCATCACGGGGAATACTGGCTATATCGTGTACATTTACAAAGGTTGTACCTGCATGTTCCCAGCTACAATTTTCTTCTTCCTGTATCCAAAAAGAAACATATTCCCTGCTTCCTTTTTTACACAGATTTCCGTTATAACCGTAAGGCCTTTTTATTTTTAACGTCCCAACCAAAGCTTCCTGATTGTAGTCGGCGCCCACGCAATATAACTGTTCATAAGAAGTATTACATTTTAATTTATTTAATTCTCCTAAACTATCGACAAACGATAAGTTATTCGCCTCGAATAAATTAAATACATTGCTTAAAACAGTATAATCGCGGAGATGTTTCGGCTTCATTGTAAAAGCTTATATCCAAAACGGTGTGGTTCAATTCTTAGCTTCCTTGTACGTATCGGCTAATTCCTGAAAATCAACCTTACCGGAAAGCAATTCCTTTTTTGCATTTTTTAAAGAAGCTGTGCCTTCCGGTATTGTTGTAGCGATATCATTAAGCGAAACTTCGGGGTTAAGAACTGCTGTTTCAAGTAAGCTGCCAATATCCTGCAAAGGAAAATCGGGGATAAAGAATATTATCGGGCTAATTTGAATGTGCTCTTCCTTTACATCGCCCCAAATATAGCTGCCCGATGTTAAATTAGGATCGTTTGGGGCAGGAATATTGTTCCACGATAAAACCGCTTTAACCCTTGGTAAATTTGGTTTTGTACATACATATTTTTTAGGGTTTATTTTTAAACGAACAACATAATCAATTGGCTTTTCCGGCTTCTTATCACAATCTTTTTCAGTGGGAATATCGTGGGCATTAAATGCAGTATAATCCCATATCATTCCATCCTGCGCCATCGTTATAATCCAAATAGAATCGTACATATTCAAACGAACCTTTGGAACATAAACTACCTGAATAGCCTGTTTCCTGTTTAATTTTTACGACGGCAGTTAATTCATTAAAAGCTGGATTAAAACCAACACATCCTAATTCTTCGTAGAATTTATTCATTTTTGTTTTAAAGAATTCAAGAGGTGTATTCAGTTTCAGTTTTGGGAAATTTTCTTCTCCAACAGCCAAAAAGTAGTTAGACTCCCTTCGGGCTATCAACAATTGTTTTTCATTTAATTCTGGCATGACTATTATAATTTTAATTTTTCCTACTCTGTTTTTCATACGGCTTTTCGGATTACGCCCATTAAAAAATAATTATTCAGTCGTTGAATAGCACAAATTTAATTCCGATGCATATGTTCATCAAGAGTTAAATCGCTGGTATTCATTCATATATACCCTATTAATTTCAAGGTGAAAACACCTGATTGCGAAGGGTATTTCACCTTCAATCTGAACGGGGTAAACCCCCTTTTTTGCAGGATTTTAACCCATTTTGATTAAAAGATATTATTTATAAAACACACATTATAAGTGCGTTATGATTGGGTTATTCTTATTTCTTATAAAATATGTATTGCAGTAAATGGAAATGCCCGTAACTTTGTTTGAACCATAAAATCTAATATCATGAAAATTAACAAAATGAATGTAACCGGATTGTTATTGTTAATGTTACTTGCCCTTTGCTTAAGTTCCTGCAATCAACCAGTCCAAAAGCCGGATAGGGTAAAAGCTCCGGAGCAAATTATTTCTTTGGAAACCGCACAGGAGATGTATGACACTTATACTGAACGAAGAGTTCCCATTATAAGGGCTTATGAAAAGGAACAAAACAGATAACGATAGCGTGGTTTAATCCCACGCGTGCCGGATGGTATGATTATAAAACTATTAAACAATACATTGCTTTTATTGAGCAGGAAGCTGAAAAAGGCTGGTGTCGAGATTTCAGGATTGCAATTTTACTTGGCTAATTATCCGGATGCGACAACTTTTAAAGACGGAACAAGGGTAACGCATCCAAGAAAAAATTCGTTTTATATTGTTCCAACATTAAAATATGAAGGAAAAGATTATGGATTTTTTACCGCCGAATCGGAAGATGGAAAACGACATGCAGTATTAATAAATGACAGAGATAAAGCCGTAAGCGGCAGACTGCAAAAGTCTGATAAACAAAACGAAAAGAAGTATTTGACAAATGAAATAGAAAAGTCGTACAGTGGTTTTAACTTTATAAGTTTTGGTAATATTCCTTGTTTATCTCCTGCTAGTAGTTTTAATAGAGAACAAAGTTTGGTTATGAATGAATCGAATCTGATTCCACCACCACACCAGGATGATTTTAATTAAGTTGATGTATTAAACCAGTTTATGAAGGCTGAATCTTTAGATACTGTTTTACGATATCTGGTGTTGGTTATCCAAGCAATTGTTGCGTTTATCGCAGTAATAAAATATCCTGCCTACAAAAACACACCGTTAAAATACATCGTTGTAATTTTAATTTATTGTGCAGTTACCGAAATAATTGGCAGCCTGAATATTTACAAAAACAATAATAATGTACTGATTTACAACATATTTAATATTGTATATTTTCTGTTCTTTTACTATGCATTTTGGCGTTCGTTAATAAGTAAAAAAGTACAGGAACTGGATAATCATTGGTGTCGGAATATTTGGTTTTGCCAGTTTCATAAATCCTTTTTTTCAGAATTTTATAACTGAATCGCAATTGCTGGCTTATTTTGTTGGCGCCTGCGCTCTTTTGTTTTGCATTATTTTGTATTACATTGAAATTTTATCAACATCTAAAGTTTTAGTAATCAGACGAGATCTTTTATTTTGGATAAGCGTAGGTCTTTTACTTTTTTATGTTGGATATATTCCGATAAAGTTAACACGTGTATTTTTTGAATATCAGGATATCCTTTACCGGGTGTTAAGAATTGTGCATCGAACATTATTATTGATTTCAAACGGCTGTTTTATTATTGGTTTTTTATGGACGAAAAAGAAATTGCCACATTAGTTTCTGTAATAATTTTAGTTGTTCTGGTAATAACTATTATTACACTGATTTCCGTGTTTGTAACGCGGAAGAACCGGCTTTTAAGGGAACAGGAAAAGGTTAAGGAAGCTTTTGAAAAAGAACTGACCGAAACACAAATTGAAATAAGGGAAGAAACATTGCGTAATATCAGCTGGGAATTGCACGACAATATCGGGCAACTGCTAACACTGGCAAAAATTCAGCTACAAAACGTAAATGACGATTCACCCGGCATTACCGAGGCTACTAATACAATTGGAATATGCCTGAAAGAATTAAGAAGTTTGTCTAAACTTATTAATCCCGATACTTTAAGAAATCTTACCTTAGTGGAAGCAATACAACTTGAAATTGAGCGATACAATCGATTGAAATACCTGGATGCTAAAATTCAAAGTACCGGAACTGTTTTCCCGATTGATAATAAAGTTGAAATTATTATTTTCAGGATATTACAGGAGTTTTTTACCAATACCATTAAGCATTCAAAAGCTTCGGAACTTAATGTGGAAATAAACTATAACAGCAAAATATTAACAATAAACGCGATTGACAATGGAATTGGATTTAACTCCACGCTTATTGGCGCCAGTAAGGGAATCGGGTTAAGTAATATTAAAAGCAGGGCAAAAATGATTAATGCTGATGTAGAGATTTCATCGGGGAAGGATAATGGAACCCGGCTTTCTTTAACTTATAAAACCGAACAAATATGAATTATTCCGTGGTTGTAGTAGATGATCATACTTTGCTTTCGCAGGCGATAGGCGACTTAGTCGGGAATTTTGAGCATTTTTCAGTGCTTTATGTTTGCAAAAACGGGCAGGAATTGATCACAAAATTCAAAAATCCCAGGAACATTCCGAATGTGGTTTTAATGGACGTGAATATGCCTATTTTAAATGGAATTGAAACCACGGCTTATTTAAAAGAACATTTTCCAAAGGTAAAAGTACTGGCCCTTTCCGTGGAAGAAGATGAAACTACCATTATAAAAATGCTACGCGCAGGAGCCAAAGGATATTTATTAAAAGATGTAAAAAAAACTGAGCTCAAAAATGCACTGCTCGAGGTAATCAAACATGGTTATTACTATACGAATACAGTTTCACAGGTTTTAATTCACTCCCTCGAAAATAAAGTGGATAGCGCTTTTTCCCTGAAAGAACGAGAGCTTGAATTCATCAGGCATGCATGTAGTGAAAAAACATATAAGGAGATTGCTGAAGAGATGTTTTTAAGCCCAAAAACAATAGAAGGTTACAGAGATGCATTGTTTGAAAAATTAAATTTACGAAACCGTACCGGGCTTGTGTTATTTGCGATTAAGAATAAAATATTCGATCCGAGGTAATCAGTATCAACAATTCAGGAAACTTAAATAGCAGTTGGCAATTTCTTGTGGTTACGATTTGTTTACAAGCGAAAAGAAAAAACTATAAATACCTGTATTTCATTTTAAAAGAGTACCTTTGCGCCCATTATTTTTAGAAATTTTTGAATGACATTATTTAACGAAATGGGGCTAAGCGCCGAGATACAATCGGCAATTGAAGTATTAGGATTTGAGCGGCCCACACCAATTCAGGAAAAAACAATACCGTTTTTACTCGAAAACAAACAGGACATGGTTGCCCTGGCACAAACCGGAACAGGAAAAACTGCCGCATTTGGGCTTCCAATAATTCAACAGATAAATCCGGAACAAAAATCGATACAGGCGTTAATTTTAAGTCCGACAAGGGAACTTGCCATTCAAATTGGCAACGATTTGGATAATTATTCGAAAAACCTTGGTAAAATAAAAATTGCAGTAGTGTATGGTGGTTCCGATATTAAAAAGCAAATTCACGACCTCGATAAAGGCGTTCAGATTGTTGTGGGAACTCCCGGCAGAACGCTCGATTTAATCAAACGGAAGAAACTCCGGGTAAACGAAATCCGTTGGGTAGTTCTCGATGAAGCCGACGAAATGTTATCCATGGGGTTTAAAGATGACCTGGATTCCATTCTCGAAAATTCACCTGAAGGAAAACAAACAACACTTTTTTCGGCAACAATGCCAAAAGAAATTGTGGCAATATCTCAAAAGTATATGAAGGATATATTTGAGATTTCAGTTGGGAAAAGAAATACCGGCGCCGAAAATGTGGAACATCATTATTATTTGGTTCATGCAAAAGACCGGTATATTGCTTTAAAAAGAGTTGCCGATATCAATCCGAATATTTACGGAATTATTTTTTGCCGGACCCGCGCTGAAACAAAAGATGTAGCCGATCGCTTAATGCAGGATGGTTATAATGCCGATGCTTTGCACGGCGATCTTTCGCAGGCACAGCGCGATCATGTAATGTCGAAATTCAGAAGCAAACATTTGCAAATGCTCGTTGCAACCGATGTTGCTGCACGTGGACTCGATGTAAATGACCTCACTCATGTAATCAATTATAATCTCCCCGATGATTCGGAAGTATACGTGCACCGTAGCGGAAGGACAGGGCGGGCAGGGAAAAAAGGAATTTCTGTAACCCTGATTCACATGCGCGAAAAAAGCCGGTTGAGACAATTGGAAAAAATGGTAAACAAATCGTTTATCAAAAAATTGGTTCCGTCGGGAAGGGAAATTTGTGAAAAACAACTTTTCAGTTTAATCGACAGAGTTGAAAAAATAGAGGTTAACGAAGCACAAATTTCAGAGTTTATGCCTGTTATTTATAAAAAGCTGGCATGGCTCGAGCGCGAAGAACTTATCAAACATTTTGTTTCGGTGGAGTTTAACCGCTTTCTTGAATATTACGAAAATGCCGCCGATATTAATGTGGATGAAACGCACCATGTTGAAAGTGACGAACGTGGAGGCAGGAGAAGCCGTGGCGAAAGACGCAGAAAAGACAGGGACCAGGGCGAAAAAAGCAACCGAGAGGGAAGAGGCCGATACGAATATTCAAGGTTCTTTTTTAATATGGGGAAAAAGAACGGAATCAGTAAGCGAACTATAATCGATTTAATAAACCAGAATCTTCAGAGTAGGAACGTTGAAATTGGAAGTATTGAAGTATTAAAAGGCTTTTCGTTTTTCGAAGTGGATAAACGCTACGAAAATGAAGTGCTAAAATCATTTAAAAACGCAAAATACAAAGGTCAGCGAATTGGAATTGACATAGCACAGGCAAAGGGAAAATAGAAGTTTTATTATTTCTTTTTACTTGATTTTGCTTTTGGATTGAATTCAATGCAACGTTTTACCCATTTATCCAAATCTTCATCCAAATCGATTGCTTCGGGAGAAATATACAAATAGCCTTTCATCGGGCGTTTGGCAAAATCCATTGGTCTGCTCCCCTTTTCCTGCAGGAAATCTTTTTCCTGTCCAGGATCGATACGAACCATCAACTCATCTTTTATTATACCAACACACATTTTATCGTCGACCATAAAACAGATTCCGCCAAACATTTTTTTCTCTTCAAACGAAGTTTTGTTTTCAGATAACGAAGCCCGTATCCTGTCGGCCAAAAATTCACTGTAAGCCATATGCTGAATTTATTGATTTATCAGTTCAATAACTTTCGGATGAAGCGTTTTGTTTGAACAAACAATGGTAAAATTTCTATCGTAGTTTTTTTCATCAACAGAAAAATCGATTTTATTTCCACTGAAATCGGAAACCTTTCCCCCGGCTTCTTCTATAATTAATGCCGGACCGGCAATATCCCAGATTTTTGTAGTTTGATTTATGCATGATCCGAGTTTTCCTTCGGCGGTGTAACAAAAATCGAGTAAACAATTGGTAGAGCGCAGGTTTCTTACATTTTGTACCAAACGACCGATGGTTTTTGTTTCCTGTTCTGTTTTGCCTGGAATTTCAGAATAATCGAGTGAATAAGATGCCAGAATATTCTTCAAATCAGTTTCTTTTGAAACAGAAATTTTCTTATCGTTTAAAGTGGCGCCTTCACCTTTTTCAGCAAAATAAACCAGAAGACTGTATGGTATATAACAACCGGCCATTACCGGAATATGATTCTTCAGCACACAAATAATCACTCCAAACCACGGTAATCCTGCAGCAAAATTCGATGTGCCATCCAGTGGATCCACTACCCAGGTAAATTCCGAATTCTGATTATGAAAACCGGTTTCCTCGCCGATAAGATTATGACCGGGAAAAGTTTGTGCGATTATTTGCATAATCTTTTTCTCGGCTTCCAAATCAGCAACCGTAACAATACTGCTTTGGCTTTCTTTGGTTTTGTAGTCCGAAATTTTTCCGAAGTATTTCATCAGGATTTCACCGGCTTCACTTAGAGCTTTCAGAAGTGTATCTTTCATCGTACTATTTCTTGATAAAAATAAAGGTAAGCTAACTTTTTTGAAACTTATACACACTAAATTTCTGAAACTACCGGCGGGCAAATCATAGAAAAGAAATACAGGCGTTTATAGTATTTTCTAATTCATATTCTCTAAAAGATATGAATAAAGATTCGCTGCTTTGGAGGGGCCGCAGACGCTCCAATTTATTTGGAAATGCTAAATCCAGCTTCCGCCAGACGACGGTGGAACCATATAAACTCTGTTATTTACATTTAGCTCGGCACCCTTCGATAGTGTTGGCGAAGAATTCCAGCTTCCGCCGGTTGATACTTTAACAAAAACACGTCCCGTTGCAGGTTCCCAAAGTAAAAATTCGCTGGCACGTAATCCATCGCCGGCATCCGATGTTTCGCCCATAAAGCCATTCACCACACCGGGCGACGGATTAATAGTACCATGACCCAAATAGCAATGGTTTTCCAACGCCCATGCATCCAGTTCCATTCCGTTACAGGTATGGATAAATTCATGAAACAAGGTTACGTCCGTATCAGCCTGCACGCCTGTAGGCGGGAGCGCCGGATCGCAAAAAGTAACTTCGCTGCCACCACGATTGTTGGTTGTGCCAAAAGCTCCGTTGCAAGACGAACCGCGACAATCCAGCGTTATATTTGCTTCGTTTTTACTTTGTAAACAACTTGCCAGTGAACCTAAGCCGCCGATAGAATTTACACACGGAATACCTGAACTTACATAAAAATTTAATGCCTGCCGAATGGCGTTAACCTCATTAACATTGCAGTTTCGAACTTCCTCACCGCCTCCATTCCAGCTACCACCTTCTGTATGAGTTTTAAAAGACATAATTTAAAAGATTGATAGTTAAAAATTATTGAAACTGCCACATAATCATTACACCGTTGGAAAGAAAAGCATCTTTATTTGGTGTTTCATAAGTTCCGAATACACATTCCTTTGCATAGATTCCGGGAGAAGAAGGTTTCAGTTTCGCCGTCCAGGAAAATTTTTCCTGATCGTTTTTATTTTGATTCTCAAAGTTCAGAACGAGGTTTTTTTGCTCGTCGTATTTTAAGCCAACTTCACCTTTGATTTCACTTGCATGACCATCCCTTTCGAGAAGTTCAATTAAAAATTCGGAGTAGCCATTTGCATTTGGCTTGTTAATATTGAAACGCGAAACACGACCGTTGCAATCTATCATCTTTCCGCTCCAAAGCCACGATGTTTCTTTTGTATCCATTGCGATATAGTTTTATGTGATTTATATAAATATACGAAGAAATATTTTAAATACCTTTATTTCAGTTATTTCCTGTTTGGGTTGGATCCCATCTTACACCACCATACCAGGAACAAATTAAAACTATTGGTAATTGATTTAGCTCCAAATCATTAGGCTTTATGAATTGTTTGAACTGATTTTGAACTGAAATAATTCTGTTCGCAATTTTAACGGAATAGTATTTTGCTGTCTTTTGATCAATTTCCGAATTTGGATGAAGAATACGAAAAATGTTGGGAGAATTGGTTTTGCAGTCATTTTCAAAATCTACAGCATCGTCAATTAATCCGATTAAATATCCAAAAGAATACATACGGCGCAAATGCCAAATCCATAATTCTTTATCCATTGAAACCGGAAACCATGCAGGTAAACCCATAGCTAAAAATGGAAAAGCAGACTTATGTCTCCACTCCAGGCTTGAAATTTTTTCCGGCTGCGATAACGTTTTCTTTTCAGCTTCATACATTCGACTTATTACATAGTTTAAAGCTTTTCTCTTATGCGCTAAATCAGGATCAGCCGATGATGACAACGATTTTATTTGTTCGAAATAATCAATGATAAAACGACCGATCAATCGTTGAAAGGAATTACACTTTAAATAATTAAATGTGAATTTAAGCTTATGCTGAAAACTGTTATTCCCTTTAAGAATACTATCGATAAGGATAAGGTTTTTTATTTTTTTATTATCAGCAAAATAATCAAATAGCGTGACCAGCAGATTAGTTTTTGCGCCACAATAAATTACGTCACCAATATATTTTTGAGGTAAAGGAACAGGAGCAATAAGGTATTGGGTTATTGCTGCTCCAAATCCCAGAATCCGCGCGATATCAGTTTCCTTTAGTTCTAAACCGGAATTCAGCAATCGTCTTAGATTTTTACCTGTTCCGGCTTTTTGCATGTTAGCCCAAAGCTCATATCCGTGCTTATTGATTTTCGATATTGAATTTATATAGTTGTCGTATTCAGGTATAAGTTGCTGTTCGAGTAAGGTTTCCCAAAGCGTATTTTTTAAATTGTTTTTCATTTCATTTTGGCTCACTCCACTTCAGGGAAACGCTTTAAATATGTTTGAATGGCAGCCAGTACTGTTGCAGTTGTAAATAACCTGCCGTAATCGCGTTGATAGCTGCCACCACCGCCGGCATTTTCCTGCCAGGTTTTATATGTTTCAGGATTTGTAACATAGGTAGGCGGAATTCTTAAATAGGCTGAGGCTTTCCAGCTTCCGTCGTCCAGTTGTTCTTTTAACAAATAACCGAGAATCTGATTTATTAATGGCAGGTTGGGATTTGTGGTACACAATAATATCCGAACAATTAATGCGGCGACAAAAGGTGAACGAAATAGTTCAAGTGTTTCAGCCCATTGAATCGCTTTTTCACACAATAATTTATCAGCGCTTTGTTCAGTTGCAAACAGGGCTTCCGTTGCCAATGCAGTTGAATATTCATTGTCGGTCCACCAGTATGCTTTCCAGTAGCCTTCCGGTTCCTGGTTTTTACGCAAATATTCAAGCGCTTTAGTTTTCGAATCATTCTTTAGATGCGCGAACGCTGCGGTTACACAGGTATGAGCCGAACACCAGCCTTCAAAACTCACCTCACTCTTACTCAGTTTGGTGAAAATGCGAATAGCATTGGAATTGTAATATGTATGAATGCCTCCGTTATCATCGATGTGCTTCAACAGAAACTTTTCAGCTCTCTCGAGTCGTCCGTGCTTATTGATGTTAACAGATTGCGCCAGGCGAATTACCCATGTTGTGGAATCGGCATCGGGTGGAACGATGTGACTATAGCTCCATCCACTCTGCCAGAAATGTTTTACAAACAGCTTTTTACAAACTTCTTCAGCTACCATTCGGGCTTCTTCGTTGCCATGCAGAGCCAAAACACTACCGACATAGCCACTTAGCCATTCGTTGCTTTTTCCGGCCAGTGTTTTAAAATCCTCCCAAAGTCCGTTTGGTTGCCGCTGACCGATGAGGAATTGTTGAGCGTTTTTACCTGCCTGGATTAATGTATGAGAATTATTATTTTTCTTCATAGTTTGTATAAATTGAACTAATCGTTTTGTCTTATAATAAACGGGTTAATTTGAATGGATTTGTCTTCTGAATAAGAATATCAATTTCCAATTTAAATTACAATTCAAAAAAAATAAGAGCTTAAATGAATCCATACGATTTGCATTTTTTTTCAAAGGTAACCCGGAATGCCTATAAAGACAAGGCAGGTTTGAAAAATCATGTGAAGTATTAGAGCTACTTCTGAGATCGAATGAATGTGGAATTAAATACTCATTTAATATGCCCGATTTTCCGGGTATATTATATTTTTGTAGTTACACTTATAAATCAAATATCTATTCTATGAAGATTAAAACGCCAATGCTAAAAATGTCAGTAATTCTGGCGGTAATTTTCTTCCATTCATGCAAAAACGATAAATCAGAACTCAGTTTTACATCCCGGCAAATTGTGAATGATGCGCGGTTTTTATGGGCCATGTCGGTTAACGATGTTACCGGAGATGGAATTAAAGACCTGGTTTTTAGCGATAACAACAGCGCTGGTGGTATTTTGGGCTACTACAAAGGTCAAACCAAAAACGGCTTGTGGGAAAAAGTTGTAATCGCGGAAGAAGCGCCCGGAGGCGGAACTTTTGCATCAGGCGATTTGGAAACTGCCGATATGGATGGCGACGGCGATATGGATATAATTGCAGTAAAACATACCGGCGAATGGGACGACGCCAGCGAACCTTCTGAAATTTTCTGGTACGAAAATCCGGAATGGGAGGCTCATCCAATTGGGAAAGCTCCAAATTTTATCAAAGATTTGAACGTTGCAGATTTTAATAATGATAAACGTCCTGATGTTGTAGCCATTTGCTACGTAACACATAATCTATCTATTTTTCAGCATAACATCGATAATTCGTTTACTCTTTTGAAAAGTATTTCAATTCCAAATCTTCATGAAGGAATGGATGTTGGCGATGTTGACGGCGATGGTTACACTGATATTGCAGTCGATGGTCTGTGCTTAAAAAATCCGAATGGGAATATCAGGGGTGATTGGTCGATGGAAACCGTGGATAGAAAATGGAATAATCAAAGTGGGGATTGGTCGGCAAATGCGACTAAAAATTTTTGTGCCGATATAAATGGCGACGGGACAAGTGAAATTTTTATCAGTCATTCCGAACGTAACGGTTACCCGGTTTCGTGGTATTTAAGAAGCAAAACCGATTGGATTGAACATGTGATTACCGATTCTTTGTCATCGTGCCATACATTGCAGGCATTCGATTTTGATAATGATGGCGATTTGGATGTTTTGGCCGGGATAAACCGTGGGAGGGCAAAAAATATTGGTAAAAGCGAGTTTCCGGTTTATATCTTTTTAAACGATGGAACCGATAATCGCTGGACACCGATGGAAATTGAAACAAATGGGATTTATAACGGCAGGGTGGCCGATTATGATGGCGACGGCGATTTCGATATTTTTCGTTTACCCGATCATGAAGCAACCGATGTTTTTCTGCTAAAGAATAATGTCATTAAATAATCATATTTATCATGTCCTAATTATCTAAAATTAAATTAAATTATTGAACATTTCACTAAAACTAAACCAAAATTAAACCAAATGAAACATATAAAATTTGTATCATTCGTCCTTCTTCTATTTGCCGGATCAAATTTATTTGCAACTAAACTCATAGAATTAAAAATTGTCGATAAAGATTATCTGCTGGTGATTTTCAAAGATGGCGAAGTGTTTTACCGGGACGATGCCACCGGACCAAGTGCTTACAACGGGCATGATTTTGCAGAAGGTGATGATACCCTTAAAATTTATGGCAATGAATTGAATACCAATATTTCAGCAATGGTAACATCATGGGTCATATTTTCTTCGGATGATAAAAATTACCAGGGAAATGGGTTGAATCCGGAGGCAGTTAACCGGAAATCGAAGGTAAATAATACAGATGCCAAATTCAATTATAAACTCGATCACTGGATATTTTTGAAATTACCACATTCGTTAAGAGATGGAATTTCCTATACCTTAAAAATTTCGCCTGAAACCGAAACGGATATTACTGAAAAGCAGGTAACTTTTGATATTAACAACAGCATGTCAGAGTCAATCCATGTGAATATTAATGGATATGCCCCTGGTAGTGCGGTTAAATCGGCCGATTTATATTTATGGTTGGGTGATGGCGGTCAGCGGGATTATAAACCATTCGAAGGAAATAAAGTATGGTTGTACAATGTCGACACAAAAAAGAAATATGAGGTTGGGAAAGTTTCCTTCTGGAAAAGTTGCGATACAAAGGCTGAAGCAGAAGGAAGAAACCTGACCGGCTCGGATGTTTGGAATGCTGATTTTTCATCGTTTTCAAAACCAGGGAAATACCGCCTTGTAATTGAAGACGTTGGCTGCAGCATGGATTTCGAAATTAAGGATAATATTTATTTCGAACCTTACAAAACTTCAGTACGTGGCTATTACTATATGCGTGTTGGTGAGGATCGGCTCGACATGGTGCCTGTACCAAGGCGCCCGACTTTTATTCCGGGAAAGGATCCGGAAGGATTTACGGTTTATCTCACGGATTTGGATCCATTTGATCCACTTTGGAGAGAAATCAGGGGCGACACTTGGGACGAACCTCATTTTAAACCCGCAAAAGAATCAATATTTTGGGAACACCGTTTGCCGGGAAATCCAACAAACCCGAATGCCATTGGCGGACATTCCGATGCCTTTGATTGGGATCGGCATTTAGCACACGTTAGTAACATTTACGACCTGCTGCTACCCTATTTTCTTACCAACGGAAGAATTAACGAAGACAACCTGAATATTGGCGAATCGGGAAACGGAATTCCGGATATCATTGATGAGGCGCGAAACGAAGTTGATTTGTTTCTAAGTTTACGAGATGGCGATGCTTACTGCCAGGGTTTAACCAATCCTTCAAAAGAACATACAGTAATGTTTCAGGCTGGCGCTACCACCATGGCAGCCTGGGCAAATGCAGCTAATTGCGCCATGATTGCTGAATGTTTCCGTATTTCGGGAAATAAAGATTTACAGGAATACTACACAAAAGAAGGTATAAAAGCTTTTGAATTTGCACAAAAACAAACCAATTCTCAACTCGACGACAAACAAGATATTGGCGACTGTAACATGCGTGGCCGGGATTTCAAACAAATGGCTGCCGCATTTTTGTACAATGTTACCGGTGACAAAAAATGGGAAACTATTTTGGCTGAAGAAAGTGTAGTAAAAGATGAAAACTCAAAAATCGACAACAAAAGAAATTGGTATCAGATTTGGGGAACAGCGGCATATTTAAATTGCCCGCAGGAACGACATTATCCCGAATTGTATAAAAATATGAAGCTAGCCTTGCGAAACCAGGCGATGGAACACAATGTGAAATACATGGATTTGCGCCCGTCACGGCGATCGTCGAACAACAATTATTGGCAAACGCCACATAATTTGCAGTTGGTAATTTTAGCTCATTTTGTATCACAAGATAAAAATGAAAAAGAACTAATGGAGAAATCAATGATTTTGGAAGCCGATTGGGGACTTGGCCGAAACCCAACCAACACAGTTGAAATGACCGGGCTTGGTGAACGGAATATTACAAATTGTTACACAACCGGAAGAAATGATGGTACTCCCGGATTGCATCCCGGACATACGCCTTATAATAACCTCGATCCCTGGGGCAAAGGGAACATTGGCGGAAATCCGCAATGGTTTGTCGAAAAATGTTATCCTGAATGGGTATCGGGAGGTTGGCCACACCAGGAAGGGTTTTTTAATTGCCGATACGTTTGGGCTAACGGCGAATTTACACCACGTCAGACGATGCGTGGGAAAATGGCTTTGTACGGATATTTGTTTGGAATCAGGTAAACAAGGATGAATAAAACAGAACAATTCCATGATCTTCAGCAAAATGGGAGTGTGGCAGATAAAGTGCTTTTCCGTCCTATTTTAATGCAATTCGCAGCTGAATATATCGGCAGCAACTATGGGAAGTTTGCATCGGATTACAACGTTTTGGTGGAAGCCAACCTGCGCTGTATGGATGATTTTGATCTGGACATGATTGGATTGATTTCTGATCCGTATCGCGAAACAAGCGCTTTTGGCGCGAAAATTCAGTATGTTCCGAATGGCGTTCCACGGTGTTTGAATTTGCTTGTACATTCAATCGACGATGTAATCAATTTGAAAAATCCGGATTTGTACATAGCGGAACGAACACGCGATCGCATAAAAGCCGGGGAATTACTTTCGAAAAAAACGCAGGGAAACATTCCTATTATCGGCTGGATTGAAGGCCCGCTGGCGGAAGCTTGTGATTTAGCCGGAGTTGAAAACATGATGATGCAACTAATGATGGATCCCGATTTTACCAATCGCCTGATGGATAAATGTATGATAACTGCCAAAGATTTTGCAAAAGCACAAATTGAAGCCGGTTGCGAAATCATAGGTATGGGCGATGCAGTTTGTTCGCAAATAGATGCTGAAACTTATAACACTTTTGTCCGTGATCACCATAAAGAGTTAATCAGTTACATCCACGATTTGGGAGGAAAAATAAAACTGCACATTTGCGGCGATACGAATCATTTACTGCCATCGTATAAAGATTTTGGAATTGATATTTTGGATCTCGATTGGCAGGTAGATATTGATCATGCCCGTTCAATATTAGGGGAAAATGTGATTCTCTGTGGAAATATAAACCCGGTTACTGTTCAGGATAAAACCAGCGAAGAAGTTTTTCAGATGAGCAAAAACCTGGTGGATAAACATAAAAACGAACGATACATCCTTTCGGCGGGTTGCGAAATTACTGCATTGACAGCTCCTGAAAATCTGAAAGCAATGAGCGAGGCAACCCGATACTGATAAATGCGACAGAAATTTTGGTGCCTTCTACCTCAAAATAATTCCTTTGTCTTCATCTTCGAGCGAATAACCGGAAATAGCGGTAATGCTTCGCGGAGGTAAATCAATATTGATGGGTTTGTTTACTTGAAAAGAATCGATGGCATTTAGCTGAAATCCGGGTTGATTTACAATTTCTTTGCTCACTTTATATGCATAAAGTGTTTTGGGAATACGGTCTGTAATATTCAGCTCTGTTTTCAATTCCTTCAACCCCTTATTTAGCAGGAAAATACTGAGATGACCTTTCGGACTTTTTAAAGCTACAGCCATTAAAATTCTGTCGGGTTGATTTACAGTGCAGAAAACGGAAGAAGAATATTTGGAAAGAAAGCGGGAAATAATTCCGAATCCGTAATAAGCTTCATTTTCTGGCTTGATGTCAGTTAGGTATTCCTTTTTCTCCCGGTCGAATGTATGGATTAGTTGCCATTGTCCATCCAAATCACCGCGATTGGTAAAGCTCCAGCGATTAAAGCCATCGACACCTGCCCGTATAGCCCGGATAACGTCACTTGCATTCGATAAAGCAGCATCGAAGCTTTTGGGACCTGGATTATCCGTACCCCATCCCAAACTCATGTTTCCAAATTCGGTTAAAAAGAATGGTTTATTTTGTTGATGAGCCCAATCAGCCCATTGTTTTAATATCATTTCTCCCTCGTTTGTAACGCCATCATAAGAGTGAATATCGAAACTGCCAAGATAAGGGGCAAAACCAAGTTTTTCTTTTTCGAATGGTGGCATGCTTGTCCAATCGGGTCCCGAAATTGGGATGTTTATGTTCCGACGGTCAAAATCTTCTTTTAACCGTTTCCAGGCATCATTAATCGACCCTTTTTCTTCACCATATTCCCACCAGTACCCCCATGGCCCTCCCGGCGGCTCGTTGGTCATACAAAAATATTTTATACAGGAGTAGCCTTTGTTTTTTGTCAGGTACTCAAGCAGGGTTGCAATTCCTTCGGCAAAGTCATCAAGGCTTTTTGGTGCGCTTATAATCGGATGTACACCGGGAATGGAATTCCATTCAACATGTCCCCACATTTGTTGCAAAAATACATCTGCATCGTTTTCCTGGCACCAATCCAGAATATGGTATAATGCCTGCATTTCTTCATTATCCCAGTCAAAAACGTTACGTTCGGGTTCGTAAATGTTTTGGCTAAGTTCCACGCGCAGAAAATTCAGTGCCAGCCAGCTTGCATGTTCTTTAATTTGTTTCCATGCTATTGTGTCTGAAACGGGTGGATTTCCACCATAACCACTTCCACGTGGGCAAACTTCCCTGACCGGAAAAATATATTTTTCATTGTTTAACGGGACTTCTTTACTAAGAGAATGCCACGATGCTCCCATACCGCCTTTCATCTTGTAAATTACGCGAGATGCATCAATAGTTACTGAAATATCGGAATCTTTTGATCGCATACAACCTGCAAAAATCATTAAAACAAAAATTGATAATTTAAATTGGTTCATTTGGTTCGATTTTCGATCGATTCAATATTACTTAATAAATCGCAACTTTGAAATGTATTTAACCTACAATTTTCAAGAAGGCTATTGTAAATTTCCGGTTCGTGAACTTAAAATTACCACTCAGCAACTATTATTTTTCAGAATACATTAAATCTCTGAATTTTGGTTTATCAAAACATTTAAAATTCAGAATAATGAAAACAAAAAAAACCATTTTAGTTGTCACATTGATTTTAGCAAGTGGCATTTTGTCTTTTGGCCAAATGAATTCCAAAGTCGATCCGGCAGAAATACTTCAGTCCGGAGTTTTGCCTCAAAGCCTTCAATTAAATGATGAACCGCAAAAATTTGTGGTAACCACCGATCACATTAACTTCGATATGTTTGGAAACTTTTTCAACAAGCAAAGAATTAAAGGCGAATATACGCGCGGACTTGGAAACAGTTTGGTGAAATGGAACAAAGTAACTGTGGCTTTTTCGATGCAAAAAGATGGGGATTTTCCAGCCGGAAGTCCGGTTAACTATATGGAGGATTTTTCCTATAGCCCTTCGGAAGATATGCTTAATACCGATAAGTTTGACAGCTTTGGTGAAAACAGCGCATTATCTAAAAACCTGATTTGGGATATGATGGGAATCGAAGGTTTTGCCTGGGCATCGTGGAATAAACTTAAACTGAATGTACCCTATTCAGCAGCCGATTTTAACGGTAAAATGGATTTAGCCGGAAAAGGCAGTTTTGAAAACAAAGATGTGCAATTAACCTGGACCGGTGTTTCGAAAATGAATGGCGAACTCTGTGCGCTAATTGACTATCGTACGTTTGACAATCCGCTGGAATATGCAGCCGAAGGAATGAGCATGAAAGGACGAAGCCATTATTGGGGAACCATCTGGGTTTCGCTGGAAGATAAACAGATTGAACATGCCGTTTTGTATGAAGACGTGATGATGGAGATGAATCTTCCCGGCCAGACTTCGAAGCAAATCATGGATGCCCGCCGTGAGATTAACTATGTAAAGGAAATTTAATGTCGATATCTGTATTTTTCGTAATTTCAAAATCTGATAAAAACTGAAAATGATTCATCCGACCAATAATAAAAGTTTATCTCAAAAAATAATATGGCACCTGATGGTTGTTGTCGGTGCCATTTTCATTACTTTATTTTTCAGCCTTATACTAATTGGAAAGATCTGGCACTCACAACTTTTGAGCATGTTTATTTTAACGGTCATTCAGCTCGAAATTTTTATCTGGATGGGCACTCTTTTTTTTGCGTCAATGAAAATTGGCACAGCCGGGTTTAAGAAAAAAATGATTCTAAGGTTGCTACTGTTTTACTTTTCCGTTTTACTAATTGCGGCGATTTTTTTTATCGGTGTCTTTTATATTAATTATGCACACAATAATTATGGATTTAAAAATTTTTATGAAGCACTTACACACCTCGAAATAAAAGGATTCGGTACTTCTACACTCATGGGTTTTACATTAGGTACATTGTTTTTTTTCTATGTCCAGTGGTCGGAGGCGTTAAAAAGAGAACAAAAACTGACGAAGGAAAAACTTATTTTTCAGTATGAGACCTTAAAAAACCAGGTAAATCCGCATTTCCTTTTTAACAGTTTAAATACACTTTCATCACTTGTTCGAACAGATGTCGATTTATCGGAGCAATTCATTCATAAGCTTTCTTCGGTTTACCGATATGTGCTTGAAAATATGGAAAATGAATTGGTCCCGGTATCCGCAGAGTTAAAGTTTGTTGCAGATTTTTTCTACCTGCAAAAAATCCGCGACCAGGAAAAAATCGAACTGAACATCGAAACAAATAATCACGAAGAGGGAATGATACCACCGGTTTCAATACAAATGCTTGTTGAGAATGCCCTGAAACACAATGCATCTACACGCAGTAACCCGCTTACTGTAACCATACATTACGAAGGACTGGACAAACTGGTGGTTCGAAATAACCGGCAGAAAAAAACGCAACTAAATCATTCGTCAAAAATTGGTTTGAAAAATTTAAATGAACGATGCCGGTTAATATTGAATAACGAATTGGAAATACTTGAAAATTCGGAGGAATTTGTTGTGAAGATACCGGTTAAAATCAATTTAAAATGAACGTAGTAATCGTTGAAAACGAACGCCCTGCGGCAGAAAAGCTACAATGGCTCATAAACGAAATTCAGCCCGAAATAAAAATAGCTGTGGTTTTGGAAACGGTTGAGGAGTCGGTAAACTGGTTCAAATCGAATACAAAACCTGACCTTATTTTTATGGATATTCAACTTGATGACGGAATTTCGTTCGAGATTTTTGATGCAGTGAAAATTGAAGCGCCTGTAATTTTTACTACAGCCTTCGACGAATATGCCATTCGCGCATTCAAAGTCAACAGCGTCGATTACTTGCTGAAGCCCATCGATAAGGATTCTTTACAGGCTGCATTGGCCAAATACAATAAACTTTTTACCGAAGGTTCGTTTGAAACCAGGCTGGAAAAGGTTTTAGAGCAAATTTCAGTAAAATATAAATCGCGGTTTTTTATCAAAGTCGGTGTACGTTTTCAATCGATTCCGGTGGAAGATATATGCTGCTTTTTTGTGGAAGAGCGAAACAGCTTTATCCGAACCGTAAAAGGGAAAACATACGATCTGGATTTTTCGCTCGACCAGGTTAATAAGATGATCGATCCGGAAATGTTTTTCAGAATTAACAGGAACTTTATCGTTAATCTGAACTGCATTACCGAAATTCTGAGCTACTCCACCAACCGCTTAAAAATAAAACTGGAGCATTGCGAAAACGATGATTTAATTGTCAGCCGCGATAAAGTTTCGGAATTTAAAAGTTGGATGGATAGATAATAAGTACATGAGTATAAAGTAGTGAGTATTGAAAATATAAATAGATAGCCCATTTCCTATCTCAATACTCACTACTAAAATCACATTACTCTTTTTCAAGAATTGCTACCCAACCGCCGCCGGGAGCCATTTCAATTTTTACATTCGAAGTATTAGTTACTTTGTATTCTTCTTTTTTATAATCGGCGGCATGTTTGTCGGCATTTGCACCATCTTTCCAAACGGTCATTTTGTAATTTCCCTGCGGAAGAAATTTCAGGTCGAAATCCAGGTTGCGCGCATCCCAATCCGTCATAGCGCCAACAAACCATTTTTCTCCCGAACGACGGGCAACCAAAATGTAATCACTTACTTTTCCGTCTATAACTTTTGTATCGTCCCAAACTGATGGAACAGCACTTAAAAACTCCATACATTCAGGTTCGCGGTAATAGTTGGAAGGGTTATCGGCCAACATTTGCAACGGACTTTCAAAAACTACATACATTCCCAACTGGTGGCAACGGGTTCCCTGGCTCATGGGCTCGGTAAATACCGGATTAAAGTTTCGTTTTGTTGCATTCAACATTGCTCCCGGAGTATAATCCATTGGTCCTGCTACCATTCGTATAAAAGGAAGGATTAAATCGTGTTCCGGATTTGGGAATGTCGACCATTTTGCATTTTCCATTCCACGAACTCCTTCGTTGGAAATAAAGTTGGGATACTTTCGCTGTAACCCGGCCGGTTTATAGGCTCCGTGAAAATCGACAAGAAGTTTACGATCAGCACATTCGCGTGCAATTTTTTCATAAAAATTTACCATCCATTGGTCGTCGCGCTGCATAAAATCCATCTTGATTCCTTTTACTCCCCATTTCTGAAACTGATCAAGCGATTCGGTGAGTTTATCATCCACAGCTTTCCAAACCACCCAAAGAATTACGCCAACATTTTTCTTTTTTCCGTAATCAACCAGTTCCTGAACATCAATATCGTCCGCTTCTTTCATAATATCGTCGAGGTGATACCAGCCTTCATCGAGAATAATATATTCAAGGCCATATTTTGAAGCGAAGTCGATGTAATATTTGTAAGTTTCATTATTTACCCCCGATTTAAAATCGACGCCATAAATATTATTCGCATTCCACCAGTCCCATGCCACTTTCCCGGGTTTAATCCATTCGGTATTTTCCAGCACATTTTCAGGAGCCAGTTTGAAAATCAGTTCCGACTGCACCAAATCCTCATCTTTTTCCGAAATAACCATTGCTCTCCACGGGAAAGTTCTTGATCCATTGCATTCAGCAATATAATCTGCATACTTGGTAGGAATTACATTCCGGTCGCCTTGCTGACGGGTTTCCAAAACTACACCCGGATATTTACCAACCAGCGCATTTTTGTTATCTGCACTGCCTTTCAAATACATTCCCGGATAGTCAATCAGGTCTGATTCCGAGATATAAACCTTAACATTGTTTCCGCAATCAACCAGCATTCCGGTAGAGCAAAAACGGTCGGGAGTAACATCCGACAATTTCAAAGGAAGATATTCGCGTTCCTGGTGCGTCATCATACTTTCTTCCTCCGGAAACCAGATATTATTATCGGCCGGAAAAGAAAATGTTGCCAGTTCGTTTACTACTTTAAACCCACCTTTTCTTTTAACTGCCCAACGGTAAGCAATTCCATCGTCGTATGCCCTTACTTCGAGACTGTAATTCTTAAACGGAATGGTCATTGAATTGTAGACATCAGGGATTTTATCGTATTTGCGGTGTACAACCGGAACAATCTCGCTGTTAACCGAAACGGTTTTTGCCCTTCCGGCTTTGGCATTTTCGCCAAGAATTGTTCCGTCGTCGAGCGTCATCGAAATTTCAGATGGCGACACAATTACCGCATTGTCTAATAAAACCGAATAGGTAATATTTTCGTTTACCGAAACTTTTACTGCTAATTTTCCTGAAGGAGATGATACTGTAAAATCCTTTGCATTGAGATTAAAAATCATGATGATAAACAGAATAAACGTGAAGTATTTTTTCATAATAAATGGTTTTTGATTTATTGTAGGCAATTTAGAATTAATTTTTCTCTTTTCGATTTATGTTTAATTCTTTGAACCTTATTTAGAAACATTTTTAATGTTAGGAATGATTAAAGTTTATGTTGCCGGAGACACGGAAAATGTTCCCGAAATGGCTGATTTAAAGAATATCGATATTGCATTTCTTCCCATGAATCTGCCCTATACAATGACTCCGGAAATGGTTGCCGATGCAGTAAATAAGTTTCATCCAAAGATTTTGTACCCTTACCATTTTGGAAATACGGATACCAACAAACTTCTCGATTTATTAAAAGATCAGAATCAAACAGAAATACGAATCAGAAAAATGAAATAATTTTTCAAGAAAAAAAGCTGTTTCGGAAACCGAAACAGCCTTTTTACTTAAACATTCAGTAATTCATATCTATTGATTGATTTCTTTCAGATTAATTTTTCCGAAATCATTCAGTTTTAATTCCGGAGACTTTAATAATCGAATTGTAATCATAAATGTCTATCGATTTTTTAGCAGCAAAGTCGGCGGGCAATACTACAATCCTGAAAACCTGGTTATCGGTTTCGTCTGGTAAAAGTGTGGTCATATCCATCGTTCCCTCAAGGAAAATCCTTACATCGTTCAGTGTATAATCGAAGTTATATTCCAAGACATCGGTTTCCGGGTAATCCGGATAAATGGTTTTCAATGCGACAGTTTGCGGCATCAGTCTCCAAACATCGGTTCCGTTCGACAATTCCCAAAGAATGTAAACCAATACCACGTCGGTATCATAGATTTCGAAATTGGATGGAAAATCGTATAGTATTGAATAATCGTTACCATCGTTAAAATCGCCTTCAATTTCAAAAACTGAGCCGATAAATGAATCTCCATCCTCACCAGGAGGGCCCGCGGGACCTTCGCATGATGTAAACGCCAGAACGGCAATAAAAAGTAAAATTCCTGCTAATGTTTTCATGACTTTAAATTTTTAATTTGTTTCATACCTGATTTAATACTTCAGTGTTAAACAAGTTTAATGCCAAACGGTTTCAGAAAAAGAAATTTAGTTCGTAACTCTTTACATACCATCTTCGGGATATAAAAAAAGCACCCTTACAGATGCTGAATCAAAAATAATTGGAAAAGTTATAAAGCACTATTTGTAAAATGGCAGAATTAAATAGGTGTACATTATACATCCCATGCAAACTGCAAGGGCAAATTCAAGCGTAGCAAAAAATGCAAGAATTCCGGCAATAACCAGAGCGGTAGTGTCCAAATGCAACAGCGTTAATACAATTATTGTAAAGGTCATTACAAAACCGAGGCGCGCGGCAAATATTTTTGGTGCCTTATCGATGCTTTTTTTACTCAGCTTAAGTGCACTTGCCATTCGATAGCTCACATAACTTATCGGACTGAATTTTGCTTTGGTAAACGCCCTGATATAAAAGTCGGCTAATAAGAATACAAAAAACAGTACAGAATGCAGCACAAAGCCTGATACTACAAAAAGTACGCAAAACAAGGCATTCAACCTTGTCACCTGTTCGTTTACCCTTTCTTCGGAGATGGGGCATACCAATTGTTTTATACTTTTCATTTTTAAGTTTTTAAAATTATAAATCGGTGTAATTGAAATCAAAAAAAAGACCCTTCCATACCGGAAGAGTCTTTACAAACAAATAAATCATTATAATGTTATCTCTTCCTTTGCCTTAAATAAAAACAACACATGCACATTGCAGTGCGTAAAAACATTTTATTATAAAGGCAGGAATTATGCATATTTTTATCTTTTATTTCTTCAAATATAAAAACTGTTTTTTAATAAACAATTTTTTGAGGCTTATTTAGAACGAAAGTTAAGGTTAGGTGTAAATCGAAATGGATTGAAAAAATTCAGGAATAGCTTCCTCTTTCCAAATCCTGCCACATATTTTCGGATTATATTTGGATGAAATCGGGAGTGAATTAACAAAGTTGTTTTCCCGGAGTTGATAAATATATTCAATGCCTGTTCATAACAGAGTCGATTAACAATGCTGGTTCTAATTTCATATCCGTTGAAATTGTTTTACCCAAAGTTGCCTTTTCTAAATGAATTAAAAAAGAGCCATTTATTAAACGGTAGGTTTGGTTTATTAAACGGTAATTTATCCAACCTTTGAACGTTTTTAGTTTGGCGCTAAAAATTGGGAATTGATTTGGTTGTAATTATTATATTAGCTCCTTTCAAACCAGATATCTTATGAAAACCAAAATAATTCTCGCGTTGATTTTTCCGTTGTTGTTTTTAGCTGCTTGCAACTGTAATAACCAGGAAGTTCTGTTAAACGAAGATTTTTCAACATTGCCGCATGGTCCGTTAGGCAGCGATGTTGGTGCGCATACCGAGTACCATTACATTGCTGAAGCGCGTCCGCAAACCCGCTGGGCTGTTTCAACTTTTCGGTACAATTTGCCGCCATCGTGGGAAATAAGAAAGCATGAAAATGGCCAGATGCTGGTTCAATTTGGCACAAATCCAAATAAACACTGGCACCCGATGGTGGTTACCGGTTCCGAATTCTGGAACAATTATACTGTAGAAGTTGAATTTATGCCTGAAGATTTAAAGCGCAGGAATGGCCTTGTGTTTCGGTATCAAAACGATCGCCAGTATTATTTTGCAGGAATTGAAAACGATTCTGTAAAAATTATAAAGGTGAACGATGGGAAGGCATTTCAGGTTCCTGATGAAACAGTACTTGCCGCAGTTTCTTATTCTGGCAATAAAAACGAAAATATTGCGATGTGGGTTGAGGTAATCGGTGACGAAATAAATTGTAAGGTTAATGATGCCATTGAGCTTCAGGCGAAGGATTCCACGTTTAAAAAGGGAAAAATAGCATTGATTTCCGATTCGCCAACATCGTTTTATACAGTGAATGTCACGGCAGATTCACAAGATTTCAAAAAGTTTAAAAACGATGAAGACAGGTTCATGGATATTCAGGATTCATTAATTGCTGAAAATCCAAAAATGAAAGTATTTAAGAAAATTGATTTAAAGAACTTTGGAACCGGGCGAAATGTTCGTTTTGGTGATTTAAACGGCGATGGTGAAATTGATTTTTTGCTTGGGCAGATTTTAAATCACGGGCCAACCGACCGGAACAGCGAATTAAGCTGTTTAACAGCTATCGACTCAAATGGCAAAATTCTCTGGCAAAAAGGAACGCCCGATCCCTGGAAAACCAAGCTCACCAGCGATGTGGCTTTCCAGATTCACGATATCGATAACAATGGCAAAAACGAAGTAATTTACTGTATGAACCAGGAAATTATTATTGCTGAAGGAGCGACGGGTAAAATCATACGAAAAACGCCAACTCCATTATCGCCGGGAGGAAAACCATTGGCTTCAGGTCATAATATTTTCCCGCATATTTTAGGCGATTGCTTGTATTTATGCGATTTGGAAGGAAAAGGTTTTGACGGCGACATTATTATTAAAGACCGTTACGATTATCTGTGGGCTTACAATTCGCAGCTCAAAAAACTTTGGAGCAATAAATGCCGGACAGGCCATTACCCGTATGCATTTGACACCGATAACGATGGAAAAGATGAGTTAATAATCGGTTATACTTTATTTGACGATGACGGGGCCAAACTCTGGAGCCTCGATGAAGAGCTGAAAGATCATGCCGATGGTGTTGCCATTGTTTCGTTAAAACCGAATAACGAACCGGTTTTTATTTGCGCCGCCAGCGATGAAGGAATGTTTTTCGCCGATGTAAATGGAAAAATTTTAAAACATCATTATGTTGGACATGTGCAAAATCCGGCAGTGGCCAATTTCCGCGATGATCTGCCAGGCCTCGAAACCGTCTCCGTAAATTTTTGGGGAAACCAGGGAATTATTCATTTGTATGATTCATCTGGAAATATTTACAAAACATTTGAACCGACACAATATGGAAGTATGTGTCTACCACTGAACTGGACGGGAAAACCGAAGAATTTTATGTGCTGAATGCCAATGCGGCCGATGGTGGCGCCTGGGATGGCAATGGGCGAAAAGTAGTCGAATTTCCCGATGACGGTCACCCCGATATGAGTTATGCAGTGCTTGATATTACGGGCGATTGCCGCGATGAAATTGTGGTGTGGAATCCAAATGAAATGTGGATTTACACACAGGACAACAATCCGCTGGATAACGATAATTTATATCATCCCATTCGAAATCCATTGTATAACTATTCGAATTATCAGGCAACAGTTTCAATTCCGGGGAATAATAATTAAGAGATTGCACGATGATAAAAAAAAGCAAAAAAAAAGGGAGCCTCTGCTTCCCTTTTCTCGCTGTTTAATTCACTATTTCTATTCTATCGAAAAAAAATACTTTTCTTAATTCTGATAAATTGAATCTTCTAAATCGATGATTGTTCTCATCAAAGGATGTGTTATGCTATCGGCTAATAACATGCTAAATCCCATATTTATTTTCTCAATTTCATTACTAATATCGATCGACTTTTTAAACTAATTTTATGTTGAAAAACATAAAATGGTTAATGCACTATTTTATTGCTAATGATAAATTAAAAGCAAAATGCTTAAAATTATATTAAAATGAAAGTAAAAATGAAAATATTTCTTTGAATAATAAATAATGTGATAAATATCCCGCGATATTATAAAATATAAAAAAATAAATAAAAGTACTTTTTTGTATTTTTTAACAATTTTATGATAAAAATCAGGTTTTATAATCGAATATGAGAGTCAAAAATTCTAATACGATTCTTTAAAATATTGATATAAAAAAGATTAACTTATATAAAAACTTTTGATCCATTTAAAGCAAAAAAGAACGGGAAAACCGTTCTTTTCATATTCTATATCTTGTTTAAATTTTATTTTGACGGCTGTTTAAAAACAGAATTGTCGATATCTTCATTAAATTTTACATCTTCAAAAACAATTTCTGCATCTCCCATCGGCATTTTTGAATTAATTTTTGTTGGCATGGTAATTCCATTAAATGATTTAAAGTCGCTCATAGTTTGTTCAACTTCCATGGTCTGGCCCTGATTTTCAACAGATGCTTTTACTTTGTCAACAAAATAGGTATCGGCATTAATAAAATAGTCTTTCGAATTTCCATCTTTGGTTGATAATTTAATTCTGTATGCATCTTTCCCATCGATATTAACTTTTCCGATTAATTCGGCAGTGCTGCCTTTTTTCTTATAATTATATAATTCACCTTCCAAATCGGCTTGTTGTTGAGCTTGGATTAATTGATCACCTTCCAATACCTGTGGATCTGTACTGATCCAGGGAGCAACCATCCATCCTTTTTCTCCATCGAAAGCCTGAATCATTTTCTGGCCTTGCATATCAACTGTAACAAGGAATTTATCCGGTTTTTTAATTTTCATTTCCAGTGGCATTTCCATACCCATCTGCTTTACCTTAGCCTGTACTATTATTGTTTGGGCTGCTACTAATTTGTCTTGTCCAACTGCTTTAAAGTGTTTTGCAAGAATATCATCTAATGTTTGAGCCTGAATAATATTTAATACAAGCGATGAAATTAATACTATTACCGTTAAAATTGACTTTTTCATTGAATCGTGGTTTTAAATTTGAAATTAACTGAATTTTTGGATTAATAATTTATTGGTGTGGAAGGTACGAAAATCATTACATTCATTTCATACTAAAAATAAATTTCTGCTAAAATATTCTCATACCGGATTCCTTTCTCTATCAATAAATCACGAACTTCAACAACCATCAGTGGCTGTCCGCAAACATAGTATTTTATATCCGGAAAGTTTTTTATCGTTTTCAGATAGTCGGTTACTCGACCGGGAAAAACATCGCATGACGATTCCTTTGAGCAGCATCGGATATAATTTTCCTTCATTACCCATTCAAGATCATCTTCAAAATAGAACTGGTTCAGAAACCGGGCTCCATGAATCAGTTTTTTGTTTTCAGCCAATCCCGATTTGAACATACTGTAAAAAGGGGCAATTCCGGTTCCTGACGCAATCCACCATGCTTTTTCTTTTGTTCCCAAAAAACCTCCGTATGGTTTTGACACCATAATTTTATCGCCTGGTATTAATGCAGCAAGTCTGGGTGTAAGGTATCCGTCATCTTTTATATTAAATAAAATTTGAATTTCTCTTTCCGATGAACTGCTGCATATACTGTAAATTCTGGGTGGCTGTTTTTCGTCGATGCCAATTTTTACCACCTGTCCCGGAAGAAACTCAAAATAGCGCTTAAATGAAATAACATAAACTCCGGGAGATATTTCCAGGTTGTTTGTTATTGCATATTCAAATAATGTAGTTTCCTTTTTTTGCATCACTAAACCGCGAATGATTAGCTTTATTTATTATTGGTTGTTTTGAATAGAAAATGTTACAACAAGGTTGTCGTTATCGTTCACCAGAAGGTTTTTTACACGGTAATAGATATTCAGATTTTTCATTAATTTAACTTCATCCGAATTTCCTGTAAGCTCCAATGTAACAATGCGGTGGGCAGGCAAGGTAATTTCTTCGGGAGCTTCAAAACCTACGCCTGGCTGAACAAGTTCCAGTTCATAACTGATATCGGAATTATTACGAATTGAAATATTTTTGCTAAGCTCGTTTTCAAGTCTAAGCAACGAATTTTCATAATCCAGTGAAGCAAAAAAAAGTTGATCGAGCAGTTGGGCATCGCCAATTAGTGTATTGTCGAAATAAGCCACCGTTCTTCGGTTAAAAAGCGCTTCACGTATTCCGCCCAAAGTACGGCTTTTTGCAAATACCAAGGTAATTGGCCGGTGTCCTTTCGAGGTATTCACAGGTTCATGCGCATCGGAATTGGCAAAAACGGTAAGTTTTTTCTCATTAGCCCAAACCAGAGCTTCCGGATAATATTCACCGTTATATACTTCAATTCCATGGAGCATATTGTTTTTTAATAGTGTGGTATGTTCATTAAACCAAACTGTAGAATCGGGTTGCTGCACTCGCCATCCCGGATGGTTCCAGAAAATAAAAGCGCCCTGGTCGCGTGCTTCACGAAGGGCTTCATTTACATCATCGCGGTCGAGTAAATTGGCATTTTTAATAAATAAGGCATTCAAATGCCCCGGTGGCATATTCCGCGTAATTTCAGCGGCATGTATTAGAATTATTTTCTTTTCTTTCGATAACGGTTCGGCAATTTCAAAAGAGCTGTTAAAATCACCAGTAATATTTTTTGAATGCGGTTTATATTCAATATGATCCGAAATTGCAATGGCATCCAGTCCTTCCGCCCAGGCTTCATCAATCCGCACTGTTGGCCAAACTGTTCCGTCCGAAAATACAGTGTGCAAATGAAAATCGCATTTCAAAGTCAGGTAACCAGGAATTTGGGGAATATTTATAATATTTCTCGATTGCGCGGAAGAGTATTCAGTAAAAAGTATTAGAAACAAAAAAACAAACAACCGATTTAGTGGCATAACAGAATGATTTTTAAGTTTTAAATTGAAAACATAAATATCGATTTTTTTATTGGATATTTAATAAATACAGATATTCTAATTCAATATAAAGAACTGAAGATTAAATTTGATGAAACAAACTTTACCTTTTTAAAAAAATTAAAAAGATTTTTGTACGATTTGGAAATATTTCTGATCTTTGTTAGGCTAATCATGGAAAAGCTATTTAAAAATTATGGAAACCAGAGTGTGGCTGTTGAATCAAAAAAGATTGGACATAAGAAACGCATTTTAAGGGCCATATACTTTAACGGCCCGTTATCGAATGCGGAACTTGCGCGAATAATAAATTTAAGCACCCCGAAAATTAGCAGTTTATTGATTGAATTAATCGATGAGGGACTGGTTCGGGAATTGGGACGTGGCGATTCAAGCGGTGGCCGGCGACCTAATATTTACGGTTTGGTTCGCGATGGATTTTATGTGGTTGGAATTACCATTAATATTAACCGCACCATTATTTCAATTTTTAACAGCAACAACGAAGAAGTTAGCGGACCTCATTATTTTCCGATTAAAATGCAATCGGATATTACCATTTTTAACATGGTGAATGAAGAGCTTGAACGCGTAGTGAAAGAAAGTAACATTCCACATAATAAAATACTGGTTGCAGGAATTGAATTACCTGGTTTGATTGACCTGAAAAAAGGAATTAATAAAACCTATTTCCCGCAGGTCGACAATCTTTTTGAGGAGTTAAAAAAGATTTTCGGAATTCCGGTGTTTTTTAATCACGATGCAAAAGTGAGAACCTTTGTTGAACAGCATTTCGGACTGGCAAAAAATAAAAAACATGTGTTAATGCTTCAGGCCGACTGGGGGCTTGGGCTTGGAATAATAATAAACGGTAAATTATATTCGGGTAAATCGGGTTATTCCGGCGAGTTTGGGCACTTGCCTATTGTCGATAACGGCGTGCTTTGTTCCTGTGGTAAACAAGGATGTCTTGAAACCATGGTTTCGGCTATTGCTGTTGAACGAATGGCAAAAGAAGGAATCGAAAGTGGAAAATCGTCGCTGATTAAAGAACTTGTTGACGATGATTTGGAAAAAGTAGAAATTTCAACCGTTGTACAGGCGGCAAATCTTGGCGATCAGTTTGCCATTTCGCTTTTTTCTGAAGTGGGCCATTGGTTGGGAAGAGGAATCGCCTACCTGATTCAGATTTTTAACCCTGAACTCATTATTATTGGCGGCAGGGTTGCCGAAGCCAGTCAGTTTATAACCGCGCCGGTTCAGCAGGCAATACATATTTACAGCAACCACGATATAAGCAACAATACAGAAATTAAATTCTCTGAGTTGGGCTCAAAAGCAGGAACGATGGGAGCAGCGGCATATGCGCTGGAGAAATTATCATTTCAAATAAAGTAACATGAACATTCATTTCACAAAAGCAGAAAAGGCATTTTACAAAGATGCCAGACTAAAAGAAATAACGACCAAAATTCCTTATATCACCGTTGAAAGTTTTCCAAAGTTAGGATTACTGTCGGCGTTGAGTTTTATCGAATGGGTAAGTGAAAATCCTGATGGCGTAGTAAGTCTTCCAACCGGAAAAACTGCGCAGTATTTTATTCAGTTTTTACACCTTATTCTCGATAATTGGGATAGCAAAGGAAAAGATATTCTTGAAAAATATGGATTAAAAGATCTGAAAAAACCCGATTTGAGTAAACTGCATTTTGTACAGATGGGAGATTTTTATCCCATTAGTTCCGCACAGCATAATAGTTTGTACAACTTTGCCAAAACCAATTATATCGAAGGATTTGGCTTAAGTGAAGAGAACGCGCTTTTAATCCGTTCAGAAGATATAGAACTTGCATGCGAAAAACACTTCACCGATATTTTTCCCGAATTCAAAATCGATTTAACCTTGCGTTTCAGGGAAGCAAAAAATGCGATGGAACAGCTTCAGAAGGAATCTATTTTTAAAATCGATAACTGGTGTACCGAATACGAAAATAAAATCAGGCAAAAAGGAGGCATTGGTTTTTTCCTCGGGGGAATTGGCCCCGATGGCCATATTGCTTTTAATACTTACGGGTCAAGTCATTTTTCATCCACTCGGTTAACACGTACAAATTTCGAAACACAGGCTGTAACCGCTACGGATTTAGGAGGTATTGAAGTATCGAGAAACAGGTTGGTTATAACGATTGGCCTTGGAACTTTACATTTTAATCCCAAAAATAAAGTAATAATTTATGCCGCAGGCGAAGCCATTGCCGATACCATAAAATTAGGTTTGGAAAGCGAACCAACCGTGAATGCTCCGGCTACAGCATTGCAAAGCTTAGAAAACAGCCGATTCTACTTAACCGACGGAGCTGCTGTTAAACTGGATGACAGCATCGATCACTTTTATAAAACCGGACCCTGGACGCACCAAAAAACCGAACGGGCAGTTATTGAACTTTGTAAAAAAGTAAACAAATTTGGCCCAAAACTTATGCTTGATGATTTAAAAGCCGACACGTATTGTAAATTGATTCCTGACCTGAATGAAAACACAGTTCAATCGGTCATCGACTCAGTCCTGGCAAAACTTCATAAAGGAATGCAAAAAGAAACGAATCAGGTTTATTACCATACCGGGCCGCATCACGACGATATTATGCTTGGAATTATGCCTTCAACCAACCGGCAGTCGCGCGATGCAAGCAACGACCTTCATTTTGCCGTTTTAACTTCGGGTTTTACGGCGGTAACCAACACGTTTTTAATTGATTTATTACACGATACAAAAGACCTTTTAAATGAAGATAAAATTGAAATGACCGATTTTCCCGACTTTTTCAAGGACGGATTTAAATACAAGTGGGATAAGGATGTTTATCATTATCTGGATAACATTGCTGCGCAAAATAAAGATGAAAAACGCAGGGGAGTTTGTCACCGTTTGGTAAGGGCCATGGTTTCGATATACGAAATTAAGAACAAAGAACATCTCAGAGAAACGATTTATGAAATTCTCGCCACATTGAATAAAAGTTACGATGGCGGTAAAAATCCTCCGAATATTCAGAAACTAAAAGGAATGATTCGCGAATTTGAGGAAGAGCTGGTATGGGCTCATTACGGAATAATGGTTAAGAATGTACATCATCTTCGCTTAGGTTTTTACCAGGGGAATACATTTGGCGGCCAACCCGATTTTGAACGGGATGTGCTGCCGATTCTTGAAGATTTCAGAAAATTTAAACCAACGGTAATCAGTCTTGCCATGGATCCACAGGGTAGCGGGCCCGACACGCATTACAAGGTTTTACAGGCAATTGCGAGAGCGGTAGAAGCCTGGAGCAAAGAAGAAGATTTGAGTAAACTTCGGATTGTTGGCTACAGAAATGTTTGGTTCAGATACAATCCGTGGGATGTGGAGGTTCTTGTTCCTGTTTCGCTAAATGCACTGGCAACGCTTAACAAATCGTTTTCGGAATGTTACGTAACCCAGGTAAATGCGTCTTTCCCAAGTTATCAGTTAGACGGAAAATTCAGTGAATTAACCCAGCGTGTGTGGTTCGAGCAACATAAACAAATTGAATTACTACTGGGTAAAAATTTCTTTTATCAGAACGATTCGCCATTATTGCGGGCAACGCACGGAATGGTATATCACCGCGACCTAAGTGTGGAACAGTTTCTTGAAGAAGCATTCAAACTTGAAAAATCGGTGGAAGGCCTCTTTTAATGCAAAATTCAGAATAACAAAATCTTTAAATCATAAAAACCATGAAACTTATCATTTTAAAAAACTACGAAGAAATCAGTGAATGGACTGCCCGGCATATTGCAAAACGGATTAACGACTTTGCGCCAACAAAGAAGAAGCCTTTTGTGTTAGGATTGCCAACCGGTTCATCACCGCTGGGAACCTACAGAAAACTGGTTGAGCTTAATCGGTCAGGTGAAGTATCATTTGAACATGTAGTAACTTTTAATATGGATGAATATGTTGGAATATCGCCCGAACATCCTGCAAGTTATCACCGGTTTATGTTCGATAATTTCTTCGACCATATTAATATCGACAAAAAAAACATTCATATTCTTGACGGAAATACCGAGTATCTGCATAAAGAATGTCTGGAATTCGAGGAAAAGATAAAATCGTTTAACGGCATCGAGCTTTTCCTTGGAGGAATGGGTGCCGACGGGCATCTGGCATTTAACGTTCCGGGTTCATCACTAAATTCGCGCACACGGATGATTAGTCTGAATTATGATACAATTCTGGCTAACTCGCGTTTTTTCGATAACGATACCACAAAAGTTCCAAAGCATGCACTGACCGTTGGTGTGAAAACTGTTCTCGATGCACGCGAAGTGATTATTCTTGTAAACGGATATAAAAAAGCACGAGCGCTTCAAAAAGTGGTGGAAGAAGGAGTTAACCACATGTGGACGCTGTCAGCGTTGCAAAATCATGAGCGCGGAATTATTGTTTGCGACGAAGATGCCACAATGGAACTGAAAGTCGGAACAGTTAAATATTTCAGGGAAGTTTATTAATTTACGTTTCTCTTAACGTTTTAATCCAAAAGAGTATCTAACTCCGCCGGAAGAGCAACTAACTCTGTCAGATTTGTTTCTATCTCTGCCGGTGAGCAACTAACACTGAGAATGCAATCCTATCCTTGTCAGATGAGTTACTAACTCCGCCAGATCAGCAGCTAACTCTGCCGGACAAGTAACTAACTCTGCGAATGAGCAGCTATCCTTGCCAGATGAGTAACTAACCTTGTCGGCTGGGCAACTATCTTTGTCGGGCATGTTTCTATGTTCGCCGGATCAGGCTCCGGGTCTATTCAACGAACTTTGTCAGACGCATAGTCCTTTAATTCCGGGTTATTATCTTTGTTTTAAAGATCAAGATCCCGAAGCACCATTTTCGTTGTAAATTTTGTTGCGTTTATTACTTCATTTTTGCTGAATGGATCTGCATGGTATTGATTATTGATATACATTTCCGTTTGGTCGAGATAAAACGGGCTGGCCGGGATTCCGCTGGTTCCGGTTGGAATTATGGTTTTCGACAAATCCCAGTTGCTTACATCAAAAATGTGCCGGTGCGATGCGCCATGATTCACTTCGTATAAATTGTTATACGAATAGGAATACGGGCAAACGGTATGGTAGCTTCCGGGCACATGAAACGGACCGCGGTTTAAATGCAGCAGTTTATTCAGAATAGTTACATCTCCTAACGGATGTTTGATGGTAAACGTATGAATTTCACCCCATTGCCAGCTTTCCGGGTTTGTTCCCAACCGGTCAGTTAAGTCGACAATTGTTTCTTTAAATGAACGGATTACTATATCATCGAAACTTTCTTTTTCAGGCGTGTTTTTATCATCTGTCCATTGCGAATTCTTTTCACTAAGAATATTGGCCATTAGGTTTTCCTGCAGCATTCGCTGTCCCATAACGGCCTTAAACAGTTCCGGGGAAATGTCGTCTTTAATAAGGTTTTCGCCAACTTTTCGGTATAATATTTCGAATATGGCGGCAGCGCTGCTTTCACGGGTAAGTTCGTAATTCCAGTTTTCAAAATCTTTTAAAGCTGCATTTTCTGTTGCATTAAATCCTGAAGAATTTTTTAGCGCATTCAGAAATACTGGTGTCATTTCTTCTGCTTTTTTCGATTTTACATCGCTTTGCATTTTCATAAAATCCTCAATACCGAGTTTATCTTTCGCTTCAAGCATTTCACGAATACGGTCAATCCGGTCGGGTTGCGCAAACCAGCGACTGATATAATAAGGATAATCATCGGGCACGGTTTTATTATTTGCCGAAGAAACATAACCACGTTCAGGATTAAATTCGAAAGGTAATTCTTCGAAAGGAACCAGGCCGGTCCAGTCGTATTTGGCGGTATTTCCGGGATACACTTCTATTCCGTTGCCTTCGCGGATTGGTATGCCTGCGCTGCATTGTAACCCAATGTTTCCGGCAACATCGGCATAAACAATGTTTTGGCTTACCGATTTAAATGTCTTCACTGCATTTCGGAAATCTGTCCAGTTTTTTGCCCGGTTTAATAAATAGACTGAACGGATTTCGTTGCTCATTTCATTTCCTATCCAATGTATTGAAACCGGTGTTTCAGCTTTCTTTTTAAACTGATTTACAACCGGGCCACGATGCGTGAATCTCAGTTTTTTTTCGATTGTTTCGCCCTCTTTGGTTTTAAATATTTCGGTTTTTATAATCAGTTCTTTCCATTCGCCATCGAGCATGTATTTTGTGGTGTCGTCGTTAAATTCTTCAGCATAAAAATCGAGGTCATCCACCATCACATTTGTCATTCCCCAGGCAATTGAATCGTTATGTCCGGCAATAATAAATGGTTGACCGGGCAATGCCAATCCGGTTACATTCAGCTTCCCTTCTACATTTTGATGCATTTGATACCAGATTCCCGGAGCAAATAAACCTAAATGCATATCGTTGGCCAAAAGCGGTTTTCCGCTTACACTTTTTTTGCCGGAAACAGCCCAGTTATTGCTGCCGTAAAAAATCTGGGCTCCAAGATTTTCAAGCTTACTGTTTGCCGATAAAAACGTTTCGCTAATATCCGGTGCATGAAAGTCAGGAAATACAGGAGTTTTATGATTGTTCATATCGGGAATTAAATCCTGAATTTGTTCCGGGGGCAGCACTTTTTGAAGCGACTGCAGCAGTAGCTCAAGATTCCAGCCTGAAGTAAGATCCCACGACATATAACCAATAAGATTTACCGAATGCACCGGTTCCCATAATTCCGGATGATATCCAAGAATTTGAAATTCGGTTGGCACCTGGTGAAACAGGATAAAATCGTTTACGCCGTCCGAAAAGGATTTCAATGCGACAATAAGCTCAGGCGACGCATTTGCCAGAATTTTTTCCGATTTTTCCTGAATTCGTAATGCGCGCATCAGCATATCGGTTTCCAACTGATCTTTACCAAAAATTTCGGATAACCTGCCTTGGGTAACCCGTCGTAACAAATCCATCTGCCATAACCTGTCCTGTGCCATTACAAATCCAACCGAGCGATACAAGTCGGCTTCTGTTTTTGCATAAACATGCGGTATGGCATGTTCATCGCGGTAAACGTCGGCTTCTTCGGTTAAATTTCTGATTGCCGCACTTATGTTGTAATCGGGAAGCGCCGATTTTTTCACACTTACTAGTAAAAAATATCCGGCTAAAAGAACTAATACAATGAGGATGGCTAATCCTAATAAAACGCGCTTAATGATTTTCATTTTTATAAAATTGTCTGTTTTTATAGTTATCTCAAAGTGAAAAATTTATATGAGTTATTAAACTGTTGTTTCGTGGAAATTCAGTCTTTTGTCAGTTTTTTATTTGGATTTCAGCTATATAAAACAAAAAATAAATGAATGTTACCAATAGATTTTATATTTATTTATATTTAGTCTGTAAAAATTAGTCCTAAATTTATTAAATACCGTAATAACAGCATTAATTAGTAGAGGAAATATTAATTCATGCAGTATCTTTCAACCGTAATACCATTTTAAGAAGAAACAAAAGCGAAGCAATAAACTAAAACTTTAAAACAATGAAAAATCTGGTCGTCCTGTTATTTCTTGGATTTTACGCTCTGGCCTCGGTTGCGCAGGAAGCGGATAAAATTGTTGGCGTTTGGTGGAACGAAGAAAAAACAACAAAAATTGAAGTAAAAAAAGAAGGCAACAAATATACCGGTACAATTGTGTACATGATTCCGGAGAAATATGAAAACGGACAACCACCTAAAGACGATGAAAATCCTGACGAAAAACTACGCGATCGTTCCTTAATCGGACTTCGGATTCTGGATGGTTTTGTATACAATGCCAAAAAGAATGAATGGTACCAGGGCACAATTTACGACCCGAAATCGGGAAATACCTACGATTGTTATGGCTGGCTCGAGAGCGACGAATTATTAAAGCTTAAAGGATTTATTGGCGGAATCCGCTGGCTTGGCCGCAGCTCCGAATGGCACAGAACTACGTTATAAATTACCGATATTTGAGTTACACATCTATAAAGTTTTCATTACGAAACAGTATAAATTAGAATTTATTCGGATTAAAAATCAATCGAAAATTTATTCTGAAACCTGCGTATGAAATCCAGCTTTTTTAACCTGTTTGGCTATTTCCTTAAGTTCTGCAAGAGGAACTTTTTCAAGCGTTTCGACCGGAGTTTCGCGGGCAATGGTATATATCATAACCTGTTCAGGTTTTATTTTTTTTAGTAGTTCAATCCATGCCGAAATCTCTTTTTCCGTTGTATTATCAATGGTTTCCCCTTTAAACGATCCTTTAATAAACATGGTCTGAATTGTTACCTTTCCATTAAATCCGGCGAGTTGTTCAACTACTTTATCCAAATCGAAATTTCCGTTTGGGCAATCCAGAATCTCAACCGTTTCTTTTATTGCGGAATCCAGTTTTTGTATATTATCTTCAATTTTAAGTAACGATTCGTATACCTTGTTTTTGTAAAGCATGCTTGCATTCGAGAGCACCGCTATTCTGGCCTTTGGCGCAATGTTGTTCCGAAGTTGTATTGTATCGTCAATAATTTCTGCGAACTCGGGATGAAGTGTTGGTTCGCCATTTCCGGCAAATGTAATCACATCGGGCAACTTTTTCTTTGCCGACATTTTGTGGAGTTTCAGTTTTAGGTGTTCGTAAACCTCAATTCGAGAAGGCATTGCGGCTTTTTCTTCAAATTTAATCTGGTTTCGTCCGCACTCGCAATAAATACAATCGAACGAACAGATTTTTAAATTCGTTGGTAACAGATTTATTCCCAATGATATGCCAAGTCTTCGACTGTTAACGGGGCCAAAAATCACTTTATCGAATAAAAATGTAGACATAATGGTACTAAATAAACAAAGATAGGCGTAAACCGAAACAATATTCTTTAATAATAGTTAAAATGATAATAATAAATGATATTGGTTGACTTTTCAGCACAATATGAATACCTTTTTAAACAGAATATTTTAAACATGCCGGAAAGAATAAATAAACATTTAAAGGAGCTGACACAACTCATTTCGGAGTTAAAAAGTGAAAGTGTCGATATTCAGATTTTGTTCGAACTGGAAAATTCACTGGAACTGTTGAGCAAAAAGCTGAAAATCACAAAACTGGAGCTTTCGGGTCAGACAGATAAAGAAAAAAAGGGAAATCTATTCCAGGATGCGGCAATAATTTTTAACCGCGACTTTAAAATAATAAGAATAACAGGTTTTTCGGCAAACCGGTTTGGAAGCACGGATACAAACACCGAACTTCAAAAGTGGTTCGAAGAGCAGGAATTTCTTAAGATAAAGGAACATGCAACACAATTGCAAAAAAGCAATGGCCCGTTAATTTTTGAAAGTGCTGTGCTCTCGAATAACAAAGTTGTTTTGCCGGTTATTGTTTCGCTCGAGAAAATAAATTTGGGCGACAGCGAGAGTTTCTATTATGCAGGATTTACATTTCCCCGCGATAATCCATCCGATATAACTGATTACCAGGATATTTTAATCGACAATTTGCCTGGACTGGACGTGTTTTTATTCGATACTAACTTTAGATATATTCTTTCAGGAGGAAAGGAAAAAGAAAATTTAAAGCTTACAAACGCCGATTTTAAAAATAAAACGCTGTTTGAGATCTATGATCAAAAAACGCAAAAAAGGCTGTATCCGTTTTATAAAAATACACTCGAAGGAAATACTTCGGAAGGAGAAGTGAAAATTAAAAAAGAAATTTATATGGTAAATGCAACCCCGGTTTTCGACATTAATAACCGCGTGGTTGGGGGCGCTTTAATTCTTCAGAACATTACAAAAGAAAAAGAAATTGAGGATAACCTCATTAGGGCTAAAAAAGAGGCGGAAGAAGCAGACAATGCAAAATCGTTGTTTCTTGCAAAAATGAGCCATGAAATACGCACGCCTTTAAATGCCATTATTGGGTTTACCGGATTTCTGAGTAAAACAAACCTTTCGGCGAAGCAAGAAAAATTCAGTCACCTCATTCAACAGTCATCCGAACATTTATTGTCGGTGGTAAACGAAATCCTGTTTGTTTTCAAACTTGGAATGGGAAAAGTGGTTATCGAAAAAATACCTTTCAATCTAAAAGAATTAATTCAAAACGTACATGAATCATTACTTTCGCAGGCAAAGAATAAGGAGCTTACCTATAAATTTCACATTGGGAAAAATATTCCCGAAATTTTAATCGGCGATCCGTTCCGGATAAAACAAATACTCATAAATCTGGCATCAAATGCGATAAAATTTACCGACGTAGGTTATGTTCATATCCGGGTTTCGCAAAGCCATATAAAAGCAAAGGCAATACATTTGAAATTTCAGGTTGTCGATTCTGGCATCGGATTAACAGAAGAAGAAATTAAAAGCATTTTTAACGAATTTGTTCAGGTGGAATGGAAAAACGAAAACAGCCGGAAAGGAACCGGACTTGGGCTTACCATTTCGGATAAACTCGTGCATTTGTTAAATGGCAGGATAACCGTGAAAAGCGAACCACAGAAAGGATCGACGTTTACATTTACCATTCCGCTTGAAATGCCTCATAAACATGAAGAGGTAAGCACGGAAAAAGTATATAACATTTCTTTTAACCTTCTGGAAGGAAAACGCATATTGTTTGCCGACGACGATGAAAACAATATTCTGTTAGGAGAATCTATACTTCAGGAATGGAACACTGACTTTGAGATTGCCTACAACGGTGAAGAAGCGCTCGACATTTTAAACAGCAGTAAATTTGATATTGCCTTGATTGATATACATATGCCCAAACTTTTTGGCGACGAGGTGGTTAAAAGAATAAGAAAAGACAGTGAAAATCCGAACAGAAAAACAAAAATGCTCGCAATTACTGCTAATATAATGGAGAGCGATATTCAGAAATACCTCAATAACGGTTTCGACGACTATATACTCAAACCGTTTAAAGAGGAGAAACTATATAGCAAAATCTGCAGTTTATTAGATATACCACTGGAAGAAAAACCCGAAATTCTGGTAGAAGAAATGAAAAACAATAAGGATGTTCTGGACACTTCAGAGCTGTTAAGAACTGCGCGGGGCGATATAGGTTTTTTCAATAAAATGATTGATACATATATCGAAAATTGTGAAAAAACGGTTCAACAAATCCCAACATACACAGAAAGCAAAAACTGGGAACAAATAGGCGAAATGGCGCATAAACTAATCTCCTCATCGCGTTACTTCGGGCTAACTAAGCTTGCGGTTAATTTAGGCGAAGTAGAGAAACTGGCGCTTCATGAAAAAAAGTATGATGTTTTGCCGGCAAAAGTTTCGAATCTGAAAAACGAAATTGAAAAAATAGTTTTGATGATTAAAAATGAACGATTGCCAGAAGCCTGATTGCCCGAATTGGAATGAAATGCATTTGTAATGTCAAAAATATTAATTATCGATGATGACACCTTTATTTGTCAATCTTTGCAAAAGCAACTGCAGAATAAGGGTTATAAAGCCAGCGTTGCTTTTTCCGGAAACTCCGGATTAAAAAGAATCAAGGCGGAACAATTCGATATGATTCTATGCGATTTTCGTTTGCCGGATATTGATGGAATGCAGGTTTTGAAACAAATGCATAAACAGGAACTAAATGCTCCGTTTGTAATAATAACAGCGTATGCCGATGTTAGGATGGCGGTTAAATTAATGAAAATGGGTGCTTACGATTATCTTACTAAACCCATCCAGACCGATGAAATTGTTTCGCTTATAGAAAAAACTACGAAAAAGCCGTCGAAAAAAAGATCAACTGCTTTTCCTGAAGAGGATTTTATAAAAGGGAAAAACAAATTATACAACATGGCTTTAAGTTACGCCGAAAAAGTTGCACCAACCGATATGTCGGTGTTAATTGAAGGTGAAACCGGAACCGGCAAGGAATATATTGCACGTTATATTCATCAGCATAGTACACGAAAAGGCCAGCCTTTTCTGGCAGTCGATTGTGGTGCAATTCCCAAAGAATTGGCAACCAGCGTATTGTTTGGTCATGTTAAAGGTTCTTTTACCGGAGCTATAAATAACAGAACAGGCGTTTTTCAGCAGGCAAACGGCGGTACTCTTTTTCTCGATGAGGTGGGTAATCTTTCTTATAACGTGCAGGTTCAGTTATTAAGAACGCTTCAGGAAAAAGTAGTGACAAAAGTAGGCGATAACAAACCTACAAAAGTTGATGTAAGAATTATTGCTGCAACAAATGAAGCACTAATTAATCACGACCAGTCGAATCCATTCAGAGATGATTTGCTGCATCGCATAAACGAGTTTAAAATAGAATTGCCACCAATTAGGGAAAGGAAGGAAGATATTCTGTTATTTGCCCATCATTTTAGAAAACTTGCTAATTTAGAGCTGGAAAAACAGGTAAAAAACTTTTCGGATGAAACGGTTGAAATAATTCAGAATTATAACTGGCCGGGAAATATAAGAGAACTAAAGAATGTGGTGAAACGTGCCGTGTTGCTTACTTCCGGAGAAACTATTGAGCCTGAAATTCTTCCGATGGAAATTATCGAATCGGCTCAAAAAAATGAGTTTAAAAATATATCTGCGGTGAATATTAAAAGTCATTTATCGCGAACAGGTTACGAAGCAGAAAAGCAAATAATAATCGATGCGATAGTGGATGCCGGCTACAATAAATCAAAAGCGGCGCGCAATCTAAATATCGACAGAAAAACATTATATAATAAAATTAAACAATTCGAAATTGAGATTTGAAAATTATCCGATTTTGGAATAGTTATTGACCCTGCAAGAATAAATGTCGGAAGAATGAATAAAAAGGTTAAAAATGTAGTTTGTATCGATTCAGATTCAGTGCACCTGGAGCACTTCAAAACCCGTTTAAACAAAAAGAATCTCCTGAATCACTTTTTTCCCTTTAACGATTATTCCAAAGCCATAAAATTTATCGAAGATCAGGACAATGAACCAGCACATAAAATTCATTATATCGTTATTAACGATTATAGTAAAAAGTGGTCTTTACCGCTGGTTATCGAAAAGTTAAGCAAAACATTAATAACAAAACGAACACCCGAAGTGATTGTTTGCAGGCCAAATGCCAATACCGATTTAAGAAACAAAATTATGCAAAATGCACTGGTCACATCCTTTCTTATTCATCTCGTAAACGAAGATTATTTCGAATTTCTGATAACAGGTTAACTGCATATTCCAGCTATAATAATCCATTTTTCCGATACATAATATTCCGGCCGTAAAACACCGAAGGTGTTATTGCTTCCACAGCCTGTAGAACGTTTTCTACATGTGTTTCCCTTTGGCGATTTATCATAAACGACAATATCTTCACATTATTAGATAGTTACGGTGGAAAGCCGGTATACTGTGGGAAATGGAATGCTTTTTTCATTAATTTAAGAACATAAGTGAGATTATTAAAATTCAATTTATGCTTGGTTTAAAAAGAAGAAGAGATTTATTACCTGGGAAATCCATTTCGGAATCATATTCAGGAAACGACAAAAATACACTAAAGAGTAGAATTATGTCGATGGATAAGGGATGGATTGGAAAGAAAAAAGAGATAAAAGAAATGAACCGTACAACAAAAGAGAAAAACAGAAAAAATGTGGTACCCATGAGCGGTATTACCAGAGTCTAAAGAAACAATGCGGTTCAGCGAGATAAATTACATAATTATTAATCATTAAAATTAAAAGTCATGAGTAGTGGAACAAGAAATGCAATACTGGGATTTGTAGCCGGTGCTGCAGCAGGAACATTAACAGGAATATTGGTTGCACCTGAAAAAGGAACAAAAACAAGGAAAAGAATTTCCAAAAAAGTAAAAAATGCTTCCCGGGATTTAACCGATACCATTAACGAAAAGCTGGAGAGTATAAAAGATGAAGTTAACAGTGTTGTTAACGAAATGCGTGTGAAAGCTGATAAAGCGGAGCAAAAAGTACGGGAAAAGGTAAACGAGAAAGTTCATAATGCTGCAAAATCCGACTCAAAGTAATTGAGCGTTTGCAAGTAAAATCAAAATTAAAACGATGAGCAGCGATTTATCTAAAGATATTTCAAACATTAATGATTCGGCAAAGGAGTATTTTAAAACCAAAGTCGATTTGGTAAAACTGTCGTTTTTGGAAAAATCCACCAAACTCACTTCTTTGCTCATTAATCTATGGATTTTGATTTCACTGTTAATATGGATTTTGATTTTTGTATTTGCAGCTTTTGCAGTTTGGTATGGAGACAAATACCATAACTATACAGAAGGAATTCTTATTTCTGGTGGAATTTTGCTTTTAATTGCCATAATTTTCATGGTATTTCGTAAGTACCTGGTTACCGACTCGGTTTTACGCCAGTATTCAAAAATAATGTTTGACAACACAGAAAACGAAAAGAAATGAATAGCATAAAAAACATGAGAGAGTTGGAATTGTATCGGGAAAAACTAAAATACCGGGAACTTTTATCAGAGAAAGAACTAATTGACTCAACGGCAGATATAATCGACGATTTTTCCGGAATGGTAAGAGATTATGCTTTCGAACTGGGAACAAGGATGGTTTGGTTTTTTTTCAAAAATAAAAAGAGCAATAATCACAACAGCGGCTAAATCGGATTAGAAAACGAAAAAAATATAGCCATGAAAACAAATTTGCTCATTTTAGATTCATATAAAAATATGGAGGATCTCATTCATTTCGCATTCTCGTTTAGCAACCGGTTTAAGTGTAATCTGAAAATTTATTATGTTTTCGATTTTAACTGGATGCGACAAACTGCGATGGTGGGCGCTACTGGAATTGCAACTTCGAGCATTGTCACAGCCGAAAAAAGCCTTAATAAAGAGTATGATGTGGCCGAAGTTAAAATTCGGGAAGTTGTTACCGATTATCTAAAGAAACATTCTGTTAATTTCCCGATTGATATTAATGTTTCGCGAAATAACCGTGTCGACATCATTGAAAGCGAAATGGAAAAGGATCCGGATTTGATGGTTATTATCAGCAATCATCAAAGTTATTCCGAAATTACCGACGGTTTGGTTTCGTACCCGGAACTGGTTGAACATGTTAAATGTCCGGTAATAATAGTTCCCGATAACATAAAGGAAGCCGATTTGCGTAAGGTGGTTTATGCTACCGATTTTAATCCTGAAGACGTTCGTTCTTTAAAACATCTTTCAGATTTTATTTCGAAGTCGGAAAATATACAAATTACAATTTTGCATAACGAGCAGGATTTAAATTTCAGGAAAGAACTCGAATGGACCGGTTTTAAAAACATGGTTCAGTCTGAATTAAAAGCTGTAGATATCGATTTCGAATTAGTGACCGGAAAAGATTTTATAACCGGAGTGGAAGATTATACAATGGAAAGTAATCCCGACATGCTGGTTATTTTAAAAGAAGATAAAGGATTTTTCGAAGATTTGTTTACTTCGAATAAAACGAAAAATGTATTGACACATTTTCATAAACCTGTATTGGTTTATCACGAACAACGCGAAAATTAGAAATAAGTTAAAAGTGGTGAAACAAACCGGGAAATATTACTGGATGCTAAATGCATTTGCGAGTCAGAATTAGGGAAAATATTAGTAATCATCATAGTGATTCGCTGCTTTGAATCAATAAAGTGTCTGATTTACCTTTTTAAGTCAGGCGCTTTTATTTTTATAGTACAGGAAAGCGAATAACACTAAATCAAACGTTTAACCTTGCTGTTTACGGTGAGTTTTAAATTTTTAAAATCGATTCCTGTAATTAGGTTAACACCAGGATTTTTGCCGGTTTCAAAACTTCCGAATGTTTTTTCAATGCCAAGAGCTTTTGCTCCGTTAATGCAAGCCCAGGAAAGTAATTCACTCAGTTCGGTTTCAGGAAAATGTTGTTGAATGGTCAGCATTTCAGCTAATATCGATAATTCATAGTTTGAAGCAAGACTATCGGTTCCGATACAAATATTCAGGTTTTCGGTACGAAACATATTTACCGGCGGCAAATGGTTTTCAATATAGATATTCGAATTAGGACAAAGGGCAAAATAGCAGTTTTCCAATGAACGCGTATTTTTCAGGTTTTCCAAATCAACTTTATTGGTAAAAGTGTTATGAACCAATAATATACTTTTTTCGGTAATTGCATTCTCGCTGATTTTTTTGAATAGCAATTCTGAAACAGAATAAGCGGAATGTGGCACAATAGAAGCAGAAAGGCCATTTTCTCTGAATTCTTCCCAAACAAATTTTGCGTAATCAAACGATTTTTCGGCACGGCCCGGATGAAATCCGAACGACTCCACAAAAGTGTGATAATATATTTTGCTTTTTAACTTGGCCGGAATCGAACGAATTGTATTTGAAATATCGCCAACTGCCGCAATTCCTGAAGCCCACATTTTTCTGTCAGCCACACGCATGGCTGTTTCAGGATTTTCAGTTTCACTATTCCTTAAACGGTTAATTTCACCGATAAAATAACCCAATCCCTTTTTTTCTTCAATTTTGCCTTTCAGGTTCGAAAGTTCAAGATGACAATGGACGTTTACAAAACCGGGAACAAGAATTCCGCTGTAAAATTCCATTCCCGGAAGTTCCTTATTTTCCTTATTTTCAATAATTTCGAGAATAGTCCCATTATTATCGCAAACTAAAACTAAATTTTTTTTGAATGTCTGGTCAGGTGTGAAAATATATGTTGCGGCAATTTTTCTCACGAAAAACTATTTGGGAATTTCGAATTGCAATTCTTCTTTTCTTCCCGAATATTGTTGTTCGGTTATGCTAAGTTTATTCATCACTTTTCGGTACATTTCTTCAAAATGTTTCGGATTGCTTGCATAGTGTACAAGCGAACGTTCAAAAATGGAATCGGGAACATTGTATTTCGCCAAAATCGAATAATAGAAATCCACGGAACTGCTCTTTTTTACGAGTGAATCATTTCGCATATGCGTAAATGTTGCTTCTGCCAAATGAATATCAACCAACATGTCAATCATTTGCTTTTCCTTTATTAACTTATCAGGCTCAGGAAAAGGCGGTTTATCGCACGCGGTAAATGCAAAAACTAAAAGCAGCGCTATATAAAGTATTTTGTTCATTTAATTTTTTCAGGTCGCCAAATTATAAATAGTTCAGCCACAATTCAAAATTTATACCGTTAAAAAATCCTACCGGCGATAATTGTGAACGATTTAGCGAAAGATATTTCTGAAAACTTCATCGACCCGTGAAGCTTTTACAATTTCTATATTGAATTTAGAAGAATCGAAACTTTTGTTGAACTGTGGAATAAAAATTTTTTTGAAACCAAGTTTTTCAGCTTCGGCAATACGTTGTTCAATTCGGTTGACAGCACGGATTTCGCCGGTTAATCCCACTTCGCCCGTAAAACAGAATTTATGGTTGATTGCCGTATCGATATTCGAAGAAAGTATGGATGTAATTACTGCAAGGTCGGTTGCGGGATCGTTAATTCGTAAACCTCCGGCAATATTCAGAAAAACATCTTTTTGAATTAATTTGAATCCGGCTCGTTTTTCAAGAACGGCAAGTAACATGTTCAACCGCCGTAAATCGAATCCGGTAGAAGAACGTTGCGGTGTTCCGTAAGCGGCTGAACTAACCAACGCCTGTATTTCAATTAAAAACGGCCTGATTCCTTCTATGGTAGCGGCAATTGAAGTTCCGCTTACATCGTCGCTTACTTTTGAAATCAATTGTTCCGAAGGATTGGTGATTTCGCGCAAACCATTTCCGGCCATTTCAAAAATACCAAGCTCGTTGGTGGAGCCAAAACGGTTTTTGTTCGAACGCAAAATGCGGTACATATAATTGGTGTCGCCTTCAAACTGAAGAACCGTGTCGACCATGTGTTCCAGTACTTTTGGACCAGCAATGCTGCCATCTTTGGTTATGTGGCCGATTAAAATAACTGCAACACCTGTTTTCTTTGCAAACTTCAGAATTGCCGACGTGCATTCTCTTACCTGCGAAACAGATCCGGGCGACGATTCAAGCGTTTCCGAGGAAACAGTTTGAATGGAATCGACAATCAGCAAATCAGGTAAAATCTGTTCGGTTTGAGCCAATAAATTTTCAAGTGATGTTTCGCTTAAAAACAAACAATTGTTATTCGAGCTGTTAAGCCTTTCTGCCCTTAATTTTATTTGCTGAAGGCTTTCTTCGCCCGATGTGTACAGGATTTTTCGTTCGTTTAATCCAAGTGCAATTTGCAATGCCAATGTGGATTTCCCGATTCCCGGATCGCCTCCTAATAAAATAAGCGAACCCGGAACAATTCCACCGCCAAGAACACGGTTAAATTCGTTAATATCAACCGAAATACGTTTATTCTTAACTGTTTCAATATTTTCGAGTGTTAGCGGTTTGTTGCCTGAAATTTGAAGTGCAAGCTTTCCGGATTCCTTTTTTTTGGAAACAATTTCTTCCACAAGGGTATTCCATTCGTTACAGGCAGAGCATTTTCCCATCCACTTCGAAAACTGTGTTCCGCAGTTCTGACAGGTATAAATGCTTTTGGTTTGAGCCATTAATCGAGGGCTTTAATTTTTTCCACAATATCGCTGGAAGAAACGCCGGGAACCAAATCGAGAGTGATAACTTTTCCCCCGCTGTTGAGAACAGTTTTGTGGCCGGCAATTTCATGAATTTCGTATTGTTTTCCTTTCACCAAAATATTGGGTACAATTTGCGCGATTAAATCTTCGGGAGTTTCTTCGTTGAAAATGATTACGGCGTCGACAAATACAAATGCGGCCAAAATCATAGCTCGCGATTTTACATCGAATACGGGGCGGTTTTTCCCTTTTAAAATTTCCACGGAACGATCGGAATTTAATCCCACTATTAATTTTGTTCCCATTCGCGCCGACTGTAAAAGCGAATCTAAATGCCCGTAATGGATGATATCAAAACAACCGTTGGTAAAAACTATGGTTTCGTACGTGGATTTCCAGGAGTTAAGCATTCCTTCAAAGGACTGAAAATCGTCAAAAATTTTAGATTCGATTTTAAATTTCATCTGTGTATAATTTATTATTCTTGAAGGTAACAGATGGAACTTCCGAGATAATATTTGTCATACTTAATTTTATTGAGATTTTTATCATGGCCGTTTCAAAACAACTTTTTGGATGCGTAAAAATAGAAAAACATTGCAGCAAAAAAAATCGGGAAAATCATATTATGCCTTCTGTAGCAAAAATATCGTTTGCGTATGTTAAATGCGAATTTTATAAACAGAAATATTATTTTCCCCGTCAGACTGAATCATCAGGGAAGACTCACTCTATGTTTCAATGCATGAGTAGAAGTGAAATACAACTATCCGGCATTTATTATAAGCTGTGTACGTTCATACACGGCCTGTTCTGAAAACCGTGGCGTGTACGTACGTACAAACCCGGCGGAACGAAAAAGGAAGGCGTGTACGTACGTACAAACCCGACGGAATGAAAAAGGAAGGCGTGTACGTATGTATAAACGCTGCCGGATCGAAAAGTGGGGGCGTGTACATACGTACAAACGCTGCCGGAATGAAAAGTGGAGGCGTGTACGTATGTACAAGCGTTCCCCGGACGAAAAGCAAGCCGTGTACGTTTGTACATGTTTCACAATAAATAATACACGATTTGTATTCAGATAGAACTATTTCAGCTTTTGCAACCGAAATATTTCTTTTGATTTAAATCCTTTTATGTTTTTTTCCACAGTTGCACACTCATTGTAATAGTCGTGTTCGAAAAAAAGAATGTAATTATTTTCAACAGCTTCTCTTAGGAATTTTTCCTTTTCTTCCATCGCAGTAACCGGATATAAGTCGTACGATGCCAGCCATAGTAACGGAATATTTGCTGCTGTTGGGATTAAATCGGCCATGTAAACCACTGTTTTCCCATTATATTTTATGAATGGAATCATTTGCCCGGGCGTATGGCCATCGTAAAAACGTACATCGATATCCGGAAAGAGATTTCCCTCATTTTCCACCAGGATTAATTTTCCGGTAGCGAAAAGAAAATTAAGAATTTCGGAATTGTAAGCAGCGCTTTCCCGCGGATTTGAAATTTTGGAATGTTCCCACTGTCTTTTGCTGCACCAGTAAGTGGCATTTGGAAAAACAGCATGTAAGGTTCTGAATTCGTTTTTTACCGAACCGGTACAATGATCCCAATGCAAATGGGTAAAAAAAACATCGGTGATATCTTCTGTTTTATATCCATTTTTTTCGAGCGAGTTCACCAGGTAATTTCCGGGAACATAGCCATTGTTTTGAAAATATTTTTCAGAATAATGATTTCCGATTCCGGCGTCAATCAGTATTTTTTTGTTGCCTGAATCAATCAAGAAGGCAGCGAAGTGAGAGAGGTGTAATATTATCTTCAGTTTCGGGATATTCTTTGCGCCAGAGTTTTTTCGGGATAACGCTAAACAAAGCGCCACCGTCGCAATGAAAGTTTCCTGCCGAAATGGGTATAAGTTTCATAATGAATTCTGATTTCAAATTAGAACAATTTAGTTGGATTTCAGTTTCCATTTTTCCTGAAAAGCCTTATCCTGCAAATAATCCATAACAAATTTAACAACGCCTGTGTAATCTTCAATTCCTTTTTCAACTTTGTTCGACTTCAGATAAGCATCATTAACTTTTGTGGCAATTTTATCTACTTTTTCATTTCGTAGCTGTTCCCAGTGATCCCTGATTTTTTTGAAATCACTTTTTACCCGTTCGTCAAGTTCTGCAATAATTTCGGGGTATTCTTTTAGCGTATATCCCTGGTATAGAAAAAAACGGAGTACATTCATATTTGCGGAATATTTAAGCTGATTTGAATTGCTTTGCGTGCACACAAGCCAGGCATAAAAATTAGCTTCGGCTTCGCTGGTAATCCCAAACTGATGTGCTTTTTCGTGTGCCAGAACAAATGGATATTCCACGGGCAAAATAGTACTGTTGATATGAATTTCGCTAAAAAAAGGTCCGTAGTAACCCGAAATTCCGGCCTTGGCAAAGAAGCTGCTCAATGTAATTTTTTTTGCCTTACGTTTACCCGAAGGATAGTGTATTTTCAAAGCTGGTGCAAGCGCTTTATATGACGCTTCCACTAAAGAATCTATTCGGGTTTTATCAAAATCTTCAAAAGAAATATACGATTTATTGGTGTTTTCAATCAGTGTTTCAAGTTGAAGGATAAATTGCGCTTTTCCAGGTGTTTCTTCCGAAATATTCAGCCTTTGGTTTAGGCTGCTTCTGAAATAGTTAAATCCCCAGAAAAGATAAAAAGTGATAAAACTTATTGCGATAACATTCAAAACAATATTGATCGCTCTTAACCACGAAATTTTTCCGATAACGACCAGGCTAACCAATACAAAAAATACAACAATCAGCAGAAGATAAAATGTATCGTCAAGAGAAAAAGGAAAAACTGAGCTGGTGGTTGAAAAAACAGATGCAATTACCGGATATATTTTTTGTGAATACCACTTATCCGTTAGTGCAGGAAATACGGAAGCCAGTTGCGTAAGTAAAAAAACACCAATAGCCAAAAACGGCCATAGAAACCATTTTCTGAATCTGTTTCGTTTTGTCTTCAATATTAGTTTTTCTGTTATTGTTTCTGCAAAAGGATGCAAAATTAGCGACTTTTTCAACTATTTTGTAATATTGAAATCTTTATTTAGACGCGATGCGAAATTCAATAATTGTTCTGTTTGTTATTTTTAGCGTAACAGCATTTAGTCAGTCGAGAAGCACCAAAGGCTGGACAGACTTCGGAAGCAGTCATGTAAACAAATGGCTGCAAATTGCACCCGGTAAAATGGGGCCAAATGCTTTGCCTGTTCCTGAAATGGATTATGCTTTACTCGATTCAATGTCGAATGTGGAATTTGGCCTTCATTCTCATTTTATGGAAGGCGACACGGCGGTAAATTCATACATTAGTTTTTACTGGAGCGTAGTACCTAAAAGAGTGGTCGTAAATATCTGGGGATATCCGTCAGAAACGTTTCATATGACAAATGCAGTTCGCGATGACCGGCAGATTTATTACGATGACACCGGATGGATTACCAATCCTGGCGATTTATGGATAAGCACATTTGTACAATTGATAAGGGGACATAAAATATGGCCTGATTTGTCGATGAACTACTCATTTAAAACCACTACCGGATGGGCAACCCAAGCACGATATACCGAAGCAGGAGCCAACTATTTTTATGGCGCTTTTGGAAAATCTATCTTTCCCAAAAATAGCTTTATCGATGAGATTAGATTTGCTGCTTTGGGAGGATTTTATGTATGGCAAACCAATAAAGTTGAACTTGCCCAGGACGAAGGGCCTCTGTATGAAATTGGAATGATTCTGAAACATAAAAATATTTCATGGTCGAATGAATTGGGAGGTTATTCTGCTTATGATGCTTATGATTACATTGGCGTTACAGGCGACAACGACCCGTTGATTTACAGATCGAGACTCACACGAACAGGCGAACGTTTCTTATGGAAACTGGAATACCAGGGCGGAATTCACGATTATCACTACAAAACTTTCAGGTTTTCGGTGGCATACATGTTCGATTTTAAATTGCCAATCAAAGGATAATCCAGGAGCATGTATCGTTAATCGTAATGAATCTTTTTAATACAGGTTGGGATTTTGAAAAAGTGTATCTCGAAAATCATAGCTACATAATTTACCTCGCATTTTCACCGTTAAAAGAGTAGATTTCTGTTTTTTGCCGATTTTTAGCAACTCATATCGAACGGATTTCTCTAAATTGGCTAAGCAATTATCTTTTAGCAATATATTACTTAATCATACCATGAATTACATCGATATTGTCCTTCTCCTGCTCTTAGTATTTTCAGCTTTTGGTGGTTTTAAAAATGGATTAATTGCCGAAGTAGTGTCGTTGGCTGCTTTAATCCTGGGTATTTGGGGTGCCATCGAATTTTCATCCGTCACCGCCGAATTTTTAACCGAAAAACTGAACCTGAAAACCGAACATCTCGACATCATTTCGTTTATTGTTACTTTTATTGTCATTGTTATTCTGGTACATATTGTTGGCAGTACCATAAATAAATTGGTTGATGCTGTTACCCTCGGTTTTGTAAATAAACTGGCCGGAATGGTTTTCGCCGTGTTAAAATCTGCCTTAATTCTAAGCATTGTACTATTGGTTTTCGACCGAATTGATCGTAATATGAAAATACTTTCGGAAAGAGCTAAATCCGAATCGAGAATGTATGAGCCGATAAAGAATTTCGCACCGTCGTTATTGCCGTTTATCAATTTTTGGGACAATGAAGATTCAGATAGAATGAAGGATGATAAAGCGGTTTAAAGAATTTATAAAGAAGAAAAAAAAAATCGATAAAGGTATCTTTTGAGCATGTAACCTGTTCAAACCGGAAACACATTTCAGTGGAACGTTTTGAGCGGAATGTGGCCAGTCGTTTCGCGATTATGATAAGCCCTTTTCGTTTATCTTTTACGGTCATAAGACGCTGAGAAGTCGGGAGGCCTAAATCTGAAAGTTTTTTCAAGTCTTTAATGTTTAAGGTTCTTTGAGTAAAAGCCAAAGAATAAAAAATCAAAACAATCTTTGACTTAAGAGGTAAATTTTAAGAATTAGTTCCTGTTCTGCTTGCAAGATTCCCACTTTCGGATATTTAGGTTCCATTGTTGCATACGAATTTAACGACAAGCTTAAAAGATGGATTTATGGTAGCTCAAAACATCTATTAATGATAGGCACTTATTTATTTATTAAATTTGGAATTAAAATTAATATCAATAAATGGATTATATAAAAATATCGGGATATAAATCAATAAAATCAGAACGGATTGATTTAACACCAATTAATATACTGATTGGTGCAAACGGAAGTGGAAAAAGTAATTTTATTTCATTTTTTGATTTTTTGAATAGACTATACAACAAAAATCTGAATGAGTATATCGCCCTGACAGGAGGCGAAAATAAAATCCTTCATAAAGGACAAAAAGTAACAGATACAATTAGCTTTAAAGTTGAGTTTGAAAATGGGAATAATGGTTATTCAGTAAATCTCAAATTAGGTTCTGATGGATTGATATTTATCGATGAACGGTTATTTTACAGAGGTCATCAGAGTGCAAACATCAATCGCTCAGGAAGAGAAGCCAAAATAAAAACTACAGAAGGGAGACGGGCTCAATATGTTATTAAGTATCTTGAGGGATTCAGAAAGTATCATTTTCATGATACAAGTAATAAGTCGCCTTTTACAATTCCCAGCCATATAGAAAACGATGTATATTACTTATATAGCAATGGGGCAAACCTGGCTGCATTCTTATATGAAATAGAGGACAAAGAGAAAATTGTGTACAATAAAATTGTGAAAATAATTCAATCTATTGCGCCATATTTTTTAGACTTTTATTTTATGCCAAATAATGAGAAGTTTATAAAGTTGCAATGGAAAGACAAACATAGTGACACTATTTATGGAGTAAATGATTTGTCAGATGGCACGATTCGGTTTATTGCTTTAACAGTTTTATTTATGCAACCTAAGTTACCCGATACGATAATAATAGACGAACCTGAATTGGGACTACATCCTTCCGCAATTGCAAAATTAGCAGGAATGATAAAATCTGTTTCTGCTAAAGGATGTCAGGTAATCATTGCAACACAATCAACTGATTTAATAAGTCATTTTTCACCTGATTCAATAATAACTGTTGACCAAATTGATGGATGCTCAAAATTTAACCGCTTAAATGCAGATGAGCTTCAGGAATGGCTAGAGGATTATACAATTGATGATTTATGGAAAAGAAATATAATAACTACTGGTCAGCCAAATTATTAAAAAATGAAAAGAGTTATTATTATATGTGAAGGTGAAACAGAAAGGGAATTCTGCAATACCATTCTAACTCCACATTTTGCCAGGAAAGATATTTTTATTCAATCACCACTTATAAAAAAATCGATGGGTGGTATTGTAAAATGGTCTGAATTAAAAAAACAGATAACACTTCATCTAACCAATGATTCAAATGCTTTTGTAACCAGCCTTATAGATTATTATGGCTTGTATCGTAAGTACAATTTCCCTTCATGGAATATGGCAGAAAAGTGTATTAATAAAAATGAAAGGATGAAAATACTTGAAAATGGAATGTTCGAAAGTATAAATGAAGGTGTAAGATATCGTTTTATTCCATATCTGCAGTTGCATGAATTTGAAGGTCTTCTTTTTAATGAAATAGACATATTTCATGAACAAATCCCGGAAAACGAACTGGTTGGTATTCATGAATTAACTCAAACATTCACCCAATTCAGCAACCCTGAAATGATTAATGATAACAAAGAAACATCTCCTTCACAGAGTTTAACCAACTCCAACACGACAAATGGCGGGCAGATGACGGCTTTAAAAAGAAATTTATCGGTACGGCGGTATGGCTCTCTGCAGATCAACCATTGACATTACTGTAGACTAGTCTTTCGTATACTTGGGTTGCTGCCATTAATTCAGGCAAATTTATTTCAAAGAATCCGAATAACTATCAGCATTTTATATCTTTGCGCAAATTTTTTGAAAAGCGATTTTTATGAATTTTGTTGAAGATTTGAAATGGCGGGGCATGTTGCACGATGTTATGCCGGGAACTGAAGAACAATTACAAAAAGAAATGACTGCCGCCTATATCGGTTTTGATCCTACATCCGATTCGCTTCATGTGGGTAGTTTTTCGCAAATAATGTTACTGAAGCGGTTTCAGTTGGCTGGCCATAAACCAATTGCATTAGTTGGCGGGGCAACCGGAATGATTGGCGATCCGTCGGGCAAATCACAGGAAAGAAACCTGTTGAATGAAGAAATACTGAACAACAATCTCAACGGAATAAAAGCGCAGTTATCAAAGTTTCTCGATTTCGAATCGGGAGAACCCAACGCAGCAGTAATGGTAAACAATTACGACTGGATGAAGGAATTCTCGTTTTTGGGTTTTATCCGCGATATCGGGAAACACCTTACCGTAAATTATATGATGGCCAAAGATTCGGTTAAAAAACGGTTAAGCGCCGAATCGAACACAGGTATGTCATTCACCGAATTTACCTATCAGTTGGTGCAGGGTTACGACTTTTTATGGTTGTACGAAAACATGAACTGTAAACTGCAGATGGGTGGTTCCGACCAGTGGGGAAATATTACCACAGGCACTGAATTAATTCGCAGGAAAGCAGGTGGCGAGGCATTTGCGTTAACAATTCCGCTTATTACCAAAGCCGATGGTGGCAAATTCGGGAAAACAGAGCATGGAAATGTATGGCTCGATCCTGAAAAAACAACACCCTATCAGTTTTATCAGTTTTGGCTAAATACATCCGATGAAGATGCGGAGAAATACATTAAAGTCTTTACCATGCTTTCACAGAATGAAATTTCTGCACTGATTGAAAAGCATCGCGAAGCGCCGCATATGCGTTTATTACAGAAAAGAATAGCCGAAGAAATTACCATTATGGTTCATTCGAAAGAAGAATACGAAATGGCAGTTGAAGCTTCTCAAATCCTTTTTGGCCGGGGAACTTCGGAACAATTAAGAAAATTGAATGAGAGCACATTTCTTTCCGTTTTCGAAGGTGTTCCGCAATTTACTGTTTCAAAAGCGGAATTGGAAAGCGGAATTAATGTTATTGATCTCCTGGTGGAAAAAACGCAGGCTTTTGCTTCGAAAGGCGAAACAAGAAGAACCATTGCCGGAAACGGTTTGAGCATTAATAAAAATAAAATTTCAGATGCTGAACTTGTTATCGACAGCAATTATTTAATCAGCGGAAAATATATTCTGGCTCAAAAAGGCAAGAAAAATTACTATTTAATTATAGCTGAATAATCAGCAAAAATCAATGAAACCAAATAATAAAAGCAGTTTCATTACGTTCATGAAATGCGATCAAATTGAAACCACAATCCTATGAATGACTTTTTTGATAATCAGCGTATCCTCACTTTAATCTGGAAACGCAAATTTCACTTTATTGCTATCGGCGTAATTGCAATCTTACTTTCGGCAATTTTTTCGGGCCCGGCTTTTATAAAGCCAAAATTCAGATCAACTGCCCGTGTTTATCCGACAAATATTAGTGCTATCAGCGAAGAATCGGAATCGGAGCAAATGCTTGAGATTCTGAATTCGAACGATATAAAACTTAAAATGTTCGATGCTTTCAATCTTGATGAAGAGTATAAAATTGAAAAAGATGATCCGCATTATCTGACCTACATGTTTGAAATTTATAATAAAAATGTAAAAACATCGAAAACTGAATATGAAACAGTCGAAATCAATGTAATGGATCATCAGCCTGAAAGGGCCTGCAATATGTGCGACTCCATTATCCATTTTTATAACCGGAAAGTTGGCGAAATGCACAAAGCCAAAAATCTGGAAATGGTGCAGATAACCCGCAAAGAACTTAATAAAAAAATTGAAGAATACGATACTTTAAAAGTGCAGCTTAACGATATAAGGGAAAAATATGCTGTGTACGATTTCGCCGGGCAATCGCCAGAAATTACGCGTGGGTATATGAGTGCTTTGGCAACAGGCAGAGGCTCTACTTCCGATGCACAGAAAATTGAAAAATTGTACAAAAATTTTGCTGAAAAAGGTTCCGAAATCCAGTGGCTGGAGAAACTGAATCGCTCGGCAATAAACCAGATCGACTCGCTTCGGCGGCTTCATGAAATTTATATGATGGAATACGAAAAGAACATTACGTACAGCCATGTGGTGGAACACCCTTTTCCTGCCGATAAAAAATCGTATCCTGTTCGCTGGCTCATAGTTGCTTTCACTGCTTTTTCAGCGGTATTCTTTGCATTGCTTGTTTTTCTTGTACTCGATTACCGAAAAGTATATTAAGTGGTTCGGAATGATTCCATAAAAACTTCCTTATTTTATCTTATTTCCATAGGCTTTATTTTGCTGAATATTTGGTTTGTGGTGAAAAGAGACCTGATGTTAATTCAGGCATTGCCACTTGTGCTTGCCATTTTACTTATTGCCATTTATTCGTTTGAAAAAATAGTTTACCTGATAGTATTTTTTGCGCCGTTATCGATACCGCTATCCGAATTAATACCCGGGTTTGCTTTCAATATGTATTTGCCTACCGAACCTTTGTTGTTTGGGCTGCTTATTGTTTTTGGCCTGAAAATGATTTACGAACGCGGATTCGACAAAAAGATTCTCACTCATCCGGTGTCGATGGCAATCTATATAAATCTTATCTGGATTTTCCTTACCAGCCTTACAAGTACAATGCCGGTGGTTTCCATTAAGTTTTTGATATCGCGAATATGGTTTGTGGTTGGATTGTACTTTATTACAGCGAAAATATTTTCGGATGGTAAAAATCTTGAAAAATATGTGTGGCTTTATGTCATTTCGTTTACTGTTGTAATTTTTTATACCATTTACCGCCATTTGGGTTTCGGGTTATGGAATAAACGGGTAGCTAACTTTGTGCCTCAGCCATTTTTTAACGATCACACATCATACGGCGCGGCGTTGGCCATGTATATCCCGTTTCTTACGATGTTTGCTTTTTCAAAACTGAAACCATTAAAGGATAAACTTATTTCATTTGTATTTCTTGGAATTCTGTTAAGCGGATTTGTGCTTTCATACACAAGAGCAGCCTGGCTGAGTTTATTCGCTGCTACAGGCATATTTGTAATTATTAAGCTGAAAATAAAATTCAGCACACTTTTAATTGCCTTTACATCGCTTATATTATTACTTTTTGTATTTCAGAATCAAATATTAATGAAACTCGAGGAGAATTCTGAGCAGTCATCCGCCGATTTTGCAACGCATATTTCCTCCATGTCGAATATCACTTCCGATGCTTCGAACCTCGAACGGATAAACCGCTGGAGTTGTGCAATTCGCATGTTCGAAGATAAACCGTTTTTTGGCTACGGGCCAGGCACTTACATGTTTAAATACGCACCTTATCAATTAAATAAAGATCGTACCATTATAAGTACCAATTCGGCTGACGGCGGTAATTCACACAGCGAATATCTCGGGCCTTTATCGGAATCGGGCGTATTGGGAATGCTTACATTTTTGTTTATAATAGGAACGGTTTTGTATACGGCTATTCAAACCTATTCAAGACTTACAGACTACAGACTCAGAGGTTTCATACTCGCTGCAATAATTTCACTGGTGTCGTATTATATTCATGGTTTAATGAATAATTTTCTGGATACCGATAAGCTTTCAGTTCCGTTTTGGGGCTTTACTGCCATGATTGTTGCTATCGATATTTATTCACGAGAACAAATAAAAGCAAAAAAAATCCGGACTGAAACGAGCCCGGATTAGAATCAAATCCAAATATTTTCTATTGTTTCACGCGTTCGCTGTAGGAGCGGTCGCGGGTATCGATTTTTATTAAATCGCCTTCGTTGATAAACATCGGAACCATAATTTCGGCGCCGGTTTCAACAGTGGCGGGTTTTAAAGCGGTTGAGCTTGCCGTATTTCCTTTTTCGCCTTCAATTGTTGAAGTAACAATTAACTCCACTAAAGCCGGCATTTCTGCTGTTAAAGGCAATTCTTCATCAGCATGAAAATTTATTTCCAGAATTTGTCCTTCCTTCATCAGGTCCGAATTATCGACCATCGATTCAGGAATGGCAATTTGTTCAAATGTATCGAGGTTCATCACCATCAAACCCAGATCATCTTTATATAAATACTGATATTGACGACGTTCAACACGTACATCGTCGACTTTTACTCCGGAATTAAAGGTATTTTCAATAATTCTTCCGGTTTTAACGTTTTTAAGCTTTGTTCGAACAAAAGCCGGCCCTTTGCCTGGTTTAACATGAAGAAAACTTACAATTGAGTAAATTTCTCCCTTAAACATAAAGCACATGCCATTTTTAAAATCAGATGTTGATGCCATGAAATTTTCTTTTCTTATTAATAAGCCGCAAAAATAAGTAAATCAAATCTAAATCAACTTATTCTGAAATTTTTTTAATGATAAAATATACAGGAATCAGCTTGTTATTTGCTCTACATTATCGATTTTGTAACTTCTTAACTCGGCTTTTAAAGTTCCGAGTTTCATTTCGAATTCGATAAGAATGGGTACTTTTTTGTCTTTCGAGATGTAAAACCTGAGGCCGTCGGAACGTTTTAACAATTTACCCTTATCGACAACGGGCGCTAAAATTAATGCGTTAATTTCTCCCATTTCTGTTTCCACTCGTGTTTCTCCAACGTATTTTATAGTTACATCCGAAATTTTATCGGCATGAAAAGTTGGTAAGGTAACCGCGTGGCCTCTGCCAATATCGTCGAATAAATGTTTATTGATAAAGTAAAAGAAAACCGAAAGTATATCGACAAGATCGTGCGGTACAGCGCGCTTACCCGACTTTTGACTTAGTATTGAATCGACATCGTGGTAATACAAAGTTTCGTTGTACCAGCGGTATTTATTTTCTTTAATATTCCGAATTGATTTTAGTGGCAAATAGCTTTCAGCATCTACAATTGTTTCGTAAGCATCGTTAACGCCAAACAGTTTATCAGTAATTCCGGTGGTTCGGCCAATCATGGAATACAAAATGGCTGGTTTTCCGTTAAAAACTGTGTCGTTAATGGTTAAAACAGCTTCGCCTCCTTTCGCAAAAGCAAACTTAAGGTCGAATAGTAAACGTTCTTTTTTTGCCTGCGAGCTAAAAGATAAACTAAAAAGTATCAGGATTATCGTAATCTGTTTTGTCATTAAAATATTTTGTTCTTTGGTATGGTTGCTACAAAGTTTTTTAAATAAAAAGGTTCAAAATAAGCAACGTCTTCAAATTCCTTTTTGTTGTATTTATCCTGCGCAATATTTGTCATAAATTGTGCCGAAGTTGTTTCCGGGCCTTTGAATACAGCATTGGGATGAGTTAGCGTATTCCGGCATTTTTTAGCGCCGTTTCCAAAGAACAAAACCGAATGATTTTCGAGATATTCTGCAAGAAAATTATTATCGATAATTTCTGCTGAAACAGGTGTTATTTCTTCGCCTTTTTTATTGTAAAGCGCGGTGTAAACTTCCATCCGGCGCGCATCAATCATCGGGCAAAACAGAATATCGCTGTTGGCTGCGTCAGGGAAAAAATCGTCGACGTTTTCTGCTGCATAATTACCTAATATTTTCAGCGAATTCACCGAAATTAATGGAATATTTAATGCATAACAAATGCCTTTTGCAACCGAAACACCGATACGTAATCCGGTGTAAGAACCAGGCCCTTTTCCAACTGCAACCGCATCGATAGTGCTTAATGTAATATTATTCTCTTTGAAAAGATCTTCGATAAAAACCGTAAGCAGTTTCGAATGATTTAATCCTTCGAGGCTTTCTTTCAGAAATAACAATTTCCCGTTTTCGGAAAGCGCCACAGAACAAACTTCGGTTGAAGTTTCTATTTGTAAAATTCCGGCCATATTTTTTTATAGCTTAATTTCGGCTGCAAAATTATCTAAATGTTTTGATTTTCAATCCCAGCCAGCAACATAAAATGGATGTTCATAGTTTTCCCTGCCTGGATTCCGTAAATGGCCAGTGAAGGTTTGCTTTTGTCCATCAGAAAAATATATTTGAGATTTGCATGAAAATTACAAATACAAAAAGAATTGTAAATAATAGCTCGCTCCAGAATTTCGACTTCAAAGAAATAAATAAGTTGGAAATTAAAAATGTAACCGGAACTGCCGATATCACAAGCATTTCAACCGAAGTTGCCGGGATAAAGGCAAAGCTTATCATGCTAAATACAAAGATTACAAGGAAAACCGAGTAGTATTTTCGTGTACTTACCTTTCGTGAATCGTATTGCTGAAGCAGTTTCAGACTGGCAATTATTGTGAAAATCAACAATAAAACCAGAAATCCCTGCAATGCGATATCCGACTTAAAATGATTTACAGGAGTTATAATATTTTGTTCGTATGTATAAAGAAGTTCCAGAAACCCGTCGGTATAAAATGCGATTCCGAGGGCAAAAATTAACGGAATGAAGTACCCGATTAAAAGTATTACAAATTCGCGCCAGTGAAGTTCGCGGCATAAAATAACTATGCCAATCAGGAAAGCCGGTACTAATATGAACAGGTTGAAATAAAAAAGCGTACCCATTCCCAGAAAGAATCCCGCATTCAGAATATAACCATAGGTGTTTGGATTATTAAAGACAGCGAAAAAACTATGAATAGCCAACAGCAAAAACAAAGCGGCAAAATATACAGGATGAAGTGTGTGTAATGTAGTAAATCCACTGACGATAATTATAAATATTGCTGCAGGCAATTTGGTGCGCGCACGGATAAAAGCATATCGGTCGTTTACCTGTTGAATGAGAAAGCCTGTAAAAACAACAATTGCAAAAGAAAGTGCAACTTTTAATAAATTATATCCATCTGTAATTTTGGACAGTGGAGAAAACAGGATGTTTTCATTTTCGCCTGAATAAAAAGGATACGAAGCCGGGTTCAGTAAATTTTCCAACCAGAAAACTATTCCGATAAGTGGAAATAATATCAGGTTAATAGCCTGGTTCGATTTTAAAATCCGTAATATCATTTTTACAAGTCGAAACCTAAATCGGTCCGGTAATATTTTTTATCGAAATGAATGGCTTCTGCATTTCTGTACGAAGTTTCCAAAGCCTCTTTTATGGAATTTCCGTAAGAGCTTACAGCAATTACGCGGCCTCCGGCAGTAACAGTTTTACCGTTGTTCAATTTTGTTCCTGCATGAAATACAATGCTGTGTTTAATATTTTCAGTACCGGTAATAACTTTCCCTTTTTCATAATTGCCGGGATATCCACCTGAAACCAACATTACGGTTACAGCGGTTTGATCATCGATTTCAATTTCTTTTTCGGCGAGCGTTCCGGTGGCAGCTCCTTCAAGCAAATCGACAAAATCCGATTTTATCCGAAGCATAACTGCTTCCGTTTCCGGATCTCCCATGCGAACATTGTATTCAATCACGTATGGATTATTTTTTACGTTTATTAATCCGAAGAAGATAAAACCGTTATATTCAATCCCTTCTTTTTTTAGTCCATTAATCGTAGGTTGAATAATTTTTGTTTCTATTTTCTCCATAAATTCTTTACCGGCAAATGGTACTGGCGAAATTGCTCCCATTCCGCCTGTATTTAAACCGGTGTCGCCTTCGCCAATTCGTTTATAGTCTTTGGCTTCAGGAAGGATTTTATAGCTTTTGCCATCGGTAATTACAAATACCGAAACTTCAACACCACTTAAAAATTCCTCGATAACTACTTTACTGCTTGCTTCGCCAAACTGACCGCCAAGCATTTCTTTAAGCGACTTTTCGGTTTCTTCCAACGAATCGATTATTAAAACACCTTTTCCGGCGGCCAAACCATCGGCTTTTAATACATATGGCGCTGACAATGTTTTCAGAAAAGCAAGGCCTTCCTGCAGATTGTTATTTTTAACGGTAAAATGTTTGGCTGTAGGAATATTATGGCGCATCATAAATTCCTTGGCGAAATCTTTGCTGCCTTCCAGCATGGCGCCTTCTTTTTTTGGGCCTACAACTTTCAATTTCTTTAAATCATGGTCGTTTGAAAAAAAATCGTGCAGGCCCTCAACCAATGGAATTTCCGGCCCGATTACGACTAAATCGATGTTGTTTTCCAATACTGCCGATTTTATTTTGCCGAAATCGTCGACATCGATACTTAAATTTGTCCCAAGCTGCAATGTTCCTGCATTTCCAGGCGCGAAATACAGATTTTCAACCCGGTTACTTTGTTTAATTTTCCAACCCAAAGCGTGTTCCCTTCCACCGGAACCAATAACTAAAATATTCATCAGTAAAGTGTAATTTGATTTTGACCGTGAAGATAAGTTTTTATTCAGTTGTATTCAAAAATGGAATTGTGAAGTGGCTTGAATTTAATAAACAAAAATGCCGGTTAACTTTTGTGCTAACCGGCATTTTATTCATAATAAATAAATCGTATTAATAAGGTAGGTTTTAAATTTATCCTGCCGAATATTTTGCAAAATAGTCCTGCATACTTTTTCCAACTTTTTGAGCAAATTCGGTTTGGCCGTTTTCCCTTGCGGCGCGTTCCATTATTTGCAAATAGAAAATATCGCGTTGTATTTCTTCATTAATGCTTTGCGTTTGTACAAATTTTCTGTTCAGAGAAAAGAAATAGCTGAGTTCATCATTGAAGATTGAATACGATTGTTCAAAAACTTCCAGGCCTTTTTCGGTTGCACCGGCTTTGAAATAACTATCGGCTAACTGAATTGTAAAATATTCCGGGGTGACCAAATCTATGGGAACCAATTCGAAACAACGATCCAACACTGCAACTGCCGAATCTTTTTTGCCTTCCTGAGCCAAAGCGCCGGCAAGCCGGTTAAAGCTGTTTCGGATATTTGTCATCATCCGCATGTTATTTTCATCGATATAAACATCCGGATCGTTCATGCCACCCCATTCAAATTTGTTCATAAGATTATTGTACATTATTTCGGTATCAACAGTTCCGAATATAAGACGATCTGGCTGGCTTTCGCCCTTTACGGGCACAAAACGGTAAGCAAAACCTTCCACCTGGAAATAATCCTGAAGATTCATATATTTATTGCTGCCAACGGTAATTGACCAGTAAATTGGCCTTTCCCAGTTATTTGTTTCCAGTAAATCAAGAATCATCATTTCATCTTTCGAAATATAATTTTTGTTGCTCAAATCAATAGTTATGGTATCCACAATTTTATCATAGTCTTCGGGCCTAACCACTTTATTTCTGATTACCGCTTCTTTGTCCATTTTGAAACTGATTATCTTTTTGGGAATGTATGCAGAATTATCGGCCTGCTGTAATTTTGTCGCCGGATTATCGTCGGCAATAAAATCCATTGCTTCTTTTAATCCAACTGATTTTCTTGAAATTCTTGGATTATTCATAAGATACACGATATCTCTGGTTCCCTGCCGGTATTTTTCGGGCGTCAATGAGAAAGGCACAGGTGTCGATTCGTAGGCCTGTCGCTTCATTTGGTTAATATACCAGTCGGTTTGCAGATAGCTTAGATTACAAACCCTTACATCGGTCCGAACCCCTTCAACTTCCTGGTTATACCAAAGCGGAAATGTATCGTTGTCGCCATTGGTGAAAATTATTCTGTTTGGCTGGCACGTTTTTAAGTAATCGGCGCCTAAATCGCGGGCTGTATAACGTCCCGAACGATCGTGATCATCCCAGTTTTCGGCTGCCATTATTCCTGGAACGAGAATAAGCGTTGCCAATCCTGCTATTCCGGCAGAAATTGTTTGTGGCAGGAATTTTTTCATAGCTTCGGCTAAAGCCATAACTCCAAGCCCAATCCAAATGGCAAATGCATAAAACGAACCTGCATATGCATAATCGCGTTCGCGGGGCTGGTGCGGATATTGATTCAGGTAAATTACAATTGCAAAACCTGTCATCACAAATAACAGGAATACAACCCACAATCCTTTTTTCCCTTCATTACCTTTTTTATACTGAAAATAAATTCCAAGAATCCCCAGAATTAGTGGTAGAAAAAAGTAAGTATTTCTGGCTTTGTTATTCGCAAAGCGCGGAGGAAGATTATCCTGATCGCCCAACCGCGCTTCATCAATAAATTTAATCCCGCTTATCCAGTTTCCGTCAATAATGCTGCCGTGGCTTTGAATATCGCTTTGCCGACCAACAAAATTCCACATAAAATAGCTCAAGTACATATGATTAACCTGGTATCGGAAAAAGAATCCCAGGTTTTCGCCAAATGTAGGTTTTACGATAACCTGGTTTTCGCCGCGTTCATCTCTGAAGGACACACGTTTTCCTTTAATTTTACCCCATTTAACGTAATCGTCGGCATGTGATGGTTCCATGGAACTCCACATTCGAGGGAAAAAGGTTTCAAATTTATCATCGAAATTCGGAACAACCCTATGGTCGGTAACGACATATTTGTCATCCATCTGGCTGTAAACTGGTTTCCCTTCTACATATCTTTGCCGAGGGTTTAACGGAGAATTATAGTATTGTCCGTAAAATAACGGACGTTCACCATATTGTTCGCGGTTTAAGTAACTTAACAACGAAAATGTATCGTTCGGACTGTTCTGGTCCATAGGTGGTTTTGCCGAAGAACGAATAATTATAAGCGCAAACGAAGAATAACCAATAATAATTACCGTTACACCTAAAATAATGGTATTCCATATCACCATTTTCTTTTTGTAGGTATATAAAATTCCAAAAGCAATAGCTGCAATTAACAACTATCAGGTAGAAAAATACACCGGAATGGAATGGCAATCCGAATACATTAACAAATAATAATTCAAACCATGATCCAATGGTTACAACTCCGGGAATGATTCCATACATTATAATTCCAAGTACCGTTATTGAAATTATCAAAGCGATAATTATGCCGTTTCGTGTTACTTTATATTTTTTGAAATAATAAACAAATACAATTGCCGGAATTGCCAGAAGATTTAACAAATGAACCCCAACCGATAAGCCGATTATATAGGCAATAAATATTAGCCAACGGTTAGCATAAGGCTCATCGGCTGCATTTTCCCATTTTAGGATTGCCCAGAAAACAATTGCTGTCATTAATGATGATGTACCATAAACTTCGCCTTCTACTGCTGAAAACCAGAAAGTATCGGAAAATGTATAGGCCATTGCTCCAACAAAACCACTTGCAACAATTGCAATGGTTTGCCCCATTGAGATTTCTTTATTAATTACAACCAGTTTTTTAGCCAGGTGTGTTATCGTCCAGAAAAGAAACATAATGGTTAATCCACTGGCAAGTGCCGACATTGAATTTACCATTTTAGCCGCATTTGCCGCCCCGCCGCCAAACAAAATAAAAAATCTTCCGAGAATCATAAAAAACGGTGCACCGGGTGGATGTCCCACTTCGAATTTAAAAGAAGTTGTAATAAATTCGCCACAATCCCAGAAACTTACAGTAGGTTCAATGGTGAGTAAATAAACAACTGCGGCAATGACAAAACTTAGCCAGCCGAAAAGAATGTTAAACTGATTGTATTTCTTCATCTGAATTTGATTACAAGCCTATTAAAAGGTTATCGAAAAATAATTGGTGCGAAGATAAGTGTTTTGAATCAATCTGGAAGTGCGCAAATATTTTTTAAGTTTTTTTAGTTTGAATTATTAAGGAAAAAAGCAGGATGGGGAATGACTTAATTTCTCAAATAAATACCGGAAACCATTCTGCCTGTCTCAAATCCTTCTCTGCGCGCGGAATAATATTTGTCGGCAAGTTCAAACGAACAATCCCCGAGTATTTCAATATTTTCAGCATGAACATTGTTTTCGAGTAATAATTGTTTATTCGCTTCCCACAGATTAAAATGAAATTTCCCGGAGCCGTTTTTAATGAGTAAATTCTCAGTATGAGTAAATCTTTCTCGTACTGCATCAACGACCTCATTACCGACTTCATAAATATTTGGCCCAATGGAAGGACCGATTGCAGCGATTATATTAATTGGGTTTGTATTGAATTCAAATTTCATTTTTTGTACTGTTTTTTCAACAATCTTAGTTACAGTTCCGCGCCAACCGGCATGTACAACTGAAATTACATTTTGTTGCCGGTCAAATATCAGTATTGGCACACAATCAGCAGTTTGAACACAAATGCAAATACCAGGTCGGTTTGTTATCAAAGCATCGGTATCTTTGATTTCTGTATCTGGTATGTTGAAAACTGCTTCAACACAATTTGTATGTGTTTGCCTTGGAAAAACCAGTTGTTCGGCTGATAAGTTTAGAAGTTCGGCCAATTGAAACCGATTCGAACGGTAAACTAAATCAGTATTGCCTGTAAACCTTGGATTATGCGATTGAAATGTTTGTTTTGTTGTAGTAAATGCTGTAAGATTTTTAAAAGGCTGAAATATTTTATAATGAATAAGATTATTGTTATTATGCATTTGTAAGTAATTTGTTAAGCTTTGTTTTATCGGTTAAGGTAACTGTTTTCTTTTCAATCTTTATCAATCCTTCTTTCTGCATTTCACCAAAAACTCTCGCAAGAGAAGGACGCGTTACACCGAACAAGTCGGCAAGTTGTTGTTGCGTATTTTTTAATTCTATGGAATGAAAATTTTCTCCTGCCTCTTTTAGCAGATAGTGAGCAACTTTCTCCCTTATTGTTTTAAAACTTAAAAAATGAAGTTTTTGCGAGAGAAATTGTGCACGCGTTGTAATAATATTAAGGTAATTCTTAAGGATTTGTGCATTCATTTGCAAAAGTTTTAAAAATTCATCGACAGGGATTGACAGAATCTTCACTTCGTTATTAGCGGTAACAGTTACCGGATATTTATTTTCTATTCCGAATAAAAATGCAGTAGCCAAAGGTTTTGGAGCTTCAATATCCTCAATTTTTATTGTTTTCCCTGAATAATCAATCATTTCACCTTTTACACTTCCACTTAAGATAATATATAGGTTACTTACAATTTCACCTGAAAAAACAACGATATCATCTTTTGCAAAATTTTTGATTTGGAAATGGATTTTCTGAAGAAGGATTTTCATTTCTTTTTCGTGAATTCCTCTAAATACAGGGCATTGTGCTAATAATTGAAAATCAATCATTTTTTATTGTTTTGTAACATTTGGTACAACCAGAGAAACGATTTACAAATATTTTTGTTTTTATAAAATCGAATAATATGATACGCGAAATTGTAAAAATTGACGAAGAACTATGTAATGGATGTGGAGATTGTATTCCAAATTGCCATGAAGGTGCTCTTCAAATTATTGATGGCAAAGCCCGTTTGATAAGTGAATTAATGTGCGACGGATTAGGCGCATGTATAGGCCATTGTCCTCAGGGAGCAATTACAATTGAAGAACGTGAAGCAGACGAATATGATGAGTTAACTGTAATTTCACAAATGATAAAAAGTGGAAAAGCTACAGTTTTTGCTCATTTGAAACATTTGCAGGAACATGGCGAAACAGGATATTTAAATGAGGCATTAGGCTTTATTAAAGCAAATCGCGATGCTATGCCATTTAAAATAAGTGAAGTTCATGAATTGCTTCATGGAGAAAATCAGGATAAACATGATCAGAATAAATCAGGTTGTGGTTGCGCAGGTTCAGCACCGCAATCATTTAATGCAGCTGGATTAAAAATTGATGTACCTAATTATAATGTTCCTTCAGAATTAACGCAATGGCCTGTTCAAATGCATTTAATAAATCCGGCAGCATCTTATTTTAATGGAGCAGATCTATTGGTAGCTGCAGATTGTGCCGGTTTTGCATATGGGAATTTTCAACAGGATTTTATAAAAGGACATAAAATTATTATTGCTTGTCCAAAATTGGATCACGGAAAAGATATTTACATTCAAAAGCTGGTCAGATTAATCGACGAATCGAGGATTAATACAATTACAACTGTTATTATGGAAGTACCATGTTGTGGAGGATTGTCACAAATAGTGAAAATGGCAGTTCAAAAGGCTACAAGGAAAATTCCGGTAAAAGAAGTGATTATTAGTATTAAGGGAGAAGTTTTAGCTGAAGAATGGATGTAATGCTAAGATATAAGTAAAAGAATTTTAGAGATTTATCTTTTAGAAACATTCACATTGTGAATGTTTTTTTATGCATGAGTCGAAACGATCTGTTTAATTTTATTAGAAAAAACTAAGAAACATTTGAAATTCCTAATTATTATAATAGTATAATTGTAATTTATTGGAAAAAAGTCCCAACCGCGCAGATATTGTCCCATAATAAGAAAATATTTAACTATATTATTATTTTTAATTTATGTTAAAAGGTGTATTCTAAGTGATTGAATATTAGTGATATGAATTTCTAATTTTAAACAAATCTAAATTAAATTAATCTTAATAATATGGTTTGGCTTAAAATTTATAATTGGAATAATAATAAATATGACGTAACTTTTTCCAAGTTTTAAATGGATTAATTGAGAAAAGGGACATTTCTTCAATACTTGGCTAAAACCCAATAATCCAACATAGAATTGATTTTTTTTTCAAAAACACTGCAGGAATGTAAGTGACAGTGGGGAACCCCTGTTTTTTCATGAAAACAATAAGAACTTCTTTTTCATTAAAAACTTCAAAATTAGATACTTAGAATATATTAGAAAATTATAATTTGCTAAAGAGCTAATTACTTAAAATTAAGTTTTCTCTAAAATAATTCTAACAACTGAATACTTAAAAAATATCAAATCTATAAAGCCAAATAATACAATCGGCAATATAAATAAAAGAGTAATTATAATTAATCGCGATAATGCCAATCAGATAAACTTAATCTGCGCCTCTCATTTTGTTGAAATTTTTTCAACTACCTAAATTTAATTTTTCGTATGTATAAATTTTTTTAAATGCTTAAAAGAAGGTATAAAAAGTCTGAAATTCACAGAATTCTGAAAGAGTATGAAGATGGTAAAACAATACAAAATATCATCAAGGAATACGGTATTAGCCAGGCTACCTTTTACAACTGGAAGGCAAAGTATTTAAATTCGACATCGACCGACATTTCAAAACTTAATAGATTAAAGGAAGAGAATGATCGTTTGAAGCGAATGTATGCCGAACTTAGCCTTGAAAATCAATGGTTAAAGGGCCAGTTGGAAGGTAAAGAATAGCATATTTATTTAATGGTCTATGCTGATATGGATTGCAAAATCTCTGTTACCAAAAACTTATAGTTTTGAAGAGTTTTTATTGAACTATATAAAAAATCATAGAAATTGGTTAAATTCTTATTAAAGAATTGGAATTGCTAATAAATTACTATTTTGTATTTTATAGATTGAATCATTTATATTATGTAATTTAGATAGCTTGATTGAGCAAAATTCTTTATATTGTCATTTTTAAGATTCAACCAAATTCATTTAAAATTAGTACTTATATGGATGTAGCTATTTCTCAAACGGAACAATTAAGAAAATTTATTTCCGAAGTCACGTTTACTGACGTTGAAAAAATAAAAGATGATACACTTATCTTTCAGGAAGGGATTTTCGATTCGTTAGGTTTTCTGTCATTAATCAGTTTTTTGGATGAAGAATTTGGAATTGAAGTAGAAAATGATGAATTGAATGAAGAAAATTTCGAATCAATTAAAGCAATAGTTTCGTATATTTCACGAAAAAATCATCAGCTTTAAAATTCAATGTGCGGAATTGCAGGGTGCATCGATAAAAATGAAATTATCGATAATTCGACAATAAACAAAATGCTTACACGAATCCATCACAGGGGCCCTGATGAATGTGGTATTTATGTTGATGGAAATGTTGGTTTCGGCAGCGTAAGGTTAAGTATTATCGACATTGCCGGCGGGCAACAGCCTATGCCAAATGAGGATTTCTCCCTTTGGATTGTATTTAATGGTGAAATCTTTAATTACATCGAACTTAGAGAAGAACTGGAGCGTAAAGGGCATAATTTCAGAAATCATAGCGATACTGAAGTTATCGTACATTTATACGAAGAATATGGAGAGGATTTTCTGCCAAAATTAAATGGTCAGTTCGTTTTTTCTATTTGGAATAAGAACACCAGGGAGCTTTTCCTGGCACGCGACAGAATGGGAATCAGGCCATTATATTATCATTACACTCCGGATCTATTTGTTTATGGATCCGAAATAAAGGCCATATTTGAGTATCCAAAAGTTGAACGAAGAATTTCAGAAGAAGGTATTGCGGAAATTTTTACATTCTGGTCTACAATAACGCCAAATACGGTTTTCGAAGGCATCAGTGAATGTCCGCCAGGGCACTTTATTAAATTTAAAGATGGAAAATTATCAATTGATAAGTACTGGGAATTAAAGTTTGCTGACGAGGAAAATTATTATAAGGGCAGTTTTGATGATGCAATTTCGGATTTTGAAAAGATTTTTGAAGATGCAGTAAGAATAAGATTAAGAGCGGATGTACCCGTTGCAGCATATTTAAGTGGGGGGCTTGATTCGAGTGTAACCACTGCTTTTATAAAGAAAATTGAACCCAAAATTTTGCAGACATTTTCGGTTGGATTTACAGAAAAAGAATTTGATGAGACTCATTATCAGGAAATAGCTTCGAAATATTTTAACACAAAGCATATAAATTTTAAATGCACTGAAAATGAAGTCGCCGAGAATTTTCCTAATGTGATATGGCATACTGAAATTCCTATTTTAAGAACATCTCCTTCGCCAATGTACAGCCTGTCAAAAAAAGTGAGAGAGAACAATATTAAAGTAGTAATTACCGGCGAAGGCGCAGACGAGATACTTGCAGGATACAATATTTTCAAAGAAAATAAAATCAGGCGGTTTTGGGCAAAGGATTCAAAATCAAGATTGCGTCCATTATTGCTGAAAAAATTATATCCCTATATTACCGCACTTCAAAATGCCAATCCAAATGCATTAAAAATGTTTTTTGGATATAAATTGAATGAAACAGATTCTCCTGTTTATTCCCATTTATTAAGATGGAAAAATTCATCGAATATTAAAAACCACCTTAATAAAAGGATAAAGAACAAAATAGAAGGTTTTGACCCTCTTTCAAATTTATTAAATGAATTAAAAGATTCTCTGGATAATATAGATGCTCTCGCGAAAGCACAATATCTTGAAATGAAAATTTTTTTATCGGGGTATTTATTGTCATCCCAGGGCGATAGGATGGGTATGGCAAATTCGGTAGAAGGCCGATATCCCTTTTTAGATCACAGAGTTGTGGAGTTTTGCACATCACTTCCACCTGATTACAAATTAAAAGGTTTGAATGAAAAGGTGTTACTTAAAAAAATGATGAAAGGGAGATTGCCTGAAGAGATTTTGAACAGGCCCAAACAAGCCTACAGGGCGCCGATTTTGAGCAGCTTCCTTGGAAAAGATGCTCCGGAATATGTTAAAAATCTTCTTTCGAATGATTCAATAATAGAAGCAGATATTTTTAATCCTGAGTCAGTTTCACGACTTTTAAACAAAATGAAATCAGGTAATGCATATTCAGAAATGGATAACATGGCAATAACAGCAATAATTTCGACTCAAATTTTATATAATCAATTCATAAAGAACTTTAAGTATTTAGCTGACAACGAATTAATTAGTTGTAAAGTTAGGTCAGAAGATAATTTTAAAATGTAGAACAATGACTGTGAAACCCAAATTTTCTAAGGAAATTCTAAAATTAGTTGATATAGAAAAAACTGTAAATGATATTTGCAGCAAGATTCGTACTGATGTTTCCGATGTATTAAAAAGAAAGGGGGGTATAATTGGAATAAGCGGTGGAATAGATTCCTCGGTCACTTTGGCATTATGTGTCAAAGCTTTGGGTTCATCAAACGTACTGGGAATTATGCTACCCGAAAAAGACTCAAGTCCGGATAGCCTGACTTTTGCAAAAGTATTGTCTGATAAATTTGGTATTGGATATGAAATAGAAGATATAACGGAAGCGCTTTATGGATTTGGATGTTACCATAGAAGGGATGAAGCTGTTCAAAGTGTTTTTCCGGAATATAACCCGGAAGAGTATAAGTTTAAAATTGGTATCACACCAAATTCGTTAAATCAGAATCTTCCTGCATTATTTCATGCAACTATTATTGATTCGGACGGGCAGTCAAACCAATAAAAGATTACCGCTAAAGGAATATCTTCAAATTGTTGCAGCTTCTAACATTAAGCAACGCTCAAGAATGTCAATGCTTTATTATCATGCTGAAAAAATGCATTATGCAGTAATTGGAACACCTAATAAACACGAAGTAGCTCAGGGATTTTTTGTAAAACATGGCGATGGCGCAGCTGATATAATGCCGATTGCACATTTATTCAAAACTCAGGTATATCAAATAGCAGAGTATCTTGGAATTCCGGAAGAAATAATTGAACGTCCTCCAACAACAGATACTTATTCTGCCGAACAAACACAGGAAGAATTCTTTTTTCAACTACCATTCCGTCAAATGGACTTATTATGGTACGCTTTTGAAAATAATTATCAAGCTGAGGAAGTGGGAAAAATTATGGAATTACCAGAAAAGGATGTGCAAGGAATCTTTAATGGGTTTGCCCGTAAAATAAAAACTACAGATTATTTAAGGATGTCTCCCATAAAATATTAAATCGTTTTATTGCTATATGACTTCAATTCCACAAAGATTACTTGGTGAAGCGTTGATAAATTCAGCCGCAGATTATCCGTTAAAAACGGTTCTTATTTCAAAGTTGAAAGAATATACCTATTCAAACTTAGAGGAAAGTGCACTCAAATTAGCCAATTATCTGGTTGCATCAGGAATTCAAAAAGGTGATCTGGTTGCAATATATTTAAATAATTCATGGGAATGCGCAGTTAGCATTTACGGAATTACTTTTTCCGGAGCAGCATTTTTAGTTATTAATCCGCAAACTAAAGCCGAAAAATTCCAGTATATACTGAATGATAGCGGTGCAAAAACATTAATTTCTGAAACCGGCTTGCATCAGGAAATTATCCCAACATTAGGTATGTCGAAATCAATTTCCGAGTTAATAATCACTGGCGGAACAAGTAAATTTGATGAAGTTCAAAATACAAAGGTATCCAGTTTAGAAAGCATTTTAGATAGCGCTAAGACGGATGCTATTTTACCAGGAATTATTCCTAATGATTTAGCTGCTTTAATTTATACCTCCAGTAGTACTGGATTTCCCAAAGGAGTGATGATGACCCATCAATCTATGGTCTTTACATCGTGGAGTTTAATAGAATATTTAAGATTATCCGAAGAAGATCGCATAATATTACTTTCACCGCTTGCTTTCGACTATGGGCTTTATCAGCTTTTAATGGCTGTAACAATGGGAGGTTCAATAATTATAGAACAGTCATTTATTTTCCAGGCAACCATTTATAAAAATATCGAAAAATATAAACCGACAGTTTTTCCAGGCGTTCCGACTATATATGCAATGATGATTGCTGCAAACAAGAAAAATAAACTGGCATTCGAAAGCATTAAAAGAGTTACCAATACTGCTGCAGCTCTTCCTGCTGAGTTTATACCTGATTTAAAAGAAATATTCCCGAATGCCCTTATTTTTAAGATGTATGGATTAACAGAATGCAAAAGGGTGTGTTATCTCGAACCGGAATTGGTCGATGAAAAGCCTGCATCGGTTGGAAAAGCAATTCCAGGAACAGAAGTTTTTCTCTTGTCGCCTGAAGGGGAAAAAGTTCCGCAAGGAGAAAGAGGAATTTTGCACATTCGTGGACCGCATGTAATGTTAGGTTACTGGCACAAGGAAAAGCTTAGTAATGAAATGTTAAAACCTGGATTTTTACCAGGCGAAAGAATCTTATGCTCAAACGACTGGTTCAGAATGGATGAAGAGGGATTTTTATATTTCCTTGGCAGAAACGATGACATTATTAAGACAAGAGGAGAAAAGGTAAGTCCGGTGGAAATTGAAAATGTAATCTACAAATTAAAAGAAATAAAAGAAGTTGTTGTTTTTGGAGTACCCGATGAAATATTAGGCGAATCGATAGTTGCAATTGTAACAACATACAGGAATTCTGATATTAATGAAAAAGATATTCAGAAGGAGTGTGTTTTAAAGTTGGAAAATTTTATGATTCCGCAAAAAGTATTGTTTATGGATGATATGCCTAAGAATGCGAATGGAAAAATCGATAAAAAAAGACTAAAAGAAAACTACCTTGAAAATAGAAACTAAAGCGCTCTTTAATAAATTAGTCAATGAATTGAGAGACAAAGTTCATTTTCTGGAAGACAAACCTGAAGAAAACCTTGAATCAACATTAAAAGCTTTGTGGTTTGCAGCTGCAGGAACTCCGGTTTCTGCCAAAAAAGCACTTGATTCTGAACTTCCGGATCTAAAAGATAATCAGGAAACAAAACTTAACAGCCTGATTGATCTGAGAATTAATAATATTCCACTTGCGCACATCACCAAACGGCAGAACTTTTTAGGAATTGAATTTATTACAGATAGCAGAGCTTTAATACCACGCATGGAAACTGAATTACTTGGTAAAAAAGCTTTGGAGCTTTCGCGTCAAATTGCTGCCGAAAATAATGTGGTCAATGTTCTTGATATATGTTGTGGCTCAGGAAATCTTGGAATTGCGATTGCAAAGCTAAATTCAAAATGCAGGGTTTACGCTTCAGATATCTCTAATGATGCCGTGCAACTTGCAAATGAAAATATTAATATGTTGAATTTAGATAGTCGCATTGAAGCAATTCAGAGCGATATGTTTGAATCCTTCAAATCGGACAAATTCTATAATAATATAGATCTTATAATTTGCAATCCACCATATATTTCAAGTGCTAAAGTTATTAAAATGGATGCAGAAATAGCGTCATACGAGCCATCGCTTGCATTCGATGGCGGAATGTTAGGTATAAAAATAATAAAGCAGTTGGTGAGTGAAGCGCCGTTATTTTTGAAATTAGACGGATGGTTGGCATTAGAAGTCGGTGTGGGGCAGGGTGAATTCGTATTAAAACTATTTGAAAAATCGGAACGTTTTCAAAAGTGCTCTTCAGTTACTGATGAATTTGGAAATATCAGGGTTGTTTTGGCACAAATAGTTAAAGAATAATTTCAATATGTCGTTTTTAATTATTGTGTGAAATTACTGAAAATCATGATTCGTTATGTTGGATTCGCGTTTGGCAGCTGACAGAAAGAACAAGTGATTATAGTCAAATCGAACAAAATCCGCATTCCAAATATTGATTGTTCGTAAATTAAACAGAAAGAAAGTGCTTTCCAAAAATTATATAATTAATCAACTTTCATATTTTTCATTGGTGTAAAAGCTCGCTATAAATGTGTGGATTTGTAGGCATTCTAAATAAAGAGGGATTAAAAGTTAATCCCGTAATTCTGCGTAAAATGGCTGATGCTATTCACCATCGCGGGCCGGATGAAGAAGGTATTTTTATAAATAAGCATTGTGGTTTATATCACAAGCGGCTTTCGATTATCGACCTCAAGACCGGGCAACAACCCATGACGTACAAGGAATGTACGATTGTTTTTAACGGAGAAATTTATAATTATATAGAACTTAGAGAAGAATTAATAGCATTAAAACATCAATTTAAAACTACTTCCGATACTGAAGTTATTTTGCATGCCTATGAGGAATACGGTGATGACTTTGTGAGTAGGTTAAATGGAATGTTTGCTTTTATTATTTATGATAGCAGGAAAAAAAGAGTATATATCGCGAGAGACCATTTTGGTATCAAGCCATTATATTGGTATCAGGATAACCATAAAATAATTTTTGGTAGCGAAATCAAAGCCATTTTAACTCATCCCGAAGTTGAAGCTGTTCCGGAAACAAATCATTTATATGAATATCTGACATTTCAGTTTATAATTGATGGTGGTACAATGTTTAAGAATATATATAAAGTGCAGTCCGGAAATTATATAACACTGGATCTCGAAACATGGAAAATGAATTCAGTCAATTACTGGTATCCAAATTTTGAGACCGATCTATTTCATACAGAGGAATATTTCATCGCTGAACTTAAAAATATACTGAATAATACCATCATGCAACAAATGCGAAGCGATGTTTCGGTTGGTACTTATTTAAGCGGTGGGATGGATTCTTCATTAGTTACTATATTATCATCCAGGTTATCGGAAAAACCACTAAAATCATTTACCGGAGCTTTTCATGAAGGCCCTGAATTTAATGAGTTGGCATACGCCAGAATAGCAGCTCAGAAAGCAAATGCCGAGTTACATGAAATTTATCCTACTGAACAGGAATTTATTGATGTTTTACCTAAGCTGATATACCATCTGGATGAACCAGTTGCCGGACCAGGTTTATTTCCTCAGTATGTAGTGTCGAAATATGCATCCAAACACGTTAAGGTAATCCTTGGCGGACAAGGCGGTGATGAAATGTTTGGAGGATATGCACGATATTTGGTTGCTTATCTGGAACAGGCAATAAAAGGTTCGATTTTTGAATCGAATGAAGAGGAAGAACATATTGTTACACTTCGATCGATATTACCCAATCTCCCTTCACTTAAACAATACCTTCCTATGATTAAAAGCTTTTGGAAAGATGAAACTTTTGAATCAATGGATCGAAGGTATTACAATCTCATTAATCGAATGGGAGCGACCAAAAATTATCTTCACCCCGATTTCTTCAGTGCGATGTGCGAAAAAGAGATTTTCACAAAATTTGCTACACATTTCAATCATCCTGAAACAAAAAGTTACTATAACAAAATGACTCAGTTTGATTTAACCGGCAGCCTGCCAGCATTGCTTCAAGTTGAGGATAGGGTTAGTATGTCGGTATCTATCGAATCGAGGGTACCACTGCTCGACAGAAGAATTATTGACTTGATTTCCCGTATGCCTGCAAGTATGAAATTTAAAGGCGGTGAATTAAAATATTTGCTTAAAAAAACCATAGGCGAAATACTTCCTCCGGAAATTTTAAACCGAAAAGATAAAATGGGATTTCCTGTGCCACTACATATATGGTCAAAAAATCACGCTCGCGATTTCATTTTAGACACATTTCTTTCCAGAAAATCAAAAGAAAGAAATATTCTGGATACAAATTATATCGAAAAACTGATTAATTCGGAACAACCTTTCGGTCGGGGACTTTGGGGATTGCTATCGCTTGAGCTTTGGTATACTCAGTTTATCGACAAATAACAATAAAAACTTAATTAATACACATTCCTATTTTGAAATACGAAAGAACAAACTTATGAATAAAAAAACTCCCATAGATCCAGAAACCTGGACTGTAAAGAAAATTGGGGTAATCGGACCCGGCATTGTTGGGATGCCAATGGCAAGTTTGCTTGCTAATGCTCAGATTAAGATTGGAAGCGATATTCCGGCAAAAGTGGTTGTAGTGCAACGAAAATCTGTAAATTCAGGTTGGAAAGTGGATGCAATCAATAATGGTAAATCAGTTATCGGAGGAATAGAGCCAGATTTGGATAGAATTACAAAATCAGCATCCGATGCAGGTACTCTTTCCGCTACATCGGATTATACGAACCTATCTGATGCCGATGTAATTCTTGTATCCGTTCAAACTGATAAGAAGGTTTTAGAACCTGATTATGGTCCGCTTTTCGAAGCTTTGGAAAACCTGGGCAAAGCACTTCAAAATAAGCCTGCAGGAAAAATCCCTATGGTAGTTTTTGAGTCAACACTTGCTCCAACCACAATGGATACTTTAATTCGAAATCATTTTAAAAAATTTGGTCTTGAGGAAGGTAAAGACATATTACTTGGAAATAGTCCGAATAGAGTAATGCCTGGCCGATTAGTTGAACGAATCATTAAGTCGGATAAACTGGCAGGAGGGTTGAGCCCGGTAACACCAATTCTAATTAACAAACTTTACAGAAATATCGTTACTCAGGCGCAGGTATACACGACAAACAGTATGACTGCCGAAATTGTTAAAACGCTGGAAAATGCATATCGCGACGTTCGAATCGCATTTTCTGCTGAAATTGTCAGGTATTGCGATGAACATAATATCGACTTTTATCAGGTTCGCGAAAAAGTAAATGAGCTGCTTTCGCAAACCGATTTGGCCAATGACAAACCAAACGAAGTTCCCAGTGGAGGAATTTTAATTCCAACTTTGGGCGTGGGAGGACACTGTCTTCCTAAAGATGGCATTTTGCTTTGGTGGAGAAAGCTGGAATCAGATAGAGAATCACCTTCGAGTTTAATAATACAATCCAGGAAGATTAATAACGAATCGCCGATACTCACCTTTAAACAGGCAGAGAAATCGTTTGGAGAAATCAGAAACAGGAAAGTGGCACTTCTTGGTGTTGCTTACCGGTTTAACTCGGAAGATACCCGTAATTCGCCAACGCTGGAATTGGCCAATTACCTTCGTGATAATAAGGTGAATTATATATTGCATGATCCATATGTAAAATTCGATGATCAAAACATATTAAAATACAATCAGCAGAATTTCCTGACTCACAATTTGGATAAAGCCCTGGAAGATGCGGAAATCATTATTGTTGGAACAGCGCATAAAGAATATCTCGATAAAATTGACATTATATCTACTGCTCCAAAATTAAAAGGGCTTATGGATGCATGCAACATATATAAAAGAAGCTATTTTGTAGAAAGGAACATTTCGTACGCCGGAATTGGCAGGGGCATTGAACCACCTGTCACCGAATTTGTCGAATTTGTATTGGAGAGTTTCAGGGCAATGGAAAGAGGCTTAGCGCTTGAATTAAAAAATCTGATTGATTTTTACAATAGTAACTATGCTTACGATGAGTTTAACAAAGTAGATTTTAGTGAAGTTCAGAAACTGGCAAAAACCTGCTCAACCGGTTGTGAAATCGCCGATCCAATTGAAATCGATAAATTACCGGTATTTAATGGCTTTACTCCCTCACTCGCTAAAATTGCATTTGATTTATCCTTTGCAGAAATGTAGTTCATAAATCTATACATGCGTTTTGACTGCTGAAGCAGAGATATAATTATGAAGAATACGGATTGGGCAATAATTGGTGGCGGAATGCTGGGTATGACCCTGGCATTACGATTAGTGAAAAAAGGACATCAAGTCACAATTTACGAATCGGCCGCAAAAGCTGGAGGATTGACAGTTGCATGGCAAATGAACGACATTGTATGGGATCGCTTTTATCATGTAATATTAATGTCGGATTTAAATACCAGAAATGTATTAAAAGAAATTGGCCTTGAAAATGAGCTGAATTGGGTGGAAACAAAAACCGGTTTTTACTCAGAAGGAAAGCTATACTCGATGTCAAATATCATTGAGTTCTTCAAATTTCCACCTATTAATTTAATTGATAAATTCCGACTTGGGCTTACCATATTTGTAGCATCCAGGATTAGAAACTGGAAATCTATGGAAAAAATACTTGTTGAAAGGTGGCTAACTAAATGGTCCGGGAAAAGGGTATTTAATAAAATCTGGCTTCCATTACTTAAAGCTAAATTAGGAGAGAATTATAAAAATACATCAGCATCTTTTATTTGGTCAACCATTCAACGCATGTACGCAGCGCGACGTAGCGGCTTAAAAAAAGAAATGTTCGGATATGTGAATGGGGGATACGAAAAGATCAACAAATCTTTTGTTGAATACTTGATAAATGCAGGTGTTAAATTCAAATACAACTCAATTGTCACTTCAATTAAAAAATCCGAAAACGGACAAATTGAACTGAAATTGTCGGATCAGCAAACGGTAACACATGAAAAAGTAATATCTACGCTTGCATCGCACATTTCTGCCAAATTATCATCAGACCTGAGTGAAGAAGAAATAAAGAAACATAAGGATATAAAATATCTTGGTGTTATTTGTCCGACTTTGCTGCTAAATAAAAAAATTTCGCCATACTACGTTACAAATATAACTGAGAATGATACGCCATTTACTGGTGTAATTGAAATGACAGCTTTAATCAACCCTGATCAGATTAAAGGACATAATCTTATATATCTTCCAAAATATGTGAATTCCGACGACCCAATGTTTCAGGAGTCTGACGATAAATTAAGCGAAGCGTTTTTGGGTAACTTCCTGAAAATGTATCCGTCGGTTAACCGTGAGAATATTGTTTTCTGCGGAGTTTCGAAAGCGCGTAATGTTTTTAGTCTGCCAACGATAGGTTATTCCGAAAATTTGCCTTCGGTAAAAACTACAGTTGAAAATTTTTATATATTAAATTCAGCACAAATCATCAATGGGACGCTTAATGTGAATGAAACCATTCAGGTTGCCGAAACAAAACTTGCAGAAATACTAATTGAAAATGACTAAGAAAAAACCTATTGCCGGAATTTCACTTGACCTCGATAACCAATGGTCGTATATGAAAATACATGGTGATGAAGGCTGGGATAAATACCCCTCTTATTTCGACATTTTTGTACCTCATATTCTGAATGTTCTGGATGATTTAAACTTGAAAATCACTTTTTTTATTGTTGGTAAAGACACTGAAAATGAGGAAAATCGTAAATACCTGAAGATGATCACTGACCGGGGACACGAAGTGGGAAATCATTCTTATCACCACGAATCCTGGTTACAAACGTATAGTTACGAGAAAATTGAAAAAGAAATAATAAATGCCGAAGAGGCGATTCAAAAAGCTACCGGACAAAAACCCGTTGGATTCCGTGGACCTGGATTTAGCTGGAGCCAGGATCTATTAAAAGTATTGGAAAGTCGGGGATATTTATATGATGCTTCCACTCTCCCGACCTATCTTGGCCCCCTTGCACGTGCTTATTATTTTGCAAAATCAGATTTATCGAAAGAAGAAAAACGTTCACGAAAGGAACTTTTCGGCAAGTTCAGCGAGGGATTCAGAAAACTAAAACCTTACAAATGGGATTTGGGTGAAGGGAAAACAATCATGGAAATACCAGTAACAACTATGCCGATTTTCAAACTACCATTTCATTTAAGTTATTTAATTTACATTGGGAATATTTCAAAAGGGCTAATGATTATCTATTTAAATATGGCAATCATTTTATGCAAAATAACCAAAACACCAATAAGTTTTCTTTTACATCCTCTTGATTTAATTGGAGGTGACCAGATAACTCAACTTGCTTTTTTCCCTGGGATGAATGTTAGTAGCGATAGGAAAGTACAAGTATTTATGCAAGTAATTCAAGGATTAAAAAAGCATTACCAAGTGCTTAACATGTCAAAATACCATACTATACTTAATTCAAGGGAAAAAATGAAGGTTAAAACATTTCGATAGTAAAGAAATTCGCATGGCGAATCAATAATCATGGTGAATGGTATTTACAAAAAAAGAAAAACTGAATGCATTTAAATAATACGGACAATAATATACCATTGGTTGTTGATTTGGATGGCACATTATTAAAAACCGATACGCTCTATGAGGGAATCGTATTACTATTTAAGAAAAATCCGTTATATTTTTTTCCGTGCATCATTTGGTTTTTGAAAGGGAAAGTTTATTTAAAAAAGAAAGTATATGAAATTGTTCAAATCCAATTTGATTTACTTCCCCAAAATGAAGAATTGATAAGTTTTCTGAAAAGGGAACATTCTGTTGGTCGCCGACTTATTTTGGCAACAGCATCACTTAAATTAATTGCAAGTGAAATTTCTAAAATAATCCCAATTTTTGAAATCGTATATGGAACGGAAGAAGTCAATTTAAAAGGGAAAAATAAACTAAAGGTTCTGACTGATAATTTTGGCGAATTCAAATTTGATTATATAGGTAATTCAAATGCAGATCTTGAAATTTTTGCAAAAGCAAGAAATTCATACTTGGTAAACCCGTCAAAATCACTCAAAAAAAAGACTAAAAAGGTATCAAATCTCAAATACATATGGAGATTTGAAAAAATTAAGTTTAATGAATACATTAAAGCAATTCGTGCTTATCAGTGGTTAAAAAATCTATTAATATTCGTTCCATTAATAACATCACACTCATTTACTTCAATAAAATTAATATTCTGGACAACCAGTGGTTTTTTTGCATTTAACTTTGTTGCATCTGCAGGTTATGTTATAAATGATTTGCTTGATTTAAATTCAGACAGAATTCATCCACGTAAAAAGTACAGATCATTTGCTTCAGGAAAATTATCAATATTAACCGGTCTCTTACTTGTCTTAATTCTTCTTATAGCAGGCATATTAATCGCAAAGCAATTAAATTTTTCCTTTACAATTATTTTACTGGTATACTTTATTTTATCAATATCTTATTCATTCTATTTTAAGAAGAAAGTATTATATGATGTATTCATTCTTGCTTTGTTATATTCAATTCGAGTTATTGCCGGTGGGTTTGTAACAAATATTGCAATTTCATTTTGGCTAATTGCATTTTCTACATTCCTCTTTCTAAGTTTAGCCTTTGTTAAAAGATATTCGGAACTCATGAAAATAAGTGAAGCAAATGGGTTACTAAATAGGGGTAGACAATATAAGAAAGTAGATCTTAATTTACTTCAAATTATGGGAATTGTTTGTGGCTTTATCTCTGTAGTTGTTTTTTCATTATACTTGGATAGTACTGAAGTTCGGCAACTCTATTCAAAACCAAACGCATTATGGTTGATAAGTTTCTGCCTTTTATTCTGGATTAGTCGTATATGGATTATAACAAATCGAGGAAAAATGACAGATGACCCCATAGTTTTTGCACTCAAGGATATTAGTAGTTACAGTATTTTTCTTATAATTGGATTAATACTCTGGATTTCTATTTAAGGAAATTAAGCATAATACAAAATACAATTTTATCAAAAAAAGTGGAACCTACACATATAGATACAGGCTATCAGACATATTTTTCGCCAACCATATTTTATTAGTCTCTTTGCCTCAATAGCCTGCTTTTGTTTTTATTATTTAAGGAGTGATAAGAAATATCAAAAAAAAATCATTTGGATTGTCTATGCTTTAATGTTTGTTTCTGTTATATATACATTTGCAAATAGCACAGTGAATAGTATTTTCCACCCTAATGTTTGGGATTTTCCTGCTTTTTATCTGTGGGGCAAAACAGCCGTAGCTGGCTATAATTTTTATCAGCCGGAAAATCTAAATGTTGTGTACAATACAATAGTTTTTCCATTCTCTCAATCTAAACTCGAAGCCTTTGTTAGTTATATTGTAAATGTGGGGTTTCTTTACCCACCTCCAACTATTTTTTATTTTTTACCCTTTGGTCTTCTAACCTTTAAAACGTCACTAACAGTCTGGACAATATTTAATTCAATTTTTGTTTTAGGTAGTATTTATTTAATTTATGACCTGTTTTTAAAATCTATAAAATTAAATGGATTATTCCTTATAGTAATATTATCATTCATTTTAAAGCCTGCATTGTTAACTATATATGTTTCACAATCTAACTTCATTCTACTTTTTCTTTTGCTTTTAGTAAAAAAATATTCAAATAATAATTTTAGTGGAATATTTTTATCTATTGCATTTTTCACTAAACCTTATATGATCATTTTTGTTGTATTTTTTCTGCTGCGAAAAAAATGGAAAACTATTTTATATTTTGTTATCAGCACACTTGCTTTTAGTGCGATAACATTAATGGTATTTGGGGAAAAACCATTTTTAAGCTATTTATTCAACAATCCTTCTCTACGATTACCTGAAGCTGTTTTTTCTGAAGATGTAAATCAATCTCTAAATGCAGTTTTGTTAAGAAATAATATAATTACACTTAAAAATCCTCTTATATATTTATCTATAGTTACTGGAATAATTTTGTTCACAGGAGTATATTTATTTCTTCTTACCCGTAAGCATCATTACGATTATATTTGGTCAGTATTGTTATTGATAGGATTATTGATCTATCCTGGAACTTTAAATCACTATGGAACTCTATTATTATTTATTATTCCTCAGTTCTTTAATGAAAAGAGCGAACTTGGATTGAATCGATATTATGCTTTACCGATAATTATAATTTTCTATTATTTGAGTGCGATTTCAGTTTTTACAGCCATTTGTTTTCTCTTAGGTCTTATTATTCTGAAATCATTTATAAGTATAACTGAAAAACCTATTTTGCCCAAATTGATTCAACAAAAATTTAATTTTTAAATTATTATAATAAGTTGATTATCCATTGAGCCTACCTTAAAAATACAAACTAAATAAAATAGATTAAGATGTTTACGTATAATTTAAAACAATCTTTAAGCATAAATTGTTAAAAAATTTGGGTCGGAAGAAATTGGGGTAACTTAAGAAGAGAATCTCTAATTATTCTGTGTAAATAATTATAATAATTTATTTACCGAATAATATACAATGAAAATACTTATTCCTGAAAAACGCTTATTAGATCGAACTAATGACGTAGATTATTATGAATGGAATTATAAATTTCCTATTAAATATATTCAACTATATAGGTTTAAAACTATCATTAAACTTCTTGGAAATAAGAAATATCAGCATTTGCTTGAAATAGGGACAGGCAGCGGCATTTTACTTCCTGAACTTTCCCGGCATTGTGATAATTTATATGCTTGTGATATCCATCCACATATAGATAAAATCCAAAATCTCTTACAGCAATATAAGATAGAGAACTATGATGTAAAATCTCTGAGTATTGAAAAAACAGATTATCCGGATAATTTTTTTGATGTTATTGTTGGAGTAAGTGTATTGGAATTTGTGGATGATCTTCAAAAAGCCATATTGGAAATAAAACGAATACTTAAGAAGGATGGTTTCTTTATTACAATTTGTCCAATGCAAAGTAAATTTCTGGATTTTATTGTTACGTTATATGCAGACAAATCTGCTCAGGAGGAATTTGGAGATTCAAGGAGATATATAAATAAAGAGTTAGAGAAAAACTTTATTATTGAAAAGAAAGGCTTTATGTTACCCTTAATAGGCAAATATTTCCCGGTTTATACGCATTATAAACTTAGAAAATAAATCACCCGATGGAAAATGAGAACAAAACTTTTATAACTGTTCTGTTACCTTGTTATAACGAGGAAGCAATACTCGATTCACATGTTAAAAAGATACAGAGTTATCTCAAAGAAAGAGCATCAAAGTATTTATGGGAAATCCTGATTATTAATGATGGTAGCAAAGATAAAACAGGTGAAATAGCCAATGCTTTAGCAGAGATAATAAATACGGTTAAGGTAATTCATCATCCCACAAATTTTAATCTTGGGAAGGCACTGCAAACAGGCTTTTGTAATTCGAAAGGAGAAATAATTGTTGTATTGGATATTGATTTGAGCTATGCCGTTGAGCACATTGATCTCATGGTTGATAAACTAATTGAAACTACATCAGATGTTGTTGTTGCGTCGCCATATATGAAGGGAGGAAAAGTTACTGCAGTTCCTTTTTTCAGGGAAGCTATGAGTAAAATTGTTAACAGATTTATGAGATTAGCTGCCCAGGATAAATATTACACGTTCACGGGTATGGTGAGAGCATATAGAGCCGAGTTTATTAAGACGGTTAATTTGAAAACCACGGGACTATGAAATTAATCCCGAGATTATGTATAAAGCAATGATTCTTAGAGCAAGAATTGTGGAGATTCCTGCTCCTCTTGACTGGACGGAACAAAATAAGCATTTGCAAAAGACAGAAGTTCGAGTATTCGTGTAATCAGAGGTTTCTTTTCAGGAATAATGTCAGGGTTCATTTTTCGTCCATATTTATTCTTTATTGGAATCGGAGTGCTTTTCTGTTTCTTCTTTCAATGTATGAACTAATATGGCTACTTTTTGATACTTTCGAAGATCTAAACGCGTGCCTGACTGCCGGTGATTCGGCATGTTCCTTTTTCAGTTAGTTTAGCTAATACAATTTGTAAAAAATCCACAGTCGTTTTTGATAGGCGGAATTACACTTTCTGGCCGCCATACAATTTTTATCTTTAGGTTTTCTATCTCTTCAAAGCAAAAGATATTTCGAAGAACTATTTCATTTGGGCACAGCCTTAAATTTTGGTGTAAAGAAAAATTCTAACTAATAGAAATAATAGCGTTTTATGACCTCGGGTTATCTACAAAAGAGACTTACTACTGTAAGCGATACGGCTTTCTTTATTCTTATTGTAATATATCAGATCCTGTTTACGTTTCAGGGATTGGATTTCGCAGATGAAGGCTTTTATTCAACTTTTTACCAACAGATATTTAATGATCCTGAATCGGTTGCTTTTAATTTTATGTATTGGTTTTCCGGAATTTTAGGCGGAGTTTACTATTATATTTTTAAGGATTTGGGTTTATGGGGTTTACGATTATTAGGTGTAATAGTAACTACCGCAACACTTATTATTGCTTACTATCCTCTTAAAAAATATCTCTCTATATTTAATTTACGGATCGGATTGATTATAATTATACTGTTTTTGAGCAATGACCCAAAAGAAATGTATTATAATAATCTATCGGTCATGTTCTTTGTCTCGTCAGCCATATTAATTTTTAACGGATTAAAAAACAGCAATTTATATCTTATTTCACTCAGTGGATCAATTATCAGTTTGGCGATGTTCACACGAACACCCAGCTTAATCGGGTTAATATTTGCAATTTCAATTTTCTATTACGGCTATATTACCCGATCAAGAATCTCCAATCAAATAAAACAGGCATTTATCTTCTTTCTCGGATTTTCGCTCATGACAATAGTTATTATTTTGATAATGAAATGGATCGGACACCTGGAAATTTTCATGGAAAACTTGAAAATAGTTTTTGGTATGGGATTAAACGATAATGGTCAAAATAACATCTTTAAACTTGCCAAATTATCTTTTTACTCTTTTTCAAAGTCAATTGTATTTGCGTCTGTATCAATAAATCTTATCTTAATTTTCCACATAATTAGAAATTTAACTTATAGCCAAAAGTTGCTTACGCGAAAATACGCAATATCTGGCTTGTTATTTTTTGCATTTCTGGCCTATTTATTTCTTCTATTAAAAGGAAAATTATCATATCGTGATATGCAAATGCAGTTTATCGGTATGAGTCTGCTTTCAGCACTTTTTATTTTAATTACAAACACAGGTAAAGAATTAAAATTATTAGTTGTTCTTGGATGCTTGATAATTCTTTTTGCCCTCTTTGGCAGTGAAGGTGGTCCACTCATATCTGGAAGATACTGTTATTGGATCATCTTCCCTATTGCAATTGATTTCTTTGGACGGATTAATTTTTTTCGCGGTAAGATGCTTCTATCCGGTAATCAGAGCGAAAATATAATCACACAATTAAAATTATCGAATTTAGCAATAAAAAAAACTTTTTATTATTTCATTTTGTTCTGTGTGATAACCGGCCTTTATTATTCTTATTTCTACCCATACTTTGATTTGAGTAATCGTAGTGAAATGCTCTACCAGGTTGATAACAAATTTGTTAAAGCCATTTACACAACTAAAGAAAGAGCCACTGTTATTAATGAACTTTTGGCAGAATCAAAAAAATATATTAAAGAAAATGATGTTATCTTAGCCTATGATTGTATTCCAATGGTTCATTTTATAACTGAGACCAGGCCATATATGCGCAACCCATGGCCAGGATACTATTTCCCTCAGGCATTTCAGCACGAATTAGAAATTGCTAAATCAAAATCAACAGACTTACCTGTAATTATATCTCAAAAATTAAGTACATTAGCCACTAATTGGCCACAAAACAAGGGTCTGGAATATAAAAGGATGAATGGAAGTGCCAGTCGCGATTCCATAATGAGCCAATTCATAAAAAACAATAACTATCATAAAGTGTGGGAGAATGATGCTTTTGAAATCCAATTGCCCGAAAGAGGAGTTTTAAAAAAATAATCCATCAATGCAGGATTTAATTAAAATCGGTTAAAGAGGAACGTTCCGAACACATCAGGCTTTATATTTTTTTAGATAGACTTGATTGTGCTTTTTATCTGTCTGGAGAAAGATAGATTATTTTTAACTGTCTGGCAATGATGGTTTATCGCGAAATGTTAAATGAAATTTATTTGATGATTATTTATTTAAACTAGAAATCATGAATACAACTGAAGATTGTAAAATTATTGATTTACCTAGAATTCAAGATCCCCGGGGAAATCTCTCTTTTATCGAAGAAAAAGAACATTTTCCATTTGAAATAAAAAGTACTTATTGGATTTATGATTTGCGAAATGGTAAAATTCCGGGAGGCAGTTCACAAAAACAACAAAATGAATTGATTGTTGCTCTCTCCGGAAGTTTGGATGTAGTTGTCGATGATGGAAACAACCGGAAAACATTATTCTCTTAACCGGTCTTATTATGGATTATATATCCCATCAGGTATTAAACGTCAAATGGAGAACTTCTCTACCAATTCGCTAATTTTGGTATTAAGCTCTTCTTTGTATTTTGAAACGAATTACAATGAGTAAAAATTTTAATCAAACAAAAATGAAATCATCAACAATTTATGACTGTCATATAGTGGTATTGAATAAAATAGGTAATTACTCAGGTAATATTACTGTTGTTGAGTCGAATCATAATATACCTTTTCCCCTTAAACGAATTTATTACCTTTATGATGTTCCCGGTGGCGAGAGCAGGGGAGGTCATGCCCATAGACAATTGTATCAATTAATTGTGGCTGCAAGCGGTAGTTTTGATGTTATGCTTGATGATGGTGTTAATAAAAAAGTAGTTAGATTAAATCGGCCAAATCATGGACTACTCCTGGTACCCGGTCTATGGAGAGAGCTTTCTGAATTTTCTTCAGGCGCAATATGTTTGGTTTTGACTTCTCATAAATACGATGCAGCAGATTATATCAGAGATTATAATGAATTTATTGAATTGAAATCATTAAAAAAAAGCATTAAATAATATACTCTAATTCTGACATTCAAGAACATTGTGTTTGGCAATTCTGTATTGTTTTTCGTTCTTCAGTAATTGAGAATAACTGTCATATAAATGCCCTATTCTTATTGAATAACGTTAAATTTGGAATATTATAACTATAAAAGCAGTGTTGTTGTAACATTAGAGAATAATATATTTGTTGAATCTAATATTATATTTAAAGATGAGCTTTTCCTTCATTCAAAAAGCAAATACCTCTGATTAAAATTATTATTAATGAGGGCCTTCCATCAAAAGAAATACTATAATCCTCGCTGGGAAAAGACGAGTCGTTAGGCAATGGTTGGAGCTGGATTGGAAATCGTCTCAAAAATACCAGCCATGTAAATGATAATGATTAATTCCTAAATTCTGGATTGATATCAAAAAAGAATGGGCAAGTAACACGAATGGCAATATAATAACAAGAAAGAAAGTTTTAGTATGGTTATAACTGCAGATGGTGTAAAAATGAGATTGGTTGAAAAATCTGATTCTAAATTTGTCCTTGATTTAAGAACTGATTCCAAACTAGGACAAAACATCTCCTATACTTCACCCAACATCAATGATCAAATGAATTGGATAGAAGAATATAAAAAGAGGGAATCCAATAAAAAAGAATTCTATTTCATTTTTGAGGATTTAGACAATAAACCATGGGGAACAGTTCGTTTATATAATCTTGTTGAAGATTCTTTTACAGTTGGTAGCTGGCTGTGTTTGCCCGGCAACAAAGAAAATATTGCGATTAAAGCATGGCTACATATAGTTGACTTTGGATTTAATAAATTAGGATATAGTAAATGTCTGTTTGATATTCGTAAAAAAAATACTGGTGTATTATATTTTGCACGCCTTTTCCGACCAAAATGTATAAAAGAAGATAAATTAGATTATTATTTCAGTTTGGATAAAGACACATTTTATAAAAATCGAAATAAAGTCACACTGGTGCTTAACCTTAATATCTAATAGTGAACTACATAATAAATCCAATGAGGATATGAGTATAATAAACAACTTTAGTTTTTTGAGACGAATGGTGAACAAAACTCAGCCCTCTTTGCAAGGAGTAGTTTCCTATATTGCTAATTAATGGGTACAGCGGTAAACAAACCTTAATTCAAAAGTAAGATAGAAAAAATGAAAAGTTTCATCCAACAATACAAACAAAGAATGAGAACATACAGGTCTTATAATTTTTTTAAACGAAATGGAATATTTCAAATAAATAATATATATACGTTAGTTATTGCAATTCTTTTTTCTTCATGTGTCACTCAACGCGATTTGGAATACCTTCGCGATAGGAACAACGAAACCACGACATTTTTTCGAGAAGCTGAAATTCCCGATTATAAATTGCAAATTAATGATGAATTAAATATTGACATTAAAAGTCTTGATGACCCCTCTACGAATGTATTTCAACAAATAAGCCCGCAAATTAGCGGTTATACAACGCCTTTTAGCGCTTCTCTATCGTCATACATGGTTGATAAATCGGGATATATTCAATTACCCGTGCTCGGTAGTATTCATGTCGAAAGCAAAACTATTCCCGAAGTCATTACCATGCTGCAGGATTCACTTGACCAAATATTAAGCTTTCCACAAGTTAAAGTAAAATTGGTAAACCGCTTTGTCTCTGTTCTGGGCGAAGTTAAGAATCCTGGTCATTATTCATATTCACAGGAAAAACTTACCATATTTGATGCACTTAGCCTGGCAGGAGATATTACTATTTATGGAAACCGTAATGATGTAATTTTGGCACGCAACGAAAACGGAAAGAATTTACGAATAAACATTGATTTGACATCTGCTACTATTATGTCCAATGAATATTATTACATCCGCCCTAACGATATTATTTATGTTAAACCAATGAGTAAAAGATTCTGGGGATTGAGTCAGTTTCCTTGGCAGATTCTATTGTCATCTATTTCAACAGCTGTCTTGTTATATACTGTCTTTGGAAAATAAAAATAACTTCTATTTAGAATATTACTATGATGAACCACGACTCTTTCCCGGAACAAACTAATATTACGATTCTAAAATCGCTAAATCAATTTTTAAGAACATCTGGATAATAATTCCTTGTGTAATTTTAGCATTGGGAGTTGCATATGTTTTTAACAGATATACAATTCCAACCTATTATGTGTCTTCAACATTATTAATAAAAGAAGATTCAAGAAGTAATCAGACGGAGTAGTGGAACCAGATTTTATCAATAACGATCTACTTAATACTACTCAAAACCTTCAAAACGAATTAACGATTATTAAATCCTTTCCATTGATTGAACAAACAGTAAAAAATCTTGATTTGGAAGTTTCTTATTATGAATATATTGATTACATGATGTATAATGCTTATGAGTGGACTCCTTTTAAAGTATTTATTTTTAAAGAACATCCGCAATTGATTGGTACAACTTTCGATATTAGTTTTAATTCAGATGGGAGTTATCTGTTAAAGGTAGAAAAACAAGATGCAACTGTATTTAATTATTAATACAAACCAAAAGCTTGGCGAAAGAGAAGATTTGGAATTAAATTTAAAGGGAAATATTGGTGAAATATTGGAAACAGCTGATTTCAAATTACTAATTACAATTAATGACGAAGATAGCTTATTGATGCTTGAAGACAAGAAATTTTGCCTTTAAACTTGACAACAATTGGAGGACTTACAAACTATTATAAAAATGCAACTTGAATTTTAACATTCCGGATCAATTGGCAACAGTAATCGAAATCAGTTTGGAAACCTCCTCTGTGCAGCAAGGCAAAGATGTGATCAACGAATTAATTCATGTTTATTCGGAATCTAAACTTGAGCAAAAAAATCACCTTGCTAATATTACCATCGATTATATTGAAAACAATTGGATGAAGTATCAACATCGCTAAATTCAACCGAAGATAACCTTCAAAAATTTAAATCCGCAAACAAGGCAATGAATGTCGATGAACAGGCCACCAGACTATCAGAACAACAATTGGATCTTCAAAATCAATTGGCAGAACTGATGACTCAAAAACGTTATTACGATTACGTTAAAGAATATAATTCAAACAATTCAGATGAAACACAAATTATTGCACCGACATCAATGGGAGTTCAGGATCCTTTGTTAAATAATCTTAATTGAGGAACTTTCTACTGCACAATCACAAAGGGCCAATCTGATTAAAAATAATCAGGAGCGCAATCCCATTGTAAATCGTCTTAATATTCAAATAAAAAATCTAAAAAATACGGTTTCAGAAAATATTGCAGCAGCCGCACGCAGCAATGAAATTTCCATTAACGAAATGCAAAATCGGATTGCACAAATTAGAAAATGAGATAAGTAAACTACCCGAAACACAAATGCAAATGGGCGGAATTGAACGAAATTATAATCTGAATGATGCCATCTACAACTATTTGCTTGAAAAACAAGCAGAAGCCAAAATTACCAAAGCATCCAATTTACCCGACAATACTAATTATTGAACCTGCGCATATGGTGGGACTTTCACCTGTTTCACCAATAAAATGATTAAATTATATTATTGCATTGTTTTTGGGATTTGCTATACCATTTGGCATTTTATTGCTTAAAATGATCTTTAAAACAACTATCACCACACAGGAAGATATTGAAAATATTACCAATGCAACCATTCTGGGCAAAGTATTTCATTACAATAACCGTAAAGAAAAAAATGTATTTATTGCTCTGCCACGATGACAAAACAGCAGAAACCTTTCGAACATTGCGAACCAATCTGAATTTTGCGATGAAGGGAAAAATCCAATAAAACCATATTGGTAAGTTCCTGTATATCGGGAGAAGGAAAAACTTTTAACGCCTTAAATATTGCGGCTGCCTATGCACAAATAGGGAAAAAAACCATTTTGATTAAATTTCGATCTTCGCAACTCACACTCAATTATTAAAAATGCGGATAATACAAATGGACTAAGTTTATATTTATCCGGAGAAATCTCACTTGAAGAAATAATTCAAAAGTCAGATATTAAAAATCTCGACTTTATCAATTCAGGCCCCGTTCCTCCAAATCCATTGGAATTAATGGAAAAAGAAATAATGACGAATCTTTTTGATTTTCTTAAAAAGAATTATGAATACATTATTATTGATACTCCTCCATTGGCTCAGGTTTCAGATGCACTTACAGTGATACAATATGCCGATTTGAATTTGATAGTCACCCGTTATAATGTAACCAAAAAGAAATTGCTCAGATTAGTATTAGGTGAACTAAAAAACAAAAATATTAACAATGTAATATCATTTTAAATGACAACAAACTGGTAAGCGAACAAATGGGATATGGTTATAATAGTAAAGTCTATTAAATAGTTTTAAGTTCAGCATATGATCAAATTTCTTGATTTGCAAAAAATCAATGCTCAATATCAACAGGAATTAAAAAAAGCCGCTGAACGGGTTATTGATTCAGGCTGGTATTTGTTAGGCGATGAAGTAGCTGAATTTGAAAAAAGATTTGCTGAATATTGTGGTGTACAACATTGTATTGGTGTTGCTAATGGATTGGATGCCTTGAGACTAATTTTAAAAGCTTATATGGAATTGGGGGTAATAAATGAAGACGATGAAGTGATTGTCCCGGCCAATACCTTTATTGCTACCATTTTAGCCATCAGCGAAAACCGTTTAAAACCTGTTTTAGTGGAACCTGATCTTGAAACTTATAACATTGACCCGAAACGGATCGAAGATAAAATTACGCCAAGAACAAAAGCCATTTTAATTGTCCATCTTTATGGACAAAATGCATTTTGTCTCAGAATCAAATCGCTTTGTGAACAATATAACCTGAAATTAATTGAAGATTGTGCGCAAGCTCATGGTGCCAAATACAACGACCAGAAAGTGGGATCGTTGGGCGATGCCGCTGGTTTCAGTTTTTATCCCGGGAAAAACCTGGGAGCTTTGGGCGATGCCGGGGCAGTGACTACAAATGATCCTGAATTGGCATCAATCGTCAGGGCATTAGGGAATTATGGCTCGGTTATAAAATATGAGCATAAATACCAGGGGCTAAATTCCCGTATGGACGAGATTCAGGCTGCTTTCCTTTTGGTCAAACTGAAACACCTCGAACGGGAAATTGAAGCCAGAAGGGAGGTGGCTCAATTCTATTTGGAGCATATTTCCAATCCAAATATAACTTTGCCAACCGTTCAGAATGAGGAAAGCCATGTCTGGCATCTGTTTATAATTCGGGCAAATCAACGGGAAAGATTGCAGGAATACTTAAAGGAAAACGGGGTGCAAACGCTTATCCATTACCCGATACCACCACATAAACAATTGGCATATAAAGAATGGAATAGCTCAAGTTATCCTATAACAGAAAAAATACACACCGAGGTATTAAGTTTGCCTATCAGTTCGGTGATGGAACAAAGTGAGGTGGATTGAAGTTTGTAATATTCTGAATAATTACCCGGTATAATATTATTTGTGTGTGAAATCGATTTATGTCTGAACAACAATCGTCATATCGGCAAATAGTAAAAGCTACTTCATTGTTTGGCGGAGTACAGATGTTTCAATATTGTTATATCTGTAATCCAGATCAAAGTTTGTAGCAATATTACTTGGACCGATGGGAATGGGAATAATGGGACTTTTAAATTCGACCACAGGATCTTATCAGCAGCTTGACTAATTTTGGATTGGGAACCAGTGCTGTAAAGGATATTGCTGCGGCTTACGGTGCAAATGATGAAAAACGTATTGAGTTTGTGGCTACAGTAATCCGAAAAATGGTTTGGATTACAGGTATTCTTGGGCTTTTAATTACGGCAATACTTTCCCCCTGGCTTAGTCAGCTAACCTTCGGAAATAAGGACTACACATTAGCGTTTCTATGGCTTGCAATGACATTGCTATTTAATCAATTGAGTAGTGGTCAATTAGTAGTCCTTCAAGGATTGAGAAAATTAAAATATCTGGCAAAAGCAAACCTTTTCGGTAGCTTTTTGGGCCTGTTTGTCTCCGTTCCTTTGTATTATTTTTTTGGGGTTGATGGTATCGTACCCAGTATTATTGGTACAGCAATATTATCATTGCTGATGTCCTGGTTTTACTCCGGTAAAGTAAAACTTAACAGAACAAAGATATCGCTAACTGAAACATTTTCCGAAAGCAGAAACATGTTAAACATGGGTTTCATGATAAGTTTAAGCGGACTATTATCAGTTGGTGCTTCCTATGTAGTTCGAATTTTTATTGGCCGTACTGGTGGCGTAGAACAAGTAGGATTATATAATGCCGGATTTGCCATAATTAACACGTATGTAGGTTTAATATTTAAAGCTATGTCAACTGATTATTATCCCAGGCTTTCGGCTGTTGCACATGATAATGAACTATGCAGAAAAACGATTAACCAGCAGGCTGAGATTGCAATATTAATTATGGCTCCTATTCTGATATTTTTTTAATTTTCATTAATTGGGTAGTTATTATACTTTACTCAAAAAGATTTATTGAGGTAAATTCTATGATTTATTGGGCTGCACTGGGAATGTTTTTTAAGGCAGCAAGTTGGTCTGTGGCTTTCATCCTTTTAGCAAAAGGCGCTAGTAAACTTTTTTTTTGGAATGAAATGATAGCCAGTTTTTACCTGTTAAGTTTCAATTTACTTGGTTATCATTTTTGGGGTTTAACGGGATTAGGTATTTCCTTTGCAGTTTCCTTTCTCATATATGCAGTTCACGTATTTGTACTATGTAAAATAAAATTCGAATTTACCTTTGATCCAACGTTTTTGACTATTTTTTCGATTCAGTTTAGCTTGGCATTAGCAGGCTTTTTTACTATAAAGTTATTAAATCAACCTTTGGTGTATGTTGTTGGCGTAATATTAATCTTGCTATCAGGCTGGTATTCTTTAGTAGAATTGAATAAACGACTTGGTTTATTGAACCTATTGAATAATTATAAGCATAACAGAAAATTCAATTGATTATATTGAGGGAGATAAAAACTTAACAAACCAATCTGAATTGTGACTTAAATTCACAAATTCATTCAATTTGATAGGAATAAAATATAGCCCACGACGTAGCGAAGTTCGACAACACACGATTTATTATGAATGCTAAAAAGGAAAATAAATTTTTAAATTTACCACAATTTTTACTACTTTTTACAGAATTTTTTAAATCGCATTAGAGAATATGTTAATTTTCAACATTATGAATCAGGAACCACTAATATCTATCGTTGTAGTGACTTATAATTCTGCAAAATATGTATTGGAAACCCTGGAAAGTGCAAAATCACAGACTTATCAAAATATTGAGTTAATTGTAACAGACGATTATTCTACCGACGATACCGTAGCAATTTGCCAAAAATGGCTGAATAAAAATAAGGCGCGCTTTGTACGATCGCAGTTGGTAACATCTGAAAAAAATACTGGTATTCCGGCAAATCTTAACCGGGGGATTAAAGCGTCAAAAGGAGAATTTATAAAACCAATTGCAGGGGATGATACCATGGAGAAACAATATATTTCCACTACTGGTTCCTGAATTTAAAAATCCTAATTGTGCAGTTTGTTTTACGAACTCTAATTTAATAAACTCAAAGTCGGAATTTATAAAAAAAGTGGATAATACAAATTATAAAGGCGGAAATATTTTTGATGATATTTTCTTTTTGAAGATTTTTCCCGAATGGCCCATCTTTTATGTTTAGAAAATCAGTTCTTTTTGAAGTGGGATTATGTGATGAAAACATTTGGGTTGAAGATTATTTATTGATGATGAAAATATCGTACAAGTATGAAGTAAATATATTGATAAATATTTGGTAAATTACAGGCGACATGACACAAACTCTGGGAATAGATTCAATTAAGATTATTTGATTCTCAGTTACAATCAATCAAATATTTTAAAGACTATCCGGGCTATCAAAAACGCAAAAAAGAAATTATGCTTAATAAGTTGGTTTATGCATGCAAATATGATAAAATGAAAGCTCCGGGGGAAATATTAAAAAATATAAAACAATCCTACAAAGCTAAATTTTTTAAAAGTATTATATATCTATTATTTTATTGGCCGAGAAATTAAATTGCAGCCTATTTTTAACGATTGAATAAATCAAAGAAAAAATCAGAATCTTAGGGAGATAATCGCAACCGGAAAGCCTCAATAATAAACTGGTAATTAATACAATGAAAGGTTCCTGTATAATGTTAAAAAACTTTATCGGTTTTTTAACACATGATATGACACTGACAGCTTGAATTAATTCTTTAAAGCAAATTAATGAGTCAAAGAAATTTAAAAGTTCCCTGGTTTGAATACCTGTATTTTTTTATGATAGTAATTTATGCAGGGATGGCCTCTCCTTTTACTAAAAACATGGTTTATTATACCGGTCAACCTGTTGGTTTTATTATTCCTATCATTATGACAATAATTTTATTAATAAGGAATCCGGTCTCTTTTAACGATACCTCATTTCTTTTAATAATTATTGTTATTACGCTATGGCAACTTTTACAGTTCATCAAAACCTCATATTTTAATGCTTCTTATGCATTTTTTATTTATTATGCCATTTTTATCGCTTATATTATTATAAAAGTATTTCATTTTAAAATGTTTTTTCTTTATGAAAGAATAGTCACCCAGTTAAGTTTAATTGCAATAATTGGGTGGTTAGCAATGATAATTACCCCCAATATTATGGCTCATTTTATTGATGCCATAAAAATACCTCATTCAGAAGGAGGTATACTTCGAGGAAATATTATAATATTTTCATTGACAGATTATAATGTGTATGCAAGACAGGGAGATATTGGGGATTAACGAGAAATTCAGGATTTTCATGGGAGCCCGGAAGATATGCAACAATGGTAGTAATCGCTCTTTTTTTTAACATGGCCAGAACCCGGTTTCAATTTAGAAGAAATATCAGTTTTTGGATATTATTAATTGCACTTGTAACAACACAATCAACAACCGGCTATGTTACATTTTCAATATTGTTATTATTTTTCTTGATAAATCAAAAAAGTGTATCTAAAATTTTCTATTTAATCTTGATTATTCCACTACTAGTTAACAATGTATGATCTCCCATTTGTTGGTGAAAGGATAAACACATTACTAAACATTGAAGCTCAAAGATCAAAATCTTTAAATGATATTGAAAACAGGCAATCTGATGGAACTTATGTTCCACAACGCTTTAATGGACTGGCTTTTGAATTTTTAAATATAATTAATGCATCCAATACTAGGATATGGATTAAGTGACGAGAACTCGTACGTGTATAAAAATATATATCAAAAAATTGGATTGTCAAATGGAGTTTTTAAAGTCATTGCCCGTTTTGGCTTAATTATGGGTGGATTATTTTATTTCTTATTGTATAAATCTTCAAAATACATTATAAGTTTTTACAATCTGAAAGGTGGGATAATATTTATGTTGGTATTTATATCTATCTCGATTAGCTATGATTTTACATTGGTACCATTTTTTTTGTCAACAGTAATGTTTTACTTATTTACCGACAAAAAGTTAATTTCAGATTCTAAGTGGGGTTTACAATAAAGCAAGGGTTATTTTCGAAGGTATATAAAGTTTCTGATAAGCAGCTTTGTCAGTGAAAATAAGTTGTAAAAAAATGTGGAGCAAATTCTCAAATTGAGGCTTCGGAATTGCCTCCTGAGAAGACTAGAAATTTAATTCCAAAATCAATTAAATTAAACGGCAATGTTTGTTTGAACCTAATTTTTTGATCCTTAAACATGAAACTATACAAGTGATTTCAAATGTCCGCTAAATAGTATTATACTTATATCGATACCTGATAACGCATTAACGACTGAAAACTTATTTTTATTAATAACCTACAGCAATGAGTTCCAAAAAATATGACTTTATCTTATTTGAAAACTACATTGGTGCAATCAATCATTATAAGGATATACATTCATTGGCTTTACTACTAAAAAAATGTGGCTACAAGGTTGCTGTTGCAAATTATGCAGATGAGAAAGAATATTTTAAAAATACGGATGTCGAGATTATTGATATAAAAAACAAATTTCCCAGGCCTCAAAGAACCTGGACTCATCAACCAAAAAATAAAATACATTCATTATATAGTTTAATTCAATACTACAGGATTCAGCGCAAATACATGCTTTATTTTTTATCACAGATTAAAGGTCTTGCTGACAACTACTACTGTGGTTCACTAAACCTGTTCTGTTCCACTGTTTTATTTAATCGGAAATGGGATAATGTAAACTTTTACTTTTGGGGCCTGAGAAGTTTTCATTTAAGCAAACCTTTTGCCAATTTCGTTAAAAATCCAGTAGCGGGGAGCAAGAGTTTTTATTTCAAACATAAGTTTCTAAAAAGAAATACGCTAAAGCTATTATTATCAAATGAAATCATCAAATCTGAATTTGAGAAACTTGGAATACAAGCTAACAGGTTAATTATTAAGCCGGAAAGGACCATTGATAAAATCACGGATGCTAATTTCGATCGGCTTTCAAAATCCTTCCGGCTATTGTCGATCGGACTGATTCGAATTGATAAAAGAATCGAATTGGGGATTGATGCTTTGAAAAAAGTCAGATAATACTGATATTGAATATTACATATGTGGAAAAAACACTCATGTACAATACGAGAAAAAATTAAATACACTAATTCAAAAAAATAATAAATATTATACGTATTAATCGTTACCTGAGTGAAAAAGAGTTCCATAGATCATTTGGAAAAATGCCATTTCCTTTTATTATGTGATAAAAAGCAGCCTTCTTCTGTGACCAATGGTACGTTAATGGAAGCATTTATTAATCTGCGTCCTGTAATTGCCCCCAACTATGATCCCTACAAATATTATGTTGAAAAATATGGTTTAGGGATATTGTATAATCCGGAAGAAACGGATTCCCTTGTCGATGCTATAAATAAAGCAATTAAAAGGGGTGCTATTAAGTTACTATGAGAATATTATAAATTTTCAACAAACCTTGCTATTTGAGCAAACGGCAACAGAATTTGATAATGCTATAAAAGCAAGTTTAGATAATAAGATAAATAGAAATGAAAGCAATCGTATTAACATTTGATAAGTATATGATTTTTACAGATCATATGATATTAACATATCAAAAATTGTGGCCAAATAATCCATTTATATTTAAAATTCCATACCAGGATCGAAATCTGTAAAAAAGCATTTTATACAAAAATATGGAAATAAAGTTGAGCTGGTTAAATCTCCTTCTGGTATTAAAGGATACCATGGATACCATATTAGATAACTTAGCAGATGAAGAATGGGTATATTGGTGTATTGATGACAAGTATTTGATAAAAATTAACCTTGCAGAGATGCAAAAGACTTATCAGTGGATTCAAACAATAACAGATTCTAGAAATAGCAGCCGTAAAATGCATGTCTCATTTGGATAGGCAAGTCTCCTCAAAATTTAGATTATCTCACGGAAAAATAACCAATGAATATAATCAAACATATTATAGACGAAAAAATTATAGATTGATTTGGACTCATCAATTTTTAAGAGTTAAAGTCCTAAAGGACATGTTTGGACATATCACACGAAGCCTTTTGAAAGCCAAAGAAATGGATTATATTGTTGACAACTTATCCGTACCATCATCATATGATTTTTACAGCAATAAAAGAAGTTTGATGGTTTTTGGCGAGAGTACAAATAGAGGAAAAATCACCAAAAACTGTTATAAAAGCTTGATACATAAAATTATGAAGTTCCTTATGAATTTGTTATTATAAACAAAGTCATTATTTAAGGAGAAAAAAATAATGTTTTGCAATTTTTATTATTTTATAGTAAAAAATTGATACGAATTATTCTGGAACATCTTGGACTTAAAAATTATTTTAGAAAGAGAGAAATAAAACGTGAAAAATTAAAGGTATAATATTCACAATGGATTTAAAAAATATAATAAAGAAAATTTGTGCCTGGGATGTGGTATTTGCATGTATGACACTAATTGTCTAATATGCAGTTTAATTCTAAAAGAGGATTGTTTCAACCTAAGATAGAATTTAAAGGAGAGGGTATTACATTGGCGGAAGAAATTTGTCCTGCAAAAGGTTATAGTATAATACAAGATGCTAAAAAATTGTATCCCGAAGCTACTGAATCTCTTGAAATAGGTCGTTATAATCATTTATTTGCTGGTCATTCAACTTCTGGCTAAACTTTGGAGAATGCTTCATCAGGCGGTGTTATTCCTGAGTTATTGTTCTATTTACTTGATAAGAAAATAGTTGATTATGTAGTTGTAACGAAATTTGAATATACAGAAAATGGCCCGATAACAAAAACAGTATTAACAAAAAACAGGGAGGGAGAAATTATTAGAGCCAAGGATCAAAATATTGTCCGGTGGACGTTTCAAAGACCATCGAATCCATCAAGAGAACTAAAGGGAAAATAGCTTATCTTGGAACACCGTGTCAAATTGCTGGAATAAGAAACATTCAAAAAATTGATACGGATTTTAGGGAAAAGATCGTAATTACCATAGCTAATTTTTGCGGTGGTTTTAAGAGTTACAATTTCATGCAATCAATTGCTAACAGACATTCAATCGATTATAAAAAAATTATTTTTTTCAGGTTTCGTTAGAGGTGGAGGTCATCCTGGTAGTATGTTAATGAAAGATAACAACAATAATCAATTTAAGGTTTCTTATAAAGATTACGGAGGATATAGTGGATATACGAAAATATTACGATGCCATTTATGTGTTGATGCAACAGGGGAATTAGCTGATATCTCATTAGGGGACCGTGGTTGGGAAAATATATAAGCGACGAATATCCTTGGTCAGTGATTTTAACCAGAAATGCTTTTACAGCACAGATTATTAAAGATATGGAGCGTGAAAATCTATTAAATTTAGAACACCTATCAGCAGATGAGGTAATTAAATCGCAAAAAAGCAATATTACCTCAAAAAAATATCGCCAATACAGTCGAATGAATTTGTATAAGAGAATGGGGTATTTATTGCCAAAATTTGATGGAGGTTATCTATTGCAAAATAGATCTTTGAAAACTGAAATTGTGGTTTTTTGTAAACATAAGTTTTTGGAGACATTAGAGAAACTAGGGTTATACAAATACTTTCGGATGCTGATTCGTAAGGGATTTTAATTTCTATATAAGTAAAATGAATAAAAAAATTAGGAATATTAACTTTTCATTACACTACAAATCAAGGTTCAATAATGCAGGCTTTTAGTTTGTACCATTTTTTAAAAGAAAATATAGATGGAGCTGAAGTCAAGATAATTGATCTTATACCAACAAAACGAGAATTGCATGAACTACTTTTTTTTCAAAAAAGATTCCCTTATTTTAGTATATATAAGTTACTTAAATATATCAGGCTAAGTCGGTTTAACCGTATAAATCTTGAAAGAACAAAACGGTTCTATAGCAATGATTTAGATAAACAAATCGAATTTATCAATAAACAAGGATTTGACTATGTCATTACAGGAAGTGATACTGTATGGTTTAAAAATTCAAATTTAAAAAACCAAATCCCAAATATTTACTTCTTGCCTGAAAAAATAAAAGGAAAGAAAATTTCTTATGCAGCCTCTGTTGATCCTTTAAACGATGAAAATTACTATCTGGAGAGAAAGAACGAAATAAAAAAAATGCTTAATAAATTTAGTCTTATAACTGTAAGAGATCGAGCTACATTTGAATTAATGCAAAAATTGGATATTGATAAGGTAATTAAAGTAATAGATCCCACTCTTATTTATCCTTTTGAGAAAAAAATGCAAATAAAAATTTCAGATAAAAAAGTAGACCATGTTAAGAAAATAGGCATTGGAATTGTAGATAAAAATCTAGCAACAAAAGTAATTAGGTTTTTAGAAGAGAAGCATTACGAAGTATTCAATTTCTTCGATGGATCAATTATAAAAACTGATTTTTTAATCGATGAACTAAATTTATATCATCAATTTGATTGTATTATTACAGATCGTTTTCATCGAACTATATTTGCTTTGAAGCTTAGTAAAAGCCTTGTTATATATATTGAAAATAAAAGATTTAATAAGAATTCAAACAGCAAAGGACGTGATCTTTTGGAAAGAATTGGCATGATAGATAATATTGTAAATTCAGGTGATGAAAACTTTGAACAATATATCTTAAATCAATTGCGTAATTTCCAAAAACAAAAACAAGAAATTCAGAATAAATTGTTTGAAAACTTTGTAAGTTCTGAAAAAGAAGTTGTTATAAATCTTATAAAGGAAACAATTTTATGAAAGTAATACTTTTAGTGAATAATTCCCAACAGCAAAACACCCATTTTTTGGATTTTTGTTAAAGAACAACCCATAACATAGGCGGCTATTGAGATAGATAAAATAGTCTTTTTGTAAATGAATTTGAAAAAAGCAAACTGAAATTAAATTAAAACGCTCAGTGATTAGCAATGAAATTAACATAATATGAATCTAAAAAATTATCTAAATATATTTCAACAGTACAATGTATTTACTATTATAAAAAGAGTATTAATAAGGATTTATTTTAAGATAAGGGGTTTGTTTTTTTTCAGAAAGTATTATAAGCGATATATGATTTTTAAGAATGTCGTATTCTTAATATACAGTATGGGCAGAACAGGCTCTTCTTCTGTGTATTATACTTTCCTGAAGGAATTCCCCTTTAACAAAATTTTTCACGTTCATATTTTATCAGATTTTTTTCTGGAAGGCAGGAATGATCGGAATATAGTTTTAGCTAATAAGGTAAAACAATATTTAAAAAGAAATCCTGATAAAAAGGTTACACGAATCTCATTATATCGAGATCCTGTTAGTCGTGTATTATCAGATCACTTTCAGATAAAGAATAACAGGGATTACGGAGATGTATCAATTAAAAGTATTATATCTGTTATCAAGAAAAGGCCAATTAAAGATTTGGCATATTTTTGGTTTGACAAAGATTTTTTACCCTTTACAAATCATTCTTTAGAGAATGTAAGAATGAAAGAATCCTCGAAATATCACATATTTGCGAATAGCAAATTTAGTAGTTTACTAATAAGGACAGATCATTTAAGCAGATTTTTTAATGATGCAATTTTTGAATTTTTAGGGATATCAGATTTAGAGTTATACAATTTCAATGAGAGAACAGGAAAAGGATTAAATGAAATATACAACCAGTTAAAGGAAAGTTATACAGAGTCAACTCAAAATTTGGAAGAACGATATTCAACAGATATTTTTAGATTGTTCTATTCTGAAGATGAAAGAAAACAACTAATCAAAAAATGGAAGATAAAATGAAGATAGTAATGGTTCACTATAGATTTTATAAGGTTAGCGGACCAGAAACCTATCTCTTTAATACGATAAAACTATTAGAGAAGAAAGGGCATGAAGTTATCCCGTTTTCTTTAGATTATCAGCAAAATATACAAACAACTTATTCAAAGTACTTTCCAAAACCACATATTAAAGAATTTCATGTTCATAAAGCTTTAAAGAGTACCAGTACTAATGATAAATTGAAATTTATATTTAACAGCTTTTACAATAAAAATGTATACACTAATCTTAAAAAGTTAATTATCGATGAGAACCCTGATATAGTATATGTTCTTCAATATAATAAATTATCAACATCTGTTTTCGATGCATGTCACGACGTTGGTAAACCAGTGATACTGAGAGTTAGTGATTATAATTTGATTTGTGCTAAAAACATACTTTATCGTGATGGTAAAGTATGTGAAGACTGTCTAAAGAATACTATTAACAGTGTAGTTCACAAGTGTGTCCACGATAGTTTTACTCAATCATTTATTTATTACTTCATTCAAAAATATAACCAAATAAGAAGATTTCAAAGCAGAATAGATTATATCGTATCGCCTTCTTATTTTACATTGACAAAATTAAAGGAAGTGAGGCGCTTTAAATCAAATAAATTCGTACACATACCAACTTTTGTTGATACTGCAGTGAAAAACAATAGAGTAAGTTTCGAATATAACCCAGAAAAAGAAATCAAACTCTGTTATTTTGGTCGAATAGACAAGGATAAAGGGATTGATATTCTACTAGAAGCAATTATTCAATTAATAGATTCAGGCTATCCCATTACCATTGACTTATTTGGAAATGACACATCTGACTATTGTAAAAAATTAGTAGATGGATATAATCTTAAAGATTACGATGCAATTAGGTTTAAGGGCTTTTTGTCAAAGAGTGACCTTGACGTATTTTTGCCTAATTACCATTTTTCTGTCGTTCCTTCACGTTGGTATGATAATATGCCCAATTCGTTGATTGAAAGTTGTGTTTATGGTACGCCAGTTATCGCCAATAAAATTGGCAGCTTAAAAGAATTAATAAATGACGGGCAGAATGGTTTTTTATTTGATGATTTAAGTATTCCGAGCATAATTAAGCTTTTTTATAAATTGATAAAAATATCCTCAAATGACTATAATGATTTAAGATCGGAAAACTAGGGAATGGGTAGAGGAATATTGTTCGGAAGAAAAGCATTATACTTCATTAATAAACCTTTTTTATAAATCGATAAATGAAAAGCTTAGTAGATAAAATTATTAGAAAATTAGGAAAGGAAGACTATAGGGTTGATTCAGGAATTAGTCTTGGCAATCTGATTATCATAATATCTAACAAGCTTTTTCAAGCATTAAGAGGTCTGATCCTCCGCATATTTCTCAGACAATCGCGTGGGATAATTTTTCTTGGGAAAGGGTGCAAGATTAGATTTAAAAACAAAGTAAGCTTTGGTAAAACAATTACTTTAGGTGATTATGTTGAAATTGTCGCTCTGTCAAAAAATGGAGTTCGAATTGGTAATAATGTTTCAATATTAAGAAATACTATTATTGAATGTACCGGAGTTATTAGAAATTTAGGTGAAGGACTTACAATTGGAAATCATGTTGGAATAGCTCAAAACTGTTTTATTCAAGTCAGGGGCAGTGTCGATATCGGCAATTATGTAATATGTGGTCCTTATGTAAAAATTTTCTCTGAAAACCACAATTATAAAGATATAAACAAACCGATCGTTGAACAAGGTGAAACACGCTTAAATGTTAAAATTGAAGATAATGTATGGATTGGAGCTAATGCAACTCTATTAGGAGGTGTTACAATTGGCCATGGAAGTATAATTGGAGCTGGGGCTGTTGTGACTAATGATGTGCCACCTAATTCAATTGTTGCAGGTGTACCTGCAAAAATTATTAAATATAGAAAATACAATAAAATGAAAAAGAAGATTTACATTGCAGGATGTGGGGGAATGCTGGGTGAGGCATTCTACACTCAATTTAAAGATGAGTATGAAATCAAGTGCACAGATAAGGACGTAAACGAACAGTGGTTGTCTTTTCTGGACTTCCGGGATTTTGAAGCATATAAAAGAGACGTGGAAGATTTTAATCCTGATTACCTTTTTCACTTAGGTGCTTATACCGATCTTGAATTTTGTGAACAAAATGCTGATGACACTTATCTGACCAACACCCTTTCTGTTGAAAATGCTGTTTACATAGCCAATAGCCTGAATATTCCCATATTATACATCAGTACAGCAGGTATTTTCGATGGGGAGAAAGAACTGTATGATGACTGGGATTTACCCAACCCACTGGGAGTTTATGCAAGATCTAAATATATGGGCGAACGTTTTGTCATAGAAAATGCAGAGCGTTATTTGGTTTGCCGTGCGGGTTGGATGATGGGTGCAGGGCCTTCAAAAGACAAAAAATTCATCCAAAAGCTCATGCAGCAATTAAAAGAGGGTAAAAAAGAACTTTTCATTGTTGATGATAAAGATGGAACACCGACTTATACCCACGATTTTGCCAAAACAGTAAAAGAACTGATACATAAAGAATACTGGGGTTTGTACAATTGCGTTTGTGGCGGACAAACCAGCCGGTTTGAAGTAACACAGGAACTCATAAAATTGCTGGGAAATGAAAACGAAATTAAGATTACACCGGTAAGCTCCGATTATTTTAAAGATATCTACTTTGCCGCCCGCCCTGCCTCTGAACGTTTACTAACAAAAAAACTTGATATCAGAGGAGTTAATCAAATGCGCGACTGGAAAGTTTCTTTAAAGGAATATATCGAAAATTATTATCAAGGTTATTTAAATTGAAAAATAAAAATAGTTTAAGAATAGCTGCTTTTGGCGGGTTCAGAACTATTCCCCCTCTACCAGGCGGAGCTGGTTCTGATAAATTTGCTGTCGAATTATATCCACGAATAGTCGCCCATGGGCATCATCTTATTGCATATACACGTATA